>NZ_JBFAJH010000007.1:0-242169 GCF_040655115.1 Streptomyces atratus | reverse complement strand
TGCAACGTCGCACCGACGTCCGACGTACGGGTCGTGGTCATCGACTGCACCGACACCGGCGCATCCCCACCGACCGCCACCGACCCGACCTGGATGCGCCGCGAGGGACGGCGCATCGCGAGCGGCCGGGCCGGCAGCTCGGGGAGACCCAGTGCGACTGGTTCTCCAGCGGTCATGACGTCACCGGTTCCCGGAGACGGTTTCCCGCGCGGCGCGCAGGGACTCCTTCAGCGACCCCATGGTGGCGAGGACGGCGGTCGGCTCGTAGCCGCAGTGCGCCATGCAGTTGGCGCAGCGCGGGTCCTTGCCGCGTCCGTACTTGTCCCAGTCGGTCTCCTCGATGAGTTCCCGGTACGTCGGGACGTACCCGTCGCTCATCAGATAGCAGGGCCTCTGCCAGCCGAAGAGGGAGTAGTTGGGGATCGCCCAGGCCGTGCACGGGAAGTCCGCCTTGCCCTCCAGGAAGTCCAGGAAGAGCGGCGAGTGGTTCAGCCGCCAGCGGGCCCGGTTGCCGCCCGCGAAGGACTTCTTGAAAAGCTCGCGGGTCTGCTCGACGCCGAGGAAGTGCTCCTGGTCGGGCGCCTTCTCGTACGCGTAGGCGGGCGAGATCATCATCTCGTCGACCTTCAGATCGTCATTGAGGTAGTTGAGGACCTCGATGATGGTCTGCGGGGTGTCGGTGTTGAAGAACGTGGAGTTCGTGGTGACCCGGAAGCCGCGCCGCTTGGCCTCCTTGATCGCCGCCACCGCCTCGTCGAACACGCCTTCCTTGGCAACCGATTCGTCGTGCCGCTCGCGCAGTCCGTCGATGTGCACCGCGAAGGCGAAATACGGCGACGGCGTGAATTTCTCGATCTTCTTGCGGAGCAGCATCGCGTTGGTGCAGAGGAAGACGTACTTCCTCCGCGCGACCAGTTGCCGCACGATTTCGTCGATCTGCGGGTGCATCAGGGGTTCGCCCCCCGCGATGGAAACCATCGGGGCACCCGATTCCAGCACCGCGCCGACGGCCTGGGCCACCGGCATGCGCTGTTTCAGGACCCCGGCCGGATGCTGGATCTTTCCGCAGCCCTCGCACGCCAGATTGCAGGCGAACAAAGGCTCCAGCTCGACAATCAACGGGAACTTGTCCCGCTTGCGGAGCTTTTGTTCAATGAGGTACGTCGCAACCTTGATGGTCTGACGGAGCGGCATGGCCATCTAGCTCACCTCCTGGGGAGCAGCAAAGATCGGTGCCATTCATAGAAAGCCGGTAGGACGGCACGAAGAACGCGGAAGGCTGATATTCCACCGCGTACCGTGCCGATACGGACGAGCTCGTGCTCCGGAGCGTCCACGACCACCCGTACAGCCGCAACCGGGCGCGGCCCGGTGCGCAGGGCGGTGCGAAGAGTGGCGGCGGACTCCATGTCCACCGCGATCGCCCCGGTGGCCCGCAGCTCGGCCCGCTCATGTCCGCGTACGACATGGCCGGAACCGATCAGCGGACCGGTGTGGACGGTGCGGCCCGGCACTGCTCTGGCGAGGGCCTCGGCGAGCAGACCCGCACCGGTACAGGCAGTCGAGTCCCCGGCTTCCCGGGTCTCGTCGGCGACCACCAGGTCCCCGGGGTGCATGCCGGGTGCGAGCCCGGCACAGAACCCGGAGGCGATGACCGCGGAGCCGTGCGCCCGGTCCTGGGCGAGCGCGCGTTCCACGGCCGTCTCGGCGGCTCGCGGGCCCATGCCCGTACGGAGCACGGTCACCGGACCAGGGGCGTCGCCGGCCTTTCCTCTGCCGCTGCGCAGGGCAAGTCGCTCGATGCCGAGCGCGCAGGCGATCAGCAGAGGCGCTGCGGGGCCGGGCGCCCCCGGGGTATCGCCCATCAGGCCCCCTCGAGGGTGGCCGTCCGGGCGGCGAACGGGTCGCCGTACACATACCGACCGAGTGCGGTGAGCGGGAAGACCTGCCGGTAGAGGTGGTAGTTGATGGAGAAGTCCCACGGGAACCCGGTCCCGGTGAAGTACGGCTCGTCCCAGGACCCGTCGGCCTGCTGGGCCTCGGTCAGCCAGGCGATGCCCCGGGTCACCGCCGTACTGTCCTGCCGGCCGGCGGCGAGGAGGGCGAGGAGCGCCCAGGCGGTCTGGGAGGCGGTGGACGAGCCGTGCCCGATCCACTTCTCCTCCCGGTACGAGCGCAGGTCCTCGCCCCAGCCGCCGTCGTCGTTCTGCACGGATTCCAGCCAGCCGACCGCCCGGCGGATCGCCGGATGAGCGGCGGGCAGCCCGGCAGCGATCAGGGCGGGCACCACCGACCCGGTTCCGTATACGTAGTTGACGCCCCAACGGCCGAACCAGGCACCACTCGCCTCCTGTTCGGCGAGCAGCCACTCGATGCCGCGCCGGACGGCGGGGTGGTCGGACCGCCCCTCCATGGCGAGCATCTCCACCACGTGTCCGGTGACATCGGCGGACGGCGGGTCGATGACCTCTCCGAAGTCGCAGAACGGCAGCCGGTTGGGGAACGGGCTGGTGTTGTCGGCGTCGAATGCACCCCAGGCGCCGTTGCGGGACTGCATGCCGAGGTTCCAACGCACCCCGCGTTCGATGGCGGCCTCGATGCCGGTCGGGTTCGGGTGCCGGACCCGGCGCAGCGCGAGGACCACCTCGGCGGTGTCGTCGATGTCCGGGTAGTTGTCGTTGTGAAACTCGAACGCCCATCCGCCCGGGTCCAGTTGTGGTCGGCGCACGGACCAGTCGCCGGGCCTGACGATCTCCTCGCCGAGCATCCAGTCCGCCGCTTTCACGAGCGCGGGATGGTCGGGGCTGACTCCGGCATCGGCGAGCGCGATGGTGGCGAGGCAGGTGTCCCAGACCGGCGACTGACAGGCCTCGATCATGCGGGCGCCGTCCTCGCGCCAGACGGCGAACCGGTTCAGTGAATCCAGGCCGGCCCGCATCACCGGGTGGTCGAGGTCGTAGCCGAGGAGGTGCAGGGCGATGACGGAGTACACGGCGGGCGGCTGGATGCCACCCCAGCAGCCGTCGTTCTCCTGGCGTTCGATGATCCAGCGGGCCGCAACGTTCATGGCGATCCGGCGCAGTCGGCGCGGGGCCACCTTGTGGTAGACGTGCAGTGCCCTGTCGAGGCGCTGGAAGACGCCGTCCCAGCTGGCCGCCGGAGCGGGGCGCTTGGGCGGGTTCGGGACGAGCGGGTCGGTGTGCAGTTCGTCGAGGGTGAAGGGCGCCGGCCGTACCGGCCGCTTCGCCGAGACGACGGTCAGTGGCACAATGGTCTGCCGGGCCCAGCAGCCGAAGTCGTAGATGTTGAGCGGGACCCACTTCGGGAAGAACATCAGCTCCGGTGGGAGCTCCGGCAGGTCGTCCCACTTCCACCAGCCGAAGAGGGCCAGCCAGATGCGGGTGAAAACGCGGCTCTCCGCGACGCCGCCCTGTTCCCGGATCCATCCGGAGGCGCGGGCCATGTGCGGCTCGTCCGGCCGGTCTCCGGCCAGCCGCAGCGCGACATAGGCCTCAATGGTGGCGGAGAGGTCTCCCGGGCCGCCGTAGAAAGTGGCCCAGGTGCCGTCGACGAGTTGCTCGCCGCGGATGAAAAGTCCGGCCGCCTCGACGGTGGCCGGGTCCTGAATGCCGAGGAACTGACGGAGCAGCAGGTCCTCGGCGTCCATCGTGACGTTGGTGGCGAGGTCGCCCTTCCACCAGCCCTGGACGTCCTGCCTGCCGAGGAGGTGCTCCACCGAGCGTTCCGCGGCCCGCCGCGCGGCGGCGAGCACGTCGTCCGCGGCGATGGTTGATTCGGTCGGTTCGCTGGCCGAGGCTGCGCGGGGGTTCACAGCCCCGGTGCTTCCGTCGGTCGTCGCTGTCATGGCTTCCCCTTCGTGCAGTTGGTCCTCTGCTGTGCTGGGGTCTCCGTCGGCCGGCGCCCGGTACGGGCCCCGGCCGGCGACTGCGAGTCATATGCGGATGGTGATCATCTCTTTCGTACGACGACGAAGTCCGCGAGCGCCGTGAGCTGCGCCCGCACGGTTTCCGGCATGGCGACACCGTGCAGCGCCTCGATGGCGACCGCATGCTGCCGACGGGCCTCCTGGGCGGTCCACTCGCGGCCGCCCGCCTCCTCGATGAGCGCCGCCCGGGCGGCGAACTCCTCCTCGGAGAAACTGTCGAAGTCGCTGCTCTTGGCGTCCGCGGCGAGCAGTTCGCCGAGGCGCTCCGAGGCCGGCCCGCCCGCGGCGAGCGCGGCGACGACCGGCAGGGACTTCTTGCGCTGACGCAGATCGCTCCAGGTCTGCTTGCCGGTGGACTCCGGGTCGCCCCAGATGCCGAGCAGATCGTCGACGGCCTGAAAGGCGAGGCCGAGGTGGTAGCCGTACGCCTCCAGGGTGTCGGCGGTGCGGTCGTCGGCGCCACCGAGCACCGCGCCGATGGACACGGCGCAGGCGAGCAGGGCACCCGTCTTGTTGCCCTCCATCTCCAGGCACTCCTCGACGGTGACCCGCTCGCGGTGCTCGTAGGAGATGTCCTGGGCCTGCCCGTCGATGAGCCTACGGGTGGCGGTGGTCAGCCGGCGGGCCGCACGGCCCGCCTCGACCGTGCCGAGCTCCAGCAGGATCTCGTTGGCCAGCGCGAAGAGCGCGTCGCCGACCAGGATCGCCTGGGCGGGGCCGTGAACCTTCCATACGGTGTCGCGGTGACGG
This sequence comes from Streptomyces atratus, assembly GCF_040655115.1. GTDB lineage: Bacteria > Actinomycetota > Actinomycetes > Streptomycetales > Streptomycetaceae > Streptomyces > Streptomyces atratus_D. Next base: position 237,473 of record NZ_JBFAJH010000007.1, on the reverse strand, counting down.
CGCTGCTCGTCGCCGTCCATCAGGTCGTCGTGCAGCAGCGAGAAGTTGTGAACGAGTTCGACGGCGACGGCGCCGGGGATGCCGGCCTCGGCGGCGGCTCCCGCCGCCTCCGCGGACAGCAGGGCGAGCGCGGGGCGGACGGCCTTGCCGCCGTCGCCGTCGGCGGGTCGGCCCTGAGCGTCGATCCAGCCGAAGTGGTAGGCAGCGACGGTGTCCATGGGCGGTGCGAGCCGCTCAACGGCGGCCCTGAGCACCGGAGCGGACATGGCCCGTCCGCGCTCCAGAAGCGCGGTGACGTCCGCGGTGTCTGCCACGGTGTCGAAAGCCGGATTCGCCGGGGTCACTGACTCTCCTCTTGTTCCGGTGGTACTGCTCATGCCGCCTCCTGCAGCGGATGTTCATGGGTGCGGCCGAGCGCGGAGAGCGCGGCGTCGGCGGCGCTGAACCCGCTGCGGACAGCGCCCTCCATCGTCGCGGGCCAGCCCGTGGCCGTCCATGCTCCGGCCAGATGAAGGCCGGGGGTACGAGTGCGGGGTCCGGGGCGCAACCGGCCGACGCCGGGGGCGGGGGCGAAGGTCGCCGTGCGCTCCCGGGTGACGAAGAAGTCCCTGATGCCGGCTCCGCGGGCGGCGGGCAGCAGCCGCTCCAGTTCGGGCAGGTAGCGGCTGCGCAGTTCGGCGACGGGCAGGTCGATCTCGTCGTCGGCCGCGGACTGGGAGACCGCGAGGTACTGCCCGGGACCGGTGAGCCCGGAGGCGTCCGTACGGTCGAAGACCCACTGGACCGGGGAGCCGAGCGCGGCGAAGAACGGACGGCGCAGCACCTTGCGGTCGTAGACGACGTGCACATTCAGGATCGGCGAGGTGCCGATGTCGAGCAGCCTGTCCGGCGCGTCGAGTGCCCCCTCGGGCAGCAGGCCGTGGGTCTCGCGCTGCGGGACGGCGAGGACGACGGTGTCCGCCTCGATCCGTTCGGCGCCCGTGGCGACGATCCAGCGTCCGTCGTCGGTACGGGAGAGGCTGTCGGCCTTGGTGCGCAGCTCGGTCCGTACCCCTGCGGAGTCGAGCGCCTTGCGGGCCAGCGTGTCGTGGACCTCGCCGAGCGGCACGCTCGCCCAGCCGATGTCGGCGGCACCGGGCTCGGAGAGGAGTCCGGTCTTGAAGACCTTCGCGGCGAGGGCCAGCGAGGAGTTCGGTGCGGTGGCGTTGAGGGTGGCGACGCCGACCAGGTCCCAGAGGGCCTCGATGGTGCGCGGGGACTGTCCGTGCCGGGCCAGCCAACTGCCGAAGTCGATGGTGTCGAGCGCCGGGTCGTCCGGGTCGAGGCGGCCGAGCGCCAGTGCGGCGCGCCCGACGGACGCCCGTTCGGCGAGCGAGAGGTGCGGATAGCCGGCAAGTCCGGCGGCGAGGTGGAACGGAACGGGAAGCGCATTGCGGCGCAGCCGTCCGAGCCGGGGCCCCGAGGGGCGTCCGACATCGAGAACGGGCACGTCCAAACGGTTTTGCAGGGGTGCCAGACGGGCGCCCTCGACCCGGTCGAGGAACCAGCGGTAGGCGGTGCAGCAGCGGAGATAGACATGCTGCCCGTTGTCGACCGTCAGTTCGCCACGACGGAAGGAGAAGGCGAGTCCGCCGAGCCGGGGCCGTCCTTCGAGCAGGGTCACGTCAACCCCGGCGTCGGCGAGCCGGAGGGTCGCGGTGATGCCGGCGAGTCCGCCGCCGATCACGACGGCGCGGGAGGAGCGCAGGGCCTCGTCGGTCATGCGTCCCCCTTCCGTTTCTGCCGGTTCGTCCCGGTTGGGCGGGTCATCTCGATCAGGCACGTCGTTTCAGTCAGGGACGCGTCATCCCGTCGGAGGGTTGCCCGTCGGAGAGACCGATGGTCCGTGATCCACATGTTGCGCGAGTTGTGCGTGATACGCATCAGACACGCCCCCGGGCCGCTCGGCGCGAAATGTACCGCGCGTCCAGACCCGACAGGCCACGCACCGCGACGTACGCCTTCTCATGGCCCGGCAGCGAGACCCGGCCGCGCAGCACCGCCTCCGGGTCGCGCTCGATCCGGTCGAGCAGCCGTCGGTAGATACCGGCCATGGCGGCGACACAGGCTCCGCTGCGGCGGTCCAGCATCGGTAGCAGCCGGTACCCCTCGGCGAAGAGGGCACGCGCGCGTCGGACCTCGAAGTGGACCAGGCCCGCGAAGTCGGAACCCGGCGGCGGCGTGGCCCGGTGGAAACCGACGGAGCAGCCGAACTTGGCGAGGTCGTCGGAGGGCAGGTACGTGCGTCCGTTGCCCGCGTCCTCGCGGACGTCGCGGAGGATGTTGGTGAGCTGCAGGGCGAGGCCGAGCGTATCGGCGTACTCCGCGGCCCGGTCCGCGCCTGGCGCGCCCGGTTCCGTCCCGAAGACACCCAGGCTGAGCCGCCCGATGGCTCCGGCGACACACCGGCAGTAGGCCTTGAGGTCGTCCCACGTCTCGTACGTCGCGCCGCGCACGTCCATCAGGACGCCGTCGATCAGCTCGTCGAGCCCGCCGAGCGGCAGCGAGAACCGGCGTGCGGCGTCGGCGAGCGCGACGGCGACCGGGTCGGTGTCGTCCTCGTCGACCGCACCGTCCCGGATCCGGTCCAGGAGTGCGCGGGTGCTCTCCAGCCGGGTTCGCTTGGTCTGCGGGTCCAGCTCTCCGTCGCCGATGTCGTCGACCCGGCGGGAGAAGGCGTACAACGCCGACATGGCCTGTCGCTTCTCGGTGGGCAGCAGCCTGATTCCGTACGCGAAGTTACGCGCCTGCTGTCCGGTGACGGCCTCGCAGTAACTGTATGCGGCCTGTACCGGCGCCGCCATGTACGTCGTCTGTCCCTCCACGGTCCGGCTCACCCCTCTCTACGCGCTCTTCGCAAGACAACTCCCACCTCGCGCAGCAGGCTGGGCTTGGTGGGCTTGGGCGGTCCGGGCAGTACGTCGAACCCGGCGGCCGCGATCGCGGTGAGGGCGGCACGCCCCCCTCCGACAAATCCGGCGAGAAGCAGCTTGAGCCTGCCGTGGACGCTACCCACGAGGTGGGTACCTTCATTCAGCAGGTTCCGGGCGCGTTCTGCTTCGTATGCAACCAGTGCGCGCACCGATGCGCCCCCGGAACGGGTTGCCAGGTCGGCCTCGGTGACATGGAACCGGGCCAGGTCCTCGGCCGGCAGATAGATCCGATCGCGGCCGAGGTCCTCGGTGACGTCCTGGAGGTGCTCGACGATCTGCAGGGCGGTGCACACGGCGTCGGAGCGACGGATCCGCTCGGGGCTCGCGGTCCCGGTGATCTGGAGGACCAGCCGGCCGACGGGATTGGCGGAGAGCTCGCAGTAGGCGAGCAGCTCCCCGTACGTCCCGTACCGCCGGACCTTCTGGTCCTGCCGGTTCGCCTCGATGAGCCCGAGGAACGGTTCGGGGGTGAGCGAGCAGCGCCGCACGGTGGGGCGCAGTGCCCGCAGCAGCGGGTGGCGCGGGCCGTCGCCCGCAGGGTCGAAGACGCGGTGCAGATCGGCCTCGAAGGCGTCGAGCATCGCGAGCCGGTCATCGGCCTGTGCCGGGTCGATGCCGAGGTGGCGGGCGTCGGCGCCGCCGGGGGCGAGGTCGCCGTCGCCGATGTCGTCGACGAGGCGGGCGTATCCGTACACGGCCATCAGATCGTTACGCCAGGCGCGTGGCAGAAAGAACGGGGCCACCGGAAAGTTCTCGTCCGCGGCCTTGTCGAGCGTGGCGGGTACGGCGGCGTCATGGCGCGCCTGCCGGGTACGAGTCACCTCGGACCGCCCGGCGCGGGGACGGCATATACACCTCGGAGCTGGAGATTTTCCGTCATTGCCGTCACATCTCCCGTTCTACACTGCCGACCCAAAACATCCCATTCCGGACACGCCGCCCGCTCTCCCGAGCGCACAGGAGCTAGGGGCGGTACTCCCAGGCGGTATCGCCCCACTTGCTACGAATCAGCACCGGTACAGCTTACGTTGTACAACGCTCAGCCATACGCCCGGGTGCAGTGCGCACTGCGACAACGCCGCGCTCCTCGCCAACCTTCCCCGCGCGCAAGGAAATTGACGTCATCCGGCGGGAGGAGATCGCCCCTGGCGTGGCGCAGGGAACGGTGCACGCCCGTCGGGGGTCCATGATCCGGACACGGCAGCGGCCTCCGCCGGAGTCCTCCGGCGGAGGCCGCTGCCGTGAGGGAGGACGGCGAAGGGGTCTACTTCCCGGTCTCCCGCTCGTACGCCTTGAGGACCTCGTCGGTCGGGCCGTCCATCAGCAGCTCGCCCTTCTCCAGCCAGAGCACCCGGTCGCAGGTGTCCCTGATGGACTTGTTGCTGTGGCTGACCAGGAAGACCGTGCCCGCCTCCTTGCGCAGCTCGCGGATGCGCTTCTCGGAGCGGATCTGGAACTTGCGGTCACCGGTGGCCAGCGCCTCGTCGATCATGAGGACGTCATGGTTCTTGGCGGCGGCGATGGAGAACCGGAGCCGGGCGGCCATACCGGAGGAGTACGTCCGCATCGGCAGGGTGATGAAGTCGCCCTTCTCGTTGATGCCCGAGAAGTCGACGATCCCCTGGTAGCGCTCGCGGATCTCCTCGCGCGTCATGCCCATCGCGAGCCCGCCGAGCACCACGTTCCGCTCGCCGGTCAGATCGCTCATCAGCGCCGCGTTCACACCGAGCAGCGACGGCTGTCCGTCCGTGTACACCTTGCCGTGCTCGGTCGGCAGCAGACCCGCGATGGCCCGCAGCAGGGTCGACTTGCCGGAGCCATTGGTCCCGATGAGGCCGATGGCCTCGCCCCGGTAGGCGGTGAAGGTGACACCGCGTACCGCGTGCACCTTCCGGACTCCGCGCGCCTCGCCCTTGCCGCGGCGCAGCATCCGGCTCAGCGCCGCGGTGGCACTGCCCTTGCCTCCGCCGGTGCCATTGACCCGGTACACGATGTGCACATCGTCGGCGATGACGGTGGGGACGCGCCCCGAAGTGTTGTCCTCAGCCACGGCCGTACCGTTCCTCTGCCTTCCAGAAGTACACAAAGCCCGCGAGACCGATGAAGACCGCCCAGGCGAGACCGACGATCCAGACGTGCGGCGGCAGGTTCTCGGAGCCGTAGCCGTCGATCAGCGCGAAACGGATCAGGTCCATGTAGATCGCGGCCGGGTTGTACTGCAGCGTGCTCGCGATCCACTCCGGCTTGTCCTTGAGCATGACCGGAATGGAGAACATGACACCGGACGCGTACATCCAGGTCCGCATGATGAACGGCATCAGCTGGGCGAGGTCGGGGGTCCTGCTGCCGAGCCGGGCCATGATCAGCGCCAGGCCGGTGTTGAAGACGAACTGCATGACCAGCGCGGGAACGATCAGCAGCCAGGAGAGCGACGGGTAGCTGCCGAAGCCGATCGCCACGACCGCCAGCACGATCATCGAGAACAGCAGCTGCTGGAGCTGCTGCAGCGAGAACGAGATGGGCAGCGACGCGCGGGGGAAGTGCAGGGCACGGACCAGTCCGAGGTTGCCCGAGATCGCCCGTACGCCCGCCATGACCGAGCTCTGCGTGAAGGTGAAGACAAAGACGCCCGTCACCAGGAAGGGGATGAAGATCTCCAGGGTCATGCCCTTCCTGGTGCCCAGGATCAGCCCGAAGATCAAGTAGTAGACCAGGGCGTTGAGGAGCGGCGTGGCCACCTGCCACAGCTGGCCGAGCTTGGCCTGGCTGTACTGGGCGGTCAGCTTGGCCCGGGAGAACGCCATGATGAAGTGGCGGCGGCCCCAGAGCTGCTGGACGTACTCGAACAGCCCGGGCCGGGCGCCGCTCACCGTCAGGCCGTACTTGCCTGCCAGCGCGGCGGCGCTCAGGCCGTCGTCGGCGGATGGCGGGGTGCTCAGCGCGACCGCACCGTCGTGGGTTGTGTCACTCACCAGATGAAACTTTCGTTATTCAAGATGCGCAGCCAGTCGCGGTCGCGGTCAGGCGGACAGGTCCCGTAAGAAATAGATACGCCTCATGCTCTCAGAGGAGAGCTTCTCAGATCACGGGCGGTCGGCCGAGTCTGGTCAGCCGCCATACCGTGCGCCACTTCATCGGACGGCGTGGTCCGCAGGGCTTGGTCCAGCCTTCCCGGAAGCCGCCGAACCATGCCTTCAGCGCGGGGCCCGAGGGCTTGCGGAGCAGAGTCAGCAGCAGCCAGACACCGAGGTAGACGGGGACCAGGAGCGCGGGCAGGTTGCGGCGCGCCAGCCAGACCCGGTTCCTCGCCACCATGCGGTGGTAGACCGCGTGCCGTGACGGGGCGGTGGTCGGGTGGTTCAGGACCATGTCGGCGCGGTAGTCGATCATCCAGTCGGCGTCCAGTGCCCGCCAGGCGAGATCCGTCTCCTCGTGCGCGTAGAAGAAGTCGCCCGGCAGCCCGCCGACCTCGGCGAGGACCTGGGTACGGACGGCGTTGGCGCCGCCCAGGAAGGTCGTCACCCGCGACGAGCGCATCGGGTCGGCGGCGCGCAGACGTGGCACGTGGCGGCGCTGGGTGACGCCGGTGTCCGGGTCGGCGATGCGGAAGCTGATGATCCCCAGCTTCGGGTCCTGCTCGAACGCCTGCCGGCACAGTTCGGCAGTGTCGGTCAGCGGCAGCAGCCCGTCGTCGTCGAGGAAGAGCAGCGCGTCGACGTCGGCGCCGGACGGGCCGAACGCCTCGATGCCGACGTTGCGGCCGCCGGGGATGCCGAGGTTCTCGGGGAGCTCGACGGTCCGTACCCCTGCGGGGACGTCCGGAACCGGGGCGCCGTTGCCGACGACCACCACCTCGATCCGGTCGCCGTCCTGCTTGGCGACCGAATCGAGGAGGGCGCGCAGCTCGTCAGGACGGTTGCCCATCGTGATGATGACCGCGCCGAGCTTCATGGGGGTGCTCACTTCAGCCTGCTCGACGCCAGGACCGAGACCAGGTGCAGCAGCGTCTGTACGAGGGCGATACCGGCCAGCACGGCGACGCCCAACCGGGAGAAGAACAGGTCGCCCCTGACCGCGTCCAGGACCGCGAGGACCAGGATCAGCAGGGATGCCTCGATTCCGAGCACCAGGCGGTGGAACTTCAGCGCCGCGGCGGCTTTGCGGGCCAGCGCCAGACCGGACGAGCGCGGCTCCGACGCCGCCTCCTTGACCGGCGGCAGTCCGCCCTGGTGACGGGCGACGCCGACGAGGTCGGTCTCGGCCTTGATCAGGACGGCGCCGAGGGCGGCGAGGGTGCCGAGGAAGGCCCACAGCCAGTCGATCCGCCCGGAGCCCCAGAGATCAGCCGCGCGCAGGCCGAAGCCGACCAGCACCGCGGCGTCGCAGAGGTAGGCGCCGACGCGGTCCAGGTAGACGCCGCCGAGCGAGAACTGCTTCTTCCAACGGGCGACCTCGCCGTCGATGCAGTCGAGCAGCAGATAGAGCTGGACCATCACCACACCGAGGACGGCGCCCGCGATCCCGGGCACCAGCAGGGCCGGGGCAGCGAGGACGCCGCAGACCGTCATCAGGTAGGTCAGTTGGTTCGGCGTGATCTTGGTGTTCACCAGGTACCGGTCTATGTGCAGCGAGATCTCCCGCATGTACATGCGCCCGGCCCAGTGTTCACCGCTGCGCCGGTCCTTCACACCCTTCGGGTGAACGACCGGACGGAGTTCAGCTACTGATGGTCTTGGCATAGTCGGCGTACGCGTCCCTGATCTGGTCGGTGGACAGGTTGAGGTGTTCGAGGATCGTGAAGCGTCCCGGCCGCGTCTGCGGGGCGTAGTCGACGGCCTGGACGAACTCGTCGGCGGTGAAGCCGATGTCGTCGGGCAGGACCGGCAGCCCATGCCGGCGCAGGGTGGCCACCATCAGCAGCGACTCCTCCCGCGCACCTCGCAGATACATGGCGAAGCAGGCGCCGAGGCCGACCTGTTCGCCGTGGCTGGCGGCGCGCTTGGGGTACAGCAGATCGAAGGCGTGGTTGATCTCGTGGCAGGCGCCCGAGGCCGGCCGGGAATCCCCGGCGACCGACATGGAGATACCGGTGAGCACCAGGCCCTCGGCGAGCACCTTCAGGAATGCGTCGTCGTCGACCCCTCCGGGGTGGCGCAGCACGGCCTCACCCGCCTGCCGGGCCATGGCGGCCGCCAGCCCGTCGATCTCCTCGCCCTTGACCTCGTGGGCGAGCTCCCAGTCGGCCACGCAGGAGATGTTGGAGACCGCGTCGCCGATGCCCGAGCGGACGAAGCGGGCGGGCGCCTCGCGGATGATGTCGAGATCGATGACGACGGCGATAGGCGTGGGCACTCCGTACGAGCCCCGTCCGTTGTCATTGTCCAGGGTCGCCACGGGCGAGCAGAGACCGTCGTGCGAGAGGTTCGTCGCAACCGCGACCATCGGCATGCCGACGCGTGCCGCGGCGTACTTGGCGACGTCGATGATCTTGCCGCCGCCGAGGCCGACCACGGCGTCGTACCGGTTGCCCTTGATCTCGTCGGCGAGCTGCACGGCGGAGTCGATCGTGCCGTCGGCGACCTGATACCAGTGGGCACCCGGCAACACCGGGGACAGCCGTTCGCGCAGGACCCGGCCCGAGCCGCCGCTGATCGCGACGGCGAGCTTGCCGGAGTTGGAGATCCGCTGGTCGGCGAGGAGGCCGGCCAGGTCGTCCAGGGCGCCGCGACGGATGTCGACGACGACCGGGGACGGGATGAGCCGGGTCAGTACTGGCACGCGATCTCACGGCCCTTCGCAAGGTCGTCGTGGTTGTCGATCTCGACCCACGTCACTTCGCCGATGGGAGCCACATCGACGGTGAAGCCGCGGTTGACGAGCTCCTGGTAGCCGTCCTCGTAGTAGAGGTCGGGGTCGCGCTCGAACGTCGCCCGCAGGGCGTCGGCGAGCTCCTCGGCGGCCTCGGGCTCTATCAGGGTGACGCCGATGTACTCGCCGGTCGCGGTGGCCGGGTCCATCAGCTTGGTGATCCGCTGGACGCCCTTGTCGCCGTCGGTGATGACCTTCATCTCCTCGTCGGCGAGGTTCTTCACCGTGTCGAGGGCGAGGATGATCTTCTGGCCGTTGCCGCGGGCGGCGAGGAGCGTCTTCTCCACGGAGACCGGGTGCACGGTGTCGCCGTTGGCGAGGATGACGCCCCGCTTCAGCACCTCGCGGGCGCACCACAGGGAGTAGGCGTTGTTCCACTCCTCGGCCTTGTCGTTGTCGACGAGGTGGAGCGTCAGGCCGTACTTCGCCTCCAGCTCGGCCTTGCGGTCGTACACGGCCTCCTTGCGGTAGCCGACGACGATCGCGGCCTCGGTGAGGCCGATCTCCGCGAAGTTGGCGAGCGTCAGGTCGAGCACGGTCTTCTCGCCGTCGACCGGCACCAGGGCCTTCGGAAGCGTGTCGGTGTAGGGGCGCAGACGCCGTCCTGCACCGGCTGCGAGTACGAGGCCGATCATGCGGGTTCTCCTTCGTCGTGAACAGCAGGTGCTCCGGAGGACACCCAGAAGCGGATGGACTCGGCGAGCACCACCACGGCCACGGCCACCGCGAGAGCGGTGAGTGCCACGGTGAAACCTGAATGCTGAGTGAGTACGGCGGCGAGTACGGCCACCACCAGGGTCCGGCCCTCGTGCCCACCGATCGTTCGCACCAGCCACCGGGGCGGCGCGCCAGTGCCCCCGCGAATGCGGTACACCGTGTCGTAGTGATGGTAGGCAACGGCCGAAATCAGACCGAAAGCCGCAGGAAGGGCTTGGTCGAGATCGCTGCGGGCGGCCAGAGCGAGGATCGTGCAGTACTCCGCCGCCCGGAATATCGGGGGTACGAGCCAGTCGAGTGCGCCCTTGAGGGGGCGGGCGACGGCGACGCCGGAGCAGACCGCGTAGAACACCGCGGCGACGATCATCTGCCGGCTGCCGAACGGCTGCAGCAGAGCGGCGCCGATCAGGGCGGCCGCACCGACGAGGGCCACCACCGGGGCGGCCCATCCGCCCCGGATGCGGGGTCCCCTCGCCACGACGAGGCCGGCCAGCGGCCCGGAGTCCGCGAGGTCGGCGAGCGCCTGAGCGGCCCGGTCGGTGCGCTGTGCCTTGCGGGTCAGCGAACGCAGCAGGCGGCCGGCGGTGGTGTAGCAGGCGGCGACGGAGCAGCCGATCAGCAGAGCGTAGAAGACGATCCGCGGGGTCGTCACCGCGGTCAGCACGGCGATCATCGCCCAGCGCTCGCCGATCGGCAGCACTATCATCCGGCGCAGCCAGACCGTCCAGCCGACGCTGTCGAGCTTGTCGGAGAGGGCTGCCGTCGGGCTCGAATTGGCGACCGCGTCGTGGTTGGCCTCGTTGAACGAGAAGTCGACGACATGGCGGCAGGTCTGCAGCACCATCGCACCGAGGGCGAGCGCCCATACGTCGTCGCCGTTGCGGGCCGCGCCGAGGGCGAGGCCCGCGTAGTACGCGTACTCCTTGGCCCGGTCGAACGTGGCGTCCAGCCAGGCGCCCATCGTCGAGTACTGCAGCGAGTAACGGGCGAGCTGCCCGTCGGTGCAGTCCAGGACGAAGGAGAAGAGCAGCAGCAGTCCGGCGGCGATGTACCCGCCGCGGCTGCCGGTCGCCGCGCAGCCCGCCGCGATCAGCGCGGTGAGCAGGGAGGCGGTGGTGACCTGGTTCGGGGTGAGGCCGCGGCGCGCGCACCAGCGGGCGATGTAACGCGAGTACGGGCTGATGAAGTGCGTGGTGAAGAAGCCGTCGCGGGCCTTCACGGCGCTGCGCAGCCGTACCGCCTCGTCGTCGACCGCGGCCACGGCGGACTGCGCCGTGGCCCGGGCGGCCTGGTCGACGGGGACGGCCGCGACGAGCGAGCCGAGCTCCGGGCGCTGCACGGCGGTGCCCTCGGACTCCAGCGCGATGGCGAGGTGTCCCGGCACGGTGCGGTCGGTGGCGGGCACGGTGTCCGCGCCGCCGGCCCGCCCCAGGGGGACGCCCGCACCGATGGCCGCGGTGGCGCTGCGCAGGGCACGGGCCAGCGCGGGACGCGCCTCCGGCTGTGCGGTGAGCGCACCGGGGACGGTGGCGGCGGGGAAGCGGGGGTCGGTCAGTCCGAGCCGGAGGGCGTGGACGTGTCCGACGAAACGGGGATCGACGAGTGCGACGCGGACGTCGGCGGGAGCCGCGGAGAGCAGCTCGGCGGCCTCGGTGACATCAGCGGCGGCCTGCACGTCGAAGCCCAGCGACCTCAGATCGTCCTCGAGCGACGATCCGGGTACCGGTGCACCGGTGAGGATGGCGGTCGACAGACGAACTCACTCCTTGGTGCTGACAGGGTCGGCGCGCGACGGTGCGGCCCGGATGCGGGCCGGCGGCACGTCGGCAGAGGCTATCGGATGAACGGAAGCGGGAGTTCACTGCCCGTTCGAGCTCCGTTCGGGGTGGACCGGCATCATGCGGCGCCGCCCGCGATCATCATCGTCGATCCCGGCCCCGGCTCACAAACCGCGGGGGTACCGGTCTCCCCCTCGGCTCACGCGCCGCAGGGGCATAGACCTAGGCTGACGGGTATGACATGGCTGATCACAGGCGGAGCGGGCTATATCGGGGCACATGTGGTGCGGGCCATGGCGGCTGCCGGGGAGCGGGTGGTCGTGCTCGACGACCTCTCGACCGGCATCCGCGACCGGCTCCCGGCCGATGTACCGCTGATCCGCGGCTCGGCCGCCGACCGCGCGCTGCTCGACCGTACGCTCGCCGAGCACGCGGTGACCGGTGTGGTGCATCTCGCAGCGAAGAAGCAGGTCGGTGAGTCCGTCGAGAAGCCACTGCTCTACTACCGGGAGAACGTCTCGGGGCTAGCCGTCCTGCTGGAGGCCGTGGTCGCGGCCGGTGTGCGGAGCTTCGTCTTCTCCTCCTCGGCCGCCGTGTACGGCGTACCGGACGTGGGACTCATCACCGAGGAGACTCCCTGCGCACCGATCAATCCGTACGGTGAGACCAAGCTTGCCGGGGAGTGGCTGGTCCGGGCGACCGGGAGGGCGCACGCGCTGTCCACCGGCTGTCTGCGCTACTTCAATGTGGCGGGAGCGACCGAGCCGGAACTCTCGGACACCGGCGTCTTCAATGTCATACCGATGTTCTTCGACCGGCTGACCCGCGGCGAGGCCCCCCGGATCTTCGGCGACGACTATCCGACGCCGGACGGGACCTGCATCCGCGACTACATCCACGTCGCCGATCTCGCCGACGCGCATCTCGCGGTGGCCCGCCGGCTGGCGGAGCAGGACGGCTCCGGGGACCTGACCGTGAACATCGGCCGCGGCGAGGGCGTCTCGGTGCGCGAGCTCGCCGATCTGGTGGGCGAGGTCACCGGTCACCCGATCAAGCCGCAGACCGAGCCGCGCCGGCCCGGCGACGCGGCCAGAGCCGTCGCCTCCGCCGCACGGATGTCCGAGGAGCTGGGCTGGACGGCCCGGCGCGGGGTGCGAGAGATGGTCGAGTCGGCCTGGGAGGGCTGGTGCCTGCGCCACCCCGGGGCACTCGCCGACTGATCCGCACTGACTGCTCGACCGCCCTGACCTGCCATCGTTTCCGCAGGTCAGAGCACATGACAACGGTGTTCAGTACCGTGTTGCCGGATACCCCCTACCCGTAGTTCACTGGCCTTCTCGGGCCGATACAGGTCCGGTTCCGCAAGACGACCGGAGGCGTCCCCATGGGGGCTGGGCACGATCACGGGCACTCGCACGGCGGGCCGCCGCCCACCGGCACCGCGGCCGCCGGGTACAAGGGACGGCTGCGGATCGCGCTGTGCATCACACTCACCGTGATGGTCGTGGAGATCATCGGTGGTCTGCTCTCCGACTCGCTCGCGCTGATCGCCGACGCCGCCCATATGGCGACCGATGCACTGGGGCTGGGCATGGCGCTGATGGCGATCCACTTCGCCAACAAGCCGGCCGGACTCAACCGGACCTTCGGCTACGCCCGGGCCGAGATCCTCGCCGCTCTGGCCAACTGCCTGCTGCTGCTCGGCGTGGGCGGCTATCTGCTCTACGAGGCGGTCCAGCGTTTCATCACGCCCGCCGAGACCCGGGGCGGGCTGACGATCGTCTTCGCCCTCGTCGGCCTGGTGGCCAACATGGTCTCCCTGTCGCTGTTGGTGCGCGGGCAGAAGGACAGCCTCAATGTGCGTGGCGCCTATCTGGAGGTGCTCGCGGACGCGCTCGGCTCGGTCACCGTGCTGGTCTCGGCCAGCATCATCCTGGCCACCGGCTGGCAGGCCGCCGACCCGATCGCCTCGCTGCTGATCGGCCTGATGATCGTCCCCCGTACGGTCAAGCTGCTCCGGGAGACGCTCAATGTGCTGCTGGAGGCGGCCCCCAAGGGCGTCGACATGGGCGAGGTACGGGCCCACATCACCGCCCTGCCCGGGGTGCTGGACGTCCATGACCTGCATGCCTGGACCATCACCTCGGGGATGCCGGTGCTCTCCGCCCACGTGGTGGTGCGGCAGGAGCTGCTCGACTCGATGGGGCACGAGAAGCTGCTGCACGAGCTGCAGGGCTGTCTCGGCGACCACTTCGACGTCGAGCACTGCACGTTCCAGCTGGAGCCGAGCGGGCACGCGGAGCACGAGGCCAGACTCTGTCACTGAACGGCGGTTCAGCGCGGTGCTCCAACTGCCGCCCTGGCGTGGATGTTAGGGTCGTGCGCAGAGGTGTGCGAGCCTCCCCGTGCCTGAGAGAGGAGCTGAGGTTGATGACCGTCGCGACGGCGCCTGCCCGGCGCAGCATCCGGTCCTTCTTCCGCTCCCGGGTTCCCGGCTGACGCCCCGGCTCACCCACACCGAGTCACCACGTCGGCCGGAACCCTTTCACTCAGGGGTTTCCCACGTTGACCGACAACGATCACGCCGCCCGTTACGAGGCGTTCTTCTCCCTGCACCACCACCTGCCCCGGCAGAGCCCCGGCTCCGACACCACCACCCGGTGGCTGCTCGCCCGCACCGGCCCACTGCCGCACCGTCCGCGCGTCCTCGATCTGGGCTGCGGTCCCGGCCGTGCCGCGCTGCTGCTCGCCGCCGACGCCGGCGCCGAGGTGACGGCCGTCGACACCCATCAGCCGTTCCTCGACGAGCTGCGCGCGTCCGCCGAGGCGCGCGGGCTCGGCGACCGGATCCGTACTGTCCACGCCGACATGGGCAGGCTTTCCGGCCCCGGCACCCCGGACTTCGCGGACGCGTCGTTCGATCTGGTCTGGGCCGAGGGATCCGCGTACATCATCGGCTTCGACACCGCGCTGCGGGACTGGAAGCGGCTGCTCGCCCCGGGCGGCTCCCTGGTCGTCAGCCAGTGCGTCTGGACGACGGACGCGCCGTCCGACGAGGCGCGCGCCTTCTGGGACCAGGACGGCCCGATGCTCCCGGTGTCCGCACAGACGGCGCAGGCCGTCGCGGCGGGCTATCACGTCCTCGGGGTGCGGGTGCAACCCGAGAGCGACTGGGACGAGTACTACGTGCCGCTCGCCGAGAAGGTCGCGGCCACCGATCCGTCGGCGCCCGGTATGGCGTGGGCACTCGCGTCCACCCGGGAGGAACTGGCCATGCGCCGCGACCACGGTGCGGAGTACGGCTATGCCGCGTACGTCCTGCGCCCCGCCGACCCCCGCTGGACCACCGGGCCGGAGACGGCGGCGGACATCGGTGCCGTGCACGTGGTCAATGCGGCAGCCTTCCCGACTCCGGACGAGGCCCGTCTCGTCGACGCGCTGCGCACCGATCCGCAGGCCTGGCTGCCCGGTCTGTCCTACGTGGCGCGGGAGACCGAGGGGGCCGGGGACATCGCGGCGTACGCCCTGCTGACCCGGTGCCGGGTCGGTGACGCACCGGCGCTCGCACTGGCCCCGGTGGCGACCGCCCCGGGCCGTCAGCGGCAGGGTGCGGGTCAGGCGGTGGTGCGGGCCGTGCTGGACGCGGCGCGGCTGCGGGGCGAGTCGCTCGTGCTGGTGCTCGGGCATCCCGACTACTACCCGCGGTTCGGCTTCGTACCTGCGTCCCGGTACGGGATCCGGGCGGGCTTCGAGGTGCCGGACGAGGCGATGATGGCTCTGGTCCTCGACGATTCCCTGCCCGTGCCGACGGGCACGATCCAGTATCCGGCGGCATTCGGGATCTGACGTGCCGTCCGGTCCCGCCGCATCCATCAGGTGCGGCGGGACCGGACATGCCAGGGCTCGAAGTACGGACAAGCCGCTTTTGTACGGCAGACTTGAGCAGACTCGAGGGGACCGGCGCACAAGGCCGGGGACCATAGCGAAGGATGGGTATGCCGACCACACCAGCCACCGCGGCGAACAGCTCGTCGAACGGCACAGCAGAAGCGATCATGCTCGAACTGGTCGACGAGAACGGCACCACCATCGGCACGGCGGAGAAGCTCGCCGCCCACCAGGCACCCGGTCAACTGCACCGGGCGTTCTCCGTGTTCCTCTTCGACGAGCAGGGCAGACTGCTGCTGCAGCGCCGGGCGCTCGGCAAGTACCACTCCCCCGGTGTCTGGTCGAACACCTGCTGCGGCCACCCGTACCCGGGCGAGGCACCCTTCACCGCCGCCGCCCGCCGTACGTACGAGGAGCTCGGGATCTCGCCCTCGCTGCTGGCCGAGGCGGGCACCGTCCGCTACAACCACCCCGACCCGGCATCGGGCCTGGTGGAGCAGGAGTTCAACCACCTCTTCGTCGGGATGGCGCAGGCGGAGCCGGAGCCGGACCCGGAGGAGATCGGTGAGACAGCGTTCGTGGCCGCCGACGAACTGGCGAAGCGGCATGCCGAGGCACCGTTCTCGGCGTGGTTCATGACGGTGCTCGATGCCGCGCGCCCGGCGATCAGGGAGCTGACCGGCCCGTCCGCGGGCTGGTAGCGGCGAACCGAACGGTGAGCGCGGGACGGGCGGGGGCGGTCAGAGGTACGGGTTCAGCGGCAGCGCAGCCCAAATGATCTTTCCGCCGCCGGCGGTGTGCTCGACATCGCAGGTGCCGCCCGCCTCGTTCGTGATCTCCCGGACCAACAGGAGCCCGCGCCCGCCCGTCTGCGCATAGTCCGTCTCCAGCGCCGTGGGCCGGTACGGGTGGTTGTCCTCGACGGAGACTCTGACCCATTCGGCACCGACGGCCACCTCGACGGCGAGCTCCGGGGAGAGCAGCGCGGCGTGCTTCACGGCGTTGGTGACCAGCTCCGAGACGATGAGCAGCAGGCCCTGGGCGATACCTTCGTCCATCGGCACGCCCTGGCGGTTCAGCAGATCGCGTACGGCGTGCCGGGCCTGCGGTACGGAGACGTCGACGGCCGGCGCGGTGAACCGCCAGACTCCCTCGTAGGACACGGGCCTGGCGGGGACACTCCCGCGGCTCTCCATAGTTCCCGCACCCGCTCTCGATTGGACAGTCACTGCACGTCGAAGTACAGAGTGCGGGGAGTAGTTGGTCCGGGCCGTACTACTGAACAGAAGTAGACGCCTATCGACAGAATTTGTTCGAATGAGTATGACGGCGTCAGTTCTTGGACTGGTTCTGATCTTCTCCTGAAGGCCTGTCCGGCAGCCTCTCGGACGCCATCCGGTCCGAGACCAGCGAGGCGACGCGACGGCCACCGGCCCCGATCGCGATCGGACCCAGCCCGGCGAAAAGCAGCGCCGGCGAGAGGAACAGGCCGAGTGTCGAGGCTGCGGCTCGGTTTCCTTCGCTGGAGTTCGGGGCCGGCCATCCGACAACTCCTGACGGTCCGCGCCTGCCTCGCGACCCTTCTTGATCATAGGTTCGAACGGGACGGATAGCATCCGGCTCATGGACCGTACGGAACCGCAGCTGCAGCTCACCGTCGCGGAGGGCTTCGCCACCGTCGTGATCAGCAACCCGGCCAAGCGCAACGCCATGACGGCCGCCATGTGGCAGGCGCTGCCCGGACTGCTGGAGCGGCTGGCCGCCGACCGCACCGTCCGCGCCCTGGTTCTGACCGGCGCCGGGGGCACCTTCTGTGCAGGCGCGGACATCTCCTCGCTGCAGGAGCGGGCGAGCGATCCGGCGTACGATCCGCAGGCTCTGGCGGTGGCGGCCGAGGAGGCCCTGGCCGCCTTCCCCCGGCCGACGCTCGCGGCGGTGCGCGGCTACTGCGTGGGCGGCGGCAGCCAGCTGGCGGCCTCCTGCGATCTGCGGTTCGCCGAGGAGGGCGCGTCCTTCGGCGTCACCCCGGCCAAGCTCGGGATCGTCTACGCCGCGTCGTCGACCCGGCGGCTGGTCTCACTGATCGGACCGGCCGCGGCAAAGCATCTGCTGTTCTCCGGCGAGTTGATCGGCACGGAACGGGCGCTGCGGACCGGCCTGGTGGACGAGGTGCTGCCGGCCGGTGAGCTGGACAAGCGGGTGGAGGCGTACGCACGGATCCTGGCCTCGCGCTCGCAGCTGACGCAGGCGGCGGCGAAGGAGTTCGCCACAGGGCGGGGAGACCGGGACGCGTACTGGGCGGAGCAGGCGCGCCACAGCGGCGACACCGCGGAGGGTGTCGCCGCCTTCCTGGAGCGGCGGGCGCCGCGCTTTACCTGGACGACCTGAGCGCCGGCCGTGATACGCCACGCCCCCTACCGAAGGATGAAGCGGCTCTTGGCGCGGAACTCCTCGACGAGCGCGGCCGGGGCCCTGTCCGGTGGCCCCGCGTCGTACGGCGGCTGGGGGTCGTACTCCGTCAGCAGCTGCACGGCCTGGGCATGCTCGTCACCGGTGATCCGGCCGAGCAGGGTGAGCCCCATGTCGATGCCGGACGAGACGCCGGCAGGCGCGTACGAAGATCGGGTCCGGGTCGACCTCGACGGCCGGGTAGGCGCGGGCGAGGTACTCGGTGACCACCCAGTGGGTGGTCACCCGGTGCCCGTCCAGCAGGCCGGCGGCGGCGAGCAGCAGAGCTCCCGTGCAGACCGAGACCAGTCGTTCGGCGTGCGGGGCATGGGTGCGCAGCCAGTCGACGAGTGCTGGGTCGGGGTGACGGGTGCCCTGGCCGCCGGGGACGAAGGGGGTGTGGGGCGGTTCGAGACTGCCGTCCGGAACGAGGGTGAGGCCGACGCTTGTGCGGACCGGTGCCCCGTCGAGGGAGGCGGTGCGGAGCTCGTACGTGACGTCCGGGAAGCGGGAGGCACCGGCGAAAACCTCCATGGGCCCGGTCACGTCGAGACTCTGAACACCGTCGAAGAGGACGACGAGTACGGATCGCTGCGTCATGTCTGCCGTCCTGGGCGGCCACGACGATGGCTGCAATGACGAAGAACCCACCTTTCCTGCCGTGCCGGTCCCGGTCGAAATTGGGTGTGGCTCCGGGGTTACGGGACGTACTGACCAGTCGGTAACGTTCGGGCATGAGTACTCTGCCGCCGCGCGCCGGACGCCGCTGCCACAACGCCATCAACCCGCTGCACTCGACGGTCTACTTCTCCCCCGACCTCGGCAAGGAGCTCGGAGAGCTCGGCATCCACGACTCGAACGCCGCCTACTTCGCCGCACGCGGAGCGGCGCTCGGCGCCGTCGGACCAGGCACGGTCACCGCCACCTTCTACAACTTCAACCACGAACTCCTCGCCCGGCACCTCCCCGCGGTGTGGTCCGTCGCCTCGCCGCAGGCGGTCCTGGACGCCCGGCTGCGGGCCGCGGACACGACGCTGCGCCGGCTGCTCGGCCCGGAGATCATCGACTCCCCCGATCTGGCCGAGGCCGCGGAGCTGGCGCTGCGCGCCGCCGAGGCGTGCACGCGACACGCCCGGCCGCTCTACGCCGCCCACGCCGATCTGCCGGTGCCGGAGCAGCCGCATCTGGCGTACTGGCACGCCGGGACGCTGTTGCGCGAACACCGCGGTGACGGCCATCTCGCCGCGCTCCTCGCCGCCGGTCTCGACCCGGTCGAGGCCCTGGTCAGCCACACCGCGACCGGAAAGGGAATGTCCCCGCGCTGGGTGCTCGCCACCCGCGGCTGGCGCCGCCCGGACTGGGAGGACGCGGCCGAACGGCTGCGCCGGCGCGGACTCCTGGACGGCGAGGGCGAGTTGACGGAGGCGGGCGTCGCACTGCGGGCGGAGCTGGAGGACACCACGGACCGGATGGACCTGGCACCGTACGAGCATCTGGGAGCGGAGGGCGTGGAGCGGCTCACCGAGCTGGCGCGCGGATTCCTCCTCACGGCGGTTTCTGCGGGTGCCTTCCCGGCCGATCTGGTCGGCAAGGGCTGATCCCGCCGACCCGCCGACCGGCGGACAAGTGGGGTGGTCGGGCGACACGGCGCCCGGCCACCCGGCACAATGCAGACGGAAGGGGCCCCGCCCCGGTAAGCACAGCCAGTACAGCCCAGCACAGCCAGTACGAGAAGGCGAGTCGGTAGAACCGTGACGACGTCCATCGAAGGCAGGATCGCCGAGGAGCTCGGCGTACGCGAGCGGCAGGTGAAGGCGGCCGTCGAGCTGCTCGACGGCGGGTCGACCGTGCCGTTCATCGCGCGCTACCGCAAGGAAGCGACCGAGATGCTCGACGATGCGCAGCTGCGCACGCTCGAGGAACGGCTGCGGTACCTGCGGGAACTGGAGGACCGGCGGGCGGCGATCCTCGAATCCGTACGCGAACAGGGCAAGCTCGACGACGCCCTGGAGGCGCAGATCCGGGCCGCCGACACCAAGGCGCGGCTCGAGGACATCTATCTGCCGTTCAAGCCGAAACGGCGGACGAAGGCGCAGATCGCCCGGGAGGCAGGTCTCGAACCGCTCGCCGACGGTCTGCTGGGCGACCCGTCCGTCGAACCGCTCGCCGCTGCCGCCGCCTTCGTCGACGCCGGCAAGGGCGTCGCGGACCCGGCCGCGGCTCTGGAGGGTGCCCGTGCCATTCTCGCCGAGCGGTTCTCCGAGGACGCGGACCTGATCGGCGAGCTGCGTGAGCGCATGTGGTCGCGCGGGCGGCTGGCGGCGAAGGTGCGGGACGGCAAGGAGGAGGCGGGCGCGAAGTTCGCCGACTACTTCGACTTCGCCGAGCCGTTCACCGCGCTGCCCTCGCACCGGGTCCTCGCGATGCTCCGGGGTGAGAAGGAGGACGTGCTCGACCTGGTCCTGGAGCCGGAGGAGCCCTCGGAGACGCCGGGCCCTTCGACGTACGAGAACATGGTCGCCCGCCGTTTCGGCGTGGCCGACCGGGGCCGCCCGGGCGACAAGTGGCTCGGCGACACGGTGCGGTGGGCGTGGCGGACCCGGATCCTCGTACACCTCGGGATCGATCTGCGGCTGCGGCTGCGGACGGCGGCGGAGGACGAGGCGGTACGGGTCTTCGCGTCGAACCTGCGCGACCTGCTGCTCGCCGCGCCAGCCGGGACGCGTGCCACGCTGGGGCTCGACCCCGGTTTCCGTACGGGTGTGAAGGTCGCCGTCGTCGACGCGACCGGCAAGGTCGTCGCGACGGACGTCATCTACCCGCACGTCCCGGCGAACAAGTGGGACGAGTCCCTGGCCAAGCTGGAGCGGCTGGCGAAGGAGCACTCCGTCGATCTGATCGCGATCGGCAACGGCACGGCGTCCCGCGAGACGGACAAGCTCGCGGGTGAACTGTGCGAGAGGCACCCGGAGCTGAAGCTCACCAGGGTGATGGTGTCCGAGGCGGGCGCATCGGTCTACTCGGCCTCCGCCTTCGCCTCGCAGGAACTCCCCGACATGGACGTGTCGCTGCGCGGTGCGGTGTCGATCGCACGTCGGCTGCAGGACCCGCTGGCCGAACTCGTGAAGATCGACCCGAAGTCGATCGGTGTCGGCCAGTACCAGCACGACCTGTCCGAAGTGAAGCTGTCGCGCTCACTGGACGCGGTCGTCGAGGACTGTGTGAACGGCGTCGGTGTCGACGTCAACACCGCGTCCGCCCCGCTGCTCTCGCGGGTCTCCGGCATCGGCTCCGGTCTCGCCGAGAACATCGTCGCGCACCGGGACACGAACGGGCCGTTCCGGTCCCGGAAGGCGCTGAAGGACGTGGCGCGGCTGGGCCCGAAGGCGTACGAGCAGTGTGCGGGCTTCCTCCGGATCCGGGGCGACGACCCGCTCGACGCGTCGAGCGTGCACCCGGAGGCGTACCCGGTGGTGCGGCGGATGGCGAAGACAGTGGGCGGCGACGTCGCGTCGCTGGTCGGCAACTCGGGTGTGCTGCGGTCGCTGCGGGCGGACGACTTCGTGGACGAGACGTTCGGGCTGCCGACGGTCACCGACATCCTGAGGGAACTGGAAAAGCCGGGTCGCGACCCGCGGCCCGCGTTCAAGACGGCCACCTTCAAGGAGGGCGTCGAGAAGATCGGCGATCTGGCCCCCGGAATGGTGCTGGAGGGGGTCGTCACGAATGTCGCGGCGTTCGGGGCGTTCGTGGACATCGGTGTGCACCAGGACGGTCTGGTGCATGTGTCGGCGATGTCGAAGACGTTCGTGAAGGATCCGCGGGATGTCGTGAAGCCTGGCGACATCGTGAAGGTGAAGGTGATGGAGGTCGACATTCCGCGGAAGCGGATCTCGTTGACGCTGCGGCTGGACGACGAGGCGTCGCCGCAGGCCTCCGGCGGCGGCCCGGGCCGGCGCCGCGAGCGCGGCCAGGATTCCCGCCCGCCCCAGCAGCGCACCCCGCGCGACCGGCGCGACGGCGGGGGCGGCGCCCGCCAGGCGGCGGCCCCGGCCCCCGCGAACAGTGCGATGGCCGATGCGCTGCGTCGCGCGGGCCTGACGGACGGCGGCAATCCCACGGACCGCCGCGGCAGGCGCTGACGATGCCGGGGGCGGCCGGGTCGGGGGACGAGGCCCGGCAGGCCCCCGGCGTACCCGCCCGGAATTCACCACGGGTACCGCCCGGACTCGGCCGGGATAGGGAGCACACCGGAGGCGAACATCGCGACCAGCATGGGCAGCATCAGCAGTCCGGTCCCGGTGACACCGGAGCCGAATCCGTACCCGACGGCCGACGGGGTCTGCGCGAAGCCGGGCAGGAACGACCACACCGCGTACATGCCTGCCCCGAACAACGGGGTGACCGTGTTGGTCGTCCACACCGGGCACAGCCGCTGATCCGCAGATCGATCAGCGGGTGTTCGGCCCGCGACTCGGCGAACAGCCACGCGGCGAACAGCACGACGGCGACGCCGAACAGGCCGAGCACCTGATCCGCATGGTCGCGGGCATCACCGGGGCGTCGGACCCCACGACCGGACAGCGCGACCGCGTCCTGGAGATCGCCCTGGACGGCGTCCGCGGCCGCTGAACCCTCAGCTCTCGGTGACCCTGCCCCCGTCCACGCGCAGCATGCGCGTGGTGCGGACGACATCCAGCATGCGCCGGTCGTGCGTGACCAACAGCAACGTCCCGGTGTAGGAGTCGAGCGCCGACTCCAGCTGCTCGATCGCGGGCAGGTCGAGGTGGTTCGTCGGCTCGTCCAGGACCAGGAGGTTCACGCCCTTGCCCTGGAGAAGAGCGAGGGCCGCCCGGGTCCGTTCGCCCGGGGAGAGGGTCGTGGCGGGCCGCATCACATGGTCCGCGCGCAGCCCGAACTTGGCGAGCAGCGTGCGGACTTCGGCCGGTTCGGTCTCGGGGACGGCCGCACAGAACGCCTCCAGCAAGGTCTCCGAGCCGTGGAACAGCTTCCGCGCCTGGTCCACCTCGCCCACGACCACGCCCGAGCCGAGCGTCGCATGGCCCGAGTCCAGCGGCAGGCGGCCGAGCAGCGCCGCGAGGAGAGTGGACTTGCCGGCACCGTTGGCCCCGGTGATCGCCACCCGGTCCGCCCAGTCGATCTGCAGCGACGCCGGCCCGAACGTGAAGTCGCCGCGCACGACCTGCGCCTCGCGGAGCGTGGCGACGACCGATCCGGAGCGCGGGGCCGTCGCGATCTCCATCCGCAGCTCCCACTCCTTGCGCGGCTCCTCGACGACATCGAGCCGTTCGATCATGCGCTGCGTCTGCCGGGCCTTCGCAGCCTGCTTCTCGCTCGCTTCGCTGCGGAACTTGCGGCCGATCTTGTCGGAGTCGGTGGCCTTGCGGCGGGCGTTCTTGACGCCCTTGTCCATCCAGCCGCGCTGCATCTGGGCGCGGCCTTCGAGGGCGGAGCGCTTGTCGGCGTACTCGTCGAACTCCTCGCGGGCATGCCTGCGGGCCCGTTCGCGCTCCTCCAGATAGGCCGCGTACCCGCCGCCGTAGAGGTTGATCTGCTGCTGGGCGAAATCGAGTTCAAGGACCTTGGTGACCGTACGCATCAGGAACTCGCGATCGTGGCTGATGACGACGGTGCCTGCGCGGAGCCCGGAGACGTACCGCTCCAGTCGCTCCAGTCCGTCCAGGTCCAGGTCGTTGGTGGGCTCGTCGAGAAGGAAGACGTCGTACCGCGACAGAAGCAGCGAGGCGAGTCCGGCGCGGGCGGCCTGGCCACCGGAGAGCGCGGTCATCGGCAGGTCGAGGCCGACCGTCAGACCGAGGTCGGCGGCGACCTCCTCGGCGCGCTCGTCGAGGTCGGCGCCGCCGAGGGCCAGCCAGCGTTCGAGGGTTTCGGAGTACGCGTCGTCCGCCCCCGGTGCCTCGTCGACGAGGGCCTGGGTGGCGGCGTCCATCGCCGCCTGGGCGTCGGCGACGCCGGTCCGGCGGGCGAGGAAGTCCCGTACGGTCTCGTCCTGGCGGCGCTCCGGCTCCTGCGGGAGGTGGCCGACGGTGGCGGTGGGCGGGGAGAGGCGCAGCTCGCCCTCCTCCGGCCGGTCGAGCCCGGCGAGCAGCCGGAGCAGGGACGATTTTCCGGCTCCGTTGACTCCGACGAGACCGATCACGTCACCGGGTGCGACGACGAGGTCGAGTCCGGCGAAGAGTGTGCGGTCGCCGTGTCCGGCGGCGAGGTCCTTGGCGACGAGAGTGGCAGTCATCAGGGTGTCGATCCTAATCGGCGGACGGCTTCGCTCTCGACAGGTGTCTGAGCAGCCCGGCCAGTCTGTAGAGGGCGAGCGATCCAGCGACGGCGACGTTCAGGCTCGCGCCGGTGCCGATCATCGGAATCTCCACGCACCCGGTCCGCGGCCAGCTGGTGCTGGTGGAGAACCCGGGGATCGAGGAGTGGTTCACCGAGGCGAACCCTGCGTCGGACGCGACGACGTACTTCTTCCCGCAGCCCGGGAGGCTGGTTCTCGGCGGCATGGCCGAGGTGGACGAGTGGAGCACGGTGCCCGACCCACGTACCGCCGAGGAGATCGTGGCCCGGTGTGCCCGGATCCGACCGGAGATCGCGGGGGCTCGGGTCATCGGGCACCTGGTGGGTCTGCGTCCCGCACGCGACACCGGGGTGCGGATCGGGACCGAACCGCTGCCGGGCGGCGGACGGTTGGTGCACAACTACGGGCACGGGGGTGCGAGGGTGACGGTGGCCCTGGGCTGCGCGCGGGCGGCGGCCGATCTCATCTCGTCAACTTGACCCGGTCCTGAAGAACCGAGCTTGGAGGTAGAGCCCAACTGGCTGCTGGGTTGTCTCCTCCGTCCAGGCCTCCTATGGGGTGGCTGGGACGCGTGACTCAGGCCCCGCAGTCCACACGGTCTCGCCCTTGCGGTCGATGTTGTGGGACGCGTTGTCGTCCGCGTGCATGGTGACGCCGCAGGCACGGCACGCGAACGTTGCTTGACCGACTCGGTTCTTCCGGTCGATGTGTCCGCACTCGGAGCATTGCTGGCTGGTGTACGCGGGATCGACGTACACCAGCGGCACCCCGGCCCGGCGTGCCTTGTACTCAAGGAAGGAGCCGAGCTGGTGGAAGCTCCACGAATGCAGTTGTGCCCGCTGGTCCTTGCGGAGCCGTACCCGGTCGCGGATGCCCGTGAGGTCTTCCAGGGCGATACCGCGACCGGTGCGTTCAGCGGTGGTGACGATCTTCTTCGAGATGATGTGGTTGATGTTCGCGGCGTGCCGCTGTTCCTTGCGGCTGCGGTGCTTCAACCGACGTTTGGCGGACTGGGTGCCCTTGGTCTGGAGCTTGCGGCGCAAGTCGCGCTGCCGCTTGCGGTGCCGGTTCAAGCCGCGTCCGGCGGCCCGGTAGCCGGTGGAGGTGGTGGCGATGTTGACGATGCCGAGGTCCACGCCGATGAACCCGGACGGGTTCTCGTTGACCGGGGTCTCGGGGATCTCGCATACCGCGATCAGGTAGAACACTCCGTCGCGTTCGATCAGATCCGACTCGCCCTGACGGTGCTCGCGGAGCGTTCTGAGCGCGTCGGCGGAGCAGACGAAGCGGACGTTTCTGAGCCGCCCCGCTGTGGTCCAGATACTGACGGTCCGCGCGTCGTACTGCCAGGACAGACACCGGTCGTCGAACGGGTGCGCGGCCTGGGGGCGGAAGCTGATGGGCTTGGACTCCGCTTTGGCCCGGCGCTTCGATCCGGGCTTGCCAAGGTTCCCGGCCTTGATGTTCGCCTTCAAGGTGGTGTAGGCGTCGCGGACCTTCTTGATCGTTTACTGAGCCGTCTGCGCCCCGAGACCGGAGGCTTTCAGCTCGGCGTAGGTGTGCTTCCGCAGTTCGTACTCACGCGGCACACCGTGTTCGAACGCCACGCCGGACACCCAGTTGGCCCGGTCGTTGACCGTGCGCAGGGTCGCACCGATGACCGGTGCCTGTACGGCATCCGGCATCAGCTTGACCTGCACGACGATCTTCACGCGGATCAGCGTACTACGGTTGATCTATGTCACCCCAATAGGAGCCAAACTCCAATATTCGCCGGGGACGTACGGTCGTCTACACTCAAGGCCGGTCGTGGGGTGCCGGTCTCGCGTCAGGTCGCCGGGCAGATCCGCCATGACCGGCAGATCCCCCGGCCGCCCGTTCTCCGTTCGTCCTGCGACACGAGTGGCACCTTTCACGGAGGCTGAGTTTCGCTCTCCGTAGCCAGTACCACACGCATCACATGGTTCATGGGATCAACAAGCCGTATCGGCTTGACCGTTTGTGAGGTGATAGGTCGCCCGCTCGTCGAGGAGGAGCGGAATCAGGTTACGGGCCGACTGCCGCAACGGTACGTACGCTCCGTCACCGTCGGGCCGGGAAGTGACACCGTGCAGGGCGAGTTCGTCCTTGACGTCGGCGAACTGCGCGGCGCTGAGGCGGTAGCCGCACGGCGGGTCCTGGAGGATTTCGGCGGGCCCGGCCGGTTCGTTGTCCGCGCCACCGAGGTAGACGGGACCGCGGTCGGCGTACCCGGCCGCACGCGATGCGGCGGTGGCGGCGCCGATGGGGCCACGCCGTTCGTCTGTGAAGCGGAACAGACCGTCGAGCGCGGTGAGTTGAGAGTCGACGCGGCGTCGGCTGTTGAGGGCCGGGTCGGCCTTCTCGGCGTCGGTGAGCGCATCGACGCGGGACTCGATGAGCAGGCCCACCGCGTGCTTGATGCCCGAGGTGTTGCGCAGGATGCGCTCCTGTCCGTCGCCCGCCGTCTGCTTGATCGGGTCTCCGGTGACCGGGTCGGTCCAGATCCCGTAGAGGCCGCTGCTGTAGCCGGCGTCCTTGGCGGTGGGCCGCACGTACTGTTCCGCCAGGGTCCGCGATTCGTTGTGCACCCGGTCGGTGGCGTTGAGGTTGCGGGGCCAGAGGACGAAGGGAACTGGACGGGGTCGCCGTTGGTGTCGTAGGTCTTCAACTGGCTCTCGTTGCCCCGCCCGCAGCACGAGTAGTACGGGCTGGCGTCCATGATCACGGGTATCTTCCGGCCCTGTTGCGCGGGTTCGCGCGGCCGGACGATGTCGACGGCGACGCGGTCGCTCGTCCCGTCTCCGTCACCGTCCAGTCCCGTGTCCACCCAGACGGACTCACGGACGGCGTTCCCGTACGAGTAGACGGCTCTGCTCTCCCGCGGGCTCGCGCCCTGTGCACCTGCCGGCGAGAGCAGGACGGTCATCAGGGCGGCCGAGGCCGCCACCACCAGCGATCTGTACGTCAAGCGGGTGCTCCGCGCACGTATCGGCATCTGCGGACGGTACCCCGGTCAACTCCTGTGCAACAGGGGGCGATCACAGGCCGATGTGACGGAAAGGCAGTCAAGGTGCCTTCGCGGCCGAATGGCGATCGTGTGACAGGGGTGGCCATGGACACGACCAGGGCGGGGAACGCTGAACAGTGTCGAAAGGACCGGTCGGAAAGGTCATCCGCCCCGAAGACTTGGAGTATTCGTGCACCGCAGACTCATCGTCCCGAGCGCACTCGCGGCCTGCCTGCTGCCGGCGATCCCGGCATCGGCCGCCGAAGGCACCGCGGAGTCCCGGGTATCGGCGACCCCTACTACCCGGCCGGCGGCAACGGCGACTACGACGTTTCCCACTACGAACTGCGGCTGAAATACCAGCCGCAGACGGACCTGTTGGAGGGCACGGCGACGCCCTCGCGACCACCACCCAGAATCTGTCGCGCTTCAACCTCGGCTTCGGGCTCGATGTCTCCGAGGTGCGGGTGAACGGGACGAAGGCCCCGTACGCAAGGACTGGCACCCAGGAGTTGGAGATCACCCCCACAGCCCCTGGCGACGGGCACGGGTGGCGCCGACCAGCCGCCCGTCCACTGCGGAGGACCTTCAGCGAGAAGCGCCCCGGACCGCCCTGCGGTGCTCCGCCCGCGCCTTGCGGGCGAAGGGCAGATAGCGCAGCCGCTCAGGAAGCACGGGCACCACGACCCGGACGACACCGCAGAACCGCCGCAGTTTGCGCTCCTGCGCGTCCGTCCACTCCAGACCGATCGCCTCGCGCGCGTCCGGCGGCATCAGCCCGATGGTGATGAACCTGCGGAACCGGGCCAGCGGCGGGAACAGGAGGGGCCACAGGGCCTTGAGCAGCAACCTGACCGGCAGCGGACCCCGGTCCGGCGGCGGTACCGGCCGGTCGGTGGCGACCAGCTCCTCGACGACGACGGTCGCCTCGATCTCGTCGGCGAGCATCTTGCGGAAGTACGGCCAGAACTCCTCGATCGACTGCGGCATGTCCCGGTCGTGGATGCCGAGAACCCGGCCGACCTGGAGCCATTCCCGGTACAGGGCTCGTTCCTGCGCCTCGGTGAGGGGTCGGACGAGATAGCGCGTGGCGTGCCGGTAGACGGGGAAGCCGGTGGCATGCACCCACGCGTAGTTCTCCGGTGACAGTGCGTGATAGCGGCGCCCTCGGCTGTCCGTGCCCTGAATGGTGCGATGCAGCTTCCGCAGCCTGCGCCCCTCCTCGGCTGCTTCCTCGCCCCCGTACACCCAGAGCTGGAGCGAGCGCAGGGACCGCTCGCCGCGCCCCCACGGGTCCGTACGGAACACCGAGTGCTCGTCGACGCCCGCGCCGACCGCCGGGTGCGCGACCTGCAGGGTGAGGGCGGCGGGGAGCATCAGCAGGGCGCGGACGTCCCCGGCGAGGCTCCACAGCACTCCGCCGGGCGGCGGCGGCTCGGGATCCCGCTCCCGATCCCTGTCACGGGGTGCTTCGCTGCTCATGCGGGTACTCCCAGCGGTCGGTGGCATGCGGGCCGGGCGGGGGCCCGGCTGGTGTGTGTTCCAGTATGCGATCGTGGGCGAACCGGCGAGCCGCAAGGGCGGCGGGGCCGGTTTCGGCCGGCGTCCGCTGTGTGCGCAGGAGGCGGTGCCCTCCGTCACCGCCAGCCGACGGCTTCCAGCACCGCGGCCGCGGCCTGGTCGACGGATCGGCCGGTTGCCTCGACCGTGAAGTCCTCCACCCGGGCCCGATCGAGGATCCCGTCCAGCTCCCCCGATCGGTCCAGGTGCCAGCGCAGCGCCTCGGGCTCGTCCGCATGGCGCCGGGTCAGCCGCTGCCGGACCACCGGCAGCTCGACCAGGAGTCGGCACACGGACAGGCCGACACCCACCGCCTCGCCGCACTGCTTGCGGTCCTCCACGTCCTCGACGACGCCCGCGAGAACGAGCCGGGTGACGCCCGCATCAAGGTAGTTGCCGACCATGCACCGCAGATTGCGCAGCAGCAGGGCGAAGTTGAAGCGGTCGTCGGCGGGCGCGGGCCAGGTCCGGCGCAGCCAGTCCATGTCGATGACGGCGTTGGGTATCCCGGCGCCGGTGAGCAGATGACCCACGGCGCCGGCCACCGACGTCTTACCGGCCCCGACGGTGCCGGTGATCAGAAGGGCGCGGGCTTCCGGAGTGCTGTCGGTTCGCATGGCCGGGAGCCTACGGTGGGCGATGGTCCACCGGTACGCGGGTTCCGCGCCCGGCGCCTACTCGTAGTCGTACACCGTCACGGGTATCCCCCGGCTCAGCAGCCGACGCTCGATCAACGGCTCTGTCCGGGACCACTTACCGCCCGCGAGGCCGCACCCGATCCGCGGCATGTGGACCGACGCCCCCAGTTCGACCGCCCGTTCGGCCACCGCCTGCAGCGCCGTGTCGATCGCCTCGTACCGCACGGGCACCCCCTTGCTGCCCGTGCGCATGCCCCGCTGCCCCACCATGTTCGCCACCCACACATACGGCCCCACCTGGACGAACTGCACGGCGCCCAGGCCGAAGTCGTTGCCCGCGCGCTCCCGGTGCCAGCGGCGGTACGCGGCTTCCGGTTCGGGCCAGCGGTGCGACACGGCGAGGACGAAGCCCTTGCCCCACCCGCCCAGGTCGTTGCAGACATGCGTGATCAGCTTGACGCCCTTGCCCTGGGGTGCGGTGGCGTCCCCCCGTACATACTTGATCTCCGCCATGACACCAGCGTAGGAGCCGCGACTGACAACCGGCCGAGTTCAACGGTCCCCGTACAGCGCCTCGATGAGCTCGCCGTACGTGTCGCGGCTGTGCCGGGCGATGTGCGCGATCTGTCCGGGGGGCCGCGGGGGAGTACACCGGCACCGGAACGGCTCCCCGGAGTATCCGGTGGCGAGTTCGCCCGTCCTGCGCCGCACCTCGCGCCAGGTGAGGGTCGTCCATCCGGAGTCGCCACCGTCGGCCCGCCACGAGAGCGCCGGAAGATCACCATGGTCCTCGGCGTTGCGCAGCAGC
Organism: Streptomyces atratus; assembly: GCF_040655115.1. Taxonomy (GTDB): domain Bacteria; phylum Actinomycetota; class Actinomycetes; order Streptomycetales; family Streptomycetaceae; genus Streptomyces; species Streptomyces atratus_D. The sequence continues at coordinate 207,431 of NZ_JBFAJH010000007.1, read as the reverse complement.
AGGGCGGGGAGCGTGAAGTTGCCCGGGTCCGGCGGGAAGTCGCAGGATCGTGGTCACGGCCGCCTCCTGGCGCCATCGGCCGGACCGTGCGGGTCCGTACCGGGAGGTGGGACTGCGCTTCGATGCTGCCGGACACTTTCACAACAGTGGTGAGACAGCAATACTGTTGAACCGGATGGATGCAACGGATGCGGCCGTGCCCACGTACAGCCGTGACCGAGGACAGCAGTGCCCAGCGGTCAGGAGCGAGGAGCAGACATGGCGACCGGGACCGAGGAGCCGACGCTCACCGTCGACGAGCTGGCGGCGCGCGCCGGAGTCACCGTACGCACCGTGCGTTTCTACAGCACGCGGGGGCTCCTGCCGCCCCCGGTGATCGGACCGCGCCGGGTCGGTCACTACGGGCACGAGCACCTCTCGCGGCTGGCGCTGATCGAGGAACTTCAGCACCAGGGCATGACCCTCGCCGCGATCGAACGCTATCTGGAGCAGCTGCCGCCCGATCTGAGCGCGCACGACCTGGCGATCCACCGGGCGATGGTGGCGTCCTGGGCGCCGGACTCGGCGGAGGACGCGACCCGGGCGGAGCTGGAGCGGCGGGCGGGACGGGCGCTGGCCGAGGGGGACATCGACCGGCTGGCCGCGATGGGCGTTCTGGTGCGTGCGGAGGCGGCGGCCGGGAGCTACCGGGTCGATCCCGGGCTGCTGCGTCTCGGCGTCGAGCTGCTCGACGTTCCGATCGCGCACGAGACGATCCTCGCCGCCCGTACGGTGCTGCTGGAGCACACCCGTTCCGCCGCGCACGAGCTGACGCGGCTGTTCCGGGACGAGGTGTGGAATCCGTACCGGGAGCGGGAGTCGGACCCGGAGCATGTGGCGGCGATGAAGTCGCTGTCGGCCCATATGCAGCCGATGGTGCTGCAGGCGCTGGTGACCGCGTTCCAGCGGTCGCTCAGGGAAGAGCTGCGGGCGGCGTTCACAGCGGAGTGAGCCCCGTCGGCGACAGGGGCTCACTGCTGGTGGACGGTCCGTTACGCGGCGTCGTCCCACAGCCCGGTGCTGTGGGCGTCGATGAGCGCGCCGATCCGTTCGAGGAAGGCGTCGGCGGGTTGCGGGTCGAGGCGGCGTCCGTCGCGCAGCCGTACGGCGACGTGGTCGTCGACGGCTTCCTTGGCTCCGATCACCGCTTGGTACGGCACCAAGCGTTCCTCCCGGATGCGGGCGCCCAGGGTGCCGCGTTCCGGCCCGGCGACCTCGGCGCGCAGCCCGCGCCCGGTGCAGCGCGCGGCCAGCGCGACGGCGTTCGGCAGTTCAGCCTCGGAGACCGGGAGGATCGCCAGCTGGGTCGGGGCGAGCCAGGCGGGGAAGGCGCCGCCGTGCTGTTCGATGAGGTGGGCGACGGCCCGCTCCACGCTGCCGATGACGCTGCGGTGGATCATGACCGGCCGGTGTTTCGCGCCGTCCGCGCCGATGTAGTGCAGGTCGAACTGCTCGGGCTGGTGAAAGTCGACCTGGACGGTGGACAGGGTGGATTCCCTGCCCGCACCATCGGTGACCTGGACATCGATCTTCGGGCCGTAGAACGCGGCCTCGCCCTCCGCCGAGTCGTACGGCAGGCCCGAGCGGTCGAGTACCTCGGTGAGCAGGGCGGTGGACCGCTGCCACTTCTCGGGGTCGGCCACGTACTTGCCGCCGGGGCCGGGGAGGGAGAGCCGGTAGCGTGCCGGGCGGATGCCCAGCGCCTCATAGGCACTGCGGATCATCTCCAGGGCGGCCCGCGCCTCGTCGGCGACTTGGTCCAGGGTGCAGAAGATGTGCGCGTCGTTCAGCTGGATGGCCCGGACGCGGGTCAGTCCGCCGAGCACGCCGGAGAGTTCGGAGCGGTACATGCCGCCCAGTTCGGCCATGCGCAGCGGCAGTTCCCGGTAGCTGTGGGAGCGGGAGCGGTAGATCACCGCGTGGTGGGGGCACAGGCTCGGCCGCAGGACGACCTGTTCCGAGCCCAGGTCCATCGGCGGGAACATGTCGTCGCTGTAGTGCGACCAGTGCCCGGAGATCTCGTACAGCTCCCGCTTGCCCAGCACCGGCGAGTACACATGCCGGTAGCCGGCCCGCCGCTCAGCGGTGCGGATGTACTCCTCCAGGGTGTGCCGCACGGTCGCGCCGTCGGGCAGCCAGTACGGGAGTCCCGCGCCGATCAGCGGGTCGGTGTCGAACAGGGCCAGTTCGCGGCCAAGCTTGCGGTGGTCGTGCATGGCGGTCTCCTCGCGGTCATCGGGCGAGTGACCACAAGCCGAAGCCCCGGGGCACTCGCCCCGGGGCTTGGACTGAGACATCTGTCAGCGCGCCGGGACACTCTCCGGCGTCGTCGTCATGGCAGCACGCTTCATGGCTCTGACGCTAGCAGGGTGTCCCGCTGTCCACCCGGTAATTTCCGGCCGGAGGGTGCGGATGCCGCAGCCTCCGGCCGTACGTGGCCCGCTGGGCCGCCGGTCAGTCGTGGAAGGTCTCGCCCTTCTCGGCCTTCTCCACCAGCAGCGCGGGCGGCAGGAACCGGTCGCCGTACTTCTCGGCGAGTTCCCGGGCGCGCGCCACGAAGCCGGGCAGGCCGCCCTCGTACCCGTTGATGTACTGGAGCACGCCTCCGGTCCACGGCGGGAAACCGATGCCCATGATGGAGCCGATGTTGGCGTCGGCGACCGAGATGAGGACGTTCTCCTCCAGACATCGGACACTGTCCAGGGCCTCGGAGAAAAGCATCCGCTCCTTCATGTCGACGAAGGGGATGTCGGTGCCGGTCTTCGTGCTGTGCTGGCCCGAGGGGCGACCCCCGGAACCCCCGAAATGCTCGCGCAGCCCCGGCCACAGCCGGGCCCGCTTGCCGTCCTCGTCGTAGTCGTAGAAGCCCGCGCCACCGCTGCGTCCGGTGCGTCCGAATTCGTCGACCATCCGGTCGATGACCGCGTCCGCAGGATGCCCGGCCCATGTGCCGCCCGCCTCCTCGACCGCGCGCTTCGTCTCGTTGCGGATCTTGCGCGGCAGGGTCAGCGTCAGCTCGTCCATCAGCGAGAGGACCTTGGCCGGGTAGCCGGACTGGGCCGCGGCCTGCTCGACCGACGCGGGCTCGACGCCCTCGCCGACCATGGCGACGCCCTCGTTGATGAACTGGCCGATGACGCGCGAGGTGAAGAAGCCACGCGAGTCGTTGACGACGATCGGCGTCTTCTGGATCCGGCGGACCAGATCGAAGGCGCGTGCCAGTGCCTCGTCGCCGGTCTGCTCGCCCTTGATGATCTCGACCAGCGGCATCTTGTCGACGGGCGAGAAGAAATGCAGGCCGATGAAGTCGGCGGGGCGCGTGACGCCCTCGGCAAGGACCGTGATCGGCAGGGTCGAGGTGTTGGAGCAGAGCAGCGCGTCGGGCTCGATGATGTCCTGGATCTCCTGGAACACCTTGTGCTTGAGCGCCGTGTCCTCGAAGACCGCCTCGATGACGGCGTCGCAGCCCGCCAGATCGGCCGGGTCGCCGGTCGGGGTGATGCGGGCCAGCAGCTCGTCGCGCTTGGCCTCGGTCGTGCGGCCCCGGGAGAGCGCCTTGGCGAGGAGTTTCTCGCTGTACGCCTTGCCCTTGGCGGCCGCCTCCGTGGAGACGTCCTTGAGGACGACGTCGATGCCGGCGCGGGCGCAGGAGTACGCGATACCGGCGCCCATCATTCCGGCGCCGAGGACGGCGACCTTGCGGACCTGACGCTCCTCGATGCCCTTGGGGCGGCTGGCGCCGGAGTTGACGGCCTGGAGGTCGAAGAAGAACGCCTGGATCATGTTCTTCGAGATCTGGCCGGTGACGAGCTCGGTGAAGTACCGGGCCTCGATGGTCAGCGCGGTCTCGAAGTCGACCTGGGAGCCCTCGACGGCGGCGGCCAGGATGTTGCGCGGCGCGGGCATGGGGGCGCCGGCGAGCTGTTTCTTCAGGTTGGCCGGGAAGGCGGGCAGGTTGGCGGCGAACTTCGGATTCGACGGGGTACCGCCGGGGATCCTGTAGCCCTTGACGTCCCAGGGCTGCTGGGACTCGGGGTGGGCGTCGATGAAGGCGCGGGCCTTGTCGAGCATCTCCTCGGGGGTGGCCGCGACCTCGTGGACGAGGCCGTTCTCCAGGGCGCGCTTCGGGCTGTACTGGGTGCCCTGGAGGAGAACCTTCAGCAGCGCGTCGGCGATGCCCATGAGGCGTACGGTGCGGGTGACGCCGCCGCCCGCGGGCAGCAGGCCAAGGGTGACCTCGGGCAGGCCGATGCGGGAGCCGGGCGCGTCGAGGGCGATGCGGTGGTGGGAGGCGAGCGCGATCTCGTAACCGCCGCCGAGGGCGGCGCCGTTGATGGCGGCGACGACGGGGATGCCGAGGGTCTCGATGCGGCGCAGCGAGTTCTTGATGGCGGTGCCGACGTCGAAGGCGTCCTGGGCGCTCGAAGGACCGACCTTGATCATGTCCTTGAGGTCGCCGCCCGCGAAGAAGGTCTTCTTGGCGGAGGTGAAGATGATGCCGCGGATGGAGTCCTTCTCGGCTTCCGCGCGATCGGCGATGACCGCGATGGAGTCCTTGAAGGCCTGGTTCATCGTGTTGGCGGACTGGTTGGGGTCGTCGAGTACGAGGGTGACGACGCCGGTCTCGTCCTGTTCCCAGCGGATGGTCGTGCTCTCGGTCATTGCTGTCTTCTCCGTAAGTGAGGGGCCGACGCGGGTGGCGTGGGTGAAGGAGCGGGGCCGGGGTGCGTGGATCGCAAGGCGGAGGACCGATCCATGGCGGAGCCATGGTGAGGGACGACAACGCCGCGAGGTGCGTGCCCCGGCTCCGCGACGCCACGCCACCCGCCGCCGGCCCCTCCCGGGTGGCCCGGGACGGTCAGAGACGCTCGATGACGGTGGCGATGCCCATGCCGCCGCCGACGCAGAGGGTGGCGAGGCCGTACCGCTTGTCCCGGCGCTCCAGTTCGTCGATGAGCGTGCCGAGGATCATCGCGCCGGTGGCGCCGAGCGGGTGGCCGAGCGCGATGGCGCCGCCGTTGACGTTGATCTTGTCGAGGGAGAGCCCCATGTCCCGGGCGAAGCGCAGCACGACACCGGCGAACGCCTCGTTGATCTCGACGAGGTCGATGTCGTCGATGGTGAGTCCGGCCTTGGCCAGGGCCTTGCGGGTGGCGGGCGCGGGGCCGGTCAGCATGATGGTCGGCTCGGAGCCGGAGACCGCGGCGGAGACGATCCGGGCGCGCGGCGTGAGTCCGTACCGCTCACCGGTCTCCTTGTTGCCGATCGCGACGAGTGCGGCGCCGTCCACGATGCCGGAGGAGTTGCCCGCGTGGTGGACGTGGTCGATCTTCTCGACCCAGTGGTACTTCTGCAGCGCCACGGCGTCGAAGCCGCCCAGCTCGCCGATGGTGGCGAACGACGGCTTGAGCGAGGCCAGCGAGTCGGCGGTGGTGCCGGGGCGCATGTGCTCGTCGTGGTCGAGGACGACGAGGCCGTTGCGGTCCTTGACCGGGACGACGGAGCGCGCGAAGCGGCCGTCCTTCCAGGCCTCGGCGGCCCGCTCCTGGGAGAGTGCGGCGAACTCGTCGACGTCGCGGCGTGAGAAGCCCTCGATGGTGGCGATGAGGTCGGCGCCGACGCCCTGCGGGGCGAAGCCGGTCTCGTAGTTGGTCATCGGGTCCATGGCCCACGCGCCGCCGTCGGATCCCATCGGCACCCGGGACATCGACTCGACACCACCTGCGAGGATCAGGTCCTCCCAGCCCGAACGGACCTTCGCGGCAGCCAGGTTGACAGCTTCCAGACCGGAGGCACAGAACCGGTTCTCCTGGACGCCTGCCACCGAGTCCGGGAGCCCGGCCGCGATGGCGGCGATCCGCGCGATGTCGGAGCCCTGGTCGCCGAGGGGGCTGACCACGCCGAGGACGATGTCGTCGATGGCGGCCGGGTCCAGGCCCGGGAAGCGGTTGCGCATGTCGTGGATGAGGCCGACGACGAGGTCGATCGGCTTGGTGCCGTGCAGGGCTCCGTTGGCCTTGCCGCGGCCGCGCGGGGTGCGGATCGCGTCGTAGACAAATGCTTCGGTACTCAAGACAGCAGCCTTTCGAGGGTGGTCGGTCGTCGGGGTCAGGCGAGCAGCGAGCGGCCGATGATCTCCTTCATGATCTCGGTCGTGCCGCCGTAGATGGTCTGGATGCGGCCGTCGGTGAACGCCTTGGCGACCCGGTATTCCGTCATGTAGCCGTAGCCGCCGTGGAGCTGGAGGCAGCGGTCGGCGACGCGCTTCTGCAGTTCGGTGGCCCACCACTTGGCCATCGAGGCGTGCACGGCATCGAGTTCGCCGTTCGAGTGGTCGACGATGCACCGGTCGATGAAGGTCCGGGTGACGGCGCACTCGGTGGCCATCTCGGCGATCTCGAACCGGATGTGCTGGAGCTTGGAGAGCGGCCGCCCGAAGGCCTCGCGCTCCTTCACGTACTGGGTGGTGATCTCCAGGAGGTACTCGGCGGCGGCGATACCGGCGACCGCTATGCCCATCCGTTCCTGCGCCAGATTGGTCATCAGGTGGATGAACGCGCCGTCGCGCTCACCGAGCAGGTTCCCCTTGGGGACGCGGACGTCGTCGAAGAACAGCTCGGCCGTGTCCTGGGACTTCTGGCCGATCTTGTCGAGGTTGCGGCCCCGCTCGAAGCCCTCCGCACCGCGTTCGACGACGATCAGCGAGAGCCCCTTCGCGCCGCCCTCCGGGGTGGTCTTCGCGACGACGACGACCAGGTCGGCGAGGATGCCGTTGGAGATGAACGTCTTGGAGCCGCCCAGCAGCCAGTGGTCGCCCTTGTCCTCGGCGGTGGTGCGGATGCCCTGGAGGTCGGAACCGGCGCCGGGTTCGGTCATCGCGATGGCGGTGACGATCTCGCCACTGCAGAAGCCGGGCAGCCAGCGCCGCTTCTGTTCCTCGGTGGCGAGGCCGGTGAGGTAGGGGCCGATGATGTCGTTGTGCAGGCCGAGCGCGAGCCCGGGGGCGCCGGCCCGGGTGAACTCCTCGGCGAGGACGGCGCTGTAGCGGAAGTCGGTGGTGCCGCCGCCCCCGTACTCCTCGGGCACGGCGAGGCCGAGCAGCCCCTGCCGTCCGGCCGCGAGCCAGGCCTCGCGCGAGACGATGCCGTCCTTCTCCCACTGCTCGTAGTGCGGGAGGACTTCCTTGGTCAGGAAGGTCCGGACGGTCTCACGGAACGCGTCGTGCTCCTCGGTGAAGATCTGCCGCTGCACTGCGGGCCCCCTAGAGCCAGTTCTTGACGGTGGAGATCAGCCGGGCCGGATCGGGGCCGACCGGGATGACGTTGAGCATGGTGACGCCGGCCTCGCGGAACGCCTCGATGCGGTCGCGTACGTATCCCTCGGGCCCGCACAGCGACATCAGCTCGCAGAATTCGTCCGGGACGGCGGCCTCGGCCTCCTTCTTCTTCCCGGAGAGATAGAGCTCCTGGATGAGCGCGGCTTCCTTCTCGTACCCGTACGCGACGGCGAGGTCGTTGTAGAAGTTCTTGCCCTTGGCGCCCATGCCGCCGACGTACAGCGCGATCTGCGGGCGGGCGAGGTCCCTGAGTGCGGCCGCGTCGTCGCCGATGGCGAGGAGCCCGCCCGCGACGGTCTGCAGCGGTCCGCGCGCCGGGTCACGTCGAGCGGCGCCTTCGGCGAGGGCCGCGCCCCATACCTGCTGGGCCTTCTCGGGGAGGAAGAGTGTGGGGAGCCAGCCGTCGGCGATCTCGGCGGTCAGCCGGACGTTGGCGGGGCCGAGCGAGGCGATGTAGAGCGGGATCTCCTCGCGCACCGGGCGGGTGAGGATCTTCAGCGGCTTGCCGAGCCGGCCGCCCTTCTCCCTGGGCAGCGGCATGTCGGTGATGCCGTGGTGGTCGATGACCTCGCGGCGCCAGATCCGGCGGCACAGTTCGACGGTCTCGCGTGTCCGGCCGAGCGGCTTGTCGTACACCTTTCCGTGCCAGCCCTCGACGACCTGCGGGCCCGACGCGCCGAGCCCGAGCAGTGCCCGGCCGCCGGAGATCGCGTCGAGTCCGGCACCGGTCTGGGCGATCAGTGCGGGGGTGCGGGAGTAGACGTTGAGGATCGCCGCGCCGATCTTCATGCGTTCGGTACGGGCGGCCAGGTACCCCATGAGGGTGGGTGAGTCGAAGCCGTACGCCTCCGCGACCCAGACGGCGTCGAGTCCGGCGGACTCCAGCGCGGCGACCTGGTCGCAGGCCTCGCGCGGGTCGCCCGCGTAGTTCAGAGGCAGGGAGAGTTCCATCAGTCGGTGGTGTCCTTCCGGGGCCGGTGGATGCTCGGTACGTCCCAGTCCCGGGCGACGGCCTCGGTGTCCGCGCCGGGCTGCGCGGGTCCGCTGCGTACGGAGACGGGGGTGGCGGAGAAGCGGGGTGCGGGGGCGGGCTGGGTCAGGCCGCCGTGTTCGACGAAGGTGGAGCGGGCCGCGAGGTGCGGGTGGTGCCGGGCCTCGCGGAGCGACAGGACCGGGGCCACACAGGCGTCCGTGGCTTCGAAGACCTCGGTCCACTCCGCGCGCGTCCGGGTCCTGAACCGGTCGGCGACGACGGTGCGCAGCTCCTCCCAGCGGCTGACGTCCTTGCGGTCCGGGGCCCCGTCCCCGATCCCGAGCAGTTCGACGAACTCGTCGTAGAACTGCTGCTCCAGCGGGCCGACGGCCATGTACTGGCCGTCGGCGGTCTCGTACGACCCGTAGAACGGACAGCCGCCGTCCAGGAGGTTGGAGCCGCGCCGGTCCTGCCAGCCGCCGGCCGCCAGCATCCCGTGGATCATCGTGGCGAGATGGGCGGCGCCGTCGACGATCGCCGCGTCCACGACCTGGCCCGTGCCGCCGGGCGTGCGAGCGTGCTGGAGGGCGGCGAGGACGCCGACGACGAGGTAGAGCGAGCCGCCCGCGTAGTCGCCGACCAGATTGGCGGGGACGGTGGGCGGCTCGCCGGGTTTGCCGATCATGGAAAGGGTGCCGGTGAGGGCGATGTACGCGATGTCGTGCCCCGCCCGTTCGGCGAGCGGCCCGTCCTGGCCCCAGCCGGTCATCCGCCCGTACACGAGCTGCGGGTTGCGGGCCAGGCAGGCGTCGGGGCCGACGCCGAGGCGCTCGGCGACGCCCGGCCGGTAGCCCTCGATCAGGATGTCGGCGCGTTCGACCAGGTCCAGGACGCGGTCCGGGCCGCCCTCGGCCTTGAGGTCGACGAGCACCGAGCGTTTGTTCCGGTTGGTGAGGTCGTGCGCGGGGTCGATGCCGAGCCCCGCGCCACCGGGCCGGTCGACCCTGACGACGTCGGCGCCGAGGTCCGCCAGCAGCATCGCGGCGAACGGGCCGGGTCCGATGCCCGCCAGCTCGACCACGCGCACACCCGCCAGCGGGCCGTGCTCTGTCGTTGCCATCGAACCCCCAGCGGTGTGACACAACTGATGTAACAGCGACGATGCTAAGAACGCTCCACGCTCCGCACAACCCTTTTGGCCGAGCAAGCGCTTAGTTCTTCCTCAAGGATCCTCCCCCACGAGGGCCGCCCGCCTGCACACCGCCACGAACCCCTCCGCTAACCTCTGCCTGCTACATCGGCGCCGGCCCCTGCGGAGGCACTCGTGAACAGGCAGAACGGGGCAGAACGCCCCTATGACATAGTCCTCTTCGGCGCCACCGGCTTCGTGGGTGTCCTCACCGCCGAATATCTCGCCGCCCACGCACCCGACGGATGCCGCTGGGCGCTGGCCGGCCGCAGCCCGGCCAAGCTCCAGAACCTGCGCGAGCGCCTGGCCGCCATCGATCCCCGCTGCGCGGACCTTCCGCTGCTGCACGCCGACGCCGAAGCCCCCGGTTCACTGCGCGCCCTCGCCGAATCGGCCCACGTGGTGGCCACCACCGTGGGCCCCTACGTCTGGTACGGCGAACAACTCGTCGCCGCCTGCGCGGAGGCAGGGACGGACTACACGGACCTCACCGGTGAGGCGGAGTTCGTCGACCGGATGTTCCTGGAGCACGATGCGCGGGCCCGCGAGACCGGGGCGCGGCTCGTGCACGCCTGCGGCTTCGACTCCGTACCGCACGACCTCGGGGTCTACTTCACCGTCCAGCAGCTGCCGCAGGACGTGCCGCTGACGATCGACGGGTTCGTCCGCGGCAACGCCGTCTTCTCCGGCGGTACGTTCGCCTCCGCACTCACCGCGATGGGCCGCGGCCCGCAGATGCTGCGCGCCGCACAGGAGCGTCGGCTGCACGAACCGCGCCTGGTCGGACGCCGTGCCCGCGCCCGCTTCGGCACCCCGCACTTCAGTGCCGAGACCGGCACCTGGGCACTGCCCCTGCCGACGCTGGACCCGCAGGTCATCGAGCGCTCGGCGCGGGCGCTCGCGCGGTACGGCCCCGACTTCCGCTACCGCCACTTCGCCTCGGTGAAGACGCTGCCGATGGCGCTGGGCGGCACGGCCGCGATCGGCGTCCTCGTGGGCGCCGCGCAGCTGCCCGCAGCGCGGAGCCGGCTGATGGACCGGTACGAGCCGGGTGAGGGCCCGGACGCGGAGCGCCGGAAGCGGAGCTGGTTCACGGTGCGGTTCGTCGGGGAAGGCGGCGGACGCCGGGTCTACACGGAGGTCTCCGGCGGTGACCCCGGCTACGACGAGACGGCGAAGATGCTCGCCCAATCCGCGCTCTGCCTCGCCCTGGACGAACTCCCGCGGACATCGGGGCAGGTCACCACGGCCGTCGCGATGGGCGACGCGCTGCTTCAGCGGCTGCGCGGAGCCGGGCTGCGCTTCCGGGTCGCGGCGACACGCTGAGCGGATTCACGCCGGGACGGCTGTTGGCAGGCGGGTCGTCCCGGCGTCAGAACATCCAGGACGCGAGCGTGCAGATCATCGAGACGGTCCAGACGACTGCGGCGAGGGCGCCGAGGGTCATCCCTACGGCGAGGCGCCGCTGGGCGACATAGACGGTTCCGGCATGCGTGGGCGTTCGATGATCGGTCATACGTACCAGCGTGCCGTTCATGATCGGCAAACGGTATCCGTACGCATACTCAGATACTCGGGCGCGGGCGCCGTCGGGCCCTCAGAGCCTGTCGGGTGACCTTCGATCGGAGAGCGGACGCGGCATGGTGCGTGCGATTCCAAGGCGCCGGGATGGCCTCGGATGGGGTCTCCCCTGCTCGAACGAAGCTGAGAGCTTGGGGAAGGAGCTACCAGGGCATTTCGGCAACGCCGGAAGCGTGCGTGCCAGGGCGTGGCCGCCCGATCAGAGGTCACCCGACAGGCTCTCAGGCGGTCGCCTCCCGGAGAACCCGCCTGCAGAGTGCGTCGGCCCTGCGGGTCGTCTCCGGTTGGCGGAAGTCCCTGGCCAACAGGAGGGTGTGCGCGCAGGCGTTGTCCAGACCGGTCCGGTGACCGACGGACACGTACACCGGCTTGGTGCCGTCCTGGGTGCGCAGCGCCCGGCCCACCTCCTCGTCCCCGTCGACGAGCGGGGAGAAGTCGCCGCGCCGGGGGCCCGGCTGTTCGTACGTGAAGGTGAACGGGTTCTTGGCGACACCGATGACCGGCAGCCCGGTGAGGACGCCGAGGTGGCTGGCGAGCCCGAACCGGCGCGGGTGCGCCCTGCCGTAGCCGTCGCAGACGACCAGGCCGGGGTCGACCGGGAGGGATTCCAGCGCGGCCAGGACGGTCGGTATCTCCCGGAAGGCGAGCAGCCCCGGGATGTAGGGGAAGGCCACCCGGCCGGTGGCGGTGGCCTCGGCGACGACGTCGAGGGTGGCCGCGTCGAGCACGACCGCCGCCGCCACGACACGGTCGCGCTCGTCGTCGTAGGCGACGTCCACACCGGTCACCCGACCGGTGCCGGGCGGCGGTCCCGGCTCGTCCAGCACCACGCGGGCGCGGAGGGTGTCCTGCATGGCGCGGGCTTCGGCCGCGTCGGCCGGTGTGCGGAGCGTCGTCATAGTGCCATCCAGCTTAGAAGTCCTGTCCGAACCTCCCTCGATAAGGCCTCGGTAGGGTGAGACGTATGTTCGTACTCGAGTTGACCTACACCGCCCCCGTCGAGCGCGTCGACGCGCTCCTGGAGGCGCATGTCGCCTGGCTGGACACGCAGTACGCAGCGGGGGTCTTCATCGCGTCCGGGCGCAAGAACCCGCGCGACGGCGGGGTGATCCTCGCCGTCGGGGACGACCGCACGCAGATCGAGAAGATCACGGCGGCCGACCCGTTCGTGGCCGAGGGCGTGTGCGCGTACCGGATCACGGAGTTCATCGCGACGAAGACGTCGGACGAACTCGCCCCGTACCAGCAGCAGTTGCCGTAGCGGTCCGGCAATCGCCCCATCCTGGCATGGAATCCGGGTCCTGGACGAGGATCCCGGAGCGGTGCTGCCGGGGCCCGGTCTTCGCCGGGTGGCCGGGCCGGGCCGGCGCGGGTCGGCGGAGCGGGCTGAGCCGGCCCGCTCCGCCTGTCGAACCTGCGCCGGGGACCCACGAGGCCGATCGCGCAGCAGGCCGGATCCTCGTTCCGGCGCCGGCCTGATCCAGACGAAAGACCCTAGTTCATCCGGGCGATCCGCCCCTTCTCCCCCGCCGCCCCCGCGGTCAGCGCCGCCCCGCACAGTCCCCATGCCATCAGTCGTGTCGTCTTCCCCTTGGGCCTCATGGCGCAGGAAGCTAACCCACGGGCAGTACGCCGTCCAGAGTGCGCCGCCGCCACGCGGGCACGTGCGTCAGGGAGCTGCGGTGCGGTGACGCAACTCACTCCATCCCCCAGTGCACGGAACGTGAGGTTCCGTCGTCTCTGTCGGTGCCGGGAACCGTTCATCTGGCCGTATGAGGGAGCAGGTCTTGTCCAGCGTCATCGAGCAGTCCGTACAGGCCCGCATGGTCGCATCCGCGCCGCGGATGGAGACCCTTCCCGCCACCTTGCAGTACGACCGCCGGGATCCGTTCGCCGTGCGCATGGCCTTTCCTGCCCCGGCGACCCTGGAGGGCACCGAGGTGTCCTGGGAGTTCTCCCGCGAACTGCTGGCGGCAGGAATGGAAGGACCGGCCGGGGTCGGGGACGTACGGATCAGGCCGTTCGGCTACGACCGTACGGTCCTGGAGTTCCATGCCGCGGAGGGCATCGCCATGGTGCATGTCCGCACGGCGGAGCTGCGTCGCTTCCTCAGGCGCGCCGAGGAGCTGGTCCCGTCGGGGCAGGAGCACCGCTTCCTGGATCTCGACCGGAGTCTGACGGACCTGCTCGGTGGAGCGTGCTGAGCCCGGTCAGTCCTTCTTCACCGCTCTGATCTCCACCAGGTTCCGGCCGTCGCAGTACATCACCGCGCCGGACTTCACCGCGGCGAAGGCCATGCAGTCCGACGTCCCGCGCCAGCTCACCGCGCCGCCGTAGCCGACGAGCAGCAGGTTCCGCCCGACCTGGAAGAGGCCCCCATCACCCGCCGGGCCCCCGCCCCCAGCGCCTTGGCCGGCTTCCGGTCGTCAAGGGCGGCGTCGAGCGGGCGGTCGGGGCGGCCGGGGGCGCGGATCAGGTCCGGGAAGCCCCTGCCGTCGCCGCGGCCACGTACGCTCCCTCGGCGAGCCGCCGGGGGGGTTGTGCCCCGGGCCGAAGCAGGGGTCGACGACCAGGGCGCCGCCCCGCTCGGGCAGCACCAGGTCCCAGGCCGTGTTCTGCGGCAGGCTGCGGTTCCAGCGGCAGCCGGTGTGCGGATCTTTCGCCCTGCTCGGAGGGGACGGACACACCGTCCCCGAACCTCGGTGGCTGCGGAGCGAAACAGCCGGTCAGCACCGCACCGGCGCAGAGCACCGTGAGCGTCCTCAGGGCTCTGCCCGTCCAGCGATCTGTCATCGTCCGGCCCCCGTCCCGCCGCACACACCGGCGCGGCCGGGATCGACGTAAATCGTTTGCCTGGCCGCGAGGTCCCGTCGTACCGTTTGTGACGTCCTTGTTGTCGTCGGATCGGAGAAGGACGTTGCTCGTCTGAGGTCGTGAGACACCGCGTTGCGCGCCGTGTCCGGACAGTGCATGCCCGTTCATGTCTGTCATGTCTGCGCGCCCGAGTGTGACCTCAGCTCTTCGAGCCGTCCTCCGCAACCGGGACCCCTCCTTGGCCATGTCCGTGGAACGCCCGTGACCGGTGTCTCGCCCGTTGCCCCCTGTCCTTCCTCGCAACCGGGAGATCCGCATGTCTACCCCCCTGACTCATATCGCCTGTTCGTCGCTCTCCTTCGCCTGGCCCGACGGCAGTGAGGTCTTCGACGACTTCCAGCTGGCCGTGGGCCCCGGCAGGACCGGTCTCATCGGCCTCAACGGCTGTGGAAAGTCCACCCTGTTGCGGCTGATCGCGGGTGAACTCGCCCCCACCGAGGGTCACATCCGGACCCGGGGCGAGATCGGGTATCTGCCGCAGAATCTGGTGCTGGACACGGCGCTGCGGGTCGATGCGGCCCTGGGCATCGCCGGTACCCGGGCCGCTCTGCACGCCATCGAGGCGGGCGACGTCCGCGCGGAGCAGTTCGCGGCCGTCGGCGACGACTGGGACGTGGAGGAGCGCGCCCGCGCGACGCTCGATCAGCTCGGCCTCGGTCACATCGGGCTCGACCGCACGATCGGCGAGATGTCGGGCGGCGAGTGCGTGCTGCTGCGCCTGGCCGCGCTGCTGCTGGCCCGCCCCGGGGTGCTGCTGCTCGACGAGCCCACGAACAATCTGGATCTGTACGCGCGCAGGCGGCTGTACGAGGCGGTCGACGCATGGGCGGGTGTCCTGGTCGTCGTCAGCCATGACCGTGAACTCCTGGAACGGGTCGACCAGATCGCGGATCTGCGGGACGGATCGCTCACCTGGTACGGCGGGAATCTCTCGGAGTACGAGGAGGCGCTCGCCGTCGAGCAGGAGGCGGCCGCGCGCATGGTGCGGGTCGCGGAGGCCGACGTGCAGCGACAGAAGCGTGAACTGGCCGACGCCCAGGTCAAGTTGGCCCGACGCAAGCGCTACGGACAGAAGATGTCGGACACCAAGCGTGAGCCGAAGATCGTCATGGGCAAGCGCAAGCGAGCCGCCCAGGAGTCGGCCGGCAAGCATCGCCTCATGCACGCCGGGAGACTGGCCGAGGCGAAGGAGCGCCTCGACGACGCCGTCGAGGCGGTGCGGGACGACGACGAGATCAGGGTCGAGCTGCCGCACACCAAGGTGCATCCGGGCCAGGGCGTGCTCGTCCTGCGCGATCTGGAACTCGCGTACGGGGCACGGGTGAGCGGCGGGTTCGAGCTGCGAGGCCCCGAGCGGATCGCGCTGGTGGGCCGCAACGGCGCGGGCAAGACGACGCTGTTGCGGACCATTGCCGGTGAGCTGGCACCGGTGTCCGGCGAGGCGACTCCGCAATTGCCGCTGGGCTTTCTGCCACAGCGTCTGGATGTGCTCGACGACGGACTGAGCGTGGTGGAGAACGTGGCGCGATTCGCACCGAATGCCACGGACAACCGGATCAGGGCGAGGCTGGCGCACTTTCTGTTCAAGGGGGCTCGGGCGGACCGGCCCGTGGGGACGCTGTCGGGCGGGGAACGATTCCGTGCGGCGCTGGCGGCGTTGCTGCTGGCCGAACCGGCACCGCGGCTGCTGATGCTGGACGAGCCGACGAACAATCTGGACATGACGAGTGTGCGCCGGCTGACGGCCGCTCTGGAGTCGTACGAGGGAGCGCTGATCGTGGCGAGCCACGATGTGCCGTTCCTGGAATCGCTCGGCATCACGCGTTGGCTGCTGCTGGACGGCGAACTGCGTGATACCACGGCCGAGGCGGTGGTCACGGAGCTCTGAGCCGTAGGACGCGGGAGGGTGGAGGTGGTGGGCAATCGGTGGAAACAAGGCCCAGCTCTTGCAGCCGCCGGACGGACAGCGCGGGAGCGAGCCCCCGGTCCCCGCCTTGCGAGTCGGCCGCGGCGGCGAGCAGCCACCTGCTCTCGCTGTGGCGCTCGCGGCATTCCCCGCACTTCTCGGCCGATCGGCGGGTCGGGCCCCGGTCGTGGAGGATGATCCGCGGCGCATCGAACGGCCCATGGGCCCGGAGCGGCATGTCCGGGTCCGGCGTGGCCCGAAGGTGGCCGGATTTCCCGGCTCGACCACATCCTGGAACAGTCGGAAGGGAACGGATCACTGTCCGCGCCATCCCGTTCACGGCGTGCGGTTTCCCGGGTGCGGGACAGGCCTTCACGTACATCGGCGCCGCGGCGCCTCGGCTCGACACGGTGCAGCCCGACTCCTCGCACGGCTCGATGCCGCTCGATACCAGTATGCAACTGCGCTGCTGTCGGGGATTGTTGGAGCGACTGCGGACCCTTGCTCCACCGGTCCAGGAGTCGCGCGACTTCATCCGATGCGTGACCGAGGTGGCCGGCCCGCACCCCGCCCCGGAACCCTATGGAGGAAACTACCCGTGCCCAGTAGAAAAGCCCTGGTCCGCCGCCCCGACCCGCGTCTCGCCGAGGGTCTCGTCACCCATGCCGAGCGCACCGCCGTCGATGTCCCCCTCGCCGTCGAACAGTGGGAGCGGTACGTCGCCGTCCTCGGCGAGTACGGGTGGGAGACGGTCGAGGCGAAGCCGGCGGACGGATATCCGGACAGCGTGTTCGTCGAGGACACCGTCGTAATGTTCCGGAACGTGGCGCTCATCGCCCGGTCCGGTGCGGAGTCCCGCCGTGGCGAGACCGCGGCCGTGGAGGAGGCGCTGGCCGGGCTCGGCTGCTCGGTGAACCGGGTGAGGGAGCCGGGCACGCTGGACGGCGGCGACGTCCTGAAGATCGGCGACACGGTCCATGTCGGGCGCGGCGGCCGGACGAACGCGGAGGGGGTGCGGCAACTCAGATCCGCGTTCGAGCCGCTGGGCGCCCGTGTCGTAGCCGTACCGCTGACCCGGGTGCTGCACCTGAAGTCCGCTGTGACCGCACTGCCGGACGGCACGGTCGTCGGGTATCCGCCGCTGGTCGACGAGCCGTCGCTCTTCGGCCGTTTCCTGCCGGTTCCGGAGGAGGCGGGCTCGCACGTGGTGCTGCTCGGCGGCGGGAATCTGCTGATGGCCGCGAGTGCACCGAAGACCGCGGAGTTGTTCGCGGGGCTCGGATATCACCCTGTATTGGTGCACATCAGTGAGTTCGAGAAGCTGGAAGGCTGCGTGACCTGTCTGTCCGTACGCCTGCGTGACCTGCAGACATAACGGTACGTAATCGTACTTCGTGCGGCCCGGGTTGGCGATGGCCTTACTCCCGCTTTAACCTACGGTCTCGTAACCTACGAAGCCGTAGGTACTTCTCCCGTCCCCAGGAGCCCCCCGTGACGATCACCTCTCCCCACCTCGGCAGTTCACAGGCGTGGACCGACGCCCAACTGCTGTACGCCCTGGAAGAGGTGGTGGAGAAGGAGCTCAACCGCCATCTCAAGGTCGCCAAGGACTGGATGCCCCACGAGTACGTCCCCTTCTCGGACGGCCGGAACTTCCCCGGCGTCTTCGAGGACGGCGAGGCGTGGCACGCCGACCAGTCCAAGGTCACCGACATCGGCAAGATCGCACTGGTCGTGAACCTGCTGACCGAGGACAACCTCCCCAGCTACCACCACGAGATCGCCTCCCTCTTCGGACGTGACGGCGCCTGGGGCACCTGGGTGCACCGCTGGACCGCGGAGGAGGGCCGGCACGGCATCGTGATGCGCGACTACCTGCTCACCTCCCGCGCCGTCGACCCGGACAAGCTGGAGCAGTTCCGGATGGCGCACATGGCGGAGGGCTTCGAGTCCGACAACCGGCATTCGATGCTGCACTCCGTGGCGTACGTCGCCTTCCAGGAGCTCGCGACCCGCGTCTCGCACCGCAACACCGGCCACCAGTCGGGCGACCCGGTCTGCGACCGCATGCTGGCCAGGATCGCCACTGACGAGAACCTGCACATGGTCTTCTACCGCAACCTGCTCGGCGCGGCCTTCGAGCTCGCCCCGGACCTGACGATGCAGGCCGTGCGTGACGTCGTGGTCAACTTCCGGATGCCCGGTCACGGCATGCCCGGCTTCGAGCGGGCCGCAGCACAGATGGCGATCGGCGAGATCTACAACATGCGGATCCACCACGACGACGTGATCCAGCCCGTGCTGCGCTACCTGAAGGTCCTCGACATCGACGGGCTCGGCCCGGACGGGCTGAAGGCGCAGGAGGAGCTGGGGCTCTACATGGGCGGACTGGACAGCGAGGCGGCCAAGTTCGACGAGAAGCTGGCGGCGCGCAAGGCGCGGATGGCCGCCCGCGCGAACGCCTGAGTCTCAGGTCTCCGCGAAACGCCTGACCCGCAGCCCGCACGGCACCCGACGGCCCACGAGCCCGCTCACTCGTGGGCCGTCGTCTCTGCGTGACGCGGCATCACGCACATCGGGTCCGAGACGGTGACAGGCCACGACCTGGACCGCCACCGTGGTCGGACCGCCGCTCGGCGGGACCGCGATCGGGCTGTTCGGCCCCGTGATGACCGTGGTGGCCGATGCGGTCAGCTACCTGCTCTCGGCAGTAGGGATCCGTGCGCTCGGCGGCAGCGAGCCGATCCCTGTGCGAAGCGACGCACCGCCACGGCTCCGGATCGGTGATCTGCTCGATGGCAGGAACTGACCCTGAGCGTGTGGCTCGTGCTGCGGCTGGTGGCTGACCTGGCCGACCTGGCCGACCTCCGCGATTGCGGGGCCCGCCTGTCCGGTGGTGCCTCAGGTGGTCCTGGTCGTCGTCCTCCGCCGGGGCGGCAGTGCCATTGCGGTCACGGCGAAGAGCAGAGCAGTGAACGCGGCGGTGGTCAGGGAGGCTGCTCGCGCGCCGGGTAGGGACGCGCCGGGGACCCCAGGGTCCGGGTCGCGCTGGTCGAGTCGGGAGGGTGTGACCGCAAGCGGAGATCAGGGTTCCGGCCGCCTTCCCGAAGCTCATCAAGACGAGTCGCTCGGCCAGCACCGCCGGTCGATCCCGCACCGACGACGCCGTAGTCGTACTCGCTCGACGCGGCTCCCTGGAGATGCGAACTCAGGACTGCGGAGGGCCGAATCGTGGTACGTACCGAGGAAGTTCAGGCCCGGCCGCGCTCAACTCTGCGCAGTCGCTCCCGCTCCTTCTCCGATAGTCCGCCCCAGACGCCGAACCGCTCGTCGTTGTCGAGGGCGTACTCCAGGCAGGCCACCCGGCCCTCGCAGGCGTTGCACAGCTGCTTCGCCTCACGTGTGGAACTGCCGGGGGCAGGGAAGAAGAACTCGGGTCCCGCTTGCGCGCAGAGCGCCGTCTCCTGCCAGGCGAGTGCGGGGTCGGTCACGGTGTTGATCAGCATGGCGCACACAGTGCCCGGTCGGAATAAACGACTGATCAACGACGCATCAATGCGGGGTCCGTACGCCCTCCGGTCAGCCTTCCGACGAGTCCGCGCTCTTGATCACGGCGAACTGCGCCCCGTACGGATCGGCGACGTCGGCGAACTTGCCCACGCCTTCCATCTCCATGGGCTCCAGCGTCAGCTTGCCGCCCAGCCGCTCGACGTCCGCGACCGTGGCGTCGCAGTCGTCCACCTCGAAGTACGGCAGCCAGTGCGGTCCCAGGACGCCCTGGGTCGCAACGGCGTCGAGAGGTACGAGCCCGCCGAAGCCGGCATCCTCGCCGCCGCCCTTGGTACGGATCAGAGTGTAGGACCCACCGCCGCCGGGGTACGCCACCTGATGGGTCTCCCACCCGAAGACCCTGCCGTAGAACGCGGCGGCCGCGGGCACGTCCGGGGTGTACAGCTCGGCCCAGCAGAGCGAGCGGGGCACGCCCACCGCGCCCAGGCCGGTGTTCTTCTTGGGCTGCCAGGTCCCGAAGTACGCGCCGCCCCGGTCCGTGAAGCCGCCCATCCGACCGAAGTCGAGGACATCCATCGGCGGGAAGGGCACCGCGCCGCCGGCCTGCTCGACCGCCTTGGCGGTGCCGTCGACATCGGGTGTCTGGAAGTAGACCGACCAGGACGACTTCGCCTGCTCCGGGGTGACGGTCATGGCACCCGCGACCGATTTCCCGTCCAGCATGAACATCCCGTACCCGCCGGTCTCGGGACCACCGGGAACGAAGTCCCAGCCGAAGAGGCCCTGGTAAAAGGTGGTGGCCCGGTCGAGGTCGGGCGTGCCGAGATCGAGCCAGTTGGGGGATCCGGTGACATAACCGGTGGTGAGCATGGTGCGCTCCTTCAGTGAGTCCCGCGTGTGCGCTGCAGGGGTTTCTCCTGACCGTCCGAGTCTTGCACCGGGCACTGACAACCGCAGACTGCGCAACGCGGGAAACCAGTGCGCCTCGGCGCGGGGTGAGAGCCGCAGCACCATCGACAGGCAGCACGTGCAGGTCTTCGACGCGGTGGGACGGTCGTCCTGCGCCAGGACGCTGGAGGTCCTGCAGCTGTCCCCGGCCGAACGCCGTCCACCCGCGTCCTGACCCCGCACCGGGGCTCTCGCTCCGTCCGGCCTTCACTGTCATCGGCCCATGGCACGATATGTCTCACTCGGGCAGCTGCCGGGCAAGGCGGCAGCGGGGCTGCGCGGACAGAGGAACGTACATGACAGAGGCCGGGGAGACCGGTACCGGGGCGAGGGACACCGGGGCGCCGATGGGAAAGGCAGCCCGGGAGCTGATCGCAGAGGCGGAACGGCTGCTCGACGCGGCGCGTGCCGTGCTCGCCGACCACACCCGCGCGACCGACGCCATACACGCCGCCCTCACCCCGATCCTCGACTCCCTGATCCACCGTGAGCTGGCCGCGATCCCGGTCTCCCGGCTCAAGGACGTCACCGAGGGCCGACTGCGCCTCGGCACGGTCGAGCAGGCCGGCTACACGACGGTCGGTCAGGTCCATGAGGCCAATCGGTACGAGCTCCGCCAGATCCCCGGCGTCGGTGCGCAGACCGCCGATCAGGCGCTCGCCGCCGCGAGCCAGATCGCGCACGCGGTCCGGGACACGGTCGCCGTCCGGATCGACGTGGAGGCGCCCGACGAGTCCACGACCGCCCTGGTCATGGCGTTGCACCGGCTGGTCGAGGCCGGTCCGGACGTCCGGCGGGCCGTGGACGCCGCCCGGCGGCTCGTCGGGCGGCTGGAGCCGCTGCTCACCGCGGCCGGACCGGCCCGCGGTCGGTTGCGCATGCTGTTCGCCGGGCGGCAGACCCGTGCGGCGGCGCTCACGGCCGTCGCCTCTGTTCGGACCGTGGTCGCGGAAGCGACGGAGCGCGGGCTTCCGCTGCTGTTCGGGCAGGTGTCGGTCGATCTGCTGCGGGCCCCGGAGTCGGACCTCGCCGCATGGGTCGACTTCGAGCTGCGGTCCGCCGAGTACTACAGCCTGCTCGCCGAGATGTCGGGCACCAGCCCCGACCGGGACGCCGCCGAGGGGTTCCTTCCGTCAGGGATCGCGGACCGGGTGCGCGGGCTGCGGCTCGACGACGCGCATCTGCGGGTCTCCCTGCGTGGCTACCAGTCGTTCGGCGCCCGCTTCGCGCTCGCGCAGAAGCGGGTGATCCTCGGCGACGAGATGGGGCTCGGGAAGACTGTGCAGGCGATCGCCGCGCTCGCGCATCTCTCGGCGCGGGGCGAGACGCACTTCCTGGTGGTGTGCCCGGCGAGCGTGCTGATCAACTGGGCGCGGGAGGTCCGGGCCCGGTCCACCCTGCGGGTGCTGCCGGTGCACGGCCCCGAACGGCAGGAGGCGTTCGCCGAGTGGCACGAGCGCGGCGGGGTGGCCCTCACCACCTTCGACGCCCTGCACACCCTCCCTGCCGCACGGGACGGCGGGAAGCGGCCCGGCATGCTGGTCGTCGACGAGGCGCACTACGTCAAGAACCCCGCCACCCGCCGCTCGCGCGCGGTCTCCGGCTGGGCGGGGCGCACCGAACGGGTGCTGTTCCTGACCGGTACGCCGATGGAGAACCGGGTCGAGGAGTTCCGCAGCCTGGTCCGCCATCTCCAGCCCGAACTGGCCCCGTCGATCATGACCACCCACGGGGTCGCCGGTTCGCACGCCTTCCGCCGCGCCGTCGCGCCCGCCTACCTGCGGCGCAACCAGGCGGACGTGCTGACCGAACTCCCGGCGCTGGTGCAGGTCGACGAGTGGGAGGAGTTCAGCGAGGCCGATCTCGACGCCTACCGGGAGGCGGTCGCTGCCGGACAGTTCATGCGGATGCGCCGGGCCGCGTACGCCCGCCCGGAGACCTCCGCGAAGCTGAACCGGCTGCGCGAGCTGGTCACGGAGGCCGCCGGAAACGGGCTCAAGGTCGTCGTTTTCTCGTACTTCCACGAGGTGCTCACCACGGTCCGGGAGGCCCTGGGCGACAAGGTGTTCGGGCCGGTCTCCGGCAACGTCCCGGCCGCCCGGCGGCAGAAGCTGATCGATGAGTTCGGCACGGCGGACGGCCACGCTGTCCTGCTGAGCCAGATCCAGGCCGGGGGCGTCGGGCTGAACATGCAGGCCGCGTCGGTGGTCATCCTCTGCGAGCCGCAGATCAAACCGACGATGGAGCACCAGGCCGTGGCCCGCGCCCATCGGATGGGGCAGATACGCACGGTCCAGGTGCACCGGCTGCTCGCGACGGACAGCGTCGACCAGCGGATGCTGGACATCCTTGCCCGCAAGGAGCGGCTGTTCGACGCGTACGCGCGGCGCAGCGACGTCGCCGAGACGACGCCGGACGCCGTCGACGTGTCGGACGGGAGCCTGGCCAGGCGCATCGTCGAGGAGGAACAGCTGCGCCTGGCGACGGGGACGACGGAACCCTGACCGGATTCTGTCGGCCCCGGTCCGTCGGCCTCAGGTCTTGTCGTGCATCGCCCCGTCCTTCATCGGCTTGTCTGCCTTCATGTCATGCATGGCGTGGGGGTCGTACCCGGCACCGTGCCGTCCGCCTTGGCGACCAGCAGCAGTCCGGCCATAGCCATGCCGAAGTGGCTCTGCACATGGCAGTGGTACATCCAGGCACCCGCGCAGCGGTGTCCTGCTGAACGAGTTCGACAACACGGGCGGCCAGGTCTTCGAGCCCCCGAGGGGCGACGATCCGGGCACCGCCGGCCGCAGGTTCTCCTCCGGCTACATCGGACTCCAGGTCCACAGCACCACGGACGTGGTCTCGTACCGCGACATCCGGATCAAGGAGCTGTAACCGCCCAGGGACAGTCAGGAGGCCCTGACCGCATGCTGAGGCATGTGGTCACGGCCTCCCGGGTGCCGATGACGCCACACCCAGAACACCGTGCACGACACCAGCGACCAGCCGGCGAGCACCAGGTAGGGGAAGATCCGCTGGTGCCCCTGGTAGTAGACAGCGGCGTGCTGGGCGTTGACCGAGGCGCCCGGGGGCAGCCAGCGGCCGATGAAGCCCAGCACCGACGGCAACAGCGGCCAGGACACCGCACCGCCGGAGGACGGGTTGCCGAGCAGCACCATCAGTCCCCAGGTGGGGATCATCGCCCAGCGGCCCATCAGGGTGTTGAACATGGTGAAGACCATGCCCGTGGTGAACATCGTGAAGGCGAGGATCATCCACGACTGGACGAACGGCAGATCGATGGAGCCGAGCAGCCAGTCCACCACGGCGGCGATCGCGAAACCGCCGAGCAGCGCGTACGCGACGGTGAACCCGATCCGCTCCAGCGGGTTCAGCCCCTTGGCGTGCACGCTCAGCTGGATGGCGCCGACGAAGCCGATGACCACCGCGGCGAGCGAGATGTAGAAGAGGGCGAGGCCACGCGGATCACCCCGTTGCAGGGGTTTCACGTCGGTGACCTTCACCGGCACATGGGTCGCTTGCGCCACCCTCAGTGCGGACTCGGCGAGCAGCTGGGCGACCGAGGCTCCGGACGCGCTCGCGACATCCAGGGCGACACCGCCGTTCGCGGACCGCACGACGGCGAAGACCTTCTGCTCCTCCAGCGCGGTGCGGGCCTCGGCTTCGGTGGCGTACTCGTGCAGCACCAGCGAGGTGTCGAGCACGACCTCCAGCCGCTCGAGGAAGGCCTTGTCGCGCGGGGTGTCGAGGTGTCCGACCGCGGCGGCCGGGATGTTGCGCGGGGTCGGGTTGGCCATCGCGTACGTGTAGGAGCCGGCGAAAAAACCGGCCGCCGCCGCGATGATGAACAGCAGCACGACGGCGGGCAGATACGGGGACGCCTTGAACGCCGCCCACCTGTCACCGCGGGTCCGGGGGCGGGCGTGGTCCCCGTGCGGCTTGACGGGCTCCAGGTCGGGCGCGCTCATGCCTCCCCGTCCTCGTCGCGCCGGGCACGGCTCGGCTGGACCCGCTTGGGTTCGCCGGGCATCTTCGGATACTCCGGCGGGTAGGGCATGTCGCCGAGCCCGCGCTCCCGCTCGTCCCGGTCCGCCAGTTCCAGCAACCGGTCGAGCCGGAAGGCGTGGTCGTCCATGTCCGCGTGCACATCGCCGACCTCCGCGTACCGCTTCGGCATGGTGCGGATGTCGAAGTCCCGCGGATCGGCGTCGTCGATCTCGTCCCAGCGCAGCGGTGCGGAGACCGGAGCGTGCGGGCGGGGCCGCACGGAGTAGGCGGAGGCGATCGTCCGGTCGCGGGCGGTCTGGTTGTAGTCGACGAAGACGCGTTCGCCGCGCTCTTCCTTCCACCACGCGGTGGTCACCCGGTCCGGCGTCCGGCGTTCGAGTTCGCGGCCGGCCGCGATGGCCGCGCGACGGACCTCGGTGAAGGTCCAGCGGGGTTCGACGGGGACGAAGACATGGATGCCGCGCCCGCCGGAGGTCTTGGGCCAGCCGCGCAGACCGTGGTCGTCGAGGACGGCGCGCAGCTCATGGGCGGCAATGACCGCGTCGGCGTAGTCCGTGCCGGGCTGTGGGTCGAGATCGATGCGCAGTTCGTCCGGGTGGTCGGTGTCGGTCCGCCGTACCGGCCAGGGGTGGAAGGTGAGCGTGCCGAGGTTGGCCGCCCAGAGGACGGCGGCGAGTTCGGTGGGGCAGATCTCGTCGGCGGGCCGGCCGCTGGGGAAGGTGATGCGCGCGGTGGGGATCCAGTCGGGGAGGTTCTTCGGGGCGCGCTTCTGGTAGAAGAAGTCGCCGTCGACACCGTCGACGAAGCGCTGGAGTGTGGTCGGCCGGTCGCGCAGGGAGCGCGTGATCCCGGCGCCCACGGAGAGGAAGTACTCGGCGACGTCCCTCTTCGTGTAGCCCTTCTCCGGGAAGTACACCTTGTCGGGGTTGGACAGCCGTACCGCCCGTCCGCCCGCATCCAGCTCCACCGCAGCGCCCATGGGGGCCACGGTAGGCCGGGAGCTCACATATGCCGCATATCGGGAGTCGTGTCGAGGTATCCGGGCAAGAATCGGTCCATGGATCTGCCAGTGATGCCGCCTGTGAAGCCGATGCTCGCCAAGTCCGTGTCCCGGATCCCGCCGGGCATGCAGTACGAGGCCAAATGGGACGGCTTCCGGGCGATCGTGCACCGCGACGGCGACGAGGTGGTGATCGGCAGCCGCACCGGTAAGCCGCTCACCCGCTACTTTCCCGAGCTGGTCACAGCGGTCCGGGAGAATCTGCCGCCGCGCTGCGTGATCGACGGCGAGATCGTCGTCGCGTACGACGGGAAACTGGACTTCGACCGGCTCACCGAGCGCATCCATCCGGCCGATTCACGGGTGCGGCTGCTCGCCGAACAGACCCCGGCCAGTCTGGTCGCCTTCGACATCCTCGCGGTGGGCGACGACTCGCTGCTCTCCACCCGGCAGGCGGACCGCCGCGCCGTGCTGGAAGCGGCGCTGTCCGGTGCCTCGGCCCCCGTCCATCTCGCCCCCGCGACCACCGACCCGGCCGTCGCCCAGGAGTGGTTCGAACGGTACGAGGGTGCCGGGCTCGACGGTGTCGTCGCCAAGCCACTGGATCTGCCGTACCGCCCGGACGTCCGCGTCATGTACAAGATCAAGCACGAGCGGACCGCCGACTGTGTGGTGGCGGGCTACCGCTTCCACAGGAGCGGCCCTGTCGTCGGCTCGCTGCTGCTCGGTCTGTACGACTCCGAGGGCGTCCTGCAGCACGTCGGGGTCTGCGCGGCGTTCTCGATGAAGCGCCGCGAGGAGCTGGTCGCCGAGCTGGAGCCGCTGCGGACGGAGTTCGCCGACCATCCGTGGGCGGCGTGGGCGGACGCCGCCGCGCACGAGACCGCCCGGCTGCCCGGTACGCCGAGCCGCTGGTCCGGGAAGAAGGACCAGTCGTGGGTGGCGCTGCGTCCGGAGCGGGTGTGCGAAGTCGGTTACGACCACATGGAGGGCGACCGGTTCCGGCACACGGCCCAGTTCCGCCGGTGGCGGCCGGACCGCACTCCCGGGAGCTGCACCTACGCGCAGTTGGAAGAGGCCGTGCGGTACGACCTCGCCGAGGTGCTGTCAGCCCGCTGACGCCGCGCCCGGCGGGTGGCGCAGGGGTCGTCGCCCGGGCTGGGGTCCGGCGATGGGCGAGTCCGTGACCCAGGCCGTGTCGGTCGGGGCCGGGCGACGATCAACGACTTCGGCGTCGCACCCGACGCGGGCGGGCTGCTGTCGCAGTACTGGCACTCGGCGGCCCGGTGGTCACTGCCGGGTGCGACAGGGAACGACCGGCGGGCGACTCTCCTGGAGAGGGCGGCCCCGTCGGGGCGCGTACGCGAAGAGCGCCGGCCGGACGCCACCTAACGGTCGCCGGCGCGGCCGTCCGGGTCGTCGGGTTCGTCGGGCGTCAGCCACTGGTCGGTGACCGGGTGGTCCGGCATGGCCGCCACCATGTCGGTGAGCCGCTCGCAGAGCCGGTTGATCTCGCCGTGGGTGCGGTTCCGCTCGGTGATGACCGCCGCGAGCAGCAGGGCGGTCAGTGCCGTGGCGCCGTTGAAGGCCTGGAGCGTGACCATATTGGTGAAGAGGTCCTCGTGGGCGAACGGACCGGTCCCGCGACCGGCGGCCAGAATCGCCAGCATGGAGACTCCGAGCGCACACGAGGCGGCACCGGCGCGTTCGAAGCGGAACGCGGCCCAGATCAGGAACGGGAAGACAAGGAAAAGCAGCGAGGGTCTGCCGACCGTCGCCAGCAGCGTGACCGCAAGGGTGCCGAGCAACAGGACCCCTGCCTCGGCCCACCGCAGGAGTGTCACACCCCGTGGCCACCGCGCCTCGCGAAGGATGAGCAGAAACGGTGCGACGACCAGCACACCCATCGCGTCGCCCGTCCACCACACCGACCACGTGGACCAGAAGCCGCCTGCGGGCAGCGCGCCGGAAAGCACCAGCACGCTGCTGCCCATGGTCGCGCTGATGAGCATCCCGCCCAGGGCGCCGATGAAGACCAGCGCCAACGCGTCACGCAGCCGGTCCAGGTCGTTGTGGAACCCCACACGCCGCAGCATCAGGTAGGAGCAGACCGGTGCGAGCGTGTTTCCCAGCATGATGACCAGAACGATGGGAGCCGTCGGCCCGATGGATACGTTCGCGAGAAAGGCTCCGATCGCGATGCCCGGCCAGACGCGGAGCCCGAAGACGAGCAGACCGGCCAGGGCAATGCCGGTAGGGGGCCAGAGCGGCGTGACCTGTCCGCGCACCAATTGTTCGAGCAGGCCCAGCCGGGCAGCCCCGTAATAGGCGGCTGCGACGGCAAGGACCAGGAGAGTCGCGGCGCCCTTGCGCCGAAGCTCCGGATTGGTCACCACGGCAGTCATCAGACACCACCTGGAAGGGCTCTACCGGCCAGGACGCGCCGGAAGACACCTTGATCGCTGCAGCGCGGAGCATGCAGCGCCGGCCATGGCTACCCAACGCCGGGGAGGCCGGCATAACGGAGGACGAGGACTGCGGCGTCGTCGCAGTGGCCCGTCAGATCGGCCACCTTCACCACTTCACCGGCCAGCTCGTCGGGGTCGCCGTCGCAGCCACTGCACACCAGCCGTAGCACCTCCTCCAGCCCTTTCTCGATCGGAAAGGTCGGCCCTTCCACCACTCCGTCGGTGACCATGACCAACGATCCCGGCTCCGTCAGCCATCGTCGCGTCACGGGATATTTCTCTCCGGGGACTATGCCGAGGGGCGGGCCACCACTGTCGAGGATGATGCCGGACCTACCGACGGACGTGGCCCAGACCATCGGGATGTGGCCTGCTCGGGAGATGACGAGCGCGCCGCTGAGCGGGTCGAAGGTCAGGAAGCAACACGTCGCGAAGAGGCCGCAGCCCATGGAAATGAGCAGATCATTGGCGCGGCTCAGTACCTCGCCCGGATCGGTCGTGGCGCAGGCGAGGGCCCTCAGGCTGGTGCGGGCCTCTCCCATGAAGGCAATGGCTTCCACGTCGTGACCCTGCACGTCACCGATGGCAATCCCGACCACCCCATTCGTCATCGGAAAGGCGTCGTACCAGTCGCCCCCGACATCGAGACCGTCACGCGAAGGGGTGTACCGGGCTGCGATGGCCAGGCGGGGCAGCTGCGGAAGCTGGGGCGGGAGCAGATGGCGCTGCAACGCCTCGGCCAGTTCCACTCGCGCCCGCTGGATCCTGATCCGCTCCAGCGCCTGGTCGACAAGACGCCCGAGGGTGAGCAGGGATTCCTGGGCGCTGTCGGCATGGGTGGTGCGGTGTCGGCGCATGGCCCCTCCGGGGGGGCGTTCCTACGTGTCCCGTATACCACCTTAGATCTCTTCGCACCGGGGGGCCGGACTACTGGCCGGCGGTACAGGAACCTGCGAACGGGATGGGGTCACCGTTGTTGACGAGCCCCAGGCAACGTCGGCACGGTCGGCGGGCAGGGGGTCGACGGTTCACTCGGAATACGGGTCGCGCCCTGGTTCACGGTGATCGGCGAGCAACTCGTCGACCCGGAGTCGCGGTTCTCGACCGAGCCAGTGCTGCGTGCGCTGTCGCTGCATGCCCGCAGCGACAACGCGCCCCTCTGATCGGCACAGCCCGGATTCCGAGCGAGCACGTACCTCACGTGGAGTCAACTTACTTATGAGTAAGAGGAAATAGCCGGTCACTCTCAAACGGTTGCCGGACGGAGACGTTCTCCATGAGAAACCCGGAACTGCGTCCCGTTGCATAGGGAGGAGTCGACCGCCCACCCGGCGGCCGCGGAGCACCACCTCCTGGTCAATCATCCGAGAGGGCCCTCATGACCGCCTCGCACCTCCTCGTTCCCGTGCCGATCCCGGACCGGGTCACCGAAATGATCGGGTCCTGCATCCCGCCGCACATCGTGCAGGCGGAGTTCGACGCCGAGTGCGCCGCCCGCGAGGTCCGCAGGTTCCGCGGCCCCCGGCTCGGCATCGAGGACCGGGCCGACCGCGAGCAGGCTCTGTCCGAACTGGCGAGGGCCAACAAGGTCCTGGCCGCCCACCACCCCCGGCTGGCGGTGCGCCCCGGCAACTCCTGGTGATGACTCACCCGCGCCCCGCCCGCTCCGCGCCTCCCTCGCGAAAAAATGGCGCACCCCGGGCAGCTCGGAGGCCGAGCCGCGTACGACGCTCGTCGGGCAACACCTCCGGACACCGGGCCCGCAACGACCGCGCCCGAGCCCCCGCCCGCGTGGGCAGGGGCTCTCTGCGGGCACAAGGCCCAGGGCCTTTCTTTCGGATCAGGCCCGATCCGAAAAAGGTGCCCTAGTCGTGCTTGAGGGAGTCCTTCACGCCCTTGGCCCGTTCGCCCGCGTGGTGCACGGCACCTTTGACCTGACCCTTGGCCTGGTCCGTCTTGCCTTCGGCTTGCTTGCGTCGGTCGCCGGTCATCTTGCCCATGGCTTCCTTGGCCTTGCCCTTGGCCTTGTCCTTGGCGCTACTCACTACTGCTCCTTGGATCGTACGGATGGTGCCTGCCCAAAGTAGGACAGGTCTGCCTATGTCGCCTGCGGTGAGAGGGACGCCCCCGTCGGATCCGCCACTCCGAAGCCGTTGTCGCACCGGCGGCGTACCGGGAGGGCAGCCATGCGCCTTCCCCGACCGCGCTTCGACCAGTCGGCGGGTATCCGCTGCGACTCCCCTCCACGGTGAACCAATCGTCGAAGGGGTCGCGCAGAAGGTGCCGGCCCCCGGATCCGGTGAGCCCGTGGCGACCGGGGTGAACGTTGCGTTCGATGACCGGCAGGAACTTCTCCTGGAGGTCGGTGCCAGGGAAGGCGGGGGCGACCAGGGCCCGGCGCACCGCGTGCTCACGGCCGCTGAACTGCAGGATCGTCCGGCCCCGCACCGGTTCGATCTGCCAGTCGTAGTTGTCGGTGGTGAACTCTCCCGTCTTGTCCTTGAAGACCCGCTCGACGTCCTCGTACCGGGAGACGAGGTAACTGTCCGTGGCCTCGTGGTGGATCAGCGGGGCGCTCTCCCTCGTGGTCCGGCAGGCCCCGTAGGGGTCGGCGGCGAAGGCGGGCGAGAGAATGTCGGCGGTGGCGACACGTGCGACTCCTGTGGGGCAGAGGTCATGATGCTCCACAGTGGTGAACGGGCAACGCCATCAAAGTTATTGAGCCGCCGTCCGCCTCCACACCCCCTGGGAGAACGTCATGCCCGCCGGTCCGCGCCCGTCCGTCCTCTTCGTCACCGACCTCGCGTACCAGGCGCGCGGCCGCCGCTACTGCGACGAGGACATCTTTCTCACCTCGCGGCTGCGTGAGGAGTTCGATGTCGCGCTCTGTCATCCGCGGGACGCGGCGGCGCTGCTGGACGGCTTCGACGCCGTCGTCGTCCGCAACAGCGGTCCGGTGCTGCACTACCAGGAGGCGTACGACACGTTCTGCGCCCGCGCCCGCGAGCGGAAGGTGCCGGTGTACAACCCGCTGACCGGGCGCGGTGACATGGCGGGCAAGCAGTATCTGGTCGATCTGAGCGCGGCGGAGTACCCGGTGATCGCGACCGTGGACCGAGCAAGCGATCTGGGGCTGCTGCCCGTGGCGGCGGAGTATGTGATCAAGCCGAAGCTGGGCGCGGACTCGGTCGGGCTGCGCTTCGTCACGCCGGACGCGCTCGCGGCCGAGGTGGGCGCCGAGCCGGACGGCAGCGTGCTCGTCCAACCGAGGATCGACTTCCGCTACGAGGTGTCCTTCTTCTTCATCGACCGCGACTTCCAGTACGCGCTCCACGCACCGCACCCAGAGCAGCGCTGGGTGCTGGATCCGTACGAGCCGACGGCGACGGATCTGGACTTCGCCCACCGGTTCGTGGAGTGGAACGACCTCGCGCACGGCATCCAGCGCGTCGACGCCTGCCGGGCGGCGGACGGTGAGCTGCTGCTCGTCGAGCTGGAGGACCTCAATCCGTACCTCTCACTGGACCGGGTGACGGACGAGGTGCGGGAGGCGTTCGTGGCCCGGATGAAGACGTCGGTACGGGCGCTGCTGCGCTGACCCGTCCGGCCGTCCCCCACATGCGGGCCCGGACCGTCTCCGGCGCCTGACGCCGATTTCGCGCTGCCCGACCGGCACGGCGCGTCACGCGCGGCGGCCACCCCGTAGCCATCACCTCTCCGGCCGTCGCGGCGCGACCAGACAGAAGGCGCCACTCCGGTGCCGATATCTGCTCGCGTCATTGCGTGGTCGGGCGGTACCTGCCGGAGGCCCAGGTGTGGCTGGTGGCGACGATGGACGTGACGATGTCGAGTTCGGCTTCGTCTCGAGGCCCGTAGACAAGCACCATGCCCGGAGCGAGCCGGACTCCGGCGAGCGGATGTGCCACGGCCCAGCCGTGCGCGACCGCGTCGGCAGCCAGGTGCACAGGCAGCGCGACATGCAGCGAACCGTCGGTGTCAGGGTGCAGGTGTGCGAACTCCCCGGCATGCGGTACGAGGAATGCGTCGTCGGGACCGCCCTGCGGTGCCGTGACCATGAATCCACGCGCGCCGGGAACAGAGAGGGCGGACTGACGGCTGTGTACGCCGGGTAGCGCGCTCAACCGGGCGAACAGCTTCTCCTGCACCTCGGCAGGTGCGTTGTCGGTACGTTGCTGCTGGGGAATCGTCGTAGTGACGTCGGGACGCGGACCGGCCCGGTCCGGAAGGTCCCCGGGCAACGTTTCCCAATGAGCCGGCGCGGGTACCGGCCGTCCCTGCCGGGCGAGGTAGGCTGCCCGCCCGACCAGCCAGCCTGCCAGGGCCGCCAGCGCGTCACGGGCGATTCCATGTCCGACCGGGTCACGCCGGGAGATCGCAGGTGCCCCCGACTCGACGGTCAGGTAACGCCATGTCCGGTCGAGCAGGTCGCGGGGAATGACCTGGTCGTGATCGCCTTGTGCGACGAAGACGGGCACTCCGGCGAGCTGTGCGGCATCGGTGGGCACCCCTGCCTCGAACGGCAGCGTTCCGTACAGGATCGCCGCACCGGCGAACCGCGCGGGATCGTCCAGCACAAGGCCTCCCGCGAAGGCGGCTCCGCCGCTGAAGCCGACGAGAATGACCGGGCGGCCCGGCGGGGCGATGCCGTCGAGCCACAGCCGGAACCAGTCCATGGTGGCCCGCAGCGACTCCGCGACGGGACGGCCGACGCCACGGTTGGCGAACCAGGCGAAGCCGCCGTGTTCAGCGATAGGAGCGCGAACCGCCGCGTAGGAAAGGCCACGGGGCAGAGCGTCCGCCAGCCCGATGATCTCGGTCTCACGCGAGCCGCGGCCGTGCAACAGAACGACCAGTGGTCCCTCCGTGTCTCCTCGGGTCACCACAACAGGTGTGTCGAAACGGCTCACCACGCGCCTCCCGTGTCAGTGCCGTGGGTCGGTGTCGCAGGAGTAGTGCTCACGGATGCTGTCCCTTCGGGCGGTCGGGCCGAGCAGTACACGGCCGGTCCGCCGAGGCCGGTTGTTGCCGGCGGTGGGTGAGAGGTGAAAAGACCCCGCGCGTGATCGTGATCCGTGTCCTGGGCCCGCAGGAAGGCCACCCGTCCAGGCAGCTCGTGCTCGACGACGAAGCGGAGGACGTCGCTGGAGAAGTCCACAGCGAACAACCGCAGTCAGTTACGGATGAGCAGCACGAGAGCAGCGAGCACGGCGGCGAGCACCAAGGCCGCGACGCCGTATACAAGCCGATGGGCCCGCAGCCCGGGAAGAAAACGGTCGACGGCGAACCTGCCCGGCCCGGTGAGGGCCAGCCCGGCCGCACCTGCGGACAGCAGGACTTCATACTCGACACCCGTCGGGGCGAAGAAGCCGCCGCCCCACTTGACTGCGAGCGCGTTGATCATGGTGCCGAGCACGGCCGCGCCCGCGAGCGGCGTGAGCAGCCCGAACACAAGGCCGAGTCCGCCGAGGACTTCACTGAGTCCGGCAATCAGCGCCATGGTTTCGCCGGAAGGATAGCCACTCATGGTGAAGAACTGACCAAAGCCTTCAAGCCCGCCGCCACCGAACCAGCCGAAGAGTTTCTGCGCGCCGTGGGCCGCCACTGTCAGACCGAGGACCAGGCGCAGGACCAGCAACCCCACATCGTAGACGTACGGAGAGGGACCCTCCGTGCGGGCGCCGGAGGAGTCGCGGGTGGTGCGCGGGATGGAGGTCATTTTTTGTCCCCTTCTGCAGGGAGTGGAAGTTGAACATTCAAGCGTCAGGTAAAGCGTACCTGTTGCGTGAAACTTCAAGCAACTTCGCCTCGTCGTCGATCGGTCGCGGACCACCAGTGCGTCTTCGCGGCCGCCGGCGGCCGGTACGTGGCGCGTGTCGACGACGCGCACATCCATTACGGGGTGCCGGCTGTCACGTATGTGTTCACGAGACAGTGATGAGGGAGCGTATGAGGGGCGGAATCGAGGACGTCGTCCGCGGGGGCGTGGGCCTGCTGCTGGCCACCGCGCTGCTGGGGGCGGCCTGGCCGCTCTGGCAGCAGGCGGAACGGCTGCGCGCCGACGACGTGGACTTCGCGAAGGTGGCGGTGGTCGAGGACGGGCACCCCACCGACCAGCTGAAGGTGTGCGGGGACCGCTATCGCAAGCCGTACTGCATGCAGCGGGAACGCGTCACTGTGCGGGTCACCGACTACGCGCTCAAGCGCGCGTCCACGGTGTACACGCTGGAGCTGACCCGGGCGGACAAGCGCGCGATGGAGCTGCGCTACCTCGACCACCGCTCGCACGAGGAGCGGGACTCCGTGTACGGACGGGCACGGGCCGGGGAGCCGGTGACTCTGTTGTGGTGGCGCGGATCGGTACGGATGATCCAGGCCGGTGAGGGCGACGACACCGCCACCGTGCGCACCGGCCACTACCCGGGACGGCTCTTCAGCGGGCCCGCCGCCCTGGCCTCCGCGCTGTGCGGGATCGGCCTCGGGCCGCTGTGGGCGGCGCTGTGGCTGCTGCTGCGCGGGCGGCGCAATCCGCTGACGATGGCCTGGCAGTGGCTGGCACCGGCGCTCGCACTGGGGGCCGCGGGCGGTGTCGGCGCGCTGGTGGCGCTGATCGCGCCACGGCCCGAAGCGGTGGTGCGGGGCTTCGCGGTGGCGGCGGTCGCCCTGCTGGTATCGACCCTGCTGGGGCTGCGGTGGTGGACGCGGCTGCCGCGCACGTGCGAGGTGGAGCCGGTCGACCCGGTCGAGGTGCACGCGGTGGACGGCGCCGTCGTGGGAACGGGCCCGTGGAAGCTGGACATCAAGGGCCCGCTGTACGTGGGGCCCGGGGTGCTGGGCACCACACCCGACCCCTGCGCGAAGGTGGCGTTGAAGCCGCTGCCGGGCCCGCTGCGGGTGCTCGCCGTACGGCCGCCGTTCCGCAGTGATCCGCGAGCGGTGCGACGGTACTCGATCACCCCCTGCATCGGCGAGGAAGCGCGCGCGAAGACCGAAGGGCCGGTACCAGCAGGTGGGGGCAGAGGCGACCCATCCGCTGGTCGCCGTCTGTGAGGTACTGGACGGGCCGGGGCGCGGCTCGCGGGTGCTGATAGGGGCGCCGGAGCAGGACATGCCCGAGGTGCTGGGAGCCATCGCCGCGCACGCGCGGCGATGGCTCTGAACCAGTACGTCAGCAGCGCCTGTGACGTGCGATCGTCGCGCACGCGCGAGGGTGGCCGACGGCACACGCCCCGGCCACGTCGATGGCGTGGGCGCTGCCGACGACGCCCGGGGTCCACGGTTCGAACCAGTCGGGCGATCGCGGGGGCGTGATTCCCGTCGGCCGAGGCCGGCCGCATCATCGCGCGCCGGTGCCGCACCGAACTGGTGCCGCCCCGCCGCACGATCTGCTGTCACTGCCGACCGGACCGAGCAATTCGCGGACACCCCAGCCGCCGGGCAGGTCGCCCAGTGCCAAGTCCGTGGTGACGACCAGGTCGGCGTTGTGGATCAGCAGATCGGCGGTGGTCACGGTTCCCCGTCGGTGCAGTCGTCCAGGATGGACAACGCCGCGGCGGTCGCGGCGATCGGATCGCCGGCGAGTACGGCCTCGAACAGCGCGGTGTGGAACGGGTCGTCGCCCGCGTCATCCATGCACTGGTTGGCCTTGACGGTCTCCCACAGGGCGTCGCTCATGTTCCGGTAGAGGTCACCGAGTAGCCATTTGTGGGAAGCCTCGGCGATGTACAGGTGGAAGTCGACGTCGACGTCGGCGTCGGTGAAGGCGTCCAGGTCGGCCGCCCGGCCTGCGACAGCGCGACGTTCCATGGCCTCCCGGAGCTTGTCCAGGTCCTCCTCGGTGCGCATGGTCGCGGCCAGTCGGGCCGCGACGATGTCCAGACCCCGCCCGA
Source organism: Streptomyces atratus (assembly GCF_040655115.1). Lineage (GTDB taxonomy): Bacteria > Actinomycetota > Actinomycetes > Streptomycetales > Streptomycetaceae > Streptomyces > Streptomyces atratus_D. Next base: position 171,683 of record NZ_JBFAJH010000007.1, on the reverse strand, counting down.
CGTCGAGAATATCGGCGGTCTCTGCCCGGCCGAGGTGGCGGCGGAGCGCGACCTGGCCCTCGTCCGTGGCGGTCACGTAAGTGCCGTCGCCCTGACGGGCGGTCAGCAGCCGGGCGTGAATGAGCACGCGGACAGCCTCGCGGATCGAGAGCCGGCTTACGCCCAGAGTCTCGGCGAGTTGGCTCTCCGGGGGGATCCGGTCACCGACCTGCCAGGCGCCCCGGGAGATTTCCCTTCGCAGTTCGATGATCAAGGTGTCGACGATCGACACTCGTCGTAGATCGCGACCTGGCACGGCGTCATCTATGTTGAATCGGCTGACGAGGATGATGACGGCCGGATACATCGGCCTGTTCCGAATCTACTGTTTGTCCAGCGGATGCCCCAGTTGGGTCGACTTCAGGGCCGGGTGCGTCGCTCGGCGGCGTCGAACGCGGGCACGAGCGGGAGCAGTGCCGCGCGGAGTTGGTCGGGCAGTGAGCCGGAGGGCACGACCAGTCCTCCGGCGCCGAAACTCCCGGTGGCCCCTGCGTTCCCGGCCGGCCGGAGCCAGCCTTCCAACGCGATGCGAACCGCCGCGGCCACGCTCGCCGCGAGAACGCGGGCTGTGTGCGCTCCGGCGTCACCTAGGCGTTCGGCGATCACCGCCGTGAGAGGGGGCTCGATGCTGGTGGTGGTATCGAGGAACGCGTCGCGCAGCGCGGTCCGGGTGGTAATCAGCAGCAGCGCCTCATGTTCGCGCTCACCGGTGTTCGTGTACTGCTCGACCACTGCTTCGGTGACGGCGTCAGCCAGGCGCACTCCTGCGGGCCGGGCCGCGACCGCCGCCGCGATCCGCGCCTCCCGGTCCGCGGTAACAGCGGAGACGATCGCCTGCTCGCGGCTGGCGAAGTAGTTGTTGTAGGTGCGCGGCGAGACCCCGGCCGCCTCGGCGATGTCCTCGACCCGCACCTGGTCCGGTCCGCGCTCCATGGCCAGGCGCAGGGCCGCCTTGCGTAGCGCCTCGCGCGTGGCCTGCTTCTTCCGTTCCCGCAGCCCTGGTGGTGTCGTCACGGTGTCAGCGTTCCACACAGGGCTGCGTGCGCGCAAACTTGCGTGTACGCACTTTTGATGTCAGCCTCGCCCCGACCGGGACCGACAGAGAGGACGTCACCATGCGAGCAAGAGGAATGACCTACGACACCGGATTCGTCGTGCACGGCCAGATATCCCGCGAGCACTTCGACCCTGCGGTGGTCCGGCGCGAGCTCGCCATCATCCGCGACGACCTGCACTGCAACGCGGTCCAGATCATCGGCGGTGACCCGGACCGAATGGAGCTGGCCGCCGGTGCCGCCGCCGAGCTCGGCCTGGAGGTCTGGTTCTCGCCCTATCCGCTGGAGCTGAATCCGGAGCAGATCCTCACGCTCTTCCGCGACTGCGCCGAGCGAGCGGAACGGCTCCGACAGCAGGGGGCCACAGTTGTGTTCGTCGCAGGGGTCGAGCTGAGCGTGATGAACCGCGGGTTCCTGCCCGGAGAGAGCCCCGAGGAGCGGGTCGAGCAGCTGATGAGCCAACCCGAGCGGCGGGCCGAAGCGATGCGTGAGCTCGGCGTGCGCATCAACGCATTCCTCCGCGACGCCGCGGCCACGGTCCGCGAGCGCTTCCAGGGCAAGCTCACCTACGCATCCATCCAGTTCGAACAGGTCGACTGGACCCCCTTCGACATTGTGACGTTCGAGCTGATCCGCTCCGCCGAGGTCGCCGACCGGTTCCGGGACGCGGTGCGCACCCTGGCCCAAGGCCCGAAGCCGCTCGCCATCACCGGGTTCGGCACCGCGGCCTACCGCGGCGCAGGAGACCGCGGTGGGCGGGTGCTGGAAGTGGTCGAGTACGACCCGGAGACCAAGGCCCCTGTACGGCTGAACGGCATATACGAGCGTGACGAGGCCGGCCAAGCCGCATATCTGAGCGAACTGCTGGAGATCTTCGAGGCCGAGGGTGTGGACAGCTCGTTCGTGTTCTTGTTCGCCTTGCCTGGTTACCCGCACCGCCCGGACGGGGATCCCAGGGACGACTTGGACCGGGCCGGCCTGGGCATCGTCAAACTCCTCGAAGGGCGCCGGGGGCAGACCTACCCCGACATGGAATGGGAACCCAAGGCCGCCTTCGCGGCAGTGGCGCAGCGGTATCGGAGATGACAGGCCCCGCGCACGGTATCCACGCCTCGGGATCTGCACTGCGCCGCAGTGCAGATCCCGAGCAGATGGAAGCGGTATTCGCCGAACTCGCCGCAGACCTCGCGCCGGTCTACCGCCGCCGCGACCTGCGGGCCAACGGCGTGTTGTACCTGCGCGGGTTACTGATGCCGGGCGTTGCGGGCAACTGCTGGTCGATCGCGGAGGCAGTCGGCCTGGACCGACCGTATCGCCTGCACCACCTGCTCGAACGCGCCTGCTGGGAGGAGGACGCCGCGAGAGACATGGTGCGCGCGTTCCTGACCCGCCACCTTGGCGCCGACGGCGGGGTCCTGATCTTCGACGAGACGGGGCAGGCGAAGAAGGGGACGAAGACCGCGGCCGTGGGTCGGCAGTATTCCGGCACGATGGGCCGGGTCGAGAACGTGATCGTCGCGGTGTACACGACGTACGCGACCAAGCGGGGCCACGCCCTCATCGACCGGGACCTGTACGTGCAGGCCGACTGGTTCGCCGATCCGGCGCGGATGGCGACGGCGGGTTTCCCTAAAGATCACGCGTTTGCCACCAAGCCGGCGCTCGCCCTCGCGCAGGCGAAACGGGCGCTGGCCGCCGGGATCAGACCGGAGTGGGCGACCGGGGACGAGGTGTACGGACGCAGCCGGGAGCTGCGCGAGTTCTTGGAAGGCGCCGGCATCGGCTATGTGTTCGCGGTACCCGTCGACCACCAGCTCACCACCTCCGGCGGCGGGCGCATGCGCGCGGACCAGGCACTGCACCTGGTCGAGCCGGACGGGTGGAACCGCCGCTCACGTGGAGCGGGTGCGAAGGGCCAGCGCTCCTACGACTGGGCGTGGATCGCCACCGACCACCCGCGCCGATGGCTGCTCATCCGCCGCTCCATCGCCGATCCGAGCGAAATCGCGTACTTCTACGCCTACACGCCCGAGGGCCATCCCTGCCCCCTGACCGACCTGGTCAAGATCGCCGGGATGAGATGGAAGGTGGAGGACGACTTCCAGGACCTGAGCCCGTCCACCATGGCGGGATGGTGTTTCGACGGACGGTTGTGCGCCACGGCGAGTGAGGCGGGACAGCGAGAAGACGACCACGGCGTCCACGTGCCCGCCGCGCACGGCCGCCATCATCTCCTCGAACCCGGGACGGTGGATGCTCGGGTCCCATCCGGACTTGCCGACGTCCTCCAAGTGGCCCGCGTCGCTCCACCCCTTCGACGCGATCAGCGAGGCGCACCGCTCGCGCTGCGCCACAGGGGATGACTGGGAGTCGTCCTCACGCCGCTTTGACTGACGGATGTAAGAGAATGCACGTACGTGATCAAGGCTCGGCGCAGCGCCCTGCCTGTGCTTCCTGAGAGGTGTCATGTGCCTAGTGTGGTAAAGATCAACGTACTGACCGTCCCCGCCGAGCATCGGGAGACGCTGGAGAAGCGCTTCGTATCCCGTGCCCATGCCGTAGAGAGTTCCGACGGGTTCGAGTGGTTCGAACTCCTCCGCCCCGTCGAAGGCACCGACAACTACCTCGTCTACACGCGGTGGCGTGACGAGGACTCCTTCCAAGCCTGGATGGAGGGCCCTATGAAGGCCGCCCACCAGGGCAGTGGCGCACAGAGCGACGAACATCCCAAGCCGGCGGCAAGCGGGTCCACACTGTGGTCCTTCGAGGTCGTGCAGCAAGCGGCGCCGACAAGCGTGTAGAGAGGCCGTCGCGCGAACGGCTTCGGCATCGCGAGTGAGCGCTTCCGCCCCGAGCCGGCCTTCGCCGAAGGGTCGATGAAGCCGAAGGTGCATGCCGCGGTGCGGGTCGCGAAGGCCGTCGGACGCGCGCTCATCGACCCGCTGGACCGCCTGGACGACCTCCTGTGGCGACGGGTCGGCACGGAGATCCGCTCCGATGTCGCCGATGGGATCGTCTTCGTCTGAGCCGAGGGAGTCGCCTTCGCGTGCGGCTGAGGGATCTCCTTCGTATGCCCGGAGGGGATCACCTTGGCGTGCGGCTGAGGGATCTCCTTCGCGTGCGCCGAGGAAATCACCTTCGTGCATGCGAAGGGGTTCACCTTCGTTCGAGCCGCCGCACGAGCGCCCGCGTGACGCTCAACCGACCTGCTCCGCCTACTCGTTGGAGGACCACAAATGGGCCGCAGCCGCGCTGCGGCCCATCTCCAGGTGCTTCAGCACGAGCTCCTCGACGCGCGGCACGTCCCGCGCCACGATCGCGTCGTAAAGATTCTCGTGCTCCCTCGCCACACCCAGCAGGTCGTCGTGCCGGCTGAGCAGCCAGCGCATGCGGCTGCGAAGGGTGCGCTCCAGCTCGCTCAGCAGCTCGTTCGCGGCCAGTGACGTCACTGTCTCGTGGAAGTCGGCCGCGGCGCGCCTCGCCTGTACGGCGTCTCCGCGCCGCGCCGCCTCCAGCTCGGCATCGAGGTCGGCGCGCAGCTTCTCCAGCCCCGCGCGGGTACGCCGCTGAGCCGCCAGCCGGAACGTCAGCGTCTCCAGCGCGGAACGCACCTCGCCCAGGTCCGAGACGTCGGTGGGGTTGAACTCCCGCACCACCGCCCAGGTCCGCGGCCGGGGCGTCACAAGGCCCTCCGTCACCAGTGCCTTCAGGGCATCGCGGATGGGCAGCCGGCTCACTCCGAGCTCTGCGGCCAGCTCACGCTCGACGAGCTTGCTGCCGGGCCGACGCACACCATCGAGAATGTCGTCGCGCAACTGACGAGTGACCCGATCCGACTCGGGCTCGAAGCCTTCAGAACCTGCCATGTCGCTCATTCTCTCATCACGTCGAGGAACGTCAGGTTTGGTATACCGCGGTCCTCCGCCGACCGCACCCGTCACGGTCAGGCGTGCGCGTAGCCCCGCTCCCGCACCAGGCGGCCGGCGAGCCGGGTGAAGGCCCGAGCCGCCGCGCTCCGGTACGCGCCTACGGGCCTGGCGCGGACGGTGTCGCAGCGAGCATCGAGTACGCCGTTGCCGTACCCGGTGTGACCGGCATCGTCATCTGCGGTCACTCGGCGTGCGGTGCGATGACCGCCCAGGCCGAGGGGCACGACCTGAGCGCGGCCCCGGTGATCGCGGACTGGCTGCGGCATGCGGACGCGGCCCGCGCCATGGCTCGGGAGACCGCGGCTCCCCGCCGCATCGGCCGAGTCCAGGGTGACCACCCTCGTACGCGCGAATGTGGTCGCGCAGCCGCAGAACCTGCGCACCCACCCCTCAGTGGCCCGCGCGCTCGCCGAGCAGCAACTCTCACTGCATGGCTGGATGTTCGACATCGCGTCCGGGGCGGCCCGGACGCTCGACGACATCGATCGCGCCTCCGCGGCGGCCTGGCCCCCGGCCGGTCCGTTCCCGCTCTCCCCCTCACCTGCCGCGCCTCCCCCGGGCCGGCGCCCATGAAAGAAAACCCTCATGATTCATGCCGGGTTCTCCCCCCACCGCCCGTGAGGCCGTGTCCGCGGCCGCTGTTGCGGCCAACACCAGCAAGGACCTGACATGGCAGGAGATCGCTGACGCGGCCGGTCTGTCCGTGGCCTTCGTGACGGCCGCCGTACTGGGCCTGGCACGCGCTGCCCGAGGACTCCGCCAACGCGGTCGGTAGGCTCCTCGGCCTTGACGAGGAAGCGGTGCTGCTCCTGCAGACCACCCCGACCCGTGGCTCCATCCCCCGGCGGCATCCCGACCGACCCGACGATCTACCGCTTCTACGAGATGCTCCAGGTCTACGGCACCACCCTCAAGGCCCTGGTCCACGAGCAGTTCGGCGCCGCCATGGCCCGCACCCTGGCGAAGGCCGACCCCGGCCACACCATCGTCAACCGGTACGGCGGCATGTCCCTCATCCCGGCCGGTGAGCACGGTCACGTCGACTACATCCGGGAGGTCACCACCAACCTGGACATCGTCGTCGACGTCGACGACGTCAACAACTCGGCTGGACCGCCCTCCTGGAGGCCGTCATCCTCGGCGACGGCGGAGAGGACCACCAGGAGTCCGTGAAGCTCCCCCTGGACGGGGGCGGGGACCCGTCCATCGCGGACAAGTCCGGCACGACGGCACTCGAGCACGCCGAGGAGCGCGGCTACGACGAGATCGCCCGGCTGTTGCGGAAGTGACGCACCGCCTGCAGCAGCATGCGACTACAGACGGTCTTGGACCAGCTTTCCGTCGCGGGCGACGACCCGGCCGCCATGGACGACCAGGTCACGGGTGGGCATGTCCACCACGACCTGCGGCAGCCCTTCTCCGCGTACGAGGATGAAGTCGGCCGGCGAGCCGGGCCGCAGGTCGGCCCGGTCCAGACCCATCACCTCGGCGCCGCCGTACGCGCCCGCCTCGAAGCAGTCCGTCAGCTCCTGGTCCAGGCGCACGCCGGTCACCCGGCCCAGGATGTGCGCACGGTGCAGCATGTCAGCGTTCCCGAACGGGCTCCACGAGTCGCGCACCCCGTCCGAGCCCAGACCGACCCGTACACCGTACTCACGGAGCTTGGCGACCGGCAGCACCAGCGACGCACTCGGCGCGACAGTCGTCAGCGAGATGTCGAGGTCGGCCAAGTCCTTTGCAATACCTGCCAGTTCACTGTCGGACAGGGACGGAAGGCAGAAAACATGGCTGACGGTGACCCTGCCGCGCAGGGACAGCGCCCGGGTGCGGTCGATGATGCCGCGCAGGACCGGCACGCCCTTGTCGCCGCGGTCATGGAGGTGGATGTCCACCCCGACGCCGTAGCGGTCGGCGAGACCGAAGACCAGATCCAGCTGCTCGTCCATGGCGTTGTCGAAGCCGATCGGGTCGATGCCGCCGATGAAGTCCACGACCCCGCTGCGGACCGCCTCCTCGAGCAGGTCCGCGGTACCCGGTGTGCGGATGACACCGTGCTGCGGGAACGCCACGGTCTGCACGTCCAGGGCATGCTTCAGGCGCTCACGAGCCTCGGCGAGCCCTTCCACGCAGGCCAGCCCGTAGGCCGGGGCGACATCCGCGTGCGCACGCATCGCGCGGGTGCCTCGAGTCACCGCGTGGGCCATCAGGCCGTACGCCCGCTCCCCCACCGGACGCCGCTGACTGCGGAACAACTCCGCTTCCTGTTCGGCCAGTTCGGCGATCGAATCGGCCGGTTTGCGCGACACCCACTCACCACCCCATGTCGTCTTGTCCGGGTGAATGTGCGCATCCACCAAGGACGGCAGGGCGATCCGGCCGTCACCGTCGATCACATCGGCCCCCGCAGGAGCCGCACCCTCACCGATCCGGCCGTCGACCACGACCAGATCCTCCGGCTCGCGCGCCCCGAAGGGCCGCACATTACGGAAGACCACGTCCCTCAGCGGTCTTGTCCCGGCGTCGGCGCGAGCCGATGTGGATGCCGTGGACGGGTCGGCCGCTGAGCTACGGAACGTCATGTGCGAGGACTCCTTGGGATCGGGTGAGTGCAGCGAGGTCAGAGCGGGAGGCCCTGTCGGACGACGCGGACCGGCGTCTTGAGAAGGGACACATCCTCGTGCGGGTCACCGGACAGGAGGACGGCATCACCGCTGAATCCGGGGGCCAGCCGGCCCAGGGTCCGCTCCTGGCCGAGGAGTCGGGCAGCGGACGTGGTCGCCGTACGGATGGCGTCCAGCGCGGACAGGCCGGACTCCTTCATCAGCTCCACCTCCCGTCCGATGGGGCGGACCCGGCCGCCGGAGGAGTCGGTGCCTGCCGCCAGCGGTACGCCCATCTCGTGCGCGTCAAGCACGGCACGCCTGAGAATCGGCAGGTAGGCGCGCCCACGCTCGGCCAGGATCGGGTTGTCGGAGTCGGCGAGCCCGGCGATGGCCGTGAGGGTGGGGGTGAAGTACGTACCCCGGCGGCGCATTTCGTGGAGGGTGTGCTCCCCGACGAAGACGCCGTGCTCCAGGGAGCGGATGCCCGCGGTCACGGCGTCGTGGCAGCCCTCGCGGCTGTAGCTGTGGCAGAGGACCCCCTTGCCGCCACGGCGTGCGGCGGACACGATCCCGGACAGCTGCTCGTACGAGTACACCTGTGCGAGCGGGTCCTGCTCGGGCAGGCCGGCACGTTCGTTGACGCGGGTCTTGATCACGTCGGCGCCGCGGGAGAGGTTCACCTCGACCACGCGGCGCAGCGCCTCGGCCGACCGCACGCCGTCCTTCAGGCGGGCCAGCGGGGTGAGGTCCGGGTCGGCGAGAATCGTGTCGCCGAGGTCGGGCGTGACGAAGATGCCCGCGGCGCTGAGTCTCGGCGCCGATTCAGGCAGCCGGCGGGCCAACTCCCGTACGGCGATGTCCTGGTAGAAATTGGTGGAGCCACTGCGTGCGCTGGTCGCGCCCTGGCGGACCGCGTCCCGTGCCTCGGCGACGGTGTTGATGTGGATGTGCGCGTCCACCAGACCGGGCAGCACCCAGCGACCCTGTGCGTCGAGGCGCGGCAGGTCGTCCGGCGTGTCCACACGACCGCGGGCCCCGACCGTGCGCACCACTCCGCCACGGATGACGACGACCGCGTCCTCGGTGACCTCACCGGTCTTCGGGTCGAGCAGTGTGCCGCCCTCGATGATCAGGTCCCCGGTGCGCTGGGCGCCCTTCGGGGTGGCACCCAAGGCCTGGGGCGCGGCACCGAGCGCGGCGGCGCTGCCGGCCAGGACGGCGGCACCCGCCAGCACTCCGCGACGGGTGACCCGGCTGGAGGGGGGTGGGACTGACTCGACACACATGGCGGACTCCTGGGCGTTTGATCCATGCCTCCGGCCCACTTTTTGTATACCAAATGAATGAGGCAGACAAGGTGTCGCCTGATTAATCCCGAACAATCCACGTATTGACACCTTCTGCTGGACAGGTATTGGTATACAAAACCTCGGGTGGGCGAACGCGAGCTCACCACGCCTCGTGGATGACGTTCTTGCTCAGCACGAAGTGCGCGCCCTTCACGCCCGTTCACGCCGAGGTGACCAGCATCCGGTGGATACCGCCCTTGTCAGTGGCGGGAGTCGCCATCGGAAGGGGGCTGGACCATGAGTGGCATGGTCGTTTTCGGCGCGGGCGGCCGGCGGGGGCGTACGGTCACCGCCGAGGCGCGTATGCCTGGGCACCACGTCACCGCGGTGGTCAGGGACCCCGAGAAGTACGCCGGGCTCGCGGTGGCGCTGGTCGACGAGGCCGAGAAACCGACGCTCCACCGCACGCGATGTCCGTCTTCGACTGAGCCGGCCGCGGGCCGGCCGTCAGTCGACGAAGACCGCCGTCGCGTAGACCCAGGCGCCCTCGTACCGGACGAACCGGCTCTTCTCATGGAGTGAGTCCGGTCGGCCCTGGTCCGTGTAGTGGGCGCGGAAAGTGACCGTGCCCGTGGTGTGGAAGGCGCTGCCGTCCGTCGTCTCCAGGATCTCCAGGCGCACCCAGCGCATTCCGGGATCGAAGTCGACGACGGGCGGCCGGGTGTCCGGGTGCCAGGTACGGAGGAGATACCCCGCGTCCTGCACGACGAAGGCGGCGTACCGCGAACGCATCAGTGCCTCGCAGGTCGGCGCGGCGGCGGTCCCGGCGTGCAGACGACCGCAGCAGTCGGCGTACGTGGCGAGCAGGCCGCACGGGCACGGTGAGGCCGCAGTGATCGTGGTGGCCGGGGCGGTCCGGGTGCTTGCGGCGGAGGGCTGCCGGGGGCGTGTGCTGCGTCGGGACATGCGTCCATTGTGACCTGCGGCGGGACCGGGTCAGTGCGTCAGGGTGAACCTGCGCCGGTACTCGGTGGGGGTGAGCCCGGTACGGCGGCGCAGCCGGGCGCGCAGGTTCGTCGCCGTAGCGAGTCCGCCGGCTCGGGCGACCACATCGAGGCGTTCCTCGCCGCGCTCCAGCAGACGCGAGGATTCTTGCGCCCTGTGCGATTCATAGCACTTCCCCTTCGTGGGGCCCAGCACCGAGGATGGGATCATGAGCGATGACACGACGAAGGCCGGCCCGGACCCCATCCTGCTGAGCGAGGCCCTCGCGACGTTCGAGACCCTGTGGAGTCCGCGGATCGTGACCCGCGTCAACGACTACGACGTACGGGTCGCGAAGGTCCGGGGCGAGCATGTCTGGCACGTCCATGACGACACCGACGAGTTCTTCCTCGTCCTCGACGGCACACTCGACATCGTCCTGCGCGAGGACGGCGGCGAGCGCACGGTCACGCTCGACCGGGGCGCGGTGTTCGTCGTCCCCCGCTCCACCTGGCACAAGCCGTTCTCGGCGGACGGCGCCTCGCTGCTGCTGTTCGAGCCGTCCGGTACGTCGACGGTGGGCGACCGGCACGACGACGTACCCGGACATGTCGACGCGACGACCGGACACGCCTTGGGAGGCTGAACACGGGTCGGAGCAGCGGGGGGTTGACACTCCGTCGGGCTGCGGGCCAGAGTCCCGCCGATGGAGATCACCGAGCTGACTGTCGCCGAGCGCCGCGTCCGGGACGCCTTCCCGCGCGGCACAGCCGTCGATTTCCGTACGGGGGTGCCGGCCGAGGACGATCCGGAGACCGGGGACACCTGGGGTCCTGAGCGCACGGTACGTGCCGAGGTGCTCAGGGCGCTGCTGGTCGGCGGCCCGCAGGAGGAGGGGCAGGTGCCCGCTCTGCGGGTGCTGGGCGCACGGATCACCGGCGCTCTGAACATCCGGTACGCGACCACGGAGTGCGCGGTCGCGCTGTCCGGATGCCGGTTCGACCAGGTGCCGAACCTGTACGGCGCGCGGCTGCGGCAGCTGGCGCTGAGCGGTTCGGTGCTGCCGGGACTGACCGCGGCGACCGTCCACGTCGACGGCGTGCTGCGGCTCACCGACTGCCGGATCTCCGGCCCGGTCCGGCTCGGCGGTTCGAAGATCGCCCAGGCCCTGTTCTTCGACCGGACCCGCATCGGAGTGAACGCGGACGGTACGACCGCGCCCAGCGGCGAGGCGGTGCTGCAGCTCAATCACGCGGTCGTCGAGGACGACTTGTGGTGGCCCGGTCTCGTCGTGCACGGCGAGACCCGGCTCGGCGGCGCCGCCGTCACCGGCCAGATCCTGCTCGACGACGCCCACCTGTGCAACCCCGGGGCGACCGCACTGCATGCCGAGAATCTCGGTGTCGGCTCCGATCTGCACGGGATGCGGATCCGGGTCCAGGGGCGGGTCGATCTGCGTGGCGCCCGGATACCGGGGCAGCTCAACCTCGCGTACGCCCGGCTGTCCAACCCGGGCGGCGTGGCGCTCCGCGCCAGCAGCAGCACGATCGGCGAACTCTGGCTCCGGGAGGCCGCCCCGATCGACGGCAGGGTGAATCTGCGCCGGGCGAAGGCCGACCTCATCCATGCCACCCCGTCGGTCTGGCCGGAGCAGGTCCGGCTCGACGGGCTGATGTACACCACGCTCCTCCCCCATCTGCCGGCCGAGCGGCGGCTGCCGCTGCTCGAACGGGAGGAGGAGGGCTATGTGCCGTACGCGTACGAGCAGCTGACGGAGGCGTACCGGCGGATCGGCGACGACGACGCCGCGCGCACGGTGCTCCTCGCCAAGCAGCGCAGACACCGCACCACCCTGCCCGCGTACGCACGGCTGTGGGGGCATCTCCAGGATGTCACCGTCGGGTACGGCTTCCGGCCGGTGCGGGCCGCCGCCTGGCTCTTCACGCTGCTGCTGGCCGGGTCGCTGGTGTACGCGGTGCATCATCCGAGCCCGCTGAAGGCGGACGAGGCTCCGCCGTTCAGTCCGTTCGTCTACACACTGGACCTGCTCCTGCCGATCGTCGACTTCGGGCAGGAGCGGGCGTTCAATCCGCAGGGCTGGTACCAGTGGCTGTCGTACCTCCTCATCGCGACCGGGTGGCTGCTCGCGACGACGATCGCCGCGGGCATCACCCGGTCGGTCAGCAGGCAGTGAGCACGCCGGTGACGGCCCGGGGCAGGGTTTGCGGGCCACGCCCGCGTGGCGGGATGCGGCTTGCTGGTGTCGATCTCGATGGGCTGGGGGGTCGTGCCCGGTCATGGCGCGCTCCTGCGGTCCGTGGACCGGCGAACTGAGACTGAGTGCGACAAGGACGGACGCCGGACGCGTCAGATTCCGGTAAGGAGGAAGTCCGCCTGGCCGGCCTTGGCTCCCTGGATGAAGGCGGCGATCTCAAGGTGGGTGTAGATCAGGGCGGGGCCGTCGGGATCCGCGGACTGGCGTACAGCGACTCTGCCGTCGGCCAGCTTCATGGCCTCGACGCAGTTGCCGCCGTTCCCACCGCTCCACGGCTTGTACCAGCCTTCGGAGCCGAGTTCGCCGGCCGGCATGCCGTTGTATATGGAGTCCATCGATCACAGCTCCTTGCGGAAGTCCCGGAGGATTTCCTTCGTGCGTTGTGCAGTTGCGGCCTGAGCCGCCATGCGGTCCATGACTTCGAGGTAGGAGGCCACCTCGGGGCGCGCGTCGAAGTAGACGGCGCCGGTCAGGTACTCGCTGTACACCATGTCGGGCAGTTCGGGGACGGCGAAGCGGAAGAGGACGAACGGGCCGTAGGTGCCAGGGTGATGGCCGGTCGCGAACTCCGCGATCTGCAGTGTCACATGGGGCATCTCGGTGACGTCCAGCAGCCGGTCGGTCTGCGCGCGCATGACATCGACGCTGCCGACGGGGCGGCGCAGGACCGTCTCGTCCATCACCACCCACAGCTTCGGGGCGTCCGGCCGCGTCAGCAGGGACTGCCGCTCCATCCGCAGTGCGACATGGCGCTCGATGTCCTCGGGCCGGGTGTGGCCGACGGCGCCGCTACGCATCACCGATCGGGCGTAGTCCTCGGTCTGCAGGAGTCCGGGGACGAAGTGCGGTTCGTACATGCGCAGGAGGCTCGCTGCGCCCTCCAGGCTGACGTACATGCTGAACCAGTCGGGCAGGACGTCGTGGAACCGCTGCCACCAGCCGGGCTTGTTGGCCTCCTCGGCCAGCTCGACGAAGGATTCGGCCTCCTCGTCGGCGATCCCGTAGGCCTTCAGGAGCAGTTGCACATAGGGGATCTTGAGCGCGACCTCGGCGGTCTCCATCCTGCGTATCGTCGCGGGAGCGACCCGGAGCACCTTGGCAGCCTGGTCACGGCTCAGGCCGACCCGCTCCCGCAGATCCTGCAGGCGCTTGCCGAGAACGACCTGACCCACGGTCGGGGCGGACCGCGGTTCGCTCACTTGAGACCTCCCGATGCACTGTTTGCGAGCAGTGTGCCATGCGTATGCCTCCAAAGACACTGCCACTCTGAAATTTTCAGAGTGCCCCTTGCCAAGTGTTCGTTACAGGGGGAGAGTTGGTGAGTGAACCAGTTCACTCAGTCGTGTCCGCTCCCTGCCCTGAGATGCGAGACGTGACGAAGCCCCCACTGTGAGGAATCGGTCGTGGCACCTGGCAGTGCGCTCATCCCCCGGCTCATCGACCTCAGCCCCGGGACGGAAGCGCTCCGATACTGCTTCGCGCTCCCCGCGCACCCGGAGTCGGTCGCCGGTGCACGGCGGCTGACCCGGACCCGGCTGGACGAGTGGCAGCTGGACGCGGATGCCCACGACGCGGCGATCCTGATCGTGTCGGAACTGGTCACCAACGCGGTGGTGCACACCATGAGCGCGCGCGTCGTGTGCGAGCTGCGCTGCCTCGAGAGACGGCTGCGCATAGCCGTCCAGGACCAGGGGCACCAGCCGGACGGCCCGAAGCTGTGCCGCACCGCCGACGACGAGCACGGACGCGGCCTGCTGCTCGTCGACGCGTTGAGCAGCGCCTGGGGGTCCCGCGACGCGGGCGACGGTTCGGGCCGCATCGTCTGGGCGGAACTGCCGCACGGCACGGAGCAGTCATGTTGAGGAGCGCGATGTCCCATCTGCTCGGATCGCACCGCTCCCGCGAGTCCCGGCCGCCCGGCACCGGGGGTGGCCTCGTGCAGTTGCCGCTGCCTCCCGCGCTGTCGGCGAGCCTGGGCTGCGACGCGGTGGGGGTACCTGCCGGGTACGGCTTCCAGCTCCTGTCCCATCTGCCGCGCACCGGCTGCGTCTTCGCGGACGCCGACCGCTGGTGGTGGATCGTACCGGCGGGCTCGGACCTCGATCTGGACTGGCCGTCGCAGGTCGCTTACGCCAGGGGCGCGTACGTCCCCGCCGTGCGGCCCCGACTGATCCACGCACCCGACAGTCGCACGCCGTACACCCCACCCATCCCGCTCTTCCTGATGGTGTGCCAGGTCACGGGTGTGACGCCGTCCTGGGCGGTGGCCGGTGGTCCGCGCACGGTACCCGCCGGCTGATCCGGCCTGTACGGCCCAGGGGGCCGAGGCGTCGTCACCGCCGCCGCGGCTCCGTCGGGCCTCTCCTTCGGATCATTCCGCGCTCGCGAGCCCGGCGTGATCCCGACGAGAGGCCCTGGCCGTACTCGGCCGCGGAAGGTCAGCCAGTCGACGGCGGCGACGGTGGAGCCACCGGCCGCGACGAGGTAGGCGTCGTGTCGCCCGCTCACCGTGCGCAGCAGCTTCGCCGGCTGTTCCTGCCAGGCGTCCGTACCGCCGGCCGGCCGCACCCGGAGCACGCCCGCGAGCAGCCCGTCCGCATTGTCCGGACGCACCTGGAGCACGCCCTGTGTACCGCGGCCCGGTGCGGCGAGGCGGACCGTCAGGTGCTCGGTGCCCGTGCCGAACTGAACGCTGCGGAACCCGATCCGGTCACCGGAACCGACTACTCCGGGCGCCGCGTCGCCGCGTCCGGTCCCTTTGAGGTCGGTGGCCTGTTCACCCTGGAGGGTGGTGGCGGCATCGTGGCCTGGTCAAGCGCGCCACGAAGGAATTGGACGCGGGCACGGCGCCCGCGCCCACCACCGGGCCCGACACCACCGTGAGCGCTCGCTTCGACGACGGCACCACGACAGTCCTGCCACCCGGCGCCGGTCCGGACGACGGCGGCTGCAGTTGCGCCGCACCGGGCGTGTGCCGCCACCTCATCGCCCTCGTCCTCGCCTGTCAGCGCCACGCCGAGGCCGAGGCGGAAGCCGTCCCCTCCCCCGTCCGTGACCGGTCCCCCGGCAGCATCGACGACCGCGCCCTGACCGAGGCTCTCGGTGCCCGGGCGCTCACCGCGGCCCGTCGCGCGTTCGAGCGCGGCTACGGCGCCCTGGTGCACCGCCCCACCGCCGACCACCCCGAGCCCTGGGTCGAACTGCCCACCTGCACGGCGCCCGATGTCCCGTACGGCCGCCCGGCCGGGCGGCGGAGCGGCGGGGCCGGGCCGGCCCCGCCCGGGTTCGGGCGGGGCCGGCTGAGTTCGGGCAAGGACGGCCCGGTCAGGGCGGGGACGGCCGTGATGTCACCGGGACGGAATCCCGTCGGGCGCCGGGGCGAAGCCGGTGGGACGGGTGGTGAAAGTCCCCCGGCCCTGGGTCCGGCTGCGCAACCGGGTCGCATAACCGAACAACTCGGCCAGCGGCACGGTCGCGGTGATCACCGCCGTACCCGCCCGTGCGACCGAACCCGAGACCCGGCCGCGCCGTGCCGCCAGGTCGCCGAGCACCCCGCCCACGGCGTCATCGGGCACGGTGGCCGTGACCTCGACCACCGGTTCCAGCAGCACCATGACACCGGCGCGCAGAGCCTCGCGAAGCGCGAGCCGGCCCGCCGTCCGGAAGGCCATCTCCGAGGAGTCCTTCGCATGGGTGGCTCCGTCGGTCAGTGTGACCCGCAGCCCGGTCACCGGGTGACCGCCGAGAGGACCCTCGGCAAGAGCATCCCGGCAGCCGGCCTCCACCGCCCGGACGAACTCCTGCGGCACCCTGCCACCGACGACAGTCGACCGGAACACGAAGTCCACCGCCCCGCCGCTGCCGTTGTCACCGGACGTGTCCGCAGCGGACTCCAGCGGCTCCGTGTCGAGGACGACCTGGGCGAACTGGCCGGCGCCTCCGTCCTGTTTGACATGCCGGTACACCAGCCCCGCCACACCGCGCGCGACGGTCTCCCGGTAGGCCACCCTGGGCCAACCGATACCGACGTCCAGTCCATGGGCGCGCCGGATCTTCTCCACCGCTACCTCCAGATGCAATTCGCCCATCCCCGACAGCACCGTCTGTCCCGTCTCGCGGTCGGTCCTGACCGCAAGCGAGGGATCCTCCTCGACCAGCCGCGCCAGCGCCGACACCAGCCGGTCCGTATCGGTGCTCCTGCGGGCCTCGACCGCCACGGAGACCACCGGGTCGGCGACGGTCGGCGGTTCGAGAACCAGAGGAGCCGCGGGTACACACAACGTAGTCCCGGCGCGGGCCGACTTCAGCCCGACCACCGCGACGATGTCCCCGGCCACCGCCCGGTCCGTCTCCGAGTGGTGGTCGGCCTGGACCCGCAGAATCCGTCCGATGCGCTCGGTGCGCCGCGCGCCGACATCCAGCACCGCATCTCCCCTCTCGATCGTTCCGGAATACACGCGCAGGTACGTCAGCCGCCCCGTGGCGGTCGAATTCACCTTGAACACCAGCGCCGCGAACGGCTCCGCCGGATCGGCGGCCCGCTCCTGCACGACGCCGCCGTGGGTACCGCGTACCGCCGGCACGTCCAGCGGCGAGGGCAGATAGGCCACGGCGGCCTCCAGCAGCGGCTCGATCCCGCAGTTGCGGTAGGCCGAGCCGCACAACACCACCACGCCCTCGCCGGTACGGGTCAGGTCGCGCAGCGCGGAGGCCAGAGTCTGCGCGGAGACCGTCGACTCCGCACAGAACTCCTCCAACGCGACCGGGTGGAGTTCCGCCACCGCTTCCTCCAGCAGTCGGCGACGCCGGATCGCCTCGTCGCGCAGCGCTTCCGGCACCGGGCCCTCCTCGAACGTGTCGCGGACCCAGACCAGCGACCGCATACGCAGCAGATCCACCACCCCGGTGAACCCGTCCTCCTCTCCGATCGGCAACTGGACCACCAGCGGCGCCGGATGCAGCCGCGCCCGGATCGACTCGACCGCCGTGTCGAGGTCGGCACCGGCACGGTCCAGCTTGTTGACGAAGGCGATCCGCGGCACCCCGTGCCGATCGGCCTGCCGCCACACCGACTCGCTCTGCGGCTCGACTCCCGCGACAGCGTCGAACACCGCAATCGCGCCGTCCAGCACCCGCAGCGAGCGCTCCACCTCGTCGGAGAAATCGACGTGGCCCGGGGTATCGATCAGATTGATCCGGTGCCCGTCCCAGGCACAGCTCACCGCAGCGGCGAAGATGGTGATCCCACGGTCGCGTTCCTGGGAATCGAAGTCGGTGACGGTCGTCCCGTCATGGACCTCGCCACGCTTGTACGTGGACCCGGTGACGTACAGGATCCGTTCGGTGACAGTGGTCTTGCCGGCATCGACGTGAGCGAGGATGCCGAGGTTGCGGACGCCGGTCAGCGGGCTTGCGAGATGACGGTTCAGGTTGGTGCGCACGGCCCATGGCCTTTCGGGGTGTTCCGGAGCGGGTCAGCGCGATTCCCGGGACGAACGGGCCTGCGGTCAGGCCACGCGGGAACCCCTGATGCGGCGCAACCTTCATCGGGATGTTCCCGACCGGTTGACTCGGCAGCGGGCAGACAGGAGTCAGGTGTTCGTCACGGACATCCGGTTCCGGCCGCGCAGCCGGCACCGGGCGCACGAAGACACCAGAATCACCTCGTACCGCGACCGGGGAACAACAACAGCGGTACGACAGCGCACGGCCGGGCTCCCCTCAACTCGTCACGGCGCGCGCCACGTTGTCGTGGTGGCGCGATTCCCGTCAGTGTAGGGAACCGGGTTCGGGCGGGAAACCGACTTTCCCGCGCGGAAGTTCGACTCCGTGTGCACGCTCGTCGCCATACGCACCGGAGAAAGGTGTGATCCCCGGGTAGGTCCAGGCCAAAGTGTCCGGGCGCGCCACCCGGGTGCAGCACGATCGCATGCTCAGGGACTCGGCGGGCACTCGGGCCCCGCAGTCGCCCGAGGCCGGTCGGCGAACGCCTGCGCCTGCAGCGCGACCACGCACCGCACCACGTCGGCGACGCCGAGCCTTTCACGCCGCACCAGCAACTGCCGAGCCGGCGTGAACCGGCTGACCACGTCGGGTCCGGGGCGTCGGACCGCTTCGACTGCTGATCGCCGACGGGCGGGGCGGGCGCCCGGGGCCGGGGCGGGTGGGTTTCGGTGCACCGGCCGGGGAACCCGCCCTCGTTCCGGGGCCGACATCCGGCTTCGTCTTCGCGTACGTACGAACCCGAAGGCGGGTACCAGGAGCCGGGGGCCGGGCCTCAAGGCCGGTTCAGATAGGCGAGTCCGGGATGGACCTTCGTGTACCCGTCGACCAGCCTGCGGGCGACCGAGACCGAGTCGACGAGGGGATGCAGCGCGAAGGCCTGCACGGCCGTCGCGCGTGAGCCGCTCGCGGCCGCGTCCAGGACGGCGCGTTCGACGGCCTTGACCGCGGCGACCAGTCCTACGGCGTGGTACGGGAGGGGGTCGACGCCGACGGGATGGGCGCCGTTCGCGTCGACGAGGCACGGCACTTCGATGACGGCGTCGGCATCGAACACCGAGAGCGTGGTGCGGTTACGGACATTGAGGATGAGCGAGGTCCTTTCGTTACGGGCGACGGCCCGCATCAGTGCGAGGGCGACCTGCTCGTACCCGCCGGACTCCAGATCGCTCTCGTCGCGCTCGCCGACCCCGGCGACCTCCCTGTTCTCCGACATATAGGTGGCCTCGCGCTCGGCGCGGGTCCGGTCCCAGGCCGGGAACGCGGGAGCGGCCGGGTCCTTCACCCGGGCGTAGAAGCCCTCCTGCTGGTCGCGGAGGTAGGCGCCGCGGGTCTGCTCCGCTTCCTGGTAGGCGCGGACGGCTTCCCGGTTGAAGTAGTAGTAATGCAGGTACTCGTTGGGGATGGCACCGAGTGACTGCAGCCAGTCGGTGCCGAAGAGCTTTCCCTCCTCGAACGAACCGAGCAGGTGCGGGTCGGCGAGCAGACGCGGCAGTTCGTCGCGGCCGTCGACGTGCAGCCCACGGACCCAGCCCAGGTGGTTGAGGCCGACATAGTCGATCGAGGCCCGCTCGGGGTCGACGCCGAGGGTCCGGGCGATCCGGCGGCCCAGGCCCACCGGGGAGTCGCAGATGCCGATGACCCGGTCGCCGAGGTGACGGGACATCGCCTCGGTGACCAGACCCGCCGGGTTGGTGAAGTTGATGACCCAGGCGTGCGGGGCGAGCCGGGCGATGCGGCGGGCGAGGTCGACGGCGACGGGGACGGTCCGCAGTCCGTACGCGATACCGCCCGCGCCGACCGTCTCCTGCCCGAGCACATCTTCGTCGAGGGCCACCCTTTCGTCGGCGGCACGTCCTTCGAGACCGCCGACCCGGATGGCGGAGAAGATGAAGTCGGCACCGCGCAGTGCCTCGTCGAGCTCGGTGGTGCCAAGGACTGCGGGTGCGTCCGGCACTCCCTCGGCCTGATCGGCGAGGACGCGGGCGATGGCGTCGAGCCGGTCGGCGTCCGTGTCGTACAGGGTGACGGCGGTGACACGGCCCTCGGCGTGGTCGGCGAGCAACGCCCCGTACACAAGTGGAACCCGGAATCCGCCGCCGCCCAGAATTGTCAGCTTCACGCTTCCGCATGGTACGGGGGACCTTGTGCCTGCGCTGTGCCCGCCACCACGGCAGCATCGCGCAGAACGGTGGCCCGGGGTCAGAGATCTCGGGCCACCGGCCCGTCACGCACGTCGTCCCGCGGACGGCCCGGTCCGTAGCCGCTCCACCACCGTGTCACCGCGCGCCACAGCCGCGCCGGTGCGGCCGGCCCGCGCTGCTGTGGGATCCGGCCGGAGGGGCCGGCGGACGCACCGTGGGGCGATGTCTCGGTCCGCACCCCGCCGACGGGGCCCTGGCCCTGCCCGGCCTCCGCAGCCACCCCCGCCGGAACGGGCGCGGCGGTCCGGTCCGGCGACTGCACCTCCCAGTCCTCACGCGGCGGTTTGCGCCGTCCCATCGGCGGCGGCTCGTTGTCGTCCTGCGGCAAGCGCGCCGCGAAGCCGGCCGGCAACTCGACCAGATGCCGGGAGATGATGTTCCCGATCCAATTCAACTCACTTTCCTGGACGGCGAGTTCGAGGTCGGGAAGACGCATCAGCAGGGCGTCGACGCCGACATCCGCGATCGCCCGTCCGATGTCCTGACCGGGGCACTCGTGCGGTCCGCCACTGAACGCCAGATGCGCGCGGTTGCCCTCCATGTCGGCGGCCAGGTCGGGCCGAACCACCGGATCCGTATTGGCCGGTGCGATGCCGACGATCAGCGCGTCGCCCGCCCTGATCCGCTGCCCGCCCAGCTCAGTGTCGCCGACCGCCCAACGGCCGAAAACCGCGGTGAACGGCGGCTCGTCCCAGAGGATCTGTTCGACCGCCTCCGGCACTGTCATGTGGCCGCCGCTGAGCCTGGCCCGGAACCGTGGGTCGGTGAGGACCATCCGCAGCACATTGGCGATCAGGTTGGCGGTCGCCTCGTACGCGGCGATGAGGATCAGCCGCAGATGCTCGGTGACCTCGGTGTCGGTCATGCCCTCGGGATGCTCGACGAGCCAGGTGGCGAAGTCGGCGGCGGGTTCGGTCCGGCGGCGCCGGACGAGCCGGTTCAGCGCTGCGACCACGTACGCGTTGCTCGCGACGGCTGTCGCCGTGCCCCGGGTCATGTCGCGGGCGGCGTGCACCATCCGGTCGTTGCACTCCTCGGGCATGCCGAGGATCTCGCACATCACCATCATCGGCAACAACTCGGCGAACTGGCTGACCAGGTCGACACGGCCGTCGTGGCAGAACTCGTCGACGAGCCGATTGCTGTAGCGGTTGATCTGGCGGCGGACGCCGCGGTGGTCGATGCGCTCCAAGCTGTCGGTGACCGCGCCGCGCTGCCGCTCGTGGGTGGCGCCGTCGGCGAAGACGCAGACCGGCTGCCAGGTGAAGATCGGGGCCAGCGGGTGGTCGGGGGCGACGCTGCCGTCACGCAGGGCCCGCCAGTGCCGGGAGTCGCGGGAGAACTGCGAGGGGGTACGGGTCATGTGCAGGTTCTCGCTGTGCCCGAGCACCAGCCAGGCGGGGACGTCTCCGTGCAGCAGGACCGGCGCCACCGTGCCGTGTTCGGCGCGCAGCTTGTCGTACAGCCCTGCCGGGTCCCGCTCGGCCTCGGGGCCATAGAACCGGCGCAGCCCGCCGGGTCCGACACCGAGTCCGTGGGCCGGGCATTCGGGGGGCGGAACCGGCCCCATGGCCGCTCCGGGCTCGTGGTGGAAAGGGGTTGTCACGATCGCTCCAGGGATCAGGCTTCCAAGGATCAGGACGAATGATCAGACGGGGTTCGCGCAGGCGGTGGTCAGGTGAGCGGGACGGCCAGGCTGTGCAGATAGCGCATCAGGGTCATCAGCACATCGCGGCTGGAGCCGCGCAGTCTGGCATCGCAGTCGATCACCGGCACCTCGTCCGGCAGGTCCAGCGCGCCGCGCAACGCCTCGACGGGGTGCTTCGGGGCGTCCGGGAAGGTGTTGACGGCGACGACGAACGGCACACCGCGTTCTTCCAGGCGTCCGATCACGTCGAAGCTGACCTCGAGGCGCCGGGTGTCGATGAGGACGACGGCGCCGAGGGCGCCCTCGAAGAGGCCGTTCCACAGGAACCAGAAGCGTTCCTGGCCCGGGGTGCCGAAGAGGTAGAGGATCAGCTCCTCGCTGATGCTGATCCGGCCGAAGTCCATGGCGACCGTGGTGGCGGTCTTGCTCTCCACCCCGAAGTTGTCGTCCACGCCGACCCCGGCCTGAGTCATGGTCTCTTCGGTGGTCAGGGGCCGGATCTCGCTGACGGACCGGACCATGGTCGTCTTGCCGACCCCGAACCCGCCGACGATGACCACCTTCACGGCGGCGGTGGCCGTGGCCGGAAGGACGTCCTCGGTCCTGGGGCCGGTGATCGTGTCAGAGTTTCTGAAGTCCATGCATCACCGCTTCGAGAAGGGACCTGTCCGGGAGAGCGGCGCGGACGATGGGCGCGCGCGATTCGATCAGTTCGCTCGCGAGGAGTTCGGTGAGGAGCGAGGTCACCACGCTGAACGGCAGACCGAGGTAGGCCGAGATCTCGGCGACGGACAACGGTGCCTGGCAGAGCCGCAGGATCACGGCCTGCTCGGGCTGGACCGTCGGCGTCGGCCGCTCCTTCGCCACGACCATCGTGACCAGGTCGAGCGCCGCCCGTTCGCCGCCGTCGGGATCACCGGTGATGACGTACAGCCGCTCCGGGTCGTTCAGCGCCGGATCGGCCTTCCGGCGTTCTCGTCGGGGAGAGCTCATCCGGCCTGCCCGTCATGGCGCGGCGGGCTCGTGAGATGGGCGCCGATCCGGACGACCATGTCGCGCATCCGCGCTCCGACGAGTCCAGCGTCCACCGTCTCTCCGGCGAGGACGGCGAGGTACGCACCGGTCCCCGCGGCCATCAAGTAGAAGAATCCGCCGGTTACTTCGATGACGACGAGCCGCATCAGGCCGTCGCTGTAAGGGATTTCGGAGGCGACGGCGGCCGCCAGACTCTGCAGTCCGGCGCAGGCCGCCGCCAGGCGGTCGGCGACATCGAGGTCGCCTCCGTGCCGGGCGATGCGCAGGCCGTCCGCGGAGAGCACCACGATCTGATGGATGTCCGGGACGTCGTCGGCCAGTTCCTTGAGCATCCAGTCCATATTTCCCCGCTGCTGGATCACTTCAGGTCTCCTTTGTCCCACACGTCATCGGTGTCTTCGCCGGTCTTCGGCTCCTGCGGCACGCCGTTGACGGCGTTGGTGAAGGCCTCGAGCCAGAGCCCTGGGGGCTGCTCCTTGCCGCTGTCGCTCCCGCTGTCGCTCCCGCTGTCGCTCCCGTTGGCGTGACCGTTGCGCTGTCCCGGGGGCGGGGCGGCGGGCTGCGCGGGAAGGTTGTGCGAGCCCAGTGGCGCGCGGCCGCGGCTGCGGCGCTGCGGGAGTCCGCCCGCGGTCCACTCGGTCACCACGGGGGCGGCGTCCTCCATGGCGGACGACGCGGCAACCGGCCGGGAGTCGGAGGCGACCGGTCCGGTGGCCGGGAGGGATTCCACCGGGAGAGGCTTGCGGCGCTTGCTGCGCGGCGGGACGACGTGGTTCATGTCCGCCAGGTCGATGTCGCTGGTGGGCCTCGACGTGGCGCCGATCCCGTGGGCGATACCGGGGGCGGGACCGGTAGTGATCATGGCGCGGGGCACGATGAGTACGGCGCGGACGCCGCCGTACGCGGACTGCCGCAGCGAGACCTGGAGGTCGTACATCCGGGAGAGCCGGCCGACGACGGCCATGCCGAGCCGGGGGGACTCGCCGAGGTCGTTCATATTGGACCCGGCCTGGGCCCGGGCGAGCATGTTCTCGGCCCGCGCACGGGCCTCCTCGCTGAGGCTGATGCCGCCGTCCTCGATCTCGATGGCGATGCCGGTCTGGACCTCGACCGCGGTGACATGCACGCGGGTCTGCGGCGGCGAGTAGCGGGTGGCGTTGTCGAGGAGCTCGGCGCAGGCGTGGATGAGCGGTTCGACGGCGGTGCCGATGACGGCGACCTTGGCGACCGAGTGCAGGTCGACGCGCGGGTATTCGAGGATCCGGGACATGGCGCCGCGCAACACACTGAACAGCGGTACGGGCTTGGGCCATTGACGGCTGGGGCGGGCGCCTCCGAGTACCGCGATGGAGTCGGCGAGCCGGCCGATCAGCGCGGTGCCGTGGTCGATGCGGAGCAGGTCGTCGAAGACGTCGGGGTTGCGCCCGTGATGCTCCTCCATCTCCCGCAGCTCGCTGGCCTG
The DNA here is from genome assembly GCF_040655115.1 of Streptomyces atratus. Classification (GTDB taxonomy): domain Bacteria; phylum Actinomycetota; class Actinomycetes; order Streptomycetales; family Streptomycetaceae; genus Streptomyces; species Streptomyces atratus_D. Next base: position 147,658 of record NZ_JBFAJH010000007.1, on the reverse strand, counting down.
CCGGTGGACGATCGCCTGGACGCGCCGGGCGACGTTGACGAAGGCGCGCTGCGCGGAGTCGCGCAGCGCCTCTTCGTTGTCGATGATGTCCAGCACCGTGTGGACGAGGGCGCGTTGGGCGTCGGGAAGGTCGCGGTAGACCTCATCGGCATCGACGATGTCGCGCAGCACCTCGTCGGGCGAGTTGCCCACACGGAGCCGGTGGATCGCAGCCGGCAGGAGCTCCTTGTTGATCCGGACGGCCTCTTCGTCATGGGTGGCGAGGCGGCGTTCCAGGACGGCGAGCCTGTGCTCGTACTCCGCTCGCTGCCTGCGCATCGCGCGGGCGCGACGGGCCAGCGCGACGGCGAGCGAGGCGATCACGGCGGTGGCGACCGCACCGCACCAGACGACTGGCATCCGGGCGGCCCCGGAAACCAGCGCCGCGGCCGCGGCCGTCGCGCCGGCCGTCAGGAGCACGGGGAGCAACGCGGCTCGGGCAAGGGGGATTTCTCGGTGGATCGGCGGTGATTCAACACGAGCCATCTAAGACCTCTGGCGGTTGATTCGGGATGTAAGCGCACGTGCAGGGCACGACGGAACAAGTGCTCGAATTCATATCAACTCGACTTCACTGCGCGTGAGCTTAGTCAGATCCAAACAGCGCTTCGGCACATTCATCCAACCGTCTGCGCGAGCGCTCCCGCGGTAATACACTCACGAGTTTTTACACGCACCGCATCCAGTCGCACACAAGGAGTGACTAGCACCGAAGCGTCGCGAAACCCTTCAGGCACATGTGATCGATGCGGATCGAAGGATCGGATATCGGCGCGGAGATCTGCCGGGTCCTCACCTCACTGGGCGCAACCGTCGTCGCCGACAGGGCCCCGGCCGGGACATACACCGGAGGCGCGGACGACTACCGCGAACTGGGCGTCGCCGACGAGCGGGCCGTCGAGCGCGCCTTCGACGACCTCGTCGCGGCGCACGGGCGGATCGACGGCCTGGTCGACAACGCCGGGATCACCGGTCCGATCAAGCCCGCGCACGAGGCGACGGAGAAGGAGTTCGACGCCTTCTTCGCGGTCAACGTCAAGGGCACCTGGCTCTGCACCAAGCACCCCGTGCGCCACATGCTGCCTGCGTGTTCCGGCAGCATCATAGGGGCCCGCTTCGCGACCGGCACCGAACTCGTCGTGGACGGCGGCTATACGGCAGTCCGAGCCGTCACCCCCCGATCATGTCTTCGGGCGCCCACCACGGGACGCACCACCAGCAAAACTGTCAGACGAGGGAGTACGAGCACATCAGGGGACCGACGCGGGGATACACCATCGAATCGCTGGACATCGGATTCCGGCTGACGCAGCCGATTCCTCACGCATGACACAGTCACCGTGTCCGAGGCCGCCGCGCTCAGATCACCGCCGCCGTGTCGGCCGAGGTGCCGGAGGCACGGGGACCCGTCCCGGTGACGTTCTGCACGATCGTCTACGCGGGCCTCGGGCTGCCCGCCGTCGCCGCCGGGCCGCTGGTCACGTACCAGGGGATGGCGCCGGCGATGGACGAGTTCGCGCCGGCCGCCGCGGTGGGGTGTGTGCTGATCCTGGCCGTGCACCCGCGGGTGAGCCGGCGGCCCGAGCAAGCCGTCTGACGGCGATCGTCCAACCGCCGAGCGGGGGCCGGTGCGTGGTTCAGCGCCGGGCCCCGCCGAGGCGTCCCTCCAGCTGGACCAACAACTCGCTGAGCCGGGAGCTGAGTTCGCTGCGGGTCCGCTCGTCGAGACCGGACAGCACCGTGCGTTCGTACGCCAGTTGCCGAGGCAGCAGCTGATCGACCAGGGCGCGCCCCTCGTCGGTGAGACGGACGTGCGCGACGCGGCGGTCCCGGGCGTCGCTGCGGCGGTCGACCAGCCCGCGCTCCTGGAGGACCCGGAGGCGTTTGGTGACGGCGGCGCCGGAGGAGAACGTCTCCCTGGCCACTTCACCGGGGGTGAGTTCACGGTTCGTACGGCGCACCGCGCCGAGCAGGTCGAACTCGGCGCGGGTCAGTCCGGCGGAGCGCAGCGGGGCGTCCTCCGCCTGCTGGAGCAGGGCGGCGCAGCGGTTGATGCGGCCGATGAGTTCCATCGGTCCGGTGTCCAGCTCCGGGTTGACGGCCTGCCACTGCCGTACCACCGAGGCGACGATGTCGTCGGTCACACCGCTCCGTTCTCCTGGGCGGGGACGATCAGCCCCTGCCGTGTTGCTGTCGCCGCGAGCGTACGGTGTCCGGCCTGCTCCGCCGCGAGGACCCGCTCCTCGGGCAGGGCGCGCTGCCACCATTCGCCCGCCGCCGTGTCGCCCGCCTCGCGCAGTTCGACGAGCGATCCCGTCAGCCTGCGGCGCGCGGCGTCGAGCGCGGCGGGTGCGGGCTCCGGGGCGGCGAGGGTCCGTGCGGCGTGGGCGCGGGCCCGGTCGGTGGCGGCAAGAGCCCGTTCCAGACGCCCGGCGGCCCGGCGGTTGGTGACGGCCATGGCGGCGAGCAGCCCGACGGCGGCGCCGATGACGGTGTCCAGGACCCGGTCGCCGATGAGTTCACCGGCGGGGTGCGTCCCGCCGAACTCGATGACGAGGAGGGCCATCGGGGTCACGGCGATGGAGCCGAGCCAGTAGTTGCGGGTGATCAGTGCCTCGGCGGCGAAGTTGAAGAAGAGGCAGCAGCCGATGAGTGCCAGCGGACCCGTCCGGGTGATCGGGAGGACCGCGGCGAAGACGAGCACGCCGAGGAGGTTGCCGAGGGTGCGCTGCAGGGCCCGGTTCCAGGAGAGCGTGACGTTGGCCTGGTAGAGGGAGGCGGCGGTGACGATCGCCCAGTAGGGGCGGCCGACGCCCAGGGCCATGGAGACGTATCCGGCGAGGGCGCAGCCGATGAGGGTACGGGCGGCGATGGGCAGCAGCGGGGAGCCGGGGGCGAGCGCGCGCAGCAGTGCCCGGCGGGCGTCGCGGCGGCTGCCGGTCCGCCGGGCGGCGCGTTCGGCGTCGATCCCGAAGAGTTCCTCGGCGGTGCCGGGGGCGGGCGGCGGGGTGGGGACGGGACCGCGGGCCCGGGTCTGCTCCGCCCAGGCACGCAGTCGGTCGGGGTCGGCGGTGCGGGACCCGAGGGCAGTCTCGGCGAGGGTCGCTTCGGCGTGCACGAGGAGCCGTTCCAGCGCGCGGCGTACGGGGGTGGGGCGTCCGGTGGCGAGCAGCGTCTGCCAGCCGGCGTGCACGGCGGCGGCCGCGGCGTGCCGGGTGCGGTGTCCCGGGTCGGTGGCGTACGCGGCGGCGGCGTTCAGCGCGCGGGCCGTGGCACGGCGCTCCGGGCCCTCCCGGCGGATCAGGGCGGGAACGACGGTGACCAGCCAGGCGACCGCGCCCGCCGCCACGGTGAGCGCGAGGTGCCCGGGCAGCCGGCCGAGGTGCTGCGGGGCGAAGAGGGCGGCCGAGGTGACGAACGTGAAGATCACATGCCCGGGAGGCCCGATGCGGGTGGCGTCGCAGAGCGCCTTCTGCCCGGCCGCGAGGAGTGCGCCGACGGCGATCAGCACGGCCGTCGAGTCGGTGAGCGAGGCCGTGACCAGGGAGATCGCAAAGCCGACGAGCATGCCGAGGACGACTGCGGCGACGGTACGGGAACGGCGGGCGTACGGGAGGCTGTGACCGTACAGCGCACAGAGCGAACCGGCCATCGTGTACATGACGAGGTCGAGCCGGTCGAAGGCGAAGAGCATCAGATTCGGCACGGCGGAGGCGACGACCACGCTCAGCGCCGGTTTGAACCACATGTCCGAGGGGCGGGCCAGGCGCAGGGCGGGGGCCAGCGGAAGTCTGCGGACGAAGGGCTGCCGGGTTCGCGTGGTCATCTCACTCACCGAAACATCTTAGCAGGTGTTACACCTGTAAAACACTTCTCCCGGACCACGGCCCCGTCGCCCGGATGGCCCGGCTCCACTGCCGGTCGTAGGTTGCGAGAAGACCCGCACACCCGCGCGTCCACGGAGAAACAGAGGGAACGGAATGAAGCTCACCGAACCGGTGCCCGGCGGTCCCTGCTGGATCGAGCTGAGCACCCCGGACATCCCGGCGGCCAAGTCGTTCTACGCGGCGCTCTTCGGCTGGCGGTCCGAGACCGATCCGCGCGAGGAGGCCGGCGGCTACACGATGGCGCACCTCGGAGCCGCGCGCGTCGCCGCCCTCAGCCCGGTCTACCAGCCCGGACAGCCGCCCGCCTGGACGGTTTCGTTCGCCACCGAGGACGCGGACGCCACGGTCGAGAAGGTGACGTCGGCGGGCGGCTCCCTGCTGGTCGGCCCGATGGACGTCTTCGATCAGGGAAGATTCGCGGTCGTCACGGACCCGTCCGGCGCGGTGTTCTCTCTGTGGCAGGGCCGGGCCTTCGCGGGCGCCGAGCTTCTCAACACTCCGGGGGCGCTCGGCTGGGTCGAACTCGTCACCCGCGAGGCCGATCCCGCACTCGCCTTCTACCCGGCGGTCTTCGGCTGGACGGTCACCGCGTCGGAGAGCTACCCCCAATGGGGCGTGGCCGGCGCGGACTTCGGCGGCCTGCTGGTGATGGACGACAGGTTCCCGCCCGAGGCACCGCCGAACTGGCTCCCCTATTTCGCCGTGACGGACGTCGAGGCGACCGCGGCCACCGCGCAGGGCGCGGGCGGCGAGCTGATGATGCCGCCTGCGGGCATCCCGGGCGGCCGGCGGATCGCGGTGGTACGTGACCCGCAGGGCGCGGTGTTCGGGATCCACCAGGCAGGCGAAGACGGCTAGGGCCTCACGTTTGGATCATGCCGGGGTCGCGGGGTCCGACCCCGTCCAAACGAAAGACCCTGGGTCCTGTCGGCAGGCTGACGACAGGACCCAGGGTCCGCCGGAAGACGTCAGAGGCTGGACGTTCCGGCGCCGAGGGGCCCCTCAGGATTGCGGAGCCCTTCGGCCGCGTCCGACACCCGGCGCAGCAGATCGAGGAAGACGGCCTGCTCCTCGGCGGAGAGCGGGCCGAGGAAAACCTGATTCATCCGGGCCGCCCGCACGGAGATCCTGCGGTGGGTGCGCACTCCGTCCTCGGTGAGGTGCAGCAGGGAGCGGCGGCCGTCCTTCGGGTCGCGCACCTTGTCCAGCAGCCCGCGTCGCGAGAGCCTGCTGATGACCTCGGCGATGGTGGAACGGTCGAGTCCGACCCGCTCCCCCACCGTGCGCTGATCAAGTCCGGGCTCGGCGATCAGGGCATTGAGCACGGCGAACTGCGGGGAGGTCGTCTCCTCCGAGACCATCGTGTTCCACAGCAGGTAGTGCGCCTGCTGGAGGCGGCGGGCCAGATGCCCGGGGTGGCTGCTCAAGTCGACCGCGGACACGGACACCGTCCTCCCTGCTGCTTCTTCTCGCCAGGATCTCAGTGTACTGAGGGCCTTGACCCCGTTGACCAGGCATGGATAGCTTCTGGCAATCAACGAATGCTCAGTGCACTGAGTAATATGCGGAGGAGAGAGTGATGACCGAGATCCGCGCGCTGCGGGACGCGGTGAACCCTCCGCCGAGACCGGCCACCGCCGAGCCGGTCCGTCCCTGCTGCACCCCGGCGTCACGGCGCAGCAGGGGCGGACCGCCACCGGCCGGGAGTTGCGCACCGCCGACACGATCGGCACCACCGCACCGCCCACGCCCCAGGAGTCCACCGCCCCGGGCGCCCTCACGGCCACGTGATCCGGGCGTCCGGCGCGCCCCGCTCCCGTCAGAATCCCCCGTCTCCGGAGCCGCGACATGACAAGCCATGACATGGCCACCCATCCCCTGCCCGACGGGCTGCGTCAGCGGGACATCGACGCCGAGGTCGCCAAGGTCCACGCCGACGCGCCCGCCGGTGCGCACCATCCGCCGCGCGACTACCCTCCGTACCGCAGCAGCCACTACCGCCATCCGCACCGGCCACTCATCCCGCTGGCCGATCCCGAGGCTGTCGAGCTGTCCGGACCCGCTTTCGGCGTGACGGACGTCACCGCGCTCGACCGCGATCTGACCCGGCAGCACCAGGGCGAGCCGCTCGGTGAACGCATCACCGTCTCCGGCCGGATCCTGGACCGGGAGGGCCGCCCGGTCCGCGGGCAGCTGGTCGAGGTGTGGCAGGCCAACTCCTCCGGGCGGTACGCACACCAGCTCGACCAGCACCCAGCACCCCTGGACCCCAACTTCACCGGCTTCGGCCGCTGCCTGACCGACGACGACGGCGGCTACAGCTTCACCACCGTCAAGCCCGGCGCCTACCCGTGGCGCAACCACGACAACGCCTGGCGCCCCGCGCACATCCACTTCTCGCTCTTCGGAACGGCGTTCACCCAGCGTCTGGTCACCCAGATGTACTTCCCGGGCGACCCGCTCTTCCCGTACGACCCGATTCTCCGGTCCGTCACCGACCCGGCCGCCCGGGAGCGGCTCGTCGCGACGTACGACCACGACCGTTCGGTCGCCGAGTGGTCGCTCGGTTTCCGCTGGGACATCGTTCTCGACGGACCGTCCGCCACCTGGATCGAGGAAGGCCACCACTGATGACCCACGCCCCGACCCCGTCCCAGACCGTCGGCCCGTTCTACGGGTACGCACTGCCGTTCGCCGGTGGCGGCGACATCGCCCCGGCCGGCCATCCGGACACGATCACCGTGCACGGACTGGTGCTCGACGGCAACGGTGACCCGGTCCCGACGCGCTGATCGAGATCTGGCAGCCCGCCCCCGACGGCTCGCGCACGGGCCGCCCCGGCTCGCTGCGGCACGATCCGGTCACCGGCCGGGTCACCGGCCGCGACGGCGTCGGATTCACCGGCTTCGGCCGCGTCCCGACCGACTCCGACGGCCATTGGGCGGTACGGACCCTGCCGCCGGGCGGTGTCCCGTATCTCTCGGTCGCCGTCTTCGCCCGCGGACTGCTCCACCACCTGTACACCCGGATCTACCTGCGGGGTGCGGACGGCACCGTGCCCGCCGGTGACCCGCTGCTGGAGTCGCTGGACGCGGAATGCCGGGCCACACTGATCGCGACGCCCACCGACCGGCGCACCCACCGATTCGACATCCATCTGCAGGGCGCCGGCGAAACGGTCTTCCTGGAGTTCACGTGACGTACGAGAGCGATGCCGGCCTGCTCGCCCCCGGGCGGGCCGGCTCCCCGGCCGAGACCAGCACCGGCGATCGCGCCGTCCTGCAGGCGATGCTCGACGCCGAGGCGGCGCTGACCCGCGCCCAGTCCTCGTGCGGGCTCGCCCCGGCGGACGCCGGGCGGGCGGTGACACAGGCGGCGGTCGCCGACCGCTTCGACGTACGGGACCTGGCGCTCCGGGCGCGCTCCGGCGGCAACCCGGTCATCCCCCTGGTCGCCGACCTCACGGCGGCGGTGCCCGAGGAGGTGCGGCCGTATGTGCACCGGGGTGCGACCAGCCAGGACATCCTGGACACCGCGGCGATGCTCGTCGCCTCACGCACACTGGCCGGGGTGCTCGACGATCTGGTGCGGGCGGCGGACGAGCTGGCGCGGCACGCCGCGGCGCACCGCGACACGCCGATGGCGGGCCGCACGCTCACGCAGCACGCCGTGCCGACCACATTCGGGCTGAAGGCCGCCGGGTGGCGTGCGCTGATCCTCGACGCGCGCGACCGGCTGGCTGCCGTACGGAATTCCCTCCCCGCCCAACTCGGGGGCGCGGCAGGGACCCTGGCCGCTTTCACCGCCTTCTCCTTCGAGGAGAGGAGCGCGGACGGACTCGCGCTCGTCGCCGCGTACGCACGTGAACTCGGTCTGACGGAACCCCTGTTGCCCTGGCACACGCTGCGCACCCCGGTCGCCGATCTCGCCGGGGCACTCGCCTTCGCCGCGGGCGCGCTCGGCAAGACGGCGGTCGATGTGCTCACGCTGTCCCGTACCGAGATCGGCGAGGTCGAGGAGGGCCGGGTCGGCGGTTCGTCCGCGATGCCGCACAAGGCGAATCCGGTGCGCGCCACGCTGATCGCGGCTGCCGCCCGCCGGGCGCCCGGCCTGGCGGCGACGCTGTACGGCTCGCTGACCGCCGAGGACGAGCGGCCCGCCGGGGCGTGGCACGCCGAGTGGGAGCCGCTGCGTGACCTGCTGCGGCTGGTCGGCGGCGCCGCGCGGGACGGCGCCGAACTCGCGGCGGGGCTGCGGATCATCCCGTACGCCATGCTGGAGAACCTCCACCTCACCGACGGTCTGATCGTCTCGGAGCGGCTGGCCGCCGTCTTCGCCGGACGGATCGGCCGGACCCGGGCCAAGGAAGTCCTGGCGGTCGCGGCGGACCGGGCCCGGTCCGAGACGACCGACCTGTCCGATGTGCTCTTCGATGTCCTGGACGAGGAGCCGGAGCTCGCCGGCCTCGATCTGGCCGAACTGACCGACCCCGCCCGGTACACCGGAACCGCGGGCCCCCTCACCGACCGCGCACTGGACCGCCGATGACGTACCCGCCCGACCGCCTTCTGCACCACCGTACGGAGGGCCCGGCCGCCGCTCCCCCGCTGCAGCTCGGACCCTCGCTGGGTACGTCGACCGGGCTCTGGGACGCCGTCGCGCCCGAACTCTCCGCCGCCCACCGGGTCGTGCGGTGGGACCTTCCCGGACACGGGAAATCGGCCGCCGACCTGATCAGGGCGGGCGCCACGGTCGCTGATCTCGCCTCACTGGTCATGAAGTTGGCCGACTCGCTGTCCCTGGACCGGTTCTCGTACGCGGGGGTGTCGCTGGGCGGCGCGGTCGGCCTCTGGCTCGCCGTCCACCACCCGGAGCGCATCGACCGGCTCGCCGTCGTCTGCTCCTCCGCCCACTTCGGCGAGCCCGGGCCGTGGCAGGAGCGGGCGGCGCTGGTCCGGCGGGACGGGATGGCACCGGTCGCGGCCGGGGCCGCGGCGCGCTGGTTCACACCCGGTTTCACCGCGCCGGAGCTGCTCGACGATCTCCGGGCCACAGAACCTTCCTCCTACGCCGCCTGTTGCGACGCCCTCGCCGCGTACGATCTGCGGCCCCGGCTCCCGGAGATCCGGGCGGCGACGCTGGTGATCGCGGGGCGCGAGGACCCGGCGACACCCCCCGCGCACGCCCGGGAGCTCGCCGACGCGATCCCCGGCGCCACGCTCACCGAACTTGCGGCGACCTCGCATCTGGCGCCCGCCGAGAACCCCGAGGCGGTGCGGGTGGCACTGCGGGACCACTTCGGTGCGTACGGGAACGGGAGCAGGAGCGGGCGCAGCGGCATGGCCGTGCGGCGGGAGGTGCTCGGCGATGCGCACGTGGACCGGGCACAGGCCGGCACGACCGGATTCACCGCCCGTTTCCAGGACTTCATCGCGCGGTACGCCTGGGGCGAGATCTGGACCGACCCCACGCTGTCGCGCCGCGAGCGCAGCCTGATCACGCTCACGGCACTCGTCGCGCACGGACACCACGACGAACTGGCGATGCATGTCCGGGCGGCGCTGCGCAACGGTCTGACGCCGGAGGAGATCGGCGCGGCGCTGCTGCAGACCGGGGTCTACTGCGGTGTTCCTGCCGCGAATTCGGCGTTCGCGGTGGCCCGCCGGGTCCTGGCGGAGGTACAGGAGACCGACGGGCCGGACGCCTCTCTGCCGAAATGACCGTCTCAGACCAGTCGGCCGTCGCAGGCGATGGGCCGGCCGGCCCGTACCACCATGGCCGGGACCGGCCGGTCCACCACGGCCTCCGGTAGCGAACCGGGGGCGAGAAGTACGAAGTCGGCCGGGTCGCCGACCTCCAGCCGGGAGGCGGGCAGACCCAGCAGGGCCGCGCCGCCCTGGTCCACGACCTCGTAGCAGGCGGGGAGTCGGGCATCAGTGCGGGCGCCGGTGCGCTACGCCAGCAAGTGGGCCAGGGTCATCATGGAGCCGTCACCGAACGGCGTCCACGCGTCGCGCACGCCGTCGGAGCCCGCGGCCAGCAGCACCCCGCTCCTGGTGAGCTGCGCGGTGGGCATGACCGGCCCGCCGCCCACGGCGCAGGTGACAAGTGAGACGCCCAAAGCCGCCAACAGAGCTGCGGTCACATCGAGTTCCTCGCCGCGGAGCTCGGCGACGGCGAAAGCGTGACTCAGTGTGACGCGCCCCTGCATACCGGCGGCTACGGTGCGGCGGCGACCTCGGTGACCTGACGCATACCGACGGCGCCGCCGTCGTGGAGAAGGCCGGACTGATCTACACCGACAAGGGCTACGGCTGTCGCTGGTGGGTGAACACCGCCGCGGTCACGGCGGGCTCTACGCGGCTGTGGCCCACGGTCGGGTGGATACGATCCGGCTGCGCCGAGCGCTGGCCGAAGTGCCGCTGCCGCGGGCCGCCGACGGTCGGCCGGTCCTGGCCGTCGACGTCACCTGCTGGCTGCGGCCCGACGCCCACACCTCACCCCAGCGGATCCTGTGCCACACCTACGGACGGGGCAAGGACCAGCACATCCCCGTCCCCGGCTGGCCGTACTCGATCGTCTGCGCGCTCGAGCCCGGCCGCAGCTCGTGGACCGCACCGCTGGACGCACTGCGTCTGGCGCCGGGGGATGACACCGCCACCGCCTAGGGTGGCGTCGGCGCGTCAGTGGTCCGTGCAGCTCGCAGCTCGGCCAGGTGATCGGCGACAACGGCGCGCAGCGCGTCGGGGGTGTCGACGTCCGGGCGCATGGCGGCGTGCACGGCGAGCCCGTCCAGCAGGGCGTGCAGCCGGGCGGCCTCCCGCTCCGGGTCGCGGCCGGGACCGATGAGGCCGGCCACGAGTCCGCGGCAGCCCGCGCGGAGCATGTCGTACCCCTCGTCGCGCAGGGCCCGCAGCTCGGGGTCCGTCATGGCGCGGGCGGTGAAGGCCAGCCACACCTCGTTCTCCGCTCGCCGCTGGTCGTCCAGCGGCAGCAACTCCGCGAGTACACGCGCGGCACGCTGCCGCGGGTCGCCGTCCGAGGGCAGTGCCGCGACCCGCTGCTCGATCCCGTCGATGACCATCCGCAGCGCGAAGGTCATCAGCTCGGACTGGCTCGCGAAGTAGTGCCTCAGTGAGCCCATCGAGAGTCCTGCCTCCCGGGCCACGTTGCGGACCGAGGCGTGCTCCAGGCCGTCGCGCCGGACCACCCGCCATACCGCTTCAGCCAGCTCTCTGCGACGGATCCGAGGATCGACCACCTTAGGCATGGACCTTTTATAGCACAGTCGTGCTACATTTGACCCGGACGCTTCATGGCACGGTCGTGCTAAATAAATCGCGGAGGCTCCCATGCAGCTCACCCGCCCCACCACCACCCCTGAATCCGACTCGGCCCACCGCAAGCCCTTGCTGCGCTCACGGGCCCTATGGGCAGCCGCCCTCGGCTGGCTGGCCGTCAACGCGCTCGTCGTCGCCGTCGCAGGAGACCGACTGCCCTTCACCTGGGCATCCAGCACCGGGCAGAAGACCGCGGACCACCTCCTGGAAGCCAACGCCGGTCTCGTCGAGGTTCTGCTGCTGATCGCCCTCGTCGGTCTGCTCACTCGCCGACGGCCCCGGCCCGACCTCGCCGCCCGAACTCCCGAGCACGCCCAGGCGCTGCGCGAAACCCTCCTGCTGCTGGCCTACGGAGCAGCCGGACTCGCCTTCGGATACGTCCTCGCCCGCTCTCTCGGCTGGCACCCCTTCGGCTTTCACCTCGCCGGCACGCTCTACGGCACCCTTGAACACGTCACCCCGACCGAGGCCGTCACCTGGGCGCTCTACAACGTGATCGTGTACGCCCTCCTACCTCTGCTCTACTTCCGCCGTCGCTATACCGCCGAACAGCTCTTCCTGCGCTCAGCCGACCGCAGGGCCGACACCGTCCTGATCGCCGTCGTGCTGGTCGTCGAGTCGGTGGTGCAGTACCTGGTACTCGAACCCGAGACCCTCGAACTGGGCGGCCGCCGACTGCTCGTGGGCCTGCCACTCACCTTCACGCTCTACCTCGCCGGCGCGGTGCTCCCCGCCATGATCTTCATCTACGCGATCCTGCTCCCCCGCGTGCTCAAGCTCACCGGCTCGACCGCCGCCACCGTGGTCGCGGGCGGCCTCGCCTACGCCGCCTTCCACCTGTGGGACGCCTGGACGCGGTTCGGCTCGCTCGAAGACGCGCTGCTGTCGGGGGCCTTCCTGCTTCTCACCTATTTCGCCCCAGGCATGATGAAGGCGGTGCTCACCCTGCGCACGGGCAACGCCTGGGTCCACGTCTGGGCATACCACGCCCTGGCCCCGCACACCCTGGCGGACACCCCTCATGTGGTGCACATCTTCCGCGTCTAGTGCCCCTCCCGGCAAGCTTTGCCCCGTCGCGCCGCCCAGCACGCACGCTCGCCGCGTTGGCCAAAAGCCCTGGTAGCTCCGCTACAAGGACTTCCGGCCGCCTTGCGATCGCACGCACCGGACGACGCTCCTTCCGGGCAAACATTGCCGGTCACGGCACTAGCGCGACGTCCGCGCGGGCTGTGTCCAAGACAAGTGGTGATCTTCGCGATGGCTTCGAAGGCGTCCACCTCCGCGAAGGCGACATCCTCGTCGTCCCCTCCCTCAACCGGCTCGGGCGCTCCGTCCAGGCCCCCATCACCATCGTCTCCGGCCTGCGCAGGTGCGACATCGACTGCACCTCACTGCTCGATCCACTCGACACCACCACCCCCGGCGGGCGGCTGGTCTTCCACGTCTTCGCCGCCTCGCCGTCATCTCAGGCTCGCCGATCAACCAGGGCTGTGACCTGGGCGGCCAGGTCGAGGACAGTGTCTTCGACCCGGCCGCCCAACGAGCGGCCCGCCCGGCACCCTCCCACCGGGAGATCGACGTGGGGCAGCGCCGTCCGACGGCATGTGTACACGCCTGCGCCCCCGTACGCGAACGTACGGGGGCGCAGGCTGCTGCGTGCGGCAGGAACCCGTCAGCCGAGGCCGCGGGCGTCCTGCTTCAGGGCCGTGTCCACGGTCAGGGCCGTCGCCACGACGAGGCTGAGCAGCGGTTCGGGCAGCTGGTAGTGGATCTGCAGCACGTAGTTGTCCGCCGTCGTGAACATCGTCTTCGCGAGGCCTTCCCAGGTCTTGGTGATCCTGGCGATCTCTGCGTCGTTGTGGTCGACGATCGCGAAGTTCCAGGCGCGCCAGTTCTCCGCCTTGATGGCACCGACCTGCTGACCGTCCACCATGATGGCGAAGTTGATCTTGCCTATGGCGTTCTGCTGCACGATCTCGCCGACCGGCTGCCCGTCCGGGCGCCGCACGATGACCCGGGACTTGATGAACTTCGCCGGCCGGGTCAGCAGCAGCTGCGGCTGCCCGTACGCGTCACGGATCTCCAGCCTGTGGGTCAGATACTGATCGATGCTGGAGACGAACCGCAGCACCTTGCGCAGCGCGCTCTGGCCGACCTGGATGACCGAGCCGATCGTGTTGCCCTGCTGATCGAAGACGCGGTACTCGTTCGTCACCTCGATCAGCTTGGCCTTCTGGTTCACGACCAGGACCTGCTGATTGAAGAGCGTGGCGCCGCCGGGAGCCGCGCCCTGCTGCTGAGGGACGGCCTGCTGGTGCTGGGGGGCCGCCTGCTGGTGGGGCACCTGGACCTGAGCGGGGGCCTGCGCGGGCGCCTGGGGCCGAGCGGAAGCCTGGGGCTGCTGTCCGCCCGCCGGGTTCGTGTGCTCGGTCCACTGGGAACCGTCCCAGTAGCGCAGCAACTGGGGCGCGCCGTGCGGATCCGGATACCAGCCCGCAGATACGTTCGAGTGCGTTGTCACCGGGGCACACTATCCCGCCGATCCGACCGGGCAAGCCCCGTTCGTCACATCAATAGCATCCCCACACTCGTTGAAACTTCACACACCGCGTACGATGTCAGGAATGATCAGGCTCAGTGAACGGACCGACCGACGACGGGACGGCGCCCGCGCGTCGGCCGTTCTCGGTTGGCTGCTCATCCTGCTGGCCATGGTCTCGTGCTGTTCGCTCGCCGAGACGGGCGCGGCCGCACACCACGCCGCAGTCCGAACCGCGGCCGCGACGCCTGCCCTGACTCCGCCCCCGGCCTCTGCCACGCGGATCGTCGTGGCCGTCGCACGGGACGACCGGGGCGTCAGCAGCTCCTGCCACGGTGTCTCGGAGCACGCGACACCCGTCGTGCTGCCCGCCCAGGCCGCACCTGTCGCGCTCCCCGGCCCGGCGGTCACCGCTCCGGTCGGCCGGCTCGTCGGCGCCGCCGGTATCCGCGGCCCCTCCAACGACGCCGTGGGCGCCGTCGACCATCTCCGTCTTCAGGTTCAACGGATCTAGAAGCAGGGCCCGTTCTCCCGCCCTGCCCTCTTTCCGTACATCATGTCGACCCGAGGACTCTCCATGGCTTCCGCCAAGAAGCAGAACACCCCTGCCGCCGCACGCCGCGCCAAGCTCGATGAGGCCCGCCGCAAGGAGCGGGCCCGCGAGCGCAGGAACCGCATCATCACCATCTCCGCCTCCGTCGCCGTCGTCGCCGCACTCGTCGCGGGCGGCGGCTATCTGATGTCCGCGGCCGACAAGCAGGACCGGGCCGAGGAGAAGGCCAAGTCCTCCCCCGTCCAGGGCGAGCGGAGCTGGGACAAGCTCACCCAGAACCATGTCGAGAAGCCGGTCGACTACCCGATGAACCCGCCGGTCGGCGGCGACCACAACCCGGCCTGGATGAACTGCGACTCCGACGTCTACACCGAAGCGATCCCGAACGAGAACGCCGTCCACTCGCTGGAGCACGGCGCCGTCTGGGTCACGTACAACGACAAGGCGCAGCCCGCCGACATCAAGAAGCTCACGGACCGCGTCGCCAAGACCCCGTACTCGCTCATGAGCCCCGTGAAGGACCAGGACGCCCCGCTCATCCTCAGCGCCTGGGGCAAGCAGGTCACGGTGAAGAGCGCGACCGACGCGCGCGTGGCGCAGTTCTTCACCAGGTACGTCCAGGGTCCGCAGACACCGGAGCCTGGCGCCGCCTGCACCGGCGGGATCGCCAAGTGACGTCCTCGGTCCGCGCGCCGCGGCCGATGGTGCTGGCGGGCGCCGCGGTGCTGTTGCTGGCCCTGGGGCTGGTGGCACTCATGCTCGTACGGCCGTCGTCCGCCCGGCAGGAGGCACCCCCACAGGGAGCGGCCCGGTCGGCCGTGCCCGCGGAGACATCGGTCGATGTGGGGTTCGCGCGTGACATGTCGATCCACCATCAGCAGGCGGTCGAGATGTCGTTCATCGTCCGGGACCGGACGTCCGACGAGGACGTGCGGCGGCTCGCGTACGACATCATCAACACGCAGGCCAATCAGCGCGGCATGATGCTCGGCTGGCTGGACATGTGGGGCCGCGCCAAGAGCTCCGGCCGCCCGCCGATGGAATGGATGGGCCACACGGTCGCCTCCCGGGGCGACGGTTCACTGATGCCGGACATGGCGACCGACACCGAGCTGGACGCGCTGCGGGCGGCGAAGGGCAAGGACGCCGAGGTGCGGTTTCTCCGGCTGATGACCGTGCACCACCGGGCCGGTGCGGAGATGGCGCAGGCGGCGGCCGACGCGGCGGGCACGGACGAGATCAGGAATCTGGCTGCCGGCATGGTCCTGGGCCAGCAGTCGGAGATCAGGCTGATGGCCGACATGCTGAAGGAGCGCGGCGCCACG
Organism: Streptomyces atratus; assembly: GCF_040655115.1. Lineage (GTDB taxonomy): Bacteria > Actinomycetota > Actinomycetes > Streptomycetales > Streptomycetaceae > Streptomyces > Streptomyces atratus_D. The sequence goes on along the minus strand of NZ_JBFAJH010000007.1, from coordinate 131,975 downwards.
GCATGAAGTCGGCGGGCCGGGGCGTGGTGGTCCCGTAGGTACGTACGGGACCACCGCGCGCTGCCGATGCGGTCCGTCGGACGACGACCACCTGTACCCACGCAGGGGTCGGCGTCGTTCCGTCGGCGAGGCTGAGGCCGAGCGTGAATTCGTAGCCGCGGCACGGCGGCGAACGGCACGTCGGCGCCCACGCCCGGGTCGCCACCGGGTCGCGGCCCGCGCCTCGAGCACCCCGACAGCGCGACGGGACACGACGGTTCCGGCGCCCGCCGCGAGGGGAACCGGCGCCCGCTCCGGACCGTACTGACGTGCGGGATCGCATAGGCTCGGCAGCGATATGAAGAACAACCTCACGACGCTGGGGCCCAAGGCCGACAAGGACACCGTGCGACGGAGCAACCTCAGCCTGGTGCTGCGGGCCGTCCGTGACGAGGGCGAGCGCGAGGCGACCAGGGCCGGGGTGGCCGCACGCGTGGGGCTGACCCGTGCCGCCGTGTCCTCGCTGGTCGAGCAGCTGCTCGACAGCGGGTTCCTCACCGAGTCCGGCAAGACGTTCAGCGGGCAGGCCGGGCGCCCCGGCACCGCGCTCAAGGTGGCGCGCACCGGCCCCGCCGGGCTCGGCGTCGAGGTCAACATCGACTACGTCTCGGTCTGTGTCGTGGACCTGGCCGGCACCGGCCGGGTCCGGCTGACGGAACACCTCGACAACCGGGGCGCTCCACCCGCCGAGGTGCTGGCACGGGCGGCCCGGATCGCGGCCCGCACCCTGGATTCGGCGGCCGAACAGGAGCTGTTCCCGGTCGGGGTGGCCCTGGCGCTGCCCGGACTGGTGTCCGGCGGCGCGGTGCGCCAGGCGCCCAACCTGGGCTGGAACCAGGTCCCGGCGGAGGCACTCTTCGCCGCGTCGCTCGCCGCACTGCGCCCCGGCCGCCCGGAACTGCCGGTGAGTTCGGAGAACGAGGCCAATCTGGCGGCGCTGGCCGAGCTCTGGTTCGGCGGGCTCGACGAGATCCGCAGCTTTCTGTATCTGACCGGCGAGATCGGCGTCGGTGGCGCCCTGGTCATCGACGGTGAACTGCTGCGCGGTGCACACGGGTTCGCCGGCGAGATCGGGCATGTGATGGTGGACGCGGACGGGCCGGAGTGCCGGTGCGGTTCGCGCGGCTGTCTGGAGCAGTACGCGGGACAGGCGGCGCTGCTGCGGGCGGCCGGGATCGACGAGACCGGCAGCGGCATCGGGGTGGCCGAGCTGGAGCGGCGCACCCGGGCCGGGGACGAGCGGGCCGTCGCCGCGGTGGTGGAGGCGGGCCGGATGCTGGGGCGGGTGCTGTCCGGGGCGGTGAATCTGCTCGACCCGGACGCGGTGGTGCTCGGCGGGATATACCGGGGCCTGATGCCGTGGCTGTCGCCGCCCGTCGACGAGGAGCTGACGGGCCGGGTGGTGTCCGGGCTGTGGTCCCCGCGCGGCGGCCGGCTGCGCGCCTCGTCGGTCGCGGGCGACGCGGCGCGGGGTGCGGCGGCGCTGGTGATGCAGGACGTACTGGCCGACCCGGTGGCGTACGCGGCCCGGGTTGCCGGCTGAAACGGGGGCCGGGCCGCACCTGCCTGACACAGGTACGACCCGGATTCGAATGCGAGGGCGGGGGCGGGGGCGGACCTGCCTGACCCAGGTACGGCCCCGCACCGTCCGGCCGCGCTGTCAGCGGACCCCGAGCAGGTGGTCCATCGCCAGCTGGTCCAGCACCTCGAACGCCATGCCGCGCTCGGCCGCCGCGTTCACGTCGAAGTCCTCGAACGCCGAGCGGTCGGCCAGCACCCCCGCCAAGCCGTCCTCGGCCGTCGGCCGGGCCAGCTCGTCGAGCCGGGACGCGCGCAGCGCCTCCTGGACCGCCGGGTCGGCGCGGAAGGCGGCGGCGCGCTCCTTGAGGATGAGGTAGTTGCGCATGCAGCCCGCGGCCGACGCCCAGACACCGTCGTCGTCCTCGGTCCGCGGCGGCTTGAAGTCGAAGTGGCGCGGGCCCTCGTAACCGGCGGTCTCCAGCAGGTCGACGAGCCAGAACGCCTGGCGCAGGTCACCGGCGCCGAAGCGCAGGTCCTGGTCGTACTTGATGCCGGACTGGCCGTTGAGGTCGATGTGGAAGAGCTTGCCCGCCCAGATGGCCTGCGCGATGCCGTGCGGGAAGTTCAGCCCGGCCATCTGCTCGTGGCCGGTCTCCGGGTTGACGCCGACGAGTTCCGGGCGCTCCAGGCGCTCGATGAAGGCGAGGGCGTGGCCGATGGTCGGCAGCAGGATGTCGCCACGCGGCTCGTTCGGCTTGGGCTCGATGGCGAACTTCAGGTCGTAGCCCTGCTCGACGACGTAGTCACCGAGCAGGTCGAAGGCCTCCTTCATCCGGTCGAGGGCGACCCGGATGTCCTTCGCTCCGCCCGACTCGGCGCCCTCGCGGCCGCCCCACGCCACATAGGTGGTGGCGCCGAGCTCGACGGCGAGGTCGATGTTGCGGAGGGTCTTGCGCAGCGCGTACCGGCGCACGTCCCGGTCGTTGGCGGTGAACCCACCGTCCTTGAAGACGGGGTGGGTGAAGAGGTTCGTCGTCGCCATGGGCACGACGAGCCCGGCCGCGTCCAGCGTCTGCCGGAACCGCTTCACGATGCTCTCGCGCTCGGTGTCCGACGAGCCGAACGGGATCAGGTCGTCGTCGTGGAAGGTCACCCCGTACGCACCCAGTTCGGCGAGGCGCTGCACGGTCTCGACGGGGTCGATCGCCGCGCGGGTCGCGTCGCCGAACGGGTCGCGCCCCTGCCAGCCCACGGTCCACAGGCCGAAGGTGAACTTGTCCCCCGGGGTGGGCTTGAAGCGTTCCGTCATGGTCTGACCACCTTCGGTGCCGTCGGGTCCGCGGCCGGTGGAGGCCGCCGAGCCCCTATTTGTTCAGTGTCATGACTAATCATGCACGGTGCCCCGCGGAGACGTAAACCCCCCACCACCGGGAATCAGGGACGACCCCTGTTCCGAACGGGACCGATCGCGTAATTTGTTTTCCGTACGATCAAATAGATCGCCCCAGCCCTCCGGCCCTCCGTGGCCCCCTGCACCGCGAGAATGAGGTAACCCCATGCCGCCGCGTACCGTCGTCATCGGCGTGGACAGCTCCACCCAGTCCACCAAGGCCGCCTTCGTCGACGCCGCAACCGGCCGGCTGCTCGCCGTCGGACGTGCCCCGCATGTCGTCAGGGGTGAGGCGGGGGCCCGCGAGACCGACCCCGAGGTGTGGTGGCAGGCGCTGCGCACCGCCGTCGCCGCCGGACTGAAGGAGTCCGGCGTGCCCGCCGCGGCCGTCACCGGCATCGCGGTCGCCGGTCAGCAGCACGGCCTGGTCGTCCTCGACCGTGACGGCCGCCCGCTGCGCCCGGCCCTGTTGTGGAACGACACCCGCTCCGCCCCGCAGGCCGCCGCCCTCACCGCCGCGCTGGGCGGCGCGGACGCCTGGACAGCCCGCACCGGGTCGGTTCCGGTGGCCGCGATGACCGCGTCGAAGTGGCAGTGGCTGCGTGAGAACGAGCCGGAGACCGCCGCCGCGACCGCCGCGATCCGTCTCCCCCACGACTTCCTCACCGAACGGCTGACTGGTGCGGCCGTCACCGACCCCGGCGACGCGTCGGGCACCTGTTGGTACTCCACCGCCACCGGCACGTACGACCCCGAGCTGCTCGAACTGCTCGGCCTGGACGCCGCGTCGCTGCCCGAGGTGGCCGAGACGGGTGCGTCCCGCGCCGGTTCCCTGACCGAGGAGGCGGCGCGGGCGCTCGGCCTGCCGGCCGGGATCGCCGTGGCGGCGGGCACGGGCGACAACATGAGCGCCGCCGTCGGCCTCGGCCTCGGCGGCGCAGGACTGCTGGACCACCCCGTTCTCAGCCTCGGCACCTCGGGTACGGTCTTCGCCGCCTCCCGGACCCGGCCCGCGTCGGCGGCGCTCTCCGGATTCGCCGCGGCCGACGGTACGTACCTCCCGCTGGCCTGCACGCTCAACTGCACGCTCGCCGTGGACAAGGTCGCCGCCCTGCTCGGCCTGGACCGCAACGACGCGGCGCCCGGTGGCGAGGCGGTGCTCCTCCCCTATCTCGACGGCGAGCGGACCCCCGATCTGCCCACCGCCTCCGGTCTGCTCACCGGCCTCCGGCACGACACCACCCCCCAGCAACTCCTCGGCGCCGCCTACGAGGGCGCGGTCGTCACCGTGCTGCGCGCCCTGGACGAGCTGCTCCGGGCCTGCGGGCTCGACCCGGCCGACCCCGAGGTCGCCGCCCGCCCGCTGCACCTGATCGGCGGCGGCGCGCAGGGGCGCACCTGGGTCGAGACGGTACGACGGCTCTCGGGGCGGCCCGTGATCGTGCCCGGCAGCGGCGAACTGGTGGCCCTGGGAGCTGCCGCGCTCGCCGCGGCGGCGGCCTGCGGCGAGGACCCCGTCGCGATCGTCACCGGCTGGAATGCCGGCGGGGGATCCGAGGCGGACACCGAACTGCCGCCCATGGAACGGGACATGGACACCTGGAACCGGGTCGACTCGGTGCTGGAGCGGGTCGCCGGCCCCCTGCTCGGCGGGGACCGGTAGCCATCCCGTCGCCACATCCTGCAACCACCGCTGACTGACTGTCACTCGCCCCCACCGGCCCGGGACAACGGCATCCCGGCAGCCCCCGGACCGGTTTGGGGGTGGCATGTGATCTTCACTAGTATCCGGCGATGATCATAAGAAGAAGGCTGACGGTCGGGGTGGGCATTCTGCTCGCCACCCTGACCGCCGGGCTCGGCACGGCCCTCCCCGCCGCCGCCGATGAAACCCCCACCAAAGCCTCCCCCAAGGTCGAGCTGGTGCTCGACGTCAGCGGTTCCATGCGGACCCGTGACATCGACGGCCAGTCCCGGATGGCCGCGGCGAAGCAGGCGTTCAACGAGGTCCTGGACGCGGTGCCGGAGCAGGTGCAGCTCGGCATCCGGACCCTCGGCGCCGACTACCCGGGCGACGACCGGAAGGTCGGCTGCAAGGACACCAAGCAGCTCTACCCGGTCGGCCCGCTCGACCGGGTGGAAGCGAAGACCGCGGTCGCGACGCTGGCCCCCACCGGCTGGACTCCGATCGGGCCCGCCCTGCTGGGCGCCGCCGACGATCTCGAAGGCGGCGACTCCACCCGCCGGATCGTGCTGATCAGCGACGGCGAGGACACCTGCGGCCCGCTCGACCCGTGCGAGGTGGCGCGCGACATCGCCGCCCGCGGCATCCACCTCGTCATCGACACGCTGGGCCTGGTGCCGAACGCCAAGATCCGCGAGCAGCTGACCTGTATCGCCGAGGCGACCGGCGGCACCTACACCGCCGTGCAGCACACCGATGAACTCTCCGGCCGCGTCAAGCAGCTGGTGGACCGGGCGGCCGAGCCCGTCGTCACCCCCGTGGCCACCGAGGGCGCGGACAGCTGCTCCGCCGCGCCTCAGCTCAAGGCGGGTCTCTACACCGACCGTGAGAAGTTCGGCGAGCACCGCTGGTACCGGGTGGATGTACTGCCCGGCCAGGAACTGCGCGCCTCGGTGAGCGTGTCCGCGGACCGCGCCGTCAACAACGACTACGGCGTGCTGCTGCGCGCGGTGACCGTGCACGGCCGCGAGATCGTCAGGGGCTCGGAGTCCGGCACCGGTCGCACCGACGCGATCTCGTCCGGGCTCCGCTACCCCAAGCCCGAGCAGGACAGCACGGACAGCGGGGACGAGCCGGTCGCGGAGACCGTCTGTCTGCAGCTCAGCAACTCCTTCTCGGCCCCGGCATCGGTGAAGACCTCACCGGGCATGCCGGTCGAGTTGACCGTCGACGTGGTGGACGCGCCGGACGACGCGGCCGATGCCGCCGCCTTCGGTCTCGGCCGCGGCTGGTGGCTCCTGGGCGTACTCGTCCTGACCGGACTGATCGCGGGTCTGCTCTTCGGCTGGATCTCGCGCTGGCGCGTCGCCGTATGGAGGACCAACTGATGGTACGTACACGACGGGTACTCGCGGGTGCCCTGCTGGCCGGAGTGGCCCTGCTGACGTCTGCGGGGTCGGCCACGGCCGACGACCCGTCGGCGAGCCCGAGCCCGAGCGCCTCCGACGGCGGTTCGGGACCCACCGAGGCGGGCACCACCTTCCGTACCGCGACGGCGATCCAGCAGAACCAGCACGCCACCGCCGGGGCGTCCACGGGTGACTACCTGTACTGGGTGTTCCCGGCAGACGCGGGACAGCGCGCCACCGTCAAGGCGACGGTCACCCTGCCCAAGACCGACACCCGGCACGGCGCCTCGACCTGGCAGGTCGATGTGTACGACGGGCTGCGGCGCCGACAGGCCTGCATGTACGGCCACCAGACCAGGAAGGCGGCCGCCGACGCGTCGGCCGTCGAACTCTCCTGCGTCCTGCGCACCGTCCGCGCCTGGTCCGAGCCGTGGGCGAACGACCCACTGCCGGGCAGCTACTACGTGCGCCTGACGGTCGTCGACCTCCCGTCGGCCGACCTCGGTCAGCCGGTGCAGACCGCCGTCGAGGTGACGGCGGCCGACAAGGGCGGCGCCCATGACGTCGACGGCACGCTGAGCGAGCCGCTGGTGCCCGGCGCGTCCTCGGTGCAGCAGACGGCGGACGACACCTCGTCGGACGGCGGCTCCACGACCCGGGTCCCGCTCGGCAGTGAGCCGGACGACGGCTGGGCCTCAGGCTGGTGGACGGACCGCTGGATCTGGACCGTCGGCGGCGGCGTACTCGGTGCGCTCGCGGCCGTGTTCGGCTACTCCCTCACCCGCGGCAACGGCCGCCCGTCCCGGGTCCCGCCGGGCGCCTGACCCGCCCCGGCCGCGAACCGGCCCTCATGCACGGCGCCTTCGCCCCACACCGATGGGGCGAAGGCGCCGCGGCGTTTCCCGTGGCCGAGCCGTCCGGTGCACGTCGGCGTCCGGACGGTCGCCCCCATCTCCCGGCCCGTGCGGACGGGACAGCACGCGGGATCCCGGTCCGCGGTACCGCCCTGCCGACCACACTCCCGTGACGAGACCCGGATACCCTCGACAACTCACGTACTCCGCAAGGCCGATGAGGTTCACCGACCCTGCCGGCACTCCGGAGTCCAGCCATGTCGCCGCGTACCGGATGCCGGTGCGCGCCACCAGCGAGCGGAGACCTTTCATGTCCACGGAGACCGGCCCGGCCGCCGATGCCGAGCGGCGCGGCCACGTGACCGTACCGGGCCCGAAGGGGCTGCCGTTCCTCGGGAATCTGCCGCAGTTCGGGAAGAACCCGCTGGAGTTCTTCGAGCGGCTGCGCGGGTACGGGGACATGGTGCGGTGGCGCTACGGCCCCAACCCCTGTGTGTTCATAGCCGATCCGGAGTGCATAGGCGAGCTGCTCACCGAGACGGAACGCACCTTCGACCAGCCGGCGCTGGGCATCGCGTTCCGTACCGTGATGGGCAACGGCGTGGTGGTCGCGCGTGGTCCGGACTGGCGGCGGAAGCGGTCGCTGGTCCAGCCCTCGGTACGGCCGAAGCAGGTGCGGTCGTACGCGGCGACGATGGCGGGCAGCACGGTGGAGCTCGCGGACACCTGGTCCGGTGGTGAACGCATCGACATCAAGCGGGAGATGGCCGCGCTGACGCAGAAGATCGCGGTCCGCACCATCTTCGGGGTGGACACCCCGGCGGACACCGAGACGATGGGCCGGGCGATGGATGTCGCCCAGCAGGAGATCGGCAAGGAGTTCAGCGGCATCGGTGCCCTGCTCCCCGACTGGGTGCCGACGCCCGGCCGCGCCCGGATCAAGAAGGCCGCCGCGGTCATCGGCGCCGAGGTGGGCCGCGTCGTGGCCCGGCACCGCGACGGCGACGGCGAGCGTCCCGACCTGCTGAGCCGGCTGCTGACCGCGGTGGACGAGACCGGCGCGCACCTCACGGACGAGGAGATCCGCGACGAGACCGTCACCCTGTACATCGGCGGGCACGAGACGACCAGTTCCACGCTGGTGTGGGCGTGGTACCTGCTGTCGCGCAATCCTCGAACGCGCGCGGCGCTCACCGAGGAACTGGACCGTGTCCTCGGCGACCGGGAGCCGGAGTTCGACGACTACGCGCGGCTGACGTACACCCAGGCAGTGGTCAAGGAGACGCTGCGGCTGTACCCGACGATCTGGCTGGTGACCGGAGTCGCCAAGGACGGGGCGCGGATCGGCGGTGTGGACATGCCGAAGGGGACGAGGGTGTGGACCAGCCAGTGGGCGACGCACCGCGACGAGCGGTGGTTCCCGGAGCCCGAGGCGTTCCGCCCGGAGCGCTGGGACGCCGACAACGGCGACGACATCGCGGAGTACGCCTGGTTCCCGTTCGGCGGCGGACCCCGGGTCTGCCTCGGTACGCGGTTCGCGATGGTCGAGGCGGTGCTGATCCTGGCGGTGCTCGCGCGCCGGTTCGAACTGGACGTGGACCCGGGTGACGTCAACCCCGTGCCGACGCTGACCCTGCAGCCCGACCGGCAGGTGCTGGCCACCGTGCGGGCGCGGTAACTCGGCGGGGAGCGTGTCCGTATGGCGGAACACGCGCGGGCACGATGTGCTCTCGCCTTCCGCCGTACGGCATCCTCGTGCTGAACGAACAGCGCGGCCCCGGAGCGGCGAGTGATCTTGCCGGTGCGGGGCCCTACCCGACGGTGGAGGATGCGGAACCCGATGACCGACAACTCCGAGATCGTGGCCTTTGTCCGGGCCCGCCTGGCCGAGGAGGAACAAGTCGCGCGAGCAGCCGGCGGCGAGAGCTGGCGGTGCCCGGCCGAGGTGCCGGGCGAGGTCCACGACCGGACCGGCGCCATCGCGTTCAGCCTGCGGACGCATGGCTACGACGACCACATCGCCCTGCAGGATCCCGCACGCACGCTCCGCCGCATCGAAACGAGCAGGGTTCTCCTGGACGAGTACGAGGAGGTCGCCGCCCTGGACACCGACCGCCCGCACCACGACTTCCCCTCGGGCCGCGCGGTCGGGCTCGGATTCGTCGTCCGGCAGATGGCGGCGGAGGATGCCGGCCACCCCGACTACCAGGCCAAGTGGCTGCCGCGGTTCACCCACTGACGAGGCCCCCGCACGGAGTGTGACCGGGTTGCGGGCCCGTGCGCCGTACGCGACCGGCTTCCTGTCGGGCCGAGGAGGGCCGACACCAGGTGCGCGCGCCGCCGCACGGCGGACGGCCCCGCCGCCGACGGCGGGTAGCCGCGCACCGGCCGGTTGGGGGTCATGGGCCGCGGCGCGCCAGGGGGGTGTCCGGCGGATCGGGGTCGGACAGGGCGCGGCGTCCGGTGCGGTGCGTCGCAGGGCGTCGGAGCGTCCTGACAGCGGAGCTGTCCGGGCGTTTCGGCAACGCCGCGAGGTGCCGCGCCGGGCGTCGCGGCCCCGGCCGTGATCCGCTGGACACCCCCTGGCCGTCACAGCGGGCAGGTCGCAACAGGACGGCAGATACTGATCTGGTCCGTCCGCACCGGCCCTTCGCGGGGACACACCGGCCACGCTGCCGCGATCACCGGCCGTCGAGCATCCGGGAGAGACACCGTGCGTCTGTGCCCCACCATCGCCTCCGCGCTCACCGTCCCGGCCGCCGCTGCGGCCGCAGTGGTTCTGGCGGCCACCGGCGCTTCGGCCACCATCGGCACCGCACACTCCGCAGAGGTCAGCCGGCTCGGTACATGTCAGGAAAAGGCCCTCAGGGTGAAGGCCGCACCCGACGGCGGGCAGAACGTCGTGGGCGTCAGCGTCACCAACCACGGTGGGCGGAGCTGCGTCGTGGACAGGATCCCGACGATCACCTTCAGAGGGCTCGACGGCTCCGCCCAGACGGTGCCGCCGGTCGACCACGGCCCCTACGTCCTCGCACGCGGCGGGCGGGCGTACGCCGCGGTCCGCACCGCGGACCCTGCGGGTACCGTCGGGCATGTCGTCGGCAGCGTGAGTGTGGCGAGCGACCCGTCTCACTACGGGGTCACCTTCAGCAAGAACACCGTGGGCATGCCCCAGGGGATCCGCGTCTGGGAGCCGGTCACCACGCTGTGGCAGGGATCGGCGGCCGCTGCCCGCTCGGCGCTGACGGACGCCCTGGGCTGATCGACGCGGTCCGCTACGTCGGGTCCGGCCGCAGTCACCGACGCGGACGTGGGCGAACGGGAAGCCGCACAGCCGCTCCCCGAGGCCTCGCCGACCGTCTTGACCAGCAGCGCGGCCCGGTCTGCGAGACCGCCCCGCGCCTCGGGTGGCTACCGCTTCCTGGTGAACTTCACATCGAGGCCGCACGGCGCGTCCCGGTCGTCCGTCGCGCACAGGGCCTTGCCCTTGTCCACCACGGCGAGGTCGATGCGGCAGTCCTCGGCCGCACCGTGGAAGGAAAGGCCGGTCCAGGAACCGGACTTGGCGGCCTTCTCCGTGATCTCGGTGCTCTTTCCGCCCTCGGCGACATAGAAAGCCCAGCCCCCTTCGGATGCCTTTCCGGGACACATCGCGGGGGCGAGATTCTTCGAGTCGAGACCGGAGGCGGTAAATGTCCGGTCGGCGGCAAACGTGAAATTTTCACCGTGTGGGCCGGCCCAACTCCCGGTCATGCGGTCGGCCGTGACCTTGGCGGTGGGCTCGGCCCCCGCACACGCGGTGAGCAGCAGGAACGGCAGTGGGCGTCCCGGGGGCGGGTGCGGGCACGGCGGATGCCGGCAGCTACGGCTGGGCCTTCTCGGTATGGTCGGTCAAGGCAGGATCTCGACGTACCCGTCGATTCCGTGCACGCGGATCCGCTGCCCGTCCCGGATCAGCCGGGTGGCCTGCTCCACGCCCACGACGGCCGGCAAGCCGTACTCCCGGGCAATCACTGCGCCATGGGTCATCAGGCCGCCCACCTCCGTCACCAGGCCCGCGATTCCGACGAACAGCGGCGACCAGCTGGGGTCCGTGAAGGTCGTGACCAGGATGTCGCCCGCTTCGAGATCGGCCTCCGCCATGTCAAGGATGACGCGGGCCCTCCCCTCGATGGTCCCGGCGGACACCGGGAGGCCGATCAGGGCGCCGGCCGGCACGTCGTCGCGCCGGTACGCCCCGGCGACGGCCTCACCATCCGATGTGAGCACCCGGGGCGGTGTGAGCGCGTGGTACGACCGGAACGCGTCCTTGCGCCGCTGGATGAGCTGGCCATCCACCTGGTTCGAGCGCACGACGTCGTGGAGTTCCTGGAACGTGAGGTAGAAGATGTCCTCCTTCTCAGGAAGCACGTCAGCCCGCACGAGGCGCTCGGCCTCTTCCAGCAGGGCCCGCTTGTAGACGAAGGAGCGGCTGACGATGCCGTACTTCGGGTACTCCCGGTACCCGATGAAGGTTCGGACCCGGTCGATCATCCGCTTGGCCTCGTCGGCTTTCTGGTCCCCGTCCGGCAGGGCCCGCAAGCGTGACAGCACGTCCTGTTCCTTCTTCTGCGCCTTCTGCCGCCCTTGCTCGAAGCGCCGCTCGGCGGCGCCCGGCTCGAAGTTCCTGACGTTGTCGAGGATCACGGGCACGAGCGTGGTGGGGCGCTCGCGCCAACGTGGCCTCGTGATGTCGATCTCGCCGACGCAGCGCATGCCGTACCGGTCGAGGTAGGCCTCCATGGCGTCGCGCGCTTCGGTCCCGCCCGCGAGCTTCGCAAGCTCGTCCAGGAAGCCCTCGTCCTCGACGCCCTGCAGGAACGCCACCACCTCCGACTGCGGGCGGATCACGTCCGCGACGTCGAGCAGCGCCAGTCCCATCTCCGACGTGACGTTGTCGGGGGCGGACAGCGTGAGCGTGTCAGCCGCGTTCTTCTCGCCCAGCCACTCCTGCAGCTTGTCGTTGAGCCACCACGTGGCCTCCATCCCCGCCGTGATCGCCTGAAGGTTCAGCGGATCACTGAGGACTCGCTTGTGCTCCTCGAAGGCCTCCAGCAGGAAGTCGAACAGCGCCGGTCCGGTCTTCGTCCGGATGTCGCGCTCCAGGGCGGCGATGGACACCTGGCTGCGCTCGATCAGCTCGGTGACGATGGCCGGATCGGTCTCGATCGGGGCGGACGCACCGCCGGCCGGCGGCCCGCCGGGACCCGAGTCCGGGAGCGACGGGACGAAATCGTCGCGGTCGAGGACGGTCTCCAGAGCGTCCCTGATCAGCGGATCGCCTCTCCCCATGACGTCCAGGAGGCCGGCGCGGCTCGCGGGCGAGGCCAGGCGCCGGGTGACGTCGACGAACAGCCTCCCGCCGGCCTCGTGCATCGGCACCATGGCCGTCAGCTGCCACATGGAGAGCCCCAGGGGCTTCATGGGGTCGGTCATCATCTGCCCATGACCAACGGAGACGTAGACGTGATTCTCCTGGTCCCCGGTCTCGGGGATGGGGAACAGCGTCGTGACCGGCCGGCTCTGAACGATCTGGAAGCCATCATCGACCAGGCACCATTCGATGTCCTGCGGGCGGCCGAAGTGCGCTTCGATCCGCCGCCCGAGCTGCACGAGCCGCACGACCTGCGCATCCGTCAGCGTCGGCTCCTCCTGCCGCTGCGAGTCGATCGCCACTTCCTGCGTACCGCCGGCCGGCAGGGCGTGAACGGCACGCTGTTTGGCGGCGATCGCCCTGGCGACGACTTCGCCGTGTCGCACCTTGAAGACGTCCGGGTTCACCAGGCCGGAGACCAGGGCCTCGCCGAGGCCGAAGCCGGCGTCCACGGTGGCGACCTTCCGGTTGCCCGTGACGGGGTCGGCCGTGAACAGGATGCCGGCCGCATGCGGGAAGACCATCTGCTGCACGACCACGGCCATGTGGACCGTACGGTGGTCGATGCCGCTCCGCCGGCGGTAGGTCACGGCCCGCTCGGTGAACAGCGAGGCCCAGCACCGGCGGACGTGCCGGAGGATCGCCGCCGGCCCCACGACGTTCAAATACGTGTCCTGCTGGCCGGCGAAGGACGCCGTCGGCAGGTCCTCTGCCGTCGCGCTGGACCGGACGGCGTAGGCGGCCTGCTCGCCAAGCCGGGCGAGCGCGCGGGTGATCGCCTCCACGAGATCGCCCGGGATGGCGATCCCTTCGATGGTCCGGCGGATCTCCGCGCTGAGCGTGCGGATCGCCTCCCGGTCGTCCGGGTTCAGGCGCGACAGCTGATCGAGCCGATCGTCGATCGACGGCGCTTCCGCCATGATCCGCCGGAAGGCGTCCGTCGTCACGCAGAAGCCGGCCGGCACCCGGATGCCTTCGATCCGCGACAGCCCGCCCAGGTGCGCGCCCTTGCCGCCGACAACCGCGACCTGCGTCTCGTCAACCTCTTGAAGATCCCACACGTACTGCTCGATCATCGCGATACCTCCGAGGCAGTCGTGTCCCGCTGCACTGCACTGGCCGATCGAATCACCGGCGCCTCCAGCTCTGTCGAACCTCTTGTCAGGCACGTCGTCGTCTCTGACTGCCCTCCCTCGGACGAGTCTGCCGACCGCTCATCCCAGTCGGGCGGCGCGCACACCCGCACCACCGCCGCGAGCCCTCGCGACCGCACTGCCGGTCCCACCAATGATTCGACGTCACCGCGTCCCCCATACGTCGACAACACACGCACGTCGTGCCCCCTTTCCGCAGGTTGTGGCCTCGGCCGACGATTTTGTGCCACCACCCGGGTCTTGCCGCAAGCCCCCCAGTGCGCTATACGTTAAGAGAGGCAGGGAGAGATCTCCTTGCCTTTGTCTTTGCCTTTTGCCGTCCGCTGGGACTGACAAGCTTCTCGCGAAGTGGCGGCGCGCCGCTTACGGCGGTACGCGTCGTTGGCCCAGGCGGATGTCCCATCGGCCCACGGATGCAGCCGCGGAACCAAAAGTTCTTTCCCTTGTCGGCAAGTCCCGAACTCCGTCGAGCGCGTCGCCATCTCCCCGAGGTCGTCGCGCCACGCGAGTGCTGGGCCGAGCTCGCCAGACGGACGCCTGACGGTCGCCGTAGCTCAAATCGGCCGGCACCCAAGCGAACAGCCCCACGCCGCCCCGACCGGATCGTGGCCCGACTGTCCCGCCGCACCACCCAGATCGTGGCCCGACTGTCCCGCCGCACCGACCGGATCCTCCTCCTGCGCGCCACACACCGACGGGCCGTCACGACAGATCGGGGTCAAGGCGCCCATCACAACCGTTCTCGACACTTCGGTGACCACAAGAAGCGGACAGCGAGGCCTGTTTGATCACGAGGGTCGCGAACTCCCGCTGCGTACCGCTTCTTCACCGCCGCCGACCGTCCCACCCCCGAACCGTTGACATGCACCTGCATGAGGGTGAATCCTCGCGCGAGAAGTTGCGCGATCTCGCGCATGTTCAAGCATTTGCAAACATCCAGTGCTTGGTTCGAAAGGGATGCATCCCGTGCGAAGACTTCCACAGCGGTCCCGCTGGACCGCCCTGGCCACGGCGGGGCTCGTCGCCGCCCTGGCCGCCGCCCTGCTCGGCGCCCCGGCCGAGCCCGCCCACGCGGCGACCCCCGCGAGCGCCGTGCTCGACGGGGCCCACAAGAGCGTCACCTGGCAGAGCCCCGTCTACCCCAAGGGGACGGTCGGCGGCCCCAAGGAGTGTCCGTCCGCCGCCGAGGACCCGGACAACAAAGTCTGCGACCGCTTCGACCTCACCGTGTCGACACCCGAGGGCTACTGGGACGACAACCCGGAGGGTGGGGTGCCGATCTCCATCGAGTGGCAGAAGCCCGCCGAGGACTTCGACATGTACATCTACGACTCCGTCGGCAAGCAGGTCGCCTCCAGCGCGGGCACGGCCGACCCCGAGGCCACGGTGATCCCCCGGGCCAACGGGACGTACCACGTGATCGTCGTTCCGTACGACGTCACCGACAACTCCTTCACCGGCAAGGCGTACCTGCCGGAGACGACCGACTCGGGGAACCTGACCTCCTTCGGCGGGAGCAACGGCAGCTATTCCATCGAGGCCGGAGAACTCAAGGCGAAGGCCGACTTCCTGACCGGCGGTCAACTACGCCTCCAGGCCACGCCCTCCGGGGAGTTCACCGACCCGGCCGGCTCAGCGATCATCCGCAAGCAACCCACGCTGCAAAAGCACACCAGCACCTTCGACAAGGGCGACTACTACGGGATCCGCTCCCCCGACGCCGTACTCCGCGTCTACAAGAAGCCGCTGCGCTTCGGTCTCTACAAGGCCGACAACCGCACCCGTATCTGGCAGGAGGACAAGCCCCTGCGCTGGTCCACCGGGGGAATGCGGCAGAGCCTGGAGCGCGGCGCCGACGAGCAGTTCTTCGGCGGCGGCGAGCAGAACGGCAGCTTCTCGCACCGTGACAAGACGGTGTTCGTCGCCAACAACACCAACTGGAACGAGGGCGGTTACAACAACTCCCAGCCCTTCTACCTCTCCAGTGCCGGCTACGGCGTCTACCGCAACACCTTCGCGCCCGGCGTCTACCACTTCGGCTCCCCGGTCCAGACCGGTCAGCAGGAACGGCGCCTCGACGCGTACTACTTCATCGGGGACGCGAAGGAGGTGATCGGCAAGTACACCGGCCTGGTCGGCAAACCGTTCATGCCGCCGGTGTACGGCCTCGAACCCGGTGACGCCGACTGCTATCTGCACAACGCCAACCAGGGCGAGCGCCACACCCTGGACGCGCTGAAGGTCGCCGACGGCTACACGCAGAACCAGATGCCGCTGGGCTGGATGCTCGTCAACGACGGCTACGGCTGCGGTTACGAGAACCTGCCGGAGACCGCCAAGGGCCTCCAGGACCACAACGCCCAGCTGGGCCTGTGGACCCAGAACGGCCTGGACAAGCTCGCCGACCAGGTGAAGGCGGGCCAGCGGGTCGCGAAGCTGGATGTCGCCTGGGTCGGCCAGGGGTACGGCATGGCGCTCGACGCCTGCGACAAGGCCAAGTCCGGCATCGAGGAGAACAGTGACGCCCGCGGCTTCGTCTGGCTGCCCGTCTCCTGGGCCGGTGCGCAGCGCTGCGGCGTGCTGTGGAGCGGCGACCAGTCCCTGTCCTGGGACTTCGTACGCTGGCAGATCCCGACGTACGCCGGCGCCACCATGTCCGGCATCGCGTACAACACCGGTGACGTCGGCAGCATCTACCGCCACGACGCCAAGATGTACGCCCGCGACCTCCAGGCCAAGTCGTTCCTCCCGGCCCTGATGACCATGGACGGCTGGGCAACCGACCTCACCACCAAGAAGAAGATCAACCAGCAGCCGTGGGTGGACGGCGAGCCGTACACCTCCATCAACCGCACGTACCTCCAGCTGCGGGAGCGGCTGCTGCCGTATCTGTACACCCTGTCCGCCGAGGCCGCGAAGACCGGCGTGGGCTCGGTACGCCCGCTGTGGCTGGAGTTCCCGGACGACCCCGAGACCCTGGGCGCGAACGCCAAGTACGAGTACCTGGCGGGCTCCGACTTCCTGGTGGCCCCGGTCTACGAGGACTCCGACACCCGTAACGGCATCTACCTGCCCAAGGGCACCTGGACCGACTACTGGACGGGGAAGACGTACGAGGGCCCGACCACGGTCAACGGCTACCACGCCCCCATCGACACCCTGCCCCTGTTCGTCAGGGGCGGCTCCATCGTGCCGATGTGGCCGAAGGGCACGACGTCCTGGCGGACCCGGGACCGGAGCGAGCTGGACTACGACCTGTACCCGCAGGGCACGAGCACGTACACCCTGTACGAGGACGACGGCGTGACCCGGAAGTTCACCGAGGGCGCCTCGGCCACGCAACACGTACGCGTGCAGGCACCCGCCGACGGAGGGGCGAGCACCCTCATCAAGGTCGGTGCGAGCATCGGAAGTTACGAGGGGAAGCCGGCCACCCGGGCGTACCGGTTCACCGTGCACGGCAAGGACGCACCGTCGCAGGTGGTCATGAACGACGGCCGTCTCCAGCGACTGAACTCCGCGACGGCGCTCGCCTCGGCCGAGTCCGGCTGGTACACGGACCCGGCGACCGGGATCACGGAGATCAAGACGCGGTCCGTCTCCACGGACCACGGATTCACGGTCGAACTGCGTAAGTAGCAAGGAGCAATCACAAGACAGTGTCAGGGGCCGTCTCCGGACGGCCCCTGACACATGTCACGAGCCAGGGACTCCTGACGTGTCCTGGAGCCGGGGCCCACGTACGGCAGGCCCGCTGTCCGCCGCGAGGCAACCCGCAATCATTGCCGCTCGCTGTTGTCCGACGCGGCTGCAGTACCGCCTGCCGCGGCTCACCCCGTGTCCGCGACAAGGCGGTGAGACCTTGCCGCCCTCTCCCGTCGCGGTCGCCAGTGATCAACACGATCGCTACGATCCCGCGTTGCCCAGCCAGAATCAGACGGCCGTGGCGCGGTGCCAGAACGGCGGCAGGCGACTGCCGACGGTCGCCGAACTGGTGTTCATTTGAGGCCGGAGTGGGACAGGCCTTCGACGAAGTGGCGCTGGGCCAGGACGAAGACGATCAGCATCGGCACGACGGTCATGGTGGCAGCGGCGAGTTGAGTGTTCCACATCTGGCCGCCGTAGGCGTCGGTGAAGCGGGTCAGGGCCTGCGGCAACGTGAACAGCTCTGGTGACGTGAGGTACACCGTGGGTTCCAGGTAGAGGTTCCAAGAGGCGAGGAACGTCAGGATCGCCACCGCCGACAGGGCCGGTTTGGCCAGCGGCAGACAGATCCGCCACCAGATCGCAGGCCGGCCGAGGCCGTCGAGGCGGGCAGCCTCCTCCAGCTCGACCGGGAGAGCGATGAAGAACTGCCGCATGATGAACGTGGCCAGCACACACGGTGCGGCCAGTGCGGTCACCAGGATCAGCGGCCAGTGCGTGTTGATCAGGCCGGCCGATTTGAACAGCTGGAACAGCGGCACGATCGTCACTTCGCTCGGCACCAGCATCCCGGTCAGCACCACCAGGAACAGCGCATTCGCCCCGGGAAACCGGATCCGGGCGAAGGCGTAGCCGGCCAGACTGGACACCGACAGGGTGATCAGTGTGACCAGTGCGGCGATGTAGACACTGTTCAGATACTGCCGGGCAAAGGGCTGAAAGCTGAATGCCTCGGCGTATGCGGACAGTGTCGGCGAGTCGGTCCACAGCGACGGCGGGGCGTCGAAGATTTCCGCCAGTGGTTTGACCGACGCGGCGACCATCCAGATCGTCGGCACCACGAACGGGATCGCCAGCACGCCCAGAGCGATCACCAGCAGTACCGACCGGACCCTGTCAGTCCTCATAGAACACCCACTTACGACGCAGCTGCCATTGCAGCAAGGTGAGCAGCATGACGAAGGACAGCAGCATCAGGGCCAGCGTCGAGCCGTAGCCGATGTCGTTGAACTCGAAGGCCTGCTGGAACACGTAGTACACGAGGACCGTGGTGGACAGCTCCGGCCCGCCACCGGTCAGGACGGCGATCTGGGCGAAGGACTGCAACGCCCCGACCACTGTGACGATGACGGTCAGCAGCACCGTCGGTGAGATCATCGGCAACGTGATCCGGGCGAAGACCGTGCGGCTGTTCGCACCGTCGATCCGGGCGGCCTCGTACAACTCCCGCGGCACGCCCTGCAAGGCGGCCAGGAACAGCACCATGTTGACCCCGACGCTGCGCACCACCTGTGTGAGGATCACCGACACCATCGCGGTGTCGCCTTCCTGCAGCCAGTTCGGCCCGTCGATCCCGACCGTGCCCAGCAGGCCGTTGATGCCGCCGTTGTCCTGCAGCAGGAAGCCCCAGACCAGGGTCCAGGCGACCACGGAGACCACCACCGGGGAGAAGAACAGCATCCGGAACACCGTGACACCGCGGAACTTGCGGTTCAGCAGTACGGCGATCAGGAGCCCGAGCGTGATGTTGACGACCACCACCCCGCCGGAGAAGAGCACCGTTGCCAGCAGCACCTTGGGCAGCTGCGGATCGTCGGCCAGGGCCGCGTAGTTCTCGCCGCCGACGAAGGTCTGCTTGCCGGTGAAGACGTTCCAGTCGTTCAGGCTGTACCAGATCGCCATGCCGACCGGCAGCAGGACGAACACCGCCACCCCGACGAGCTGCGGCAGGATGAACAGGTAGCCGGTCAGCACGTCCCGCCGGCGGGTCGTCCAGAAGGTCGGCCCGGATGCGCGTGCGGCCTTGGCGGCGGCCGGCGCAGCCGCCTGCCCGGCGGCCTGCGGGATGGCCCGCTCAGCGGCCCGTGTCCTGGTCACTTGGCCAGAATCGGATCGATCGCGGCGCAGACCGAGCGCAGGACGTCCGGGATGTCGGCATCCGGGCGCCACATCGCATCAAGCGCTGTCTTGCCCTTCTGCGCCATCTCCGCCGGGCTGGTGTGGTTGGGCAGCGTGACGGCGTCCGGCAGCTGGTCGACCACCGCGTCCTGCAGCTGGGCGGCGTTAAGGACCTTGTTGTTCGCGGCGAGCTTGTCCCCGGTCAGCAACGACTTCCGCGGCGGCGGGAAGTACTGGGCCAGCTTGGCGGCGTTCTCCGGATTGGTCAGGTACGCGAGGAAGTCCGCCGCCTGGTCCGGATGCTTGCTGGAGGCCAGTACGCCCACCCCGGCCTGGCCGAGGACGGAGTACTTCCCGCGGGGGCCCGCGGGCAGCGGGTAGAGCCCGAAGTCGAACGTGCCGGTCAGCAGCGAGGCGCGGGAGACCTGCGCGATGGTGAAGGCGGCATCGCCGGCGAAGAAGTCGGCGGTGGTGCCCGGGCCGGGCATCGCCTGGGTCTTGAACGCCGCGTCGTGCAGGAAGGTGAAGGCCTGCTGCATCTCGGGGCTGGCGAAGGTGCAGGTCTTGCCGTCCGGACTCCACGCTGACGCGCCCCAGCCGGTCCACAGTGTGGCCAGCATGTTCCACGCCTTGTAGTCGAAGTCGCGGACGACGAAGCCGGCCTTGCCGGTCTCGGCGTGGACGGCCGCTCCGGCGGCTGCGACTTGATCCCAGGTCAGTGTGGCCGGATTGATCTTCTGTCCGGCTTTGGCGAGCAGGTCGGTGTTCACGTAGAGGGCGTACGGCGAGTTGGAGAACGGGTAGGCGTACAGCGTGCCGTCGCGGCTGAACTCCGCTGTCACGCTGTCGAGCAGGTCGTCGTACTTCCAGCCCGGGGTGGCCTTGAGCTCGTCGGTCAGACCGACGAGTGCGTCGGAGGCGATGAGATCCCGCGACAGGTCGCCCATCCAGGCGAGATCCGGGGCGTTGCCGCCGGCGATCTGCGTGGTGAGCGTCGTGTTGTAGTCGGCGAATGGCAGGCTCTCGAAGGTGATCTTCGCAACGTCGGGATGGTCGGCCCGGTAGGCGTCGCCGATGCTGTCGAGTAGCTTCAGCTGAGCTTCGTCCGAGGTCCAGACCGTCATCCGCAGCTCTGCTGCCTTGTCCGGGGTGTCGGCCGCCGGCCCGGCGCAGGCCGCGCTGAGTGCAAGGGCCGTCGTCAAGGCGACAGCGCTCAGCGCCTTTCTGGTTCTGATCATGGGTGGGTTCCCTTCGACGTGCTGGTTGGCCGGTCCGGCTCAGTAGCCAGCGACTTCGGGCAGTGCAGTTCGACGTGATCTGTCCGGCTCAGTAGCCGACGACCTCGGGCCAGTGGAGTTCGACGCCGGCCTCGACCAGGCGACGTTGAAGCTGATCGACGAGTGCGGGTTCGGCGGCGACCTGCTGCGGGCTCAGTCCGCGGTCGAGGCAGAACGCGGTGAGCTCGCCCGCGGACTCACCGACGTTCCATTCGACCGGGTGGAGTCGGTAGGCGCCGTTGGTGATGTGGGTGGTGCCGATGTTCTTGGCGGCGGGGATCAGGTTCTGGGTCCGGACCGGGACCAGGGCGCCCAGCGGGATCTCGAACGGCGCCGACTCGACGTCGATGTAGTTGTCGCCGCCGGTCGAGGGGTGCAGGTCGATCCGGTACATCCCCACCCCGACGGATGCGTCGAACCGGGCCGGCCCGCCGGACCCGCGGGATTTGATCGAGATGTCCTGTTCGCGGACGGTGGTCAGCGCCTTGATCCGGCGGGATTCCCGGATGTACGGAGCCTGCGCGAAGCCGTCGCTGGTTCCCACCAGATCCCCGCGCAGCCGCAGTCCCGGCCACCCGCGGCCACCGTCGGGCCGGGGCGCCTCGGTCTGCAGCCAGTAGACGTAGGCCCGGGACTGCGCCTTCGCCGCGGCCAAGTGCTGCAATCGTTCGACGGTGTCGATGATCGAGCCGCCGACGTAGTCCAGCTGGGGCCAGTTGGCCAGCACGATGTCGCTGTCGTACAGGCTGTCGGTGAAGGTCTGCCGGGCGGCAATCCGCCGGAACTGCCACAGGTCCTGATCGCCGGCGTCGAACCGCGGATCACCGGAGACGTCCTGCTCCGGATTTACGATCATGGTGCGCTGCTCCGGCACCAGGGTGCGCGGATTGGGCGCGGTGAACGACAGCATCGGCGCGCCCCAGTAGGGCAGCTCGAATGAGCGCCAGTCGTCGTAGTCGTCGGGCCGGGAGATCGTGTGATCCCCGGCGGCATGGTCGAAGACGAAACACCACGCGATCGACTGCACGTTGGCCGGGTCGGCGACGTCGGGAGCGCTCGGCTCACCGGTGTCGGACCGCGCCTCGGTACCGACGACGTACTCGGTGCCGGTCAGCGGCAGCAGGTCACCGGTCTCGGTGCCGTCCAACACGAACTCCGCCGTGATCACGCTCTGCGCCCCGGTCTGCGGATCCGCGACCGTAACCGTGCGGACCACCCCGTCCACGACCTCGGCCCCGACCGGAACCGCGGGCTGCAGGACGGTCAGCCGGCCGCTCGACCGATACGGCGCGAGGAGAGCGTCGATCACCGCGAGCGCCACCCGCGGCTCGTGGCACAGCCGGCTCACCCGGCCGCGCCCTGGGTTGAGCTCACGGTCCCCGCGGGCCGCCGCCGACAGCGGATAGTGGTCCCGGTAGTAGCGACGGATGTTCTCCCGCAGCCTCCGGTAGCGGGCGGTTACGCCGAACTGCTCCACCCAGATGTGCTCATCCGGTGGCACCGCCTGCGACGTCAGCTGGCCACCCAGCCACGGATACTCCTCGGTCATCACCACCCGGTGTCCGCGCTGCAGCAGCGCGAGAGCGGCTGCCACCGATCCGAGACCGCCGCCTATGACCGCAACCTCTGTGGCGATCTTGTTCACGACAGCCCTGCCGACCGGGCGACAATGGTGTCGCCCGCTTCGACCTCGGCCACCAGGAGCCGCTGGGTGTCCAGATCGGCCCACTCCTGCGGGTCGGTGTTGACCAGCTGCTGCAGCAGCTCGAGCGCTTCGGCAGCGACCTGTTTGCGTGGCACGCGAAAGCCCGTCAGCGCCCGTCCGTCGGTGCGATGACCGCGGACCTCACCGAACGCGGCGACCGAGATCTCGCCAGGCACGTCCACCCCGGCACCGACGAGCGAGAGGATGACATCCTCGGTGAGGAAGGCGTCCTCGGCGATGATCAGCGTGGCCTCCGTGGCCCGGGCCAGTCGGGGCAGCTCGGCGACGCGCTCCTCACCCACCAGCATGAACGCCATGCGGCCCGCCGCCGAGGCGGCCTCGACCGCGCCGCGCCGGTCCCGCGCAGTGGCGGTGTCGCGGCCGCGGTGCACATACAAGGCCTGGCGGTGTCCGCTGTTCGCAGCCAGGTCGATCACGGCGTCCGCCGGAGTGACGTAGTCGATGCCGACGTACGGCACGGCCGCGGCCGTCTCGTCCCTGCGGCCGACCGCGACGAACGGGAACTGCTCGGCGACCAGCCGTTCCAGCTCGGACCCGACCATCTGCTGGCCGAGCAGGATGCAGCCGTCGGTGAGCCGCAGGCGGGTCTTGCGATGGAACAGACTGCGGGTGCCGTTCTCAACCGGCGAGGACGTGAAGAACAGCAGGTCCCAGCCGATCGCCTCGGCCGCACGTTCGATCCCGTTCAGCAGCGGGCCGTAGAAATCCAGGCTCTCCGGCGACAGGGCTTCCTCGTAGGTGAAGACGCCGATGATCTGGTTGTCCAGACCGGCCAGCCGGCGGGCCGCCGGATCGGCGACGTAGGTGGCCTGCTCAAGCGCCCGCTTGACCCGCGCCCGCGTCTCTTCCGGGATACGCACGTTCGTGCCGTCACGGTCGTTCAGCACCACCGAGACGGTGGTCTGGCTGACCCCCGCGATCTCGGCGATTTCGCGCTGGGTGACCCGGCGCGGCTTCGTTGGCATCGATCCTCCGGTGATAATGCGTAACTTCATCAGACGTCGGCGACATTAAACCGCTGGAAACAAGAGCGCAATACCCCTTGACCAACGGGCTGCCCGGTTGAGACCGTCCGTGTCACGACGATGAAGATAGGCATTATCACAACGGTGCGCGGCCAGACAGGAGCAGACGATGACAACCCCACATGCCGAAGGCGCCCACCTCAGCCGTCGCGGTCTTCTCGGCGCGGCGCTCGCGGCCGGCGTCGTACTGGTCGCCGAGCCCACCCCCGTGACGGCCCACGCCGCGAACGGCGATGTCACCCTGGCCGCCGGCGGGATCAGCCTGCTGGCCGGCATCGGCGGCCGGCTCGCCATACGCGACGCGGCCGGTGTCACCCGTACCGCCGGGTCGAAGTTCCAGATCAAGGACCAGCTCACCGGCATCCACCTGTCGACCGGCGGCACCCCCGCACTGGCCACCCTGCAGGACGGAACACCGGCGATCCGGATGGACTACGCCTTCGACGCGGCCCCCGGGCCGGCCACCGTCACCGGCTGGTTCAGCGTCACCACCGAGCACGCCCGGCTGGAGTGGCGGATCACCGGCGCGGACACCCTGGTGCCGGACGGCTTCCTGTTCAGCCGGGCGATCCAGGCGCCGACCGAGCCCGACGACTACATCGCGATCACCGAATGGGTCCGCGACGCCGGCGGCGGCATCCCCTACGAGGAAACCGTCGGCGTCGCACACACCTCGACCTGGGGCAGCCGGCACGGACTGTTCCTGCTGGACCGCTCACGCCAGGCCTGGACGAACGCGACCTGGGTCCACGCACCAGGAACGGCCGACCCGGCCGGCGGGTGGACCAGCCGGGCGGACTTCTTCTTCTCCGACACCAGGCCGTCGGCCACAGCCACCATCGGCCGCGGCCACGAACTCGGCCTCGAGCTGACCACCGACCGCGACTTCAACCTCTACCAGGTCCCCGGCGAGCCGATGCAGCTCACCGCCCTGGTCGCCAACGGCGGCACCGCACGCCCGGCCGAACTGCAGCTGTCCGTGCGCGACTTCGACGGCGCGCAACTGGCCGCCACCACCATGACCGGCAGCATCGCCGCGGCGGGCACCTGGCAGCACACCTTCACCGTGCCCGCGCCGGCCGCCGGCATCGCGCTCGCCGAGGTCGTCGTACGGTCCGCAGACGACGAGGCCTTCGCCCGGACCAACCTCGCGACCCTGCCACCGTTCACCTACCAGGCCCGCGCGGACAGCATGTTCGGGATCGCCAACTACCCGTGGCTGCAGCGGCCGAGCGCCGACGCCGTACTCGACCTCTGGCAGCGGGTCGGCATCGCACTGGTCCGCATCGCCTACGACGGCGGCCCGGGCTTGCCGCCCTCAGCGTTCGACGCACGTGGCATCCGCCACAACATCGAACTGCAACCGTCACTCGACGCGACCGACACCGAGGCTGCAGCCTGGGCAGCCGACAAACTGACCGTGGCGCAAGGGGCCGGAGCCGGCTACTTCGAGGTCGGCAACGAACTGAACCGGCCGTTCAACACCGGAGCAGCCGCCCAGACCTACCTGGACAAGGCGCTGCGCCCGGTCTTCGACCGACGGGCTGCGACCGGCGCCGCCGTCAAGCTGATGAACAACGGACTCGCCGGGATGGACAAACCCTGGGTGGAGACCTTCATCGCCGCCGGCGGCTGGGACCTGATCGACGCGTTCGCCTATCACCCCGGCCGCGGCAACTTCACCCCGGACTACATACCTCCGGGCGACGACTGGAGCACCGGCCCCGAAGGCACGTACTGGAACTTCTACGGCGGACTGAAGCAACTGAAGACGCTGATGGCGCAGCACGGCGAGAAGGAGGTCTGGCTGACCGAGGCCTACGCGCCGACCAAGCCGAACAGCTGGTGGCACGACACCTACCGGCACGCCGCCGAGAACGTCCTGCTCAGCCTGGCACTGGCGAAAGCCGAAGGCATCACCTGCGTGTGCTGGTACCAGTTCCACGACAGCGTGCTGGGCATGCCGCAGGTCGCCGATCCGGACAACGTCGAATACCACTACGGGCTGATGAACCGCGATCTCAGCCCGAAGCCGTCGCTCCTGGCGTACGCGACCGCGGCCCGCGTACTCGATCAGGCCACCTTCCAGGGCTGGCTGACCTTCCCCGACCCACAGACCTTCGGCCTGTGGTTCGACACACCCGACGGCCCGGCGGTCGTCCTGTGGAACCGGGCCGACGGCTACTTGCTGAACACCTCCGGCCAGCGCACCGACTGGCACTTCCCCGCCCCCGAGGTCTGGGTCGACCCCTGGCCGACCAAGACCCTCCTCACGGTCACGGCCGGCAACGCCGTACGCCAGCTGGACGCCATCGGCCGCAGCCGGCAACTGTCATCGGCCCCGGGCCAGGTGACACTCACGCTCGACGGCTCACCACGCATCTTCTACGGCCTGACACCACTGGCCAAGCCCGGCGCCAATACGCTGGCGGGCTGCCGGCGGCGGAGGCCCGGCGAACAACCCAGCGACCGGCCGTTGCAGCCGCCCGGACCATCCGAGAGACATTCCGCAAGGTGATCATCCCGCTCGCCGCACCGGGCATCTTCACCACCGCGATCATCACCTTCGCCGCGGCCTGGAACGGGTTTCTCATCGCTCTGTCGATGCCGAACCAGCCCGGCATGCGGACAGCGCCGGCCGCCATCTCCACGTTCGCCGGCGCCGCCCAGTTCGAGCCCCCTCCGGCAGCCAGATGACGGCAGGGGTCCTGGTCACCATCCCCCTACTGTTCATGGTGCTGCTCTTCCAGCGCCGCGTCGTCGCCGTACTGACCGCCGGCGCGGCGAAGCAGCCGCCCAACTCCCCCGCGTCCAAGGAGCAATCAGCCGCATGTCCGTTCCCGGTACCCCACCGTGGTGGCGCAGCGCCGTCATCTACCAGGTCTACATCCGCAGTTTCGCCGACCGCAACGGCGACGGCGTCGGCGACATCGTCGGCATCCGCTCCCGCCTGCCGTATCTCAAGTCGCTCGGCGTGGACGCCATCTGGATCAACCCCTGGTACAAGTCGCCGATGGCCGACCACGGTTACGACGTAGCCGACTACCGCGCGATCGATGAACTGTTCGGCACCGTGGCCGAGGCCGAGCAGCTCATCGCGGAGGCACACCGGCACGGGATCCGCGTCATCCCCGACATCGTCCCGAACCACACCTCCGACCAGCACGCCTGGTTCCAGGCAGCCCTGGCCTCGGGCCCCGGCAGCCCGGAGCGGGAGCGATACATCTTCCGGCCCGGCCGCGGCCACGACGGCACCCAGCCGCCCAACAACTGGGTCTCCGAATTCGGCGGCCCGGCCTGGACCCGGCTGCCCGACGGCGACTGGTACCTACACCTGTTCGCCCCCGAGCAGCCCGACCTCAACTGGAACCACCCCGACGTCCACGCCGAGTTCGAAGCCGTCCTGCGGTTCTGGTTCAGCCGGGGCGTGGACGGCTTCCGCATCGACGTCGCCCACGGCCTCGTCAAAGACCCCGAACTGCCCGATCTGCAACCCCGCCCCGACCCGGACCGCCAGCAGCCCCGGCAGCACACCGGCCACCCGCACTGGGACCGCGACGACGTCCACGACATCTTCCGCACCTGGCGCAAGGTCGCCGACGAGTTCGAGGGTGACCGGTGCTTCGTCGCCGAAGCCTGGGCGGACACCCCGGAGCGCCTCGCCGCCTACGTCCGCAAGGACGCCCTGCACACCGCCTTCAACTTCGACTTCCTCATGGCCGGCTGGGACCCGAAGGACCTGCGCACGGTCATCGACGACTCCCTCGCCATGCTCGGCGCCGTCGGCGCACCCGCCACCTGGGTGCTCTCCAACCACGACGTCATGCGCCACCCCAGCCGCTACGGCCGAAACGCCGCCAAACGCTGGGTCGCGGGCGAGCGCTACGAACCCGACGGCCCCCTCGACCTGGACCTGGGCACACGCCGCGCCCGCGCCGCCGCCCTCCTCACCCTCGCCCTCCCCGGCGGCGCCTACATCTACCAGGGCGAGGAACTCGGCCTCCCCGAAGTCGAAGACCTGCCCAAGGACGTCCTGCAGGACCCCATCTGGGAACGCTCCGGACACACCGACACCGGCCGCGACGGCTGCCGGGTGCCCATCCCCTGGTCCGGGCAGCACCCGCCGTTCGGCTTCAGCCCCGACAACGCCACCGCCCTACCCTGGCTGCCCCAGCCCGCCAATTGGAACGAGCTCACTGTCGAGGCACAGACCGGCGACCAGACCTCCGTTCTGGAGCTGTACCGCACCGCCCTGCGCCTGCGCCGCGAACACCCCGCCCTCGGCGACGGCACCATGACCTGGCTGGACGCGCCACCCGGCGTCCTTGCCTTCCGCCGCGACCCCGGCTTCGTCTGCGTGGTCAACCTCTCCGCCGCCCCGTACCCACTCCCCGACCACTCCTCCGTCCTCCTCGGCAGCGCCTCTGTCGAGGACGGTGTGCTGGCAACGGATCACGCGGTCTGGCTCGAAGTCTAGGATGTACACAATTGGCCACATGACAATCACTGCGGGCGCGCCGCCCACATACAACACTCCCGCCAACCTCGCCCTGGGATTCCTGACGGGTGGTGTGATCGGTGCGTCGCTGACCGCCTTCATCAGCGGGTGCGTCGTCGAGAAGGCGTCGTTGATTGTTCTGGGGCTCGTTCTGCCTGCGGCCTACGGTCTGCTCTTCTTCCCCTGCACCCTGCCGCGCCGCGCCCGGGAGGCGGCCGTCGTGCCGCGCACGGCGCTCGCGGTGATCGAGAGTCTGGAGGCCGTCGGGGGTGAGACCAGCGACGTGCCGGTGCGGTTCGATCTGTCGGTCGCGCCGGATGACGCGCCCGCGTTCCGTGTCGAGATACGGCAGGACGTCAACCTTGTCGAGCTGCCCGACTACCGGCCGCGCGGGGTCGTGGTGGTGGAGTATCCGCCGGACCGGCCGTGGAAGACGCGGATCGTGAAGCGGCCGACGCCGCAGTGGGAGGAGCGGGCGGCCGTGGCCCAGGTGGACTCGGTGCCCGGTCCGGCCATGAAGAGCGAGACCCCGGGGGGCTGTTTCAACGCCCTCCTCACTCTCCTCGGCCTGCTGCTCGGCGCGGCCGCCGTGCTCCTGCTGTTCCGTGCCGACTTGTTCGACTCCCACGAGGGCGACAGCGGCGCCCCCAAGCCGTCCGTCTCCTCCTCGTCGTCCACGACCACCGTGACGTCGGCAACCGGCACGGTCACCCTGGGGCCTGGCCAGTCGATGCTCGACGAGGGCGAACTGCGCAAGGCCGTCGAGTCGTTGACGCAGGGCGGGGACAAGCGCCAGGCGCTCACCGTCGTCGTGCAGGGCCGCTTGCTGACGGTCGTCTTCTCCCCCATCGGCGTGAAGACCGCCGGGTTCGACCCGCGTTCCCTGCCCTACGAGCGCGTCTCCGCGCTGGTCGAGGAGGCCAGGACAACCCTCGGCGTCGACTCTCCGCGGAGCTGGCAGCTGACCGCCGACGGCGTCACCGGCTCGCTCACGCTCAGGGTCGTGGTGACCGGGGACGGGGGCACGGGAACGCTGGAAGCGGACGGGCAGGGCAAAGTGCTGCGGCGCAGCGGCAGTTGACCGGATCGGCAGGAGGAGGGCGCATGGGGTGGGACGAGTTTCTGGTGCTGTGGTGTGCGGTGTGGGGTGTGGTGGCGCTGGTCGGGTACGGCATGTCGCTGACCGGTGTGACCAAGGCGCAGCGGACGGTCCGGCTCACAGGGCGGATCCAGCGGGTGCGGGAGCCCCGGCACGGCGGGTCCCGGAAGGGCGGGATATCGGTGGTCGTCTCCTACCGCGACCCGACCTCCGGGCAGGAGGTCACCGTGACGAACGACGGCGAGCGGGGCGAGACGATCATCACCTGTGCGTGGGAGGGCCGGGAGATCGGGGTCAGCCACCCGCGAGGCAGACCGCACGCCTACTGGTTCTCCAACACACCGGAGGAGCCCGGTCGTGGGCTGGGCTGGCCGAGTTTCGCGGTCTTCCTGGTCTACGTCGGGCTGGTGGTCCTCGCAGCGGTCGGCTGGGGGTGGCCGTGGGCGCTGATCGGCTTCGGCGGGCCGTGGGCGGTCTCCGGCGCCGTTCTTCTGCCCGGGGCAGTACGCGCCAAGAACCGCCGCATCGAGCAGCTGGCCGCGATGGACACCGTGCGGGGACGAGTCGTCGCGGTCCTGAAGGACGTCAGCGTCGACGACGACGGGTACACCTCGACCACCATCACCCCGGTCGTGTCGTTCACCACCCGTGAGGGCACGGCCGTCACGGCCTACTGCACGTCCAACCTGCCGGACCCCGCCGGCGCGTACGGCCGTGACGTCACGGTTCACTACACGCCGGCCGGCCCGGCCGAGTTCACGCTGGACCGTGCGGCCGAACACCGCTCGGAGGAGCGGGAAGTGACGTTCCACGTCCTGGCGATCGTCGTGCTCGTGGCGACGGCCGTGGCGGGAGCGGTGATGCTCTGAGGCCCAGGAGAGGTTCTCTGGTGAGGCCCAAGAGGGGTTCTGGGCCAGGTGGTTACCTTCTTCCCCTCGATCCGCTCACGTTCGACTACGAGAACCTTCATCTGCGTATGGACCGAGGAGTGTTCGAGCCGTTGACCCTGGACAGCTCCGCGCGCGCGTTCCGCGTCCCGCTGCGCTGGCTCGGGGCGTCGTTGTACTACAAGAAGCCGGACCCGGCCCGGCACGCTGTACTTCGGCGTCGTCCGCGACCCGCAGGCCGCCCTCTACAACACCGACCGGCTCGTCTTCCGGTACTCGACCTCGCCCGCGTTCCAGGTGCCGCCCGGCGACGAGCCGTTGTTCCGCGCCTACTTCACCGAGGTGGCCCGGCTCGCCGACCGGTCGGTGGCCTGACGTGGAGCCGGTGGTCTTCGAGCACGGCACCGTGCACCTGCGGGTCGACCACGGAGTCTTCGAGGTGTTCCGGCGGGGCGGCATCATCGGCTCGTACCGGGCCCCCTCCTGGCGATGTGTCTGTTTCCCGAGGTCGGCTACCGGCTGGTCTGGGACAAGTTGACCGCCGGCCTGTCGGGGATGCCGATCGTCTGCCCGAGCACGAAAGCGCCACGTGATCTGCGCCGCAGACTCGGCAGCGCGCCGGTGCGGGCGTTGTTCGAGATGCTGGCCGGGCCGCTGGCCCAGCCGACCACGCCAGGGGGTACGGTTCGGCCCGTATCGGACGGTGTCGTTCGACGGCTGCAGCTCGATCAAGGTGCCTGACAGCGAGCGCAACCGGGGCTGGCTGGGGCGGTGCCCGCACGGCGGCTATCCCCAAGGGTACGGACTGCGGCCGTCGTCAACGACGAGGACAACTTCGGCCTCGTCTTCGACAATGTCTTTGCGGACAAAATGGCCGACCACATCGACACCATCACGGGCATGGGCCGTCAGTACTTCGGCCCCGACAAGGGTTTCAAGTCCAGCCTGGACCGCAGCGCCCGCAAGGCCGCCTGGCGGATGATCCGCCGCGAAGAGGGCCTGGACGAGTAGTCCTCGGACTGATGGGAGGGCCCCTGCCGCACGCCGAACCGGCGTGCGGCAGGGGCCCTCCTCAGTTGGCGACGAGACTTACGAACCCGGCCCACGCTTCAGGTCCAACGGTCAGCACGGGGCCGTTGACCTGCTTCGAGTCCCGGATGTTCACGTGGGTGGCGGCAGATGCGAACTCCACGCACTGGCCGCCTTCAGCCCCGCTGTAGCTGCTCGCACGCCAGGCGACTTCCAAACACTCCCCGCCGTTGCCAGTGCTGTAACTGCTCTTGAACCACGCCAAATCGAGTACCGCCGGCCTGGTGCGGTGAACGGTCATGTCTCTCCCAGAAGCTTCTCAATGAACTCCGAAGTCTCACGCGGCGTGAGCGCCTGCGATCGGATAATGCCATAGCGGGCCTCAAGCTCACGGACCGTCGTCTGGCCCGGTTAGAGACGGCTGTCACCCTGGACTTCGGCGTACGCGATGCGCTGCCCCTGAGCATTGTCAATCAGCGTGAACGGCCCTCCGAGTGCTGCGTGGTCCTCCCTGTCCAAAGGCATCACCTGCACCTCGACGTTACGCTTCTGTCAGATGCGTTGCATCTGCTCCAACTGGTCGTACAGCGCTGACCGTCCACCGATCGGCCTGCGGAGTACGGCCTCGTCGACGATGAAGCTCAACAACGGGGCGGGGCGTCGGTCGTAGATCTCCTGCCTGGCCAGTCGAGCAGAGACCCCTTGTTCAATGACCTCGTCGTCGAGTAGCGGCCGTTCCTGCTGAAAACCCGCTCGTGCATAGGCTGCCGTCTGTAACAACCCCGGAACTGCGTACAGGCCGTACACACAGATGGCAGCGGCCTTGGCTTCCAACCGCGCGGCATCCCGGAAGAACGCCGGATACTGCGCCCGCGCGACCTCTTCCTTCAACGCCTTGAGCACGCCACCGGCATCCAGCACCTCATCCGCCCGGTCGATGAACCTCGGTGGCGGGATACGCCGCCCCTGCTCGAAGGACGCGACCGACTGCCCCGCGTAGCCCACGCGCTTCCCGAACTCGGACCGCTCCAGCCCGGCCCGCATCCTCAGCAGCTTCAACTGCCGCCCGAACGCAGTCACCACACCCGAGCCCGACTCGTCCTCCGGCCGCTTCCCCGACTCCGCCGCAACCGCCTCGTCCTGCGTCATCGCCACCGCCTGTCCCACGTACGTACACGCCGCACGGCCGCCGCGTACAAACACCCCGCGACGGCGCGTCACCCCTGGTCACGCTACGCCACCAAGCCGCAACGTGGAGGCATGAACAGCGATCTGTCACCCCTCCCTGTACGTCCCGCTCGCCCCACCCAACCCCGCTTCCCCTGGCACCACTTCACCATGCGCTTCAGTTCCACTCCACGCGGCGCCCGTCTCGCCCGCCGCCTGGCCGGGGAACGCCTCGACGCCTGGGGCATCCCTTACGGAAGCGACGCCCACGACGTGCTGACGCTGATCGTCGCGGAGCTCAGCGCGAACGCCGTACGTCACGGGCGCGTACCCGGCCGCGACTTCCGCCTCCGGCTATCCGCCGAGGGCGCGACCCTGCGCGTGGAGGTCACCGACTCACGCGGCGAGAGCACCCCCGCCCTCACAAAACCGTCGGACGACCTGGATGCGGGACGCGGCCTCCTCCTGGTGGCCGCACTCACCGACCGCTGGGGCTGGTATCCGTGCGTCGACGAGCCCGGCAAAACGGTGTGGGCCGTTCTGGACGTAGGACTGGCGTAAACGCTCATCCGCTCACGTAGCCGGCCCGGCATCGTCCACAGCCCCGCCTGCGGCTGGTCGCCGTCAACCGGGATGTGGGCACCGTCCGCAACCGGAAGTGCCAGCGCATCAAGAAACCGATCAAAAACACCTTCGAGGTCAGGAAACGGGACCAGCCCCGCACTCCGAGTAACGTCCACTACACACTCAAAGTCACTCGATACCCCACCCGACCTGCGGAAACGCGGTAAGTCACCGGCATTGCAGGTCAGCGGCACTTTCGCTTTCCCGCTCAAGACCCGGACATCGCCGCAAGTGAAACGCAGGGGCTACCGGGGGCGCTCTTCACCTGGGGGATGAGGTTTTCGGCAAGCTCAGGGTGCCCCGGGCTTCACGTCCTCCAGCTGCGGGAGCACCTCATTCGCGATGAGTTCCAGGTGATCGAGGTCAGTTAAGTCGGTCAGTCGCAGATGGATCCGACTCGCGCCGATCTCAGCGAACTCGCCGAGCCGCTCGACGAGCTGGGCCGGGGATCCGACCACCGGATCCTCCGGCGGCAGCGCGCTCTTGACGTGCAGCGGGGCGGCCCGTCGCTGCGCCTCCGCGTCGGTACGGCCGATCGCGACCACGACACCGGCCGAGAGCACCAGCGGTGGCCGACCGGCGTCGGCCCGGCCGGTCCGGTCGCATGCCTCAGCCACCCGCTGGTACGCCTGCGCCGTCTCTGCCACCGACTTGAAGGGCATGTTGAACTCGTCGGCGTACCGGGCGGCCAGCGCCGGGGTGCGCTTGGGGCCGCGGCCCCCGACGATGATCGGCGGCCCCGGCACCTGCACCGGTTTCGGCAGGGCGGGCGCGTCGACCAGCCGGTAGTGGTCGCCGCGGTAGCTGAAACTCTCGCCGACCGGTGTCCGCCACAGGCCGGTGATCACGGCCAGCTGCTCCTCCAGTTGGTCGAAGCGCTCGCCGACGGCCGGGAACGGGATGCCGTACGAGGCGTGTTCCCGTTCGTACCAGCCGGCGCCGATGCCCAGCTCTACCCGCCCGCCGCTCATCCGGTCGACCTGCGCCACCATCACGGCCAGCGGGCCGGGCAGCCGGAAGGTGGCCGACGTGACCAGGGTGCCCAGCCGGATCCGGGAGGTCTCCCGGGCGAGCGCGCTCAGCGTCAGCCACGCGTCGGTAGGGCCGGGCAGCCCGGGATCGGCGCCCATCGCCTGGTAGTGGTCGGCCCGGAAGAAGCCCTCGAACCCGCCGGCCTCGACAAGTCGTACGAAGCGCAGCTGATCGTCGTAGTCGGCGCCGCGGTGCGGCTCGGTGAAGACGCAGATCCGCACGGTCATCGCCCTTCCGTTCCGGTCGGCGCCGACATGTCCCGTTCCATCAGCAGCTCGTGCAGGTCGGCGCTGCACCGGGCCACTTCGCCGAGATGCGCGGTACGGCCCAGCGTCCTCGGCCGGGGGATGTCGACGTCGACCACCTTGCGGATCCGGCCCGGGCGCGGGCTGAGCACCACCACACGGTCAGCGAGCAGCACGGCCTCGTCTATCGAGTGGGTGACAAAGACGACGGTGGCGGAGTTCTCCATGTGGACCCGCTGCAGCTCCACCGCGAGTTCCGCGCGGGTGAGTGCGTCGAGCGCGGAAAACGGCTCGTCCATGAGCAGTACGCGGGGCTCGCCGATCAGTGACCGGCACAGCGAGACACGCTGCTGCATACCGCCGGAGAGCTCGTGCGGCCGGTGCTTCTCGAAGCCGCCCAGGCCGGCCGTTTCCAGTAACCGGTGCGCCCGGGCGAGGTGCTCGGCCTTGCTCAAGCCGAAAATCTCCACGGGCAGCAGGACGTTGTCGAGAACGGACCGCCAGGGCAGCAGGGCCGGCCGCTGGAACAGCATGGCGACGTCCCGCCGGGCTCCGGTGACTCGATCGCCGCCGATGGTGATCTCACCCTCGGTGGCC
Organism: Streptomyces atratus; assembly: GCF_040655115.1. Classification (GTDB taxonomy): domain Bacteria; phylum Actinomycetota; class Actinomycetes; order Streptomycetales; family Streptomycetaceae; genus Streptomyces; species Streptomyces atratus_D. Next base: position 97,482 of record NZ_JBFAJH010000007.1, on the reverse strand, counting down.
GGCAGAAGTCCGGCCATCAGCCGGAGCAGTGTGGACTTGCCGCATCCGGACCGGCCCACCACCGCCACGAACTCGCCCTCGGCAATGTGGAGATCGACGCCCTGGAGCGCCACCGTCGTACCGGACCGGCTGGTGAAGGTCCGGGACGCACCGGTGAGTCTGATCATCCGGCGGTCTCCCCCATCCACTGGCGATGAACAATGCGGCCGGTTCATAACTCCCGGTCAGATTAGCCGGACCCGGCGGCTCAGCGGTACCTGTCGTCCCGTCAGAAAATTCTTCGCACCAGGTGTCACACGGGCGGGGTTCTCGTACGCTGTTACCCGCGCGAAGTGTCATGTACTCCGGCGGTTCCGTTACGCCGTTCTGTCTCGACGACCTCCTCCGCCGACGCAGGTCCGCGGTCGGAAAGGACAATACGGTGCACATGAACAGACTCGCCCGTACGGTCGCCGCGGTGGCCCTGGCCACGGCGCTGGGGCTGGCGTCGGGATGCGGCGGATCGGACTCCGACACGGCTGGCGATGCAGACGGCACGGGGTTGGAGAAGGTGACCTACCTGACCTCGTTCGGCAACTTCGGCCGGGACGCGTACGCCTGGGTCGCGAAGGACAAGGGGTTCTTCAAGGAGGCCGGCTTCGACGTGGAGATCAAGCCGGGCCAGGGCACCGGCGGCGTGATTCCGGCCGTCGTGAGCGGCCAGGCGCAGTTCGGCCCGATCGACCTGACGGGTGGTCTGCTGCAGATGGGCAGCGGCCAGGCGAAGGACTTCGTCGCGGTGGCCGCCATCCAGCAGCGCACCATGGCCGCGATCGCCACCACCGAGGGCAAGGGCATCGCCGTCTCGAAGGACCTCGAGGGCAAGCGCCTCGCCGACACACCCGGCTCCGTCGTACGCAACCTCTTCCCGACGTACGCCCGACTGGCCGGGATGGACGCCGACAAGGTGACCTGGGTCAACGGCGACGCGCAGACCCTGATGGGCACGCTCGCCAGCGGCTCGGTGGACGGCATCGGCCAGTTCGTGGTGGGCAAGCCGACCATCGAGGCGGTGACCAAGAAGAAGGCCGTCCTGCTGCCGTACAGCGACGTGATGCCCGATCTCTACGGAAACGTACTGATCACCTCGACGAAGATCGCCGAGCAGAAGCCGGAGATGGTGAAGCGGTTCACCACCGCGCTGCTCAAGGGCCTGGAGTACAGCCTGGCCAACTCGAAGGAGGCCGCCGAGATCCTGAAGCACAACGTGGACGCCACGAACCCGGCTGCTGCGGCAGCCGAGTTGGACCTGATGGCCGCGTACGTCACGCCTGGCGGTTCCGGCACCGCGATCGGGACGCTGAACTCCGGACGGGTCGCGAGAAGCATCGCGATCCTGCAGGACGCGGGTGCGCTGCCGCGGGGCATGACCCCTGAGCAGATCATCGACTTCGACCTCGTACCGAAAACCTGATCACACTGGTTGGCCGAACGTGTGTTCCCTGCCGGCGGACGGCGGGGAACACCGGCACCACCGCCTCGACTCCGCGCTGAGCGGCCCGAGCAAAAGGAGGGCCGGAGCGGCCCGAGGAGGATGGGATGACCGAACTCTCGCCGCCGCAGCAGACCTCAGCAGCGGGCCCGGAGACGGTGCCGGTGCGGCGATCCGGCCTGCACCGCGGGGCGGCGGCCCGCGCCGTGCTGCTGCCCTCGGCCGGACTGCTGGTCGCCCTCGGGGTGTGGTGGCTGCTCACGTCGGTGCTGGAGGTGGTCCACCCGGTGGTGCTGCCCCCGCCCGGTGCCGTGCTCTCGGCGTTCACAGCGGCCCCGGCCCGGTTCCTGGAGCACACCGGCGACACCACGGTGGAGACGCTTGCAGGCTTCGTGCTCTCCACCGCCTGCGGAGTGCTGATCGGACTGTCACTGGCCGGCTCGCCATTGCTGGAGCGGATGTTCACGCCGCTGCTGGTCGCCGTCAACGCAGTTCCGAAGATCGCACTCGGGCCGCTGCTCGTGGGGGCGCTCGGCTGGGGACAGAAGCCGATCCTGACCATGGTCTTTCTGCTCTGCTTCTTCCCGATCGTGCTCTCCACCGCGACCGGCCTCACGTCGACCCCGGCGGACCTGGCCGAGCTGGCGCGCTCGCTGAACGCCTCGCGCTGGCAGGCGTTCCGGAAGGTACGGCTGCCGGCCGCGCTGCCGCAGATCTTCGTCGGGCTGAAGGTGGCCATGCCGCTCGCCGCGATCGGCGCGGTCATCGGCGAGTTCCAGGCCGGTGAGAGCGGGCTGGGCTATCTGATCGTGCAGGCCGGCGGGGTCGGCGACACCGCCACTGCCTGGGCGGCGATCATCCTGATCGGGCTCATGAGCATACTGCTCTACTTCGCATTGGTGCTGACGGAGCGGTTCGCGCTGCCCTGGGTCCGGGAAACCACCTCACGCGGCTGACTCGGGCATGCCCGACGGATCGACCCGCTATGTCGGCGGTGCCACCGGCAATGCCTACACCAAGACCGTCACCGCTTACGACACCCTCGGTCGCACCACCAGCACCGACCTGACGCTGCCCAGCGACGATTCGCTCGTCACCTCGGGCGCCGTCATCGCGTTCCAAGGCGCGGGCAAGCCGCATGACATGGAAGTGACTTTTAGGACGGTGATCTATAGAAATGGTTACGATGGCCTCGGGGGCTGACTGACCATCGCCTTGGCGGGTCTTATTGAATGGGTTTCACCTATTTGGTAATGGTGGAATCCCGGGGCTCTGGACGTCGCGCATCTCGGAGGCGTTCGCAGCTGATGCGGCTTGCGGTTGCGGTTGCGGGGGTAAGTAGACGTGCTTGCTCGCCAAGTTGGGTAGCATTCGGTGGTTGCCAGGTCCGGACATTAAAAGAATTCAGAAGGTTTCAATATGTTCGGTGGGATCGTAATTGCAACGTTCCTCTTGATTTTCGTGGTTGCAGTCGCACTGATCGCGGTAGGGATCCATGCGCTTCTCCTCGGGCGAGTGCCCGGAAGATGACTGAAGCCTGGTGTGCGACGTCCTCGCGTGTGGGGGTAAGGGTGATTCTCCTGGTGGTCACCTGATACTCGCATTCCCCATCCGTTTTCGTAGGAGGAATTTGCCTGATAGCCATCGGATACGCGCCGAAAACGAAGTATTGATTTCGTGTGCCTGATCCAAGGAGCTCGTAGCGCAATCGTGTTTGACCTCGATTCTTCAGCAGGGGCTCGTTGCTGAAGAATCGAGGTCAACAGACATCATGATCGATTGAACTACGGCTTCTCACCGCTGCACCGTGTGGCGCTGCGGTGCAGAAAAATACAGCTGCCGGCCCGCCAGATCTCGATGGAGCGTCAACTGGTTGCGGCCGTGGCGGCTTGCTTCAGTGACCTGATGTCAGTTTTGAATTTCTCGGATGACACTGACTTACTCCGAGCATCTCCAGTCAGCAGAGTCCGGACGTTTGAAGACCGTGCCGTAGCGGTCTCGGTCACTGGGTCCACATCAAAAAGTCCCTGCTCTCCGCCGACCGGCATCCAGATGTCGTCGTTGATGGTCGTGATGCCAGGGTGATCTGCTGCAGATAGCTCGTTGCCGTACACGACGACGTAGCTGCCCGGTACGAGTGGTGACGCGCCTTCCAGGTCGACCTTTTCCGTGTCGACGTTGCCGATGATGAGTTCGCCCAGTGGCACCGGCTCGATGCCGCGGGCCGCGGGCCCCTGGTAGATGATGGTTTCGATGGTGGCCTTGTAGAAGACCATTGGCAGACAGTCGGAGTAGGTGGATTCCCCGCCGGCGATTCCACTCGGTGTGGGACTGGCAGCACTGGGGGTCGGGGACGCGTCCTCCGGGTCGGAGTCTTCCGGGCCGGGGGTGGGCTCCCCTCCATGCCCCGATGAGTCGCCGCCGTCGTCGCATTCGCGTGACACGACATCGCCGACCTTGACCTCATAGGCAGCGGTCGAAGCCGACGTCAAGTCCTCCACGCTGGAGTAGACCTCATAGTCCGCTTCCCCGTTGAGCTTCTCTTCGGAGTTGCCGGATGAGCAGGCTGTCATGCTCAATGACGCTAGGGTGAGGAGGGAGGCAAGGATCAAGGACTTCTTCATCTATCCACCTGGTTGCGAGTTTGGTAGGGGCTAATCTTTTCAGGGTGTGTATTTAGCCCTGGCGCCCTTGATGTCGTCATACCAGGGACCGTCACCGCTGCACGAGAACTTCGCCGTTCCCTGCCGCATGAGAGATGGCCCGGGGGAAGAGCAGCCGTATGAATTATGGCCAAGCCCGTAAGCATGACCTATTTCGTGCTCGGCGACCATCTTCTTCTGGCGAGTCGTCAGGCCGCTCATAGTTCGCGAGTTGAAGGCCACGTAGACCTCGTTATACAACCAGTCACCGAAAATGCATCCTTGCCACGAGGTTCGCGCCCATGAATCCCAGGCGTAGGAGCCGTCCCGCACTTCCACCATCGGGTCCCCGTTGGTTTGCTGCTTACTGAAGTAGCCCGGCGAGTTCGGTGATGTGGTGTCCCATCTTTCCTGTGCGTTGCCAAACGCGCTCTGGTACGTCGATGTGATGCTGTAGTAGCGATACGAGATGGCACCCCCCTCGCCGATTCCGTAAAACTGGCCACAATTGTGCGTGTAGGCATGTGCCGGAGTGGCAGTGAACAAGCCTCCCGCTGCTACGACCACACAAGCCGTCAGCACTCGCAGTAGCCTGCCCGCAAAACCCCTTCTTGAACTCTTCGGCCAGGTGAAACGTCTCAGTCTCACAGTGTCCCCCTTGGGTGCGCGTTGAAGCCGTGATCAATTGAACGGGGAGTGTATTTGGTCAGTGGCATATGCGCAAGATCGCTCGTGAAAGTGGAACTGGAATCGATCGTTCCGACTCGGGTAAAATTCGGAATGCCAAATTCCGATGTGAGGGAGATGAGTGAGTTTCTGCCGGTTATTGATCAGAAACTCATTAAACCCCTCTCGGTAACGTCTCGTGACGGTTCGTGATCTTCGTCAGGTGGTGCGGCCGTGTTCGAACTGGAGCAGGACGAGGACCGCGCGGGCGATCCGGGTGGTGGCGGCGGGGTCGAGGCTGACCCGGCGCAGGGCCTTGAACGTGACCTTGAGCAGGGCGTTGGCGCGTTCGGCGACGCCGTAGATGCCCCGGATGACTTTGTTGAACGCCTGCTGGTGCTTGGTGACTTCGCCGCCCTGGGGCTTCTTGACCGGGTGGCGGAAGCCGTCGCCGACGTTCTCGTAGCCGAGGTCGGTCAGGGTGGGGATGCCCAGGGTGGCGGCGAGCTGGTTGAGGGCGTCGACCAGGCCGTGGGCGCGGGCGCAGGTGGTGTCGTGCTCGCGACCCGGGCGGACCGGCGAGACCCACAGCGGCCAGCCGTCTGCAGCGGCGATGACCTGCACGTTCCCGCCATGGTGCTTATGTTTCCCGGACCACCACAGGTCGGCTTTGTTGGGGCCGGCCGCGGCCACCCGCCGGTTCCCGACTGGGGAGATGCAGCACCCGCTCGAGGAGGTCCACGCTTCCTTCGGCTCCTCGCTCACCGACTGGCTGCGGGACCACGGCATCGAGGGCACCGCCCCGAAGGCCTGATAGCCCTCCGCGTGCATATCTGGGCTGAATTGACGAGGGTGCTGAACAGGCGTTGGATCTCGTCGCAGGACGCGGGATGAGCCCGTCCGGTGCGGGTTAGTGGTGTTCGTCGGCGCGGACCACAGCCAGGAAAGCGTGGGCGAGCATCGCGAGAGTGCCCCAGCGGATCCAGGAGGGGTAGCGGCGGACCTGGTGCTCATCGAGGTCGGCCAGCCCATTCTCACTCTGGAAAGTCTCCACACCCGCCATCTGGATCCAGCAACCTCCACCAAGTTGGTCAGCGGCACCGATTCGGTGAGTAACAGCGGTAGTAGGCGCCGAGGTGGCCCGGGATAGGTCATGCAGCCCCGCTATAACGGGGTATTGCCGGTGTGCTTCTCGGGGGCGATCGGATTTCCCCAGGGTGGCGACCAGGCAGGTCATGCCGGCGGCCCAGGTAGCTGATCATTCCGAGCGAGAAGCCGGTTGCCTCGGCGAGTTCGCGGCAAGTGCGTCCAGCGGCGCGTTGGTCGCGGAGCCAGTCGAGATCGATCTGGCGCCAGCGGGTCGCTTTGCCCCGGCGGCCCGCGCGACGGCCCGGATCCCGCCGTGCCCCAGGACGCGGGCCTCGGCTCCCATCAGCAGACGTTGCTGCCGCTCGTCCAGGTGGAACAACACCCCGAACTTCGCTGCCAGTTGACCTCGAACCTCTTGCGGTATGCCCATACCACGTCAACGAGCCACATCACCGGAAGCAAACACGTTGATTCTTTACGGGCCCTAAGCAGCATGCTCGTCCACGTCCAGGCAGCGGACCGCCAGTCATACGTGGCCCCGAATGTGCCGGCACGACTGGCGGAACAGGTGCCTTAACCCTCCTTGGTGCCGCTCGTGGACCACTCGTTAGCGAAGTGCTCCATCTGCTTCAGGACCAGGTTGATGGCCTCGACTTTCTGGTCCGGCGGGTACGGCAGATTTTCTCGCATCGAGCCGCGGCGGCGGATGCGGGGCTACGTGTGCGGCCTGCTGGGCCCGGTCGGCCGCAAGAACGGCTGGCAAACAATGAACACGCCGACTCTTCTCTCGCGCTCCCCCGGCTGGGACTCCTCCCGATCCTGCACCGTAATCAGTCACTCCGTACCGCCTTCGCCTTCCCCCTCATACCCGAACAGTTCGCGATTGAGCGGGACCGCGTTCAGGAACCGTGTCCGCAGTTCCATGTCGCCGATGCCCTCCGCCTTGCGCAGGACCTCTCGACGAGCCCTGTCCAGCAGTTGGGTGGCCTCGCTGCCGTTGCCGGAGGCGGTCAGGGCAGTGGCAGCGTCGTACAGGACCTCTTCGGTGCGCAGGGCAGGCAAGTCGCCGTGCTCAGCCAGCAAGGTAAGTGCGTGACGGACGTCGCGGACTGCGAGGTCGGTGTCGCCAGTGGCGAGCCGGATCCGACCACGCAGGCAGTATCCGGCGATTTCGCTGCGTACCATCCCCGTCTCCCGGGTCTCGGCAAGCGTGTCATCAGCAAGCCGGCGGGCGAGTTCCGGGTCCTCCCGTAGTCGCAGCAGCACCTCGATGTAGAGGTTGCGGACGATCGGCATGAGACTCGCCAGCCGGGTGCGCTCAGTCTCGTGCCAGGCGTCCCGGATCCGTTGCGCTGCCTCGTCCCGACGGGCCGGGTCGTGGGTGGCGCGCAGGGCGAGGAGTGCGCTGTTATACGCGTGCCAGCCGCTGTCGCCGCCACGACGTTCCTCGAATTCGAGCGCCTCCCGCAGAACGGTTTCCGCATCCTCGTACGCGCCCATCGCGAGGTGCAGCTGGGAGAGATAGTTGAGGGCGATGGGGAGTTCCGCGCGGAGTCTTTCACCACGCAGACGGTCCGTGCAGCGCAGTAGTCGGCGCCGGGCCTCTCCGAGATGACCCGCATCGAAGAGGTTGACGCCGATCTGCATCTCATTGAGGTTGCGTGCGTGCTGCAGCACGGGATTTCCAGCCTCCTCGAGGCTCGGGTCGGAGGCGTAGAACTCCTCGGCCTCAATAAGAACCCTCAGGCCTGCCTGAAGGTCTCGTTTCGGCAGCTGGCGGCCATACTCGACCATGGCGACGAACAGCGCGGCCGCCCCACCCGCCCCCTCACACCCCCGGGCGTGCTGGACCGCCTCCTCAAGCTTGGCCAGGGAGGGGCGCAGGCCTTGCACGGCCATCAAAGTCTTGCCGCGCTGCAAAGTGGTGCGCGCTATGAGCAGGCGGTCCCCGAGCCGGTGGGCGGCCTGCTCGGCCTCGGCCGCGAGGGTGTCGATGCCGCCGCTGTTCTGCTCGCTCTCGACGCCTTTCCACCGGACCTCGGTGAGGCACAGCAGCAATTCGACGGCCTCCACGAGCCGCAAGTCCCGTTCTGGGGTTTCCTGCGGCAGCAGCCGTGCTGACTCGATGGCGGTACGGCAGTGCTGTTCCGCCTGCGCGAAGGAGAGGTCGTCCACGGCGACGGACCGGGCGAGTTCATAATGGGCCGCCGAACTCTGACCTGCGCAGGCGGGCCCGGCCTGACAGAGCTGGTCGGCGATGAGCGCGCGCAGTTCCCGGGGCGCACGCTCGGACGGGGCGTGCGGCAACTGCCGAAGAGCCTCGGCAAGGCGGGCGTGGCGGCCGAGCCGGGCCCCCTGGGACTGTCGACCCCGGATGCCGTGCTGCAGAATACGGTGCTCGAAGTCGTACCAGTCAGTGTTCAAGCAGCCTGCCCATGCCGGAAGGCCCTCGCATCGCTCGCGGATCAAGCCATGCTCGTGCGCGACCCGCCGCAGCAGGTCCTGGACCTGGGAGTGCGGTACTCCGGCCACCTCGGCCACCGTATGTGAAAAGAAGAACTCGCCCATGGTGGCGCCGATGACGAGTAACTCTCGGCACCGGTCATCGAGCAGGTCTATTCGGTCGTCGACAGCCGCAGGAAGGTCTCGGGGCAGCGGAACCCGAGCCCCGTACGCAGGCTGCCAGAGTTGCAGGCACTGCTCCACGAAGATCGGGCGCCCTGCCGTCGCGTGGGCCAGCTGGAGGGCGAAGTCCGCAGGGACGCCCTGGCCGTGCAGTCTGGCGTCGACGAGCTGACGGACCGCCCAGTCCGGCAGCGGTGGCAACATGTGCCCAGACATCAGCTCCCGGTGAGACCCTCGCCACGCCTCCAGCAGAGTCTTGACTGCCGGGCCGTTACCCAGGGTGGAGGTGTACGAGCTGACGCCGAGGACCAGCCCCAGCGGCTCGCCCGCCAGCCTCGGAAGCAGAAGATGCAGGAGCTCCAGCGTCGTCACATCGCAGAGCTGCAGATCGTCGATGATGAGCAGCAGGGGATCGTCGGCACGAGCCTGCTCCAGTAGGACCTCGATGACCTGCTGGGTCACGGTGGTCTGTACCGGCAGAAGGCTGTCACCAGGGATGGAACCCGTGGACACTGCTGCATCAGTGAACTCCCGCCCTGCCGCGAACAGCATGCCGAGCCCCGGCACGGCGGCCGACAGCAGATCCGGCGCCGCTGCCATCGCGCCCCGGCCCAGGGCTCGGCCCCACCAGGAGGAGCGTCGCATCGGCTTGGAAGATCGCCGTTGCAGTTCGTGAAGGGCGTCAAGAATGGGGCCGTACGGCCGATGCGTGCCGATCCCTGGCGTGGAACACACCAGCACCACCCGACACGATGTGGTTCCCGCATCAGTCGTACGCTCGACGAACTCGCGCAGCAGGGTTGACTTGCCCATCCCCGATTCACCTTCGATCACGAGGACGCTGCTGCGGCCATCCGCCAGCGCGTCCGCCACGCTCGCGAGCGCGTTCAGGCTCTCCGTACGGTCGACGAAAACCGCGGTCACACTGCCCCCACCGTTGCACTCCAAAGGCTCAGCGCAGAGCCAACAATGTGTGGGTGCAGACTATTTGACGTGCCGACATGTGACCGAGCAGCCCGCCACCTTGGCTGAATCCAGCCTGCCAGTACGTATGAGCGCCCCGACTCAGGAGGTCATCTCATACTCCGGGGGCAGAAGTTGTTTCGTTGCGGAGCCGTTCAGCAGCGGGGAAGCCCCCCGGGGCACCGGCCTGGTCTTGCCGAACGTCAAGTCCGGCCGGAACGCCGGACGCCGTCTTCCCACAGCGATCCAGTCAGTCCCCCGTCGGAGCCGTGGGCCGCTTCCGGTCATGGGCCTCCAGCGCCTCGCGGGCCCCGTGGACCACTTCGCCGTGACGGCCTTGGGCCTGCCCCAGCGCCAGGTCGATCGCCAGCCGCACCTGGGGTGCCTCCTCGTAGGCATAAGCAATGCCGGAGGTCTTCTGCCGGTTGCTCACCACGATCAGCGTCCGGGACGTGCCCTCATGATGCTCGTGGTGGAACCACTTGCCGTAGGCCCACTCCCGTCGGCCGGCCACACCCGCGAAGAGGACGCGCTTGTCGGTGACGGCGATCTCGCCCACCCACGTGTTCTCCGTGTGGCTCACGCCCTGTCGCGTGCGGACCTCGACCAGCGACGCGGACGCGATGAGGAACACGCGCTCGTCCCGCTTGCGCGCACCCCAGCGGAAGTCCGCCGCGCTGTACTCCGTACCCCGTAGTTGACGTACGAAGTCGTGGTCGGCCGCGAGCCTGTCCCGGGTTCGCTGCCAGTCGGCCAGTTCGCGCTCGTATGCCTGCTGAGCACGCCGGAGCGCTTCCCTGCGACCGCGCGCAGCGGCCTCCTGACGTGCCGCGCGGACACGGGCCGCACGCTGCTCGGCGGCCATCCGTGCGTTCTCCCGCCGACGGGCCCACCACGCGATGACCGCTCTGCGCCGCTGCCACAGCAGAAGTCCGCCGAGAACCAGGACCAGCACGACGCCGGCCGTCCACAGCAGGGCGTTGCGGATCCGTGCGGCGGTCCAGTCGTCCGAGACGTGGACGGTGAGATCCGTGCGGTTGATGTTGCCGTGGGCGTCGATGAGTCGGGCGATCAGTCTGTGGTTACCGGGCGCCGCGTGCCAGCGGAACGTCCGGCGCTCCGCACCCAGGGTGACGGTCCGCTTCTCGCCCGCGCCGGACAGCGCCAGGCGGGCACCCCGCTCGCCGGTCACGGTGAGGACCACGTCGCCGTACTTGGCACGTTCGGTGTCGTACACAAGCTTCAGTGCTGGTGGAATGGTGTCCACTGTGAAGGTGCCGGAGCTCCCGGTGCCCGCGCGTCCGAAGGCGTCATTCAGGCTCACCAGCACACGGTGGGAACCGTCGTCGACCGAAAGGGACACCGCGGCGCGCCCGTCGCTGTCGAGCCGCACGGGCTCGGACTGGCCTTCGGTGGAAACGATGCCTGCCGCACCGGGCGGCCCAGTGACCTCGACCTGCGTCGTTCCTCCGCCGACCGGAGGCCGGACACGCACCTGGGGCCGGAGCTTGTCCAGCGACACGGCGGCGGTGGTCTCGGTACGCGTCTGGTTGCCCACCTCGTCCCGCACCACGGCAGTGAGCCGGTACGAACCGTTGGGGAGCCAGAGCGAGCCCCGCACCATGCCGTCGTCACCGACCGTGCCGCTGAGCTGTTCCTCGCGGCCCTCGACACTCACTTCGTACCGTGCGCCCGCTTCGGCCTCGAAGGAGACCTGGACCGCACCCGTCACCGCGTCGGCCGCGGTCACGACCGGCTTGCCCGCCTCGGGTCGGCTCGCGTCGACGGTTACGGAGAACTCCTCGCTCGCCTCGCTCGCATTGTCGGCCGAATCGACGGCCACGACGGAGTAGGTGTGGTCACCGTCCTTCGCTGTGAAAGTGACCGTCTGCGCGGAGCCGGTGGCCGTGCCTCTGCTCACGACGGAGTCCTCGGCATCCCGCACCTCGATCCGCGAGCCCTTCTCGGCGCTCACGGTGACAGTGACGCGGCCACCGGCGACGGCCTTCGCACTCTTGGCCCTCGGCCGGTCCGGCGCCTCGATGTCGTCGGCTTCTTCGTCCTCGGAGCCGGAGCCGGAGCTCGGCAGAGAGCTGTAGCCGCAATAGGTGAAGTGCCCAAGGTCCCCACAGACGTAGGACCCGGTGTCGGACGGACAGGAGTGCCAGCGGTGGCACCCGTCCCGGTGCGCGGCCGCGGGCGGCGCACCGACCCAGAGGGCGGCCGACGCGATGAGGAGCGCGAGTACGGCGTTAAGGGCACGACGAAGGCAGGTATGTATCTGCACGTGGCTGGTCCCCCCAGCTCAGCGACGGCTCAATGCACGCCGGATGCGGGATCGTGTCAGATGATGTGAAGGAATTGCAAGTTACCTGTGGAGAAGGCCGGCCGGCTGATCCGGGCATGTCGGCGGCGGCGTTCGATGTGCCAACCACGCCGCAAAAGCGAGGCGAAGCCACAGGACCATCGGACCTAACTCGGTCTGGATAACTGAGAGTTGTTCCCCCTCATCAGTGAGACCTGGATCGACGAATGAAACGACCTCGTCAACACCTGCACCGCTGTGACCCGAACGACGCGCAGCGCGGTTTCGCCCGGCCAAGGGCCTCCGGTCCTCCCTCAACCGCAGCGCCCGGCGCGCCGTGCGGCGGGTGCTCCGCCGTGACGAGGGAGGGGACGACGCGGCCTGACGTTCTGGGGCCAGACATACGCGTGGGACCTGCCGCGGCGGTGCGCGACAGATCCCACGGGGTTGCGCAGTACTCAGGCCGACCGGTCGGCGGCCAATTCGACGAACCCGGCCCACGCGTGGGGGGAGACGGTCAGAACCGGTCCGGCGTCGACCCTTGAGTCCCGGATGTGTACGGCTCCGGTGGCGGTGGCCACCTCTACGCACTCCCCGCCCTCACCACTGCTATAGCTGCTCTTGAACCAGGCCGACTCCGACACAGTCGGCACAGACTTCGGGTTGGTCATCTCTCTCCCAGCAGTTTCTCGACGAAGGTCAGCGATTCACGCGGAGTCAGCGCCTGGGCTCGAAGGATTCCGTACTGCTCCTCGATCTCCCTGACCGCCGACCTGTCGGTGTGAAGGCTGCTGTCCCGCTGAACCTCAACGTAGGCCATCCTCCGCCCGTCGCGGCTCTCGATCAAGGTGAACGGACCCGCCAGACCGCAGTGCTCCGTGCGTTCGTTGGGCATGATCTGGATCTCCACATTGCGTCGATGCCCGTGCAGTAGGACCTGCTCAATCTGCCCTTGGAATACCGGCCAACCACCGATGGGACGTCGAAGCACCGACTCCTCAATCACGAAACTCAGGGTCTGCATCGGCCTGCGGGAGAAGATCTCCTGCCGAGCCAGTCGGGCCGCCACTCGCTGCTCGACCGTGTCCTCGTCGAGTAGCGGGCGCCGCATGCCGAACACAGCGCGTGCGTACTCCTCGGTTTGCAACAGGCCGGGGACCGCCTGGGCTGCGTACACGTGGAGCGCGACCGCTTCAGACTCCAACCGTGCCATGTCCCGGAAGAAGGCCGGGTACTGTGCCCGCCCCACCTCCTCCTTCAGCGCCTTGAGAACGCCCCCGGCATCCAGTACCTCGTCCGCCCGGTCGATGAACCTCGGCGGCGGGATACGCCTCCCCTGCTCGAAGGACGCGACCGACTGTCCCGCGTAGCCCACGCGCTTCCCGAACTCGGGCCGCTCCAGCCCGGCCCTCATCCGCAGCAGCTTCAACTGCCGACCGAACGCCGTCACCACACCCGACCCCGGCTCGTCCTCCGGCCGGGGCCCGGCGTCATCCCGCACGCCCCGCTCGCCCGGCTCACCCTGCTCCACCCGTTCCGAAGTGTCCATCGGCCCCACCACCTCACCGGCCCAACGCCGCGCCCCGAACATCGTCACGCCACGTGCCACGTACACACCGCACGCCGTCGCGTACAACGAACACCCGACGGCGCGTCACCACTAGTCACGCTACGCCACCGAGCGTCACCGTGAAGACATGACAAGCAAGCCACCACTCCCCGTACGCCCCATCCCCACCGCCCAACCCTTTTTCCCCTGGCATCACTTCACAATGCGCTGCGGCTCCACCCCACGCGGTGCCCGTCTCGCCCGACGCCTGGCTGGCGAACGCCTCGACACGTGGGGCATCCCGTACGGAAGCGATACCCACGACGTGCTGACGCTGATCGTCGCGGAGCTCAGCACCAACGCCGTACGCCACGGGCGTGTACCCGGCCGCGACTTCCGTCTCCGGCTCTCCGCCGAGAGCGCGACCCTGCGCGTGGAAGTCACTGACTCGCGCGGTGAAAGCATCCCCGCCCTCACGGAACCGTCGGACGACCTGGACGGAGGCCGTGGCCTCCTCCTGGTGGCCGCGCTCACCGACCGCTGGGGCTGTTATCCGTGCGTCGACGGACTGGGCAAAACGGTGTGGGCCGCCCTGGACGTAGGCCTGTCGCAGGCGCTCATCCACTGAGGCTCCGCCAAGCTCGTTTCCGCAGTTCAGTGGCTCTGGTGTGATGTGCCGGTGAGGTCCTCACGCTGACAGACGGCGTGATCGTCAGCACGAGATCGTCTGGCGTGGGCGTTCTCGCGGGTTCTGGAGTGAAGTTCGGGGGCTGCCGCGTGGTTCTGCGCCGGGAGGGATGTTCATGACGGACGTGCTGACGTGGACGATCGGGCGGAGATCGTGGCCGGGGCGGAGGGTCCGGTGGTGGCCAAGGACGTCGCCCTTGAGCTGAGCCGGAAGGCAACCCCGGCGAAGATCGAGCCGGTCCGGGGCCAGCTGCGCAAACTCGCCGACCGGGGCTGGCTCTCACGCACCGCATCAGGCCGCTACCGGCCACGCTGGCCAGCGACGCCAACAGCCGGACGAGCCAATTCCTGCCGTAACACGAGGGCCCCCGGCGGGAGTTGGTAAGTGTGTGACCAAAAACCAGCCCGCCGAGGGCGCTCACGATGTTGTCTACCAGGTCCGCCTCCCGCTGTCGAAGCCGGCCCGATCGCGCGTCACCAGTCCAACCTGTGAGGGAACCACGGGAGCTTTGAGGTTTGTCATCTGGCGATCGAGCCTCCTCCTCCCCTACGCTCTGTGCTTGCACCACCGGACCCTTGGCTGCCTGCCGACAACGGGTTGGGTAGGAGCCGCTGATCTCGGGGGAGAGCCGGCATGAGGCGTACGTGGCAAAGATCGGTCGTTGGGGTGGCTGCGGCAGCGATGACCCTTTCATTATTCGGAATTCCGGCTTCCGGGGTGGAGGGTGAGCCGCCGCCCAGGCCGGAGCCGGAAAGCTATGCGGACTTCCAGCCGGGGCTCAGGCTCCTCCTGGAGGACGTACGGTCCGGGCGGCTGCAGGAGGAGGCGTTCGTCAACCATGCGTACGCCAAACTCGGATACCAGGGCGGGGTTCCGAAGCGCTACCAGGACGAGAGCGTGCCGCCGCAGCAGGAGACGATCTTGGCCATGGCGCTCGGGCGAGAGTTGGGAAAGCTCCCGCATCCGGTCCGCCGTAGTGTTCAGAACCGGCTCGGTGGAGCCGCTGAGCTGGCGCCCGTCATCGCCCGCGATCCCCAGGAGCCGCAGCCTGCGGCCGGGGACGTGAAGGCTGCGCTGCAGGGGCAGGGCGCCGAGTGTGGCACAGCGTTCCCCTCGGGCCAGCGCTGCACGTACAACACCGCCAACTTCAGTCTCATCTACAACCTCGGCGGCGAGAACGACACCAACCCCTACGACGGCGCGGGGAACTCCACGGTCGGCGATGTGCAGGGCAACGGGGTGCCGAACTACGTGGACCGGATGGGCCGTTCCTTCGAGGTGGCCTATGCGAAGTACGACTCCCTGGGCTACGAACCGAGGGATGCCGGCGAGAAGCGGGTCGCCGTCTTCATCGGTTCGGAGCACGCACCCCCTGGCACTGGGGCCGTACAGCCCTATGAGGTGGCCGACGCGAATGTCATCCACATCGGGTCCAAATGGAGCGCGGGGCAGGAGGCGGACGAGTACTACTTGCCGCGGCACGAGCTCTTTCACTCCATGCAGTACAAGTACATCGGGGTGAGCCTGCTATTCAATATGAAGAGCCTCAACTCCTGGATGGAGGCGACCGCGGAATGGGGTGCCCACCAGGCGATCAAGGATGACTCGGCGATGCCGGCCAGGGAGCGCGACGACTACGCGAAGAACCTGGACGTTTTCTTCCAGCGGCCGGACGAGGCGCTGACCGCCTGGGACGGGTGGGGCGAGGGACGGCAGTACGGAGCCTTCATCTTCGCCGAGTTCATGGAGGAGCGGCTCGGGACGGAGTCCATTCGCAAGTCTTGGGAGCGGATCGGTGACGCCCATTTCCCGGACGGGCAGACGGAGATCCGGGACATGATGAGGGACGAGTACGACGCGGATCTCGCCGAGGAGTTCCGGGCCTTCGGGGTCGCCAACTACCAGCTGTGTGGCAACGGTTCGGCGTCCGAATTCGGGTCGTACTGGCACTACCGGGATCCCGATGTGTCCGACTGGTGCAATGCGCTGGCCGGCACCGGCTCGGACAGCACTTTCCCCGTCGCCCGCCCCGGGCACGACACGGTGACGCTGGATCCGGACAGCGGCAAGGCATCGGGGAAGGCCACCGTCAAGGACGGCGGCGTGCACTACGTCGACCTCATCGGCAGCAACAAGCCCTCCGACCTGTGGAACATGGCTGTACGCACCACGCAGGACGATGACGAGAGGTTGACCTTCACCGTTGTCAACTGGGAGACCATCCCACGACGTTGTTTCGCCGAGGACAAGAGCGCGCGGCAGCAGGACGAGACGCTGGACACCCGCATCGGCGGGAAATGCCATGTCGTGACGTTGATGATCAGTCATGGCGGGTTGGACGAGGACGAAGAGGAGGGGCGCTGGGAGACCCAGTACACCTCACGCTTCGGCGGGGTGGTCGGCAACAGCGGGATCGAGATCGGCGTGCAGCCCGGAGGGAATCTCATCTCACCCGGGAGTCCTCCCAGCGCTGGGTCGAAGACCACCAACCTCGGAATCAGGCACAAGGCGACCAACTTCGAAGGCGTCGCCGCGAGAGGCTGTCACTGCGAGGGCTGGGGTATCGAGGTGACCCCGCCCGGCGGGGTCGGCCAGTGGAGCGGCTACGCACACGGGTTGAAGGGCCTCTCACCCAACGCGAAAGTCACGCAGTTCGTCACCACGGACTACCAGGTGGTCTCGATCGTACGGCTGACCGGTACGGACTATCCGGTGACCGTGACCCACGAGTTCAGGCCCTCGTCACGCAGTTCGCTCTACGACGTGAAGGTCACCATCACCTCGGAGGCGCCCCCGGGCGAAGTCCCGCACATCACCTACCGGCGGGTCGTCGACTGGGGTGTGGAACCAACCCCGTTCAACGAGTTCATCACGGTCAAGGCCGACCACGAGCAGGTCGAGTTCTCCAGTGACGACGGGCGGGGTGACCCCGACCCGGCGTCCGGACGCACCAAGAACCACAAGGAGGGCTCCTTCACTGACGAGGGCCCCTACGACGGTGGCACCATGCTGGACGTGAATGTCCCCATGAAGCCGGCGACGGGCTTGCCGGGTGTCGGACTGAAGGGTGAATTCGACCTCTTCTACGGGGCGGCGGACAGTGCCGACAAGGCGCGGGAAGCGCTGAGCGCCGTCGGTGCTTCCGTCTACGCCCTCGCCAAACCGAACGAGCCCGGGAATCCGGGTTCGGGCCAGCCGGTGACGTTCATGTTGGGCTACAAGCCCGGCAGCTGAGGCCGGACCGTGTGCCGTGCCGCCTGCGCCGTGCCGGTTGATGCCGGTACGGCCCAGGCGGGCCGCCTCAAGATGTGTGGGGGGCAAGGCAGACAAACGCCGGCAGACTGATGGCTCATCGCCGTTCCCAGGTCGCACGCGGCCCATGCGGTTGTGCCGGGACCGCCGTCCACGGCTGTGGCAGAGGACATCCGCGCTGACCTCGGCAACGATCAGAGTGACGGGAAGTGAGTTTCTCGGACCCGTGCGCATCGGCGAACAAGGCGGTGCTCCGAGTCCCGAAGGTGCCCAGCGCGACTTCGGCATGGAGGGTCTCGATGTCTTCCCGGGTTCCTGGGAGTGACTGGTCCGTCCACTGAGGCTCCGCCAAGCTCGTTTCCGCAGTTCAATGGCTCTGGTGTGATGTGCCGGTATGGCCAAGGACGTCGCCCTTGAGCTGAGCCGGGAGGCGACCCCGGCGAAGATCGAGCCGGTCCGGGGCCAGCTGCGCAAACTCGCCGACCGGGGCTGGCTCTCACGCACCGCATCAGGCCGCTACCGGCCACGCTGGCCAGCGACGCCAACAGCCGGACGAGCCAATTCCTGCCGTAACACGAGGGCCCCGGCGGGAGTTGGTAACGCCCGCCACAACAAGATCACCGAACACCTGAGGGAAGCCGGCCTCGGGGCCCTGGCCGACCTCGGCTTCGTCGGGCTCGACGACAAACCCGACGACGACCCGGTGATCATCACCGGCCGCAGGGCCACCCGCAACCACAAGCTGACCGCCGCCGAGAAGGAAGCGAACCGCCTGGTCAGCCGCGAACGCACCGCCAACGAACACGGCTTCGCGAACCTCAAATCGTGGCGGATCCTGACCAAGCTCCGCACGGACACCCGGCAGGCAACCACGCTCCTGCGGGCCCCGAACCAGGGCTGACGGTGTTGACCCGGATTCCGTACGGGGCGAGGTCCTGACACAGGGCACCCGCGAGGTAGATCTCAGACGCCTTGGCCGCCCCGTACTGTGCCGGGAAGCGAGGCTTCCAGCCGGAGATGGAGGCGACGATCACCACGGAGCTGCCGGGACGCAGACTGTCCGGCGCCGACCGCACGGTGCGCACCGCGTGGCCGCCGTTCAGGTCCCAGGTCGCCTGCCAGTCCTCGCGGGTCGAGTCGAGGAGGCCGCCACCCCGCTTGCCTCCGATGTTGGCGACCAGGCCGTCAAGGCCGCCGAGTACGCTCCCGGCGTGCCGAGTGAAGTCCTCCAGTTCATCCGGTGCCAGGACGTCCACAGATCCAGCCACAACCTGGGCGGACAGACATCGGCATGCGACCGCACCTGACCATGTATCGACCGAACGCCAGAGCCTGCGACCGGCCTGGCAAAGAGCCACCCGGCTGACCGGAAAGAGACGCCTCAGCCCCCACCACCGCGCCCGCGCTGGACTGGAGATCGTAGTATCCGAACCCGGCGCCTGGCCACGCCTCCGCCTCGTTCTGGACGAGGCGGTCTGCTGGCGTCGGCCGTCGGCGTACCGGATGCCGACGACGCCACCGAGTACGCGGTACGCGTGCAGCACGGCACGATCGTCATCCGAGCCCAAGGACCCAATGCCGCTCATGGAGCGGCCGCCTTCGATCTCACGACCGCAGATGTCTCCCACACCACACCTGATGGGGCCGCGCCATGACCCAGCCTGTTTCGTCCCACGCGACCAGCACCGACCTGCTGGTGCTTCACACCCTCCGCTGCATCGGCTTCTCCGGCCTCTCCGGGGTGGCCAGGGCGTCGGGACTCCCCGAGTCCGACGTCGAATCGGAACTGATCGACCTCGCCGTGGCCGGACTCGTCACCCATGCCGCGGGCGACTTCGGCGGATGGGGCCTTACGGAGGAGGGCCGAGCCGCGGACGCCGAGCGGATCGCCGACGAGTTGGAGGAAGCCGGAGCCCGCGCCCGACTGACCGCGGCGTTCGACCGGTTCCTGGTGCTCAACCCCGAGTTGCTCGATCTCTGCACGGCGTGGCAGACCCGCACCGCAGACGGCTCCGTGACGATGAACGACCACAGCGACCCCTCCTACGACGCGCGGGTGCTCGACCGGTTCACGGAGTTCCACCAGCGTGCCGAGCCCCTCTGCGCCGAGCTGTCCGCGGCGCTGCTCCGCTTCCAGCGCTACCCCGTCCGGCTCGCCGACGCGCTCGCCCGGGCGAGGGCCGGCGCTCTGGAGTACGTGACGGACAGCACGTCCTCGTATCACACCGTGTGGTTCCAGCTGCACGAGGACCTGCTGGCCACCCTCGGCATCCCGCGCCGTTGAATCCGCCGCGCGCCACCCCGCGCATGGCGCAGGACCCGCAGCCGAACCAGCAAAGGCGACGCAGAGATGACCACGCGATGACCTGGATTCACCCGATTTCGGCCGAGGTCGAGGAGACGGCGGAAGTCCTCGGCGGCAAGGCACTCGGTCTCGTCGTGCTCCGCCGTCTGGGACTGCCCGTGCCGCCGGGCTTCGTCATCAGCACGGAGGCGTGCCGCGCCTTCCTCCGTACCGGACGGCTGCCCAGCGGCCTCGACGCCGAACTGGCGGCCGCCGTCGACGGCCTCGAAGCCGCCACGCACCGCAGGCTCGGCGGTCCACAGCGGCCGCTTGCGGTGTCCGTCCGCTCCGGCGGCAGCGTGTCGATGCCCGGCATGATGAGCACCGTTCTCAACCTCGGGCTCACCACCGCGGCGACCACCACCCTGGCCGACGAGACGGGCGACCTGCGGTTCGCACTCGACTCGCGGCTGAGGTTTCTGACCGGCTTCGCCTCCGAGGTCGCCGGCGTGGGCCCGGAGAGCCTGGCGGGCATCGGCCGTGCGCTCGCCGGACAGGACACCGACACGAGCCGCCTCGCCGAGGCGATCCAGGACGTCGAGCAGCTCATCGCAGAACGCAGCGGCGACAGCGTGCCCGAGGACGCCGCCCGCCAGTTGGAGCTCGCCGTCGAGGCCGTGTTCTCGTCGTGGAACACACCGCGCGCGAAGACCTACCGCGAACTGCACGGCATCCCGCACGACCTCGGCACCGCCGTGACCGTACAGGCGATGGTGTTCGGCAATCGTGACCAACGCAGCGGAACGGGCGTCGCGTTCAGCCGTGATCCCAACACCGGCGAGCATGTCACGTTCGGTGAGGCCCTGTTCGGCCGCCAAGGCGAGGACGTCGTCTCGGGCTCGTCACTGACCGAGCCCCTGAGCGAACTGGCCGACCGGGAACCCGAGGTGTGGAACCGCCTGCTGTCCGCCCTGACCCGGCTCGATGAGCACTACCGCGACGCGTGTTACGTCGAGTTCACCTTCGAGGCGGGCGAACTGTGGATCCTGCAGGTGCGCCGCGGGCGGTTCGTCGGGCGCGCCGCAGTCCGGGTCGCGGTCGACCTGGCCGACGCGGGAACGATCGGGCGCGACGAGGCGCTGCTCCGCGTTTCACCGCAGCACCTCACCCACGTACGTACGCCTCGGATCACGGCGATCGAACCCCGCGACCTGTTCACCCGAGGGCTGGGCGCCTCCCCGGGAGTCGCTGTCGGCCAGGTGGCGACCACCGCCGACAGCGCGGTCCGGCTCGCCGCGGGAGGGCCGGTCGTCCTGCTGCGCCCCGAAACCTCCCCGCTCGACATGCACGGCCTGGCCGCCGCCGTCGGGGTGGTCACCGCTCGCGGCGGCCCGACGAGTCATGCGGCCGTGGTGGCGCGGTCGATGGGAAAGCCCGCCGTCGTGGGTGCCGCGAACCTCACCGTCGACGCCGCCGACGGCTGCGTCCGGGCAGGCGGACGCAGCCTGCCCGAAGGCACCCTCATCGCCGTTGACGGAACGGGCGGAGAGGTCGTCGTCGGCGAGCCCCGCATCGCCGCGTCCTCGACCGACCCACAGCTGCACCGGCTGCTGGGCTGGGCCGACGACGTCGCGGGCGACAGGACCACGGGCCGCAACGAATCCGAACGCCTCACCTCGGCACAGGCCGCCCTCCGGCGGACCGGCGACGGACCGGAGTGCTGACGGCGTTCATGCGGGGCGCGCGAGACTCGGTCGGCGTGAACGCCCTTCACCACCATCGCGACCACCAGCAGGCCGATGGCGGGCACGGATGCCTGCTGGATGACCTTCAGTAGCCACGGGGCGTCATTGACGTTGGTGGCGTAGTTGGTGACGATGCCGAGGCCGGACCGGCCGGGGTACCCGACCCGACGGGCCTGTTCCGCCACCCGTACGCGCCCCGCGCCCGAGCCCAGGCGTCGCCGGCCGGAGGTGCTGCGCCCGTTGTCCCCGCCCCGCACGCCCAGCCGGTGCCTGTCCCTGCCCAGCTGCGCCAGGACATCAAGGAGGCGTACGACCATTCCGACGCCCTCCTGGAAGAGGAACGCTTCGCGCAGGCGGCCGAAGTGCTCAGCGAGGTCATCGAGCCCGCCGCCCTCGCCCTCGGCTCCGAGAGCAAGCAGGTGCTGGGACTGCGCCGTCGGCGCGCGGCGGTCCGTCTCCTCGGTGGCGACTACCGGGCCGCTCTGCCCGAGTTCGACAGCCTCGCCGACGCCTACGCCCGCATCAACGGCCCCACCGGCGAGCAGACGGGGTCCTGCCGTGCCCAGGCCGCCCGCTGCCGCGCCGAAGAAGTGCCCGAGGTGGCACCGCATCTGCGCAGCGCCATGGTGGTCATGCGCGGGTACCAGGACGCGGACGGCGGCCAAGGGGTGGGGCTGGCCGACGCGATGAACGTGGTGCTCGCCGCCGCATTCCAGACCGCTGACCTGTTCACCACCGACCGCCACTTCCGGATGATGCGGCCGCTCACCGCCCATGGAGCGTTCCGGCTCCTGCCCGACGACCTCTGAGGGCGGGCCCGAAGAAGCGGCCGAACCTGCTCCGCCAGCCAGGCAGGCAGGCAGGCGGAACTCTTCGCCCGTCACGTAGCGCTCCGCTCACTCTCCTCGCGCAGATCGCGCTCCACGGCCCGGTGGTACGCGGAGTCCAGCGCCCCCGCCCCGCTGCCGGGCCGCCCCACCCGCAGCAGGTCCCGCCACCGCTCCTGACTCCAGTCGGCCGGGGCCGTGGTGCGCACGAAGTCCTCGACCAGGGCGCGGAAGCGTGCGGGGTCGCTGTGGAAGGGGAAGTGGCCCGCGCCCTCGAAGATCTCCAGGCGGCTGCCGGGCATCGCCGCGTGCGCGCCGTACGCGTGCCGGACCGGCACCACGCTGTCGCGCGATCCCCACAGCAGCAGCGTGGGCATGCCCTCCGCCAGATAGCAGCGGTCGAGCATGGTCACCACCTGGCCCTGCCAGTCGACCACCGACCGCAGGGTGCTGATGAACGCGCTGCGCGACGTGGAGTCGGGGAGGGCGTCCACGACGTTGAGCAGCTCTGCGGCGTCCTGCCCCAGGTCGGTGTCGAGCAGCTTGACCAGCCGGCTGAAGAGGCCGACCTGGCTGCGCATGCCGGGCAGTCGCAGCGTGGACAGCATCAGGTCCGCGCCCGGCAGCGACACCGCTCGCAGGACAGGGTTGATCTCGCGCCCCACGCCGCCCGTGCTCACCAGGATCAGGCGGTCGGTGCGCTCGGGGAACTGGTACGCGAACTGCATGGCCACGCCACCGCCGAGCGAGTGACCGACCAGGGTGGCACGCTCGATGTCCAGCACCCCCAGCAGGTCACGCATGCCGTTCGCGTAGGCCGCCACCGAGTAGTCGGCCCTCGGCTTGTCGGAGGCCCCGTGGCCCAGGAGGTCGGGGGCGATGACCGTGTGGCTGCGGGCCAGGTCGGGGATCAGATCCGCCCAGGTCGCGGAGGAGTCGCCGATGCCGTGGATGAGCAGGATCGCCGGACCGTCCCCGGCGATCCGGTACGCGCGGCGGTAGCCGTGCACCACGTGGTGGCGCAGCGGCACGTCCTGCCCGGACACCGAGCGCAGGCGGCCCGCTCGGGGCGGGCGTGGTTCAGGTTCTGGGGCGCCGACCACAGGCTCGTCTCCCGTCTGCTTCTCCCCGTTTCCTCGCTTCCTCCTCGAGCGTAGAACCTCCGGCGCACAGGTGATTTCCGGGACGTTTCAGGCAGTGCGCCACTGCTCGGCGAATTCGACCGGGCGGAAAGTGGAAGGACTCCCGTCGAATCGGCATGCAACCACGTGCCCGCGAATTCCGTAACACGGACGTAGCAGTCGGGTGGCTCTGCGCGCCCTATGATCACCCCAGCACACCCGTCGCCGGCTTCCCTTCACCTGTCACCTGCCGCGGTTTGTGCGCCTCCCTCTCCCTGACCGGGCACGGCCCTGCCCTGCCGTGCCCGCGACCCCTGGAAGGCGGCCTGAATGGTCTCTCCCGTACGCGTCTGGCTCAACCGCACGTACGCGGAGAACGTGTTCTTCATGGATCAGCTGCGGGACAATCCCCAGCAGCGCCCCGTGGAGATCCATGCCACGCACGGCGACCCCGACTCCCCCGTCCTCGCCGCCGCCGACACCGCGGCGCTCGAACCGGAGGGCC
Source organism: Streptomyces atratus (assembly GCF_040655115.1). GTDB lineage: Bacteria > Actinomycetota > Actinomycetes > Streptomycetales > Streptomycetaceae > Streptomyces > Streptomyces atratus_D. The sequence goes on along the minus strand of NZ_JBFAJH010000007.1, from coordinate 73,750 downwards.
TGTCCTCGGCCGCGTACCTCGAATACGCGCTGGCGCAGTGCGCCCGGCACGCCATCGACGTGTTCGTCCCGGTCCTCCATCAGGCGACCGTGGCCGCGCACCGCGAGGAGTTCGCCGCGCTGGGTACGGCCCTGCTCACACCGCCCGCGGAGGCCGTCGCCACGTTCCAGGACAAGGCGCGTGCGTACGAGAAGGTGCAGGAGATCGGTGTGGCGGTGCCGCCGTGGTGGCGGGTGCGCACCGAGGATCAACTCCTCACCGCTGTCGACGCGTTGGAGGAAGCAGGCCACAAAGCTTGCTTCAAACCGGCTGCGGGAGCGGGCGGTGTCGGCTTCCGCATCATCACGCGGACCCCGTTCTCGCTGCTCCACCTCGGCGGCTTCCCGAGCCCGTACGTCCCTCTCCAGCTGGTCGTCGACACCCTGCGCCGCACCGAACGCCGCGTCGACTGGCTCGTCATGCCGCGCCTGGACGAGCCGGAGGTCTCCGTCGACTGCCTCACCGGTCCGGACGGACGGGTCAGGATGGCCGTGGGGCGCACGAAGAACGGACGCCGGCGCGGCTTCACGCTCGACCCTTCATGGACCGGACCGGCCCGCCGTATCGCGGAGACGTTCGGACTCCATCACCTGACGAACATTCAGTTCAGGCTGTACGACGGTGAACCGGTCCTGCTCGACGTCAACACCCGCCCCGCGGGTGGCCTCCACCAGCTCTCCCAGTGCGGCCTGAACGCCCCCTGGGCCGCCGTGCGACTCGCCCTCGGTGAGGAACCGGGCGACCTGGAACCGCGGTTCCTCGGTCCGGACTACGCGGTCGTGGCGGGACCGCGTCCGCTCCAGCCGAGAGCACTGCCGCAGCAGCGGACCGACTCCCCGGTGCTGCAGCCCACAGGCCCGACCACGCCCACTCCCTCGCCGGCGACCTCGCCCACCGTCGCGCCCTCCGAGCCCGAGCGTGCCGACGCGGCGCTACCGATCAGCTGAGGGCCTCTTGACCAGTGGGAATGAGGATTGCTGTGGTCCTTGTTCCCGCTCCCACCGGAGGCACGTGCCAGGTGGAGAAGCGCATCGGGTCCGACCCGCGTATGCGCGTCGAGCCCCGATCCTTCGTGACGGTGCGGGAGCGGGCCGACGGTCTCGGCCCGCCCCGCGAGGTCAGTCGCCGACCGGAGTACCCGTCACCTTCAGGTGACGGACGCGGCCCGCGTTGTCGAAGGATCCGAAGCCCACCCGGCCCGATGCGAAGACCGGGTCGGTGGCCGTGATCAGCGGGTTGCTGCTGCCGTCCAGGTAGACGGCGGTCTCACCGGTGTCGGCGCAGTGGGTGAGGCGCACCTTGTGCCATCCGTCGTCCTTGATCGCCGGAGGTGCGCCGAAGGTACCGTTCCACTGGTCGTCGATGCGCAGCCGGTCGGCGTCGTTGACCGTGAACACACCGTTGTGCGGGTAGATGGTGTTGTCGCTCGACAGGTGCGCGTACTGGAATCGGGTGTCGGACTGGTAGTCCCAGATGAGAATGACGTCACGGTTGGTGATCTCGACGGGGGTGTCGATCCGTACCTCCGCCTCGACGGTGACGGAGGAGTAGCGCGGGCCCGCGGTCAGGACGGCGTACTCGAAGGGGCGGCGCGGTCCCGGGCGGGAGACGCCCGGCTCGGTCAGGATCGTCTCGCGTTCGGTGTATGCCCACTTGCCCGGGGTGACCGGCGCCCAGTTGTCGGGCCCGGTGGTGTGGGTGGTGGGGGTGTTGCCGATCTCGCAATCGGCGAAGGTGCGGGTCCCGGTCACCTTCCAGACCTTGCCGTTGGCCTTCGAGACGATGTACAGGCCGCCGCTCCGGTCGGAGCCGAAGCGCAGGTCGACCCGTTGGTCTCCGGCGAGGTCGCGCATGGTGACCGTCTTCCCGGTGGACTTGTCGAAGAGCATCAGTTGCTCGAGCGGCGCGAGGTCTGCGCCGCGGCGCATGTCGCGGGTGTCCGCGGCCAGGATGCGGCCGTCCACGAGGTCGCCGAAGATGTACTTCCCGCGCAGCGCCGGCGCGTCCTTGCCGCGGTAGACAGAGCCGCCGGCGATGGCGCGGCCCACGTCGGACCGGCAGTTCCAGCCGGGTCCCGGGTCGTGGTCGTAGGCGGCGACCGGGTAGGTGTAGCCGTACTGGGCGTCGTCGGCGGGAAGGGGGAGGATGCGGGCGCACGGGTCGGTGGTCTTCTTGTCGAATGCGAAGGGACCCTCGCGCTCGCTCCAGCCGAAGTCGTCCCCGGCCTTGACCTCGTACACCGACTCGATGGCGTGCTCGCCTATGTGGCCGAGATACATCCGGTGGCCGCCGCCCGCATCCCAGCTGAAGCGGTGCGGGTCCCGCATGCCTATGGCGTAGATCTCCCCGAGGGCACCGGGCTCACCGACGAACGGGTTGGACGCGGGGATGCCGTACCGGCCATTGGCGCTGTCACGGCCCGCGGGGTCGATCCGCAGAAGTTTGCCGTGCGGGAGCGCCAGGTTCCGCGGCTCGCTGTTGCCGACGCCCTGTCCTCCGTCGCCCACCGCGAGGTAGAGAAGGCCGTAGTCCTCGTCGTGAGGCTTGGCCGTCGGATTGAAGTCGATCTGCTGAATGCCGTGGACCTGGCCGGAGAAGGCGATACGCAGCACCTCGCGATGGGTGCCGTGGAAGACGGCCGCGGCGGGGTCGTCGGCGGTCCACTCGGTGATGATGCCGTGATAGGTGGGCGTGCCGGCCTGCTGGTAATCGGGGGTCTCGGCCGCCTGCGAGGCAAGCTCGGTGTGGATGGTGTAGAAGCGCCCGTTCGTGCCGAACTCCGGGTGGAACGCGGCGTACCCGAAGCCCTGACCGAGACCGCGGCCCGAGAAGAAGTGCGGGAATGCCGCCTTGACGTCCAGGTAGGGGTGCGGGGTGCCGCCGGAGGTACTGGTCGCGGTGCCGGGGTCGGTGAGGTACAGGGTGCCGTTGAGGTCGGGGGTCGCCATCCGGCCGGAGCCGTCGGGGAGTTCATTGATGGTGTTGATCCGGGCATGGCGCACCAGGCGCGGATCCGTCGGCGCCGGAACCGGTTCCGACTTGGGGAACTGCGCGAACTCCTCCAGGACGAGACCCGTCCTCGACTGAACGGGCTTCTGCGGAATCGGGTCGGACAGGGCGGCTGTCGCCGCGGCAGGCTCGTCGGCATGGGAAGGCGCGGCGAGACCTCCCAGGGCGAGGGCCGCGCTGACGGCCACGGCCGCCCAGTGCCTTCGGTATGTACGTCGTGACGCCATGCGGTCCCTTCGGGCTGGCGTGACAAGCAGGGTAAGGACGATCCGGGGACGCGAAAGTTCAGTGGCCCCGCGTCATGCGCTGGTACTCCGCCGCCACCGCTCCGGCGGGAACCGGGCGGTCCAGGAACAGGAGGTCGTCCATGCGGCAGTCGCAGGCGTTGTTCTCCCGGGTGTTCTGGGGGAAGCTGCCGCCGATCTTGATGCCGCGGGGATCGGTGGGCGAGGCGCGGTGGGGCGCCGGCGTGGTGGCGAGTTCCCAGGGGTCGCCCGGCGTGACGTAGAAGCCGTCCAGGGGCTTGCCGTCGCGGTAGAGGGCGAGGGTGCCGTCGCGGAAGTCGAACGTCGCGGCCAGGTGCACCCATTCGCCGCGGGGCAGCAGTTCTTCCCAGGGAACGTCGGCAGCGAAGGTCTGGGAGGCGCCGCTGTCCAGGCGTCTCCCCAGCGCGACCAGCTTCAACTCACCGTTCACCTGGATGAGTTCGAGCAGCGCACGCACCGCGTGACCGTCGGAGGTTCCGGACAGTACGCCGGCCAGCCCGATCGCGTTGTAACGGTCGCTCGGGTTGGCCGTGTTGGAGTTGAGGGCGGGATTGTCGCCCGTCATCTTGAACCAGCCCATGACGGTGGCACCCCGGGAACTGCGGAAGGCGTCGAGGGACGACAGGCCCTCGGCGTCCCAGGCCCCGGCCTTCCAGTCGTCGTTGCCCGCGGTGGCCGGGTTCTGCTGACGTACCTGCAGGGCGGGCGAAGCACCCGGGTACGCCTCGTCGGCCACGCGCATCGCGGAGCCGCCGTTGATCAGGCTGAGCGTGGTGCCGGAGCGTCCGATGTCCTGCTCGCGACCGGGGTCGGCGGGGTCCGGGTGCCCGAAGTCGTACGCCGCCACAGCTTGGGCCCGTAGCGGAGTGTGGGCGGCCCCGGGGCGGGCCGCCTGGGCCGGAAACGTGGCGGCGGCAAGCGAGGCGGTCGCGGCGAGCGCGGCGACGGCGAGTGAGTAGCGTCTGGTGCGGGGCGGTGTCATACAGCCTCCCGTCGGCAGCGAAGGGGCCGTCGACCGGGGTCTCCCGGTCGACAGAAAGCGCTTTCGTCCGTGTGCAGGGACCATGTAACCGCTTCGCCGCGACCCTGACAATGGGCGTGTACTCGCCAATTTCTTGGGCGCCCTTCGGCGGCGGCGCCGACCTCCTCGCGGACAAGGACGCAGACCGCGAGCGGCCCATCGGGGCGCAGACGGCGCCGGCTCACAGCGGTTGACGAGCGGCTCGCTCCGAGTCCGGGCGGGCGCGGCGGGTGGATGAAGCGGTCCGGTGGGCGACCGTGCGGGTGCCGGTTCACCGCCGGACTGCATCACTCCCGGCCGCACGTCGGCGCGGAAATACGCCAGTTGCCCACGGTCCCTTCGTGGCCTTGACCACGCCCCGGGTCGGCTCCGTGGACTCGGCCGCGGCGATGGTGACGGCCTCCGCGGCGACCGGTGCCGCCGACCGGTGCGAACCACTGAGCGCGTCTGCCGGGCCTGCGACTCCTTACGCCCGCCTCCGCCATGTCCGGCTCAGGGGCACGGCGGCTGGTCTGCCGGGGGCAGGGACGCTGGCCGTGCGCGTGGGACCTATGGGCGGTAAGTATGGAGAGGGGCACATCGCTGCGCAAGGAGGCTGTCATGAAGCGATCGGCACCGCAGCGGGCTCCCGAGATCCAGGTGGAGACCCAGGGGCAGATGCCGCCCGACGTCATCGAGTACGCGCAGGAGAAGGTGCGGGCGCTCACCGGCCGGACGCGGGAGCCGGTCCTGTTCGCCCGGGTCAAGTTGACCCACATGGCCAACCCGGCCATGCAACGACCGGCGATCGCCCAGGCCAACCTGGACGTCAACGGGCATCCTGCCCGCGCACACGTCGCCGCCACGACCGTGACCGAGGCCGTTGACCTGCTGCAGGACCGGCTCGCCGCACGGCTGGAGCGCCTGGAAGAGCACTGGGAGACCCGCCGCGGCAAGATGTCCGTGCCGAGCCCCCACGAGTGGCGGCACGGCAGCGAGCCCACCCATCGCCCCGACCACTTCCCCCGCCCCGCCGAGGAGCGGCAGGTCGTGCGGCACAAATCGTTCTCCCTGGCCCGTGAGTCACCCGACGAGGCGGCCTTCGAGCTGGAGACGATGGACTACGATTTCCATCTGTTCACCGACAACGGCACCGGCGAGGACAGCGTGCTGTACCGGTCCGGCCCTACCGGCTACCGCCTCGCCCAAGTGCACCCCCGCCCCGACCCGGTTGGCCCGGTGGCTGTGCCGCTCACCGTCAGCGAACTGCCCGCCCCCCGGATGAACGTGGCCGAGGCGAAGCAGCGGCTGGACATCGCCGGAATGCCGTTCGTGTTCTTCGCCGACGACACCACCGGACGGGGAAACGTCCTGTACCACCGTTACGACGGACATTACGGCCTGATCGCCCCCGCCGAGTAGCGGCCCAGCCCGCCACCGCCTCGCAAGGGAGCACGACATGACACAGCATCATTCTCCCTGAACCCGATGCCTCGTCCGGGCCGGAAGTCCGGCTGAGCCGGCTGGAAGCACAGGTCGTGACCCGGTCCAAGGCCGCGGGTGCCGGCTCGTGGCCTGGAGAACGTGCGTAGTGGTCGGGGCCGGGTTGCAGCGATGGCCGGGTCAGCTGTCGAGCCAGTCGGCGATGGAGTCGGTGTGCTCGCCCAGCCGGGGCGGGCGCCGTGGGTAGTGGACCGGGGTACGGGACAGCCCGATGGGGTTGGCCACGAGGTCCATCGGACCGTCGTGCCCACCCTCGGCCTCGACGCCCGCGTCGTCCGGGGTGACGCGCGGCGCAAGCCCCAACTGTTCCGCCAGGTCGAAGGCCCCGGCGAGGTCGTTCACCGGACCGCACGGCACGCCGAGCGGAGTGAGGAGCTCGAACCATTCGTCCGCCGCGCGCCGCCGGAGCCGTACGGACAGCTCTTCGGCGAGCGCGTCGACGTGGGCGACCCGGTCGGTGTTGGTGGCGAACCGCGGATCCACGGCCAGACCGGCCGCGTCCAGGCCCTGGCACAGCGCGGCGAACTGCCGGTCGTTGCCGACGGCGACGACGAGTGGCCGGTCCGCCGTCTCGTAGACCTCGTACGGGGCGATCGACGGGTGGCGGTTGCCGAGGATGCCCGGCACCTGTCCGGCCAGTGTGTAGCCGGCGGACTGGTTGACCATGCCGGACAGCAGCGACGACAGCAGGTTGACCTCGACATGCTGACCCTCACCGGTCGCATCCCGATGCCGCAGGGCGGCCATGACCCCCATCGCGGCATGCAGGCCGGTGAGTACGTCGACCAGCGCGACGCCCGTCTTGACCGGTTGCCCGGGGGCCGGTCCGGTGACACTCATCAGTCCGCCGACGGCCTGGATCAGCAGGTCGTAGCCGGGCAGCGCCGCCCCCTTGCCCGCTCCGAAGCCGGTCACCGAGCAGTAGACGAGGCCGGGGTTGAGTTCGCGGACCCGCTCGTAGGAGAGCCCGTACTTGTCCATGGTGCCGGGGCGGAAGTTCTCGAACACCACGTCCGCTCGACGGATCAGCTCCGTCGCCCTGCGGCGGCCCGTCGGGTCGCGCAGATCCACGGCGAAGGATCGCTTGTTGCGGTTGACGGAGAGGAAATAGGTGGCCTCACCCTGTGCCTGTGGCGGGCCCCAGGCCCGGGTGTCGTCACCGGTCCCCGGCTGCTCCACCTTGATCACATCCGCACCGAGGTCGGCGAGGAGCATGGTCGCGTACGGTGCCGCGAGCACCCGGCCGAAGTCGGCCACCAGCACGCCGGACAGCGGCAGTCGAGACGTGTCGGTCATCGGGTTCCTGCCCGGGAGGCGCGCAGATAGACCGTGGTGGTCGTGGTGAAGAAGTCGCGGGCGGCACGGCCCTGCTCCTTGGGGCCGAAGCCGCTCGCCTTCGCCCCGCCGAAGGGCACGTGCGGATCGGCGCCTGCGGTCTCGGAGTTGATGTGCAGCACCCCGACGTCGAGGCGCTGCACGGCCGCGGTCACTGCCCGCAGGTCGTCGGTGAACACCGCTGCGGCCAGACCGAATTCGCTGTCGCCGACGAGATCGAGCGCGGTCTCGTCGTCGGGTGCACGGCGTACCACGACGACGGGACCGAACAGTTCCTCACGCCACAGCGGGTCGTCCCCGGCGAGTTCCACGACGGTGGGCGGCAGAAAGGCGCCGACGGAGCGCTCGTCGTCGTAGGGCCGGCCACCGGTCAGAATCCTCACGCCCGCACGGGCGGCACCTTCGTCCAGGGCACGCTGGATCGTGTCGCGTGCCCGGTGCGAGATCACCGGTCCCATCCGGACTCCTTCGTCGAGGGGGTCTCCCACCTGACCAGTTCCTCGCCCGCACCGGTGCGCCACTCCCCCGCCACCAGGTGGCGCAGGCGCGGGACTCCCTCCGGCGGAGCGGCGGCCTCCGGGGCGCGGTCACTGCCTGCGTGCTGCTGCATCGACGTTCCCTTTCCGTATGCGTCCGTACGCACCGGCCTGGAGCGCATCGGGATCACGAGGCCGCCATTCTCCGCATGCCGCAGCCCCTCACGCAGCGGACAGAATGTCCCGCCTGCCGGGCCTCTTGCACTCCAATACGTCCATGGCCACCGATTCCCGGGGCGCGGTTGGCTCGGCGGTCCATCCCCATGCATCCAGGAGGGGATCCCATGCCTGCCACTCCCGGTCCGGTCGGCGGCCCTCGGCTCCCACAGGAACGCCGGATCGTCACCGAGATCCCCGGCCCCCGCTCACGGGACCTCCTCGCCCGCCGGCGCGGACTCGTCCCGGCCGGTGTGGGCTCCACGCCGCCGGTCTTCGTGGAGGCCGCGGGCGGTGGCGTGATCACGGACGCGGACGGCAACTCCCTCATCGATTTCGGCAGTGGCATCGCCGTGACCACGGTGGGCAATGCCGCCCCCGGGTCGTCGCACGGGCCGTCGCACAACTGGAGCGCTTCACCCATACCTGCTTCCTGGTGAATCCCTACCGCTCCTACCTCGACGTCTGCGAGACCCTGAACCGGCTCGCCCCGGTCCCCGGCGAGAAGCGCACCCTGCTCGTCAGCTCCGGTGCCGAGGCGGTGGAGAACGCGGTCAAGATCGCCCACGCGGTCACCGGCCGGCCGGCCGTCGTCGTCTTCGACCACGCCTTCCACGGCCGCACCCTGCTCACCATGTCACTGACCGCGAAGAACCGCCCGTACCGGCAGGGGTTCGGCCCGTTCGCCCCCGAGGTGTACCGCGCCCCGATGGCCTGTCCGTACCGTTGGCCGTCGGGTCCGGAACGCTGCGCCGAGGAGGCCGCCGCGGCGCTCGCAGACCTACTGGACCGGCAGGTGGACGCGGAGAACGTGGCCGCCGTGCTGGTGGAAGGCGCGCCCAGCGCTCCGGCTCGTCCGGCGCGCCCAGCGCATGCATCGCGCTCGGCGCGTCCGGCCAGGTGCTCGCCGCCCCGCGGACCAGTGACGGGCCGGCCCCGGTCACTGGTCCGCGATGCCCTCCCAGGCGGCCAGCGCGAGCAGCATCTCGGCGCGTACGTGCGCGGAGTCGAGATCCACGCCCAGCAGTGTCTGGATCCGCTCCATCCGGCTGCGCAGTGTGTGCCGGTGGACCTCCAGGGCTGCGGATGCGGCACCCCACTGCCCGTGATGTTCCAGGAACGCGCGGAGAGAAGCGAGCAGTTCCGTGCCGTTGTCCCGGTCGTGCGCGGCCAGCGGCGCGAGTCGTTCGGCGGCCACCCGGCGCAGGACCTCTCGGGTCTCCGGGGCGCTGACGAGCACGTGTCCGGCCAGCGACTCGAAGGCGACGAGCCCCGGTCGGCCGCGCGCCTCGGCGACCGCGGCCGCGTTGGTCGCCTCCTGGAGCGCCTGCGGCCCGGCGTCGGGCTCGTGCACAGGGCTGAGCCCGGCCCAGAGGCGCGGCCCGAACCGTGCGACCGCATCGTCGACAAGACCCCGGGCGATACCGATACCCGTGGCGCCGCCGCGCCCGTCGCTCTCCGCGGGACCGTCGTCCCCACCCGGTCGCATCCCCGCGCGGGGGCCGTCCCCGGGCAGCAGGAGCACGGCACGCCCCTCACGTACGGCACCGAAGCGCGGCAGCCCGGTCTCGGCGAGGCGGGGGCCCGCCGCGTCAAGGGCCTGCCGCGGGCTCGGACCGCTCAGCACGAGTACGCGGATGCCGTTGCGGGCCGGGAAGCCGGCCTCCGTCAGGTGGTCGTGGGCGGTTCGCGAGGGGAGTGCCCCGTCCAGGACCATGCGCAGGAAGAGGCTGTTGATCCGGTGCTGTTCGTCCCGCAGGCGCAGTGGCTTCTCCGCCTGGAGCGCGATCAGCGACGCCGCGTGTCCGAGCAACAGGTGGTCGACGGCGGTCAGTTCCCGGTCGGCAGCCAGCACGAGTCTGCCGTGGGCGCGCGGGCCCACGCGGACCTGTTGGGCGACGACCACCCCGTGCGGTCCGGCGCTCAGCACCTCCGTCGCCCGGTCGCTCCCGCCGGCGCTCCTCAGCTCGGCGAGCACACGGGGGTCGACGCCTGCCGAACCGGACGGATGGGTGGCACGCACCGCACCGGCGTCGTCCAGGTACAGCACCGTGGTGTGCGTCGAGACGGCCAGTTCCCGTACGACGGCCCTGGCGCCGTCGCGCAGCGCGGCCCGTGTCATCCGGGGCTGGACGCGGGAGGCCCGTACGACTCCCTCGTACTGCAGCTCGGCCAGACGTTCCATCACGGCCTTGGTGATCGCGACGAACGGCGTGGGCAGCGGCACTTCGAGCAGGGGCAGTCCCACCTTGTCGGCCGCGTCCGCAACGGCCGCGGGAACACGCCGGTGCGAGAGTCCCGTCCCGAAGCCGACAGCGGCCACACCGGCATCCGCCAACCGCTGGATGTACGCCCGCTGCCCGGCCTCCGCTTCCGGCAACCGCAGTCCGGTGGTGAGCAACAGCTCGCCGCCGCTCAGCCAGGGAACGGGGTCGGCCAGATCGATGCTGTGGGCCCAGACGGCCTCCCGGTCGAGCCCGTCCCGCCCGGCCAGCACCGTCAGCCGCAGCTCGGGGCGGCCGATCAGCCAGTGGAGGGGTACGCCCAAGGTTTCCACCGCCGCCCTGCCCGCGCCGCGGGATCGTACCCGGGCCTCTCGTTCGATCGGGCAAAGCTAGCAGGTCGGCCGGAATCCGCCTCGGCCGCTGCGGGAGCGTTCGCCGCTCCCTTCACCGCGCACAGGGTCGCGCCACCCCCGCCGGCTTCTGCGGGTCAACGGCTACGCCGACCCGCCGTGCACGGCAGCCCGTCGGCGAGAGGCGTCTCCGCCGACGGCTTGAGACCACGTCCGGTGCGATCAAGCAGGAGCAGGGCCAGAACCTCACCGCGGATGGCTCGCCGGGCCGCGGCAACGGCTGACCCCGCGGTGGCGCCGCCCGTCATGGGCGGCGCCACCGCCCGTCTCGGCCCCTCCTGTCCCCTGCTCTGGAGCCCGCATGTCCCCTGTGCACAACTCACCCCGGCGATCCGCCGCGCTGGCGGCTGTCGCCTGTCTCACCCTCGCCCTCGTCTCCGGCTGCACGTCCCACGCCGCGGAGTCACCACCCCCCACCCACCCCCCGCCTCTCTCAAGGGGGAACAGCCCGCTTCTCGCACCCAGGTGGCGATCCCCTCGATCGGAGTGACCAGTCCCCTGATGCCGCTCGGCAATGACGTGGTCGTCCTCCAAACAGATCGACGCCTTCCTCGACGCCAAGAACATCCCGCGTCCGAACAGGTCATCGTGGCAGGCGACATGAACGTCGACTCCCACTCCCTTGAGTACGCGTCGATGCCCGCCGACGCCGGACCGACCGGAGCCGACACCCGGACCGGGCACCCGTACTCCTTCGACACCCAGGACAACTCGATCGCCGCCGACCGCTACCCCGACGACCCCCGCGAGGACCTCGACCACGTCCTGCACCACGCCGGGCACGCGAAGCCGGCCGGCTGGACGAGGTGGTCAAGGAGCAGAGCGCGTCCTGGACCGTCTCCAGCTGGGGCACGGACCACACGTACACGAACCTCTCCGACCACTACCCACTGATCGCTTCCGCCCGATAGCGGATCCGAGCCCCGCAGGTCCGTCACCCCCGTCGCCCCACTCGAACACCATCGGTAGATAATCGGATATGACGAGGCGGAGTGCCGCAAGCCCGGCACTCCGCCTCGTCGATGTACCCAGCGACGATCCGCCCCGAAGGAACCCTCCATGGTCCACGCGCACCAGCCGTTCCGCCTTCTGCCCGGCGGGATCGACTCACCGGTCCTGCTGCATGTTCCGCACTCGGCCCGCCACATCCCCGAGCAGGTGGGCACCGGAATCGAGCTGGACGACAAGGCACTGGAGCTGGAGCTCGACCACATCACGGACTCCCACACGGCCGAGTTGGCCGCCGAGGCCGCTCTGGCTGCTCCCGTCACGCCCTGGCGATTCGTCAACGGCCTGTCGCGGCTCGTCGTCGATCCCGAACGGTTCCCCGACGACCGCGAGGAGATGCTGGCGGTCGGCATGGGCGCGGTCTATACGCAGACCACGCATCGCGAACAGCTCCGCTCACCGGACGTGGATCCGGAGCCCCTGATCGACCGCTACTTCCACCCCTACGCCGAAGCCATGACCAGCGCCGTCGACGAACGACTGGCCGCCACCGGCCGCGCCGTCATCATCGATGTCCACTCCTACCCGACGACCCCGCTCCCCTACGAACTCCACGGCTCCGGACCTCGCCCACCGATCTGCCTGGGTACCGACGCCTTCCACACCCCGCCGGAACTCCTCGCCCAGGCCGAGAAGGCGTTCGCCGGCTTCGGGGGCACCGGCATCAACAGCCCCTTCGCCGGTACATACGTACCGCTGAAGCACTACGGCAGGGACCCGCGCGTCAGCGCCCTGATGATCGAGATCCGTCGCGATGTGTACATGTCCGAGCCAGGTGGACCTGCCGGCCCCGGCCTGACCGCGCTGGCTTCGGCACTGGCCACCCTGGTCGCCGCGCTGTCCGGGGCGGACATGCGAGCATGACCCCTCGCTTCGCCACGGGACGATTCCACGTCCGGTCCGGTCCGGACGCACTGTTCACGCGGGTGCGACACGTCATGGGGGCGCCTGTGTCACTACGAACCGGCCGACACGCGCTTGAGCGACTGGCAGGACGGCACGCGCCGACCGACCGGCTCGTCGAGTTCGATCCGGATACCTGGGAACTGGTCTCCGCCGACGTACGGACCGACACCGGCAAGTGGGTCAAGTCCACCTGGAGCGTGGACGCCGACGGTCGGCGGTGGTGGGTGGTCATCGGCCTGGGGAGCACCGTCGTGACCGTGATCGACGTGGCTCCGGAGCCTGTGGGGCTGGGGAACGGGATCATCACGAAGGGGCCACTGTACGAGTTCGTCGCGGGCGTGAACGCGAAGCTGATGGGCTGATCGATCACGCTCGAGATGCAGAGTGGCCGGTCGTGCGAGGCAGGTCGCACAACGTCCGCCGACAGGTTGAGGTGCTGCCGTACACCCCCAGGCCGCTGCGCACAGCTGTTACATCGGCGGATCCGGCCATGCCCGCATCGGTCCTCGGCCGACTTCTGGCCTTGCTGGCCGGCTCCGCTCTGATCGGTGCCGATGGAGCCTCATCAGTGAGGGTTCCGGAATCGGACGGTGCGCTGACCGAGCGGCTGATTGGTGAGAGCCCGCACTGGATCGGAGTCATCGGGACCGCATCTGGGACCATGGTGACCGTCAAGTTGTCGGCCCTGTCCCAGCGGTGGCGTCTCGGCCAGGAGCTGCCGGAGCGGGCCGACCATGTGGCGACGCTCAACCTGGACCACGGCGTGTGGCATCTCGCCCCCGCCGATTCATATGGGTATGCCTTCGGCCTCGCCAGTGTCGTCGAGCGACGATTCGAAGCACTGGCCGAGGCGACTCAGATCACCCGCTCACAGGCTCACACGCATGCGCGTCTGCTGCGCGAACGCGCCGACGAGCTCGCCGCCCACGCCCCTGGCCCGGTCGGCAAACGCCTGCACGCCAACGCGAAACGGCTCCGGGCGACGGCCGACGCCCACGACGCCGCCGCCCATCCCGCCGAGGTTCTGACATGAACGAGCAGCACCAGGACGAGCGCGTCCGCATCCGCGAGGCCATGGACCGACTCCTGTCGGGACAGGCCACCGTCTCCAACGGCAGCCATACCGTCCTCGCCCTTGCCACGGAGGCCGGCATCCACCGCGTGGCCCTCTTCAAGCGACACGTCGATCTGAAGAACGAGTTCAACGAACGTGTCCGCAAAGAGACCCATCAGGTCCCGGAATCCGAGAAGAGACTCCGGGAGACCGTCACCAAGCTGAAGAAGACCATCGCCAATCAGGAGGCCGAGATCGAGGACCTTCGCCAGCAGGTGACCAGGCTCGCCCTAGCCAGCGCAGTCCTCACTCAGGAAAGCGACAGGCAAGCAGACTGCGCACGTGCCTCCGACAACGTCATCCCGCTCCCCCGACCGATGATCTGATCACAACTGCATGCCGCCGCTCGCGGCAGCCCGAAGAAAGGCCAAGAATTTGACTGATTGATTCAGCTCGTAGGAGCGGGCTTCGGGCCGTTCTCTAGCGAGTTCGAGGCGGATCCCCACGGCTTCGCTGATCGCGGCCAGTGCCTCATCCCGCCGCCCGGAAGCATTCAGGCATACGGAGAGGTTGTGCAAATTCTTGGCGAGACTGGGCCGGAACGCGGAGGGCAGCGCGGTCACCAGCTCGCGTTCGATCTCCACGGCCTCGCTGGCCGCTGCCAGTGCCTCGTCCCACCGGCCGAAGTCAGCCAAGGCACCGGTGAGGTTGGTCAGGCTGGACGCGAGCCCGGGACGATGCGCATCAGGCTGCGCCGCCGCCAGCTTCCGGTGCATCTCCACGGCCTCCCTGGCCGCTGCCAGTGCCTCGTCCTGCCGGCCAAAGAGGGCCAAGTTGCTGGAGAGATTGACAAGGCAAACGGCGAGCTCGTGCCTGAAAGCGTCGGGCAGTGCCGCAACCAACTCCCGGAAGATATCGACCGCTTCGCTGATCGCAGCTAGCGCATCCTGCCACCTCCCCCGGCGCTGCAGAACGGCGCCCAGGTTGTTCAGACTTCCGGCGAGGTTTCCCCGGAACTGGTCGGGCCGTTTTGCGACCAACTCGCGGTAGATATCCACCGCTTCGCCGATCTCCGCGAGCCCTTTCTCCCAGCGCCCGACGGCCGCCAGGTCTCCGCCATGGTTGTCCAGGCTCGTGGCGAGGTGGCACAGCACGATGTCATCGGGCTGCTGTGCGGTGACTCTCCGCTGGATTTCCAGTGCCTCGCTGGCCACGACCAGTGCTTCTTTGGTCTGCCCATGGTGGTTCAGCAGAACAGACAGGTTGTTCAGACTTGAGGAGAGGTCCGGCAGGAACGTGTCGGGTTGTTTCGCGGCCAGTTTTCGGCGGATCCCCACCGCTTCCCGCAAGGCGGCCAGGGCCTTGTCCCACTGTCCTAGCCTCTCCAGCCGGCTGGACAGATCGTGTAGAGCGTCGGCCAGGGCGGGCCGGGCTTCGGGGTCACCGTGGCTGCGGGCTCGGTGGTGGTCAGTGATGAGCTGGCCGACGTGGGTGGACCATGCGCCGAGGCTGTAGCTGGTGGCGGGCAGCCGCCGGGCGAGCAGTTCCAAGTCCTCGAACGTGGTGCGGGATGAGTCGGTGATCTGTTCGAGGGCCTCCAAGAGGGGGCGGGGTGCTTCGGACTGGGTCGCGACGTCGACGGCTGGGCCGGCGAGCACGGCGGAGTGCCGCACGCAGAGCGCGGTCAGGCGCTGGTCGAGCTGGTGGTCGAAGACGGGGTGGGCGGCGGCCCGGGTATAGACGGTGAGTAAATGGGTGGCCTGGCGGTCGGTGGCGCCGGGAACGACGTGGTCGGCCAGGCCGGGGCCGTCCAGCAGATGCCGGCCGAGGAATCGCTCAGCCAGCCGGTCCGGCTGCGGGCTGCCCCAGGGCGCGCCGGGTGCCGGGGGGTAAAGGGCGGCGATCCAACCGAGTACGGCACCCAGTCGGTCGACTGGCTGGTCGGCCAGTCCGGGGACGCGGCGCAGGAGTCCCTCACCCTGACGGTGCGTTTCCGCGCCGAGGGAAAATGCGGCGGCCAGGGCGTCGGTGAGGGTGGCCATGGTCAAGTTCGGGTGCAGTCCGCGTGCAGTGGCGGCGTTGGTCCAGTAGCGGCGCTCGTGGGCCAGCAGCCGGTCCTCCACACCCCGCCCGTCGGGCGCCGGAGCCCCGTTCTGCGGGCCGTCGGCCCGCATTTGGCCGGCAGCGTCCAGGAGGTCGGCTAGCGCGGCCATGTGCAGGGTCAGCGCGATCTCCATGCCGGGGCCATCCGGAACCGACGGCTGGCCATCCGGGTCGGCTCCGCCTGCGGTGAGGCGGGCGGCCAAGTTCGACCAGTCGTGGTCCTGCCAGCCGTGCACCCGAGGCAGCTGTCCCGCGTAGCTGCGCACGGCTTCCTGGTAAGCCTCAGTGCGGGAGGCTCCGGGCTTGGCTTCCAGCGCGGGCAGTGGCACCGCCGCGGCGCCGTCCAGCAGTTCCTCGGCGACTGGGCTGGCTGCCTGCAGTGCTTGCCACCAGTCACCGGCGGTGCGTGCCAGCAGAAGCAGCTTGAACGGTTTGCCTCCCCTGTACCGGGCGGCGGCTTCCACCAGCGCGGTCAACTGTGCCGTACGGGTTTCGGCGTAGTCGACTACGATCAGGAGCGGCACGGCAGCGGCCGCCAGTGCGGCTAGGGATCCGCCGTCCGCGTCGGCACGTAGCCACAGTGTGGTCCAGCCTTCGGCGGCCAGCACGTCGGCCAAGTGCTGGGCCAGCCGGGTCTTGCCCTGCCCGCCGGGGCCATGCAGCAGCCGGGCGCCGAAACCCGCATCGTCGCAGAAGGCGCGTAGATCTCCCAGCACGGCGGTTCGACCATGGAAAGGCACTACCCGGCGGCGGGCCCGCAGGAGGGCAGTCGGCGAAGCGAGCAGCTCTTGGGCTGCCGGTTCTGACGGCTCCGCCAGCTGTTGCCACTCCACCGGTTCCAGCATCACGCCGGTCTCCGGGCCGTACTCCGCCAGGACAGTCCGAAAGGCCGCGTCCCGCATCAGCACCCACGCTGGTACCGCCTCCAGGTGGGCGTGGTCACGGTCGGCTGGGTCGCAGGCGATGACACCAGCCAGCAGATCACCGCAGAACAGCGCAGCGCCCGACATCCCGGCCCACGGCGAGCCCTCGTCCCCGGCTGAGGCCGGGGGATGCTGGCTCAGGCTCATCACGTACCTGTTCCCGACGTAGCGGTCTCCAGGGCTGAGCGTGCCCGAGGGTTGAAGCGTGTCCACGGCGCGGCCGGTTCGCTGCACCACCTCCGGTATTCCCCATGCCTCACACGGGGTGGCGGGCCGGTGGGTGACCAGACGGCCCCAACGATCCCACGCTCCCGCTGGGGGCACCCAGGACGGGTCATCGATACGCACCAGAGCTGCGTCGTCGCGTCCGCGCGGGGTACCACGCCAGACAACGGTCCCGCGCCAGGACGTCTCCTTGCCCGGCCGGAACAGCGATACGGCGCCGTTGCACTCGGGCGTCACATGAGCGGACGTCAGCACCAGACGCGGCCCGACCACATACCCCGAGCCGCGACTTCCGCCGTGTTCGACCGCTACCACCCGCATCCGGTCCATCCAGCGTCCCCCTGGTATCTGTGCCGCAGTTGTGCTCAGTCCTCAAGGTGCGCGGAAACGTCCCCCGGCCCCGGCTCGCGGCCGACACCGCCGTGGACGAACAAGTCGCCACCGTCAGGCCGCTGCGGGGTGAGCGTGACCATCACCCGGTGCGTGCGGCCCCGTGCCACCGCCGCTTCTGCCTCGCCGCTCAGCACCCACGCCTTGAAACCCGCCTTCGCTTTGGCATCAGCCCGCAACTCCACTGCGAATTCCAGTTCCACCGGCCCTACAAGGAACGCCAGATCCGCACCCGCCCCGCGCGCCGCAGCAGCCATCAGTTCGTCCCGCACTGCCGCCACCGCATCCGCCAGTTCGATCTCTTTCACGCCCCGCCCCTTTGCTCCCGCGTCTTGGCACCCTGCGCACGCCTTCCGGGCTGGGATGCCCTCGCAACTCACCGTACCCACATGGAACTTGGTCCGGCTTCCGGTGTCACGATTCCCAACACGGGCACTTCCATGGATACGAGTACCCCGTCCAGTTGCGTGGCCATTGGCTACAACTCATTTGCGTGCATGCGGCGTTCCCGAATTCCGCCAGGACCACCTCCAGTGGGGACACTGTCAGGATCGTCATCCCACGGCTCAAGGTCACACCCGTCGCCAAGAGTCGGCCGCATGCGCCACAACCTAGCCAGGGGTGGGACCCGTGGAGACGATGAAAGACCCCGCCTCTACGATGGGCCGATGGCATCGATCAAGCAGATTCAAGTCACCTTCGACTGCGCAGAACCTGAGCGCGTCGCTCGTTTCTGGTGCGAGGTGTTGGGGTACGTCGTACCGCCGCCACCGGAGGGGTTTACTACTTGGGACGATTTCGATCGCGCACTGCCGGCTGAGCGTCAGGGTTCAGCGTTCGCATGCATGGATCCCTCCGGTGTGGGCCCGCGACTGTTCTTCCAGCGCGTTCCCGAAGGCAAGGTCGTCAAGAATCGGGTGCACCTTGACGTGCGGGTCGGCACCGGGCTCGTGGGTGAAGAGCGCCTGGCGGCACTTGAGGCCGAATGCGCTCGACTGGTCGCGCTCGGCGCGGTACGCGTGCGACTACTGCTTGCCGATGACGACAACGAGTCGTGCCTCGTGATGCAGGACATCGAGGGCAACGAGTTCTGTCTCGACTGAGTGGCCGCGAACGTGGCACCTTCGTGAGTCGACTGGTGCAGTTCGCCATCACGAGGGTCGCCGTCCCGCGGCGCGCCAACGGTCCTGATCCGGAACCACCCTTCGGTGTCCATGAGCAGGGACCGGTGCGGGGTGGGCGCCGACCGCGTCAACGACATCAACGACGACCAACTGAGGGTGATCCGGACACTGCTGGGCACCCTGCTGGCGGCGCCGGGCGGCACGGTCGACAGGGAGTCCAGCACCGCTCGCCGGCCTACGCTCAGCATCCCGTACAGGGTGTCCCACAGCCGCTGGTTCGCCGCCTCGCGAAACCGGAACGCTGCAGCGCCAGGGCTGCCAGCGCGGCCGGGGCGCCCTTCGGCCCGCGGATGCCCGGGAAGGCGTTGATGTCGACGACCACGGGCGTTCCTTCGCGGTCCAGCAGGTCGACACCGTAGACGTCCAGGCCGAAGACCTCGCCCATGTGAAGGGCTGTTGCCGTCCAGTCCTGCGGCAGGTCACGGACCAGTGCCGCCGGCAGCGCACCGTCCGGCGGGGCGCCCACCGGTGCGGGGCGCACCCCCGTGAACACCTCTCCCGCGATCACCCACAGCTTGTGGTCCCAGCCGCTGTTCGCGACGAACTCCTGCAGGACGACAGGCTCGTCGGGCCACTTTGCGGCAAGGTCCCGGAGCTCGGCCGGGCCGTCCACGCGGGCGACCAGGTCCGCGCGCCGGCTGTGGCGGCTCTTCACCATGAGCGGATAGCCGTTCTCCGGCCGCTCCGCTCCGGGGAGGGCTTCGGACAGCGCGTCCAGGGTCCTGGTCCGGGGCATCGGCAGGCCGGCGCCTTCGGCCACGGCGGCGATCCGGCTCCTGTCCTGGCACAGCTCCGTCGCAGCGGCGGAGTTCACCACCCGGGCACCATGTGCTTCGAGGAAACGGGCAAGCTCCAGTGCCCGGGCGTTATGGGCCTTGAGCAGGTAGACGTCCGCGAGATCGTCCGGGATCACCAGTTCCGACGGGGATCCGGTCCCGGTGTCCGGGTTCAGGAACGTCACCTGGTGCTCCGCCTCGATCAGTGCGGAAGAGGCTGCGGCAAGCAGCGGATGATCCGGCTTGTCGGTCAGCAGACACACCCTCATATCTGGGCGACTCCCGGTACAGCCGCCAGCATGTCCGCTTCGGGGTGCGGGTGAGGCTGTCCGTAGGGGATCAGCGGCTGGGAGGGAATGCGCGGAGCCGGGGCGAGTACGCCCGTCCGGGCGCTGCCACCCGCCCTTGCCAGATCGAGGACGGCGCCGGCCAACCTGGATACGGCGTCCGGGACCTGACGGAAGCTCGGAAAGTCATTGATGTCGACGATCACGGGGCCGTCGGGGCCGAGCACCACGTCGATGCCGTACAGGTCGAGTCCGAAGACCGCTCCCACCCTCGCCGCCGCCGCGGCCACCTCGGCGGGCAGGGGGACGACTCCCTCCTCGACCGGCCCGTCCGGGTGAAGCGGGGAACGTCGCAAGGTCGCGTGGAACTCGCCCGCGAGACAGTAGACCTTCAGGTCGGAACCGGGGTTGGGCACGTAGGGCTGTGCGATCAGCTGGCCCTCCCCCGCCTGCTCCGCCTCCGCCAGGCGCCCGGGGTCCGGCACGAACCGCACCCCCCGCCCCGAGCTGCCATCGGCGGGCTTGACCACCAGGGGGAAGAGCTCGTCGGGGACATCCGCGAACAGTGTGGCCCTGGGTGCCGAATAGGTCACCGGAACCGGTAGCCCGTGCTGCCGCGCGATGACCGATGTGAGGACCTTGTCGCGCACGGCACGGATCGACCGCGCATCGTTCACCGTAGTCAGGCCCACGGCCGCCGCGGCCTCCAGAAGGGTGAGCCCGGGGCCGCCGGACACGGTCTTGAGCACCCAGGCGTCATGGGTCCCCGCCCGCACCTCTTCCGAAATCCGCAGCAGCGAGCTGCCGGGGCGCACCACGTCCACCTGGTGTCCCCACGACGACAGTCGTCGGGCAACGTCAAGCGGCATGCCGTCATGCCGGTACAGCTCTTCGACGAGGAAGCAGAGCTTCATCCCAATACCCCTCGGTACCCCCATGACTGATGAGGGCACAACGATGCCTCGCGATGCTCCTCCGAACACCGCCAAAAGGGCAACGCTACGTCACCCTCGCCCCTAAGCAACATCGGCCGGGTGTTACTGATGATGCGTTCCCTCATCCAAACAGATCTTCGTAGGGCGCGGCCATGGAGTGGATGGCGTCGCACCGGCCGAGTCCACTATCGGGTCACGGAGTACGGACGTGCGGAAGTACGGGTCCCTTCCTGGGCAGACATCGTGACGCGCACGCGTCGAACAGCGAAAACGCCCGGGGTCACGAGCGCTCGCGACGAGCTGTCGTGTCGGGGAGGCCCCGAACCATCTCGCTGGTGACACGGGGGCCCCGACTGCTGACGCCACACCCGGCGTCCCGGATCGCACCGAATACGTTACGCACACCCCGCCGGGCATACCCGCAGCTCGTCACACCGTTCACCGCATCGTGTCCATGTTCGCCACAACGATGTGCTTGCTCAGCAGTTGTGAACCCCTCGTACGTGACGACCAGCCGCCCCCATCGCGAGCAGCAGGCGGTGCCCCTCACTGGCCACGATCAGGCCGCCGACGAACCGGCCTGTCACCGGAGGCGGAGCGCCATTCCGGCCCGCACCTGCGACGCCGGTCAGCCGAGGAGGACGACTTTGCCGACCAGCAAGGGTTCACTGCAGGAAGCCGATACCGGCGAGCGGTGCCTGCCGATGGTGTTCCTTGGCCGGTCCGGCCCCGAGGATGACCGCCCGGCAGGCGGGCCGGATCGCAGAAGGGCGCGGGTTCATCGGCCCGGCCCCTTCTGTCGTCGGCTGTCCGCCGAAGCCGCCGTCAGCGGGAACAGCGCCGTTTGTGCTCCCTGGCAACGTCCTTACCAGCGGGCCCAATTGACCCTTGCTCCATGATTGACGAGCACATGCCGCACTAGTTGACTGTCGCCATCACGCGTTCTGTACTTTCCCTTCCCGCACATCCGCAGGTCAGGACGGACCGGCGGCGACAGAAGAATCCCCTCGAGGTGAAGATGCGGCCACGAACAGCACTTCTACTGGCGGCCACCGGTGCCCTTATGTCCGGTGCGCTCAGTGTTCCCGCCAACGCACAGCCCGACCGCGAGGTCCGCGCCGAACTGCCGCGCCTGACTGAGCTGTCGGAGACGACCCGTCTGGCCGACCGGCGCGCGGTCACCATCGGCGACCGGTTCTATTCCATGGGTACCGAGGACGGTCTCTACCCCGCTGCCGGCTGGCACATCCGCGGAGAGATGGGCGGCATGTGGACCCAGCCGATCAAGTTGCTCGACGGCATGTGGTTCGGCCTGAACGGCTCATGGCTGGGTGACGGGGCCAAGGCCGACAAGTTCACCAGCGGCTGGGGCTACACCCGGATCGACTACGCGGCGACCGGCGGCGTCAGGGCGAGCCGTACGGACTTCGCACCGGACGGCCTGCGCGCCGGGCTGGTGGGGCTGACGCTCACCGCGGAGCGGAACTCCAAGGTGACGCTCGCCGTCGACGCCCACTCGGAGCTGATGAACTCCTACCCCTGGGGCTGGACGAACCCGGACCAGCTCAAGTTCAACCTCCGCGACAAGGGCTCCTACTCCGGCAACTCGCTCCTCTTCCGCGAGAAGGGCACCCCGGACGTCCCCAACGCCGACGCGCACGACTACGCGGCCGTCGTCGGCAGCAGGCTGACACCGAAGTCCCACCAACTGGGCCCGGACTACCGCGGTCCGCAGAGCAACCCGGTGATCTGCCCCGCCACCGGTGACGCGCCGAGGAAGTGCGACGACACCGAGGCCGGCAAGGGCACCGGCGGCCGGTTGAACTACAGCGTCGAGCTGAAGGCCGGTGCGCCGACGACGCTGTGGTTCGCGGTCGCCGGCTCGGACGAGGGTCCGGAGAAGGCCCGCGCCCAGTACGACCGGGCACTGGCCGACCCGGAGAAGCTGCTGGAGAAGAAGATCGCCGAGCGCCGGGCGGTGGCCGCCCGCACGTCGGTCGAGCTGCCGGGCGACGAGCTGCTCCAGCGCAGCGTGGAGTGGTCAAAGCAGAACCTGGCCGACTCCGCGCAGGAGTCCCACGGCCTGCGACTGCGCCTCGTCGACGAAGGCAGGCAGTACCCGGCACCAGCCGGCGAGCTGGCGTCCGCCCGTTGGCTGGGGGCCGGCTGGCCGGACTACCCGTGGCTGTTCGGAACCGACGGCGAGTACACCGCGTTCGCCGCCGTGGCCATGGGCGAGTTCGACAACATCAAGGCCCACCTGCGGGCACTGGAGGACGTCAGCGAGACCGTCAACAGGCGCAGCGGCAAGGTCGTGCACGAGGTGACGCCGGACGGCTCGGTCTACTACGGCGCCAACGACAACCCCGGCAACACCGACGAGACCGCGAAGTTCCCGAGCGCCGTCGCGCTGGTGTGGCGCTGGACGGGGGACGACGCGTTCCGCGACGAGCTGTACGACTTCACCGTGCGGAACATGAAGTTCATCTACCGCACGCTCGACAAGGACGGCGACGGATGGCCTGAGGGCCTGGGCAACGTCGAGCGCGCCGGCATGGGCGAGGAGAAGCTCGACAACGCGGTCTACACCGCCCGTGGCCTCCGCGACCTCGCGGACATGGCGCGCAGCAAGCACGACTCCGCGACGGCCGCATGGGCGACGGAGCGCGCAGAGGAGCTGGAGCGGCGGTTCGAGAAGACCTGGTGGGCCGGTGGCGACACCGACCAGTACGGCGACTCGCTGAACGATGCGGACAACAGCCCGATCGTGCAGCGCCACTGGATCGGCGTGACCCCGATGGACGCGGAGATGGTCCGTCCGGGCCGGCCCACGCTCCCGCTGGCCTCGTCCGAGCACGGCCGGGCCGCGTTGGAGAAGCGGCAGGAGGACTGCTACTCCGGGGAGTTCGGGCTCTACCACACCGGAACCGGCCCGACCTCGGCGGAGGGCGGCAACAAGGGCCCGTCCTGCGACAGCGCGGTGTCCGCCGTGCAGAGCGAGCGCGCCATCTACTCCCTCAACACCGCGATCATGGCGGTCGCAGAGGGGAACTACGGCCGGCTGGGCCGCGACGAACAGCAGCGCTACACGACGGCGAACGCCCGGATCCAGCTGGACCCCTCGGCCTGGGAGATGCCCGGTGCGATGCCGGAGATCGCGCCGAGCCCGGACGCGCCGGCGAACATCGAGCGTCCCCTCACGGAGCGTTCGATGGCGCTGCAGGCCTGGGGCGCGTACGGCGTGCTGTGGCCGGTGGTGCACCAGCAGCTCGGGGTCTCGCCCGACCTGGGCCGCGGCCGGCTCTCGGTGGTCCCGCAGGTGCCGAGCGGCCAGGAGCGGATCGCCGGCAGCAACATCCGGCTGGCGAACGGGTCGGTCGACGTCCGCGCACAGCACGCGGGGAAGACCTTCACCACCGAGGTCGCCCGGGATCTGGACGCCGAGCTCTCCATCGGCCACGTGGTGCCGAAGGGCTCCCGGATCGGTTCGGTGACGCTCGACGGGCACCCCGTGGCGTACCGGACCGTCACGACCCCGCGGGGCCAGGAGGTCATCGTCTCCGCGCCGAGCGGTGAGGGCCCCACCACCCTGGTGGTCACGCTCAAGTGACCGGCCGGGCCCGGGAAGCCGGGTCCGGCACACGGCCCCTGTCGGCCGCTCGGCCGACAGGGGCCGCCGCGTTCCCCTCCGGGACGGGGCCGCTTTCGGCTCCCATCGGCCCCATCAGGGCATCGCGAACGGTCGCCCGCTGCACCTATTGCCCACGCCGATCGCCGATCCTGACGAGACGACTCGCCTCGGCATACGCCGGCACCATCACGCACCGCGCCTGATGCGTCGCGGTGCGAGCGGAACAACCGTCGAGGACGGGGTGGGCGGCACCCTGGAGGAAGAGAGGGTGTGAAGGTGGGAGAGGAGGCGTGATGCGAACCAGCGACGAGATCTATAACCGGGTCCGCTGGGACCCGCGGTTCGACCCGGCCCGGTTCGTGCTGGGGGTCAGCCAGCGCGGGGATGCCGTCAAACGCATCCCGCTGCCTTCCTTCGTGCCCGGGGGCGACATCCCGTGGCACCGGGTGGTGTTCATCGAGGCGGACGGCGAGGTGGTCTGGGACCGGGCCACGGGCGTGGATCGCATCGACGCGTCGGGTGCCGGCCGGGTGCGGGACCCGCAAGCGGACCTGAGCTTCGACACGAGCTCCGGCAGGAGCGAGCCCGTCGGCGTCCTCGACGTGTCCCCGACGGCCCGCACGGCGGTGGCCTGGATCCCGCCTGCGGAGCTGTGGCCGCCGATCCAGGACATCCGCCGGGATCACGATCCGCAGATCCACCGGTGGCCGCCGCACGTCAATGTGCTCTTCGGCTTCGTGCCGGAATCCGACTTCGAGCGGGCTGCCCCGCTGCTCGCCGCCGCGACGGCCGAGACGCCGGTCTTCACCGCCCGGCTGGACGGGGTGCGCACCTTCCGGCACAGGGCGTACTTCACCGTGTGGCTCGACCCGACGGCAGCCGGCAAGGCGCCGTGGGCGGACCTGCACCGCGTACTGCAGCAGCGGTTCCCGCGCTGTCGTGGACCCGCCAAGAACTTCACCCCGCATCTGTCCCTGGGCCGGACCCGGGATCCGCGGCGAGTCACCGCCGACTGCGCCATCCGGCTCGACGCCATGACGGCGACAGTCTGGGAACTCGTCCTGCTCTCCCGCAGGGGCGACGGGCCGATGCGGCCACGGGCCACGGTCGCCCTGCGAACGGGCGAGGTCCGCCGGCTGCCCGCGCCCGGCCTCGAAGCACCGGGCCCGGAGGACACGGCATGGCTCTCCGAGATCACCGACAGGTGAGGCCAAGGCCAGGTGGAGCAAAGCACCGCCTGGTCCGGCGCCGACGTACGCCGTCGGCTGCGGCGGCCCTACTCCTTCACCGCGCCCGTCAGCATGCCCTCGATGAAGCGGCGCTGCAGCGCCACGTACACGACCACCACCGGCAGCGCGATGAGCACCGACGCCGCCGCCAGCAGCGACGTGTCCGCCGTGTGCTGGCCCTGGAAGAAGGCCAGGCCCAGTGGGACCGTGCGCAGGGACTCGTTGCTGATCATCACCAGGGCCATGAGGAACTCGTTCCACGTCCACATGAAGGTGATGACGATCATGGTGGTGATGGCGGGCCGGCCCATCGGCACCAGGATCCGCCACAGCGTGGTCCAGGTGGAGGCGCCGTCCATCCGGGCCGCCTCGATGACGGAGCGGGCGCTGCCGCGGAAGTAGGAGCGCAGCCAGAAGACGCCGAAGGCCAGCGACTGGGCGGTCTGCGGCAGGATCAGCGCCCAGTACGTGTCCGTCAGCTCCACGTACCGCAGGTCGAAGTAGAGCGGGACGACCAGCGACTCCTGCGGCAGCGTGAGGCCGAGGACGAACAGGTAGAACAGCAGCGTCGAGCCGGGGAAGCGCATCACGCCGAAGGCGTAGCCGGCCAGGATCGCCAGCACCGCCGTCGCCGCCACCACGACCGCGGTCACCAGCAACGAGTTGCCCAGGTACGTACCGAAGTGGCCACGGGTCCAGGCGTCGGCGAAGTTGCCCCAGTGCAGGCCGCCTTCGGGCAGTGAGAAACCGGTGCCCAGCGCGCCCTGGCGGCCGAAGGCGGTGGAGAGGATGCCGATGACCGGGGTGAGCGAGATGACGGCGAAGACCGTCAGGATCGCGTACGTGGCGCCGCGTTCGGTGCGCGAGATCACGACCGCCGCCCTTCGACGAGCCGGGAGACCGTGACGGTCAGTGCGAAGATCAGGACGGTGAGGGCGACGCCGACGGCAGCCGCGGAGCCGACTTGATTGGTCTCGAAGGCCCGGTGGTAGACCTCGTACGCCGGCACCGAGGTGGAGTTGCCCGGACCGCCGCTGGTGGTGATGTAGATCAGGTCGAAGTTGCGCAGCCCCGCCACAATGGTGAGGGTCAGCGCCACCGCGATCACCGCCCGCAGGCCGGGCAGGGTGACGCTGAGGAACTCGCGTACCGCGCCCGCCCCGTCGATCCGCGCCGCCTCGTACAGCTCGCGCGGGATGCGCTGGGCGCCGGCGAGGAAGAGCACCATGCACAGCCCGGTCCCCACCCAGGTGCCGACGGCGCCGACCGCGGGCAGCGCCCAGTCGTAGTCGCCCAGCCAGGCCCGGGTCAGCGAGCCGAGGCCGACGGCCTTCAGAGTGTCGTTGAGCAGGCCGTCGGGGGCGAGGATGGAACGCCAGGCGACGCCGACCACGACCATGGCGAGGACCTGCGGCAGGAACAGCACGGTGCGGAAGAAGGTCATGCCCCGCACCCGGATCCGCGACATCACGGCGGCCAGCAGCAGGCCGATGG
The DNA here is from genome assembly GCF_040655115.1 of Streptomyces atratus. Lineage (GTDB taxonomy): Bacteria > Actinomycetota > Actinomycetes > Streptomycetales > Streptomycetaceae > Streptomyces > Streptomyces atratus_D. The sequence continues at coordinate 47,126 of NZ_JBFAJH010000007.1, read as the reverse complement.
CCACCGGCAGGGCGGCGTAGAACAGCAGCAGGACGAGGGCGTGGACGAACGACGCGCGCAGGTTCGGATCGGTGAAGAGATCGGTGTAGTTGCCGAATCCGGCCCAGGTGGCCTGTGTCAGCCCGTCCCAGTGCAGCAGCGACAGCCACACCGACTGGCCGAAGGGGTACAGCAGGAAGGCGCCGTACAGGGCGAGCGCCGGCAGCACGTAGAGGTAGCCGACGGCGCGCGGCTCGCCGGGGGCGCGGCGGCGGTAGCGGTCGCGGAGAGGGGTCACTTCGACCCCGCCGTGTTGCCGCCGCGCTGCTTCTTCATGAAGCTGCCGTAGTCCTTCTGCAGCGACGCCGCGAACTTCTCGGGGTCGCTGTGGCCGGCGATGAGGTCCTGCAGCGCCTTGGACGTGGTGTCGTAGAAGCTCGGCGTGGCGTAGTCGAGGTACGGCACCAGGCCGTCGCCGGCGGTCAGCCGCCGCCAGCCGGCGATCATCTGCCCCTCGCTGCTCTCCGGGTCGATCCGGGCCGCGGCCCGGCCCGGCAGCGCGGGCAGTACGCCGTGCTCGGTCATGACGTCCGCCGCGTGCGTGCTGGTGATGAAGCCGAGGTAGGCGGCGGCGACTTCGGGGTGCTTGGAGCGCGAGGAGATCGACCAGGCCAGCCCTTGGCCGCCAGTGGTCATCGGGGTGGTGCCGGCCTTGGCGGGCGGCGGCGGGATGAGGCCCAGCCTGCCGTCCATCGCCTTCTTCAGGTCGGCCTGCAGCCAGGTGCCGGTGATCAGGTACGCGCCGTCGCCGCCGGCGAACTTCTTGGCGGCGTCGTCGTAGCCGAGCCCGTTGGCGCCCTTGGGCAGGTAGCCCTTCTTGACCCAGTCGGCCAGGGTGGCGGCGGCGTCCTTGGTGTACGCGTTGTCGAAGCCCCGGCCGCGGCCGAGGACCGTGTCGCGCGCCTGCGCCCCGCCGAGCTGGTCCTGCAGCACACCGAAGGTGTGGATCGCCGGGTACTTGTCCAGGTTGCCGAACTGGACGGGCAGTTCGCCCTTCTTCTTCAGCGTGCCGAGGCTCGCGGTGAATTCCCCCCAGGTCTCCGGTGGCTTCACGCCGGCCTTCGCCAGGACGTCCTTGTTGTAGTAGACGCCGACGAACTCGCCGGTCTGGGATATCCCGTAGAGCCGGCCGGTGCCGAAGCGGCGGCCGTCGGTCGAGACCCGGTTGAGGTTGAGCAGCGTGGTGGGGTAGCGGGTGTTCCAGTCGTAGATGCCCGCGTAGGTGTCCAGCGGGGCGAGCAGCCCGGCCTGGACGAAGGACACCATGTCCGGATAGCCCTGGTTCGCCTGCACCACGTCCGGCGGGTTGTTGCCGGATATCGCAAGCTTCAGGGTGGTCTTGAGGTCGGAGAAGCTCCGCGAGACCCGATTGATGCGGACGTTCGGGTACTTCTTCTCGAACTCCTTGTTGAGCTGCTCGATCTCGCCGTTCGTGCCGCCGCGGGTCTCCTGGTCCCACACGGTGAGCGTGACGTTGCCGGCGCGCGCCGGATCCGGCACGGCCGTGCTCCCGGCCCCGGCCGCCGGGCCGGCCTGCGACCCGTCGGTGCCGGGTACGCACCCGGCGGCCAGCAGCGTCAGGCCGGCGACGAGGGTGGCCGGCAGCACGCTCCGTCTGTCGCGTCGTGTGCCGGTACGCGGTCGCATCGCGCGAACTCCTCGCATTCCCACTCCTCGTCTCACTGGGGTCTCGCTGGACGTCTCTCCGGACGTCTCTCCGGACGTCTTATCGGGCTCACTCGTCCCGGAAGCCGATGGTCGGCACCGCGCGCAGCCGCGGCCCGGCGGCCGGCCCCGCGGGCGCCAGCTCGTCCAGGAAGGCGTAGCGCCGGGCCAGTTCCCCCGAGCCGTGCAGCCGGCGCACCGTCTGCCACCAGGCGGCCACCTCCGGCCGGCCCGGCGCCGCCAGCGAGCCGCCGAAGTGCTCCACGGACAGGGCGGCGGTGAGGTTGGCGAAGGCCAGCCGGTCGGCCAGCGGCCATCCGGCGAGCATTCCCGTCATGAAGCCTGCGAGGAAGACGTCGCCCGCGCCCGTCGGGTCCATGGCCCGCACCGGCACCCCGGGTACCTCCGCCGTGCGTGCCGCGTTGAACGTGCTGGGCCGCAGACCTCAGCGCCATGAGTCGTTCAGCCTGAACCTTGATCACCGTCGCCACGCGATACGCCATGCTGCCCAGCAACCGCATAGGCCGGTGCCGGGCAGCCGCTAGGTCATCCGTTCTTTGAGATGCTCAGCGGGAAGGTGGGGGTGCCGACATTGTTCAGCGTGGTGGTGTTCGCCCTCACGTACGTGTCCAGGTACGGCGAGCGGTCACCCTGGGTCGGCGAGTCGAACCGCGGGTCCTGCACCTCGAGGGCGAGCCGCGCGTCGGAGACCGTGACCGTCTCACCCGAGGGAACGCTCCGCCAGCCGTTTGAGGTGATGGTTCCGATCTGGACCCCCAGCTGGTGCCCTTGCTCGAAGGTCCAGTCCGTCGCCTTCAGGGCGAAGGAGGTTGTTCCGCTGCTTTCCAGCAGTGCGACGTTCTCGTTGAACATCGTCGCCTTGCCGTCCGGAGCGACGTCCCACAGCCGTGCCCAAACGTTGCCCTGCCCCCTGGTCTTCAGCGTGATCTCCGGGCTGCCCGTGATCCGCACCTGCTCAGCGGCGGGCGTGGCCCAGGTCCAGTAACTGTTGGCAGGTGCGTCGGCACTGAGCGCACTCGTCTGGTCAGTCGTCAGCGAGCCGGCCTCCGGCGCGTACTCGATGTCCCAGCCCTGAGACTCCGGCGCCGTCATCGACAGGGCGGCCTTCTGCACCTTGCCGCCGTCGTCGACGTACTGCCCGGGCGCCAGCCGCACCTTGTACGAGTCGTTGGTCACCGGCCAGGTCGGCTGGGCGCGCCAGTGACCGAGGCTGTCCTCGAGGGAGAACGCTGGGTCGGTCACCGACGGTTCGATGCCGCGGAGGTACTGGTCGTAGAACCGCATCACCTCGTCGAACCAGCCCGCCCGTCCCATCTTGAGCTGGCCCCTGGCATTGGTCTCGTTACCGCGCACGTGTTCCCACTGGCCGATCCAACCGCGTTGCGGACCCTGATGGTTGGCCAGGTACTTCTGCATCTGCTCGGGCTTGGTGTTGTCCTCGATGAAGCCCGACGTGACGAACAGCGGCGTCTGGGATCCGGCGGCGCGGGAGGCGAAATCGCGGGCACGCCAGAACGGCGACTTCGGGTCGGGGTTCTGGGTGTTGGTGAGGTTGTCACTCTCGCACTCGGGATGGTTCTTCTCGTACCCCGCGTTCGCCAGGTAGTGGTCGCTGTCATCGGCCAGCGGCGCCATCGTCGCGATCGAGTAGTAACCCCGCGGGGTGCTGGTCACGTTGGAACGCGGCACCCCGTTGCTGTACAGGTAGTTGTACCTGTTCCACGTCGGTTCTTGGGAAACGATCGCCCGCAGAGGCTTGAGCTTGAGGGTATTGGCCGCCAGCCCGGTGTTGGCGTCGTAAGACTTGCCGTACATGCCGACCTTGCCGGTCGACCACGGCTGGCTCGCTGCCCACTCGACGGCCGCCTTGATGTCAGCCTGTTCCCCCGGGCCGAGAAAGTCCAGGCACCCGGTACTGCCGCCGAAGCCGCGCAGGTCCACCATCACGAAGGTGTATCCACGCTCCATGAGCCGCGCGCCGTCGATGAAATCCTGAAAGCGCGCCGATGGCCCGACCCGGTCCCACCCCGCGGGAGAACTCTCCCCCGCGTGGGAGAAGTACGGGCCCACCGACAGGATCACCGGCGTCTTCGCATCCGCCGGCAGGTCTGCCGGGCGCAGCACGTCGGCGTGCAACTCGACCCCGCTGCCGTCCGAGGAAGGGAAGTAGTGCTCCGTCCAGAGCGAGCCCTCCGGGACGCGGTCGTTCTCCTCGTGCGTGACGGGGTCGGTCGCGGTGGCCACCACCTCCGAGCGGACCTGCGCTGCGGTGGCGGACCCGGATGTCGCGCCGGGCGCTGCGGCGGCGGATCCGGCGAGCGTGCCGGTCAACGCGAAGGTGGTGATGACGGCTGAGGCGGCCCAGGCGGCCGCGCAACGTCTTCTCACTTGCTCCTCCTGGAGTTGTCGGTACGGGGCGGTGCAGGTGGCGCTGTCGGGCAGCGACCCCGGACCCGCCGTCGATGGGTCGACGAGGGGCGGCCGCGCGCAGACGGACGGAATCCGGATTCCGGGTGCGCGCCGGAGCCGACGGCGAGGCAGCCTATGATCACCATTGGCACGCGTCAACAGAGCGGTATGAGCGACGTGTTGCTGGTGTGGCCGCAGATGTCCCGACCGGGGCTGATCACGGCGACTCACGGGAGCGCGTAGAGTGACGGAGCCCGGGCGCGCCCGAGGGCAGGGTCGTCGCATGTGATCGGTGTCCGACCGGCGTTCGGCCGTCCGGCGCGCCCTCCCCCACAGCACGGCCGACGCTTGCCCGACACGGCACTCGTAGCAACCGACGCGGGAGCGGCTTGTGCCGCCGGGAGTAAACCGCCCGCAGTGAGGCTCGTGATGATGGCCGCCCTGATCGAGCCCGCCGGGGCCCAGATCGTCACCGAATACTTCGACATCGGCCACAGCCGCTCCCTGCCGTGGCAGCGCCGCCCCCGCGCCAACGCACTCCTACAGGCACTCCGCGACCCGAACCGCGGATTCGACGACATCGACGACGTCACCCTCGGCCACACAACCCGCATGACCCACAACCCTGCCGAGCGAGCGACGACTTGCCCACTATCAAGCAGCCCCCGAAGCCGGAGCCGACCCCACCGTCGTCGGATCAACGAGGCGCAGAGAGACAAGGAGGCGGCGCGGAATACAACTGGTTACCTCAAGGGAACTGCTCGGAGAAGCTGCTGGCCGCCTGGCGGGTGCGGGTGATCAAGATGTCCCGCAAGCCCTCACCGGCGGTGGACGCTGACGGCATAGCCGCCGCCGTCGTAGGGGTCGGCGTCCCAGGTGGCGAAGCGGTCAACGAGGGTGAGGCCGGCTGCGGCGCAGCAGTCGTCGTACTGTGACAGCGTGATGCTGGGCGGCACGGGCAGGTGGGCGTCGTCCAGGCCGAAGCCGGCGACCATCAGACCGCCCGGACGCAGGGCCGCGGCCAGGCACTTGACCACCGTGGCCTCGGTGCCGGCAGCGAGCAACGGGAAAACGTTGCCTGCAGCGACCACGAGATCGAAGTCCGCTGCGATGCCGAGCAGGTCCGGCTCGAACCCGGCCAGATCGAGCTGGAACCAGGGCAGTCCCGGAGCCTGCTTCTGCGCCTCTGCCAGCATCGACGCATCAAGATCCACCCCGACGCAGTCGTACCCGAGCTCCGCAAGCCGGATCATGACCCGTCCGGTACCGCACCCGGCGTCCAGCACCCGCGCTCCGGCAGGCACGAGAGCTGCGCAGAACCGCGCCTCAGCGTGCACATCCTTCCCGCTACGGGCCAGGGCCGCGAACCGTGCTGCGTAGTCCTCCCCGGACGTCTCTCCGGTCAACTCCCTCCATCGGCTCATGAGGCCAACTATAGGTCGACCGTGTGCCACTCGAAGAAGCGACCGAGCTCGCGGCGCTGAAGGCCGTCGCGGAGAAGGGCGGGGAGATCAGCAGCCGTCGGCGCGGCGACGTCATAGGTGCCGAGCTTGCGCGCCTCGAGGTTGTAGGCGCCGGCGAACTGGCTGTAGTCCAGCGGGCCCTCGGTGACACCGGTGAGCTCGTCGCCCACGTTCGCCATCGGGAACGGGTCCGTGGTGTTGATCGCCTGGACCTGGAGACGAGCCGGGTTCGGGTCGTCGTACGACGGGTAGCAGACGCCGCCGCGCTTGGTCTTGTTGTGGCCGGGGTCGGCCGTGACCCAGCTCGTGGTAGACGTCCGTGGCACCCCAGCGGGACTCCAGTACCTGGGTCGGCTTCCTGCGCTCTCATGAACCAGGAACCCGACCTCAAACACGGCCTGGGGCTGGCCGGTCCGCCCCTCGGCACGTTGACAGACATCTGCCGACATGCTGCTATGAGGCGCTGCTCAGCCGGACCTGTGCCTTGTCGCATGCCGCTCGGGCACCACATCGACGGCCACTTGACCGGGGACGGTGCCCCCGAACCCGGAGCGAGGACCCATGCCGCAGCGCGCCGCGACCATAGTCGGCGGTGGGATCGGCGGCCTTGCGGCGGCCATCGCCCTGCACCGCCGGGGCTGGCACGTCGAGGTGCTGGAACGGGCCCCGGAGTTCACTGAGATCGGCGCCGGCATCTCCCTGTGGCCGAACGCGCTGCGTGCGCTCGAGGTGCTCGGCCTGGCCGGCGCCGTCCGGGCACTCGGCGCCGTCGAGACCACGGGCGGCGTACGCGACCGCCGGGGCCGCTGGCTGTCCCGTACGGACAACGCGGAGGTGGCTCGCCGCTTCGGTCATCCCCTGGTGGTTCTGCACCGCGCGGACCTGTTGCGAGTGCTCACCGAGGCGCTGCCCGCCGGTAGTCTGCGGTCGGGCAGCGAGGTGTCCGCGGTGCGCGACGACGACCACTGCGTGGTCGTCGATGACCGGAGTGGCCAGTCCCGGTCCGACCTCGTGGTCGGCGCCGACGGGCTGCGCAGCACGGTCCGCCGTGCGCTGTGGCCCGACGTGGCCGGCCCCCGGTACGCCGGTTACACCGCCTGGCGCATGGTCACCGAGCCTTTCGCCGAGCCGCCCTCCGAGGGCGCGGCAACCTGGGGCCGCGGGGCGAGATTCGGCTACACGGCGCTGCCGGGCGGGCGGATGTACTGCTTCGCGACCGCGTCGCTGCCGGAGGGAGCGGTCTCCGGCTCGTCCGAGCACGCCGAAATGCTGCGCCTGTTCGGGTCCTGGCCGGATCCCATCCCCGCCCTGCTGGCCGCCGTCCCCGCGGACGCGGTGCTGCGACACGACCTGTACGATTTGCCGCCGCTGCCCTCCTTCATCCGAGGCCGGGTCGCGCTGCTGGGCGACGCGGCCCATGCCATGACCCCCAATCTGGGCCAGGGCGCCTGCCAGGCACTGGAGGACGCGGTCACCCTCGCCCACTGTCTCGACGGCACCCCGGACCTGGCCGCCGCGCTCCGCTCGTACGACTTGCTGCGTCGCCCGCGAACCCAGGCCATCACGCGCCGCTCCGCCCGGCTCGGCGCAGTCGGCCAGCTGTCGTGGCCGCCCGCGGTGCTGCTGCGTGACACGGCCGCCCGACTGACGCCGACACGGGCGACGCTGCGTTCCATGACGCCGGTGCTCGGCTGGACCGCGCCCGGTGACCGGGTGAGCGCGACGGAGAGCGAGAACCTCTGATGCCGGACTGGACGTATCACCCGCTGCGAGGCTTGGCCGCTGCCGTCCTCGGCCGCCGCCGTTCACAGCGAACCGCACTGCGGCTGCTGGCCTCGATCGGCTCCCGTCCCGCCGGCGCTCGGCTGATCGCCCGGGGGTTCGGCCACCGCCATCCGCCGAAGCGGCTCGCCGGCGAGATCGCCGGTGTGCCCGTGACCGTCCGCCTCGGCCTGTCCGTCCCGCCCTCGCTCGCCCGCGAAGCGGTACGCGCCATGCCACCGCTCGGGGCTGGTCTCGTCGAGGTGGCGCCCGTCTCGGCAGCCGACGCGGAGACCGTACGCGACGCCGCTGCCGGCCGCTCGATACCGCTGGTCGTCCGCGCCTGCGACCCGGAGACCGAGGCCGCCCTCAAGCCCCATGTCGACGGGTTCACAAGCGGCGACGACCCGCACGTGGTCCACGTGTCCGACCCGTCGGTCACCGCCGCGGCCGCCGCGCTCGAGGAGCCGGACGCCGTTGTGCTCGCCCGGCCCGGGGTGCTCGTCGAGGCCGGACCCGGTTGGTTCGCACGGGTCACCGAGGCAGCCACGCCCACAGCGCCCGCTCCGGTGCTACAAGACGTCGGCCGCGATCCCCGCCGCTGGCCCGCCTGGTGGTGGGGGCTGCTCGTCGGGCTCGGTATGACGGGCGCCGGACTGGGAGCCGCGGCGATCACGCTCGGTCCGGTGCTGCTCTGGTACGACCGCGACTACCTCGGCATGACGCTGCACGAACTGCATGGCGCCAACCATCACCTCGTGCACTTCCTCCAGCACGACCGGATCACCATGGCCGGCACGATGGTGGCGATCGGCGCCCTCTACACCGGTCTCGCCGTGGGCGGGATCAGACGCGGCTGGCCCTGGGCCCGCGAGGTGTATCTGCTCTCCGGGGCGATCGGCTTCCCCACCTTGTTCTACTTCCTGGCCACCGGCTTCGTGGAACCCCTGCACACGGCCACCGCCATCGTGCTCTTCCCGATGTTCGTGGCCGCGGTCCGCCGGCCCCCGCACGCGCCGCGGTGGCGCCTGGCGCCCGAGGGGCCGGAGCCGGAGCGCCGACGGGCGCTGGTCGGCCAGTTGCTGCTGATCGTCACGGGAGCGGGGCTGTTCGTCGGCGGAGCGGTGATCTCGGTGGTCGGTCTGACCGGTGTCTTCGTGCCGACCGACCTGGCCTTCCTGGGCACCGACACGCAGACACTGGAAGCTGTGAATCCCCGTCTTGTGCCGTTCGTCGCGCACGATCGCGCGGGGTTCGGCGGCGCCCTGATGGCCGCGGCGGTGGCGATCATTCTGCTCAGCGCGTGGGGCTGGCGGCGAGGTGAGACCTGGGTGTTCTGGACCCTCACCGCGGCGGCGGCCGCCGGCTTCCTGCCAGCTGTCGTGGTGCACGGCGCGATCCACTACACGGACCTCATCCACCTTGCGCCGGTCTACTTCGGCATCGCCGTGACCGGCACCGGTCTGCTGCTCGCACGCCCGTACCTCTGCGCCAAGGCGCCGACAAGGCCGAAGGACTGACGGACCACCTTGGACCACGCGGCCGGCGACGCCCTCATGACGGCGGCACCCGGCTCTGTTGGGGATCCTTGCGTGCCGGCTGTCGTCCGCCAGGAGGACCCGCGGAGCCCTTACGCCCAGGCTCAAGCACGCCAGGCGATCAAGGACTGCGAGCGACGACTTGCCCGCTACCAAGCAGCCCTCGAAGCCGGAGCCGACCCCACCGTCGTCACCCAATGGATCAACGAGGCGCAGAGACAAGGAGGCGGCGCGGAAGAGACTCGACGCGCTCCCCGCCGTCACTCGGAAGAAGGATTCCCCACTCGACGCCCAGCAGATCCAAGAGATCACTGAGAGGCTCGGAAACATCGCCCGGACTGCCGCCAACGGCACCAGCTGGGTGCGGTACGGCAGGTCGGCGGCATGGACGATGCACTGCGAGAACAGGAATTCGCCGACCCATGCGAAGGCGTCCTTCATCCTCGCCGTCCAGCCCGATCAGGTCGTACGTGCCGAGGAGATCGCGGAGGTGCTGTGGCCGGGGCAGGCCCCGCCCAGCCACGCGAGTCTGGTCCACACCTACGTCGCCCGGTTGCGGCGGACGGTCGGGCCCGCGTCCGGTCACCGCCGCATCGCAACGGTACGGGGCGGCTACCGCCTGGTCAGCGACGGCGTGCACCTCGACCTCCGCCGCTTCGACGAGGACGTCGAACGGGCCTGCCGCGCGGCGGACTCCGACCTGTGGGGCGCCTTCGAGCTGTACGGGCGCGCGCTGGACGGGCGGCGGGGGCAGCTCTTGCAGGACGTGCCCCAACTGCAACAGCATCCCGCGGTCGTCCGGACCGCGCAGTGGCACATCGATGTCGCCATCGAGTTCGCCGATCTCGCGCTGCGGCTCGACCGCCCGGGCGCGGCCGTGGACAGGCTGACGGCCTTCGCATACCAGGAGCCGCTGCACGAGGCGCTCCAGGCGCGCATGATGCCGGCCCTGGCCGGGGTGGGCCGCCGGGCCGCCGCGCTGCGTCTCTTCGACGAACTGCGGGCCTCGCTGCGGTCGGAACTCGGCGTCTGCCCGAGCGAGGACGTCCGGCGTGCCCGCGACACGATCCTGGCGTGGGAGCGCGGCAGAGCGGCCGCTCCACGGACGCGGGTCCGCTCTACGGGATCCACGCGCTACGAGGACGAGCCCCGGGGCCGTACGGCTCCGCGCACCTCCTCGACCGCCGTCCGGCAGCCGCCGCGCCCTGTCACCTTCTCCGCTCAATTCCCGCTCGTGGCACCGCCGTTCATCGGACGCACAGCCGAACTGAAGCTGCTCGACGACCTGTTGGAGAGCAGACGTGCCAGGGAGGGCTCGGTGGGCATGGTGAACCTGCACGGTGCGCACGAGGTCGGCAAGTCGGCACTCGCGGTGCGCTGGGCCCACCGCAGGCGGGAGGAGTTTCCGGACGGCCAGCTCTTCGCCGACCCGCGGGGCAGCACCGCGCACCCGGTCGGCCCGGGAGAGGTGCTCGCGAACTTCCTGCGCTCCCTCGGCATGACCGACGGATGGCTGCCCGAAGCCCAGGAAGAGCGCTCCGCCCTGCTGCGCAGCCTGGTGGCCGGCCGCCGCTTCCTCCTGGTGCTCGATGATGCCGCCACCGCCGCACAGGTCCGTCCGCTGCTTCCGGGCACCCCGGGCAATCTGGTCCTGGTCACCAGCCGGGATCCGCTCCTCGACCTGGTGACCCGGGCCGGGGCGGTTCCGCTCGCGCTCGACGTGCTGCCGGCCCCGGACGCGTACGAGCTCATCAGGACGTGTCTGGGCCGGGAGCGCACCGATGCGGAGCCCGGGGCCGCCTCCGCGCTCGCGGCGGTGTGCCGGCATTCCCCACTGGCCCTGCGCACGGCTGCGGCCAGGCTCGCGGCGGCGCCCCACCTCTCCCTCCGGGTGCTCGTCACGGAACTCGCCCGCGGCACGCGCAAGCTCCCCGACCGGGCGTCGCCCTGACGGTGCCCCGGAAGCGATGCCCCCGCCCGCCGTTCCGCGAGGCTCCGGTCAACCGGCGGGCGTCACCACGTCCACCAGTTCAGCGAGAGCTCCGCGTCGCCCGCACGTCCGTCCGCACCGTCGAGGGAGCGCATGATGGCCCGCATCCGCTCGTTGTCCGCCCGCATGTCCGCGTGCAGGCCGGCGAATCCCAGGGCCGCGGCCTGCTCGACCACGATGCGGGTCAGGGCGCTTCCCAGGCCGCGCCCCTGCCAGGCGTCCTCTATCAGCACGCTGATGTCGCCGACGTCGCGGTCCTCCGGCGTCACCATGAGGTGTGCGAGCGCGACGATGTGCTCCCCGTCGCGCACGGCGACGGATCTGCCGTACGCCGGATCGGCCAGGCGCCGGAACATGGCACCGGACAGCCGCACCAGCGGCATGAAGTAGCGCCGCTCCAGCGTGGCCGGCGTGCACCGCCGGTGCAGTGCGTCGACGGCCGCCCGGTCGGACGGCACCAGGGGGCTCATCCCGAGGACCGTGCCGTCGGCCAGCGCCATCGTCCCCGTGTCAGCGGACATCGCCCGCGCCCTGCCCCTGCTCGGTGCGCACCCGTGGCGCGTGCGGACGCCGCCTGCCCCGGTACAGGTTCCCGACCAGCGCCCGGCCCACGTGGCCGCCGATCCACACGGCGTGCCTGGCCTCCGCCACGACCCGCTCCCGCATCGCGTCCGCCTCGGGCAGCGTCGCTGCGGCGCCGGACGGCGCGAGGACGCCGTGGGTGCGCAGGACGTCCCTGGCGAACTCGGCGATGTAGCGGTGGCCCCGGCGGTTGGGGTGGAGCCGGTCGATGCTGAGCATGCCGGACCTGTCCAGGGCCTCGGCCTTGCGGGCATCGATCACCCAGGCGCCGTGGTGCACGGAGACGCGCTCGACGACGGCATTGGCGGCGTCGATGCGCCGCCGCAGTTCGGCGCGCGTGGCCCGGCGCAACGGAATCCCCGCGGTGAAGTCGTGCAGGGTCATAGTGACCACCCCGACGGTCGCCGCCCCTGCCAGTGCGGCCACGAGAGCGCCGTACTCCTCCTCGAACCGTGCGGCGTCGAAACCGCCGGAGAGGACGTCGTTCACACCGATGGCACACAGGGCCACGGCCGGACTGAGGGCGACGGCCCGGTCCAGCTGGCGGCGGCGCACCTGCGCGACGGTGGCACCGCTGCGCGCGAGGTTCGCGCTGAGCCTCAGCTCGTCGGCCTCCGATGTCAGGTAGTGGACCCAGCCCCTCAGCCCGTGGCGTCCCGGGTCTCCGACACCTTCGGTGACGCTGTCACCGAGCGCCACGACGTCCCACTTATTCATGGTCATGACTATGAATGTAGATGACTATGTGAGGCCCGGATAGGGTGCCACCATGACTCTCCGGCACGCGGTCCTGGCGGCTCTGATTCACGGCGAGGCCAGTGGCTACGAGCTCGCCAAGCGCTTCGACGGCGGGGTCGCGAACTTCTGGCAGACCAAGCCGCAGCAGCTGTACGTGGAACTCGCCCGCCTGCACCAGGAGGGCCTGGTGGGCGCCACCGAGGTCGCCCAGCAGTCCCGGCCGACGAAGCGGGTCTACGCCCTGACCATGCTCGGCACGGCGGCCCTGACGGAATTCGCCGCCGACTCGATGAGGCCGACCACGCTGCGCGACGACCTGACGGTCGCGGTGCAGTGCGCGGACGTCGTGGAGCCCGCCGTGCTCGTCCGGCACCTGAACCGGCGGGCCGACGAGGCGCGGACCAAGCTCGACCGGCTGCGGCGCACCGAGAAGGAGATCCTGGCCGGCCGGACGGAAGCGGAGTTCGTCCGCGTGACCGGGCACCTCGGTCCGTACCTCACCTGCCGCCGGGGAATCCAGCACGAGGCCGATACGGCACGGTGGTGCGAATGGGCCGTGGAACTCCTGCGCGCACGGGGTGCGCACGGTGCCGGCGCCGGCCGACCCGGTCCGGGCGACTGACCTGAGAAGGCTTCCGCATACCGCTCGGTGGGCTTGATCAGTCGAACTGGGTTCTGGATCGGGTGCTCGTGGCGATGCTGGGGCATGAAGGAGGGGCCCCTCGGTAGCACGGAAAGCGGCTCTCTACGCCGATTTCGGCATCCAACTCGTCTACAACGCAAAAACGCGGGCTGTGACCGTAGAGTCACAACCCGCGCCCACTATGTGCGTAATCGCGTGTCCGAGGGGGGACTTGAACCCCCACGCCCGATAAAGGGCACTAGCACCTCAAGCTAGCGCGTCTGCCATTCCGCCACCCGGACCAGGTGGTCGACCCCGGTTTCCCGCGGCGACATGGAAAACAATACCAGGGGTTCAGGGTGGCTCTCACCTGCGTTTCCGGTGGTCAGTGCGGTGCGGTGGACGTCCTCGGCACGATCCGGCGACCTTCCCCCCCTGCCGCGCGTACGGTCCGTCACGGCACGCGTACGCACGATGCCGGCCGGTCGTCACGGCATCTGGCGATGGTCCGGGAAGTTGCCCGGCAGCCGCTCCCCCGCCGGGCCGTCCGTCATCGCGCGTATCAGCAGGATCGAAGCCGCCGAATCGAATCACAGAACCGGGAGACCGTACGAACGTTGCTCGACTCCGATCTCCGGGCTGGTGGGTTCCGGTACGGGCAGCATGGTGGTGGGGGCATGGGACCACAAGGGCGCGTTGATCATCGCCGGTCGGGGAGAACGACCGGCGGGTTCCCGACCGGCCCCGGCGTCGGCCGCGCAGTTCGGGGTGCCGGTCAGGCACCGTACGCTCCGGGTGAGGGCCGTGGAGAGCACGGTGCCTGACGCGTCACCGGGCGGGCGTTTGCGCCGTTCCCGGGCGTCAGGGAGATCGCGGCACGGCGCGGACGCCCCCTCCGCTGCCGCCGATGGTTCTACTTGCGCAGCGCCGCCAAGTTGTCGTAACCGATCCGCGCATGGTTCAGGGACTGCGCGGGGACGGTCGAGCTCGGTGCGTTGTCCTGCTCGACCATCGGGTTGTGGTAGTTCTTCGCCCCGACGCGGCGGAAGAACGTCCGGTAGTCGATGGCCCCGGTACCGAAGGGGACCATGTCGTAGCCGTTGCCGCTGTTGGTGTTGACGACGCCGTCCTTGGCGTGGAACAGCGGGTAGCGCTTGGTGTTGCCGCGGACCAGCGCCGCCGGGTCGAAGATGTTCTCCTGCTGCGACCCGTCGTGCGCGGTGTAGGTGTGGAACTTGTACTGAGCGACGTGCGCCCAGAAGATGTCCATCTCCAGCCATACGGACTTCGGGTCGGTGACCTGAAGGAAGTACTCGAGCTTGCGGATGCCGGAGCTGCGCGTGGGGCGGCCCTGTGCGTCCAGCGGACCGCCGTCGAGCAGGAAGCCGTAGGCCGCGTCGTGGTTGTGGGTGTACAGCTTGATGCCCGCACCCTGAGCGATCTGTCCGAGCGTGTTCCACTTGTCGGCGGCCACGTCCCAGTCGGCACGGTAGGCACTGCCGGTGGGGTCGCCACCGGTGCCCATGTGTTCCATGCCGAGGATGTTCGCTATCTCGAGGTGAAGCTTGAACCGGTCCAGGTCGCTCTGGTTCAGCGGCCAGGACGACGGGATGAAGCCGTGGTTGCCCTGGGCGCGCAGACCGTACTCGTCCAGCCACGAGCGCAGCAGCTTCGCGCCTTCCACCGATTCGAGGTTGCTTCCACCGGGTGCGTTGGCGTGCTGGCCGTACCCGGCGAACTCGACCTGCTGGTAGCCGTAGCGTGCCAGCTCCCCGAAGACCTCACGGAAGCCCGAGGGAAGGTCGGTGGTGAGCGGATCCCGGCCCGTGGCGTCGCGCACGGTGTACAGGATGATTCCTCGTCTGTCCGCCGGGACCAGAGCCAGGCCGACGCCCTGCCCCTGGTCGGGGGCGGGCTCGGCGAGGGCCGGCGACGCGCCGAAGGCGGGCGCGGCGATCGCCGCTGCCGCAGCGGCCGTGCAGGTGCTCAGGAAGCGGCGGCGGCTGACGCCGAGGCTGCGGCGCAGGGCGCCGTCCGTTCCGGATTCGTCGTTGTACACGGTCACGGTCTCTCTCTTTCTCGAAGATGCTCGAAACGCTGTGCGCGGGCCGGTCATGCGAGGCCGGCAAGCGTGAGGAGCAAGGACTTCACCTCGGTGGCCCGGACGGGGCCGGTGAACGCGTGGGGGGTGGAGCACAGGATGAGCGGACCCTCTTCGTCGCTCATGGGGAGGCGGCCGTGGCTGCCGCGAATGGGTGAGGGGTCCAGCGGCACGACCGCCATGCGGTAGCGCATGCCGAGCTTCTTGCGGGCCACGGCGGTGGCCGCCTTGACCCGGACGTACGGGTCCTGGGGGTCCAGGAAGAGTTCGACCGGGTCGTATCCGGGTTTGCGATGGATCTCGACGAGCTGCGCGAAGTCGGGGGCGCGCGCGTCGTCGAGCCAGTAGTAGTACGTGAACCAGGCATCCGGGTCGGCGACGGCGACGAGCTCCCCGGAGCGCGGGTGGTCGAGGCCGTGGGCCTTCTTGCCCTCGTCGTCGAGGAGCTGTTCGATGCCCTGGACGTCCTGGAGCGCTTCACGGGTCGCATCGAGATCCTCGGGACGGCGTACGTAGATGTGGGCGAGCTGGTGGTCGGCGACGGCGAAGGCACGGGAGGCCATCGGGTCCAGGTACTCCATGCCGTCCTGGGTGTGGACCTCCAGCAGGCCGGCGCGGCGCAGTGCCCGGTTGATGTCGACCGGGCGGTCGACGCGGGTGATGCCGTACTCGGACAGCGCGACGACGGTGCGCCCCTCGCGGCGGGCGTCGTCGAGCAGCGGGGCCACGGCCCGGTCGAGTTCGGCCGCCGCCCGGTACGCGCGGGGGTCGTCGGGTCCGTAGCGCTGCAGGTCGTAGTCGAGGTGCGGCAGGTAGCACAGGGCCAGGTCGGGGTGGCGGGTGTCCAGGATGTGCCGGGTCGCGTCGATGATCCATTTCGAGGAGACGAGGTCGGCGCCGGGTCCCCAGAAGTGGAAGAGGGGGAAGGTGCCGAGCTTCTCGGTGAGTTCGTCGTGGAGGGCGGGCGGCCGGGTGTAGCAGTCGGGTTCCTTGCGGCCGTCGGCGTAGTAGACGGGGCGTGGGGTCACCGTGATGTCGGTGTCGGCGCCCATCGCGTACCACCAGCAGATGTTGGCGACGGTGTAACCGGGGTGGGCGCGGCGGGCGGCGTCCCAGAGTTTGTCCCCGGCGACGAGGCCGTTGTGCTGGCGCCAGAGGAGGACGTCGCCGAGCTCGCGGAAGTACCAGCCGTTGGCGACGATGCCGTGTTCGGCGGGGGTGGTGCCGGTGAGGAAGGTGGACTGGGCGGCGCAGGTGACGGCGGGCAGCACGGTGCCGAGGGGGGCGTGGGTGCCGGACTGTGCCAACGCCTTGAGGTGCGGCATGTGGTCGAGAAGCCGTGGAGTGAGGCCGACGACATCGAGGACGAGGAGGGGGGTGGGCGTGGTGGCCTGCTCGGCTGCGGTCACGGGAGCTCCTTGAGGCCGAGGTCGACCAGGAGGTCGCGGGCGAGGGTGAGTTCGGCGGCGATGCCGTCGGCGAGCTGGGGCCGGCTGCGGGGGCGCAGCGCGGCGGGGAGCGCCTGCCAGGTGTACGTCTCGACCTCCAGGTGACGGGTCAGCGGCCGGGCTCCGCCGACCAGCCGGGTCAGCGTGGACTGGAGCACCGGGAGGGTTGAGGTGAGCGGTGGGGCGGGGGGTGCGTGCAGCGGGACGTGGAAGTGGGCGCGCCACGGGGTGCCGTCGGGCAGTGCCTGGCCGGTGACCGCCTCGTCGAGGTCGTCGGTGCCGCGCAGTCCGTGCGTGGTGCGGGTGCGGGTCTGGTGGAGGAAGCGGGGTTCAGCGAAGGCCGCGAGCGCGGTGCGTACCTCGGGGAGGTGCGGGTGTTCGGCGTGGAGCGCGGCGGAGAGCTGGGACTTGGCGACCTGAATGCCGGCTGCGGCGAGGGTGTCGAGGGCGGTGTCCGGATCCTCGAAGGAGGTGGCCAGATGGCAGGTGTCGATGCAGATGCCGATGCGGTCGTGTCCGACGGCGGTGAGCGGTGCGATGGCGTCGGCGGTGGTCTCGACGGTGCAGCCCGGTTCGGGCTCGAGACCGATCCGGATGGACTTGCCGGTCAGCTCGGCGAGGGCGTCGAGTCGTTCGGCGAGGGTGGCGAGCGCGGTGAGCGCGGTGCGGGCGGCTTCCGGGTCGCCGGTGTAGGGGGTACGCCAGGCGATCGGGAGGGTGGAGATGGTGCCTTCGGTGACGTCGTCGGGGAGCAGGGTGGCGAGAAGCCGGGCGAGATCGGTGGTGTGGGCGAGGCGTTCGGGATCTGTCCAGTCCGGCTTGTACACCCGGTACTTGACCTCTTCGGCGCCGAACCCTTCGTACGGGAAGCCGTTCAGGGTGACGACTTCGAGGCCGCGGCGGTCGAGTTCGGCACGCAGGGAGCGCAACTGGGCGGGGTCGTTGATCAGGGTGTTCGCGGCGTCCCTGGCGAGCCAGAGGCCGATGCCGAGGCGGTCGCGGCCGAGGCGTCTGCGGACGGGTTCGCAGTGTTCGCGCAGCTGGGCGCGGACCCCGTCCAGGGTCTCGGCGGGGTGGACGTTGGTGCAGTAGGCGAGGTGGACGGTGGAGCCGTCGGGGTGGCGGAAGCGCATCGGGTCACTCCCCGCCGCGGAGGATGGAGTTCCCCTCGTGGAGTGGATCGGGGGTGGCGAGGTCGAGTTGGAGGCGGCCGCTCTGGCCGTAGAAGGCGACGGGGTTGCGCCAGAGCACCTGGTCGACGTCGTCGTCGCTGAACCCGGCGGCGAGCATGGCGTCGCCGACCTTCCGGGTCTTGAGGGGGTCGCTCCTGCCCCAGTCGGCGGCCGAGTTGACCAGGATCCTCTCGGTGCCGTGGGTCCTGAGGATCGCGATCATGCGGTCCTCGTCCATCTTGGTGTCGGGGTAGATGGAGAAACCGGCCCAGCAGCCGCTGTCCGCGGCGTCCTTCACGGTCGTCTCGTTGAGGTGATCGAGCAGGACCCGCTCCGGGGGGAGGTGGGATTCGCGGATCACGTCGATGGTGCGGCGCAGACCGGCGAGCTTGTCGCGGTGCGGGGTGTGGACGAGGGCGGGCAGCCCGTGGTCGGCGGCGAGCTGCAACTGGGCGGCGAGGGCGGTGTCCTCGGCGGGGGTCATGGAGTCGTAGCCGATCTCGCCGACGGCGACGACGGAGTCCTTGACGAGGTAGCGGGGCAGGGCGTCCAGGACGGGGGTGCAGCGGGGGTCGTTCGCCTCTTTGGGGTTGAGGGCGAGTGTGCAGTGGTGGGCGATGCCGTACTGGGCGGCGCGGAAGGGTTCCCAGCCGAGCAGGGCGTCGAAGTAGTCGAAGAAGCTGGCGGGCGAGGTGCGGGGCTGGCCGAGCCAGAAGGAGGGTTCGACGAGAGCGCGGACACCTGCGTCGTACATCGCCTGGTAGTCGTCCGTGGTGCGGGAGGTCATGTGGATGTGGGGGTCGAAGATGCGCATCAGGAATCCTCCGTGGGGGCGGGGGTCGTGAGGGTGAGGACGCGGCGCAGGTCGCCGGGGACGGTGCGACCGGCGGCAGTGCGCTCGGCTGCGAAGTCGCCCAGCATGCGGGCGAGTTCGACGTCGCCGCGGGCGCGGCGGGCCAGTCCGTCGACGGCCTCGACGGGGACTCCGGTGAAGAGGCACTTGAGGATGGCGTGGCGCCAGTTGTGCGTGTCGAGATGGGCGGCGGCGTAAGGACCGACGGCGGCGGCGACCAGCCGGGTGTCGTTGGTGCGCAGGGCGTCCTCGACGAGGTGGAGGGCGGTGGGGCCGAGGTCCAGCCGGTGGAGAGTGAGGAGGACGGCGCGCCGCTCGGCGGCGGTGCCCTGATCGTAGAGCCTGGTCACAGCGGGGAGGGCGGCGCCGGCTTCGAGGAGCAGCAGGGCGCGTACGGAGTCGGCGTACTCCAGTCCGCAGTGCCGGCCCGCGGCGGCGAACCGCAGCTCCCACGGGGGTACGGCGTACGGGCCGCCGGGTGCGGTGTCCTCGTCGGCGGCGGCGTGCGCGGCCTCGGCGAGCGCCTCGTCGAGCCAGGCGCGTGCGGCGCCCCCGAGTCGGGCGTCGAGCTGCCCGCGGGTCAGCAGCGGGGGCGTCTGCGGCGACGTCGGCGGGGTCATCGGCATGGCGTTGCTCCCTTCAGGGCGCCCCTCGGGGCTTTCGACGGGATGCGGGAGCGGAGGAAGTCGAGGGAGGTACGGGCGAGTTCGGGACCGGCGTGGGAGTGGCGGGGCAGTTCGACCACGGTGAGGCCGCGGTATCCGGTGTCGCCGAGCGTGTCGAGCGCTTCGAGTACGGGCGGGAAGTCGATCTCGCCGTCGCCGAACGGCAGATGCTCATGGATGCCCCGGCGCATGTCCTCGATCTGGACGTGACGCAGCCAGGGGGCGGCGTCCCGGACGCAGTCCGCGGGTGAGGACGGCTCCAGGCACTGGCAGTGGCCGATGTCGAGGGTGAGTCCGAGCGGTTCGGGGTCGCCGCTGAGGATGCGCAGGTGGTGGAAGTCGGAGAGATCGGCGAGGAGATGCCCGGGTTCGGGCTCGATGGCGAGCGGGACGCCGGTGCGGTCGGCGGCCACGAGTACCGGGGCCAGGGCTTCGGTCAGCCGCTGCCAGGCCGTATCGGGCGTGGTGTGGCGAGGGGTGATGCCGCTGAAGCAGTGCACGGCGTGGGCGCCCAGGTCGGCGGCGACTTCGACGGCCCGGACCAGGAGCCGGGTGCGGGCGGCGCGGGCCTCCGGGTCCGGGTCGAGGAGGGACGGGCCGTGTTTGCGGCGCGGGTCGAGGACATAGCGGGCACCGGTCTCGACGGTGACACCCAGCCCGAGCTGTTCGAGTCTGTGCGCCACGTGGCGGGTGCGGGCGGCGAGGTCCGGGGCGAGGGGGTCGAGGTGCATGTGGTCGAGGGTGAGGCCGACGCCGTCGTACCCGAGGCCCGCGAGGAGCGCGAGGGCGTCGTCGAGGCGGAGGTCGGTGAGCCCGTTGGTGCCGTAGCCGAGGCGGATGGTCATGTGGGGCTCACCTTCCGGGCGAGTGTGCGGGCGAGAGGGACGAGCCCCATGACGGCGAGCCCGGTGCCGGCCGCTCCGGCGCGGACGGCGAGCGCGGCCTGGAGCGGGATCATCGCCCGGATGCCGCTGCCCACGGCGCGCTGGGTCAGCGGCGGGGACGGGTTGAGGGCGGCGTGGAGGAGCGGCTCGGCGGCGGTTTGGAGGTAGGCGCCGGTGAGTGCGGTGAGCAGGAGGCGGGGCGGGGTGCCGGTGGGGGTGGCCGCGGGAGCGGGTGCTCCGGGGGCGGGGCGGTGGCCGTTTCCCGACGCGCCGCTTCCCGGGACCGGGGGTACGTCCCCGTGCCCCCGCTGCTCGCGCGCCGCCGTGACGGCAAGCGCGATGACCGCGGCGAGCGCGGAGACGGGCGCGACGGTGGATCCGCCCTGCGCCTCGTGGCGCGAGACGGCGGTGACGGCGTAGGTGTGCGCCCCGAGCAGGGCGGCGGCGGGGAGTGCGGCGCGCAGCGGGAGGGCTGCCTGCCGGGACCGCTCCCCTTGGCGCGGCCGCGTATCACCGGCCGCTTTCACCATGGCGCGGCCACCCCTGCCGACGAGCCGGGCGATCGGCCCGCGGCGCCACTTCCCCGCGGGTGCCCGGACGAGGCCTGTCGCCGGGCCGGGCGCGGTGACCGTGCGCGTGCCGGAATGCCGCGGCTTCGCGCCCGCACCCCATGTCGCGGTGGCGCCCAGCAGCAGGTCCAGGGCGCGTGCCGTGGCCATCGCGGCCGGGCCCGCCTGGGTGTGTTTCAGGCGGAGGTCGTAGGCCCAGACCGTTGCGGCCAGGCCGGTGGCCACCGTCAGTGCCGGACGGCCGGCGCGGGCGGCGAGGGTCAGGCCCGCGGCCGTCAGCGCGCCTGCTGCCGTGAGGGCCGCGCCCGGGGTGATCCGGCCCGAAGGGATCGGTCGGTGCGGGCGGTCGACGGCGTCCTCGTCACGGTCGGACCAGTCGTTGAGGGCCATGCCCGCCTCGTACAGGCAGAGGGAGGCGCCGACGGCCAGCGCGGTGCCGCGGTCGGGGCGCCGTCCGATGGCGGCCGCCCCGGCGAGTGCGTCCCCGGGGACGGTGAACAGCGCCGAGATCCGCAGCAGCTCCGCCCAGGCGCGTACCGTGGCCGTCACTTCTCCCCCCGCAGCCGCTCGGCGAAGGCCAGCAGCGCCATGTACTGCTCGGACAGTGCGGCGGGGCCGCCGTCCGGGTCCTTGAAGTAGAAGCCGAGTTCGGGCCGCGGTCCGGTCAGGCCCACTCCCTGGGCGCGGGCGAGCAGCCGCGCCAGGTCGAGGACCAGCGGGGCGGCCAGCGCCGAGTCGCAGCCCTGCCAGGTCGTCTGGAGGATCATGCGTGCGCCGAGGAATCCGTCGAACGCGATGTGGTCCCAGGCCGTCTTCCAGTCGCCGAGCGCGGGCACGTCGTCGATGTGCACCTCCCCCTCGGGCGCGGCGCCGAGCGTGTCGGCGAGGACGCGCTCCTTGCCCGCGTTCTTGGCCGCTGCCGCGCCGGGGTCGGCCAGCGCTGCTCCGTCCCCGCCGCCCAGCAGGTTCGTGCCGGACCAGGCCCGTACGGGCAGGGCGCGTTGCACGAACATCGGGGCGAGTACGGAGCGGAGCAGCGTCTGGCCCGTCTTGCCGTCGCGGCCTGCGTGAGGAAGTCCGCAGGCCGCGACGGCGTCCTGGAGCGCGGGAGCGCGCAGTCCGGTCGACGGGGTGAAGTTGATGTAGGGGCAGCCGGCCCGGAGCGCGGCCGCGGCGTAGAGCGAGCTGGCGGGCAGCCGGTTCTCGCCGGGTTCCGGGACGGGCTCCGTCGACGCGACGTTGACGACGACCGTGCGGGTCAGGTCGCCCCGGCGGCCGAAGTCGGTGAGGTCCGCGGCGAACGCGGCGATGAGTTCCTCGTCGGTGCGGGTGTCACCGGGCAGCGGGCCACCCGGGCGTATCTCGGCGTCGGCTGCCGCGAGTTCGGTCCGTACGGCGGAGGGCAGCCCGTGCGGGAGCACTCCCCCGGCGGCCAGCGCCTCCGCCCGCTTGGGGAGCGGACAGCCGACGGTGTCGTGTCCGCCGAAGACCAGGGAGGTCAGCGCCGGCAGCCCGCTGTCGGCGAACGGCGCGGTCTCGGTGACCATGCCTGCCGCCGGGTGGAGCCCCGCCGCGACGGCCGCGCAGCCCGCCATGGCGGTGGTGGCGACGGAGCCGCGTGCTCCGATGAACCAGACTCCGGTACGAACGGCATGTGCTGACACGGGCTGCCTCCCTGACTGGGGATCCTGGCTGGGCAGTGCAAAAAGAGCGGCACTGATCGAATCGAGGCGGACACGGGTGGGGGTGACGGCGGGCGAGGTAGGGCCTTTGCCCCGCCCGCCGTCGGACTGCGGCTGTACCTACCCGGTGGGCAGCTCCTTCAACTCGATGTTGCGGAAGGACACCTGGTCGTCGGCTCCGTGGTTCTGGAGGCCGATGTAGCCGGTCTTCAGGCTGCGGACGGGATCGGTGTTGGTGAAGTCGTTGATCTTGACTCCGTTGAGGAAGACCTGGAGCCGTTCGCCCTGGACCTTGATCTCGTAGCTGTTCCACTGGCCGGGCGGCCGCAGGACCTCGTCACGGGCCTTGATGTTCGCCGCCTTGAAGGTGTAGATGGAGCCCGTGGTGCGGTCGGGGGCGTCGGTGGCGTCGATCTGGACCTCGTAGCCGTTGTTCACCGCGGACCAGGGGTCGTCGGACTCCGGGAATCCGACGAAGACACCGGAGTTGTCGTCGCCCGCCAGCTTCCAGTCGAGCTTCAGCGAGTACGACCCCAGCTCCTTGGCCTGGTAGGTGAGCAGGCCCATACCGCCCTCGGTACGGAGTTCACCGTCGACGACGTTGAACTTCCCCGGGCCCGCCTGCTTCCAGCCTTCGAGCGTCTTGCCGTTGAAGATCGACCGGTAGCCGGTGTCCGGCTTGCAGTCGGCATTCACCTGTCCGGCCGCGTAGCGGACGCCACCGAGGAGCAGCTGGCGGAAGGCGGGTTCGGCGTACGACGCCTTGGTGTGGCCGAGGCCGGTGTAGAAGGAGCGGCCGCCCTGGTAGGCCTGGCACCAGGTGATCGGGTGATCGCCCTTCATCGTGCCGCCGGTGTAGGTTGTCTCGTCGAGCGTGGCGAGGACCTTCACCTTGTCGCGCGGGTTGGTGCGGTAGTTGTACAGCTCGTCGGTCCGGTTCCAGGCGTCGTCGAGGTGGGCGGTCGCCGGGTGCTTGTGGTCCTCGACGCGGACGGTGACGGGCTGGATCGCGGGATGTCCGGCGAAGTACGCGCCGACGAGTCCGCCGTAGAACGACCAGTCGTACTCGGTGTCCGCGGCGGCGTGCACGCCCATGTAGCCGCCACCGGTGGCGATGTAGTTCTCGAACGCCTTCTGCTGGTCGGCGTTGAGGACGTCACCGGTCGTGGAGAGGAAGACGACGGCGTCGTAGCGGGCCAGGTTGCTGGTCGTGAACTGGCCTGCTGCCTCGGTCGCGTCGACGGTGATGTTGCTGGTCGCGCCGAGTTCCTTGAGCGCGGCGATGCCCTCGGGGATCGCGTCGTGGCGGAAGCCGGCCGTCTTCGAGAAGACCAGGACCCGCTTGGCGGTCCGGTCGGGGGCGCTGTTGGAGAGCTCGAAGTCGTCGACGTCGTAGAGCGCCCCGTCGCCGCCCTTGAAGACCAGGAAGAGTTCGGTGGCCTTCGCCGGGACGCCGCGCAGCGGTACGTCGATGTCCTGGAAGTTCTCCCAGCCACCGGTCACCGGCACCGGTGCGGAGCCGAGGATCTTGCCGGTCGCGGAGCCGGACCGTACTTCGAGGAAGCCGCCTGCGCCGCCGGACGAGATCCGGGCGGTGAGCTTGGTGGAGTCACCGAGGATGTACGGCTTGAAGGCGATCCAGTCGCCGTTGTCGATGTCGCCGACCGTCTTGCCGCCGTGCGCGGCCGCCTTGTCGTACGTCCGGATGCCGGACGACGCGGTGAAGTGCTCGGCCTGGCGGTGGCGGGGCTGAAGCTGCGACTGGTCGTGGCCGGAGAGCGCGGCCTGGCCGCCGCCCCCGCCGTCGGTGTACGAGGCGTCGATGACTCCGAAGATGTTGGCGTTCGGGTCGTGTCCGCCGTCGATCTGGGTGCTGATGGTGCCGGTGCAGCCGTTGGCCGTCGTGATCGGGTGGCCGTGGCTGTCATGGCCGAGCACGAAGCGGACCTCGACCTTGGAGCAGTCGATCGTGCCGTCCTCGGGGTCGGTGACGGTCACCTTGAACGGGATCTTGTCCCCGAAGCTGAACAGCTGCCCGTCACCCGGGAGTTCCAGCTTCACCGTGGGTGCCGTGTTGCCGACGGTCACATGGACGCTCGCCAATCCGGTGCGTCCGGTGGGGTCCTTGGCGGTGACGGTCGCGGTGTAGGTGCCGTTCTTCCGGTACGTGTACGTGGGATTCGCGGCGGTCGACGTGCCGCCGTCGCCGAAGTCCCAGGCGTACGTGAGTGCGTCGCCGTCGGAGTCCGTGGTGCCGGCCGAGGAGAACTGCACCTTCAGCGGTGTGGTGCCGGACGTCTTGTCGGAGGCGGCTTCGGCTACGGGCGAGTGGCCGCCGGTGGCGTTCTCGATGCGATAGAGCGCGGAGTGCTCGTCGCCGCCGAACCAGGAGATGCCGTAGTCCAGGACGTACAGCGCCCCGTCCGGGCCGAAGGCCATGTCCATCACCTGGGTCCCGGACCACGGGATGTTGTTGATGGACTGGACGGTGCCGTCGCCGTCCTGCTCGATGCGCTTGATCCAGCGTCGGCCGAACTCACCGGCGAAGAAGTCACCGTCGTACGACTCGGGAAACTTCACAGGCGAGTCGAGGTTCGGGTCGTAGTGGTAGACGGGGCCGCCCATCGGCGACTCGGATCCGGTGCCGAACTCGGGCACGGAACCGCCGTCGTACGGGATCCAGGCAGGCTGCGCCGGGGGCAGGTCGACCAGGCCGGTGTTGTGCGGCGAGGTGTTCTTCGGTGCGGCGCAGTCGAAGGTCGCGCCGGACGTCTTCGTCGCGAAGTCGTAGTCGACGAAGGGGTCGTTCTTCCCGGTGCAGAACGGCCAGCCGAAGTTGCCCGCCTCGGTCACCCGGGCGAACTCGACCTGTCCGCCCGGTCCGCGCTTCGGGTCGGCCGCGCCCGCGTCGGGACCGTAGTCACCGACGTACGCGATGCCGGTGGCCTTGTCGACGCTGAAGCGGAACGGGTTGCGGAAGCCCATCGCGTAGATCTCGGGCCGGGTCTTGTCCGTGCCCGGGGCGAAGAGGTTGCCCTCGGGGATGGTGTACGAGCCGTCGTCGGCGACCTTGATCCGGAGGAGCTTGCCGCGCAGGTCGTTGGTGTTGCCCGAGGTGCGCCGGGCGTCGAACGCCGGGTTGCGGTCCGGGCGTTCGTCGATGGGCGTGTAGCCGTCGGAGGCGAACGGGTTGGAGTCGTCGCCGGTCGACAGATACAGGTTGCCCTGCGCGTCGAAGTCGATGTCGCCGCCGACGTGGCAGCAGATGCCGCGTGACGCCTTGACGTCGAGAACCTTCTTCTCGCTGCTCAGGTCGAGGGTGCCGTCCTCCTTGAGGACGAAGCGGGAGAGCCGGTTGACGCCGTCGAACTTGGCGAAGTCGGCGGCGGTGCCGTTCTCCGGGGCGTCGCCGGACGGAGTGTCCAGCGGCGGCGCGTAGTAGAGGTAGATCGCCCGGTTCTTGTCGAAGTCCGGGTCGACACCGATGCCCTGGAGGCCTTCTTCGTCGTGCGAGTAGACGGGAATGACGCCGGAGATCCTGGTGTTGCCGGCGCTGTCGGTGATCCGCAGCTCGCCGTTGCGCGAGGTGTGCAGGACGCTGCGGTCGGGGAGCACGGCCAAGGACATGGGTTCGCCGGTCTCGGCGGCGCCCTTGGCGAGGGTGACCTGCTGGAAGTCCTCGGTCGCCGCCGCGTCGGACGCGGCCGGCGAAGTCGGACCCGACGCGGCCGCACCGGGCGGGGCACCCAGGGCGAGGGTGGCCGCGGTGAGCAGGCCACCGGTGAGCAGGGCAAGGGATGTACGGAATCGGGGCCGGGTTCTGGTTCTGTGCACGAGTGTCCTCCGGAGAGTGCCGGTTGTACGGGCGGGTGCTGCTGTGCCGTTCCGCGCGGGGACTGCCGCGCAGGTCACCGAAAGCCTGGTGGGGATCCGGTGACGCGAGTCATGTCGTGAACACCAAGGGGACGGTAGACGGGTTCGTCCGCGGTGGAAAGCCCTTGTGCAGGAGCTGAGTTGAACTTTTTCCTGCATCAGGACAAAGGGGGTTCTGGGCAGCCTGGACCGTCCCGACGGCGCATGGGCCACCGGGCTGCGCGGACCTGCCCCCTACCCGCCTCGCCTCGCCTGGGCTCCGCCCCGGACCCCGGTACCCACCCGCCGGACGTGCTTGAAGAGTGCGAGTGAGGAGCGGGGATCCGGGGGCGGAGCCCCCGCGAGGAACCGTCAGTCGCCGCCCCCGAATGCCGCGTCGAACGACGCAGCCGGCGGGTCGAAGTCGTACCGCTTCAGCGTGGCAAGCGCTTCCGGTGCGCCCGCCAGCCGGTCCATCCCGGCGTCCTCCCACTCCACCGAGATCGGGCCTTCGTAGTCGATCGAGCGGAGCATCCGGAACACGTCCTCCCAGGGCACGTCACCGTGCCCGGCGGAGACGAAGTCCCAGCCGCGCCGCGGATCGCCCCAGGGAAGATGCGAGCCCAGACGGCCGTTGCGCCCGTCGAGACGCTTGCGGGCCTCCTTGCAGTCCACGTGGTAGATCCGGTCCCGGAAGTCGTAGAGGAAGCCGACCGGATCGAGGTCCTGCCAGACGAAATGGCTCGGGTCGAAGTTCAGCCCGAACGCGGCCCGGTGGCCGACGGCCTCCAGGGCCCGGTGCGTGGTCCAGTAGTCGTACGCGATCTCGCTGGGGTGCACCTCGTGGGCGAACCGCACGCCCTCCGCGTCGAACACGTCGAGGATCGGGTTCCAGCGCTCGGCGAAGTCCTCGTAACCGCGCTCGATCATCCGCGGCGGCACCGGCGGGAACATCGCCACCAGGTGCCAGATCGACGAGCCGGTGAAGCCGATGACGGTACGGACCCCGAAGGCGGCGGCCGCGCGGGCGGTGTTCTTGATCTCCTCGGCGGCCCGCTGCCGTACCTCTTCGGGCTTGCCGTCGCCCCAGATCCGGGCGGGCAGGATTCCCTGGTGCCGTTCGTCGATCGGGTTGTCGCAGACCGCCTGCCCGACGAGGTGGTTGGAGATCGCCCAGCACTTCAGCCCGTACTTGTCGAGCAGCTGCCGCCGCCCGTCGAGATAGCCGGGGTCGGCGAGGGCCTTGTCGACCTCGAAGTGATCGCCCCAGCAGGCGAGTTCGAGCCCGTCGTAACCGAAGTCCCGGGCGAGCCGGCAGACCTCCTCCAGCGGCAGGTCGGCCCACTGACCGGTGAAGAGCGTGAAGGGACGGGGCATGCGCGAAACCTCCTAGGACGGTACGGGGGTGTGTACGGAGCTCTTCTGGGCGCTTTCCTCCACCGCCGCGAGAACCCGCTGCACCTGAAGTCCGTCCGCGAACGACGGCACGGGGTCCGTCCCTTCGGCGATCGTCAGGACCAGGTCGCGGGCCTGGTGGATGAAGGTGTGCTCGTAGCCGAGTGCGTGGCCCGGCGGCCACCACGCCTCCAGGTACGGGTGCTCGGGCTCGGTGACGAGGATGCGGCGGAACCCGGCGGCGGTGGCCGGTTCGGTGTGGTCGTGGAAGGACAGTTCGTTGAGGCGTTCCAGATCGAAGGCGAGCGAGCCGCGCTCGCCGTTGATCTCCAGTCGCAGCGCGTTCTTGCGGCCCGCCGCCATCCGGGTCGCCTCGAACGAGGCCAGCGCTCCGGAGGCGAGCCTGCCGGTGAACAGGGCCGCGTCGTCGACGGTGACCGCCCCGCGCGCCCCGCCGTCCGCGGTGCCCGAGAGACCCGCCGACGCTCCGGCGAGCAGCGGCCGTTCCCGTACGAAGGTCTCGGCGACCGCCGACACTCCCACCAGGAGCTCCCCCGCCAGATACTGGGCGAGGTCGACGATGTGCGCCCCGAGGTCGCCGAGCGCACCGGATCCCGCGTGCTCGCGCTTGAGGCGCCAGGTGAGCGGCGAGTCGGGGTCGACCAGCCAGTCCTGGAGGTAGGTGGCCCGTACGTGCCGCAGGGCGCCGAGCCTGCCGTCGGCGATCAGCGTCCGTGCGTACGCGATCGCGGGCACCTTGCGGTAGTTGAAGCCGACCATGGCCACCTGTCCGCGGGCCCTGGCCCGTGCCGCGGCCTCCGTCATGGCTTCCGCCTCGGCGACCGTGTTGGCGAGCGGCTTCTCGCACAGCACGTGCTTGCCGGCCTCCAGGGCGGCGATGGCGATCTCCGCGTGGCTGTCGCCGGGCGTGCAGATGTCGACGAGCTGGACGTCGTCCCGGGCGATCAGGGCGCGCCAGTCGGTCTCCGCCGCCGCCCAGCCGTGCCGTTCGGCGGCGGCGGAGACCGCCGTACGTTCGCGTCCGCAGATCGCGGCGAGAGCCGGCTGCATCGGCAGGTCGAAGACGTGTCCAGCGGTGCGCCACCCCTGTGAGTGGGCGGCGCCCATGAACGCGTATCCGACCATGCCGACCCCGAGCGTCGCCTTCGGCACGGTCGTCGGCGGCGCTGCGGCCTCCTGCTCCGTCTCTTCCCTACGGGCCATACGGGCTTCCTCCTCGTCGGTCGTTCGGTGGGCGCACGGCAGGAGGGTCAGCACCCTCCTGGACGGCGGATCAGCTGAAGCCCGTCGGCAGGTACTGGTCGATGTTGTCCTTGGTGACGACGGCCGAATAGAGGGTGAGGCTGGTCGGGATCTCCAGTTCGGAGAGCCCGCCGATGCCCTTGCCCTGCCCCAGGGCGCGCGCCAGGTCGATGGCGGACGCGGCCATCGTCGGCGGGTAGAGAACCGTGGCCTTCAGGACGCTGTTGTCGGCCTTGATGGCGTCCATCGCGGACTTCGCGCCCGCGCCCCCGACCATCAGGAACTCGTCCCGGCCGGCCTGCTGGATGGCGCGCAGCGCGCCGACCCCCTGGTCGTCGTCGTGGTTCCACAGGGCGTCGAACTTCTTCTGCGCCTGCAGGAGTTGAGCCATCTTCGCCTGGCCCGACTCGACGGTGAAATCGGCGGCCTGCCGGGCCACCAGCTTGATGTTGGAGTAATTCTTGAGGGCGTCGGCGAAGCCCTGGCTGCGCTGCTTGGTGAGCTCCAGGTTGTCGATGCCCGCGAGCTCGACCACCTTGGCGTTCGGCTTGTCCTTGAGCTGTTCGCCGATGTAGGTGCCGGCATTGAGTCCCATGCCGTAGTTGTCGCCGCCGACCCAGCAGCGGTAGGCCTGCGGTGAGGCGAAGATGCGGTCCAGGTTGATGACGGGGATGCCCGCCTTCATCGCCTCCAGACCGACCTGGGTGAGCGCCTTGCCGTCGGCGGGGAGAATGACGAGGACGTCGACCTTCTTGTTGATGAGGGTCTTGACCTGGCCGATCTGGATGGCGGTGTCGTTGGAGCCCTCGGTGATCTGCAGGGTCACCTCGGAGTACTTTTCCGCCCGCGACTTGGCGTTCTCGTTGATGGCGTTGAGCCATCCATGGTCGGCCTGGGGTCCGGCGAAGCCGATGGTGACGGGCTTCCCGGGCTTGTCGTCGGCGGCCGGCTGGTTGCTCTGCGCGGTCTGCGACTTCTTCGGCTCATTGCTGGTGCAAGCGGTGAGGAGAGCGCCCGCGGAGACGGCCGCGGTGCCGAAGAGCAGTCCTCTGCGGCTGGTTTCTGGCATGGCTGTGGAACCCTTCATCCGGTGCGTGGGTGGCATGCGGAACTGCGGGTGAGACGGGGTGGGGTGGAGTGGGGAGAACCCGGGGACTCAGGTCTCCCCGTGGGCCGAGGTTCGGCGCTGGACCAGGACGGCGGCAACGATGATCGCGCCCTTGGCGATCTCCTGGACATCGCTCTGCAGGTTGTTGAGCGCGAAGATATTGGTGATGGTGGTGAAGACGAGGACACCGAGGACGGAGCCGACGATCGTGCCGCGTCCGCCGCTGAGCAGGGTGCCGCCGATGATCGCGGCGGCGATGGCGTCGAGCTCGTACAGGTTGCCGTTGGTGTTCTGTCCCGAGCCGGACAGGATGATCAGCATGAAGGCGGCGATGCCGCAGCAGAGACCGGAGAGCAGATACAGGTAGAGCCGCTGCCTCGTCACGTCGATACCGGCGAGGCGGGCCGCTTCCGCGTTGCCGCCGACCGCGACCGTGCGGCGTCCGAACGTCGTCCGGTTCAGCACCAGCCAGCCGATGACGGTGACCGCGGCGAAGACCATGACCAGCGGCGGGATGCCGAGGACGTACGAGTCGGGCAGACCCAGGTCGAGGACCGACTGGACGGTGACGATCTGTGTCTTGCCGTCGGTGATCTGCAGGGCGAGGCCGCGGGCCGAGGCGAGCATGGCCAGCGTCGCGATGAACGGCACCATCCTCCCGTACGCGATCAGCAGCCCGTTGACGAGTCCGGCACCGAGGCCCACGAGCACGGCGGTGAAGAGGATCCCCGCGAAGCCGTACTCCTGGGTGGCGAGCGTGGTCGCCCAGACCGAGGCGAGTGCCACCATCGCGCCGACCGACAGATCGATGCCGCCGCTGGTGATGACGAACGTCATGCCGACGGTGACGACGCCGATGACGGACGACTGGGTCAGGATCAGCTGCAGGTTCCCGGTGTCCAGGAAGGCGTCGGGCTCGGTGAACCCGCCGACGGCGATCAGTACGGCGAGGACGCCGAGCAGCGACAGGTTGCGGACGTCCGCGCGCACCCCGAGGGCGCGCAGTCCGCCGCCCTTCGAGGGCGGCAACGCGGCGGGGGCGGGCGGGGCCGCCTTGTCCGGCCCACCGTGCTGCGCCGAGGAGACGGGCTGAGTCATGACGTCGGGCTTCCTTCCATCACGAGGTCGAGTACGCGGTGCTCGTCGAGCTCCCGGGCGTCCGCCGTATGCACGACGCGGCCCTCGCGGAGCACAAGCACCCGGTCGGCGAGGCCCAGCACTTCGGGCACTTCGCTGGAGACCAGCAGAACGGCGAGGCCTTCGTCGGCCAGCCGGCGGATCACGGCGTAGAGCTCGGCGCGGGCGCCGACGTCGACACCGCGGGTCGGTTCGTCGAGCAGCAGCACCCGGCAGCCGCGCAGCAGCCAGCGGGCCAGGACGGCCTTCTGCTGGTTGCCGCCGGACAGGGTGCGGACGGGAGTGTCCGGGTTGTCCGGGCGCAGCGAGAGTTCGCGGGTGGCGGCGCGGGCCGCCCGGCGTTCGGCTCCGCGGTCGAGCCAACCGGCCCGGGAAAAACGGGACATGGAGGAGACGGAGACATTACGGGTGACGGATTCGAGCATCAGCAGGGCCTGCGCCTTGCGTTCCTCGGGGGCGAGTCCGATGCCCGCGGCGACGGCGGCGCGGACGCTGCCTGGGCGCAGCGGCCGCCCGCCGACGAGGACCCGGCCCGCGCTCGGCCTGCGGGCTCCGTAGATCGTCTCCAGGATCTCGGAGCGCCCGGATCCGACGAGTCCGGCGAGCCCGACGATCTCGCCGGGCCGCAGTTCCAGGTCGACGGGGGCGAACTCGCCTGCCCTCGCAAGCCCTTCGACGGTGAGCACGGGGTCCTGCCGGACCTCCTCCGCGGGAGCCTCGGGGCGCTGCGGAAAAACGTACTCGACATTGCGGCCGGTCATCATCGCAACGATGTCGCGCGTAGGGGTGGACTCGGCGGGCAGCCCGACGGCGACGGCCCGCCCGTCCTTGAGTACGGTCACCCGGTCGCCGATCCGGCGGATCTCCTCCAGGCGGTGGGAGATGTAGACGACGGCGACCCCCTCGGCGGTGAGCCCGGCGACGATACGGAAGAGGTTGGCGACCTCGTCGGGGTCGAGGGCGGCGGACGGCTCGTCCATGACGATGAGCCGTACGTCGTGCGAGAGCGCCCGCGCCATGGAGACGATCTGCTGCTGGGCGGCGGAGAGCGCGCCGACGGGGCGGGCGGGATCGATCTCGGGGTGGCCGAGGCGCTTCAGCAGTGCGGCGGCGGCCGTGCGTCCTTCGCGGGTGCGAACGACGAAGCGGGCGGTGGTGGGTTCGTGGCCGAGGAAGATGTTCTCGGCGACCGAGAGGCCCTCGACCAGGTCGAGTTCCTGGTAGATGGTGGCGATGCCGAGACGCATGGCGGCGATCGGCGACTTGAGCGAGACGGGTGCGCCGCGCCAGGTGATCTCGCCGCCGTCGGGCTGGTGGGCCCCGGCGAGCACCTTGATGAGGGTGGACTTGCCGGCGCCGTTCTGCCCGAGCAGACAGTGGACTTCGCCGGCCTGGACCTCCAGGTCCACGCCGTCGAGGGCGCGCACACCGGGGAACGACTTGGTGATGCCGGACATGGTGAGAAGGGGTGGTTCTGGAGCCATGACAATTCCCCTCGGCGAATGGGGTCTCCCCTGCTCGAGCGAAGCCGAGAGCTTGGGGAAGGGCCGGTGAGCGGGCAGGGAGCAGTGCTGTCCCGGGGGTCACCCCCCGGCCCCCCTGCCGGAAGAGGCGGGAGGCGGTTCGATGGTGCCTACCGGTCGAGGATCAGGCCGGTGAGAACAGGTGGTCGCTGATGAGCCGGGCGGCGCCGATCACTCCGGCGGCCGGCCCCAACTCACCCAGCACGATGGGGAGATTGCCGGTGGCCAGCGGCAGGGACTGCCGGTAGACCTGGGTCCGGACGCTGGCGAGGAGCGTGTGGCCGAGACCGGTCACGCCGCCGCCGATCACCACCAGTCCGGGGTTGAAGAAGCTGACGAGTCCGGCGATGACCTGGCCGACCCGGTTGCCGCCCTCGCGGATCAGGTCGAGCGAGGTGGCGTCACCGGCGGCCGCGGCGGCGGCCACATCGGCGGCGGTGAGCTTCCCGGCCGCCTCCAGCCGGGCGGCGAGCTCCTGCGACTGTCGCGCGCGCGCCGCGTCCTCGGCGTCGCGGGCCAGCGCGGCGCCGCTGAAGTGGGCTTCCAGGCAGCCCCGGTTGCCGCAGGCGCAGGCGCGGCCGTCGGGTTCGACCTGGATGTGGCCGATGTCGCCGGCGCTGCCCGTCGTACCGCGGTAGACGTTGCCGCCGACGACGATGCCGCAGCCGATACCGGTACCGATCTTGACGCAGAGGAAGTCGCCCACGGAGCGCGCGACGCCCGCGTGCTGTTCCCCCATCGCCATCAGATTCACGTCGTTGTCGACCATGACCGGGCAGCCCAGTTCCTGGCTGAGTGCCTCGCGGACCGGGAAGCCGTCCCAGCCGGGCATGATCGGGGGTGCGACCGGTACGCCTTCGGGGAAGCGGACCGGTCCGGGTACGCCGATGCCCGCGCCGTCGAAGCCTTCGGCGAGTCCGGAGGCCCGGAGCTTGGCCGCCATGGACAGCACCTTTTCGAAGATCGCGACAGGTCCTTCGCGTACGTCCATGGGGTGGTTGAGGTGGCCCAGAACCTCCAACTCCGCGTTGGTGACCGCCACATCGATCGATGTGGCACCGATGTCGACGCCGAGGAAGCGCAGTGCGGGAGCAAGCCGGATGTTGTGCGAGCGACGCCCGCCGCGGGAGGCGGCGAGTCCGTCGGCCACGACAAGTCCGGTCTCCAGCAGCCGGTCCACCTCGACGGCGAGCTTGGAGCGGGAGAGATCGATCTGATCCCCCAGCTGTGCCCGGGAGTTGGGCCCGCCGTCGCGCAACAGCCGGAGCAGTCGCGCCTGATGCGCATTCGCGGGTCGTGCCGTCATACGTCTCACGCGCCCCTCCCCGCCACATCGGCCTGTCCGTCGGGCTTTCGAGTGGAACGTAGCAGCGGTTGCCGGGACTGGGAAGAAGTTGCGCAGGAATCCGCTACAACTTTCTCCACATCGAGGACAAAGACGTGCGGTCGGCTGGGCGGCCGGCGGTCGGCGCGGAGGTATTTCGAGGCCCGCGCCGTGGCAGGGCGGGCAATCAGGAGTGCCGGTACGGGCCGTCCAGGGCCGCCCATTGCAGCAGCATGATGGTCTTGGCGTCGGCGATGGCGCCGCTGCGGACCATCGCGAGCGCCTCCGCGAAGGGGAGTTCCACCGTCGTGATGTCCTCACCCTCGGCCGCGATCCCGTACCCGTCGGCGGCGGAGACCTGCGGACGGTAAGGGGCAGCGAAGAAGTGCAGGCGTTCGGTGACCGAGCCGGGGCTCATGTACACCTCGAAGACGCGCTCGGGGGTGCCGATGGTGTGTCCGGTCTCCTCGGCGGCTTCCCGGTGGATGGCTTCCTCGGGGCTGTCGCCGTCGAGGAGCCCGGCAGCGGTCTCGATCAGCATGCCGTCGGGGTGCCCGTTGACGTAGGCGGGCAGACGGAACTGGCGAGTCAGCAGAACAGTGCGGCGATCGGTGTTGTAGAGCAGGATCGTGGCGCCGTCGCCCCGGTCGTAGGTCTCCCGCTGCTCCCGGCTCCAATGGCCGTCCCTGTGCCGGTAGTCGAAGGTCGTCCGGCGCAGGACGTACCAGTCGCAGGACAGCACTTCCACGTCTTCGATACGCACCCGCGGGTTGCCGGTCAGGTCGCGGCCGTGCCGGTCCAGGCCGGTACGGCCGCGACGGTCGGGGGTGTCCAGGCCGGCCGTCACCGGGCGGACGGGACGTCGTCGATACGGGTGTAGATGTCCAGCCCCTGGTCCCGGGCCCTCGCGACCATCCGGTCCGCGCCGTCCGAGGGGCCGCCGATGCGCAGCACCGCGTCGCAGCGCGCCAGCAGCAGTTCGGCGACGGGGTGGAAGATCTCCTGGAATGCCGCGTCGCCCGGGCCGGTGCTTCCCGCGGTCTCCAGCAGGGGAAGGGCCAGAGCCTCGCCGGTGACCGGCAGGTGGCCGGAGCGAAAGAGCACCAGTGCGGCCTGATTCATCGCCCGCACATGGGCGTCGAGCTTGACCGGATCGTCCCCGGTGCCCGACCGATACGGGCCGGCGACCAGGATCATCAGCGGTCGTGGGACAGCGGTCATGATGCGCTCCTCGAAGCAAACGGTGGTCAGGCCAAGGCCGTGCTGACGCCCGCATCACGCAGGGCCGTCAGGGTCAGCGGGCCATTGGGGTGCGTGGCGGCATCCTGGGCCGCGGCGTCGGTGACGAAGGCGTCCACCGCCCCCAGCGCGGCGACCTGGCTGAACGCGCGCACCCCGAGCTTGGTCGCGTCCGCCACGGCGATCGTGCGCGCCGCCTGCGCAAGGGCGGCCTGTTTGACGGCCGCGTCGTCCAGCGAGAACTCCGACCACCCGTACTCGGCGTGCACACCGCCGATGGACAGCACAAAGCAGTCGAAGGCCAGGGCCTCAAGTGTGCGCAGGGCAAGCGGGCCGACCAGCGACTGCTCCCCGGAACGGGACCGGCCGCCGACGACCAGCAGTTCGATGCCGGGCCGGTCCGCCAGGCAAACCGCCGCATGCAGACTGAGCACCGCGACCGTCAACGGGGCGCGTTCGACCAGATGCTTCGCGACGTGCACGGTGGTGGTGCCCGCGTCCAGCAGCACGCGAGATCCCGGCTCGACCATCGCGGCCACGGCCGCACCGAGACGGTCCTTCGTCGCGGCCTGCCACGGCTCACGGGCCGCGAAGCCCGCTCCCTCCTCACGCGAACGTGTGGCGACGGCGCCGCCGTGCACCCGGCGCACCAGCCCCTGTCGCTCCAGCGCGTCCAGGTCCCTGCGAACGGTCATTTCGGAGACCCCCAGGCGATGGGAGAGCTCCGACACGGAAACCCGGTCGGAGCTCTGCACCAGTCGCAGGGTCAGGTCCAGACGATTGGCGACACCCATGACTCATTTCTACCACAGTCGTGTTTGTTTGCACATCGCGATGTGAGATGTCGGGCTGCTCGACGATCGGGTAAAGCGTTCGGGGCAGCAGAAAGGCCGGGGCGAGCCGCCCCGGCCTCTGCGTGTCGACCGTCCACTAACCCTGTTCGCGCCGGTGGTACGTCTTGCGTGTGTGCTCCGTGTGCGCCCGCATGAGCACCACATTGCCCGCCGGCTCCATGACCTCTACCGAGCACTCATGGGGGTCAGGGGCACCGGATCACCTGACCCGCGTACGAGAGGTTCCCGCCGAACCCGAACAGCAGTGCCGGAGCGCCGCTGTCGACCTCGCCGCGCTCCACCAGTTTCGACAGGGCCATGGGGATCGAAGCGGCGGACGTATTGCCGGAATCCACGACATCCCGGGCGATGACCGCGTTGACCGCACCGATCTTCCTGGCGACCGGTTCGATGATCCGCAGATTGGCCTGATGCAGTACCACTGCGGCGAGTTCCTCGGGGGCGACTCCTGCCTTTTCGCACACTTTGCGCGCGATGGGCGGCAGTTGAGTGGTGGCCCAGCGGTAGACGGACTGTCCCTCCTGGGCGAAGCGCGGCGGCGTCCCCTCGATCCGGACCGCGCGGCCCATCTCCGGCACCGAACCCCAGAGCACGGGGCCGATGCCGGGCGCGGCGTCCGAGCCGCCCTGCGGGTCCGCGACCACGACCGCGGCGCCCGCACCGTCGCCGAGCAGGACGCAGGTGGAGCGGTCGGTCCAGTCGGCGATGTCTGCCATTTTGTCGGCGCCGATCACCAGCGCACGGGTCGCGGCGCCGGCCCGGATCGCGTGGTCGGCGGTGGCGAGGGCATGGGTGAAGCCGGAGCAGACCACGTTGATGTCCATGACGGCGGGCGAACCCATACCGAGGCGGGCGGCCACGCGCGCGGACATGCTGGGCGACCGGTCGATCGCGGTGGAGGTCGCGACGAGGACCAGGTCGATGTCGGCGGGGTCCAGACCGGCCGCGGCGAGCGCCTTGGCAGCCGCGTGCGCGGCCATCTCGTCCACCGGCTCGTCGGGGCCTCCCACATGGCGGGTCTTGATCCCGACGCGACTGGTGATCCACTCGTCGCTGGTGTCGACCATGGCCGCCAGGTCGTCATTGGTGAGTACCTTGGCGGGCTGATAGTGGCCGAGCGCCACGACACGTGAGCCGGTCATGTACAGGTTCCCCTCGCTACGTATGGCAGGAACTATCCAGTCTTGGTGGCTACCGCCCGGTACAGGGGCACGTGATCCCACAGGATTAGCGGCCGAGGCTTGGAGGCTTGACAACACCGTTCAGCGTCGAACGCATACTGTAGTCAAAATTCTGACTTGACATCATCTCCTGTCCTCGCTCGGTCCCTCACCGAACGGAGAGCCCCGCACCGCCCTGATCGCCACTCTCTGCGCCTACTGCGGCGCCGGCTGCAACGTCACACTCCATGTGCAGGACAATGAGATCGTCAAGGTCACCTCTCCGCACGACAACCCGGTGACCCACGGCAACCTCTGCATCAAGGGCCGCTTCGGCTTCCAAACACGTACAGAATCGGGTTCAACCGCCATGGGACGGGTCACCGAGCGCCGCCGCACCATCCGCATCCGGGACGGGGCGGTCTCCACACGCCCCGACACCCTCGTCGCCGAGGAGCCCCTGGAGATCCGGCTGAACGGCAGGCCGCTTGCCATCACGATGCGCACGCCGGGCGACGACTTCGCGCTGGCGGCGGGCTTCCTGGTCAGCGAGGGCGTGATCGGTGACGGCTCCGAGGTGCAGTCGATCGTGTACTGCGCGGGGGCGACGGCGGACGGCGTGAACACGTACAACGTGGTGGATGTGAAGCTCGCGCCCGGCGTGCAGGTCCCCGACATCACGCTCGAACGCAACGTCTACACGACCTCGTCCTGCGGGCTGTGCGGCAAGGCGAGCCTCGACGCGGTCCGCACCACCACCCGGCATCCGATCGCCGACACTCCCCCGGTCCGGGTCGAGCCCGCGCTGCTCTCGGCCCTCCCCGACCGGCTGCGCGAGTCGCAGCGGGTCTTCGACCGGACCGGGGGTCTGCACGCGGCGGCGCTGTTCTCCGAGACGGGGGAACTCCTCGACATCCGTGAGGACGTCGGCCGGCACAACGCGGTCGACAAGCTCGTCGGCCGGGCTCTGACCGACGACCGGCTGCCGCTGTCCCGGGCGATTCTGCTGGTCTCGGGGCGTGCCTCGTTCGAGCTGGCGCAGAAGGCGGTGATGGCCGGGATCCCGATGCTCGCCGCGGTCTCGGCGCCGTCGTCACTCGCCGTGGATCTGGCGGCGGAGACCGGACTGACCCTGGTCGGATTCCTCCGGGGTCCGTCCATGAACGTGTACGCGGGCGAGCACCGCATCGCCCTGGAGGCGACGGTCGGCCAGGGCTGAGATGCCCGGCCCATGACACGGGTCAGGGGTCCGGCCGGCGGGGAGCACCCCCTGCGCCGGCCGGTCCCGCCCCCGTGGCGTGCGCCATCGGCGCCTTCGGGTTCGGGCCTGCGCGTCAGCCCACCGGGACGGGCGCCTCCGCCACCGCACCGCCCGCCGGAGTCCCCGGGCACTCCCGGAGTTCGTCCTGCGGATCCCGCGAGCGCCGCTTCGCGATCACCGCGCACACCATCAGCTGCATCTGGTGGAAGAGCATCAGGGGCAGCACGGCAAGGCTCGCGTGCGCCCCGAAGAGCACGCTGGCCATCGGCAGCCCGGACGCCAGACTCTTCTTCGAGCCGGCGAACTGGATGGCGATCCGGTCCCCCCGGTCGAAGCCGAACCGCTTCGCCCCGTACCAGGTCAGCGCGAGCATCAGCGCGAGCAGCACCGCTTCGGCGGCCAGCAGCGCACCGAGCCTCGCCGGGGTGACCTGGTGCCAGATGCCGGCGACCATGCCCTCGCTGAACGCCGCATGGACGACCAGCAGGATCGAGCCCCGGTCGACGTAGCCGAGGACCTTCTTGTGACGGGTGAGGAAGCCGCCGATCCAGCGGCGCAGCAGCTGCCCGGCGATGAACGGGAGCAGCAGCTGGACCCCGATCCTCAGCAGCGCGTCGGCCGAGAATCCGCCGCCGCTGTTGCCGAGCAGCGCTGCGGCGAGCAGCGGGGTGAGGAAGATCCCGGCGATCGAGGAGAAGGAGCCCGCACAGATCGCCGCGGGTACGTTGCCGCGGGCGACCGAGGTGAAGGCGATCGACGACTGGATGGTCGACGGGACGAGGCAGAGGAAGAGGAAGCCGCTGTAGAGCTGCGGGGTCAGGATGTACGGAACCAGCCCCCTGCCCGCCAGTCCCAGCAGCGGGAACGCGACGAACGTGCAGATCAGGACGGTGAGGTGGAGCCGCCAGTGCCTGAGACCGTCGAGCGCCTCGGCGGTCGAGAGGCGGGCGCCGTACAGGAAGAAGAGGAGGGCGACCGCTCCGGTCGACGCACCGTCCGCGACCTCCGCGGCGCTCCCCGACGCGGGCAGCAGCGCCGCGAGCACGACCGTGCCGATCAGCGCCAGGATGTACGGGTCGATCGGCAGCCAGGACGGCGGCTTGAAGGTGCGGCGGCTCATGTGCTCCACGTGTCTCTCGTTCAGGTCGCGCCCTCTCCATCCTGCTCTTGATCAGCGCAATCGGGAATCCGGCATACCGCTCTCACTGTCATCATGATTCACGATAGCCTGGGCGTTATGTACGACCCTGCACAGCTCCGTACCTTTCTTGCCGTCGCCCAGACACTGAGCTTCACCCAGGCCGCCCGCCGGCTGGGCGTGCGGCAGTCCACGGTGAGTCAGCATGTGCGGCGGCTGGAGGACGCGACGGGGAGGCAGCTGTTCACCCGGGACACGCACCGCGTCGATCTCACCGTGGACGGAGAGGCGATGCTCGGCTTCGCCCGGACGATCCTGCAGACCCACGAGCGGGCCGCCTCGTTCTTCACCGGGACGCGGCTGCGCGGGCGGCTGCGGTTCGGGGCCTCCGAGGACTTCGTGCAGACCCGGCTGCCGGAAATCCTGGAGTCGTTCCGACGCGACCATCCGGAGGTCGAGCTGGAGCTGACGGTGGAGCTGTCCGGGACGCTGCACCGGCAGCTGGAGGCCGGACGGCTCGATCTCGTCCTCGCCAAGCGGCGGACCGGTGACACGCACGGCGAACTGGTCTGGCAGGACGCGCTGACCTGGATCGGCGCACCGCAGGTGCGGATCGACCCGGACCGCCCGGTGCCGCTGATCCTCTTCCCGCCGCCGGGCCTCACCCGGGCCCGCGCCCTGGAGGTGCTGGAGGAGCACGGCCGGTCCTGGCGGGTCGCCTGTACGAGTACGAGCCTCAGTGGACTCGTCGCGGCGGCCCATGCCGGTCTCGGCGTGATGGCGCACACCCGCGGGCTCATCCCGCCGGGGCTGACTCCCGTACCGGCCAGGGCGGGGCTGCCGGAACTCGGCGACGTGGATTTCGTCCTGCTGCACGGCCGCCGCCGGGACGCGGCACAGGAGGCGGCGGACGCGCTCGCGGCGGCGATCCTGGCGGGCGGGGACCGGCTGATCCGTGGCATCGGCGGGGTCACCGCGATCAGCGGGCGCGACGGCGCATGACCGCCCGCGCGCGCGGGGAGAAATGGACAGCACGCACAGGCCGCGCCCGACCCGGACGGGCGCGGGCGGGCCCGGCAGGTGCGGACCAACGCCCCGTACCCGTCCGGAAGGGAGTGGCCGAGGCGTACAGATTCGGTGGAGGTTCCGGCGCGAGCTGCTTACTCCGCCGTCAGAAGCATGCCCGAGCCTTGCCCATCTGGCCGGATATCCGTGGCTGACCTGTGCAGACGGCACGCTTTCCGGTCGTTCCGGGCCCTCCCACCGCGCCACCCGGTGGGGTAGCGTCACGGCGCTGTGCGGAGCGCCACAAGGAGCAGGTCATTGCGCGAGTTCACTGTCCCCCCCATGGCGGTCGCGCCCCAGGTAGGCGGGCTGGCCGATGCCGTCTTCGACTATGCGGAGGAGGATCCGCACCGCGTCGCACTGGGCCGGAAGGAAGCGGACGGACGCTGGCGTGATGTCACCGCGGCGACGTTCCGCGACGAGGTGCTCGCGCTCGCCAAGGGGCTGATCGCCCACGGTGTCCGGTTCGGCGACCGGGTCGCCCTGATGGCGCGTACCCGTTACGAGTGGACGCTCTTCGACTTCGCGCTGTGGACGGTCGGCGCCCAGTCCGTGCCGGTCTATCCGACGTCCTCCGCCGAGCAGGTCTTCTGGATGCTGCACGACGGCGAGGTGTCCGCGATCATGGTCGAGCACGAGGACCATGCGATGACGATCGCCTCGGTGATCGACCGGCTTCCCCAGCTGAAGCGGCTCTGGCAGCTGGACTCGGACGCGGTGACCGAGCTGGTCGAGGCGGGCGGGCGTGTCGAGGACGAGGTGGTGCACCGGCACCGGCGGGCGGTGACGCCCGATTCGGTGGCGACCGTCATCTACACGTCCGGCACCACGGGCCGCCCCAAGGGCTGCGTGATCACGCATGCCAACTTCATGTTCGAGACGGACACGATGGCGTCGCGCTGGAAGTCGGTCTTCCACTCCAAGCCGGGCGACGAGGCCGCCACGCTCCTCTTCCTGCCGCTGGCGCACGTCTTCGGCCGGATGGTCGAGATCGCGGCGGTCCGCGGCCGGGTGAAGCTGGGCCATCAGCCGGAGCTGTCCGCGAAGGCCCTCATGCCGGACCTGGTGTCGTTCCGGCCGACATTCATCCTGGCGGTTCCGTACATCTTCGAGAAGGTCTTCAACGGCGCCCGGCGCAAGGCCGAGGCGGAGGGCAGGACCGGGCCGTTCGACAAGGCCGTGGACGTAGCGGTGAAGTACGCGGAGGCGATGGAGCACCGGGCGTTCGGGACCGGCCCCGGCCCTTCCGCGGGGCTGCGGATGCAGCACCAGTTCTTCGACAAGGTCGTGTACAAGAAGGTCCGCGACGCGATGGGTGGCCGGGTCCGGCACGCCATGTCCGGCGGTTCGGGGATGGAGCGGCAGCTCGGTCTGTTCTTCGAGGGCGCGGGCGTCACGGTGTACGAGGGGTACGGGCTGACCGAGTCGACGGCGGCGGCCACCGCCAATCCGCCGGAGCGCACCCGGTACGGCACGGTCGGGCAGCCGATCCCAGGCACCGCCGTGCACATCGCCGACGACGGCGAGGTGTGGGTGCACGGCGCCCATGTCTTCGGCGGCTATCTGGGCAACCCGAAGGCCACCGCCGCGGTGCTGCACGACGGCTGGCTGGCCACCGGCGACCTGGGTGCGCTCGACGAGGACGGCTATCTGACGATCACCGGGCGGAAGAAGGAGATCCTGGTGACGTCGGGCGGCAAGAGTGTGTCGCCGGCCGGTCTGGAGGAGCGGGTGCGCGCGCATCCGCTGGTGGCGCAGTGCATCGCGGTCGGCAACGACCGGCCGTACATCGCGGCGCTGGTGACCGTGGACCAGGAGTCCGTGGACCACTGGCTCACCATGCAGGGGCGTCCGCCGATGAACGCGGCGGACCTGGTGCGGGACCCGGATCTGGAGATGGAGGTCAGGCGGGCGGTGGTGGCCGCCAACACGGCGGTGTCGCAGGCCGAGTCGATCCGAACCTTCCGGATCCTTGCGCATCCGTTCACCGAGGCGCACGGTCTGCTGACCCCGTCGCTGAAGCTGAAGCGGAAGGCGATCGAGACGGCGTACGCGGTCGAGGTGGACGCGCTGTACCGATGAGAAGGGGCCGTGCCGCCCCGCCGGAGGTGAACTCGCACCGGCAGGACGGCACATGGGCAGAGCCCGCTACGTGATCGAGATGCGGAACAGCTTGTCCGCACCGTCCGGTTCGTCTCCGTTGTTGTCGCAGTTGGTGGTGGAGAGCCAGAGCCGGCCCCGGCCCGGCACCTTGGTGACCGTGCACAGCCGGCCGTACGTTCCGATGTGGTACGCGGTCGGTGTGCCGAGATTCTCGGTGCCACCGGTGATCGGGGCCCGCCGGAGCCGCTCGCCCTGTCGAAGGAACACGCTCTACGCGGACTCGCCGGTGAAGCACGCGGCGGAAGTATGCGCCCGGAGTGAGCCCGGTGATGCGCCGGATGACCTCACCGATGAGGAAGCCGAAGACGTGGCCGTGGTACTCGTACGCCGTGTCCGGCTCCCATAGCGGCTCTTGCTCTTCGATGGCCCGGGTCACCGGTGTCCAGGCGGCGATCTCCTCGAAGCTGAGTACCCGGTCGAGGGCGGGAAGTCCCGCCCGATGTCCGAGGACCATGCGGCAGGTGACGGACTCCTTGCCGTGCTGCGCGAACCCGGGCCAGTACCGGCTCACCGGGGCGTCGAGGTCGAGATGTCCCTCCTGCGCGAGGAGGGGGGCGCACAGGCTCACGATGCCTTTGGCGACGGAGAAGACCGGTAGGACGGTGTCCTGGTCCCACGGTCGGCCGGTCCGTTGGTCCGCGACCCCGCCCCACAGATCCGCGACCTTGTGTCCGTCGGCAAACACCGTGACGGCTGCGCCGAGTTCGGGGAATCGTCGAAATTTTGCGAGAACGCGTCGGCGACGGCTCCGAAGCGCTCGTCAACCCATCCGCTGTACTGCCCCACCGTGTCTCGTCCTCCGCGTGATCATGGCTCCGCATGGGGCCGCCAAGGACAGTGCCCGTGCGCCCCGCGGTCGTCGACCGGTCACCGTACGGCGGTGTGCGGTCCCGGCACGAACGATGTGACCGCCCCGGTCTCGCCGAGGTGGGGCAGGGAGGAATGGGGGTACGGCAGGGAATGCACGGCGCCTCCTGATCGTTGACCATGCGAATACCAACCGACGACGTAAAGGATCGACCGCTCGTGAGCCAGGTCCCCTCCCTCACTCTCAACAACGGCGTCGAGATGCCGCAGCTCGGTTTCGGTGTCTGGCAGGTGCCGGACGACGAGGCCGCGAAGGCGGTCGCGACGGCCATCGAGTCCGGGTACCGGAGCATCGACACCGCCGCGATCTACGGGAACGAGGTGGGCACCGGCAAGGCCGTCGCCGCCTCCGGCGTCCCCCGCGAGGAGCTCTTCGTCACCACCAAGCTGTGGAACGGCGACCAGGGCTACGAGTCGGCCATGCGTGCCTTCGACGCCTCGCTGGACAAGCTGGGCCTCGACTACGTCGACCTGTACCTGATCCACTGGCCGGTGCCCGCCAAGGACGCGTACATCGACACGT
This sequence comes from Streptomyces atratus, assembly GCF_040655115.1. GTDB lineage: Bacteria > Actinomycetota > Actinomycetes > Streptomycetales > Streptomycetaceae > Streptomyces > Streptomyces atratus_D. The sequence continues at coordinate 3,052 of NZ_JBFAJH010000007.1, read as the reverse complement.
ACAAGGCGTTCGAGAAGATCTACGCCGACGGCCGCGCGAAGGCCATCGGCGTCTCCAACTTCCTGCCGGAGCACCTGGAGCGCCTGCTCGGCGAGACCTCCGTGGTCCCGGTGATCAACCAGATCGAGCTGCACCCGCAGCTCCAGCAGGCCGAGTCGCGCGCCTTCCACGCGCGGCACGGCATCGCCACCGAGGCCTGGTCCCCGCTGGGACAGGGCAAGGGCCTCCTGGAGGTCCCGACGGTCATCGCGATCGCCCAGAAGCACGGCCGCACACCCGCGCAGGCGGTGCTCCGCTGGCACCTGCAGACGGGCAACGTGGTGATCCCGAAGTCCGTGACGCCGTCGCGGATCGCGGAGAACATCGATGTGTTCGGCTTCGAGTTGGACGCCGACGACCTGGCCGCGTTCGCCGCGCTGGACGAGGGCAAGCGCCTCGGTCCGAACCCGGGCGAGTTCAACCTGGGCGCCTGAGCCCAGCCGCTGAAGACCGAATCACGCACCGACCGCCGTCCGGCTCCCCGCCGGGCGGCGGTCTGCTGCGGGTGAACCCGGAGGAGACACCGTCATGAGCACGGACGCCGCACCCGTCGTCGCACCGGGTCTGTACCGGCTGCGCAATGTGGGCAGCAAACTGCTGCTGGAGGTGTACGGCTCCGCCAGGGGCAGCGGCGCCAAGGTGCAGCAGGGCCCGGAGAAGCTGGAGGGGGCGAGCGGCCAGTACTGGCAGCTCTCCCCCGTGCACGACGGCGCCGCGCTGTACCACCTGACCAATGCGCACAGCGGCAAGCGGCTGGACGTCGCCAATGCCTCCACGGAGAACGGCGCCAACATCCAGCAGTGGAAGGCCAACAACTACGGCGCCCAGGAGTGGCTGATCGAACAGCACCTGGATGCGCCGGGCACCGTGACGCTGGTCAGTTTCATCAGCGGACTCGTCCTGGAAGTGGCCGACGGCTCCACGGCGGACGGCGCCGATGTGCAGCAATGGGAGGACACCGACTCGCCCGGCCAGTGGTGGCAGTTGGAGCCGGTGCCGAGCATCCCTTAGGCGCGTCGGGCCAGGTGGACCGTGCGCGCCGTCAGCAGGAAGACGTCGGGGCGGTGGTGCAGTCCGGCCGGGTCCTCGGGGTCGAGCAGCCGGTCGAGTGTGGCGACGTCGTCGTCGGCGAGTTCCTCGGCGAACATCTCGCGGCGGCGGGCGAATTCGGCGATGACATGGTCGCGCGCCTGGCCGGAGAGGGGTGCGGGCAGGTCGAGCAGGAAACTGCGGGTGCCCTGCGGGGCCAGCCCCACCGCGGTGAACAGAGCACTCCAGTCCTCGATCTCCTGCTTGACGTCCGGGAGCGCCGCTCGCATCTCCTCGAACCACTCGGCGGTGATCGCGTCGAGTCTGGCCTCCAGACCGGGCCGGCCGATACCGATGTCGCGCGGAAGCTGACGGGGCGGCAGCCCGCCCTCGACGAGGGCGACGGTCCCGCCGGGGCGCAGCAGTCCGGCGAAGCCGGCGAGGACGGCGCGCTGGTCTCCCATGTGATGCAGGGCGTTGCCCGCCCAGACCAGGTCCGCCTCTCCCAACTTGGCCAGCTCGTCGGGAATTTCGGCGTGCAGGGTACGGACGCGATCACCGAGTCCGAGGCGTTCGGCGCGGGCCCGGGTGCGCTCCAGGAGAGCCGGGGTGCCGTCCACGGCGACGACTTCTGCCTCGGGGAACTCCTCGGCGAGCAGGCAGGAGATCACGCCGGGTCCGCTGCCGATGTCGAGGACCCTGCGTACCTGCGGGGCGGTGGGCAGCCCGGCGATCCAGTGGGCCGCCGCCGCGTACTGGGGGCTGCTGAGCTCGCCGTTCCACTCCAGCAGCGGACCCATGACGTCCCAGTCGAAGTCGGTGGTGTCGTGGCGGTGACGGTTCCCGGTACGGTCGTGCCGGCCGTGGGTGCTGTCGTGATGAGGGCCGTGATCGGCGTGCTTCGTCATGCGGACAAGCCTCTCCGGACGTCAGGCATGTGGCGAACTTTGTTGCCGGTTCGGCAAGCCGCGGCCGCTCCCGTATTCCTGGGGGCTGACGCCGCGGCCGCGCTTGAAGGCGGCGCTGAAGACGAAGGACAAGGCCCTGTGGCCCCCTCCCACCTGCGACGCAGCCCCGAGACTCCCCGATTCCGCCGGCTTCAGCCCCTGCGCCGGAACGCCAGCAGCCTGTACTCCGGCTCACGGCGCGGCCGGTCCGGTTCGGGCAGCGCGAGCAGTGCCGCCGCCAGCTCGTCGGCCGCCGCCCCCGGCAGCTCCAGACGCGAGACGAAGTAGCCCGCACGCACACCACGCGCCGCGCTCTGCGGTGTCCACCCCTGCCCATGTCCGACGAACCGGTTCTCCCCGGCCACATCGAGCCCGGCCTCCGCCCCGTACGCGACGACCAGTTCCTCGGGGTCGGACGGGCTCGGACGCAGGTACGGGGCGAACAGCTCGTCGATGTCGCTGCCCACGTCGTGCGCGGCGTCCTTGTCGACCGTGGTCACGAACACTCCGCCGGGCCGCAGCACCCGTGCCGCCTCGGACACCACCGTCCGCACGTCACCCGCACCCCGCAGCAGATGCAGCAGCCAGACGGTGCCCACGGCGTCGACCGCGGCGGCGGGCAGTGGCAGCCTTCGTGCGTCGGCCAGCGCCACCGCGCCGATCCGCTGCCGGGCGACCCGCGCCATGCCGTACGAGGCATCGGTGCCCAGTACCCGCAGAGCGGGCCGGGCCAGCGCCATCCGCTCGGTGACCAGCCCCGTACCGCAGCCGATGTCCAGCAGTGTGCGGGCGGACTCCGGGACCAGTCCGAGCAGTGCGCGTGCCGCCGCCTCGGCCCGGGGTACGCCGCCGCGCGTCGCGTCGTATGCAGCTGCCTCAGCGTTGTAATCCAGCATGAGGGCGACTGTAGGACAACCGCCCGGCATCGCTGAACAGAAAAGGGGCTCCCCTGTCGCTTCCGTGGGTGTGTTCATGTGGCTTGACGGCCTGGTAGGTGGGGCCGGTGGCCGCCGAGGTTCAGCATGGCGAGGGCGATG
>NZ_JBFAJH010000006.1:203729-263769 GCF_040655115.1 Streptomyces atratus | reverse complement strand
GCCGGACAGAACAACCGGAGGACAGCCCAGCAGGGCGTCAGTCAGTGGTGGAGCCACGACCACCGGAACCCACTTACGAGTATCAATGTCAGTGGCCGGCCGTACGGTGGCTTCCATGAACAGCAACGGGGGTGCCGACGGACGCGATGTCGGCGGGAGGGTCGAGTGGGCCGTCGTCGGGAGCGACATCGGGCCGCTGCTGCTTGCCGCGACCGACGCCGGGCTGGTGAGCGTGGTCTTCCACGCCGGGCCCGCCGTGCGGGACAGGGCGGTCGGACAGTTGCGCACCCGTCTCGGGACCGAGCCGGTGGAGGCGCCCGGCTCCGCGCGCCTCGCCGAGCCGATACGCCAGCTCGCGGAGTACTTCGCCGGCTCGCTGCGGGAGTTCTCCCTCGACCTGGACTGGTCACTGACCTCAGGCTTCAACCGCCAGGTGCTCCGCGAGCTGGCGGCGGGTGTGCCGTACGGGACAGTCGTCGGGTACGGGAATCTCGCCGAACGGGTGGGGCAGCCGGGGGCGGCGCAGGCGGTCGGGGCTGCCATGGGGTCCAACCCGCTGCCCGTGGTGGTGCCCTGCCACCGGGTGGTGGAGAGCGACGGCGGACTCGGCGGGTTCGGCGGCGGCCTGGAGACCAAGCGGCAACTGCTGGCGCTGGAAGGGGTTCTGCCGCAGCCGCTGTTCTGAGCTCGGGTGCCCCGGCCGGCCCGGAGCCCGTTTCGTGCCCACGTGCGAGCTGGCACACTCGGTCAGTGACCAACACCTTCGACGCACCTGACACTCCCACCGGCCCCGGCGAACCGGGCGGGCCCCCCACGGGGGCCGCACCCGTCACCGCGGCGGAGCTGCCCGCTCTTCGTCGCAGGACGTCTGCGGTGCTGATCGCCTCCCAGATACTCGGCGGCCTCGGTGTGCCCATCGGTATCGCCCTGGCCCCCGTGCTGGCGACGAAAGTGAGTGGCTCCGAGGCCCTGTCCGGTCTCGCTCCGACCGCGTCGGTGACCGGCACGGCGCTGCTCTCGCTGCCGCTGGCCGCGCTGATGACCTCGCGGGGCCGGCGCCCCGGCCTCGTTCTCGCCTATCTGATCGGTGCGCTGGGCGCGGGCCTGGTGGTCGTGGCCGCCGTCGTGAACAGTTTCCCGTTGCTGTTGCTCGGCATGGCCGGGTTCGGTGCCGGTTCGTCGGCCAATCTGCAGGCGCGGTTCGCCGCCGCCGACCTGGCCGAGCCGGACCGTCGCGGCCGGGCGATCTCCACCGTCATCTGGGCCACCACGATCGGTTCGGTCCTCGGCCCCAACATCGCGGCTCCGGCGGGCCGGGTCTTCCGTTCCACGTCCATACCCGAGACGGCCGGACCGTTCCTCTGGGCTGCGGGAATCTTCCTGCTCGCCGCAGTCGTGGTCGCGGTGCTGCTGCGGCCCGATCCGCTGCTCACCGCGCGTGCGCTGGCCCCGCAGGACAGCCGGTCCGCGGGCGGCCGTTCGCTGCGGGCGGGCCTCGCGGCGGTCCGGGCCTCGCCGATGGCCCGGCTGGCGCTGGTGACGGTGGCCGGATCGCACACCGCAATGGTCTCGATCATGGTGATGACCCCGGTCGATCTGGGCCACCACGGTGCGGACCTGCAGCTGATCGGCCTGGTCATCAGCGGCCACATCGCGGGCATGTACGCGTTCTCACCGGTGATGGGCTGGCTCTCCGACCGCTTCGGACGGCTCGCCGTGATCGGTCTGGCCGTCGGGCTGCTGTCCTGCGCCGCGCTGCTGGCCGGCACCGCCGGTCCCAGTCATGGCCGGACGGCCGCCGGTCTGTTCGTGCTCGGGCTCGGCTGGTCGGCAGGCCTGGTTGCCGGTTCGGCGCTCCTCACCGACTCCGTGCCGCAGCCCGCCCGCGCCGCCGTGCAGGGTCTGTCGGACCTGACCATGAACACGGCGGCGGGCATCGGCGGTGCGGTCGCCGGAGTGATCGTCTCCCAGGCGGGATACGGCTGGCTGAACGCGGCCGGCGCCTGTCTGTTGCTGCCGATAGCGGCACTGGCGCTGCGCCGGGCGCTGTCCCGGGCCGCCACCACCTGACCGGACCGCGACACCGGGCCACGGCACCGGCCCACCTGGCCGGCCCACCTGGCCGGGCCGCAGGACCCGGGAGCGGGACCGGACCTCCGGCGCCCCGGGCAAGGGCCGGGCTCTCAGAGGCTGATGTGGTACGCCTTGCGCAGCGTCTCGTGCACGGTCCACGTCGTACGGTCGCCCTCGCGCAGGACGCAGGCGTCACCCGGGCCGATCTCCAGCGTCCCGCCGTCCTCGACCGCGACGGTCGCGCGCCCGCTGACGACCACGAACAGCTCGTTGGCCTCGGTGTCGGTGACCACGCCGGGCGTGATCTGCCAGATCCCCCGCAGCTGCTTGCCGTCCGGTGACTCCCAGAGCACCTTGCCGGTCACGACGGGCTCACCCGAGACGATCTGCGCGGGGTCGAGCGGTTCCGGTTCGAGGTCGGCGTCCGGGATGTGCACGGCGAAGGAAGTGGGAGCTTGATCAATTGTGGTCATGGTCGGTCACCCTAACGACCACATCGGGCGGTCGTGCCACCAGGACCGGTGGAAGGCGGCCGACCCGCCCGGCTCGCGCGGGTGCGCCGGTTGTTGCGGTGGTGTCGACGTGGGCCCGTGTCGAGGACGACGTCGAACCACGCGCCGCGGAAGGGCAGGCCCGCACGTCGGCGGCCGTTCGGATCCCGGGAAACGTTTGAGGCCGGGCCGCCCGCGACAGGGATGTGGACATGTCACCGAATCCGCCGCACCGCGCCCACCCGTACGCACCGGCCCTCTCCACCGAGGTACGGGAAGCTCTCGCCGCGCACCGCCCGGTCGTGGCACTGGAGTCGACGATCATCGCGCACGGTCTGCCGCGACCCCGGAATCTGCGGGTCGCGGAAGAGCTGGAAGAACTCGTACGGTCCGCGGGGGCCGTCCCCGCGACCATCGCCGTACTGGACGGAAGGGCCCATGTCGGCCTGGACAAGTCCCAGTTGAAGCGGGTCGCCGGGGATCCGACGATGCGAAAGCTCGGGCACCGGGACCTCGCTCCGGCGCTGGCGACGGGAGCGAGCGGGGCGACGACCGTGTCCGCGACGGCGTTCCTCGCGGCCCGCACCGGGCTGCGCGTCTTCGCGACGGGCGGCCTCGGCGGTGTACACCGGGAGTGGACCGAGACCCAGGACGAGTCCGCGGATCTCCGGCTGCTCGCACGGACCGGCATCACCGTGGTGTGCGCGGGCGTGAAGTCGATCCTGGACGTCCCGGCCACGCTGCAGCGCCTGGAGACGCTCGGGGTCGGAGTGCTCGGCTACCGCACGGAGCACTTCCCCGGCTTCTATCTCAGCAGCTCGGGCGAGCCGGTGGACTGGACGGTGCGTACGCCCGAGGAGGTCGCGGAAGTGATGCGGGCCGGGAAAGCGCTCGGCGGTCCCCCCGCGGCGCTGATCGTCGCCAACCCCGTACCGCACGAAGACCAGCTGGATCCCGCCCTGCACGACCGCGTCCTGGCGGAGGCGCTGGACGCATGCCGGGAGCGCGGCATCGTGGGCCAGGCCGTCACACCCTTCCTGCTTGATCACCTGATGCGGCAGACCGAAGGGGCGTCGCTGGAGGCCAACGTGGCGGCGGTACGCGGAAACGTATCGCTTGCGGCGCGGATCGCCGTCTCCTGGGCCAGGATCCACGAAGGACCGCTGGAGCGGGACCTGGCAGGATCCCCGTGACCGGCGGCGGCCTTCTCGTCGTCGGGGACGTGGTCACGGACGTGGTGGCCCGGCATGTCTCGCCACTCGTCCACGGCACGGACACGGTGGCGCGGATCAGCACGCTGCCGGGCGGGGCCGGCGCCAATGCCGCCTGCTGGGCGGCACGTTCGGGATGCCGGGACGTGCGGCTGGTGGCACGGGTGGGCGCGGACGCCGCGGCCTGGCACGAGAAGGTGCTGCGGCGGGCGGGGGTGCGTCCTCTGCTGGTGGTGGACGACGAGGCACCGACCGCCACCGTCGTCGCGCTCGTCGATTCCGCGGCCGAACGCACCTTCCTCACCGACAGCGGCGCCGTGCTGCGCCTCTCCCCCGCCGACTGGTCGCCGTCCCTGCTCGACGGCGTCGGGCATCTGCATCTCTCCGGCTACCTTCTCTTCGCCGCGACGAGCCGCGCGACGGCCCTGCTCGCCCTGCGGGAGGCCCGACGGCGGAACATCCCGGCGAGCGTGGATCCGGCCTCCGCGGGCTTCCTCGCCGCACTCGGCGTCGACACGTTCCTGACGGCCGTGCAGGGAGCACACCTGCTGCTGCCGAACGCGGACGAGGCCCGGCTGCTCACGGGACTCCCCGAACCGGCGGACGCCGCGTCCAAGTTGAGCCTGATGTTCCCTCAGGTCGTCGTGACCCTCGGCGAGGAGGGTGCCCTGCTCGCCACCGGAGGGACGGTGACCGGACGCGTTCCGGCCGTTCCGGTGCGCGCAGCGGTGGACTCCACCGGGGCGGGCGACGCGTTCACCGGAGGGTTCCTCGCGGCGCGGCTGGCGGGGGCGGACGAGGCCACGGCCGCGGCGGCGGGCTGCCGCTCGGGCGCCGAGGCGGTCGCAACGGTCGGCGGCCGACCCGGCGGGTGACCTACCCGCCCCCGGGCAACCCGGTCCAGGCGGGGTGGAGCGGATCGTCGGCCCGGACGACCGCGTCCGCACGCCCCGCGGGCTCCACCTCGTCCTCGTACCGCGCGAAGGCCGGCAGTGTCCACCGCTCTGTCTCCTCGGTGCGCCGCCGCAGCGCCCCCGGCGAGAGCCGAAGATGAAGACTCAGGTCGAACGGGAACCAGTGCCCCAGCAGCAACGGCCCGTGCATCACCAACACACCGCCTTCGGGCAGGTGTTGATACGGGCTGCGGGTGGCCCGGTCCGTCACCGGGTCCCACAGATCGGGCAGTACCCGCCCGCTGCCACCCGCCTCCAGCGGCCCGAAGACCTCACGCCAGAGCGCTCCCGTGTCGAACCAGCTGTCGACGTACGAGTCGGGGTCCTGCTTGCCGTACTCGTAGCGCAGGCTCGCCGGGCGCAGGAAACCCTCGGTGGACACGACGAGCACGGCACGGCCGCGGATCCGCAGCTCCTGGGCGACACGCCCGGCCACATCCCCGGTGCGCGCGGCCGGAGCGCCGTCGACGGCGACCTTCAGCCAGGGGCCGCCGTCGGCCGGTGTCAGCCCGTCGGCGTGCGCGGCAAAGGATTCGGCCAGCCGTTCCCAGGTGATCGCTTCATATCGCACCCGACCATCATCACTCCCGGCGCCGGTTGGTCAGCGCCGGTCCGTCAGCGTCGGCCGTCCCACCAGCGGGGCGCTTCGTCGTCGGGCACGCCGGGGCTCGCGAAGTGGAACGGGACGCCGAACCGCTCGGCGAGCACCCGGCCGGCGCGTGCCGCCTCATCGCTCCCCGCATCACCGATCCGGAAGTCCGCGAGGGTGGCCTCCTCCCACGGCTTCGCCAGCACGGCCGTCAGCACGACGATCCAGCCCCGGGTGTCGCCGTCCCGGACCGCCTCGAAGGCCACCGGCCTTCCGGCAGCGCGTCGGCGGCCGCGACGAGGGTGTCCACGTCATGGCTGGGCGGGGGCGGCATGCGGTCGGCGAGCGCGGTGTGCCGCGCGCTCAGTACATCCATGCAGTCGTGCGGCCCGGGCGTCGGCTCGATGCCGCACTCCCGCATCACGCGCACGGCCTGGATGTTCCGGCCCCGGACGACGAGGACGTCGACCTGCTCGCGCACGGCAGCGGGGAGTGACCGCCAGAGGAGCTGGGGAAGCTCCTCCGCGGCCAGGCACATCACCCGGTCGGCGAGCGGCCGCAGACCCGGTTCGCGGGCGGCTGCCGCCTCGGCGAGGCGTGTGATGACGGCGGCCCAGTCGCCGGGGCCGGTGGCCGAGACGGTCTCCGGTGCGTCGATGCGCCGGAAACCGCGCTCCAGCAGTCCCTGGGCGATCCGCGTCTGCCCGCGCAGTACGGCCTTCCTCGCGGCGACCGCATGGGCCGGCGCGCTCGCGGGCCGCGACCAGCCGTCACCGCGCGCCGCAGGATTGTCCCGGTCGTAGTCGGGCCGGTGGGCGACCGATGATGCGCCGATCTCCAGATCCACGCGCCAGAAGAGCGGAAGTCCGCGGAAGGCCGCGAAGAGCAGGCGGCGTTTACGGGAGTGCTGCAGATCGGGGTCGGAACGCAGCGATTCGAGTGGCCGCACCGCGGCAAGAATCTCCGGTGCGGCAGCGACAGCGGCGTCGAAGCGGTCGTCGGGCACGGTCCAGGCGATGTCGATGTCGCTGTAGGCGTCCGCCGTTCCGCAGGCGAGCGACCCCCGCAGTTCGGTGCGGGAGCCGGGGCACCGGGCGCCGAGCGCCCGCAGCAGTTCCTGCGCGAGGACCGCACGGCGCGCCGGGTCGGGAGCGCCCGTGTTCTCCTCGTCCTCCGCCTCCGGGTTCTCCGTCACAGCCCCTCGCTCCTGCCCTCGTGCGGGGAGACGCCCGCCGGCCGGCGTCGGCTGCGGGCGGGCCTCTCGCGCTACGTCACTTCTGCGCGCCGCAGTCCACCGCCTCGGCGTCCTCGGACAGCGCACTCCCCTCGGGCAGCAGATAGGTCACCCAGAGTACGACCGGCTCGGTGCCCAGGTTCCGTCCGATGTGGCGGTGGTTGGCCCCGGACGGTTCGATGAACGAGGTTCCCGCGGGTGTCACCTCGACCGAGCAGTCGTCCAGTGTGCGCGTCAGCGTCCCCGACTTGACGACGGCGATCAGCTGGCCGCTGTGGGTGTGCCAGCCGGTGGAGCCGCCCGGCTCCAGGGTGATCGTCCGGAAGGTCACGTCCGTACGGCCCTTGGGCGTCTTCACCTTCAGCTTGCCGACCGATGTGCCCTTCGCGACAACCGTGCCGCTCACCCCGCTGCCCGGGGTGGCGAGGGCCGCCGACGGTACGAAGCCGAGCGCCGCCACGCAGCCGCCGATGACCAGGGCCTTACCCATTCGCCCCTGCGGCCCCTGCTGTTCCTGCGCCCCTTGCCCGCCTTGCAGTTCCTGCTGCCCCTGCCGTCTGCCGACTCTCACGCGAATTCCCTCCGCCTCGGTGTCCCGACATCCCAAATGACCCGACGCTACCCGGGAGTTGTTCCTCGGAATCACCTCGATGCAGAGGTCTTCAAGAAGGTCGCCACGAAGGTCCTCGCCAAGACCGCCGCAACGGCCCCCGCAAGCGTCATGCGCCGCGCAGCTCAGCGGCCAGCGCTCCCTCGCCCGCGACCTCGATCCGCCCGTCCTCCACCGCTTCGGCAAGGGTGAATTCGCCTCGTCCGAGCGCGAGACAGACCTCGTCGTCGAGCACGATCCGGGCATCTGCGTGAGCGGCGGGTCCGTCCCCGTACGCCCCCTTGCCGTCGGCCGGTCCGCTCGATCCACCCACGCGCACGTGGAACTCCCCTTCATCGAGGCGGACTTCGACCACTCCCGCCTGGGTCAGCCCGTCCAGCGCGCACAGCAGAGGCAGTGCGAACCAGTGCGCCCGCACCGCATCCGTCGGCCGCCGCTCGCCGATCGCCGGCGTGCCCCACTCGGCAAGCGCGGCAAGGACCGGCAGCAATCCGTGCCCGCGCTCGGTCAGTTCGTACACCGAAGCGGCGGCGGGCGGCGGCAGCCGGCGGCGGGTGGCCAGGCCGCTCTGTTCCATGTCCTTGAGCCGGGAGGCGAGGACGTCCGTGCTGACGCCGGGAAGGTCGGCGTGCAGATCGGTGTAGCGGCGCGGCCCCGCCAGCAGTTCACGGACGATCAGCAGGGTCCAACGGTCACCCACGGAGTCGAGGGCCCGGGCGGTGGCGCAGAACTGGTCGTAACTTCGGCGGCGCGCGGGGCGTGCGGGCGGCTGCTGCGGACGTGGCATGCGACGCAGTCTAGACATGTTGTTGGACTTTCCAAGTCCGAGCTTGGTAAAACCAAGTATCACAATCGGGTCGGGGAGGCACCGCATGGAATTCCGGCAGTCCAGCAAGCTCAACGAGGTCTGTTACGAGATCCGAGGCCCGGTCATCGAGCACGCCAACGCCCTGGAGGAGGCGGGCCACAGCGTGCTCCGCCTCAACACGGGCAACCCCGCGCTCTTCGGATTCGAGGCGCCGGAGGAGATCGTCCAGGACATGATCCGGATGCTCCCGCAGGCCCACGGCTACAGCGATTCGCGCGGCATCCTCTCCGCCCGCCGCGCCGTGGCGCAGCGCTACCAGGCGATGGGGCTGACCGACGTCGGGGTGGACGACATCTTCCTCGGCAACGGGGTGTCCGAGCTGATCTCCATGTCCGTACAGGCGCTGCTGGAGGACTGCGACGAGGTGCTCATCCCGTCGCCCGACTATCCGCTGTGGACCGCGGTGGTCACCCTCGCGGGCGGCAAGGCCGTGCACTACACCTGCGACGAGGCGTCGGACTGGAATCCGGACCTCGCCGACATGGCAGCGAAGATCACCGACCGCACCAAGGCCGTCGTGATCATCAACCCGAACAACCCGACCGGCGCCGTCTATCCGCGCGAGATCCTGGAAGGCATCCTCGACCTGGCGCGCAGGCACGGTCTGCTGGTCCTCGCCGATGAGATCTACGACCAGATACTGTACGACGACGCCGAGCACCACAGCGTGGCAGTCCTCGCCCCTGACCTGGTCTGTCTCACCTTCAGCGGTCTGTCGAAGACGTACCGGGTGGCAGGGTTCCGCTCCGGCTGGATGGTGGTGTCCGGCCCGCAGCAGCACGCCCGCAACTATCTGGAGGGCCTGACGATGCTCGCCTCCATGCGGCTGTGCCCGAACGCTCCCGCGCAGTACGCCATCCAGGCCGCGCTCGGCGGCCGGCAGTCCATCCGGGAACTGGTGGCCCCGGGTGGCAGGCTGTACGAGCAGCGCAACCGGGCGTGGGAGAAACTCAACGAGATCCCCGGGGTCTCGTGCGTGAAGCCGAAGGGCGCACTGTACGCGTTCCCGCGCATCGACCCGAAGGTGCACAGCATCGTCGACGACGAGAAGTTCGTCCTCGATCTGCTGCTGCGGGAGAAGATCCAGGTGGTGCAGGGCACGGGCTTCAACTGGCCGCGTCCCGACCACTTCCGGATCCTGACCCTCCCGTACGCCGACGATCTCGACGCGGCGATCAGCCGCATCGGCCGCTTCCTGAACGGATATCGCCAGTGACCTGCCCCGCCTGCCGGTTCGCCGTGCATACGCAGTTCGCCTCGCCGGAGCTCGTGGGCCCGATCGTCGAGGGCGGACTCGATCCGGCCGCCGACCCGGGCTGGACGGACTCGGGCGCGGACTCGCCCGCCGAGTACGCGCGCTGGGCAGGTCACCTGTGCGGTGTGACCTGTCTGCGCATGGCGCTCGGCGCCGGCTCCCCGCCCCTGTTCGCCCTGCGTGACGGCGCGCTCAAGTACGGCGCGTACACGGAGGATGCGGAGGGAGTGATCCGAGGTCTGATCTACGCCCCGTTCGCGGAGTACGCACGGGAGGTGCACGGCCTCGACGCCGTCGTCCACCGGCACCTGTCGACGGACGAGATCGTGTCCCTGCTGGACGAGAGGCGGACGGTGATGGCGTCGGTGCACTACGGGATCCGGCATCCGGAGCGGCCGGCTCCGGGCCGGGGCGGTCATCTGGTGCTGGTGACGTCCCGTACGCCGGACGGCGACGGCGTCCACTTCCACAACCCGTCGGGCACGACGGCCACCACGCGGGCCGCGGAGCTGCCCCTGGCGGACTTCGAGCAATTCTTCGCCGGGCGCGGGGTATCGCTCGCCAACAACGCCCGACGGGGGCCGCAAACGGGAGCGGGCCCGGGGGCGTAGCCGGCCCCCGGGCCCTGAGTGATGCCGCCCATGCGGCACGCCGGCACTTTTAAGAGCCCGGGTCAGTCGTCATATCGCCGCGTCCTTCCTTTAGACGACCGCAGATCGAAGCTCCGCGGGTTGGAGTCGAACCAACATCTCGACGCGCATGGGCCCGAGCCCGTTTGATCCGGCGATCGGCGGCGAATGCTGAGTCTGGAGCAAGAGTCTGAGATTGATCGCGGTCTGCCTCTGCCATTTGGGCTACCCCGGCCCGTGCGGTCGCACCGACCGAATCGGTGCGGCCCGAATGCCGGGGGGAGGACTCGAACCTCCACTGGAACCGCGTCGTCACGACAAGCTTCAGTTTCAGCTTGCGCTCCTCGCGCACCCCGGCCGTGACAATGTGGCCGGGGAATCCATGGTCGGCTACCCGAAGAGGTAACCGAATACCGCATCACCCACCCGCTGGTCGGTGACTTCCACGCCGTTGGCCTCCTCGCGGGCGAACTTCACGGCCTGCTGGAGCTTCTCCACCCGGTCCAGGAGTTCATTGATGCGCCGCGCGGGAAGAGCCCCGGAGAACTTCACGGTCGTCCAGTACCCGATCGGGACGTCCTCGTAGTACACCTCGACCTGCGCCGGGTGCTTCTCGGTGGCCTCCGCCTTCACATGGTTGCGGGGCACCTTCTTCGTACGGAGGGTGCGGACCGGCTCGGTCTTCCAGGAGTCCGTCGACGGGTCCTGGGTCCACGCCTCGGCGGTGTCGAGCACCGGCAGCTTGCGCACGAACGTATTGATGTCCGTCAGCTGCTTCTCCAGGAAGAGCAGATACGACACCGGCACCTCGGCCACGAGCACCCGGCCGTCTACCTTCACGTCCGCGCGGGCCGCGCAGTTCGCCCAGTCCTTCGTGGCGGTCACATCGAAAAGCCGGGTCAGCGTCGCCGCGGTGTTCCGGAGCACGTCCTCGGCCTTGATCTGCACCAGCGTCGACTCGGGCGGAAGCTGCTCACCCTCTTCGTCCTTCGGCTGGTAGGTCCGGGAGATCCCGGCCAGCAGCCCGGCCTTCTGGAGGCCGTGATGCGCCGCCGTCAGGTCCTGGTGAGCCTTGGACTTGACGCCTTTCTCCACTGCGATGATCTGATTGAGTTTCGCCACGTCAGGGACGTTAGCACCGCCAACCCGTCCGGAACGAAGGGTTTTTGGCGTAGGGAAGTTCGCCGGCACCACTCCGTTTCCCACGCTGCCCCTCGACCGTACGGGTGGTTTCCCCCGCCTGGCCATGTCCTGCCGCTCTCCGGCGCGGGCCCCTTGTCACAGTGAGCCACGCGCGGTCCGCGCCCGCCCCCTCCTCCCGACGAAGGCCACCCCTTGTCGCTCCTCCCCCACTTGACCGGCCGCCTCAGCCGCCCGAGCCCGACCACCGGCGGCAACGACAGCCCGCACGGCCCTGGGCGGCACACCGCACTCACGGTGGCCGCCACTGCCCTTGCCGTACTGGCCACCGGCGTACCTGTCGCGTACGCCACCCTCGGCAGCGACACGCCCGCCGTCTCGCAGCCTGCCGCGTCGGCCGCCCTCGCCCGTGGCAAGGCCTACATCGAGACTCGGCTGCTCTTCGGTACGGAACGCCCGGACGGCGGACCCGCTGTGACCGACCGGCAGTTCCTCGCGTTCGTCGACAAGGAGGTCACCCCGCGCTTCCCGAACGGCCTGACCATCCAGGACGGCCGGGGCCAGTGGCGCAACTCCCACGGGGTGATCGAGCGGGAGCGCAGTTACGAGCTGATCCTGCTCTACCCGGCGACCGAGTCACGCGTGCGCGATGCGCAGATCGAGCGAATCCGCGACGCGTACGAGAAGGCGTACGCGCAGGACTCGGTGGGCCGCCTGGAGGAGCGTACGACCGCCGATTTCTGACGACATCGCCTGTCCTGGGCCGCACGCCCGGTCAGCCGCCCTGCCTCCGTCGCCGTACGGGCCCTGCGCGCGCGGGGCCGGCTGTTCCAGCAGGCCGGACCGTGGGACTCCCGCCGCGTCCCCCGGGAACAGCGCCGGCCGAACGGCCGCCGCGACGACTCCGGGCATGCAAACGATCAGGTCTTCACCGTCGTTGGGGGGCGGGACTTCCGGTACGACCCGTACCGCGACTCTCTTGTCTGCACACATGGCGACTGGTCGCCGTCGCCGCTGACCATGAAGAAGATCATCGAGTTGGCCTGAGAGCACCGGGTGGCGGCGCACGGCGCCGGCCGCGGGCCGACCCATCAGGAGACGGGTCGTTCCGGAAGGCGCGGCTGATCGTTCCGCCGGTCGCCGTTGTGCTGCTGATCGCTGTCCTCGGCCACCTGCGGAGCCGACGGACGGCCGGGAAGGCCGGCCGGAGCCGGTGTCAGCGGCCGAGCAGAGCCATGAGTGCCCCCACCGGGTCGGTGTCCGGCATCGCGCGGGGCCACCAGTCGTCCTTGTCCCGGTCCGATTCGTAGCCGTACCAGCGGCCGTCGTGGCCGAAGCGGAGCTGGAGCGTGCCCTCGGGGTGGGTGAGGTGGTTGCGCCAGGGCTGGAATCGGGGGAAGTCGCCGGCGGCGAGGGCGGGGCGGGCCCGGTCGAAGGGACCGGCCGGGGGGTCCCAGGGAGTCTCCAGGACGTCCAGCCCTTCGGCGCCGCCCTGGCGCCAGGCGGCCACGGCGCGGGCCAGGTCGGTGGTGGTGCGGCCGGTGGCGTAGGCGAGCTCGCGGTAGAGGGCGCGGGTGGTGGCGGTGAGCCCGGCGGTGGGACGGGCGGCGGCCAGCCGGACGGCGTCCTGCCAAGGTGTGAGCCCGGCGAGCGGATCGTGTCCGGTGGTCAGGAGCGTGAGTGCGCGGGCCGCCGCGTCGGTGGCGAGGTGGTCGAGGGCGAGCGGGTCGCGGGTGCCGGGCAGTTCGGGGTACGCGGGCGGCTGACCGGGATGCGCGGGTTCCGGGAGCGGGGAGGGCAGCGGCGGCAGGTATCGGTCGGCGAACGCTTCGCGGGCCGCCACGGAGGGGGTGGCGGCGGCCGTGGGCCGTTCCCGGGCGGAGTGCGCGGCGTTGCGCCGGCCCAGCTCCTCGACGAGTTCGCGCTCGCCCCGGCCGCGCAGCAGCAGCAGGACGAACGGGTCGGTGTCGAGCAGGCGGGCCATCTGGTAGCAGAGGGCGGCGACGTGCTTGCACGGCCAGCCGTGGTCGGGGCAGGAGCAGCTCGGGTCGAGGTCGTTCGCGGCGGGCAGCAGTCCGATGCCGGTCTCGGCCGCCGTGTCGACCAGGCCGTGCGGCATCTCCTTGGCGAGCAGCGCGGAGAGATGGCCGGGCCGTTCGGCGGCGGCGTCGAGGAAGGTGTCCCATCCGGTGTCGGTGAGGGTCCGCAGCCGCAGTTCGGTCCGGTACGGGCGGGGGCGGCTGCCCTGGACATAGGCGACGACGCGGCCGGGAGTCACGGTGATCGCGGCGACATGGCCACTGTCGGCGTACGTTCGGCCGCGGGCGAGGCGTCCCTCGTCCATCGACAGGGATTCCAGCGCCGCCACCCAGGACCGGCCCCACCAGCTGTCCGCGAACGGTTCGCCGCCGTCGGACGTGCGGGGCGGCACGGCGTCGAAGGTGCGCCGCAGGTCGTCGGGGCCGGGGCGGGCGCGGACGTACGACACGGGCTGGGAGCGGGGGCTCATGACGGCCTCCGGAGCGAGACGAGGTCGGCGAGGTCACGGTCGCTGAGTTCGGTCAGCGCGGTCTCTCCGGTGCCGAGCACCGCGTCGGCCAGGGCCTGCTTGGCCGCCAGCATCTCGCCGATCCGGTCCTCGACGGTGCCTTCCGCGATCAGCCGGTGCACCTGGACGGGCTGGGTCTGGCCGATGCGGTACGCGCGGTCGGTGGCCTGCTCCTCGACCGCCGGGTTCCACCAGCGGTCGTAGTGGATGACGTGGGCGGCGCGGGTGAGGTTCAGTCCGGTGCCCGCCGCCTTGAGGGAGAGCAGGAAGACGGGTACCTCGCCGGACTGGAAGCGGTCCACCATCCGTTCCCGTTCGGCCACCGGCGTACCGCCGTGCAGGAGCTGGGACGGGACGGCGCGCGAGGCGAGGTGGGCGGAGAGGATCCGGGCCATCGTCACGTACTGGGTGAAGATCAGCACGGAGCCGTCCTCGGCGAGGATCGTGTCGAGGAGTTCGTCGAGCAGGGCGAGCTTGCCGGAGCGGCCGATGAGGCGGGTCGGCTCCTCCTTCAGGTACTGCGCGGGGTGGTTGCAGATCTGCTTGAGCGAGGCCAGCAGCTTCATGATCAGACCGCGGCGGGCAATGCCTTCCGAGGCCTCGATGAACGTCATCGTCTCGCGTACCGCCGCCTCGTACAGCGTGGCCTGTTCGCGGGTGAGGAAGACGGGGTGGTCGGTCTCCGTCTTGGGCGGCAGCTCCGGGGCGATGCCCGGATCGGACTTCTTGCGGCGCAGCAGGAACGGCCTGACCAGCCGGGAGAGACGCTCGATCGCCTCCTCGTTCCCGAGTCCTGCCGCGGTGCCGGTGTTCTCGACGATCCGGGCGTGCCGGGCACGGAACGCCTGGAGAGGGCCGAGCAGCCCGGGGGTGGTCCAGTCGAGCAGGGCCCAGAGCTCGGAGAGGTTGTTCTCCACCGGGGTGCCGGTGAGAGCGATCCTGGCCGGGGCCGGGACGGTGCGCAGCGCCTTCGCGGTGGACGAGTGCGGATTCTTCACGTGCTGCGCCTCGTCGGCGACGACAAGTCCCCAGCTGTGCTGGGCGAGTTCGGCGGCGCTGGACCGCATCGTTCCGTACGTGGTGAGGACGAATCCGTCGTCGGGGTCGTCGAGCGTGCGGTCGGTGCCGTGGAAGCGGCGGACGGGAACCCCTGGGGCGAAGCGGTTGATCTCCCGGTGCCAGTTGCCCAGGAGGGAGGCGGGGCAGATCACCAGGGTGGGTGCGGGGTGCGCGCGGTGCAGATGCAGGGCGATCACGGTGATGGTCTTGCCGAGTCCCATGTCGTCGGCGAGGCAGCCGCCGAGTCCGAGCGATGTCATCCGGTCGAGCCAGGCCAGGCCGCGCAGTTGGTAGTCACGGAGCGTGGCGTCCAGTCCGGGCGGCGGCTCGATGGTCGTGTCGTCGGCGAGGATCCGGGTGCGGAGTTCGGCGAGGGCACCGGCGGGCACCGCCTCGACCTGTTCGCCGTCCACCTCCGCGCTGCCGGTCAGCACGACGGCGAGGGCGTCCACCGGGTCGAGCAGGCCCAGCTCACGCTTGCGCGCCCTGCGTACGAGCGCGGGGTCGACGACGACCCACTGGTCCCGCAGACGCACCACCGGGCGGTGGGCCTCCGCGAGGATGTCCATCTCCCGCTCGGTGAGCTGCTCGGCGCCCAGCGACAGCTGCCAGTTGAAGGAGAAGAGCTGCTCGGCGTCGAAGAACGAGGTGCCGTCGGTGGCCGAGCCGGGCGCGGGCCGTACGACGGCGGTGGCAGTGAGGGAGCGGACGAGTTCACGCGGCCAGTGGACGCTCACGCCTGCCGCAGCCAGCCGCGCCCCGGCGTCGCTCAGCAGCTCGTACAGCTCGCCTTCGGTGAGGGCGAGCACGTCAGGGACCGGCTGGTCCAGCAGCCGGTCAAGCGGTGCCCAGACGCGGGCGGCTCGGCGCAGCGCGAGCACGGCGTCGATCCTGGCCCGCGGCCCGAAGGGTTCTCCGCCGCCGCCGTTCCACAGTGCGGCGGCGTCGATGACGTACGTCGGGTCGGCCAGGCTGTGCACCTGCGTGATCGCCGCGGCGGCGTGCCGCGCGGCGCCGCCGCGGTGCACGTCCGCGGCGTTGGCCGCGGAGTCTTCGGTGGTGTCGTCGGCGTCCGGGCCGCCGTACGTGTCGGCGGTGTCGAAGAGTTCGTACGCCGACAGGTCGAGGCGGAGCGACACCCGTACGCCCGCGTCCAGACCGGCAGCGACCTCGGCGGCCCAGTCACGGGCGCGGGGCAGATGCTGGGCCTCGCGGGCCGCGAAGGGCGCCCCCATCGCATAGGCCGCCGCAGGTGTCCGGGGCAGGGTGTCGGCGACGGCGTCGAGGAACGCGCCGACCAGCGACTCGGGGTCCGGGACCCGAAGCGGTGTGCGGTCCGGGAGCGGGACGGCATGCGCCTCGGGTGGCATGGCCGCGGCGATCGCGCGCAGATGGGCGATGTCCTCCGCGTCGCGCGGACCGGCCCGCCAGGCGTCGTGGTCCCCGGCCGTCAGACCGGGGACCAGCCGGCCGCGCGCCACCAGGTTGAGCGCATGGAGTGCGGCCGTTCCCCAGCAGCGGGCGGCCGGATGAGCGGACTGCCGGTGCCGCACGCGGACCAGCAGGGGCAGTGCGTCGGCGACGGGCAGCAGGACGGCGGGCACGGCACGAACACGGACATCACCCCGCTGCCCGTGACGTCGCACGACAGTGATCTCGGCGCCCTCGGCCGACCCGGCCGAGGGCGCCGGAAGCGGGCCGTCGTCCGGGTCCCAGAAAGCGACTCGGCCGTCCCTCGGCAGCGACGCGGGCAGGAAGACGGCAGCGCAACGCAGGAAGCGGGCCGTGGCCGCGTCCTGCGCGTCCTGGTGCACACGTCCTGCCGAGGTCATCGCTCCCGTCCCGCGCTCGATCGTCCTGATCTCGCTGACTCCACGAGTCTAGGCGGGGGGTCTGACAGCCGGTCCTCGACCGGCATTCGCGCAGGTCAGTGCCTGGCGAGTGGCTTCGTGCCAGTGACCCGCGCGGGCCCGGACACCGGCGGAGCGGCGGCTGGTACAGGCGGCGGAGGCGGAGGCGCGGCCGCAGGCACCACGGGCGGCATCTGTTGCGGTTGAGCCTCCGGCTGCGGTTGCTGCTGCGGTTGCTGCTGCGGTTGTTGCTGCTGCGTCTGTCCGGGCTGCTGCGCCCGCTCCAGGAAGCGGAGCAGCTCCACCGGGAACGGCAGCACCAGTGTCGAGTTCTTCTCCGCCGCGACCGCGACCACGGTCTGCAGCAGTCGCAGCTGCAGCGCGGCCGGCTGGGTGGACATCTCGGCGGCCGCTTCCGCCAGCTTCTTCGATGCCTGCAGCTCCGCGTCCGCGTTGATGACCCGCGCGCGCCGCTCGCGGTCGGCCTCGGCCTGGCGCGCCATGGACCGCTTCATCGTCTCCGGCAGCGATACGTCCTTGATCTCCACCCGGTCGATCTGGACGCCCCAGCCCACCGCGGGGCTGTCGATCATGAGCTCCAGTCCCTGGTTCAGCTTCTCCCGGTTCGACAGAAGGTCGTCGAGGTCACTCTTGCCGATGATCGACCGCAGGGATGTCTGCGCCATCTGCGACACCGCGAACCGGTAGTCCTCGACCTCCACGACCGCGCTCGCCGCATCGACCACCTTGAAGTAGATGACCGCATCCACCCGCACCGTCACGTTGTCCCTCGTGATGCCGTCCTGCGCCGGCACGGGCATCGTCACGATCTGCATATTGACCTTCCGCAGCCGCTCGATGCCGGGAAGGATCATGGTGAATCCGGGGCCGCGCACATCGTTGCGCAGCCTGCCGAGCCGCAGCACGACGCCCCGTTCGTACTGCTTCACGACCCGCGCAGCGGCCATCGCGTAGACCACACCCACGGACGCCGTCGCCGCTATCGCGACCACCAGTTCTTCGACCATGACGGCCCCCTGAAAGCCGGAAATACCTGATTCACGCCGCTATTACCACGTTATGCCCATTAAGTAC
This sequence comes from Streptomyces atratus, assembly GCF_040655115.1. GTDB lineage: Bacteria > Actinomycetota > Actinomycetes > Streptomycetales > Streptomycetaceae > Streptomyces > Streptomyces atratus_D. Next base: position 246,164 of record NZ_JBFAJH010000006.1, on the reverse strand, counting down.
ACCGGGCGAACCCTGACCCACGGGATGATCACCCGGCAGGCCCCGCACCGGATGCCGGGGCGGCCGGGAGAGGGCAGGGTGACCATCGTCAGCACCTGATGTACGGACGAGCCGGACGAGACAGACGAGGACCCGCCCATGCCCGTGATCGATCAACGACGCCGCCGTCTCGGCATCGCAGCCGGGACCGCGCTCCTGAGCCTCACCGTCGCCGGCTGTTCCGGCCTCGGTCGCACCGCGGTCGGGCCGGTCACCTACGTCACCGAGCGGGATGCCGTGATCAGTTTGAACAGCCCGTCGGTAAAGGGCTGCCACCGGCTCGTTCCGGGCGCCAAAGCAGTGCAGAACGGGACCCTGATCGACATCATCCTGTACCGGACACGGGACTGCACGGGCCCGGGGACGGCGTATCTCGCCACCACGTTCACCGATGTGAACGCAGCGGCCTCCCTCCCCTGGCGCAGCTTCAGCACGGTCCACTGACCGCGGTGGCGGCGAGCCGCCGCAGCCCGGCACCGAGGGGCGTCCGCGGGACGCTGTTCGGTGCCGGGCTGCGGCAGTGGACGTACGGAGGCCCGCTCGCCCTACGCGCGCCGGCGGACGAGCGCGACCAGCTGTGCCGTTCTGTCCCGCTGCTCCCGGGCGATCAGGACGACCAGCCCGATGAGCAGTGCGGGCATGATCGCGTTCACCGGGTCGAGCAGCGTCAGTTGGACGATGGAGGCGCCGGCCAGCAGTCCGGCGAAGGCCATCGCCGCGACGCCGGACAGCAGGGGTACCAGCAGGGCGATGGCGCCTGCCATCTCCAGGGCGCCGATGAGGTACATCGCGCCATGGCTCCACCCCATGCGGTCGAAGGACTCGATCGCGGTTTCATGGGCGATCAGCTTGGCGGACGCGCTGAAGGCGAAGAACAGGGCGAGTACGACCCGTGCGACGGTCAGCGCGACCGCACCGCGGCTGCGTGCCGTCTTCTCGGTCGTGGCGTCGGCGGTCGTCGTGGTCGTCGCCGTCGTGGTCTCGGACATCGGGGTCTCCTCGAAGAAGCGTCGCGTGAGAGTGCGTACGCAGGGGTAGACCCCACCGCCGTCCGGAACTCATCGCACCTCCGCGCCCAAGGGCTGTCCCGTCATCCCGGGTGGATCGGCGCGCGGCCTCGGATGCGGTGCGTCGCAAGGCGGAGGGACGTCCGTCCACTGGATGTATTCGGACGTTCCGGCAACGCGGCGAGGTGCCGCAGCTGTCGTCGTGCGCCCGCCGGGGATGACGGGGCAGCCCTTAGGTGGGCAGCGCCCGCACCCACACACCGTCAGCCGTGAGATACCGGTCGACGGTCAGTCCCGCCGCCTCCAGGTGTCCCTCGAACTGCTCCTTCGTCAGCTGCCGCGACAGGAAGGTCTGGGTCCATCGCGCATCGTCGAAGACGTACTCCGCGCGCACCGCGTTCACCTCGTCGCCGACGGGGTCCGCCGAGACGATCCGCACGATGCCGCCGGACGGATCGACACGCTCCCGCGGCAGATCGGTGCGGTAGTCGACGCCCTCACGCTGCAGCAGTACGACGCCTCCCTCCCTGACGTGCCGCCGGCAGGCGCGCAGCATTGCGTCGCGTACCCGGTGTTCGCTCGTGTGCACCAGGTACGACGCCAGCATCACCACGTCGAAGGTCTCGTCACCGAGGTCGAGGGACTCGATGGAGCTCTGCACCGTACGCGCGCCCCGTACGTGTTCCAGCATCTCCGGCGACTCGTCCACGGCCGTGACATCGAAGCCGCGCTCGACCAGCGCATGGGTCACGCGGCCCGCCCCGCAGCCGAGTTCGAGAATGCCTGCGCCGGCGGGCACCGCCGCAGCGATCACATCCGGTTCACTGCCGACGGACAGCCGTCTGTACAGCTCGACCGCGCAACCGTCCGGAGTGATCGAGCCGGGTCCCGTCCCTGAATATCCCTCACGCACCAGTCGTCCGCTCATATGCAGCCGAACGAACGGGGGTTGGGCGCGGTTCCCGGCACCCGGGCACCCTCCCGCTCCGGTCTCCTCTCACCGTCCGGCGTCCGTCAGCACACCGGGTAGCGTTCCTGCGGCCACGCCACCGCCTGCTCGAACTCGAGGCACAGATCATCGGCCAGCTCGGCGATCACGGCCCGTCCCTCCGTCAGGACGAGCCAGGACGCAGGGAGTTGCACGTCACCGTGGTGGGCGCCGAGCAGATTGCCGCAGACCGAGCCGGTGGAGTCGCTGTCGCCCGAGTGGTTGACCGAGAGCAACAGCGACTCCGCCACCTCGTCGGCGCCGGGCAGCACCAGGGCGCAGTACACGGCGATGGCGAGGGCCTCCTCGGCCACCCAGCCCGCCCCCAGCGACTCCACCTTCTCGGCGGTCGGTGCCCCGTGCGCGGCCAGGTCGACGGCCGCGCGCAGCACCGCCGTCGTCTCCTCGTGCCCCGGATGGCGGGCCAGCAGCTCCATGGCGCGCAGCACGGCCCCCGCCATCGAGTCGCCCTCCAGCAGATGGGCGATGATCGCGGCGAAGGCCCCGGCGGCGAACGCGCCGGTCGGATGCCCATGGGTGATCCGGGCACAGCGGGCAGCGAGCGCGAAGCCGGTCGCCGCTCCCTCGCCGATCAGGCCGAAGGGTGCGGACCTCATCACCGTGCCGCACCCCTTGGACCCGGTGTTGACCGGACCCGGCAGGCCGATCGGTCCCGTCGGGTCGGGGATGTGGCCGGCCCCGAGTCCGGTCAGGCAGGCGTTGCCGGGGGCCCGGCGGGCGTACAGGAAGCGCTGCTGCCGCAGCCACCCGGTCCGTACGAGGTCGTCCCCGCCGCGGGCCGGCGGTGCCGGGTGATTCTGGGTGTCGAGCCAGCGCAGATAGGCGTTGCGGACGATGGCGGTCTCGGCGCCGCCGATCCCCTTCGACATGGCCCGGGAGTGCGCCCTGATCAGCCCTTCCGCGGTGAACAGGGTCATCTGTGTGTCGTCGGTGACCCGGCCGACGACTCCGTCCCCGTCCGCGACGAGTCCCCGGACGCCCCGCTCCCCGTATGCCCGGCGGATACCGGAGAGCGACAGGAATTCCACCGGGTTTCCCAGTGCGTCCCCGATCGCACCGCCGAGCAGCGACCCGCGGACCCGGGCCCGGCGGGCGGCGCTGTTCCCCCGTGGTGTGCCGTTCACGGACGGTCCCCACATTCTGTCGTCGTCGTTGCTCGAAACCGCCGTCGCGGGTCCATCCTGGAAGGAGAGGCGATCGACATGCGTACCGGTAATGAACCGATGACCGCGCGTAGCCCGCTGCGCCTGCGGCTGTGCCTGAGTCTATGGGGCATGGCCTGGGCACTCTTCGGCCTGACGGCCTTCAGCCTGGTCGACCGCCCGGGTTGGGCCGCGGCCTGCGGTCTGCTGCTTCTGCTGACGCTGGTGGATCTGGTGGTGATCGTCCACCACATCCATCAGGGCCCGCACTACCAGCCGGGCCGCAACATCCCCCCGTACGAACCGGACCACGGCGGACGCGGCCGGTACGGGCACTGACCTTCCGGGCACCGGCGCAGAGGTCCGTCATCACGAACAGGCCAGTGGGGACAGACGTCGATGCCGCACGGCCCGAGCCCACGCGGGACACATTTGGCGGCCGGGGCCTGATCGCAGCTGCCGAGGGCCCTTGCCGAGAGCCGTGATCCCCATGGACGGGACCGCGGCGTCAGCGGTCCGTGTCGAAGCGGGCCGCCCGCAGGTACTCCGGGTTCGGGTCGAGTGCGGCGGCCAGCCGGAAGTGACGCACGGCCTGCTCGGAGCGGCCGGAGCGCTGGAAGGTGCGGGCCAGCGCGAAGTGCGCGAACGCGTTGTCCGGTTCGCGCTCCAGGACGAGTTCGAATTCGAGCTCGGCCGGGCGCAGTTGGGCGGCGGCAAAGAAGGCGCGGGCGCGCAGCAGCCGGGCGGCCGTGTTCTCCGGATGGGCCGCGATCACCGAGTCCAGCAGCTTGACCGCGCCCCGCGGATCGCGCGCGGCCAGCAGGCGTTCGGCCGCGCGGAAGTCGATGACATGGGTTTCCGGGGTCCTCTCGGGCACGGTCGCATCCTTCCCTTCGTCGACGCGTTTCCAACGTCCGGCCGGGTGCCGGTATTCCGGTCGGTGGACCGGCCCGCAGCGGCCCGCCGTGTCAGTCCCGTCCGGACGCGGCGGCGGCCCGCTGCGTCAGTTCCTCCCAGACCTTGCGCACCTGTGGCTCCAGCGCCTCCAGCGGTCCGTCGTTGTCGACGATCAGATCGGCGACGGCCCGTCGCTGCTCGCGGGTGGCCTGCGCGGCCATCCGGGCGCGGGCCTCGGACTCCGTCATGCCGCGCAGCCGTACGAGCCGGTCGAGCTGGGTCCCGGGGGCGGCGTCCACGACGACGACCAGGTCGTAGAGCGGGGCGAGTCCGTTCTCGGTGAGGAGGGGGACGTCGTGGACGACGACGGAGTCGGGGCCCGCCGCCCGCTCCAGTTCGGCGGAGCGGGCGCGGACCAGCGGGTGGACGATCGCGTTGAGCGTGGCGAGCCGGTCGGCGTCGGAGAAGACGATGGCGCCGAGCTTCGGCCGGTCCAGGGTGCCGTCGGCGGTGAGGACGCCGTCGCCGAAGGCCTCGACGACGGCCGCGAGTCCGGGGGTCCCGGGCTCGACGACCTCGCGCGCGATCCGGTCGGCGTCGATCAGGACCGCTCCGTACGAGACGAGCAGTCGTGACACTTCGCTCTTGCCGGCGCCGATCCCGCCGGTCAGGCCCACTTTCAGCATGGTCGGCAGCCTAGTCCGGCCTCCGGGGCAGGTCATGGCCCGGTCACGCCGTACGCACCGACGCTCAGCCGTCGCCCTCCCGCTCGGCGAGGAACCGTTCGAATTCGAGGCCGATCTCGTCGGCGGACGGCAGGTCGACCGGTTCCGCGACCAGGTTGCCGCGTGTCTCGGAGCCCGCGAGCGCGTCGTACTGGTGCTCGAGCCCCTCGACGAGCGAGACGAGCTCCTCGTCGCCCTGGTCGATCTGGCGGTCGATCTCCGTCTGCGTGCGGTGGGCCTCCGTACGCAGGGAGTGCGCGATGCCCGGCAGGACGAGGCCGGTCGCGGCCGTGATCGCCTCCAGCGCGGTGAGCGCGGCGTCCGGGTACGCCGAGCGGGCGACGTAGTGCGGCACATGGGCGGCCACACCGAGGACGTCGTGCCCGGCCTCCATCAGCCGGTACTCGACCAGTGCCTCGGCGGAGCCGGGAACCTGTGCCTCGTCGAAGGGACTGCGGTGGCCGGGCATCAGGTCCGTGCGGTTGCCGTGCGGCGTGATGCCGACCGGCCGGGTGTGCGGGACACCCATCGGGATGCCGTGGAAGTTGACGGCGAGACGCACCCCCAGCCGCTCGACGATCTGCTCGACGGCGGCGGCGAACCTCTCCCACTCCACGTCCGGCTCGGGCCCGGACAGCAGCAGGAAGGGCGCCCCGGTGGCGTCCTGGACCACCCGGACGTCCAGCGTCGGGGTCTCGTACGCCGTCCAGCGGTCGCGCCGGAAGGTCAGCAGCGGGCGCCGTGCGCGGTAGTCGACGAGCCGGTCGTGGTCGAAGCGGGCCACGATCTGGTGCGGCAGCGTCTCGAGGAGGCCGTCCACGATCTGCTCGCCGGTCTCACCCGCGTCGATGTACCCCTCGAAGTGGTAGAGCATGACCAGGCCGGCCGACTCCTGGGCGAGCGCCATGTCGACGACGGCCAGGCCCTTCGGCTCCCATTCGTACAAACTCTGCGGATCAGGCACGGTTACCGCTCCTCCTCGTATTCCCAGAGAAGAACGCCCGGCGGGGCACAGGCATTCCCTGCCTGTGCCCCTTAACAGGGTGGTTACGCCAGCACGCGCGCGTGCAGCGCGGTGACCGCCTTCCGTGCGGAGGTGAACGCTCCGTGCTGCCAGGCGCCGGTGTGGCTGAGGTAGCCACCCGCGAAACAGACGCGGCCCGCGGCCTGGTTGAGGGGGGCGAAGGCCGGGGCGTCGGGACCGCCGGACAGGGGGTGCCGGGCGGCCTCCAGGTGCGGGGTCTGGCGCCAGTGGCGGGAGAAGGACGAGGCGAGTTGCGTACGGTACTTCACGCCGTGGATCTTCACACCCTGCGCGACGGCGCGCGCCTCCCGATCGCGCGGGGTGAGCGCCGCATACGCGTCGGCCTGCGCGCCGTAGTTGTCGTAGCCGATGAGGGTGCCGCGCTCCCCGTGCTGCCCGTACGACGGGTACCGGATGTGCGCGAGGTCCATGTCCGTCTCGGTGATGCCGCCGTAGATCCGGTGGTCGGTCTCCCACCAGCGGCTGCGGTACTCCGGACCGAGCGCCGGCGCCGGCGCCGCCACGGTCATCGACGTGAGCACCGCCGCCCATCTCAAGACGGCCCTGGCCGCCGCGGTCCCCGGTGACACGATCCGGCTCGCCGACGGCGCGTACACCGGCAACTTCGAGGCGACGGGGGGGCGGCAGCAACACCGTCACCGGCGCCAAGGGCCTGACCGACATCACGGTCACCCCGTAGAACCGGACCCCGTACACGAGTGAGGCCCGCTCCCCCGAGGGGAGCGGGCCTCACTGTCAGCTACTGCGATCGATGACCGACCGGAGGGTCAGAGCGTCAGCTCTGGCCGCCCGCCAGCTTCTCGCGCAGGGCAGCCAGGGCCTCGTCCGACGCCAGGGCGCCGGAGTTGTCCGCGGACTCCGAGGAGTACGAGCCGCCACCGGTGCCGCCGGAGGCAGCCGGGGCACCGCCGGCCGGAGCAGCAGCGCCCTCGGCCGCAGCGGCCTCGTCGGCCTCGCGGGACTTGATGACCTGGGCGCGGTGCTGCTCGAAGCGCTCCTGCGCCTCGGCGTACTGCGTCTCCCACGCCTCGCGCTGGGTCTCGTAGCCCTCGAGCCAGTCGTTGGTCTCGGGGTCGAAGCCCTCGGGGTAGATGTAGTTGCCCTGGTCGTCGTAGGACGCGGCCATGCCGTACAGGGTCGGGTCGAACTCGACCGAGGCCGCGTCGGCGCCGAACGCCTCGTTGGCCTGCTTCAGCGAGAGGCTGATGCGACGGCGCTCGAGGTCGATGTCGATGACCTTGACGAAGATCTCGTCGTTGACCTGGACGACCTGCTCCGGGATCTCCACGTGGCGCTCGGCCAGCTCGGAGATGTGGACCAGACCCTCGATGCCCTCGTCGACGCGCACGAACGCACCGAACGGAACGAGCTTCGTGACCTTACCGGGAACGACCTGCCCGATCTGGTGCGTACGGGCGAACTGCTGCCACGGGTCTTCCTGCGTCGCCTTGAGCGACAACGAGACACGCTCGCGGTCCATGTCGACGTCGAGAACCTCGACGGTGACCTCCTGGCCGACCTCGACAACCTCGGAGGGGTGGTCGATGTGCTTCCAGGACAGCTCGGAGACGTGCACGAGACCGTCGACGCCACCGAGGTCCACGAAGGCACCGAAGTTGACGATCGACGAGACGACGCCGGAGCGGACCTGACCCTTCTGCAGGGTCGTGAGGAAGGTCTGACGGACCTCGCTCTGGGTCTGCTCGAGCCAGGCACGGCGGGACAGGACCACGTTGTTGCGGTTCTTGTCCAGCTCGATGATCTTGGCCTCGAGCTCCTTGCCCACGTAGGGCTGGAGGTCGCGGACACGACGCATCTCGACGAGCGACGCCGGGAGGAAGCCGCGGAGGCCGATGTCGAGGATGAGACCACCCTTGACGACCTCGATGACGGTACCGGTGACGATGCCGTCTTCTTCCTTGATCTTCTCGATGGTGCCCCAGGCACGCTCGTACTGAGCGCGCTTCTTCGAGAGGATCAGGCGGCCTTCCTTGTCCTCCTTCTGGAGAACCAGGGCCTCGATCTCGTCGCCGACCTTGACGACCTCGTTCGGGTCGACGTCGTGCTTGATCGAGAGCTCGCGGCTCGGGATGACGCCTTCGGTCTTGTAACCGATGTCGAGGAGAACCTCGTCCCGGTCAACCTTGACGATGACACCGTCAACGATGTCGCCGTCGTTGAAGTACTTGATCGTCTCGTCGATCGCCGCGAGGAACGCGTCCGCGTCGCCGATGTCGTTGACCGCAACCTGCGGAGTGGTGGCGGTGGTCTCGGTGCTGCTCGTCATGTGGGAAAGGGCTCCGGTACGGACAGTGAGTCGTAGGTACTGCTACGCCGAGAGCCCCTATCGCCTCTGCAGAAGCCGGACAGCCTGGGAAGCACCCGACCCGCGGAGCAGGAGGCGCCTCGTGAACCGAGGGGACATGCAACAGATGCGAGCGCGGCCTGCTAGGTCTGAGGCGCGCAGGCTCGCAGCGCAACTTGTAGCATACGGGGGCAGCCGGGCAGGGTCAATGCGCCAACGCGCACACGGGGGACGCAGGGGCCCAAACCCGGCACAATTCATGTTCTCCGAGGCCACATCAGTCCCGGCCGTGTTGCGCGACTACGGTTCCGTACCCACAGGTACCCCTAGGTACGTACCGCGCGCGGTGGGGTGAAGGCAAACTACAACGACGGACACGATGAGCCAAGAGATCTGCACCACCGAACCGGAAGCGACCCGCCGCAGCGCAGGGGAAGCGGAAAGCAGCCGGGCAAGTCGCGGCTGGTGGGACCGGAACGCCGACGAGTACCAGAGCGACCACGGCGCCTTTCTCGGCGACGACCGTTTCGTCTGGGGCCCGGAGGGTCTCGACGAGGCCGAGGCCGGCCTGCTCGGCCCCGCGGAGTCGCTGAGCGGCCTGGACATCCTGGAGATCGGTGCGGGCGCGGCGCAGTGCTCGCGCTGGCTGGCCGCGCGGGGCGCCCGCCCCGTCGCCCTCGACCTCTCCCACCGCCAGCTCCAGCACGCGCTGCGGATCGGCGACGAGGTCCCGCTGGTGGAGGCGGACGCCTGCCTGCTGCCGTTCCGGGACGGCTCCTTCGACCTGGCCTGCTCCGCCTATGGCGCGGTGCCGTTCGTCGCCGACCCCGTACAGGTCTTCCGGGAGGTGCACCGGGTGCTGCGCCCGGGGGGCCGCTGGGTCTTCTCGGTGACGCATCCGATCCGCTGGGCGTTCCCGGACGAGCCCGGACCCGAGGGGCTGTCCGTCGCGGCCTCCTACTTCGACCGCACCCCGTACGTCGAGCAGGACGAGCAGGGCAACGCCGTGTACGTCGAGCACCACCGGACCGTGGGCGACCGGGTGCGGGACGTGGTGGCCGGCGGGTTCCGCCTGGTCGACCTGGTCGAGCCGGAGTGGCCCGCCTGGAACACCCAGGAGTGGGGCGGCTGGTCCCCGCTGCGCGGAAACCTGATCCCGGGCACGGCGATCTTCGTCTGCGTGCGGGACTGAGCGCGGGCCCGGAGGACCGGCGTACGACACTGGGGGCGTGATCCGTACCGACGCCCTCGACCGGCTGCCCGTCCGTACCGCCGTGCCCGCGCTCCGGCAGGCACTCGACGACCGGGGTGTCGCGGTGCTCTGCGCACCGCCCGGCACCGGCAAGACGACGCTGGTCCCGCTGGTCCTCGCCGGCCTGGTCGGCGACGGCCCCGCGCGCCGCGTGGTGGTCGCCGAACCGCGCCGGATCGCGGCCCGTGCGGCGGCCCGGCGCATGGCGTGGCTCCTCGGGGAGCAGACCGGGGAGCGTGTGGGGTTCACGGTGCGCGGGGAGCGCGTGGTGGGGCGCGACACGGCGGTGGAGGTGGTGACCACCGGTGTGCTCCTGCAACGGCTCCAGCGCGACCAGGAGCTCGCCGGAGTCGATGTGGTGATCATCGACGAGTGTCATGAACGGCATCTGGACGCGGACACGGTCGCTGCCTTCCTCCACGACGTACGGGAGTCGCTCCGGCCCGATCTGCGGCTGGTCGCCGCGTCGGCGACGACGGACGCGGAGGGGTGGGCGCGGCTGCTCGGCGATGCGCCGGTGGTCGAGGCGCAGGGCGTGTCGCACCCGGTGGAGGTGGTGTGGGCGCCGCCGATGAGGCCGGTCGGGCCGCCGCACGGGATGCGGGTCGACCCGGCGCTGCTGACGCATGTCGCCTCGGTGGTGCGCCGGGCGCTCGCCGAGCGGGACGGCGACGTGCTCTGCTTCCTCCCCGGGGTCGGTGAGATCGGCCGGGTGGCGGGACAGCTGACGGGGGTGCCCGCCGAGGTGCTGCAGGTGCACGGGCGGGCACCGGCGGCGGTGCAGGACGCGGTGCTGGCGGGCTCGTCCGAGGGGCGCCGGGTGGTGCTGGCGACCTCCGTCGCGGAGTCGTCGCTGACGGTGCCGGGGGCGCGGATCGTCGTCGACTCGGGCCTGGCCAGGGAGCCGCGTACCGATCATGCCCGCGGACTGAGCGCGCTGACGACCGTGCGGGCCTCGCAGGCCACCGGGAGGCAGCGGGCGGGACGGGCGGGGCGTGAGGCGCCGGGCGCGGTGTACCGGTGCTGGGAACAGGCGGAGGACGGGCGGCTCGCCCGGTTCCCGTCACCGGAGATCAAGGTGGCCGATCTGGCGGCGTTCGCCCTGCAGGCGGCCTGCTGGGGCGATCCGGACGCGTCGGGTCTTGCGCTGCTCGACCCGCCGCCCGCCGGTGCGATGGGGGCGGCCCGCGAGGTCCTGACGGCCGTCGGCGCGGTGGACGCGGTCGGCCGGGTGACCGACCGGGGCGTACGGATGTCGCGGCTCGGCCTGCATCCCCGGCTCGCCCGTGCGCTGCTGGACGGTGCGGCCGAGGTGGGCGGGCGCCGGGCGGCGGAGGTGGTGGCGCTGCTGAGCGAGGAGCCGCCGCGGGAGTACGGGGACGACCTGGCGGTGGCGCTGCGTACCGCCCGGCGGGGCGGCGACGGCTACGCGGCGCGCTGGCGGCAGGAGGTGCGGCGGCTGTCGTCGTCCCTGGAAGGCGCCCGCGAGGGTTCCGGCGGGGACGACGCCGCCGTCGGCCTGGTGGCCGCGCTGGCGTTCCCGGAGCGGGTGGCACGGGCCCGCGGCGAAGGAACGTTCCTGATGGCGTCGGGGACGGGCGCGGAGCTGCGGGAGGGATCGCGGCTGCGCAGCGCACCCTGGCTGGCCGTCGCGGTCGCGGACCGCCCGGCGCACGCGGCGTCCGCACGGGTGCGGCTCGCAGCCGTCGTCGACGAGGACACGGCGCGGCTGGCCGCCGGGCATCTGCGGTTCGCGGGCGAGGAGGTCCGGTGGGACGGCCAGGACGTGGTGGCCCGCTCCGTAGAACGCCTGGGCGCTGTCGAACTGTCCGTGCGGGCGCTGAAGCAGCCGGACCCCGCGCTGGTGCGGGCAGCGCTCGTCGACGGGTTGCGGCGCGAGGGGCTCGGCCTGCTGCGCTGGACCCGGGAGACCGAGCAGCTGCGCGAGCGGCTCACCTTCCTGTACCGGGAGCTGGGGGTCCCGTGGCCCGATGTGTCGGACGGTGCACTGCTGTCGCGTACCGAGGAATGGCTGGAGCCCGAGTTGTCACGGGCCCGCCGCCGCTCCGACCTGGCCCGCATCGACGCCGGGCAGGCGTTGCGGCGGCTCCTGCCGTGGGCGACGGGCGAGGCGGCCCGGCTGGACGAGCTGGCGCCCGAGCGGATCGAGGTGCCGAGCGGGTCCCGGATCCGGGTCGAGTACGGCGGGGCGCAGCCCGTGCTCGCGGTGAAGCTCCAGGAGCTGTTCGGCCTCACCGAGACACCGGAGGTGGCCGGGGTGCCGCTCCTCGTGCACCTGCTCTCCCCCGCCGGCCGCCCGACGGCGGTGACCGCCGATCTGGCGTCGTTCTGGCAGGACGGATACCGGGCGGTACGAGCGGAGCTGCGCGGCCGCTATCCGAAGCATCCGTGGCCGGAGGACCCGACTTCGGTCGCGGCGACCCGGTACACCTCGGCGCGGCTCAGGCGGGAGTAGGCGCCGGATCCGGGGCGGGTGCGGTCCCCCCGTCCGGCTCCCGGCCGTCCCGCCGCCGGGAGCGCGCCTCCAGCCACAGGGCGAGCGCCAGCAGCCCGGCGGCAAGGTTCAGGAAACCCCGGGGCAGGTACGAGGTGAGCAGCAGGATCAGCGCACGCCCGGGGCCGGGGTGCGTGCGTCGCAAGGCGGAGGGCCGTCCTCGTACTGGACGTACGTGGGCGAGCCCGACAACGCAGCGAGCGTGCGTGCCGGGCGTCGCGGGGCAGGCGGGACTTCCGGCACACGCCCTGAAACAGCCCCTGTGCCGGGCGGTGGCACAGGGGCTGCTTGAGGAGGCGGTACGACTCCGGGCCTGTCGTCAGGCGGCGGGCGCCTCGACGTCGAGCTCGATGACGACGGTGGCGCCGCCCTCGGTGGTCAGGCGGAGCCTGTACGTGCCCGTGGTGTCGTCGGCGTAGATCTTCGGGAGCGTCAGAGTGCCGTCGGCGCCGGTCTTCAGGTCCGTCAGGGTGCGGACCGTGTTGCCGTCCGCGTCCATGAAGTACGGGCCCTTGTCGTTCTCCACCGGCGCGTCCCCGTCGGTGATCATCGTGGCGGTGACGGCGACACCGGACGCGACCGCACCCTTGTACGTGGCCCTGACCGCGACGGTGTCCGCGAACTCGGCGCCGGGGGCGGTGGTCAGCGCCTTGTCGTCGGTCCTGGCGATCGCGTCGGCCTGCCGCGCCGTCACGGTCGCGGTGTACGCGACAGCCGGCAGCGAACGGCCGGTGGCGATGGCCCGGACCGTGAACCGGCCTGTCTTCTCGCCCGCTTGCAGCACCGGAGCCGTCACCGTGCCGTCGGCGCCGGTGACCAGGGTGACCGAGCTCTTCCCGCCCTCGAAGCGGGCGTCGGTGTCACCGGCGATGGTGAACGTGACGGACACCTTGGCGAGCGGGCCGCCCAGGCTGTTCTTCGCCCGCACCGTGATCCGTTCGGCGAACGCGTCGCCCGCGGTGGCGGTCAGCTTGCCGGTGCCCGCGTTCTCCATGGAGCCGAGGGTCTGCGGCGGCTTCGGCTCGGGGCTCGTCGAACCGCCGCCCGGCTTCGAAGGCTTCGAGTCCGGCTTCGAGTCCGGCTTCGAAGGCTTCGTGTCCGGCTTCGGCGGGGGCGGGGTCGGCGACGGGGATGTGCCGGGGTTCGGGCTCGGGTCCGTACCACCGCCGAGGGGCGGCGGGACGACACCGGTGCCGTCGGGGATCTCGTGCGTGCCGCGCCTGTAGTAGTCGAACCAGGAACGGACCGTACGGAGGTATTCGTTCGAGTGGTTGTAGCTGAGGACCGCCCGGTCGAGATCGGCCGCCACCGCGAGGTCGCGCGAGCCGGCGCAGAGATAGCGCCCGGCGGCGAGCGCGGCGTCGTAGATGTTGTTGGGGTCCTTGCGGCCGTCGCCGTTGCCGTCCTGACCCCATGTCGCCCACGTCGACGGGATGAACTGCATCGGGCCGACCGCACGGTCGTGCGTCGAATCCCCGTCGTACGCCCCGTTGTCGGTGTCCTTGATCATGGCGAAGCCCTGGCCGTTGAGGACCGGGCCGAGAATCGGGGAGAACGTGGTGCCGTTCGCGTCGACGCGGCCGCCGCGGGCCTGGCCGGACTCGACCTTCCCGATCGCGGCGAGGAGCTGCCACGGCAGCCGGCAGGCCGCGTCGGTGTCCGCGAGAGACCGCTCGGCCCTCTTGTACGCGGCCAGAACCGAAGCCGGTATACCCGATTGCCCACCGCCGGTGATCGGCAGATTCGTCGACGTACCAGGCTTGTCGGGGCTGACCAGCGGGGGCAGGTCCGTGTAGTACGGCGAGTTGCCGGTGGCCGCGGGGTCGTCGGACGATGCGGAACCGGCGGACGGCTGGTCACCACCGGTGCCGCCGCCGTCCGATGCGAGGACCGCGCCGGGGCCCTGCGAGGCGGCGAGCGCCGCCACAGCAACCGCGGCCACCGCAGTGGTGGTCGCCCCTCGGCGCAGTCGGCGGCCGAATTGCGCTGCCATACGTCTGGTCCCTCCCCGTCGACGGCTGCCCGCGCTCCCCAGCGCGAGGACTCAGGCGACCCTACGGCAACTTGTGCCGCTCGAACACAGGGACCTGACCGATCCTTACCGGTATTTCACGTTGTGGACCGCAAGTTGTACGGCCCGCGTCGACTGTGCATCGGAAGGGCACGGGATCAGCGCCCACGTACTCGCGCATACTTGCCGCCATGCCGTTCACCCTGAGCCATGCCGCCGCCGTCCTCCCGGCGATCCGCCGGAACGGCACCGCGCGCGGGCCGCTCCTCGCCTCGGCGCTGGTCGCCGGTTCGTTCGCCCCCGACATGACGTACTACGCGGACACGGCGGTCCCCGGCGCGATGGAGTTCGGGGAGGTCACCCATGCGGCGTGGGGTGTGTTCACGGTGGACGTGCTCATCACCGCGGCGCTCGTGACGCTGTGGCTGCTGCTGCGCGAACCACTGGTGGCACTGCTCCCGCGGCCCTGGCAGGGGCGCGTGCACACCTTCGTACGACGAGAGCGGCGGGGCCCACGGGGCGCACGGGACGGCGCCTGGTTCGTCCTGTCGGCGGTCCTCGGGGCGGGCAGCCATGTGGTGTGGGACGCGTTCACCCATCATGACCGGTGGGGCACCCGGCTGGTCCCGGCACTCAGTGGGAGCGCCGGTGGATTCCCGGTGTTCCAGCTTGTGCAGTACGGCAGTTCGGCCGTGGCGCTGACCGTCCTCGCCTGGTTCACCGTGTCCGGGCTGCGGCGGACCGGGACCCGGCCCGTCCCGCCGTCCGTCCCCGTCCTCGACCGCCGGGACCGGTGGTACGCGGGCGCTCTGCTGAGCCTCTGCGTGCTGCTCGGCGTCGTCCACCGGTGCGCCCGCTGGTACGCCTGCTTCGGGCACATCGACACACCATTGGACATCATCCCGACCGCCTGCTTCGGCGCCGGAGCCGGGCTGGCGGCCGGCCTGGTGCTGTACGGGGTGTGGATCCGGCTCCGCGAACGGAAGGGGAACCGGCCGCACCCCGGAACCGGGGAGCCGGGCCGCCGGACGGACCTGATATCGAGCCCGCCCGGCGACTGAGCACCGTACGACCGCCGGGACCACCCCGCTCGCGTCAGTGCGCGGCGGACTCCCAGTCCGTCCCCACGCCGACCGACACATCCAGCGGGGCACGCAACCGCACCGCCGTCGACATCTCGTGGCGCACGATCTCCTCCACCCGCTCCCGCTCGCCCTTGGCGATCTCCAGCACGATTTCGTCATGGACCTGGAGCAGCATCCGGGACTTCAGCCGCGCCTTCGTCAGCGCCCGGTCGACCTGGAGCATGGCGACCTTGACGATGTCCGCCGCCGTGCCCTGGATCGGCGCGTTCAGCGCCATCCGCTCCGCCATCTCACGACGCTGCCGGTTGTCGCTGTTCAGGTCCGGAAGGTAGCGGCGGCGCCCGAAGACCGTCTCCGTGTAACCGGTGGACCGCGCCTCCTCCACCACCCGGTGCAGATAGTCACGGACTCCGCCGAACCGCTCGAAGTACGTGTCCATCAAACCGCGCGCCTCACCCGCCTCGATGTTCAGCTGCTGCGACAGACCGAACGCGGACAGTCCGTACGCGAGCCCGTAACTCATCGCCTTGATCTTGCGGCGCATCTCCGCGTCGACCGCGGACTTGTCGACACCGAAGACCTGCGAGGCGACCGTGGTGTGCAGGTCCTCACCGGACATGAACGCCTCGATCAGCCCCGCGTCCTCGGACAGGTGGGCCATCACCCGCAGTTCGATCTGGCTGTAGTCGGCCGTCATCAGCGTCTCGAACCCGTCGCCTACGACGAACCCGCGACGGATCGCCCGGCCCTCGTCCGTCCGGACCGGAATGTTCTGCAGATTGGGGTCGGTCGACGACAGCCGGCCGGTCGCCGCCACCGTCTGGTTGAACGTGGTGTGGATACGGCCGTCCGCCGCGATCGTCTTGACCAGACCCTCGACCGTGACCCGCAGCTTCGCCTGCTCACGGTGGCGCAGCATGATGAGCGGCAGGTCGTGCTCCGTCTGCACCGCCAGCCACGCCAGCGCATCCGCGTCCGTCGTGTAGCCCGTCTTCGTCTTCTTCGTCTTCGGCAGCCCCAGCTCACCGAAGAGAACCTCCTGAAGCTGCTTGGGCGACCCGAGGTTGAACTCGCGGCCCACCGCCGCGTGCGCCTCCTTGACCGCCTGCTGCACCGCACCGGCGAACTGCTGCTCCATGCCTTCCAGATGCTCCCGGTCCGCCGCGATGCCGTACCGCTCCAGGCGGGCCAGCAGCGCGGACGTCGGCAGCTCCATGTCGTGCAGCAGATCGGCGGCGCCGACCTCCTTCAGCCGCACGGTGAACGCGTCGCCCAGATCCAGGACCGCACGGGCCTGCGCCATCAGCGCCTCGGCCTCCGCCTGGTCGTCCGCACCGAACGCCAACTGCCCGTCGGACGCCGCCGCGGGCGCCAGCTCCCGGCCCAGGTACTCCACCGACAGGGCGTCCAGCGCGAAGGAACGCCGGCCGGGCTTGACCAGATACGCGGCCAGCGCCGTGTCCATCGTGACGCCGCCGACCTGCCAGCCGTGCTCCGGGAAGACCCGCATCGCACTCTTCGCGTTGTGCATGACCTTCGGCTGCCCGGCATCCGCGATCCAGGCGGCGAACGCCCGCTCGTCCGCCTCGTCGAGCCGCGCCGGGTCGAACCACGCCGCCGCCCCGTCCCCCGCGGCCAGCGCGATCTCCGTGACACTGCCGGTGCCCAGCGCCCACGTGTCCACCGGGGCGACACCCAGCGGCTGCCCGCTGTGCTCGGCCAGCCACGGCGCGAGCTCCCCCGCACCCAGCACCGCACCGTCCAGCTCGATGCCCGCGGCAGGCGCCGGCGCCTCGTCCTCCGCAGCCCCCGGGTCCACGGCCAGCAGCCGCTCCCGCAGACTCGGGTTACGGATCTCCAGCACATCCAGCACACCCGTGACCGCCGAGCGGTCGTACGGGGCACGCTCCAGATCCTGCGGAGCCTTCGACAACTCCACATTCCGGACCATTTCGGTCAGCCGCCGGTTCAGCTTCACGGACTCCAGATGGTCCCGGAAATTCTGCCCGGCCTTCCCCTTGACCTCGTCGGCACGCGTGACCAGCTCGTCGAACGAACCGAACTGGTTGATCCACTTCGCGGCGGTCTTCTCACCGACCCCCGGGATACCCGGCAGATTGTCCGACGGGTCCCCGCGCAGCGCCGCGAAATCCGGATACTGCTGCGGCGTCAGCCCGTACTTCTCCTCGACCTTCTCCGGAGTGAACCGCGTCAGCTCCGACACACCCTTCGTCGGGTACAGCACCGTGACGTTGTCCGTGATCAGCTGGAACGAATCCCGGTCACCGGTGACGATCAGCACCTCGAAGCCGGCCGCCTCCGCCTGCGTCGCCAGCGTGGCGATCACATCGTCCGCCTCGAAACCGTCGACCGCGAAACGATCGGCACGCATCGCGTCCAGCAGCTCGCCGATCAGCTCGACCTGCCCCCTGAACTCGTCCGGCGTCTTCGAACGGTTCGCCTTGTACTCAGGGAACTCCTGCGAACGCCACGTCTTGCGCGAGACATCGAAAGCCACCGCGAAATGCGTGGGCGCCTCGTCGCGCAGCGTGTTCGCCAGCATCGACGCGAAGCCGTACACCGCGTTCGTCGGCTGCCCCGCCCCGGTCGTGAAATTCTCCGCAGGCAGCGCAAAGAACGCCCGGTACGCCAGGGAATGCCCGTCCATCAGGAGCAGGCGCGGTCGGTTGTCTGCCGTCTTCTTCGATGCCGTCTCAGCCACGCCCCCGATCCTGCCACGGACCACCGACAATCCGGACCGCGCACAGCTCACCGAGTACCCGTCCCACGCCGCGTGACACGATCGACGGCGAAGGAAGCACAGGAACACACGCAGCGACACCCCGCAGGTTCGCAGCTGGCTCAAAGGGGAGCAGACATGGCCACCAAGCCGCCCACCAGTGACCCGGTCCAGGACGCACCGCACGTCGAACCGGCCCAGCACGCCGCCGCCGGACTGCCCGCCGTCGCCCACAGTCTGCGCATCGCCCAGCAGCAGATGGGCGTCCGCCGCAGTGCCCGGACCCTCCTCAAGGTCAACCAGAAAAACGGCTTCGACTGCCCCGGCTGCGCCTGGCCCGAGGGCGACGAACGCCACACCGCCGAATTCTGCGAGAACGGCGCCAAGGCCGTCGCCGAGGAAGCCACCCTGCGCCGCGTCACCCCCGGCTTCTTCGCCGCCCACCCCGTGGTCGACCTGGCCACCCGCAGCGGCTACTGGCTCGGCCAGCAGGGCCGCATCACCCAGCCGATGTACCTGCCCGAAGGCGCCGACCGGTACGAGGCAGTGACCTGGGAGCACGCCTTCGAGATCATCGCCGGGGAAATGCGCGCCCTCGGCTCCCCCGACGAGGCGCTCTTCTACACCTCGGGCCGCACCAGCAACGAGGCCGCGTTCCTGCTGCAGCTGTTCGCCCGCGAATTCGGCACCAACAACCTGCCGGACTGCTCCAACATGTGCCACGAGTCCTCCGGCTCCGCCCTCACGGAGACCATCGGCATCGGCAAGGGCAGCGTCTCCCTCGAAGACCTCCACCAGGCCGACCTGATCATCGTCGCCGGACAGAACCCCGGCACCAACCACCCCCGGATGCTCTCCGCCCTGGAGAAGGCCAAATCCGCAGGCGCCAGGATCATCTCGGTGAACCCGCTGCCCGAAGCCGGCCTGGAGCGGTTCAAGAACCCGCAGACACCCCAGGGAATGATCAAGGGCACCGCCCTCAACGACCTCTTCCTGCAGATCCGCATCGGCGGCGACCAGGCCCTCTTCCGGCTCCTCAACAAGATGATCCTGGAGACCGAAGGCGCCGTCGACGACACCTTCGTACGCGAACACACCCACGGATACGAGGAATTCGCCGCCGCCGCCCGCGCCGCCGACTGGGACGAGACCCTCACCGCCACCGGACTCGACCGCGCCACCATCGAGCAGGCCCTCACCATGGTCCTCGCCTCGAAGCGCACCATCGTCTGCTGGGCCATGGGCCTCACCCAGCACAAACACTCCGTCCCCACCATCCGCGAAGTCGTCAACTTCCTCCTGCTCCGGGGCAACATCGGACGGCCCGGCGCCGGAGTCTGCCCCGTCCGCGGCCACTCCAACGTCCAGGGCGACCGCACCATGGGCATCTTCGAACGACCCGCCCCCGAATTCCTCGACGCCCTCGACAAGGAATTCGGCATCACCTCACCACGCCACCACGGCTACGACGTCGTCCGCTCCATCCAGGCCCTCCGCGACGGCGACGCCAAGATCTTCTTCGCCATGGGCGGCAACTTCGTCGCCGCCACCCCCGACACCACCGTCACCGAAGCCGCCATGCGCCGCGCCCGCCTCACCGTCCACGTGTCGACCAAGCTCAACCGCTCGCACGCCGTCACCGGCACCCGCGCCCTGATCCTGCCCACCCTCGGCCGCACCGACAAGGACACCCAGGCAAGCGGCAAGCAGTTCGTCACCGTCGAGGACTCCATGAGCATGGTCCACGCCTCCCGCGGCAACCTCACCCCCGCAAGCCCCCACCTGCTCTCCGAACCCGCCATCGTCGCCCGCCTCGCCCGCGCCGTCCTCGGCCCGGAATCCACCACCCCCTGGGAAGAGTTCGAAAAGGACTACGCGACGATCCGCGACCGCATCTCCCGCGTCGTCCCCGGCTTCGAGAACTTCAACGCCCGCGTCGCCCGCCCCGGCGGATTCACCCTCCCGCACCCCCCGCGCGACTCCCGCCGCTTCCCCACCGCCACCGGCAGGGCCAACTTCACCGCGGCACCCGTCGAGTACCCCGAACTCCCCGAAGGCAGACTGCTGTTGCAGACCCTGCGCTCCCACGACCAGTACAACACCACGATCTACGGCCTCGACGACCGCTACCGCGGCATCAAGGGCGGCCGCCGCATCGTCATGGTCAACCCAGACGACGCCCGCACCCTCGGCCTCACCGACGGCGCCTCCACCGACCTCGTCAGCGAATGGAAGGACGGCGTCGAACGCCGCGCCGCCGGCTTCCGCATCGTCCACTACCCCACCGCCCGGGGCTGCGCCGCCGCCTACTACCCCGAGACCAATGTGCTGGTCCCGCTCGACTCCACCGCCGACACCAGCAACACCCCCGCGAGCAAGTCCGTCGTCGTCCGCTTCGAGAACATCAAGGGGTAGAACGTCCAACGTCCGGGGACGGAACATCCGGGTGCGGAACGTCCGGGTGCGGAACGTCCGGGTGCGGAACGTCCGGGAGCAGGACATCCGGAGAGAATCCGCACACCCAACCCACTAAGCGTTCGCTCAGTCGTCTGATAAGAACGATATGCACACAGCAAGAGAACGACGAACCACCGCAGACGATCGGAGCCGGACCCCATGGGCGAGCACACCGCACCCAAGTTCCCCCAGGAGATCATCGACGAGTACGCCACCCTCGGCGTCGACCTGCCCGCGCTCTTCTCCGCCGGACACCTCGGCGAACGCATGGGCATCCAGATCGTCGAAGCCTCCGCGGACCGCGTCGTCGGCACCATGCCCGTCGAAGGCAACACCCAGCCCTACGGACTCCTGCACGGCGGCGCCTCCGCCGTCCTCGCCGAAACCCTCGGCTCCGTGGGCACCATGCTCCACGGCGGCGCCACCAGGCTCGCCGTCGGCGTCGACCTGAACTGCACCCATCACCGAGGGGTACGAAGCGGACTCGTCACCGGCACCGCCACCCCCGTACACCGCGGCCGCTCCACCGCCACCTACGAGATCGTCATCACCGACGAACAGGACAAGAGGGTCTGCACCGCCCGCCTCACCTGCCTGCTCCGCGACGCCCCCAAGGCTGCCGCCGCCTGACCCATCGACACCGAAACACACCCCTGCCCGGCCGGACCACAAATCCGGTCGGGCAGAGTCATATCCACCCACAACAACCCGCCTGCACAAGACCGTTGAACAACATCCACACCCAACGCCCTTGACCCCGCAACCCCTTGTATGGCCCACTCGGCAGCCACACGCAGCCCACGGACAGCACAGGGCGTCGACCACACACCCCTTCGGCGTAACACTGCGTAACAAGCGCGCAATACCGGAGCGCCGCCGGGCAGCACACAGAACCCGGCCCCGCAGACACCGGGCGCCCCGTCGCGCCCTCACACCCCCCACCGCGTGACAGCACCAAGATCGCTTCAAGCCCCTTAGCAGAGCTGCGCGTTCTCAGAATGCGGTCACTTCACCGTCCAGCAAAAAGCCGTACATGTCCCCACAGCCACCTCAAGCCTTCCTCAACGGCATAACAAGACAGTCACATCCTCCGCCGACCCATCCCCGACCCCGCCACCTGCGCCTAGAGTCACGGCCAGTCACCGCGCCGCCGGGCGCGTCTGCAGCACGGCCCTGTACCAACCCAGTACGGCCCGGCGAACGACACGGCACCTCAAGCAGAGGAGGCCGCGCCAGGGAAAGGACTTTTCGTGCGACACCGTTCTTTGCTCATCCTCACCACAGTGCTCACCACAGGAGCACTGACGCTCACCGCCTGCGGGTCGCGCGACGACAGCAAGAACAGCAGCAGCGGCGGCGGCGGCAACCAGACCGTCGTCATCGGCGTCGACGCGCCCCTGACCGGCGACCTCTCCGCCCTCGGCCTCGGCATCAAGAACTCCGCCGACCTCGCCGCCAAGACGGCCAACAAGGACAAGACCGTCCCCGGCATCACCTTCGAGGTCCAGCCGCTCGACGACCAGGCGCAGCCCTCCGTCGGCCAGCAGAACGCCACCAAGTTCATCGACAACAAGAAGGTCCTCGGCGTTGTCGGCCCCCTGAACTCCGGCGTCTCCCAGTCGATGCAGAAGCCGCTCAACGACGCCGGCCTCACCCAGATCTCCCCCGCCAACACGGGCACCGAGCTGACCCAGGGCGACAACTGGAAGACCGGCGACAAGAAGCGCCCCTACAAGACCTACTTCCGCACCGCCACCACGGACCAGATCCAGGGCGCCTTCGCGGCGAAGTACCTCTTCAACAACGCGAAGATCAAGCAGGTCTACCTGATCGACGACCAGAAGCCCTACGGCGCCGGTCTCGCCGCCTCCTTCAAGGCGACGTTCACCGAGCTCGGCGGCAAGA
The DNA here is from genome assembly GCF_040655115.1 of Streptomyces atratus. Lineage (GTDB taxonomy): Bacteria > Actinomycetota > Actinomycetes > Streptomycetales > Streptomycetaceae > Streptomyces > Streptomyces atratus_D. Next base: position 224,030 of record NZ_JBFAJH010000006.1, on the reverse strand, counting down.
TCGCCGGCTCCGACCACGTCAACCCCGACGACCGCGACTTCAACGCCGTCGTCACCAAGGTCAAGAAGTCCGGCGCCAAGGCCGTCTACTACGGCGGTGAGTACCCCGCCGGCGCACCCCTGAGCCAGCAGCTCAAGGACAGCGTCCAGATCCCCCTCATGGGCGGCGACGGCATGTACAGCGCCGACTTCATCAAGCTCAACAAGAAGGCCCAGGGCGACATCGCCACCTCCGTCGGCAAGCCCGTCGAGGAGCTCGACTCCGCCAAGAAGTTCATCGCGGACTACCAGGCGGCCGGCTACAAGGACGCCTACGAGGCCTACGGCGGCGGCACCTACGACGCCACCTGGGCCATCATCGAGGCCGTCAAGGCCGTCGTCGCCGCCAACGACGGCAAGCTCCCCGACGACGCCCGCGCCAAGGTCCTCGAGGCCGTCGGCAAGGTCAGCTTCGACGGCGTCACCGGCCCCGTCTCCTTCGACGAGTTCGGCGACACCACCAACACCATGATGACCGCCTACCAGGTCGACGGCGGCAAGTGGGTCTCCAAGCTCAGCGAGGCCTACAAGAAGGACTGACCAAGCCCTCCCGGTCACACAAAACAAACCAGGCCGCGCGGGAGCGCTACCAGCGCTCCCGCGCGGTGCCATATCCGAACCACTCCACGGAGGCCCTGCGGTGAACGAACTGCCGCAACAGCTGGCCAATGGACTCATCCTCGGCGCGATGTACGGTCTCATCGCGATCGGCTACACGATGGTCTACGGAATCATCCAGCTCATCAACTTCGCCCACGGCGAGATCTTCATGATCGGAGGCTTCGGAGCTCTCACCGTGTACCTCTGGATGCCGGCCGGCTCCAACCTCCTCGCAATCGTCCCCCTCATGATCATCGGCGGCGTCATATGCTCCGTCGCCATCAGCGTCGCAGCCGAACGCTTCGCCTACCGGCCCCTGCGCACCGCCCCCAGACTCGCCCCGCTGATCACCGCGATCGGACTCTCCCTCGCACTCCAGCAGGCCATCTGGAAGTGGTACCCCGACGCCACGAAGGACCACCCCTTCCCCCAGTTCAAGGGCGACGCCTTCGACATCCTCGGCGCCAACATCCAACGCGGTGACCTCTTCGTCCTCATCGCCGCACCCGTCTGCATGATCGCCCTCGGCCTCTTCGTCTCCAAGACCCGCTCCGGCCGCGGCATGCAGGCAACCTCGCAGGACCCCGACACCGCCAAGCTCATGGGCATCAACACCGACCGCATCATCGTCATGGCCTTCGCCATCGGCGCCGCGTTCGCAGCCGTCGCAGCCGTCGCCTACGGGCTCAAGAACGGCCAGATCGGCTTCCGTATGGGCTTCCTCATGGGCCTCAAGGCGTTCACCGCAGCCGTACTCGGCGGCATCGGCAACATCTACGGCGCCATGCTCGGCGGAGTCGTACTCGGCGTCGCCGAATCCCTCGCCACCGGCTACATGAGCGACGTCCCCGGCATGGACCTCTTCGGCGGCGGCGCCTGGAAGGACGTGTGGGCCTTCGTCCTCCTCATCATCGTCCTGCTGCTCCGGCCCCAGGGCCTGCTCGGCGAACGCGTCGCGGATCGGGCGTGATACGGATGACCACCCACACCACACCGGCCCGGGACACGCTCATCCCACTGCCCACCCCCGTCGCCCGCGCCCTCACCGCCGCAGGCGCCGCCATCGCCCTCGTCGGCACCTTCCTCGCCTGGACCTGGACCAGCGACTTCCCCGGCGACCTCACCGTCACCGGCTACCCCGGCGGCCTCCAGATCCTCACCCTCACCAGCGCCGCCCTCACCCTCCTCTTCGTACTCAGCGGATACGGAATCCGAGGACTCGGCTGGCTCACCCCCGGCGGCACCAACAGCCCCGTCCGGCTCCTCGCCCTCGGCACCCTCGGCACCACCGGCTACACCATGGGAGCCATCGCCTACGAGCTCGGCGGCGTCGTCAACCTCGAACCCGGCGCCTGGGTCAGCGGCATCGGCGCACTCATCGCCACCATCGCCGCACTCGCACTCCCCAGCGACGAACCGCTCCCCCAGCACGAACCCCGGCCCGGCGCCTGGCAGCGCTTCCGCAACAGCCTCAACGCACCCGCGGCACCCCGCGCCAGAACACTCCCCGCCTGGGCCGAAATCCTCATCATCACCGCGGCCTTCGGCGCCATGCTGTACGTCTTCACCTACGGCATCGACATCCCCACCGAAGAATCCGAACAGTTCATCGGCTTCCTCATCACCGCAGCCTTCGCGTTCACCGCAATCACCCGCGCCGGACTCATCTCCCGCATCACCGCGCTGACCACGAAGCACCGCAACGTCGCCCTCACCGCAGCCCTGGTCGCAGCACTCTGCTTCCCCTTCACCCAGGACACCGCGGAATACGCCCTCATCGGCGTCAACATCCTCATCTTCGCGACCGTCGCCCTCGGCCTCAACGTCGTCGTCGGCCTCGCCGGCCTCCTCGACCTCGGCTACGTCGCCTTCCTCGGCGTCGGCGCCTACGCCGCGGCCCTGGTCTCCGGCGCACCACTCTCCGCCATCGGCGTCCACTTCCCCTTCTGGGCCGCCGTCCTCACCGGAGCCGCAGTCTCACTCGTCTTCGGCGTCCTCATCGGAGCCCCGACCCTCCGACTGCGCGGCGACTACCTCGCCATCGTCACCCTCGGCTTCGGAGAGATCTTCCGCGTCACCGTCAACAACCTCAACGGCAACAGCGGACCCGACCTCACCAACGGCTCCCAAGGCATCCCCAGCATCCCGGACCTCAACCTCCTCGGGATCGACTTCGGACTCAGCCACGACATCGGCCCCTTCACCCTCAGCAGGCCCGCCAACTACTACCTGCTGATGCTCGTCGTCACCGCCGTCGTCGTCCTCGTCTTCCGCCGCTCCGGAGACTCCCGCATCGGCCGCGCCTGGGTCGCCATCCGCGAAGACGAAACCGCCGCCACCGCCATGGGCATCAACGCCTTCCGGCTCAAGCTCCTGGCTTTCGCCCTCGGCGCCACCCTCGCCGGCCTCGCCGGCACCGTCCAGGCACACGTCAACTACACCGTGACACCCGAGCAGTACCAGTTCGCCGGCTCCGTGCCCCCGAACTCCGCCTTCCTGCTCGCCGCCGTCATCCTCGGCGGCATGGGCACCCTCAGCGGACCCTTCGTCGGCGCGGCACTGCTCTACCTCATCCCGGCCAAACTGCAGTTCATGAAGGACTACCAGCTGTTCCTCTTCGGCATCGCGCTCATCCTCCTGATGCGCTTCCGCCCCGAAGGCCTCGTCGCCGACCGCAGGAAACAGCTCGAATTCCACGAGAACGACCCGATCGACGTACCGGAACCACGGCAGTCCGAAGAAACCGGCGCCGGCATCGCCAAGGCGGGGGCGTGACCACCATGACCACCACCACGAAAACCGCCACCACCGTCCTCGACGCCAGCGGCGTCACCATGCGCTTCGGCGGACTCACCGCCGTACGCAACGTCGACCTCACCGTCAACACAGGCGAAATCGTCGGCCTCATCGGACCCAACGGCGCCGGCAAAACCACCTTCTTCAACTGCCTCACCGGGCTCTACGTCCCCACCGAAGGCAAAGTCAGCTACAAAGGCACCGTCCTGCCGCCCAAGCCCCACCTCGTCACCCAGGCAGGCATCGCCCGCACCTTCCAGAACATCCGGCTCTTCGCCAACATGACCGTCCTGGAAAACGTCCTCGTCGGACGCCACACCCGCACCAAAGAAGGCCTCTGGTCCGCGCTCCTGCGCCTCCCCGGCTTCACCAAGGCCGAGAACGCCAGCCGCGAACGCGCCATGGAACTCCTCGAGTTCATCGGCCTCCAGGACAAGGCCGACCACCTCGCGCGCAACCTCCCCTACGGAGACCAGCGCAAGCTGGAAATCGCCCGCGCCCTCGCCAGCGACCCCGGACTCCTCCTCCTCGACGAGCCCACCGCCGGCATGAACCCCCAGGAAACCCGCGTCACCGAAGAACTCATCTTCGCCATCCGCGACCAAGGCATCGCCGTCCTCGTCATCGAGCACGACATGCGCTTCATCTTCAACCTCTGCGACCGAGTCGCCGTCCTCGTACAGGGCGAAAAGCTCGTCGAAGGCACCTCCGACGTCGTCCAGAGCGACGAGCGCGTCGTCGCCGCCTACCTCGGCACCCCCTTCGAAGGCGCCCCCGGCGCCGAAGAAGTCGCCGAAGTCGAAGCAGCGGAAGCCGAAGCACAGGCCGAAGCCGAAGCCACGGAGGCGGAACCCGCCGAAGCCGAAGCCGCCACCGACGACGACACCAGCACCACCCGCACCGAAGAGGAGGACACCCGATGACCGCACTGCTCCAGGTCGAAGACCTCCGCGTCGCCTACGGCAAGATCGAAGCCGTCAAAGGCATCTCCTTCACCGTCGAAGCCGGCCAGGTCGTCACCCTCATCGGCACCAACGGCGCAGGCAAAACCACCACCCTGCGCACCCTCTCCGGCCTCCTCAAGCCCATCGGCGGCCAGATCCTCTTCGAGGGCAAACCCCTCACCAACATCCCCGCCCACAAGATCGTCTCCCTGGGCCTCGCCCACTCCCCCGAGGGACGCCACATCTTCCCCCGGCTGACGATCACCGAGAACCTCCTCCTCGGCGCCTACCTCCGCAACGACAAAGCAGGCATCGAAAAGGACGTCCAGCGCGCCTACGACCTCTTCCCCATCCTCGGGGAACGACGGAAGCAGGCCGCAGGAACCCTCTCGGGCGGCGAGCAGCAAATGCTCGCCATGGGCCGCGCCCTCATGTCCCAGCCCAAACTGCTCATGCTCGACGAGCCCTCCATGGGCCTCTCCCCGATCATGATGCAGAAGATCATGCAGACCATCGTCGAGCTGAAGGCCCAGGGCACCACCATCCTGCTCGTCGAGCAGAACGCCCAGGCCGCACTCTCACTCGCCGACCACGGCCACGTCATGGAGGTCGGCAAGATCGTCCTCTCCGGCACCGGCCAGAACCTCCTCCACGACGAATCCGTCCGCAAGGCGTACCTCGGCGAGGACTGACCCACCCCGTACTGATGAGGCCCGCACCCCGATCGATCCGGGGTGCGGGCCTCATCAGTACGTACGCAGACGGCTACTCGCCGTCCTTCGCCGCCCTCTTCTTCTCCTCGGCATCCTCGATCAACGCCTCGGCGAGCTGCTGCATCGACAGCCGACGATCCATCGACGTCTTCTGGATCCACCGGAACGCCGCCGGCTCCGACAGCCCGTAATCCGTCTGCAGAATGCTCTTCGCCCGGTCCACCAGCTTCCGCGTCTCCAGCCGCTGCGCGAGGTCCGCGACCTCGCTCTCCAGCGCCTTCAGCTCCGCGAACCGGGACACGGCCATCTCGATGGCCGGCACCACGTCGCTCTTGCTGAACGGCTTCACGAGGTACGCCATCGCCCCGGCGTCCCGGGCCCGCTCGACCAAGTCGCGCTGCGAGAACGCCGTGAGCATCAGGACGGGTGCGATGGACTCCTCGGAGATGCGCTCGGCGGCGGAGATGCCGTCGAGGATCGGCATCTTCACATCGAGGATGACCAGGTCGGGCCGGTGCTCCCGGGCGAGCTCGACCGCCTTCTCGCCGTCACCGGCCTCGCCGACGACCGCGTAGCCCTCTTCCTCGAGCATCTCTTTGAGGTCGAGGCGGATGAGAGCCTCGTCCTCGGCGATGACGACGCGGGTCGTCAGCGGCGGGACGTGCGACTTGTCGTCGTCGGCGACGGGCTGGGGCGACTCGGGCGTGGTCACGGGGCTCCTCGTTCAAGACAGGGGTACTGCTGCCAAGAGCCTACCTAGTTACGGTATGTTTGAGGCACGGAGGTTCTTCGAGGTCCTTCGTTTCGAAGGGGCCCCGGTAGCCCAGCGGTAGAGGCCATGGATTCAAAACCCATCCAGCGTCGGTTCGAATCCGACTCGGGGCACTTCTCCTTCGATTCCAAGGCGGAGTAGCCGTTGGCGATCTTCACCCTTGATGGTGAACGAACCTTCGATCCGAGCACGCGCAAGCGAAGCATGGACGAAACTCCGCCCCATGGCACAGCACAACCCTTCAAAACGTGAAGAAGCTCTCGTCCTGTTGCGGCGTGGAGCAACCAATAGAGCGGTTGCAGAGCAGCTGAACGTGCCCCGCGGGACGGTCGGCTGGTGGCGTCACGAAGATCGCAAGAAGCGCGGGGAAAAATACGAGCAGCCCACGGACTGCCCGATATGTACGGGCCGGGCCTTCGACCACGCCGCCTACGCATACCTACTGGGGCTGTACCTCGGCGACGGGCACATCATCTCGAAGCCCAAGCAAAACCACTTGTCGATCTTCTGCGCAGACGCCTGGCCCGGTCTGCTCGATGAGGCCGAATCGGCAATGCGCAAGGTGATGCCCATGCCCCGGACCGGACAACGCCAGAAGAAGGGCTGCGTCGAGGTCAAATCCTATACGAGGCACTGGACTTGCATGTTCCCCCAGCACGGCCCCGGAAAGAAGCACGACCGTCCGATCATCCTCGACGACTGGCAGCAGAAGATCGTGGACGCGTACCCCTGGGAACTCATCCGCGGCCTCATCCACTCGGACGGATGCCGGAACATGAACTGGACAACCCGTCTCGTAGGCGGCGAGCGGAAGCGGTACGAGTACCCGAGGTACTGGTTCACCAACGTCTCGGACGACATCAGGCAGCTCTACACCGACACCCTCGACAAGCTGGGCGTCGAGTGGAAGCACTGCACGCGCGCGGGCAGGAAATACAACATCTCCGTCGCCCGACGGGCGTCCGTCGCTCTCATGGACGCTCACGTCGGGCCGAAGTACTGACGACCGATCTACTGGGGGCTGTCGTCCTCGCCGATGTGGTGCACGCGTACCAGGTTCGTCGATCCCGCGACGCCGGGCGGGGAGCCGGCCGTGATGACCACGATGTCGCCCTTCTCGCAGCGGCCGATCCGGAGGAGCTCCTCGTCGACCTGGGCGACCATCGCGTCCGTGGAGTCGACGTGCGGGCCGAGGAACGTCTCGACGCCCCACGTGAGGTTCAGCTGGGAGCGGGTGGCCTGGTCCGGGGTGAAGGCCAGCAGCGGGATCGGTGAGCGGTAGCGCGAGAGGCGCTTGACGGTGTCGCCGCTCTGGGTGAAGGCGACGAGGAACTTCGCGCCGAGGAAGTCGCCCATCTCGGCGGCTGCCCGGGCGACCGCGCCGCCCTGGGTGCGGGGCTTGTTGCGGTCGGTGAGCGGGGGCAGGCCCTTGGCGAGGATGTCTTCCTCGGCGGCTTCGACGATGCGGGACATCGTGCACACCGTCTCGATGGGGTACTTGCCGACGCTCGTCTCGCCGGAGAGCATCACCGCGTCGGTGCCGTCGATGACGGCGTTGGCGACGTCGGACGCTTCGGCCCGGGTGGGGCGGGAGTTGTCGATCATCGAGTCGAGCATCTGGGTGGCGACGATGACCGGTTTGGCGTTGCGCTTGGCGAGTTTGATGGCGCGCTTCTGCACGATGGGGACTTGTTCGAGGGGCATTTCGACGCCGAGGTCGCCGCGGGCGACCATGATGCCGTCGAAGGCGGCGACGATGCCGTCGATGTTCTCCACGGCCTGGGGTTTTTCCACCTTGGCGATGACGGGGAGGCGGCGGCCTTCCTCGTCCATGATGCGGTGGACGTCATCGATGTCGCGTCCGCTGCGTACGAAGGAGAGGGCGATGATGTCGGCGCCGGTGCGGAGGGCCCAACGGAGGTCTTCGATGTCCTTGTCGGAGAGTGCGGGGACGGAGACGGCGACGCCGGGGAGGTTGAGGCCTTTGTTGTCGGAGACCATGCCTCCTTCGATGACGGTGGTGTGGACGCGGGGGCCGTCGACGTGGGTGACTTCGAGGGTGACGCGGCCGTCGTCGACGAGGATGCGTTCGCCGGTGGTGACGTCGGTGTGGAGGCCGTCGTAGGTGGTGCCGCAGGTGTTGCGGTCTCCTTCGGTGGGTTCGACGGTGATGGTGAAGGTGTCGCCGCGTTCAAGGAGTACGGGGCCTTCGCGGAAGCGGCCGAGACGGATCTTCGGGCCTTGAAGGTCGGCGAGGATGCCGACGCTGCGTCCGGTTTCGTCGGAGGCTTTGCGTACGTGGCGGTAGCGCTGTTCGTGTTCGACGTAGGAGCCGTGGCTGAGGTTGAGGCGGGCGATGTCCATTCCGGCTTCGACGAGTGCCTTGATCTGCTCGTATGAGTCGGTGGCTGGGCCCAGGGTGCAGACGATTTTTGCTCGGCGCATGGTTGGAGCCTAGACCTTACCTACGGGTAGCGATTTGGCTCTGCGCGTCGTCTCAACAACCTTTGGGTGAAGGGTTATTGACAAGTGTTGAATTGTGCAGCGGGGCGCTCTGATGAGCATTCTTTTCAGAGTTTTGGGGGTGCCATGGTGAAGCGGGCGTTCACCTGGGCGTAGACGGTCTGCCGTTGGGGTTCGAGTCGAGGGCGGGGGCTGTTTCGGGTTCCGCTCCGCCGTATGCGGCGCGGCCGCGGAAGCTGCCGGGTGCGGCGGGCATGGGTGGGAGGGGGGGTGGTGCGGCGCCGAGGTCGGTGAGTTCGAGGAGGGCGGTGAGGTGGGTACCGAGGGCGTCGGCGTATTCGCGGGCGCGTTGGAGGGCTTCTCGTACGGCTTGGCGGCGGGCCTCGGCATGGGCGGGTGAGTGGGGGCGCAGCGCCCGTCGGGGGCCGTTGATGTGGGTCGTGCCGAGGTCGGCGATGCGGGTGGTGAGTTCGCCGAGTGCGGTGAAGTCAGGTGCCTAGGGGGCTGGTGTGTGGGTCATGGGTCCACTGTCGTATCGGGGTGTGACCCATGTGGTCATCAGATAGAAACCTGCAAGGGGTGTTGCACGGCGTGGCTGGTGGGTCATTATCTACGCGCGTTGTGTACTGCACGATCTGATTTGTGGGAGACGAGATGTCGCTGAACCGTAGGACGTTCCTGGGCGCATCGGCTGCGGCCGGGGCCGGTGTGGCGATGGCTGGGGGTGTGACTGTGCCTGCCGAGGCCCAGGGTCGTGGTCTTGGGGGTCTGCCGAAGCGGTATGCGTTCACGGTGATGGGCACGACCGATCTGCATGGGAATGTCTTCAATTGGGACTATTTCACGGACAAGGAGTTCGACGACAAGGCGCACAACGATGTGGGTCTGGCGAAGATCTCGACGCTCGTGGAGCAGGTCCGTGCGGAGAAGGGCCGTCAGAACACCCTGATGATCGATGCGGGTGACACGATCCAGGGCACGCAGCTGTCGTACTACTACGCGAAGGTCGATCCGATCACGGCGAAGCGTGGTCCGGTGCATCCGATGGCGCAGGCGATGAACGCGATCGGGTACGACGCGGCGGCGCTGGGCAACCATGAGTTCAATTACGGCATCCCGGTGCTGCGGAAGTTCGAGGAGCAGTGTGATTTTCCGCTGCTGGGTGCGAACGCGCTGGATGCGAAGACGTTGACGCCGGCGTTCGCTCCGTATGTGATCAAGCGGTTGCGTACGCCGCACGGTCCGGATGTGAAGGTGGCGATTCTGGGTCTGACGAACCCGGGGATCGCGATCTGGGACAAGGCGAATGTCAGCGGCAAGATGGTGTTCCCGGGGTTGGTGGAGCAGGCGGCGAAGTTCGTGCCGCGGCTTCGGTCCATGGGGGCGGATGTGGTGATCGTGTCGGCGCACTCGGGGACCAGTGGGACGTCGTCGTACGGTGATCAGGTTCCGTATGTGGAGAACGCGGCGGCTCTGGTGGCGGAGCAGGTGCCGGGTATCGATGCGATTCTGGTCGGTCATGCTCACCTGGAGATCCCCGAGTACTTCGTGGAGAACAAGGGGACGGGCAAGAAGGTGGTGCTCTCCGAGCCGTTGAAGTGGGGGCAGCGGTTGACGCTGTTCGACTTCGATCTGGCGTGGGAGGAGGGCCGCTGGGTGGTGGAGAGTGCGGGTTCGCAGGTGTTGAACTCGAACACGGTGGCGGAGGATCCGAAGATCACGGGGTTGCTGGCGGATGAGCACAAGAAGGTTGTGGCGTACGTCAATCAGGTGATCGGTACGTCGACGGCGGCGATGACGACGGCGGAGGCGGCCTGGAAGGACGAGCCGATCATTGATCTGATCAATGTGGTTCAGGCGGAGACGGTGAAGGCGGCTCTGGCGGGTGGCGCGTATGCGGCGTTGCCCGTGCTGTCGCAGGCGTCGTGTTTCTCTCGTACGGCGCAGATCCCGGCGGGGAATGTGACGATCAAGGATGCGGCGGGGTTGTATCCGTTCGAGAACACGCTTGAGGCGCGGTTGCTGACGGGTGCGCAGATCAAGGATTATCTGGAGTTCTCGGCGCGGTATTACGTGCAGACGGCGGCGGGCGTTCCGGTGGATACGGCGAAGTTGACGAATGCGGGCAACACGCCGGACTACAACTATGACGCGGTGTCGGGCCTGACGTATGAGATCGATATTGCGAAGCCGAATGGTTCGCGGATTGTGAATCTGTCGTTCGAGGGCAGGGCGATCGATCCGGCGGCGGAGTTCGTGCTGGCGGTGAACAATTATCGGGCGAGCGGTGGGGGTAACTTCCCGCATGTGCCGGGTGCGAAGCAGCTGTGGGCGAATTCGGAGGAGATCCGGAACACGATCATTGGCTGGGTGCAGGCGAAGGGTTCGGTGGATGGTGCGCAGTTCGCTTCGGTGGACTGGCGGCTGACGCGGGATGGTGTGCCGGTGTTCTAGTGCCCCTCACGGCACCAGCGGTTGGGTGGGTGTGGCGGCCGTCTCCTCTTTGAGGGGGCGGCCGCTTTTTTGTCTGTGGGGTGTCAGTTGCCTCGGGCGAGCGGGATGAGGGCGGGGTGCTGGTGGGGGATGTGGGGGGTGTTCTGGGGGGTGAGGCCGAAGGTGGTGAAGGCGGTGCGTTGTGGGAGGGGGTAGGCGTTGGTTCGGGTGAGGTTGTTGAGGATGGTGGCGCTGCGCCAGGCGGCGAGTCCGAGGTCGGGGGCTCCGACGCCGTGGGTGTGGCGTTCGGCGTTCTGTACGTAGATGTTGCCGGTGACGGTGGGGTCGAGTTCGAGGCGGAATTGGTCGTCGATGCGGGGTCGTCCGGCGGTGTCGCGGCGGATGTGGGGGGTGAGGCCGGTGAGGAGGCGGTCGAGGGGGCGTTCGCGGTAGCCCGTGGCGAGGATGACGGCGTCGGTGGTGAGGTGGGTGCGGGTGTTCTGTTGGGTGTGTTCGAGGTGGAGTTCGACGCGGGTGCCGGCGAGGCGGCCTGCGGTGCGTACGTGGACGCCGGGGGTGAGGGTGGTGTCGGGCCAGCCGCCGTGGAGGGTGCGGCGGTAGAGCTCGTCGTGGATGGCGGCGATGGTGTCGGCGTCGATGCCTTTGTGGAGTTGCCATTGGTGGGGGATGAGTTCGTCGCGTACGGATTCGGGGAGTGCGTGGAAGTAGCGGCTGTAGTCGGGGGTGAAGTGTTCGAGGCCGAGTTTTGAGTACTCCATGGGGGCGAAGGCGCCGGTGCGGGCGAGCCAGTGGAGTTTTTCGTGTCCGGCGGGGCGGGCGCGGAGGAGGTCGAGGAAGATTTCGGCGCCTGATTGGCCGGAGCCGATGACGGTGATGTGTTCGGCTTGGAGGAGTTGTTCGCGGTGGTGGAGGTAGTCGGCGGAGTGGATGACGGGGACGGATTCGGCTTCGGCGAGGGGTTTGAGGGGTTCGGGGATGAAGGGTTCGGTGCCGATGCCGAGGGCGATGTGGCGGGTGTAGGCGCGGCCGAGGGCTTCGGCTTCGCCGTCGGTGTCGAGTTGGGTGAAGTCGACTTCGTAGAGGGTGCGTTCGGGGTTCCAGCGGATGGCGTCGACTTGGTGGCTGAAGTGGAGTCCGGGGAGTTGGTCGGTGACCCAGCGGCAGTACGCGTCGTATTCGGCGCGTTGGATGTGGAAGCGCTCGGCGAAGTAGAAGGGGAAGAGGCGGTCGCGGCTGCGTAGGTAGTTGAGGAAGCTCCAGGGGCTTGTGGGGTCGGCGAGGGTGACGAGGTCGGCGAGGAAGGGGACTTGGAGGCTGGAGCCGTCGATGAGGAGTCCGGGGTGCCAGTGGAAGGCGGGGCGTTGTTCGTAGAAGGTCGCGGCGAGGGGGTGGATGCCGTGGGCGAGGGCGGCGAGGGAGAGGTTGAAGGGGCCGATGCCGATGCCGACGAGGTCGTGTGGCTGGCCGGGGTCGGGGGTGGGTCGGTCGGTCATCGGGGTGGGTTGCCTTTCTGGACTGTGTGGGTGAGGTGGGTGATGAGGTCGAGGAGGGTTTGGAGGTCGTGGCGGGTGGTGTGGGGGTTGAGGAGGGTGGCTTTGAGCCAGAGGCGGTTGTCGGCGTGGGCGCGGCCGAGGACGGCTTGGCCGGTGGTGAGGAGGGTGCGGCGGATGGTGGCGACGGTGTGGTCGGTTGCGTCGGTGGGGCGGAAGAGGACGGTGGTGATGGTGGGTGGTTGGTAGAGGTCGAGGGTGGGGTTGTGGGTGATGAGGTCGGCGAGTTGGTGGGCGGTGTTGATGGTGTGGTCGATGAGGTCGGCGAGTCCGGTGCGGCCAAGGGCTTGGAGGGTGACGGCGATTTTGAGTGCGTCGGGTCGGCGGGTGGTGCGCAGTGAGCGGCCGAGGAGGTCGGGGAGGCCGGCTTCGGTGTCGTCGTGGGCGTTGAGGTAGGGGGCGTGGTGGTGGAGCGGGTGGAGGTGGTGGTGGTCGGGGACGGCGAGGATGCCGGCTGATGCGGGTTGCCAGCCGAGTTTGTGGAGGTCGAGGGTGACGCTGTGGGCGCGGTCGAGGCCGTGGATTTTGGTGCGGTGGGTGGGGCTGAAGAGGAGTGGTCCGCCGTAGGCGGCGTCGATGTGGAGTTCGGCGCCGTGGGTGGTGCAGAGGTCGGCGATGTCGTCGAGGGGGTCGATCTGGCCGGTGTCGGTGGTGCCTGCGGTGGCGGTGACGAAGAGGGCACGGTGGGGGCTGTGGAGCCGGGTGAGGGCTTCTTCGAGTGCGGTGAGGTCGATGACTCCGGTGGGGGCGGGGATGGTGTGGGGTTCGGGGAGGCCGAGGAGCCAGGCGGCGCGGGTGATGCTGTGGTGGGCGTTGGCGCCGGTGAGGGTCTGTACGGGGCCGTGGCGTTCACGGGCGAGGAGGAGGGCGAGTTGGTTGGCTTCGGTGCCGCCGGTGGTGATGAGGGCGTCGGGGTGGGGTTGGTGGGGGTAGATCTCGGCGGCGAGTGCGTTGGTGGTGTCGGTTTCGAGGGTTGAGGCTGCGGGTGCTTGGTCCCAGGAGTCCATGGAGGGGTTGAGGGCGGAGGCGGCGAGGTCGGCGGCTGCGGCGAGGGCGAGGGGTGGGGTGTGGAGGTGGGCGGTGCAGTGGGGGTGTGCGGGGTCTGCGGCGCCTTGGGTGAGTGCGGTGATGAGGGTGCGCAGGGCGTGGTGGGGGCCGGTGCCGTGGTCGGGGATGAGGGGGTGGGTGGCGTGGTGTATGTGGTCGGTGACGGTTTGGGGTCCGCCGGCGGGGAGGGGGCCGTGGCGTTGTTGGGCTCCGTCGTGGAGTGCGGTGAGGACGGTGTCCAGGAGGGGGCGTAGGGCGGCGGGGCCGGTGGTGCCTCCGGCGAGGGGTGGGGTGGGCATGGTGGTGGGGTCCTTCGGGCGCGCGTGGGTGGACGTGTCAGCTTGTCCGGGTTTCTGGTGGCGCGGCCGGTGACTGGGTGATCTGAACTCGAAAGGGGGACGGATGGTGGCTGTGGGGGTGGTGGTGGTGGGCGGTGGTGGTATGGGTGTGCCCGGCTTCCCCTCCGTGGTGAGGGTGGGCCGGGCACGGGTGGTGTGGTGTGTGGTTGTGGGTGTGGTGCGGGGTTGTGGGGTCAGTGGGCGTTGCGTATGGCGAGGGCGCGGCGGAGGTCGTCGATCTGGTCGGCGAGCCTGCGGCGCAGGGCGGGGGTGAGGGTGTTGCCGCTCAGTGCTTGTTCGCCGAGGTGGAGGTTGTCGGCGGTGATGGCGTAGTTGGGGAAGGCGTGGCGTCCTGCGGCTTCGGCGATGGCGGGGCCCCGGCGGGTGGCGAGTTGGGTGGCGTCGGGGTAGTAGCGGGGGACGTAGTCGCTGGTGAGGTCGGTTTGTTCGGCTTGCCAGAAGCCTTGTGCGGTGGCGGTGAAGAGGTAGTTGGAGAGGGTGTCGTCGTTGAACAGGGCGTCCCAGGCGGCGGCTTTGGCTTCGGGGGTGGGGAGGGCGGCGCGGCAGCGGGCGGCGCCTTCCTGTCCGGTGGCGCTGGGGTCGTTGTCGAGTTCGGTGGCGATGGTGGCTTCGTCGGTGGCGCCGAGGGTGGCGAGGCGGGTGAGGATGCGCCAGCGGAGTTCGGGGTCGAGTTCGGGTCCACCGGGGACGGTGCCGTCGGTGAGCCAGGTCTGGATGGTGTCGGGTTGGGTGGCGGCGTCGATGAGGTGGCGTACGGCGGTGAGGCGGAGGCCGGGGTTGGTGCCGTCTTCTGTGCGGCGGATGAGGTCGCGGCAGAGGGCGGTGACGGTGGCGAGGGCTGCGGGGCGGTTTTCGGGGGTGACGTAGCGTGCGGTGATCTGGGTGCCGGCGAAGGCGAGGACGCCTTGGAGGAGGGCGAGGTCGGTTTCGTACGGGAGGTGGGCGCGGGCGGTTTCGAGGTAGGTGGTGGGGTCGAGTTCGCCGTCGCGGACCATGTCGCGGGCGGTGTTCCAGATGACGGCGCGGGTGAGTGCGTCGGGGATGCCGGAGAGGCTGCTGACGACGGTGTTCCAGGAGGGGGCGTCGGGGCGGATCTTGGCGTAGGTGAGGTCGCTGTCGTTGAGGACGAGGAGGGCGGGGCGGCGGCCGGGGTGGGTGCTGGGGGTGCCGTCCTGGGGGATGTCGAGTTCGAAGCGGTCGCGGAGGACGAGCTGGTCGGGGCCTGGCTGGGTGTCGAGGGTGTGGTCGTAGGCGCCGACGGCGATGCGGTGGGGGCGGGTGCCGTGGTGGTCGACGGTGAGGGACCAGCTGTTGCCGGTTTCTTCGACGTGGGGGGTGAGGGTGTCGACTCCGGTGGTGCGGAGCCATTGGTCGGCCCAGGCGTGGACGTCGCGGTCGGTGGCCGATGCGAGGTTGTCGATGAAGTCGGCGAGGGTGGCGTTGCCGAATTTGTGGCGGGCGAAGTGGGTGTTGATGCCTGCGAGGAAGTCTTTTTCGCCGAGCCAGGTGACGAGCTGGCGGAGGGCGGATGCGCCCTTGGCGTAGGAGATGCCGTCGAAGTTGAGCATCGCGGATGCGGTGTCGGGGACGGCTGCGGGGTCGGGGGCGACGGGGTGGGTGGTGGGGCGCTGGTCGGCGTCGTATCCCCAGCCCTTGCGGGCGACGCCGAAGTCGACCCAGGTGTCGGTGAAGCGGGTGGCTTCGGCGAGGGTCTGGTAGCCCATGTATTCGGCGAATGACTCGTTGAGCCAGATGTCGTCCCACCAGGCGAGGGTGACGAGGTCGCCGAACCACATGTGGGCCATTTCGTGGGCGATGACCATGCCGCGGGTCTGGCGTTCGGTGTCGGTGACGGCGGAGCGGTAGATGAATTCGTCGCGGAAGGTGACGAGTCCGGGGTTCTCCATGGCGCCGGCGTTGAATTCGGGGACGAATGCCTGGTCGTAGGAGTCGAAGGGGTAGGGCTCGTCGAATTTTTCGTGGAAGCGGTCGAAGCAGGCGCGGGTGATGTCGAGGATTTCGTCGGCGTCGGCGTCGAGGTGGGGGGCGAGGGAGCGGCGGCAGTGGATGCCGAAGGGCAGGCCGGCGTGCTGCGTGGTGACGGAGTGCCAGGGGCCGGCGGCGACGGCGACGAGGTAGGTGGAGATCAGGGGGGTGGGGGCGATGGTCCACTGGCCGTTACCGGTGTGTTCGGCGATGCCGTTGCCGAGGACGGTCCAGTTTTCGGGCGCGGTGACGGTGAGGGCGAAGACGGACTTGAGGTCGGGCTGGTCGAATGCGGCGAAGACGCGTTGGACGTCTTCCATGAAGAGCTGGGTGTAGACGTAGGTCTCGCCGTCGGTGGGGTCGGTGAAGCGGTGCATGCCTTCGCCGGTGCGGGAGTAGCGCATGGCGGCGTCGATGCGGAGTTCGTGTGCGCCGGGGGTGAGTGCGGTGAGGGGGAACCGGTTCTCGGTGAGGTCGGCGGGGTCGAGGGGCTGTCCGTCGAGGGTGATGGAGCGCAGGGTGGCGGGCTTGAGTTCGACGAAGGTGTCTCCGGCCGCGAGTGCGGTGAATTGGATGACGGTGCGGGAGTCGAAGGTGTCTTCTCCCGTGGTCAGATCGAGGTCGATCGTGTACCGGTCCACGTCGAGAAATTGGGCTCGGGTCTGCGCTTCGTCGCGCGTCAGTACGGACATGGATCCACTCTGCCGCATGGGGTGGGGGGTGCACAGGTGGGTTCTCGCAGGGCTGAGCCGGGGTGTGCGCGCGGGCGTGCGGGTGGGGTGTGTGCGCGGGGCGGGCGCTGTGGGGCGGGTTCGTGGGAGTGGATGCACGGAGCGGTTCCACGAGGCGGGTCCGCGGGGTCAGTGTCCTGGGGTGGTTTCCGGCTGGGTGGGGTCGGTGCGCCGGTGGTGGAGGAGGACGACTCCGTTGCCGAAGGTGCGGGTCCCGGCGAGGCGGAGGCCGGTTCTGGTGTCGGATGCCTGGAACAGGGGTGTGCCGCGTCCGATGAGTACGGGGTGTACGTAGATCCGGTATTCGTCGATCAGGTCGTGCCGGCGGAAGGCCGCTGCGAGACCGGCGCCGCCGAGGGCCAGGTCGCCGCCGGGCTGTGCGGTGAGTGCCCGGATCTGTTCGGGGTCGACCTCGCGGAGGACGGTGGTGTTCCAGTCGGTGGTTTTCAGGGTCCGGGAGAACACGGTTTTGGGCATGTCCCGCCAGATTCGGGCGTAGTCCGCGACGGGTCCGTCGTTGGCGGGGTCGGCGTCGGCGGTCGGCCAGAAGTCCGCCATGAGCTCGTGGGTGACGCGTCCGGTGAGGAAGCCGCCCATGGTGCTGAGCTGTTCGTTGAAGTGGTGGTGCAGTTCGTCGTCGACGAGGTGCCAGCCGATGTCGCGGTCGGGTCCCTCGATGAATCCGTCGAGGGACACCGACATCATCAGGACGATCTTCCTCGTCACCTGTGTGCGGGATTCGGTCACGGGCGGGACGATACCGTTCCTGGGCAGTGAGCAGGAGTGAGTCCTGGCTCACCGGCACGCCCCGAACGGTCTTGGGCGCACTGGTCCTCCGCTTTCGCGTCCCGGTCGGCGACGCATATCCCGTATGCGGTCCGTCCCGGGCGGGCGGAATCCCTACGACCCGGCCATATGGGTGTGGCCGGAGGCGACGGGGAGGCCCCGAACCATCTCGCTGGTGATACGGGGGCCCCGACTGCTGACGCCACACCCGGCGTCCCGGATCGCACCGAGAACGTTACGCACACCCCGCGGGGCATGCCCGCAGCTCGTCGCGCCGTTCACCCCATCGTGTCCATGCTCGCCACAACGATGTGCTTGCTCAGCAGTTGTGAACCCCTGCGCTGTCGGCGTGGATCGGTGTCAGGAGGACATGACCGAAATCTCCCCCGCTCGATCACGGTGGGGCTCCGGTCGGCGGCCGGGCACGGGTGCGCGGCTCCTTCTCGGCCTTCGCCGCCGCCTCGGCGAACGGATCCGTGGTGGCCCTGCCGACGGGGCCGCGCCAGGGCGGTGGGGGTCAGCGCGCAGGGCGTACGGGTCCGGCCGGCCCGCTTCAAGGCCCCCGAGCACGTGGTGTTCGGGGAGCTGTCCAAAACCTCCACCGGCAGGATCCAGAAGTTCGTCCTGCGTGAGCGGGCACGGGCCGGGGCGGAACGCAGGATTCAGTAGCGCTCCGGGCGGCCCCACTTTCAAGGCGCGGTACGTCGCGGGTCTGTCTCCGCACGGGGCCGCCTCAGCGCGGGTTCCGCCTCAGCACGGGTTCCGGCCGCGTATCGAGGCGTCAGGCCGGCGAGAAGATGTTGTTGCTGATCAGCCGGGCGGCGCCGACGACGCCGGCGACCTGGCCGAGTTCGCCGAGCACGATCGGCAGGTTGCCGGTCGCCAACGGCAGCGACTGGCGGTAGACCTGGGTGCGGATGCTCGCCAGGAGGTTGTGGCCCAGTCCGGTGAGCCCTCCTCCGATGACCACCAGGCCGGGGTTGAAGAAGCTGACCAGGCCGGCGATGACCTGACCGGTACGGTTGCCTCCCCAGCGGATCAGATCCAGGGCCGCGGCGTCCCCGGCGCTCGCGGCGGCCGACACGTCCTCGGGGGTCAGCCTCCCGGCCGATGCGAGCCGTCCGGCCAGATCCGTCGAGCGGCCGGACTGGGCGAACGCGGTCGCGTCACGTACGAGGGCGTTCCCTCCGAAGTAGGCCTCCAGGCAACCGGTGTTGCCGCAGGCGCACCGCGGCCCGTCCGGGTCCACCTGGATGTGACCGATGTCGCCGGCACTGCCGGTGATACCGCGGTGGACCTCGCCGCCGACGACGATGCCGCAGCCGATGCCGGTCCCGAGCTTCACGCACAAGAAGTCACGTACGGACCGGGCGACGCCGGCCTGCTGCTCGCCCAGTGCCATCAGGTTCACGTCGTTGTCGACGAGAACGGGGCAACCGAGCTCCTGGCTCATCGCCTCGCGGACGGGGAAGCCGTTCCACCCGGGCATGATCGGCGGCGCGACGGGGACCCCCTCCGGGAACCGGACAGGTCCCGGCACGCCGATCCCGGCACCGTCGAAGTGTTCCGCCGACGTCGCCTCGCGCAGTTTGCGGACCAACGCCAGCACCCGCTCGAAGACCGCGACCGGGCCGTCGCGCACGTCCAGCGGCTCGGCCACGTGGCCGAGGATCTCCAACTCGGCGTTGGTGACCGCGACGTCCACGGAGGTGGCGCCGATGTCCACGCCGAGGAACCGCAGCGACGGGGCGACCCGGACGTTGTGCGAGCGGCGGCCGCCGCGGGAGGCGGCGAGGCCGTCCGGGACGACCAGACCCGTTTCCAGCAGCCGGTCGATCTCGAACGCGAGCTTGGAGCGCGACAGCTCGACCAGGTCCCCCAGGGCGACCCGGGACTGCGGGCCGAGGTCGCGCAGGAGGCGGAGCAGCCGGGCCTGATGCATATTGGCCGGTCGAACCGTCGTACTCCTCACGGCGCCCCCGTCGTGGTCAGAGCCGCTCGCATGCCCGGTGCTTGGGGGCGCGACTTCCACCGGACCGTAGCACCGTGCCGTCGACGGCAAAAGAAACGTGTGCGCCGAGTCACAGGACTTTCATCGGCAGATGGAAAAAGTCGGCTCGAAGCAGCACAGTCTCGTTGCCGCCCAGGCTCTTGCAGAGGCGGCCAGGCCCGATGGGGTGGAGCCGTCCAGCTCTCCACCCCATCGGTTCTGGTGCGCTGTCCGGTTCGCTCGGCGGGCCGCTGCCGCAGCCGGCCGAGGCACACGGCTCAGGCGGCGTCACCGCCCGGCCGTGACTCAGCGACCGGTGCCCGGCCGTGACTCAGCGACCGGTGGGACCGTGGTTCGGCATGCCGACGTCGGACTGGCCGGCCGCCTTCTTGATCAGGGCAGCCTCCCGCTGGTCGAGGACCCCTTCCTTCCGCAGCGTCGTGACGATCTCCCCGACGTGGGACACGAACGCGCCGTGGTTCTTCCAGGCCCGGTGATCCTCGATCAGCTCGTTGACCGTGCAGCCGTTGGTCGTGACGCGGTTCGGGACACCAGTGTTGATCGAGCCGAGGAACACGGTGGAGCGGTCGTCCCTTTCAGGACAGTCGGTCGGCGGCGTGCTGTCGACGATGGTGAGGGACAGCGACTGCGGCGTGGCCGTGTTGCCGGCCTTGTCGGTGGCCCGATAGAGCAAGGTGTGTGTCCCGGCTCTGTCGATCACCACCGGTGCGGAGTACTGCAGGTAGGGGCCGCCGTCGAGGGAGTACTCGATCCCGGCCACACCCGACCCCGTGTCCGAAGCCGTCACCGTCACCGTCGCACTGCCGACGTAGTCACCGGAGTCGTCCTTCGTGCCGGAGACGGAGGCCGACACCTGCGGCGGCGTCCTGTCCTCGGGCGGAGCCGCCACGACGGTGAAGTCGACCGATTTCACCGGCGAGGTGTTACCTGCCTTGTCAGTCGCCCGGTAGGTCAGCGTGTGCCGGCCCACACCGCTCACCGCAACCGGCGCCGTATAGGCGCCGTATGACGCACCATCGAGCGAATACTCGATTCCAGCCACGCCCGACTC
>NZ_JBFAJH010000006.1:0-203633 GCF_040655115.1 Streptomyces atratus | reverse complement strand
GACGCACCATCGAGCGAATACTCGATTCCAGCCACGCCCGACTCCGCGTCCGAAGCGGTCACCGTGACGGTCGCGCCCGACACGTAGTTTCCGGCGGAATCCTTGGTTCCGGACACTGTCGCTGACGTGTCCGGCGCAGTGGTGTCGTCGCCGGGCGCGGCGGTGACGATGAGTTCACCCGACATCATCTGGTGGCCCGGCATCGCGCAGAAGTAGCGGTAGACGCCAGGTGTGAGGGTGACTTCGGCCGTGTGCCTGCCTCCCTCGGAGTCGAAGGGGCTCGCCAGGATGTTGAGGCTGACGTCGTTGTTGTAGTCGGGGTTCGAGGCGTCGAACGTCAGGGTGTGCGTCAACCCCGTCGTGTTGCCGGTCGCCGCGCTGCTCTCGAACACAATGGTCGCCTTGCCCGCCACCGCGGTGGTGGGGGCTGACGTGTACTTCATGTAATCGTCGCCGGCCGTCCAGGTGAGCACCTGGGTCGCTGCGGTCTCCTCCGCGCGATTCACCGCCGCGTAGGCGGCCGGAACGGCCAATGCGAAAGTCGTGAAGACAACGGCCATCAGCGCCATCAGCACCGGATGCGCGCTGAATCGGTCACGTAGCGCGGATCTTGAGGGGGGCGGATCCGTCTGGGCATGGAGCAGTCTTCTGAACACCGCTGCACCTTTCGGGAATTCGCTTGTGCGGCACCGCGCAGGACTCGCGGTTCCGCCGGGTGGACAATCAGCCGCCGGGATGAGCGCGTTCGAGACGCGAGTACTCCGCTCACCGGACCGGCGCCCTGGACGGAACGGGGCGAGTGCCGCGCTGCGGTTGATCGCCCGCGCGCGACGACGGCGGGGGCCGCCGTCACTCACGCACAGGCGGCATCCGCCCCTGTCGCTGCGAGACCGCTGGCACCGCAAACCCGCGGGTGGGGTTCACGCAACCTCTTTACCATGCGGCAACGATGGGAAGTTAGCGGGTCTTTTGACGATCCGCCAAGACCTATGACGAGAATCCAACCAACTTTGACCTGAGTCTGGAAAAACTGGATGCGTGCCCGCTACGGTGTCCAGGTCCCGAGGCGAATCCCCTTCGCCCAACCGATCCGATCCCGGCCGTAGCCGGCACATCGAGCCAAGCCGGACCGCTTCCACCGGGGTCCGGCCAAGTCGGACCGTCTCCACCGGAGTCCGGTCCGACGACCGCCCCGCCTGCCTCGCGGGGCCGAACGCCCGGCGCACCACCGCGTACCGCCGTGACGGGACAGCTGCCGTCGGCGGCGGCTCACACCACGACCACGAAACGCCTTCGGGCACCTTCGCGTTTCGAGGATTGGAGAGCGATGACCGACTCAGGCGCAGGCACGAGACGCTTCTTCTCCCGGAGAGCGTTCGCCACCGGCGCGGCCGCCGCAGCGGTCGTGCCCACGGTGCTCGGCGCCACCGCCGCCGCCCCGAAGGACAAGCCCGGTGAAGGAAGCGGTAAAGGAAGCGACAAGGGCACCGTCCGCGAGCTGACGCTGTACATGGAGAACCTGCCGAACGGGCAGATGGGCTACGGCCTGGAGCCCGGTCAGGCGTCGATTCCCGGCCCCCTCATCGAGCTGACCGAGGGCGACACGATGCACATCGAGGTCGTCAACAACCTCGGCGTCGCCGCGAGTCTGCACGTGCACGGCGTGGACTACGACGTCGCCAGCGACGGCACCAAGATGAACGACAGCGTCGTCGAGCCGGGCGGCCGGCGGACCTATGTCTGGCGCACCCACGCCCCGGGACCGAACCACGACGGGACGTGGGAGGCCGGCAGCGCCGGCTACTGGCACTATCACGATCACAACGTAGGGACCGAACACGGCACGGGCGGCCTCAAGAAGGGCCTGTACGGCCCCGTGATCGTGCGCCGCAAGGGCGACGTGCTGCCCGACAAGCAGTTCACGGTCGTGTTCAACGACATGACGATCAACAACAAGGCCCACCACGACACTCCCACCTTCAAGGCCGTCCGCGGCGAGCGGGTGGAGTTCATCGTGATCACCCACGGGGACTTCTTCCACACCTTCCATGTGCACGGGCACCGCTGGGTGGACAACCGCACCGGGATCCTGCAGGGTCCGCAGGACGTGAGCCGGGTCATCGACACCAAGACCGTCGGCCCCGCGGACTCCTTCGGGTTCCAGGTGATCGCGGGTGCACGGGTCGGCGCGGGTGCCTGGATGTACCACTGTCACGTCCAGAGCCACGCGGACATGGGCATGGCCGGGATCTTCCTCGTGACCGAGGCCGACGGCACGGTCCCCGGCGGCATGCCCCACCACTAGAAGGCAACGGCGGGGTCCTGATGCGGACTCCGCCCCCGAAGCCACGCCCGTCAGGCCTGCCTGACGGCCTGACGGGCGTGTACCAGCCTGCCGCCGGTCGGTCCTCGCCCGCCAGGACCGGAGGAGCCTTCCTGCTCCGGCACCCCTCCTTCCCGGGCAGCGTGACCGCCCGCCGAAAGCCGCCCCGCCCGGCGCACACCGGACAGGGCTCCCGCGGCAGCCCTCGCTCCATCCCCTGATCACTCTTCCGTTTCCGGATCGAGTCAAGGAGCAAACATGGGCAAGAGAGACCGGTTCGCCCTGTCGAGACGACGCGGATCGCCGCCGTCACGTCCTGCGGGGACCTCTCGTCACGCGTGGCCCTGGCGCCGCGCGGTCGTTCTGCTGTCGAGCGCCGCACTGACGGTGGGGCTGTCCGGGCTGCCGGCCGTGCAGGCACAGGCGCAGCCACCCGTCGAAAGCGTCAGCCAGGACCAGGGCGCCGCCACCGACACCCAGGTGAACGTCCTGGTCTTCCACGGACCGGCCGCCAAGCAGGACGACCCGGTCAACAAGGCCACGGCGGCGATCGAGAACCTCGGCGAGAAGAACGGGTTCAAGGTCGTCGAGTCCGAGGACGCGAGCGTGTTCAACACGGCCGACCTCGCCAAGTACCGAGGGGTGGTGTTCCTGTCGGCCGACGGCGTGACGCTCAACGCCGAGCAGGAAGCCGCGTTCCAGTCGTACATCAACAACGGCGGCGGCTTCGTCGGCGTCCACGACGCCGCCCGGGCCCAGTCCGACTCCTCCTGGTTCACCGGGCTGATCGGCACCCGCCCGGCTCTGGGCCTCCCCGACCCCGAGAAGGTCGTCGACAGCGCGGTCAACGGGGACAACCCGCCGAACGAGACCAAGGACAAGCTGTTCGACGGCAAGAACGACACCAAGTGGCTGGCCCGTACGCCGACCGGCTGGGTCACCATGAAGCTGGACAAGCCCGTCGCGGTGGTCAACTACGCGTTGACCTCCGCCAACGACTTCACGGGACGGGACCCGAAGGACTGGAAGCTGCAGGGATCGACGGACGGCGAGGCCTGGAAGACCCTGGACACCCGGACCGGCGAGACCTTCTCGTCGCGGTTCCAGACCAGGCAGTTCCAGTTCACCAACAGCACGGCCTACCAGCACTACCGGCTGGAGATCACCGCCAACAGCGGTGAGCCGCTGATCCAGCTGGCCGAGCTGCGGCTCTTCAGCGCCAACCCGACGCCCCCGCAGGATACCAAGGTCCAGCAGGCCGTCGTCGATGTGACGGACCGTCAGCACCCTGCCAACAAGGGCCTGCCGCTCAACTGGACCCGATCCGACCAGTGGATCAACTGGGACCCCAACCCGATCGGCAAGGTCCACACCATTGCCCAGGTCGAGGAGGGGAAGTACAAGCCGGGGCTCAGCGCCAACGGCCCGTTCCACCCGATCTCGTGGTGCCGGGACTACGACGGCGGTCGGTCCTTCTACACCGGCATGGGCCGCACCGAGGAGAGCTACACCACCGACACGAAGTTCCAGAGCCACCTCCTCGGCGCCATCGAGTGGACCACCGGTATGGTCCGCGGTGACTGTCAGGCGACCATCGCGTCCAACTACACGACCGAGCGGCTGACCGCCCAGAACCAGGCGGGGCAGCTCGACCAGATCGGTGAGCCGCACGGACTGACCATGGCCCCCGACGGCAAGGCCTTCTACATCGGCAAGGCCGCCTGCCCGTCCGGCCCGATCAGCTCCTGGAACGACCCCAAGGTCGGCCTGGGCTGCGGCACCATCCACCAGTGGGACCCCAAGACC
The DNA here is from genome assembly GCF_040655115.1 of Streptomyces atratus. Taxonomy (GTDB): domain Bacteria; phylum Actinomycetota; class Actinomycetes; order Streptomycetales; family Streptomycetaceae; genus Streptomyces; species Streptomyces atratus_D. The sequence continues at coordinate 199,504 of NZ_JBFAJH010000006.1, read as the reverse complement.
AAGAAGGTCAAGCTGCTCACCACACTCGATGTGATGGGCAACCGGGGCAGCGGTGACGAGCTGGTCAAGAACGAGGAAGGCCTCGTAGGCGTCACCCTCGACCCGAAGTTCGAGAAGAACGGGTGGATCTACATCTACTGGATGCCGCACGAGTCGATCGACCGCGACAAGCGGATCGGCGAGCGGACGGTCTCCCGGCTGACCTACGACTTCGCGACCGAGTCCATCGACCAGGGCACCCGCAAGGACCTGCTGCACTGGGACACCCAGATCCACAGCTGCTGCCACGCCGGTGGCGGCATGTCCTTCGACAAGGACGGCAACCTCTACATCGGCTCCGGTGACAGCAACTCCTCCGGCGGCTCCAGCGGCTACTCCGGGAACAACTGGACCCAGGACTACAAGGGTCTCTCCTTCCAGGACGCCCGCCGCACCTCCGGCAACACCAACGACCTCAACGGCAAGATCATCCGCATCCACCCCGAGGCCGACGGCACCTACACCATCCCCAAGGGCAACCTCTTCCCGCCGGGCACGGCCAAGACCCGCCCCGAGATCTATGTGATGGGTGTCCGCAACATCGCACGGCTCTCCATCGACCCGGTGCACAACTGGCTGAACGCCGGCTGGGTCGGGCCGGACGCGGGAGCCCCGAGCCCCGAGCTGGGCCCGGCCAAGTACGAGACGGCCACGATCATCACCTCCGCGGGCAACCAGGGCTGGCCGTACTGCATGGGCAACAAGCAGCCGTACCGCGACCGCAGCAACACCGACGCCAATGTGCTCACCGGCTGGTACGACTGCGACCACCTCAAGAACGAGTCGCCGCGCAACACCGGCCTGGTGGACATCCCGCCGGCCCGCGACAACATGATCTGGTACTCGCCCCAGGGCGGCGGCCCGGTCTTCCCCAAGCGCTCCGACGGCAGCGGTGTCCCGAGCTACGTCGACAGCGAGGCCACCTACACCCAGCCGTACCTCAAGGGCGGCGGCCAGGCCATCATGTCCGGTCCGACCTACCACCGCTCCCAGGTGGACACCAAGAGCGGCGTCGCCTGGCCGACGTACTGGGAGGACAAGTGGTTCATCGGTGACGAGTCCAACTCCAACAACCGGGTCGCGGTGACCGTCGACCCCGACCGGGTCAAGGACGCGGGCGCGCCGGCCTTCGGCGAGGACCTGCGCAGCATCATCGCGCCCGGCAGCGGCTCGACCCAGCTGCAGAGCTGGATGGACGCCAAGTTCGGTCCCGACGGCGCGCTGTACATGCTCGACTACGCGGGCGGTTTCTTCAGCCTGCACTCCAACCAGAAGCTCATCCGCATCGCCTACAAGGGTGGCCCGGCCACCCCGAAGCCGCAGGACGCCGGGGCGCGCGTCATCACCCAGAGCAAGCCCAAGACGGTGGCGTTCTCCGGTGCCAAGGCCGGCGGTGTGGCCTGGGAGTGGGACTTCGGTGACGGCAGCGCGCCGTCGCACGAGGCCAACCCCACGCACACCTACGCCGACTACGGCACGTACCACGCGAAGGTGACGGTCACCTACGCCGACGGCGAGAAGGCCACCGCGACGTTGGACGCCGAGGCCGGCTGCCCCGCGCCCGACGCCCGTCCGACCGTCAAGCTGCTCGACACCGACACCGGCGTGGCCAACCACCGCGCGGGCGGCGGCTGCACCGTCAACGACCTGATCGACGACGAGGCGTCCTGGCCGAACCACGGCGAGTTCGTCAGCCACGTCAACGCCGTGGTCAACGACCTCCGCAAGGAGGACGTCCTCGACAACCGCGAGTCGGCGGCGATCAGCAAGGCGGCGGCGCAGAGCAAGATCGGCAAGGTCGCCGGGTACCAGCCCCTCTTCGACGGGACCGCGGCGAGCCTCGCCGACTGGCGGCAGGCGGGTGCTGGGAAGTTCTCGCTCCTGCCCGACGGCACCATGCGCAGCTCCGGCGGTATGGGCATGCTGTGGTACGCCAAGCAGGAGCTCGGAGACTTCTCGGTCCGGCTCCAGTTCCGGGACGTGGCTCCGGGTACCGGCAACGCCAACAGCGGGGTCTTCATCCGGTTCCCGGACCCGCGGACGCCGCTGGCCGACCGCCCGGCCGGCAGTTGCGGGACGGTCGGTTCGGCTCGCACCGCCCCCGAGTGGGTCGCCATCTACTGCGGTCAGGAGATCCAGATCTACGACGGGGCCACGGGCGAGGCCCAGAAGACCGGCTCGGTGTACAACTTCAAGCCGGTGGGCCTGGACAAGGCGGGGGTGACCCCGAAGGGCCAGTGGAACGACTATGAGATCCGCGCGGTCGGGCAGCACTACACGATCATCCGCAACGGCGTGGTGATCAACGAGTTCGACAACACGCCCGGCAAGTCGTCGTCCCGGGCGGGTGACCCGCCCACGGACCTGCGTCAGTTCCTCAGCGGGTACGTGGGGTTGCAGAACCACGGCAACAACGACCTGATCGAGTTCCGCAACATCCGGGTGCGGAACCTGTAGTCGCGAGCGGTCAACCCGAAGCGTGACTCCGGGGGAGGCCTACCCCCTCGGACACTCGCTGTAGCGGCACGGAAGCGAGGGCCGCGGCCTTGAGGTCGCGGCCCTCGCTGCGTGTTCGTACCTGACTGATGTTCGTCAGGGCTTCGTGGAGTGGGTGATCTCCGTGAACGTCGCCGGCTCAGGACGTGATGGAGGCCCGGAAGTGGTAGCGGTCGCCGCGGTAGACGACCGGCGTCAGTTCGAGAGGACGGCCGTCCCGGTTGTGGGCGAGCTGATGAGCGACCAGTACCGGTGCGGCGTCGGTGATCTCCAGGAGTTCACATTCGGTGGCGCCCGGCTGCCTGACCTGCACCGGGTAGTCCGCAATCAGTACCCGTCGCCGGTGCCTCCGGTCCCATGCCCCGGCGGGGAGACCGATGAGGAGTAAGGCGAGGGTGCTGAGCGTGGCCAGGGCGCCGACCTGGCCGGGGTTCGCGTCCGGCGCCTCGACGGCGATCAGGGGGACGGCGACGTATCCGGCGTCGGTGCCGAGCCGGCTGAGGACGGCCGCGGAGAAGAGGGTGCGGAAGTCGGGAGCTCGCCGGGGTGAGTCGGATCCCATGCCGGCGAACCTGCCCCACCTCGACGTGTCACCACAAGTGAATGGTTCTACGAGCGGCGGTTCAGCGCGGCTGCAGTAATGGCGGCCTCGGCCCGGCCGGGCTCAAGGCAGGCGCTCTGCCGGCCGTACGGCGCAGTACGCAGGGGTTCAGTTCTCGGAGGCCGTTTCGCCGGTCGGGGGGTCACCGGCGATCCGCTCATGGTGCCTGATCACCTCGGCGATGATGAAGTTCAGGAGCTTCTCGGCGAAGGCGGGGTCGAGTTTCGCGTTCTCGGCGAGCCGGCGCAGGCGGGCGATCTGTTCGGTTTCGCGGGCCGGGTCGGCCGGGGGCAGTTTGTGGTTCGCCTTGAGATGGCCGACCTGCTGGGTGCACTTGAAGCGCTCGGCGAGCATGTGGACAACAGCAGCGTCGATGTTGTCGATGCTCTCGCGGAGCCGGTTCAGTTCCGCGCGTACGGACTCGTCGATGTCGCTCGTGGTCATGGTCGTCGAGCTTAGACGCCCGGGGTCCACGCGGTGATCGTCGGTGGGTGTTCGGGGTCGGGGATCTGGTCGCTCCAGCCGCCGGGCACGGCGCGGCCCTGTTGTTCGCGGAAGCGGACGGGGGCGGTGCCGACGCGGCGGGCGAAGAGGCGGGAGAAGTAGGCGGGGTCGTCGTAGCCGACGCGGCGGGCGACGGCGGCGACGGGCAGATCGGTTGCGGCGAGGAGTTCTTTGGCTCGGCCGAGGCGGATGCCGAGGAGGTAGTCCTTGGGGCTGCAGCCGGCGCCACGGCGTACGGCGGTGCGCAGTTCGGCGGGGGTCATGCTGTGGCGGGCCGCGTGTTCGGCGACGGAGAGGGGCTGGAACGCGTCGCGGGCGAGGGCCTGGAGGACGGGGTCGCCGTCGGGGCTGACGTCGGCGCGGGCGCGGCGCAGGGCGACGAGGAGTTCGTGGACGGCGGCGCCGGTCTCGACTTCGAGGAGGGGGTTGCCGCGTCTGGCGGCGCGGACCATGCGGCTGACGGCGGCGCGTGGTCCTGCGGTGTCGGCGAGGGGGACGAGCGGGCGGTCGGGTTCGATGTAGCCGAGTTCGGTGTAGGTGGTGGTGGCGGGGCCGGTGAAGTCGACGAAGGCTTCGTCCCAGCCCGTGCCGGGGTCGGCGCCGTAGTGGTGCGGGGTGCCGGGGGTGAGCCAGATGAGGCTGGGGGCGGTGACGGGTGTGCGGCGGCCGTCGGCACCCCCGAACCAGCCGCTGCCGGAGTTGATGACGACGGCGACGTGATGGTCGAGGGTGCGGGGCCCGACCGTGGGCAGGGCGCCGTGTTGCAGGCCGACGCCCAGGCAGACGAGGCCGAGCCGGTGGTGGAGCGGGCTGGGCGTGAAGAATCGCATCCAGGTGTGGTACGTCGACATCGGCTTTCGTTCCTCCGCTCGGCTCGGCCGGGCTCGACTCTGCCAGGTTCGCTTCGGCTCGGGCTGCCGCGGTGATCTGCGCATTGTGTCCAAACAGCAGTGATCTTTGTCCATGGACCGGCCGCACGCCAGGGGCGAGGGTGGATGGAACATTCCTCCCGGGTTCGCCCGCTCCGTGGTGCGTGCCGCTGTGCGGACCCGGGGTGTGCGGGCCCGGGGGTGGGACCGGCGCAACAGGAGAGTACAAGCACGATGGCTGATTTCACCGTGGGGGACGACCATTTCCGGCTCGACGGGAAGCCCGTGCGCCTGCTGTCGGGGGCGCTGCACTATTTCCGGGTGCATGAGGTGCAGTGGGATCACCGGCTGTCGATGCTGCGGGCGATGGGTCTGAACTGTGTGGAGACGTACGTCCCGTGGAATCTGCATGAGCCGGAGCCCGGGGTGTTCCGGGAGGTGGCGGCGCTCGGCCGGTTCCTGGATGCGGCGCACCGGGCGGGGCTGTGGGCGATCGTGCGCCCGGGTCCGTACATCTGTGCCGAGTGGGAGAACGGCGGGTTGCCCGCGTGGGTGACGGGCCGGTTCGGGCGGCGGGTGCGGACGCGTGATGCCGGGTATCTGGAGGCGGTCGAGCAGTGGTTCGCCGAGTTGTTGCCGCAGGTGGTGGAGCGGCAGATCGACCGCGGCGGCCCGGTGGTCATGGTTCAGGTGGAGAACGAGTACGGGAGCTACGGCACCGATCAGGTCTATCTGGGGCGGCTGGCGGAGGTGCTGCGCGGGCACGGGGTGGGTGTGCCGCTGTTCACGTCGGACGGGCCGGAGGACCACATGCTGACAGGTGGTTCCGTGCCGGGGTTGCTGGCGACGGCGAATTTCGGCTCGGGGGCGCGTGAGGCGTTCGAAGTGCTGCGCCGGCATCAGCCGGAGGGTCCGCTGATGTGTATGGAGTTCTGGTGCGGCTGGTTCGAGCACTGGGGTGCCGCGCCGGTGGTACGGGATCCGGCGGAGGCCGCGGAGGCGTTGCGGGAGATTCTGGAGTGCGGGGCGTCGGTGAACATCTACATGGCGCACGGGGGGACGAATTTTGCGGGCTGGGCGGGGGCGAACCGCTCGGGTCCGGTGCAGGATCAGGATCTCCAGCCGACGGTGACGTCGTACGACTACGATGCGCCGATCGACGAGTACGGGCGGCCGACGGAGAAGTTCTGGCTGTTCCGGAAGATCCTGGCGGAGTTCTCGGGCGGTCCGCTTCCGGAGCTTCCGCCGGAGCCGTCCGGGCTCGCGGCGCCGGTGCGGGCGGAGCTGACCGGGTGGGCGCCGCTGTCTGTGGTGCTGGAGGTGCTGGGCGACCCGGAGCGGGCGGAGTCCGGTGTTCCGCCGACGTTCGAGGAGCTGGGCGTGGACCGGGGCCTGGTGCGGTACGAGGTCGCCGTTCCGGGTTCGCGACGCCCGTACGCACTGGGTGTGTCCGGGCTCCGGGACCGGGCGGTGGTGTATGTGAACGGGGTCCGGGAAGGCGTGCTGAGCGGCGAGAACGCCACCCTCGACGAGCCGGTGGCCGGGCCCGCGTGGGTCGAGCTGTGGGTGGAGTCGCTGGGCCGGGTCAATTACGGGCCGCGGCTGGGTGAGCCGAAGGGCATCACGGGCGGCGTCCGGCACGAGCGGCAGTATCTGCACGGGGTGTCCGCGCGGGCGCTGCGGCTGGCCGCTTTCGAGGAGCCGGGCGCGGTGGACGCCGTGCCGTTCGGGGCCGTCGCCGAGAGGGGTCGTGCCGGGCTGTACCGGGGTTCGTTCGAGGCGGGGGCTCCGGGGCACGCGGGTCTTCCGGATCACGCGGGGCTCGAACTTCCGGGCTGGACGCGCGGGTTCGTCTGGGTGAACGGTTTCTGTCTGGGCCGGTACTGGTCGGCGGGTCCGCAGCGGACGCTGTATGTACCGGGTCCGGTGCTGCGGGAGGGCGTCAACGAGGTGTGGGTGCTGGAGGTGGAGGGCGCCGGGGATCCGTGGGTGGAGCTGGGTCCGGGTGTGCCCGTCCGGACGGGCACACCCGGGGGTGCTCAGGGTTGATGCGGTGGGGCGGGCCGGGGCGTCAGAGTGTGGCTGCCGCGGAGGCGACGTTCGCGGCGAAGGTCGACCCCTCGCTGTACACCCCGGGGTGGCCGGGTTCGGCGCAGCCCTGGCCCCAGCTGACGATGCCGACCTGGATCCAGGCTCCGGCGCTGTCCTTGCGGAACACGGGGCCGCCGGAGTCGCCCTGGCAGGTGTCGACGCCGCCGGTGTCGAGGTGTCCGGCGCAGATCTCGTCGCCGGGTACGAGGTCGCTGCCGTATGCGTTCTGGCAGTCGGCGTCGGAGACGTAGGGGACGGTGGCCTTCAGCAGGTAGCGCTGCCGGCCGCCGCCTTCGGTGGCGGCGCCCCAGTCTGCGATGGTGAAGGTGCCGGTGTTGTACGTGGTGTTGGTGGCGATCTTCAGGGTGAGCAGGTCGATGGATGAGCCGGATCATCGGGAAGCGCTCGCAGCCCTCACAAGGTCTGCATTCCGGTCAAGATCGCGAACGGTGTACGGGGCTGTCCTCGCCCCTGTCACGCCCGCATCCGCTTACAGTGGAAGTCGGTTGAGCGTCACGGATGGGGGGTGCGGACGTGACGAACGGCAGCCCGGTGGTCCATGGCTTCCCTCATCTGGACACCGTCCGGTCCGCGATCACGGCGCTGTACCGGAGGCTGTCGTACGACGGTGTGCGCAGTTACGCCCCGAGCCTGCTGCCCGCCGAAGCGGCCTTCTCCGACGAGGACGATCTGCATCTGGGGGCGCAGCGCGTGGCGCGGGCGATGGTCCGGCATCTGCATCTGCCGGATGCCCGCGTGATCGTCGCGTTCCGGGCGATGGAGCATGCGGGAAGCGTCGAACTCGCGGCGGGGCCCGAGTACTTCATTGAGCTCAACGACCGCTTCCGCACTCATCGCAGGGACATCGGTGCAGCGCTGTCGCACGAGGTGATGCATGTGCTGTTGCACCGCCTGGGTCTGGAGTTCCGCGGTACGCGGGACAACGAGATCCTGACCGACACGGCGGCGGCGTATCTGGGGGCGGGCTGGCTGCTGCTCGACGCGTTCCGGGAGGACGCCGCCTCCAGTCAGAAGCTCGGCTATCTCACTCCGGAGGAGTTCGGGTACGTGCTGGCCAAGCGGGCGCTGGTGTTCGACGAGGATCCGTCGCCGTGGTTCACGAGTCCGCAGGCGTATACGGCGTACGTGAAGGGGCGGGCGCTGGCGTTGCGGGACGCCCAGCAGCCTCCGCTGACGGCGGCGGGCTGGGCCGGCCGGCACCGTTACGCGAAGGACCGGCGGTATGCCCAGGACCATGCGGGGGCCGCCGCGACCCCTGGTGTCCCGTACGGGTTCGAGGGGGGTCCGGGGGGTTGGCGGGTCTCGTTCGCCTGCCCGACCTGCCACCAGCGCATCCGGGTACCGGTCCGTGGCCGGGTGCGCGCGCGGTGCGGGTTGTGCCGCACGGTGCTGGACTGCAATACCTGAGCCCGTCGGAGCCCTCCGTCGTAGAGTCGATGGGTGACAGAAGATCCGATTACGGACACCCGGAATCTGTTCGAGGCCCTGTACGAGGGTGAGGACGCCATCGTGCGGCTGCTGCGTGCGGGGGTGCCCGCCGAGTCGGTCGACGAGAACGGTGCGACGGCGCTCTATCTGGCGGCGGTGTCGGACCGGCCGGGTGTGGTGCGGCTGCTGCTGGCGGCGGGCGCCGATCCGGACCGGGCGTGCGGTCCCGAGGCGGGCGATCTGCCGATCTGCGGGGCGGCGTGCGGCGGGCACACGGAGGTCGTCGAGGCGCTGCTGGCGGCCGGGGCTCAACCGGATCTGCGGGAGCAGTTCGGATTCACGGCGCTGCGGTGGGCGGTGGGTCTGGGTCATGCGCGGACCGCGGAGGTGCTGCTCGCCCGTGGTGCGGATCCCGATCTGCCGGGACCGGGGCCGGGACATGAACCGCCGCTGATGTTCGCGGTGCGGCGCGGGTCGCTGGAGACGGTACGGGCGCTGCTGGGGCACGGGGCGGGTGCGCGGGCCGGCGCGCTGGAGGAGGCGCTGCGGGAGGCGCGCCGGATGCATGCGCTGGATGTGGAGGAGGAGATGCGGTGCGCGCTTCGGGAGATGTACGGGGACGGGCCGGAGGTGGTGGTGCGCCGTACGCCGGTGGACGGCGGGGAGACGGTGGCCGTCGAAGTGGTGCGGGACGGGGAGCCGTTCGCGGGGCAGGAGCAGCAGACGGGGCACGGTGCGATCGCCACGGTCCTGGAGGGGGAGCTGGGTCTGCGGACGCCGTACGCGGAGCTGGCGGCGCGGGCGCTGCGCGGCGGGAACCCGGAGCTGGACAACTGGCACGAGGCGGTCGAGGTGCTCTGGCGGCGGGGCGACGAGGAGACGTTCCAGGCGGGCGCCGCGTGGTGCGCGAGCGACGGTGATCCGTTGCGGCAGGCGTTCGGGGCGGATGTGCTGGCCCAGCTCGGTTTCCACACCGGGTCGAAGCCTTTTGCCGCCCGTTCGTTGCCGCTGCTGCGGGAGCTGGCGCGGGAGGCGACGGATACGGAGCTGATCCAGTCGGCGGTGCTGGGGCTGGGGCACCATGGCGACCCGGTGGCCCTGCCGGAGGTGCTGCGGCATGCGCGGAATCCGGAGCGGGTGGTACGCCGTGCGGTGACGCTGGCACTGTTCGACCTGGTGTCCGGTGACCATGCGGAGGGGGTCGCGGCATTGGTGGGGCTGAGCCGGGACACCGATGCGGAGGTGCGGGACTGGGCGACGACGGCGCTGGCCGCGCTGGACGCGGACACGCCGGTGCTCCGCGCGGCGCTGGCGGAGCGGCTGGACGACGCGGATCCGGACACGGTCGCGGAGGCGGCACAGGGCCTGGCGCGCCGTCAGGATGCGCGGGCGGTAACGGCGTTGGAGCGGCTTCTGCGGGCCTCGGAGCCGGACAGTTATGCGCGGTCGGTGGCGGTCGACGCGGTGGCGTACCTGACGGACGGCCCGGTCAGGGAGCGTCTGGAACGGATCTGTCCGCGCCTGCCGTGAGCGGCGCGGTCACGCGTGGGCAGCGGGTGCCCGAGCAGATGGTCGGCATGCACGCGTTGCAGTGGACGCACAGGGAGCGTGCCGCGGCGTCCTCGGCCATCCGGTTGACCAGGTCCGGCTCGGGCAGGGGGATTGAGGCGGCGGGCGTCGAGGACGTCACGGTCACGACGGCGGTGGACGGGCTGCCGCACCGGATGCTGCGTACGGAGATGGCCACCGCGCTGGGGAACGCGGGCCGCGCCAGGGCGCCGGCCCAGGCGGTGCGCCGGGCGGCGGGCTTCGGGCGGATCTCGGGGCTGAGCTGGTCCCGGACGGTGCGCGACGGCATGGCGATGAAGCACGGCAAGGACCTGTCGTGGAGCCAGGTGCTGCCGGCGGCGAACACGCCGATGCTCCTGAAGGCGTCGATGGTCGACGGCCGGACGGATCTGGGCGTGATGGCGTCGGGCCAGGTGGCGGGGCTGATCGAGGATCTTCCGAGCTCTGCGGAACTGGTGGAACGGGTGATGGAGGAGGCGGGAGGTGCTGAGGGGACTGTCGCGGGTGTAGGGGCGGGGTGCCAGGTCCGCTCGGGGGCCGCTCCACGATACGGAACGAAAAAGCCGGACAGGCGGTTGGATCCAGCCTGTCCGGCTACCCCCGAACGGGGTTCGGTGCGGTGACCGGGTCGACCGGTCACCGCACCTCGTACGCTGCTACGCCGCCCTGCGACCCCGCGGGGCCGCGCTGCCGTTGCTTCGCCCGGAGCCTCCCGCACGCCCCGAGGACGCGCCCGAACCGTTGCCGCGGCTCGCCCCGCCGGTCCGCGCGCCGCCACCCTGCGTGGCCCCGGCCCCGGCTCCGCTTCCGGCGCCGGACCCACCGCGCCGGCCCCGGCCTCGGGTGCCGGAACGGAACGGCGCGCCGCCTCCGGCTCCACCCGCCCCGCCCGACCGCGTGCGCGGCTTCGGCTGGGTCGGCTGGGGAACCTCGACGACGACCGCGATGCCGGACGGCTCGCGCGCCCCGGTGATCCGGGTGAGTTCCTCGTCACTGGACTTGATCCGGGTGGTTCGCGGCGCGATGCCCGCGTCGGCCATCAGCCGGGTCATCTCCCGCTTCTCCTCCGGCAGCACCAGGGTGACGACGCTGCCCGACTCCCCGGCCCGCGCCGTGCGACCGCCGCGGTGGAGGTAGTCCTTGTGGTCCGTCGGCGGGTCCACGTTCACGACCAGGTCGAGGTCGTCGACATGGATGCCGCGGGCGGCCACGTTCGTCGCGACGAGTGCGGTGACCTGACCGTTCTTGAACTGGTCGAGCGTCCGGTTGCGCTGCGGCTGGGAACGCCCGCCGTGCAGCGCGGCAGCCCGTACACCGCTGGCCAGCAGCCGCTTGGCGAAGCGGTCGGCGGCGCGCTTGGTGTCCACGAACATGATCACGCGGCCGTCGCGGGCCGCGATCCTGGTGGCGATCGCCTTCTTGTCGGTCTCGTCGGCCACATGCAGCACGTGGTGCTCCATGGTGGTGACGGCGCCCGCGGACGGGTCGACCGAGTGCACGACCGGGTCGGTCAGGAACATCTTGACGAGCCGGTCGATGTTCTTGTCCAGGGTCGCGGAGAACAGCATCCGCTGACCGTCCGGCTCGACCTGCTTGAGCAGCCCGACGACCTGGGGCATGAAGCCCATGTCGGCCATCTGGTCGGCCTCGTCGAGAACGGTGATGGACACCTGGTCGAGGCGGGCGTCGCCGCGCTCGATGAGGTCCTTCAGCCGGCCCGGCGTGGCGACGAGCACCTCGGCGCCGCGGCGCAGCGTGCCGGCCTGCTTGCTGATCGACATGCCGCCTACGACGGTGGCGAGCCGCAGGTTCACGGACGTCGCGTACGGCGTCAGCGCGTCGGTGACCTGCTGGGCGAGCTCGCGGGTCGGGACGAGGACGAGTGCCAGCGGAGCGCGCGGCTCGGAGCGGCGTCCGGCGGTGCGGGCGAGGAGCGCGAGGCCGAAGGCCAGGGTCTTGCCGGAGCCGGTGCGGCCGCGGCCGAGGATGTCCCGGCCCGCGAGCGAGTTCGGCAGGGTGGCGCCCTGGATCGGGAACGGATCGGTGACGCCCTGCGCGGCAAGGGTTTTCAGCAGGGCGGCGGGCATGTCCAGCTCGGCGAACGCCTCGACGGCGGGCAGTGCGGGGGTCATGGTTTCGGGCAGGGCGAATTCGCCCTGCGGCGGCGTGGCCCTGCGACGGGGCGACGCCTTGCCGGATCCCTTGCCGGAACCCTTAGCGGTTGCCTGTGCCGGGGCCGTGCCGCGCCCCCTCGGCGGGCGGGTGCGGGCGGGTCGGTCCTGGCGTTCGGAGCGGGTCATACGGAATTGCCCTCCTGGGGATTCCTGGGAACTACGGGGGACTGCTGGAGACTGCTGGGGGCTCTACGGAGCGTGCGTACCGGCTCGTGAATTCTCGGTGAATGTTCGTGAATTCCGGCCGGTGTGTTCGTGCGCGCTCACACGCATGCGACTTTCGGCGCACTTCCCCGGGACAGCACAAGCCGGGACCCGCACCTTCACGGTGCGGGCCCCGGCTGCGAGGTACGCGTCGCGGCAATTAGGCCGGGACGATGTTCTCCGCCTGCGGGCCCTTCTGGCCCTGCGTGACGTCGAAGGAGACCTTCTGGCCCTCCTGGAGCTCACGGAAGCCCGAGGTGGCGATGTTGGAGTAGTGGGCGAAGACGTCGGCGCCGCCGCCGTCCTGCTCGATGAAGCCGAAGCCCTTTTCCGAGTTGAACCACTTCACGGTTCCAGTAGCCATGTCATTCTCCTCAAGAGGTGCAGTGCCGGAAATCCGCACTTTACGAATTCCAAGTCGCCGCATTGAGCCCCATCCGGAGAAAGCCGGAAAACAATAATGCGCCTGAGGAAGCATTCCCGTCAGGCGCACATAAAGTTCATGGGTACCAAAACTGCAACCGGACCACCGTAGCACGTTCTGCAGACCAGCGGTGGATCTTGCCACGCTGCCGGTCGGCGGGCTCCTGCGGAAGCCTCGTCGGCGACCGGTTCACAGCCGTTCGATGATCGTCACGTTCGCCCGCCGGGGACCTCTTCGGGGAGTCCGGCCGCCAGCCAGCAGGTCCGGGCGATGTCGTCGGCCTGCGGTCCGACGGTGTCGAGGCAGCCGAGGACGACGTCCCGACGGCCGCCGGTTCGATGCCGGTGCGCTCGACGAGAGCCTTGAACACATGGGCGCCGAGGTCGGCGGGGTGAGCGGCCCCGAGGCCTCCCCCACGCCGGCCGACCGGGCTGCGTACCGCTTCGACGATGTAGGCCGCGGTCATGACTGCCGCTCCCTGAGAGGTCCGTGAATGTGGGTTACGTACGCAGAGCGATGCCGTCCAGGACCATCGAGAGGTACTGGCGGGCGATCTCCTCGGGGCTGTGCTGTCCGCCCGGCCGGTACCAGGAGGCCGCGACCCAGACGGTGTCGCGGACGAACCGGTAGGTGAGCCGGATGTCGAGGTCGGCGCGGAAGACCTCGGCGGCGACGCCGCGTTCCAGCGTGCCGAGCCAGACCTTCTCGAACTTCTGCCGGGAGTCGACGAGATAGGCGAAGCGCGGCTGGGTGGCGAGGTGCTTGGACTCCTTCTGGTAGATGGCGACGGCGGCGCGGTGCCGGTCGATCTCCCGGAAGGACTCGGTGACGAGGGCCTCGACGGTCTCGCGGGGGCCGAGTCCGGCGGCGAGCACCGCGTCGTACCCGTCCCGGAGTTCGGTGAGGAAGGTGGAGAGGATCTCGTCGATCATCGATTCCTTGGAATCGAAGTGGTAGTAGAGGCTGCCCGCGAGCATCCCGGCCTCGTCCGCGATCCTGCGGACGGTGGTGGCGTTGTATCCCTGCGCGGCAAAGACCTCGGCGGCGGTGTCGAGGAGTTCGCGGCGCCGCTCGGGCGAGGGGGTCACCTGGGGCTTCTTCTTGGTAGGCACCCGCCCATTCTCCGCCCGGCGGATGCCCCGCCGGCTCCCGCGACGTTCGGCCGGTCAGGCGTGTTGGCTGCTGACCGGGACGACTTCGCCCGTCATGTACGAGGAGTAGCCGCCGGCCAGGAAGACGATCACGTTGGCGATCTCCCATGGTTCGGCGTACCGGCCGAACGCCTCCTTGCGGGTCAGTTCGTCGAGGAGTTCGGCGGAGGTGACCTTCACCGGGTGCGGGTGCATGGCGAGGCTGGGGACGACGGCGTCGGGGTGTGCCGGGAGCGGGTGGTGGCGGGGCGGGTGAGGGGCCCGGGGGCCCGGCGGTCGCTCCGGCCTCAGCCATCGGGCCGTGGCTCGCTGACTGCCGGGCCCGTCCGGCCCGGCAGTCACCGCCTCGGGCGTCAGAGGATCTCGCGCGGGGTGCCGTCGTCCGTCCCGCGGTGGATCGTGCGCAGCGGCTTGCCCGGGCGCCAGGTCCGGACGACCAGATCCTCGTTCTCCACCCCCGTGCTGACCACTTCCGTCAGCTCCGTGCGGAAGAGATGGAAGGGCTCCGGCGGCTTCACCTCCCCGATGAAGCGGGCCAGGACGTCGGGGTCGGTCTCCTCCACCGCGTGGCCGGAGACCCGGACGTCGGCGTACTCCATGGTGTCGTCCGGCCCCGGATTCGCGTGCATCGCGAACCGAGGATCGCGCCGCAGGTCCAGCGCCTTGCGTGAGTTCGGCATCATGCCGAGCCAGAGTTCACCGAAGCGGAAGTTCACTTCCAGTCCGGTCACGCGCGGTGAACCGTCCTTGCGGAGGGTGGCCAGGATGTGGTGCTTGTGCTGTCCGAAGCGGGCCTGAACGGAGTCGGCGAAGTCCGGCTCCGCCGCCCGGAACGCTGCCCATGAACTCGATGTCATGGTTCCATCGAACTCTTGAATCCCGACATCTTCTGTCCGGATTTCCGGGCCATCACTGGTTCGGATGCCGTACCGCCATGATCGTGGTGTGCTGTACGAGGCACGTGGCCGTCACCGTGGCGGCGGGGAGGGACTGTTCCCGCGACCCGAGGTGAAATCCGATGGCGATCTTCGTGCATGCCACTTTGTCGGGCGTCACGGCAGACCAGTACGACGCTCTCGACAGGGAACTCCGGGCGCTGCCCGGCGACGTCTTCGCCGGCTGCCTCTCCCGCGTCTGCATCGCGACCGATTCGGGTGTGGAGCTCTTCGACCTGTGGGAGTCGTCACAGGCCGTGGAGAACTTCGGTGCGACCATGCTGCCGGTCGCCCGGAGGCTGGGGCTGCCCATGCCGTCCGGACCGCCGAAGACCGCGCGGACCCACCATTACCGGGTACCCGAGGTCGCACAGCCGTGCCCACCGGCCGGCGACAGGGTGATCACCAGCGCCCAGCCCTGGGTACGGAGCACCACGGGTGCCGCACCCTCCATCAACACCGCGTCGTAGCAGTCGAGTTCGATGCCCTGTCCGTCGAGCACCGCACCGTCCTCCAGTGCGACGGCCAGGGCTGTGCCCCCCTCCGGCGCATGCAGCCGAAGGGTGCCGCGCACGACCGCGACCTCCGCCGCCGTACGTTCCCTGCGGTACATCACATTGAGGTTCACGACGGGGCCGCCGAGGAGCCGCCCGTCCGTCTCCAGGTCTCCGGGGAAGTCGTGGGGCCAGTACTGCTCGTCGACGATGTGGTGCTCGCCACCCACCATGAGATCCATCCCGGCGCCCTCGACCACGGTCAGCGTGCGGTCGACCCCGGGAAACGAGGAGAACGGTCCGTCCACGGTCACATCGGCGAGGCTGACCCGCCAGTCGAAGCCGTCCAGCGGTGCGCCCTCGGGGGAAGCGGCGATCTCCCGGGTGACTCCCCCGCCGTTCTTCCAGGGCACGGCCGTACGGTCGGCCGCCCTCAGCACCCGCGGCATCACTTGACGATCCCCTGCGCCCGGGCCGCGGTCAGCCAGTTGGGGAATTCGGCGACGAGCCGGTCGTACAGCTCGGAGTCCGGAACCTGCCGCGGATCGAGTCCGGCGTGGAAGAAGCCGGCGTTGTCGACGGGGCGCCGCGCGGGCACGGCCAGTTCGTCGAGCTTGTGCAGGAAGTTGAACTGCGAACTTCGCTTGTTGCCGAAGCCGATGAACTGCCAGAACAGCGGCAGCTTCGCCGCCTTGCAGAGATAGCGCTCCGCCGCGAGTTTGTTGATCGGGCCGCCGTCGGTCTGGAAGACGACGAGCGCGGGTGCGGTCGAGCCGCTGTCGAGGTAGTGGTCGATGACCGCGTCCATGGCCAGGTGGTAGCTGGTCTTCCCCATGTGTCCGAGTCCGGCGACGATCCGGTCGACGCGCCCGAGGTGATCGTCGAGGGCTATGTCGGTGACGGCGTCGATGTCCGTGGAGAAGAAGACGACGGGTACGCGGCCGTCGTCGTCGAGGTGCGCCGACAGGCCGAGCACCCGGTCGGCGAGGGCCTGGACGCTGCCGTCCCTGTAGTACTCCTTCATGGAGCCGGAGTAGTCGAGCACGAGATAGACGGCCGCACGCTCTCCGCTGAGCCGGTGCTTCTGCAGGGAGACCCCGGCGCTCTTGTAGAGGCTGACGAGCGCGGGCGCCGTCTCCTCGACCTTGCGGAGGCTGATGCCGGCCATACGGACTCCGTTCCTGAGAAGGGAGTTACGAGGTTACGTCACCGTGGGGGACCGGCCGCGGCGTCATAACCGCACCCGGCCACGTCCGCGCGGCCCGCGTTCGCTATGTTGATCGCCGCCGACCCCCAACGGCCGCCCGCCACCGTCCCCCCGTGAAGGAGCCGGCCATGGAGGCCGCTGCCACCACCTGCTACCGCCATCCGTCGTACGAGACGTATGTGCGCTGCACCCGCTGCGACCGCTACATCTGCCCGGACTGCATGCGTGAGGCCGCGGTCGGCCACCACTGCGTGGCGTGCGTGAAGGAGGGGCAGCGGTCGATCCGACAGGCGCGCACGGTCTTCGGCGGTGCGGTGTCGAGGACGGCGGTGCCCGTGGTGACGTACGTACTGATGGGCCTGAACATCCTCGCGTATCTGGGCGAGTTGGTGCGCCCCGGGATCGTCGACCGGTTCGGAATGCTCGGCGCGGGTCTGGTCGGACCCCACGGCGGCCAGTACATCTACGAGAACGGTGACTTCCCCGGACTCCACGCGATCGGTGTGGTGGACGGCGAGTGGTACCGGCTGCTGACCGGAGCGTTCCTTCATCTCCCGCCGGGCGAGGCGTCGTTCGGCGCGCTGCCGTTCGGGGTGCTGCACATCCTCTTCAACATGTACGGGCTGTGGAACCTGGGCCGCGTCGTCGAGGAGCAGCTGGGCCGGGGCCGGTATCTCGCGCTGTACCTGCTGTCCGCGCTGGGCGGCTCGGTGCTGGTGTACCTGGTCGCGCCGGACGCCCTCACGGTGGGCGCCTCGGGGGCGATCTTCGGCCTGGCGGCGGCGTTCTACGTCATCAACCGGCGCCTCGGCCGGGACATGCAGGCGGTCAACCGGTTCCTGGCCGGATTCCTGATCTGGATGCTGATCTCCGCGGGGTTCACCTCGTGGCAGGGACACCTGGGCGGACTGCTGACGGGCGGCCTCGTCACGGCCGCACTCGCCTACGCCCCGGCGAAGCGCCGTACCGCCGTGCAATTCGCCGCGTGCGGCCTGGTGTTCGTGGTGCTGGTCGCCCTGGTGGTCCTCAAGACGTCGCAGCTGACCGGCGGCGCGGCCTGAGCATTCCGCCGGCTCTCCGCCGCCGTCGGCCACTTCCGGGACGATGCGGCCCGGGACGAGGAAGCTGATCGCCACCGCACCGACGCCGTCCGAGCACCCGGTCGTCGTGGAGACACGAGGAACCCGGTCTCCAGCCGGTCCTCGGTGCCGTGTCGGACTTCCGGACTGCCGGCACGGGGCCGGCACGAGACCGGTACGGACGTGCCCGGACGTCCCCGGGCCCCCGGACGCGCAGCGGCGCCTGCCGAATCGTCCGGTCGGGGACGGGCAGGCGCCGCGTTCAGTTCCGTACGCCGTTGTACGGGACGTCTGTCGGAGTGATGCTCAGACCATCAGGGAACGGTCCGTCGGGCGGATCGGAGCCGGCAGTGCGCTGGCCCCGGTCAGGAAGCGGTCCACCCCGCGCGCCGCGGAGCGGCCCTCGGCGATGGCCCACACGATGAGGGACTGGCCGCGGCCCGCGTCACCGGCGACGAAGACACCTCCGACGTTGGTGGCGAAGTCGCCGTCGCGCGCCACGTTGCCGCGCTCGTCGAGCTCCAGGCCGAACTGCTGGACCAGACCGTTGGCCTGGTCGGTGCCGGTGAAGCCCATGGCCAGGGTGACGAGCTGTGCGGGGATCCGCCGCTCGGTGCCGGGCTTCTGCTCCAGCTTGCCGTCCTTGAACTCCACCTCGACGAGGTGGAGCGCCTGGACGTTGCCCTCCTCGTCGCCCTCGAAGTGGGTGGTGGAGACGGAGTAGACCCGCTCGCCGCCCTCCTCGTGCGCCGAGGTGACCTTGTAGAGCATCGGGAAGGTCGGCCACGGCTGGTTGGCGCTGCGCTCCTCGCCCGGCTTGGGCATGATCTCCAGTTGGGTGACGGAGGCCGCGCCCTGCCGGTGGGCGGTGCCGACGCAGTCGGCGCCGGTGTCGCCGCCGCCGATGACGACGACGTGCTTGCCCTCGGCGCTGATCGGGGAGACCGTCAGGTCGCCCTCCTGCACCTTGTTGGCGAGCGGCAGGTACTCCATCGCGAAGTGCACGCCGTTCAGCTCACGGCCCGGGACGGGCAGGTCGCGGGAGACGGTGGCACCGGCGGCGATGACGACGGAGTCGTACCGGCGGCGGAGCTTGGCGGCGTCGATGTCCTTGCCGATCTCCACCTCGGTGCGGAACTTGGTGCCTTCCGCGCGCATCTGCTCGATGCGGCGGTTGATGTGCGACTTCTCCATCTTGAACTCGGGGATGCCGTACCGGAGAAGGCCTCCGATGCGGTCCGCGCGCTCGTAGACGACGACCGTGTGACCGGCCCGGGTCAGCTGCTGGGCGGCGGCGAGACCCGCCGGGCCCGAGCCGATGACCGCGACCGTCTTTCCGGAGAGGCGCTCGGGCGGCTGCGGGGTGACGTCGCCGCTGCCCCACGCCTTGTCGATGATCGAGACCTCGACGTTCTTGATGGTGACGGCCGGCTGGTTGATGCCGAGCACGCACGCCGACTCACAGGGAGCCGGGCACAGCCGCCCGGTGAACTCCGGGAAGTTGTTCGTGGCGTGCAGGCGCTCGGACGCGGCCGTCCAGTCCTCGCGGAAGGCGTAGTCGTTCCACTCGGGGATGAGGTTCCCCAGCGGACAGCCGTTGTGGCAGAACGGGATGCCGCAGTCCATGCAACGGCCGGCCTGCTTGCTGATGATCGGGAGCAGCGAGCCCGGAACGTAGACCTCGTTCCAGTCCTTGACGCGCTCGCCCGCGGGGCGGGTCTCGGCGACCTCGCGCCCGGTGGTCATGAAGCCCTTGGGGTCAGCCATTGGTCGCCGCCTCCATCATCTTCTCGGTGGTCTCCTGCTCGGAGAGACCGGCGAGCTCAGCGGCGTCCTTGGCGGCGAGCACTGCCTTGTAGGTGGACGGGATGATCTTGCTGAAGCGGGAGACACCGCCGTCGGCGCTGTCCCACTCGGCAAGCAGCTTCTCGGCGACCGTGGAGCCGGTCTCCTCCTGGTGGCGGCGCACGACGTCGTGCAGCCACTGCTTGTCGCTGTCGGAGAGTTCCTCGATCGCGCCGAGGTTGCCGACGTTGACGTTGTCGCGGTCCAGGTCGACGACGTAGGCGACACCACCCGACATACCGGCGGCGAAGTTGCGTCCGGTCTCGCCGAGGACGACGGCGTGACCGCCGGTCATGTACTCGCAGCCGTGGTCGCCCACGCCCTCGGAGACGACCGTCGCGCCGGAGTTGCGGACGCAGAACCGCTCACCGGTGCGGCCGCGCAGGAAGAGCTCGCCGCCGGTCGCACCGTAGGCGATGGTGTTGCCCGCGATGGTGGAGTACTCGGCGAGGTGGTCGGCGCCGCGGTCCGGGCGGACGATGACGCGGCCGCCGGAGAGGCCCTTGCCGACGTAGTCGTTGGCGTCGCCCTCCAGTCGCAGCGTCACACCGCTCGGCACGAACGCGCCGAACGACTGACCGGCGGAGCCGGTGAAGGTGATGTCGATGGTGTCCTGCGGCAGACCCGCGCCGCCGAACTTCTTCGTCACCTCGTGGCCGAGCATGGTGCCGACGGTCCGGTTGATGTTCCGGATCGCGATCCGGGCCCGGACCGGCTGGGCGGCCTCGGCACTGTCCGCGTTCAGGGCGTCGGCGGCGAGCTTGATCAGCTCGTTGTCGAGAGCCTTGGCGAGACCGTGCTCCTGCTCGGTCAGCTGGTGGCGGACCGCGCCCTCGGGCAGCTCCGGGACGTAGAACAGGGGCTCCAGGTCGAGGCCCTGCGCCTTCCAGTGCGTGATCGCACGGTCGGTGTCCAGCAGCTCGGCGTGGCCGACGGCCTCTTCGATCGTACGGAAGCCGAGCTCGGCAAGGAGCTCGCGGACTTCCTGGGCGATGAACTCGAAGAAGTTGACGACGTACTCGGCCTTGCCGGAGAACCGACTCCGCAGGACCGGGTTCTGGGTGGCGATGCCGACCGGGCAGGTGTCGAGGTGGCAGACGCGCATCATGACGCAGCCGGAGACGACGAGCGGCGCGGTCGCGAAACCGAACTCCTCGGCGCCGAGCAGCGCGGCGATGACGACGTCGCGGCCGGTCTTCAGCTGGCCGTCGGTCTGCACGACGATGCGGTCGCGCAGACCGTTGAGCAGCAGGGTCTGCTGGGTCTCGGCGAGGCCGAGCTCCCAGGGGCCGCCCGCGTGCTTCAGCGAGGTGAGCGGGGAGGCACCCGTTCCGCCGTCGTGGCCGGAGATCAGGACGACGTCCGCGTGCGCCTTGGAGACACCTGCGGCGACCGTGCCGACGCCGACCTCGGAGACCAGCTTCACGTGGATGCGGGCCGCCGGGTTGGCGTTCTTGAGGTCGTGGATCAGCTGAGCCAGGTCCTCGATGGAGTAGATGTCGTGGTGCGGCGGCGGGGAGATCAGACCGACACCCGGGGTGGAGTGCCGGGTCCTGGCGACCCACGGGTAGACCTTGTGGCCGGGCAGTTGGCCGCCCTCGCCGGGCTTGGCACCCTGCGCCATCTTGATCTGGATGTCGTCCGCGTTGACCAGGTACTCGCTGGTGACACCGAAGCGGCCGGAGGCGACCTGCTTGATGGACGACCGGCGCGCCGGGTCGTACAGCCGGTCGGCGTCCTCGCCGCCCTCACCGGTGTTGGACTTGCCGCCCAGCTGGTTCATGGCGATGGCGAGGGTCTCGTGTGCCTCGCGGGAGATCGAGCCGTACGACATGGCGCCGGTCGAGAACCGCTTGACGATGTCGGAGACGGACTCGACCTCGTCGACCGGGATCGCCTCGCGGTCCGACTTACCGTTCTCATTTGTCTTGAGGGCGAACAGGCCGCGGAGCGTCATCAGGCGCTCGGACTGCTCGTTCACCCGGTCCGTGTACTTCTTGAAGATGTCGTACCGCTTGTTGCGCGTGGCGTGCTGGAGGCGGAAGACCGTCTCCGGGTCGAACAGGTGCGGCTCGCCCTCGCGGCGCCACTGGTACTCGCCGCCGATCTCCAGCGCGCGGTGCGAGGCGGAGATGCCGGAGGCGGGGTACGCCTTGGCGTGCCGGGCGGCGACCTCCTTGGCGACGACGTCGAGCCCGGCGCCGCCGATCTTGGTGGCGGTGCCGTTGAAGTACTTCGCGACGAAGGCCTCGTCCAGGCCGACGGCCTCGAAGACCTGGGCGCCGCGGTAGGAGGCGACGGTGGAGATGCCCATCTTGGACATGACCTTCAGGACGCCCTTGCCGAGCGCGTAGATCAGGTTCCGGATGGCCTTCTCGGGCTCGATGTCCTCGATGAACGTGCCGGCCCTGACCAGGTCCTCGACGGACTCCATCGCCAGGTACGGGTTGACCGCGGCAGCGCCGTAACCGATCAGCAGCGCGACGTGGTGGACCTCGCGGACGTCCCCGGCCTCGACCAGCAGACCCACCTGGGTGCGCTGCTTCGTACGGATGAGGTGGTGGTGGACGGCCGAGGTGAGCAGCAGCGACGGGATCGGCGCGTGCTCGGCGTCGGAGTGCCGGTCGGACAGGACGATCAGGCGGGCGCCGTCCTCCATGGCGGCGTCGACCTCGGTACAGATCTGCTCGATCCGCGCGGCGAGGGCCTCACCGCTGCCGCCGACCCGGTAGAGACCGGAGAGCGTGGCGGCCTTCATGCCCGGCATGTCGCCGTCGGCATTGATGTGTATCAGCTTGGCCAGTTCGTCGTTGTCGATCACCGGGAACGGCAGCGTGACGCTGCGGCACGACGCGGCGACCGGCTCCAGCAGGTTGCCCTGCGGGCCGAGTGTGGAGCGCAGCGAGGTGACCAGCTCCTCGCGGATGGCGTCCAGCGGCGGGTTCGTGACCTGCGCGAACAGCTGGGTGAAGTAGTCGAAGAGCAGCCTGGGGCGCTCGGACAGGGCGGCGATCGGCGAGTCCGTGCCCATGGAGCCGAGCGGCTCGCCGGCGGTGCGGGCCATCGGCGCGAGGATGACGCGGAGCTCTTCCTCGGTGTAGCCGAAGGTCTGCTGGCGGCGGGTGACGGAGGCGTGCGTGTGCACGATGTGCTCGCGCTCGGGGAGATCCTCCAGCTCGATCTCGCCGGTCTCCAGCCACTCCTGGTACGGCTGCTCGGCGGCGAGGCCCGCCTTGATCTCGTCGTCCTCGATGATGCGGCCCTCGGCGGTGTCGACGAGGAACATCTTGCCGGGCTGCAGGCGGCCCTTGCGGACGACCTTCGCGGGGGCGATGTCCAGGACACCGACCTCGGAGGAGAGGACGACGAGGCCGTCGTCGGTGACCCAGTAGCGGCCGGGGCGCAGACCGTTGCGGTCGAGGACCGCGCCGACCTGGGTGCCGTCGGTGAAGGTGACGCAGGCGGGGCCGTCCCAGGGCTCCATCATCGTGGAGTGGTACTGGTAGAAGGCGCGGCGGGCCGGGTCCATGAAGTCGTGGTTCTCCCACGCCTCGGGGACCATCATCAGCACCGAGTGCGGCAGCGAGCGACCGCCGAGGTGGAGCAGCTCCAGGACCTCGTCGAAGGAGGCGGAGTCGGAGGCGTCCGGGGTGCAGACGGGGAAGATCCGGTCGAGCTGCTCGCTGCCGAAGAGGCTCGACGCCAGCTGGGACTCGCGGGCCTTCATCCAGTTGCGGTTGCCCTTGACCGTGTTGATCTCGCCGTTGTGCGCGACGAAGCGGTACGGGTGGGCGAGCGGCCAGCTCGGGAAGGTGTTCGTGGAGAAACGCGAGTGGACCAGCGCGACCGTGGTGGCGAAGCGGTGGTCGGAGAGGTCCGGGAAGAACGGCTCCAGCTGCCCGGTGGTGAGCATGCCCTTGTAGACGATCGTGCGGGCGGAGAGCGAGGGGAAGTACACCCCGGCCTCTCGCTCGGCGCGCTTGCGCAGCACGAAGGCCTTGCGGTCGAGGGCGATGCCGGCGCTCGTGCCGTCGGCAACGAAGAGCTGCCGGAACTCGGGCATGGTGGCGCGGGCGCCGTTGCCGAGGAAATCGGGGGTGACCGGGACCTCGCGCCAGCCGAGGACCTTGAGGCCCTCCTCGGCGGCGATCTTCTCGAGCTTCTGGACGGCCTCGGTCGAGTCGTCCGCGGGCAGGAAGGCGATACCGACGGCGTAGGCACCGGCCTCCGGGAGGTCGAAGGGGACCTCTTCACGGAGGAAGGTGTCGGGCACCTGGAGCAGGATTCCGGCGCCGTCACCCGAGTCGGGCTCGGATCCGGTGGCGCCGCGGTGTTCGAGGTTGCGCAGCACGGTAAGCGCCTGCTCGACCAGCTCATGGCCGGCCACACCGGTCAGAGTGGCCACGAACCCGACGCCACAGGCGTCGTGCTCGTTACGGGGGTCGTACATCCCCTGCTGGGCGGGGCGACCGTCCATGGGCGACCAGGCGTCGGAACGCATCGGCTCTCCCGTCGTCGTCGTGGCATATGCAGTGCCGAGGGACGACGTTGGCCCTCTGCGAAATTTCATGCAGGTTACATAATGGAGCGCTTCTCAAGAAGCGGATAGTCCGTTCCAACATGCGGACACCGCTCGCGGAGCGGTGGAGGGTGGGGTCGCAGTCGGAAGATCGGCGCCCGGGGGGACCGCAGAGAGCAGGCGTCGTTGCCTGCGGTGTCTACGGCTCATGCCCGGCGGAAAAGGAATCGAAACCGCCGAGTAACGGCTACTTATGTGCAGCCCTGCATACAGACTCATTTTACGTACGCGGAAGGGTTCCGCCCAGAGGCGACAGCCAAGACGTACGTCACACGGATGGCGCCCAGGTTACGGGCATGATGCCCGCACACGTCCCGGACCGTCCACACGGAATGCCGGACAGGCGCCACCATCGAGCCCGTCCGGCTTTCAAGAACACATCGAGGACAGAACAGCGAACGCGGGCCCGGTCGCGCTCCCGCGTCGCCGCCAGGCCTTCCGCGCGGATGGGGCCGGACCTCGAGAGCCCGGCATGATCCACACGAGAGGCCCTCGGGGCTGTCCCGCCATCCCCGACGGGACAGCCCTCAGCTGCCGACGGCCACGCCGAACACCGTGCCCAGCCCATACGTGATCGCCGCGGCCGCACCACCGAGCACCAGCTGCCGCAGCCCGCTGAACC
Organism: Streptomyces atratus; assembly: GCF_040655115.1. GTDB lineage: Bacteria > Actinomycetota > Actinomycetes > Streptomycetales > Streptomycetaceae > Streptomyces > Streptomyces atratus_D. Next base: position 175,172 of record NZ_JBFAJH010000006.1, on the reverse strand, counting down.
ACCAGCTGCGCGCCGTCACCCTGGCCACCACCGCGCCGCAGCCGAAGAGCCCGACGAGCGCCAGCAGCACCGCGGGCCACAGGGCATGCGCTCCGAGCAGATACGGCAGTACGGGCAGCAGCGCACCCAGCGCGAACGCACCGAACGACGACACGGCGGCGACGAGCGGCGACGGCAGGTCGGCCGGGTCGATACCGAGCTCCTCGCGGGCGTGTATCTCCAGGGCCTGCTCCGGATCACGGGACAGCTGCCGGGCGACCTCGCGGGCGAGTCCGGGCTCGACACCGCGGGACTCGTACAGCGCGGCGAGCTCTTCCATCTCGTCCATCGGGTGCTTACGCAATTCGCGCCGCTCGACGTCGAGTTCGGCCTCGACAAGCTCTCGTTGCGAAGCGACGGAGGTGTACTCGCCGGCCGCCATGGAGAACGCGCCGGCGGCCAGACCCGCCAGACCGGTGATCACGAGCGTCTGCTGGGACACCGAGCCGCCCGCGACGCCGGTCATCAGCGCGAGGTTGGAGACGAGTCCGTCCATCGCGCCGAAGACCGCCGGGCGCAACCAGCCGCCGTTCACATCACGGTGGGTGTGGTTGTCGCGATGCGCCTCATGCAGGACGGCGTCGGTCTCGATGATGGACACAGCTCTCCCCTTCTCCGGCAGCGGGATTCACTCGCTCCGCCCCCTCAACAGCATCGAAAGTACGCACGAAAAGAGCCCCCCGCCAGCAAGCCAGGCCGTACTTACCTGGTCACTGACCAGGTAAGTACGGCCTGGCTCAGGAGTGGGTTCCCGTCATCCGACTGGCCCTTTTGTCACGATAATCGGCCTTTGTCGAGTCCCCGCGTGGCACAGATCGGACAGGTACGAGAACTGGCTCGGTACGAGCGAAGGGTCGACGCGATGGAGTCGATTGCGGGTAATCCGGCAGAGCGGCGGACGGGCCGTACGGGCGCGGGCGGAACAGACGCGGGCGGTGCGGGTGGTCCGGGTGGTGCGGCGGACGCCGTGCGGTACGACGCGGACGCGCCCGGCACGGGCCGTGCAGCCCATGCGGACCACACCCACCACGCCGAGCGCCTCGACCGGGCCGACCGGGCCCGCGGCGCGCTGCTGGGTCTCGCCGTGGGTGACGCCCTGGGCGCGCCGGCGGAGAACCTGCGGCCGTCCGAGATCCGCCGCCGCTGGGGCCGGATCGAGGGCTTCGTCAGCGACGACCCGGCAGGCACCGACGACACCGAGTACGCGATCTTCTCCGGGCTGCTGCTCGCCCGGCACGGTTCGGCGCTGACCGTCACCCATGTCGAGCGGGCCTGGCACCTGTGGATCGCCGACCTGGACGAGGGACCGTTCCGCGGCGCCGGGTTCAGCGAGCGCGGCACGCTGGAGAACCTGCGCCGGGGTCTCGCCGCTCCGATCTCCGCCCAGCACCGACACGCCTGGAGCGACGGACTCGCGATGCGGGCGGCGCCGTTCGGCGTCTTCGCGGCGGGCCGGCCCGCGGAGGCCGCGCGCCTGGTCGCGGTGGACGGCCGGGTCAGCCACGACGGGGAGGGCATCTACGGCGGCCAGGCGGTGGCGGCCGGAGTGGCCGCGGCGATGGTCGGTGCGGGGGTCGCGTCCGTGATCGCGGCCGCGCTGTCCGTCGTACCGATGGACTCCTGGACGGCGCGTTCGCTGCGCCGCGCGGTGGCGGCCGCCCAGCGCACGTATCCCGATCGCCTCACCATGGAGCGGGCCGTGCGCTCGGCGGTGGTGGTCGGCGGCTATCCATGGACGGACCTGGCACCGGAGGCAGTCGGCCTGGCGTTCGGCGCTTTCGCGGCGGCGCGCGGCGATTTCCGTACGGCGGTACTGACCGCGGTCAACATGGGCCGCGACGCGGACACGACGGCGGCCGTGGCGGGGGCACTGGCCGGGGCGTTGCACGGGGTGTCCGCGATCCCGCGGAACTGGGGCGAGGCGATCGGACCGGTCCGGGGCAGCTGTCTGCCGTCGATGCGGGGCTACCACGTCCTGGACATCGCGGAGCTGCTCACACCGGACGAGGCGGACTTGACGGACCGGATGGACGAGGCCGGCGAGCCGGCCGGGGCAGTCGGCGGCGCGGACGAACAGACAGTGGTGGCGTCATGACCACCGCACGCGGCACGCGCCGCGCCGGCGACCCCGTCTCCCTCCGCACCCCGCCCGTGCCGGGGCGCCGCGCCCGGATCGAGGGACTGCTCCTCGGGCTCGCCTCGGGGGACGCCGCGGGGTGGCCCGCCGCGCGCCACCGGGCGGCCCGGATGCCGGAGTGGACCCGGCGTCTCACCCGGGAGCTCGACACCTTCGCCGAGCAGAACGCCACCACCACCCTGCCCGTGCCGATCGCCCTCAACCAGCCGCCCGAGCCGCTGCGGCTCGGGCCGTCGGACGATGCCGAATGGGCCGCGTTCGCCGCCGGAACCGTGCTCGCCTCCCAGGTGGGGTCACTGCACCGCCTCCCCCCGGAGCGCCGGATGCAGGCCGCCATCGACCTCTCCTGGAACGCGCTGGCCGCCGAGGTCGCCGCGGCTGCCGCGCAGGCGCCGGAGGTCGAGTCGGCGGTCCTCCCCCTGCGCGCCCGGATCTCGGTCCGGGCCGGGCTCGGCAATCTCGCCGCCGGACTGCGGCCGCCCGCCACCGGCCACGACAATCCGCACTACTTCGACGACGCGGCCTGTGTTCGGGCCGCCGTGCTGGCGGTCGTCCACCCGGGCGAGCCCGGATCTGCCGCCGAACTCGCCGAGTTCGATGCCCGATACACCCAGGACGGCGACGGCGTGCACGGTGCCCGTGCGATGGCCTCCGCGATCGCCGAGGCGCTGGGCGGGGCCGATGTCGACACCGCGGTGAACGCCGCACTCGCCCAGCTCCCCGACGGTACCGAGATCGCCCGCAACGCCGCCCACGCCGTCCGGATCGCCCGGGACTTCGTCGGCGAGGCGGCGGGTGCTTTCGCGCTCGTGCCGGTGCTGGAGCATCAGATCGTCGATCATGTGTACAGCTACGGGATCGCCGCCGCCGAGACCGTGCCGGTCGCGCTCGCCCTCGCCACCGCCGCCCGCGGCGAGATCGCCCAGGCCATTCCGGCGGCGGCCTGCCTGTCGCGGGTCGCGGACTCGGCGCCCGCCCTGGCCGGTGCGCTGACCGGCGCGCTCGGCGGTATCGCCACCGTCCCGGACGGCTGGCGCGAGGCCTGCCGCACCCTCGCCGGGTGTGCGCTGCCCCGGCTCGCGGGCACGGATCTGATGGAACTCGCCGGGCTGCTGACAGACACGGAACCAACCCCTCCGGGTGGACAATTCCGGCATGACGCCCATGAAGCTCATGACGCCCACAGAGGGCAAACCACCCATCGCGCTCACCCTCGATGAACGGATCACCGGCGCCCTCGTCGGCGCCGCCGTCGGCGACGCGCTCGGCGGCCCGGTCGAGGGCCGGTCCGCCGAGCAGATCGTCGAACGCCACGGCGGCCGGGTCACCGGCATCGTCGGGCCGTGGGACGGCGACCACTGGCGCACCGCCCGCCCCATCGCCCCGTACTACAAGGGCGACGGGCACGTCACCGACGACACCTTGATGACCCATGCGCTGGTACGGGTGTACGGCGCCGTACGGGACCACCTCGACGCGTACTCCGTGGCCGACCACCTCGTACCGGAGCTGATCGCGAACCCTCGCTGGATTCCGGAACTGCAGGCCGAGGCACTGCCACTGCAACGGATCTTCCTCGCCGAGAAGTGGATCGTCGCCCGGCTCCACTACGGCCATGTCGATCCGCGCGAGGCGGGCTCCGGGAACATCGTGAACTGCGGGGCGGCGATGTACATGGCGCCGGTCGGCCTGGTCAACGCCGCGCATCCGCAGGCCGCGTACGCCGAGGCGCTGGACGTCGCGGGCGCCCATCAGTCGTCGTACGGGAGAGAGGCGGCCGGGGTCTTCGCGGCGGCCGTCGCCGCCGCCTGCGTCCCGGACGCGACGCCCGCCACCGTCGTCGACACCTGCCTGTCGCTCGCCAAGGACGGAACCCGGGGCGCCATCGAGGCTGTGTGCGACGTGGCCGTCCGGCACCAGGACGTCGAGACGGCGCGGGAACCGCTGCGTGCCGCGGTGGCCCCCTTCGACACCGTCGGACCCGACTACCGCGCCCCGTCCCTCGGCGCCCGCCGACCGTCCCGGCTGCACGCCGTCGAGGAGCTCCCGATCGCCCTCGGGATGCTGCTCGTCGCGGACGGCGACTACCGGCACGCGGTACTCGGATCGGTGAACTACGGTCGCGACTGCGACTCCATCGCCACGATGAGCGGCGCGCTCGCGGGCGCGCTGCACGGCGAAGCGGCGATCCCCGCCGCCTGGGTGCAAACGGTCGCGGAGGCCAGCCGCCTCGATCTGCACGCACCGGCGCGGACGCTGACGGACGTCGCCCGCGAGGTGTTCGTACGGGACACCGCACGGCGGCGTGCGCACGAGGCGGCGTTCGCGACGCTGGCGGGCACGCCATGACCGTGCGGGTCACCTGGGTGCAGCCCGAGGACCTGATCGGGCACGAGCTGCGCCAGGCGGCCGAGGACGGCCGGGACGCGCGGCACATCGAACGCCGGTGGTACGCGGCGGGCGGCGCACCCGCCCCGGAACGCGCGGGCGCGTCGAAGCAACCCGCGCCACCCGCCCTGCGCGCGCTCGCCGAACGCCTGCTCGACGAACTCGACGGGCTCACCTCGCCGTTGAATGTCGACGAGCCGACGGATCTGGCCGCGATCCGGGCCGCCTGCCCGAACTGGCCGGTGCCCCGCACGGACCCTCCACCGGCCGGTACGGCCCCGCTGGAGGCGGCGTGGCTGGGGCGCGCGGCCGGCTGCCTGCTCGGCAAACCTGTCGAGAAGCTGCCCCTCGCGGGGATCCGTGCGCTGGCCCGGGCCACCGGTAACTGGCCGCTCACCACGTGGTTCACCGCGAAGGGCCTGTCCGCCGAACTGGCTGCCGCCCACCCCTGGAACCGCCGTTCCGCACCCACCTCGCTCGCCGAGAACATCGACGGGATGCCGGAGGACGACGACCTCAACTTCCCGCTCCTGACCGTGCTGCTGATCCAGCGGTACGGGCCGTCCTTCCGTACCGCCGATCTCGCCCGGCTCTGGCTCGACGAACTCCCCGCGGGCCGTACCTTCACCGCCGAGCGGGTCGCCTACCGCAATCTGCTCGACGGCATCGAACCGCCGGACACCGCCCGGCACCGCAACCCGTTCCGGGAATGGATCGGCGCCCGGATCCGCGCCGACGTGCACGGCTGGACCCACCCCGGCGACCCGGCGGCCGCCGCCGAACAGGCATACCGGGACGCGATCCTCACGCACACCGGCAACGGTGTGTACGGGGCGATGTTCACCGCCGCGGCGCTCGCCGAGGCGGGCGGCGGCGACGCCGATGTGCACGGCTGTCTGGCGGCCGGTCTGCACGTCGTGCCGCCCCGCTCGCGGTTCGCGCACGCGGTCCGCACCGGTATCGACGCGGCCCGCGGCGAGGAGGACTTCGACGAGGTCGTCGACCGGCTGCACGCCGAGTTCGGCACGTACCACTGGGTCCATGTACTGCCCAACGCCGCGCTGCTCGCCGCCGCCCTCACCCATGCCGACGGCGACTTCTCCGGCTCCATCTGCCGTGCGGTGGCGGGTGGTTGGGACACCGACTCGAACGGTGCGACCGCCGGTTCGCTGACCGGCCTGCTGGCCGGCCGGCCCGGGGCGCTGCCCGACCGGTGGACCACCCCGCTGGGGAACCGGCTTGCCACATCCGTTCCAGGATTCGACTCCATCGGCTTCGACGCACTCGCCGAAATGACCTACCGGCTCATCCACGAGGAGGCACGCCGCCCATGACCGGCATCGCGGTGCTCGGCAGCACCAATATGGACCTTGTCGCATACGTCGCACGGGCTCCGCAGCTCGGAGAGACCGTCACCGGACGGGAGTTCCGCACCGTCCCCGGCGGCAAGGGCGCGAACCAGGCCGTCGCCGCCGCCCGCGCGGGCGGCGACGTGATGATGATCGGCGCGGTCGGTGACGACGCGTACGGGGCGCAACTGCGGGCAGGACTGGAACACGCGGGCGTGGACACCGATCTGCTGCACACCGCCGAGGGCCCCAGCGGCACCGCGCACATCGTCGTCGACGACGCGGGCGGCAACGCGATCGTGGTGATCCCCGGCGCCAACGGCACCGTCACCTCCCTCGGCCCCGGCGAAATGGCCGCCATCGCGGGCGCCGACCTGCTGCTCCTGCAACTGGAACTGCCCCTGTCCACGGTGCTGGAAGGGGCGCGAGTCGCCCGTGCTCAGGGTGTACGGACAATTCTCACCCCCTCCCCCGTGCAACCCCTGCCGGACCAACTCCTCGACGCCATCGACCTGTTGATTCCCAATGAGCACGAGGCCGCCGCGCTCTCCGGGCACTTTGAACCCCACGCGGCGGCGGAGATCCTGCTCCGGCAGGTTCCCGAGGTCGTCATCACGCTCGGCGCGAAGGGCTGCCTGTACGCGTCCCGGGACACCGAGAAGGTCCACTTCCCCGCCCCCGAGGTCACCGCCGTGGACACCACCGGCGCCGGGGACACCTTCGTCGGCACGCTCGCCGTGGCGCTCGGCGAGGGGCGTTCCGTTCCGGAGGCGCTGGCCTGGGCGTCGTCGGCCGCCGCACTCTGTGTGCAGAAGCCTGGCGCCTCGACCTCCATGCCGTACCGCAGCGAGATCGACGCCGCATGACCGCGCCCGGGGAAGCCCCCCTCACCGGTCTGCGGGTCCTCGACCTCGCCACGCTCTTCGCGGGCCCCCTCGCGGCCACCATGCTCGGCGACTTCGGCGCCGAGGTGATCAAGGTCGAGCATCCACGCAGGCCCGATCCGTCGCGCGGGCACGGCCCGGCGAAGGACGGCATCGGTCTGTGGTGGAAGCTGCTCGGCCGCAACAAACGCAATCTGACCCTCGACCTCTCCGCTCCCGGCGGGCGCGACGTCCTGCTGCGGCTGGCCGCGTCCACCGACGTGATCATCGAGAACTTCCGGCCGGGGACACTGGAGCGGTGGGGCATGGGCTGGGAGGAGCTGCACGCCGTCAACCCGCGGCTGGTGCTGACCCGGGTCACCGGCTTCGGCCAGTTCGGCCCGTACGCGCACCGCCCCGGTTTCGGCACACTCGCCGAGGCGATGAGCGGGTTCGCCGCGATCACCGGGGAGCCGGACGGGCCGCCGACCCTGCCGCCCTTCGGACTCGCCGACTCGATCGCGGCGCTCGCCAGCGCGTACGCCGTGATGGCGGCGCTGGCCGGGCGGGACCGCACCGGGGAGGGGCAGGTCGTCGACATGGCGATCATCGAGCCGATCCTGACCGTGCTGGGCCCGCAGCCGCTCTGGTACGACCAGCTCGGATACGTCCAGGAACGCACTGGCAACCGCTCGCGCAACAACGCGCCACGCAATACGTACCGCACGTCCGACGGTCAGTGGGTCGCCGTGTCCACGTCCGCCCAGTCGATCGCCGAACGGGTGATGCGTCTGGTCGACCGTGCGGAACTGGTCGACGAGCCGTGGTTCGCGTCCGGCGCCACCCGCGCCGACCACTGCGACGAGCTCGACGAGGCGGTCGGCAACTGGATCGCCCGGCACACCCGTGACGACACGATCTCCGCGTTCGAGAAGGCAGAGGCCGCCATCGCGCCGATCCATGACATCCGGGACGTGATGGAGGACCCGCAGTACCGGGCCCTGGACTCCATCACCGAGGTCCCCGACCCGGAGCTGGGCCCGCTGCGTATGCAGAACGTCCTCTTCCGGCTGTCCGGGACCCCGGGTGCGATCCGCTGGGCAGGCCGGCCGCACGGCGCGGACACCGACGAGATCCTCACCGGGCTCGGTCTGACGGATCCGGAGATCGCCGCGCTGCGGGCGGGGAGCGTGCTGTGACGGCGGCGGCAGCGGTCCCTCTGACCTGGCTGTATGTCCCCGGGGACCGGCCGGACGTGGTGCGCAAGGCGCGCGATTCGGGCGCGGACGTGGTGATCGTCGACCTGGAGGACGCGGTTGCGCCGGACCGCAAGGCGTACGCGCGGTCAGCCACCGCCGAGCTCCTCGCCGAATGGGGCGCCGGCACGGACGGTGTGCCGGTGCATGTCCGGGTCCACAGCGAAACCGACATCCTGGCCCTGGCCGGGCTGCCCGGCCTCGCCGGACTGCGGCTGCCGAAGATCACGCATGCCGCGACCGTCCATCACATCGCGGCTCTGGCCCCCGGCGTCGCACTCTGTCCGCTGCTGGAGTCGGCGCTCGGCATCGAGCACGCGTACACGATCGCGGCATCCCACCCCCAGGTCCGCTCCATCGCCATCGGCGAGGTGGATCTCCGGGCCGATCTGGGCGTGCGGGAGGACACGGGCCTGGACTGGTCGCGCAGCCGGGTGGTGGTCGCCGCCCGCGCGGCGGGGCTCGCCCCGCCGACCCAGTCGGTGTTCCCGGACGTCCTGGACCTGGACGGGCTGTGGCAGTCCTGCGTGCACGGGAGGACGCTGGGGTTCGTCGGCCGGGCGGCGATCCACCCCCGGCAGCTACCGGTCATCGAACGGGCGTTCCGGCCGACTGCGGAGGAGATCGAGGCGGCGCAGGAGATCGTGGCGGCGGCGCTGACGGACGCGGGTGCGCTGGCACTGCCGGACGGCCGCTTCGTGGACGCGGCGGTGGTGGCCTCGGCCCGCCGGACGCTGGCGCTGGCGGAACGGGTGGGGTGACGTCGGAAGATCCGGCCCCTCCGGCGCTTGAGGAGCGGGGTCCGGGCGCGGAGACCCCGGTGAGGAAACAGCGAAGGGCCCCGAACCTTTTTGTCTTTTTGGTTCGGGGCCCTTCGTACAGATGGGTGGCGTCAGGCGTTCTTCGCTGCCTCCGCGGTGCCGTTCTTCTCCGGCACATCCGCGTCGGGCGCCTCCGCGTCGGGCACATCCGCGTCGGGCGCCTCCGCGTCGGGCGCCTCCGCGTCGGGCGCCTCCGCATGAGGCGCCTCCGCGTCGCCGGCACGGTCCGCTTCACCGGCGGCATCCGCGCCCGGCGCCGCGTCCTCGGCGCTCTCGGCCTCCTCGGCCGCTCCCGGCTCGACGACCTCCTCGCGCCCCGGCCGTACCTTCGCCGAGATCACGATGTACGTCACCGCCAGCACGAACATGATGAGCGCGGTCCACACATTCAGGCGCAGGCCCAGGATGTGGTGCGCCTCGTCGACCCGCATGTACTCGATCCAGGCGCGACCCGTGCAGTACGCCGCGACGTACAGCGCGAACGCCCGCCCGTGTCCGAGCTTGAAGCGGCGGTCGGCCCAGATCACCAGCAGGGCGACGCCCACGCACCACAGCGACTCGTACAGGAACGTCGGGTGGTACGTGCCGGCGACCCGGTTGGGACCTTCGCTGATCTTCAGTGCCCACGGCAGATCCGTCGGCTTGCCGTACAGCTCCTGGTTGAACCAGTTGCCCCAGCGGCCGAACGCCTGGGCGATGGCGATGCCGGGGGCGAGCGCGTCGGCCCAGGCGGGCAGCGGGATCCCTCGACGGCGGCAGCCGATCCAGGCGCCGACCGCGCCGAGCGCGATCGCGCCCCAGATACCGAGGCCTCCCTGCCAGATCTTGAAGGCGTCGACCCAGTTCTCACCGTCACTGAAGTACAGCTGGTAGTCGGTGATGACGTGGTAGAGCCGACCGCCGACGAGACCGAAGGGCACGGCCCAGACGGCGATGTCGGCCACCGTGCCGGCTCTGCCGCCCCGGGCGATCCAGCGCTTGTTGCCGAACCAGACGGCGACAAACACACCGATGATGATGCAGAACGCGTAGCCGCGAAGCGGGATCGGGCCGAGATTGATCACGCCGGTCGACGGGCTGGGAATGTAGGCAAGGTCCATGACAGGGTCGACGCTACCCTGCCGGGCGGGAGGTGCGGCAACCCGCCCGACAACTTCTGGGTAACGAGCCGGTCATCGATTCCCCACACCGGCCGACCCGGAGCCCACGTCCGCGGGGTTCCTCAGGAAGCGGACGGCGACGGGGTGACCTTCGCCGGCTGCTTGCCCTTGTTCGCCTCGGCGACCCACTTCTTCAGGTTCGCCACGCTGATCGGTTCGTTCCCCTTCTTCGGGAAGATCGATTCGCCGTTGAGGAGCGCGGTCGGCGTGCCCGTGAATCCACCGTTCTGGAACGCGGTGTTGGACTTCTGGACCCAGGTGTTGTGCGTGCCGTCCTCCACGCAACCGCGGAAGGCCGGCGTGTCGAGACCCTCGACCTTGCCCGCCAGCTCGATCAGCTTGCTGCTCTTGCCGAAGGCGTCGTCGGTCTCCGGCGGCTGACTGCGGTAGAGGACGTCGTGGTACGCGGAGAACTTCCCGACGTCCTGTGCGCAGGCGGCCGCATTGGCCGCGTCCAGCGATCCGGTGCCACCGAGGTTGCCGTCGATGAGCGTGGCCAGGTGGTACTGGACCTTGATCTGTCCGGTGTTTTCGAGCTCGTGGATCGTGTCCCGGAGCGCATTCTCGAACTGGGCACAGACCGGGCAGCGGAAGTCCTCCCAGACCGTGAGCGTGGACGGGGCGTCGTCCGCACCCACCTGGATGATCAGGCTGTCCTTGCCGGTCGCTCCCGACGGTGCGACGGCGGGCCCCGACCCGCTCGCCTTGTTGCCCTTGCCCCCCGAATTCGCGGCAATCACGCCGATGACGGCGGCCAGCCCCAGCACTCCCACCACGGCGGCCGAGACGATCAGCGTGCGCCGACGGCGCTCGCGCGCCTTCTCCTGCTCGCGCTGCTGGACGAGCCGGTCGCGCGCGGCCCTTTTTCCCTCTTCGTTCTTCTCGCTCACACCCGCAGCAACGAACCGGGGAGGCACGTGCGTGCCTCCCCGGCCCCAGGTCCACCCGTATGGATGACACCCGATGTCAGCGCTTTCGAACGCCTTCGGCCAATTCGCCCGCCAATGAGCGGACTGCGGCGAGACCGGACGCCTCGTCGGCGGCGTCCAGGATCCGCTTGACGAAGGCGGAGCCGACGATCACGCCGTCCGCGAAGACGGCGACCTCGGCGGCCTGCCGGGCGTTGGAGACGCCGAGACCGACGCAGACCGGGAGCTCGGTCGTGGCGCGGGTGCGCCGGACCAGGTCCTGGGCCTGCTCGCCGACCGATTCGCGGGTGCCGGTGACCCCCATCAGCGAGGCCGCGTAGACGAAGCCGGAGCCGGCCGCGGTGATGGTGGCGAGGCGCTCGTCCTTGCTGCTCGGCGCGACGACGAAGACGGTCGCGAGACCGTGCTTCTCGGCGTGCTCGCGCCACATCGAGGACTCCTGGACCGGCAGGTCGGGCAGGATGCACCCGGCGCCGCCCGCCTCGGCGAGCTCGGCGGTGAACCGCTCGATGCCGTACCGGTCGATGGGGTTCCAGTACGTCATCACGAGGATCGGGGCGCCGGTCGCCTCGTACGCCTCGCGGACCGTACGCATCACGTCGGCGATCTTCACGCCACCACGCAATGCGATGTCGTCGGCGGTCTGGATGACCGGTCCGTCGAGCACGGGGTCGCTGTGCGGCAGGCCCACCTCGACGACATCGGCGCCACCGGCGACGACCGCCTTGACGGCCTCGATGCCGCCGTCGACGGTCGGGAACCCTGCCGGCAGGTAGGCGATGAGCGCGGCACGGCCCTCCGCCTTGGCGGCGGCGAGGGCGGCGCTCAACAGCTCGATGTTGCCACTCACTTGGCGTCCCCCTCGATCTCGGCGTCGCTGTTCCCCGCGTCCGCCTCGACGGTCGTGTCCGCGTCGTACAGCCCGAAGTAGCGGGCCGCCGTGTCCATGTCCTTGTCGCCGCGGCCGGACAGATTGACCACGAGCAGTCCGTCCTTGCCGAGCTCCTTGCCGACCTCCAGGGCTCCGGCCAGCGCGTGGGCGCTCTCGATGGCCGGGATGATCCCTTCGCTGCGGGAGAGCAGCAGCAGCGCCTGCATGGCGTCGTCGTCGGTGACCGCGCGGTACTCGCCGCGGCCGATGTCCTTGAGGTACGCGTGCTCCGGGCCGATGCCCGGGTAGTCCAGACCGGCCGAGATGGAATACGGCTCGGTGATCTGGCCCTCGTCGTCCTGGAGGACGTAACTGCGCGAGCCGTGCAGGATGCCGGGCTCGCCCGCGGTCAGGGTCGCCGCGTGTTCGCCCGTCTCCACGCCGTGTCCTGCGGGCTCGCAGCCGATCAGCCGGACGTGCGCGTCCGGGATGAAGGCATGGAACAGGCCGATGGCGTTGGAGCCGCCGCCGACACAGGCGATCGCGGCGTCCGGCAGCCGGCCGGTCCGCTCCAGGATCTGCCGGCGGGCCTCGACGCCGATGACACGGTGGAAGTCGCGGACCATCACCGGGAAGGGATGCGGGCCGGCGACCGTACCGAAGAGGTAGTGGGTGCGGTCCACATTGGCGACCCAGTCGCGGAACGCCTCGTTGATGGCGTCCTTGAGCGTGCGGGAGCCGGACTTCACGGCGACGACCTCGGCGCCGAGCATCCGCATCCGCGCCACGTTCAGCGCCTGCCGCTCGGTGTCGATCTCACCCATGTAGATGGTGCATTCGAGGCCGAAGAGGGCGCAGGCGGTCGCGGTGGCGACGCCGTGCTGACCGGCGCCGGTCTCGGCGATGACCCGGGTCTTGCCCATGCGCTTGGTGAGCAGCGCCTGGCCCAGCACATTGTTGATCTTGTGCGAGCCGGTGTGGTTCAGGTCCTCGCGCTTGAGGAAGATCCGGGCGCCGCCCGCGTGCTCGGCAAAGCGTGGGACCTCGGTCAGCGCACTGGGCCGGCCGGTGTAATTCACCATGAGCTCATTGAGCTCGGCGGCGAAGGCCGGGTCGGCCTTGGCCTTGTCGTACTCGACGGCGACCTCGTCCACGGCGGCGACGAGCGCCTCCGGGATGAACTTGCCGCCGAACGCGCCGAAGTAGCCCTCGGCGCTGGGGATCAGACCCTCGGGGTCCGGAATGAAGAAGTCAGATGACATCCGACGTGCTCCTCGTCATGGCAACGGGTGGGTTCACCGTATGCGCCGTCAACGGAGCTCCGCCGCGACCGGGGGCGGTCGGACGGTTCGGTCGTACGTACGAGAGGGGTGGTGATGCGGGTACGTCGGCCGGGGCTCGCTACAGCGCGATCCCCGTGCGCCATCGCATGCCGTTGACCTGGCCGGGCTCGTCGCCGATCACGTACCGCACCCGCCGTCCGTGCACGCGGCGCGCGGGGGCGCGGCAGCCACGGGGGCGACAGCCGCGTGCCAGCGGCGCGTGCGGGTCCCGGGCAGCCGTCACCATGGCCAGGCGCAGGCGCGGCCGGGTGCGGGCCACGGGACGGTCGGCGGACATGGGGCGGATCAGCTCCGTCCGTGCCGCAGGGCCGGGTGGGCCCCCGCGGCGACCAGGTCGGCGACGGCGGCCCGCGGGTCACGGCCGGTGACCAGGGACTCGCCGACGAGTACGGCGTCCGCGCCGGCGTTGGCGTAGGCGATGAGGTCGTGCGGGCCGCGGACGCCGGACTCGGCGACCTTGACGATGCCCGCCGGGATCTCGGGGGCGACTCGCTCGAAGGTGGAGCGGTCGACCTTGAGGTCCTTCAGGTTGCGCGCGTTGACGCCGATGATCTTCGCTCCGGCGTCGACGGCGCGCTCCGCCTCCTCCTCGTCGTGCGCCTCGACCAGCGGCGTGAGGCCGATGGACTCGGCGCGCTCGATCAGGGAGACGAGAGCCTCCTGGTCGAGGGCGGCGACGATCAGCAGGGCGAGGTCGGCGCCGTAGGCACGGGCCTCCCAGAGCTGGTAGGAGGTGACGATGAAGTCCTTGCGCAGGATCGGGATGTCGACCTTGGCGCGGACGGCTTCCAGGTCGGCGAGCGAACCGCCGAAGCGGCGCTCCTCCGTGAGGACGGAGATGACGGACGCGCCACCGGCCTCGTAGTCCGCGGCGAGCGCGGCCGGGTCGGCGATCGCGGCCAGGGCCCCCTTGGAGGGGCTGGAGCGCTTGACCTCGCAGATGACGGTCACGCCCTCACCGCGCAGGGCGGCGACTCCGTCCTTGGCCGCCGGAGCTCGCGCCGCGCGTTCCTTGAGCTCGTCGAGGCTGACACGCGCCTGCCGCTCTGCGAGGTCGGCGCGGACGCCGTCGATGATCTCGTCGAGCACACTCACGCGAGCGGCCCCCTTCCGGGACGGTGATGAGGGAACAGGATCAGTCATCTCGATGGTATCCGCAGGAAGGCCGAGGGCCCGCATCCGGCCGCCGAATGTTCCACGAGCTGGGCATTCACGGCGCCAGCGCTGATCCGAACGGCAGGTTCCGGACAACGGTGAAAATCAGCAGCACGGCGCCGATCCCCCACCAGTAGGCCGGTGCGAGGTTGATTCGTACGGGCATGCCCCTGCTCGCGCGAACCATCCAGACCACCCAGACGGCGGCGAAGATCGCGTAGCCGACGACGGCGAGGGCATTGGAGCCGAAGGCGGCTGCGATATCGCCGTGGGCGACGGCGTGGGCACTGCGCAGACCACCGCAGCCGGGGCAGAACAGGCCGGTGACCTGCAGCATCGGGCAGACCGGGTAGTGGCCGGGCTGGTTGGGGTCGACGGCGCCGACGTAGCCGAACGCCGCGATGACGGCCGCCATGACCGCCACCGGGGTGGCGAGCCGCCGGAAGGGGGATGCGGGCACGGGCGCCGGCGGGAAGGCCGGCGCGGGTTGACCGGGCACCGGGAGGAAGACCGGCGTGGGCTGTCGGCCGGGCGGGCCCGGTGCGGCTGCGGGAGAAGGCGAGGCGTCCACCCGGTGATTGTCCCCGCTCACGCGGAAAGGCGCAGCCCCGGCCGGGCCGCGCCTTTCACGATGGTGCCGACCGGGGTCAGGCGGACGTCTGGGCCTGCCCGGCTCGCGCCCGGGCGGCGGCCATCTCGGCCGACTCCTTCGGCATGCCGAGACCGGCGGCCTTCATCGCGAGACCGACGATTCCGCCGATGAGGATGACCGCGATACCGGCCCAGAAGCCGAGCGGGTTGGCCGCGACCATGAAGACGCCTGCGACGCAGAAGCCGATGAACGAGATGATGACACCGGTCCAGGCGGCCGGGGTGTGTCCGTGGCTGCTGCCCGCCATGAGTTGCTCCTCGTTGGTGTTGCGCTGTGGGTATCGCTGTATCGCTGTACGCAAAGCTGGTGGCGCTGTGCTGCCGCTGTGCAGAAAGCTCTCCGCCATTGTCCCGTACGGACGGGTGCGACGTGAGCTGGGGGTCGTACTCGGGGCGTGTCCCCCCGGTCACGCCCAGGTCGCGCCGGGATGTCTCTCAGTGCGTCGGGTCCTCGCCGCGGTCCAGGGCCTTCCACAGGTCCTCGGGCCGGTCCGGGTCGGGGGCGGTTCGGGGGGCCTTGCGGGGACGCGGGGTGCCGTCGCGTTCGTACCGCCCCGACATGGTCGGCCAGAGCTTCCCGTACCGCAGGGCGAGCAGCCCGGCGACGAGGATCAGCAGTCCGCCGGCGGCGGTGACGTACGGCCAGGCGGTGTGGCTGAGGGCGTCGATGGTGGCGGAGGTGTTGCCGGTGGTCTGCGCCGCCTTCTCGTCGAGGGCCGCGCTGTCGGAGGCGCCGAGGTAGGCGCTCAGTCCGGCACCGAGGCCGCAGAGGGCGAGCAGCCCGGCGACGAGCAGTCGGCCGGCGTTGCGGACGGCGAAGACGGCTACGAGGGCGGCCAGACCGACGAGGGCGAGAGCCGCCGGGAGCCCGGTGACGTCCTGGCCGTCGGCGGTCAGTGGCAGGGAGCCGCCACCGACGGCGGCCTTGCCCTCGGCCCAGGTCTGGCCGGAGGCGAGGAGGACGACGGCGGCGCCGACCGCCCCGAGGAGCAGGCCGGCGGCCAGACTGCGGCGGCTTCCCGTGGCGTCGGGCGCGGTGGCGGCTCGGGCGCGGGGCTGGGGTACGGGGACAGCACTCACGTACCCCACTATCCCTTACGGGTTCAGCCCGAGCGGCACATGGGGGGTGGGTGAAGGAGCGGAGTCCGGTGCGTTCAGCTGCGAGGCGGAGGAGGGAGGCAACGCGGAGCGTTGGTGACCGACGACAACGCCACAGATGTGCGCACCAGGGCACGCGACGCCGCCCCCCATGTGCCGCTCGGGCTTCACCGTTCGTGGAGGCGGTTGGCCGTATGCACGGCGCGCAGGACCGCGGCGGCCTTGTTGCGGCATTCGGTGTCCTCGGCGACCGGGTCCGAGTCGGCGACGATTCCCGCTCCGGCCTGGACGTACGCGGTGCCGTCGCGCAGCAGCGCCGTACGGATCGCGATCGCGGTGTCGGAGTCCCCGGCGAAGTCGAGGTAGCCGACGCAGCCGCCGTACAGTCCTCGGCGGGTGGGTTCGAGCTCCTCGATGATCTGCATGGCCCGCGGCTTGGGGGCGCCGGAGAGAGTCCCGGCCGGGAAGCATGCGGTCAGGACGTCGAAGGCGGTACGGCCTTCGGCGACGCGGCCGGTGACCGTGGAGACGATGTGCATCACGTGCGAGTACCGCTCGATCGACATGAAGTCGACGACCTCGACGCTGCCGGGCACGCAGACCCGTCCCAGGTCGTTGCGGCCGAGGTCGACGAGCATCAGGTGCTCGGCGCGTTCCTTCGGATCGGCGAGGAGCTCGTCGGCGAGGGCCTGGTCCTCCTGCGGGGTGGCGCCGCGGGGCCGGGTCCCGGCGATCGGGTGGACCATCGCGTGCCCGTCCTCGACCTTGACGAGGGCTTCGGGGCTGGAGCCCGCGACGTCGAAGCCGTCGAACCGGAAGAGGTACATGTACGGCGACGGGTTGGTCGCGCGCAACACCCGGTAGACGTCCAACGCGCTTGCCGTGCACGGGGTTTCGAATCGCTGGGACGGGACGACCTGGAACGCCTCGCCGGCCCTGATGCGCTCCTTCACGTCAACGACGGCGCCCTGGAAGGCCTGGCCGCCCCAGAGTGCGGTGTACGGCGGGAGTTCGGACGGCGGAAGGGCCGCGGGGGCGCTCTCGACCGGGCGTGAGAGGTCCGCCTCCATGGCGTCGAGACGGGCGACGGCGTCGGCGTACGCCTCGTCGACCCCGGTCTCCAGGTCGTTGTGGTTGATCGCGTTGGCGATCAGCAGAACGCTGCCGTCCCAGTGGTCGAGGACGGCGAGGTCCGAGGTGAGGAGCATCGTCAGCTCGGGGAGCCGCAGGTCGTCGCCTCCGTGCTCGCCGATCCGCTCCAGTCGGCGCACGATGTCGTAACCGAGGTAGCCGACCATGCCACCGGTGAACGGCGGCATGCCGGAGTGCAGGTCGCGCGGGGTGTGCAGGGCCTCGACGGTGGCGCGCAGGGCGTCCAGCGGGTCCCCGTCGACGGGGACGCCGACGGGCGGAATGCCGAGCCAGTGCGCCTGCCCGTCGCGGACGGTGAGGGTGGCGGCGCTGCGGACGCCGATGAAGGAGTAGCGGGACCAGGTGCGGCCGTTCTCCGCGGATTCGAGGAGGAACGTGCCGGTGCGCTCGCCCGCGAGCTTGCGGTAGAGCGCGACCGGGGTGTCGCTGTCCGCCAGGAGCCGGCGGCTGACGGGGATGACACGCCGGTCGGCGGCCAGCCTGCGGAAGGTCTCGAGATCCATGGCGGCTGACCCTACTGTCCGAGGGGGAGTACGTCGGCGTCGAAGCAGGTCCGGTCGCCGGTGTGACAGGCGGCCCCCGTCTGGTCGACCTTGACGAGGACGGTGTCCGCGTCGCAGTCGAGGGCGACGGACTTGACCACCTGGATGTGGCCGGAGGTGTCGCCCTTGACCCAGTACTCCTGGCGGCTGCGCGACCAGTAGGTGCAGCGGCCGGTGGTCAGGGTGCGGTGCAGGGCCTCGTCGTCCATCCAGCCGAGCATCAGCACCTCGCCGGTGTCGTACTGCTGGGCGATGGCCGGGACCAGTCCGTCGGCGCCGCGCTTGAGGCGGGCGGCGATGGCGGGGTCCAGGCTGCTGGCGGGTGGGGTGCTGGGCGCGGGCGTGCTGGTCATGGGCCCCATTGTGCCGTGGTCGCGAGGGCGGTTCCGTGAGGCGTCCACTGGGCGGACTGCGGGACACGGTCGTACGCTGGCGGGCATGTCGACCCATGCGAAGCGCGAACGACTTCTGCTTGCCGACCTGTTGGAGGCGGCCGGCCCCGAAGCCGCCACTCTGTGCCAAGGCTGGACGGCCCGGGACCTGGCGGCCCACGTCGTGGTGCGCGAGCGCCGACCGGACGCGGCGGCCGGGATACTGCTGAGCCCGCTGAAGAACCGGCTCGAACGGGTGCAGGCCGAGTTCACCGAGAAGCCGTACGAGGAACTCATCCAGCTGATCCGTACGGGGCCGCCCCGGATGTCGCCGTTCGGCCTGAAGCAGGTGGACGAGGCGGCCAACACGGTGGAGTTCTACATCCACACGGAGGACGTGCGCCGGGCGCAGCCCGACTGGTCGCAGCGGGAGCTGGACCCGGTCTTCGCCGATGTGCTCTGGTCGCGCATGGAGAAGGCGGCGCGGCTGATGGGGCGCAAGGCGCCGGTGGGTCTTGTGCTGCGCCGCCCGGACGGGCAGACGGCGGTGGCGCACAAGGGCACTCCGGTGGTGACGGTCACCGGCGAACCCGGCGAACTGCTTCTGTTCGCGTCCGGGCGGCAGGACGCGGCCCGGGTGGAGGTAGACGGCGACAAGGAGGCGGTGGCCCGGCTGCGGACGGCGGAGCTGGGGATGTAGGGCGTACGGGTCCGGGTCAGTCCGGAAGTTCCGCGCGGCGCAGCCGGGTGAAGGCCAGAGCGGCCACCGCCCCCGCCGCGCACACCGCGGCGCCGGCGACGAACACCGGGCCCGTCCCCCATACGCCGATGGAGGCTCCCGTGACCGGGTAGCTGAGCGGGGCGATCGCGTGCGTGAAGAGCGTCGAGACCGAGGTGACCCGGCCGAGGTAGGCGGGGTCGGCAGCGGTCTGGGTCAGGGCGCCGCACAGCGCGCCCCCGAGGCCCCCGAAGAGCCCGACGCAGACGGCGACGGCAACGGCGAAACCCACCGAGGGGGCGTAGGCCAGGGCCGCGATGGACACCGCGCCCACGAGCACGGTCAGGCACATCACCAGCCCGGCCCGTGGCACCCGGCCGCGTACGGCGAGCAACAGGGCCGACGCACCCGCGCCGATCCCGAACGCGGCGACGACCCAGCCCATGCCGGAAGCGCCCCAGCCGCGCTCGCGGACGAGCAGGATCAGTCCGAGATTGGTCGGCCCGGCGAAGCCCAGTTCGCTGAGGGCGACGGCGAGCATCAGCGGTCCGAGCACCGGGTGACGTCGGATGTGGCGCAGCCCGTCGACCAGGTCGTGCCAGGCGGTGCCGGACGGTTCGGCGGATTCCCGGGTGGGCAATGGGCTGATCCGCAGGGACAGGAGCAGCGGCAGCGATACGGCGAAGAGCACCCCGGCCGCGGCGAACGCGAGCCTCGGACCGCCGACGGCCACCGCGACACCACCGAGCGGTGCTCCGACGACAGTGGCGCCGCGCGAGGCGAGTCCGCGCAGCCCTTGGACGCGGGCCAGCTGTCCGGCGGCGGTGATCCGGGGCGGCAGGGCGCCCACGGCGGGCAGGAAGAGGGCGTCGACCGCGCCGAAGACGAGCGCGACGGCGATCAGCATCCACACGGCGGGTGAGGTGACCAGCAGCGCACCCGCCAGGCCCAGCACGACCAGGCAGCGGGCGGCGTCGCTGCCGATGACGACGCGGCGCGGTCCGATCCGGTCGGCGAGCACTCCCCCACCGAGCATCAGCAGGGCCCTGGGTATGGAGCTGACGGCGAGGACGAGTCCGGTCTGGGTGGCGCTGCCGGTGCGGGCGGCGGCCCAGGCGAGTGCCATGAAGTAGACGCTGTCGCCGATCATCGACGCCATGTAGGCGCCGAGCCAGCGCAGAACGTTTCCGTCGCGGTGGGCGGGGCGTTCGGGAGCTTCCGTGACTGTGGCGGTGACGGTCATGAGGCTGTCCTCCCGGGGCGCCGGCTCAGGTTCGGAACGGGAATGCGTACAGGTGCATGGCGACGTTCTCGCGCCCCTCCGTGTCGCCCGCCTCGTCGCGGGCACGTCCGAGCTCTTCGTACCGGTCGATCAGCTCGTGCACCTCGCGGCTGAGCGCGGCGAGCTCCTCGGCGGTGAGCCGTGCCAGGTACTCGGAGCCGGAGGAGGCGCTGCGCCACTCCGGCGACCAGCTCTGGGCCGAGTCGAGGTAGCGGAGGTACAGCTCGTTGCGCTGCTCGAACGAGAGCCGACCGACGGCGGTGTGCGTGGCGACCTTCTCGGGCGCGTCGCTGAAGTCCTCGTCGCGGAAGCTCAAACCCTTCGAGGCGGGCTGCCACCAGCGCTCCCGCCCGTCCTTGCTGTGCTGCTCGGCCTCCTCGATCAGACCGTGGTCGGCGAGCTTGCGCAGGTGGTAGCTGACCAGCGAGACCGCCTCGTCGACCTGCTCGGCGAGCTGGGAGGCGGTGGCCTGTCGGGAGATGTAGAGCAGCCGGTACAGCTTCATCCGCAGGGGGTGCCCGAATGCCTTCAGGGTCTCCAGATCCGAGATCCGGCGTGTTTCCTTGCTTGCCATGCACCTACTGTAGATAGGAAAGAAAACTTGCGCAATCTTTATTGCGCAATAAAAGTTGTGGGATTCCGGATGGCGGTGCTGCTGCGATCGGAGCGGAGACGGCCCGCGGAACGGCGATCGCCGGACGCAGCCGAAAAATCGGCTGCGCCCGGCGATCGATGCGTACGCGCGGGTCAGCGGACCGGGTGTCCGGCTTCCCTGAGAGCGCCCTTGACCTCGGAGATCCGCAGATCGCCGAAGTGGAAGACGGACGCGGCGAGCACCGCGTCGGCGCCTGCCGCGATGGCCGGTGCGAAGTGCGCGAGCCGGCCCGCGCCGCCGGAGGCGATGACGGGGACGGTGACGTGCTTGCGAACCGCGGCGATCATCTCGGTGTCGTAGCCGTCCTTCGTGCCGTCGGCGTCCATCGAGTTGAGCAGGATCTCGCCCGCGCCCAGCTCGGCGGCCCGGTGCGCCCATTCGACGGCGTCGATGCCGGTGCCCTTGCGGCCGCCGTGCGTGGTGACCTCGAAGGTGCCCGCGGGGGTACGCCGGGCGTCCACGGACAGCACGAGGACCTGCCGCCCGAACCGCTCGGCGATCTCCCGGATGAGGTCCGGGCGGGCGATCGCCGCGGTGTTGACGCCGACCTTGTCGGCGCCGGCCCGCAGCAGTTTGTCGACGTCGTCGACGGTACGGACGCCGCCGCCGACGGTGAGCGGAATGAAGACCTGCTCGGCGGTGCGGCGCACCACGTCGTAAGTCGTCTCCCGGTCGCCGCTGGACGCGGTGATGTCGAGGAAGGTCAGCTCGTCGGCGCCCTCGGCGTCGTACAGCTTGGCCATCTCGACGGGGTCACCCGCGTCACGCAGGTTCTGGAAGTTGACACCCTTGACGACCCGGCCGTTGTCGACGTCCAGGCACGGGATGACACGTACCGCGAGACTCATTGCGCACCTGCCCGGTAGGCCTCGATCTCGACCTCGACGACCAGGCTGGGGTCGACGAAACCGGAGACGATGATCATGGAAGCGGCGGGGCGTACGTCATCGAACAGCTCCTTGTGGGCGCGGCCGACCTCGTCCACGTCCCGGGCGTGCGTGAGGTACATCCGGGTACGGACGACGTCCTCGCGGCCCAGCCCCACCTGCTTCAGCGCGTCGAAGGCGACGTTGAAGGAGGCGACGGCCTGCTCGTACGGGCCGCCCGCGGAGATCTGTCCGTTGACGATCGACGTGCAGCCGGCGACCAGGACGAGCCCGTTCGGCAGCTGCACCGCGCGGGAGTAGCCGAACTTGTCCTCCCAGGGGGCGCCGGAGGAGATGCGGTTGACGGAGTCGGTCATCCGGAGACCACCTGCAGCGCCTCTTCGAGGGTGAACGCCTTCGCGTACAGCGCCTTGCCGACGATCGCGCCCTCGACGCCGTCCGGCACGAGCGAGGCGATCGCCCGCAGGTCGTCCAGCGAGGAGACACCGCCGGAGGCGACGACGGGCTTGTCGGTGGCGGCGCAGACGTTCTTCAGGAGCTCCAGGTTGGGGCCCTGGAGCGTGCCGTCCTTGGCGATGTCGGTGACGACGTAGCGGGCACAGCCCTCGGAATCGAGGCGGGCGAGCGTCTCGTAGAGGTCGCCGCCGTCGCGGGTCCAGCCGCGGCCGCGGAGCGTCGTACCGCGGACGTCGAGGCCGACGGCGATCTTGTCGCCGTGCTCGGCGATGACCTTGGCGACCCACTCGGGGGTCTCCAGCGCGGCGGTGCCGAGGTTGACCCGGGTACAGCCGGTGGCGAGGGCGGCGGCGAGCGAGGCGTCGTCACGGATGCCGCCGGACAGCTCGACCTTGATGTCCATGGAGCGGGCGACCTCGGCGATCTGCGCCCGGTTGTCACCGGTACCGAACGCGGCGTCCAGGTCGACGAGATGCAGCCACTCGGCGCCCGCCCGCTGCCAGGCGAGGGCGGCCTGCAGGGGGTCTCCGTACGAGGTCTCGGAGCCGGACTCGCCGTGCACGAGGCGTACGGCCTGGCCGTCGCGGACGTCGACGGCGGGGAGGAGCTCAAGCGTGGTGGACATCAGAGTGTTCCGATCCAGTTGGTCAGCAGCTGGGCACCGGCGTCGCCGGACTTCTCGGGGTGGAACTGGGTGGCCCACAGGGCGCCGTTCTCCACGGCGGCGACGAACGGCTCGCCGTGGGTGGCCCAGGTGACCCGAGGGGCGCGGATCCTGGCGTTCGTGACTTCGAGGCTCCAGTCGTGCACCGCGTACGAGTGCACGAAGTAGAACCGGGCCTCGGGGTCGAGACCGGCGAAGAGCTCGGAGTCCTCGGGGGACCGCACGGTGTTCCAGCCCATGTGCGGGACGACCGGGGCCTGCAGCGGGGCGACGGTGCCGGGCCACTCGTCGAGGCCCTCCGTCTCCACGCCGTGCTCGATGCCGCGCTCGAAGAGGATCTGCATGCCGACACAGATGCCCATCACGGGCCGACCGCCGGAGAGCCTGCGGCCGATGACCCATTCGCCGCGGGCCTTCTTCAGCCCCTCCATGCAGGCGGAGAACGCGCCGACGCCGGGCACCAGCAGCCCGTCGGCGTTCATCGCCCGGTCGAAGTCGCGGGTGATCTCGACGTCCGCGCCGACGTGGGCGAGGGCGCGCTCGGCGGAACGGACGTTGCCGAAGCCGTAGTCGAAGACGACGACCTTCTTCTTGTCACTCACAGGTCGCTCCCTCAGTCCCAGAGTCCCTGGATCCGCATGACACCTGCGGTCAGACACATCACGGATGCGATTCCGAGCAGCACGATGACGCCCTTGGGCATCTTCTGCTTCGAGAAGGAGTAGACGCCGCCGGCCAGGAAGAGGCCGAGGACGATCAGAATGGTGTTGAGGCCGGTCACAGCGCGCCCTTCGTGGAGGGAAGAATTCCGGCGGCACGCGGGTCGTGCTCACAGGCGTACCGCAGGGCGCGGGCGAGCGCCTTGAACTGACACTCCACGATGTGGTGTGCGTTGCGGCCGTACGGGACGTGGACGTGCAGGGCGATCTGCGCCTGGGCGACGAAGGACTCCAGGATGTGCCGGGTCATCGTGGTGTCGTACGAGCCGATCATCGGCGCGATGTTCTCCGGCTCGGTGTGCACCAGGTAGGGGCGGCCGGAGAGGTCGACGGTGACCTGGGCGAGCGACTCGTCCAGCGGGACGGTGCAGTTGCCGAAGCGGTAGATGCCGACCTTGTCGCCGAGTGCCTCCTTGAAGGCGGCGCCGAGGGCGAGGGCGGTGTCCTCGATCGTGTGGTGCGTGTCGATGTGCAGATCGCCCTCGGTCTTGACCGTGAGGTCGAAGAGGCCGTGGCGGCCGAGCTGGTCGAGCATGTGGTCGTAGAAGCCGACCCCGGTCGACACGTCGACCTTTCCGATGCCGTCGAGGTTGACCTCGACGAGCACGGACGTTTCCTTGGTGGTACGTTCCACGCGGCCTACGCGGGGGCTCATCCGTCGTGCTCCTTCTTGGCGTTCTCATTTACAAGCGTGCGTACCGCATCGAGGAACGCGTCGTTCTCTGCCGGGGTTCCTGCGGAGACCCGCAGCCATCCCGGTACGCCGTTGTCCCGGACCAGGACGCCCCGGTCGAGGATCTGCTGCCAGGCGGTGTGGCTGTCGGCGAAGCGGCCGAACTGGACGAAGTTGGCGTCCGAGTCCGTCACGTCGAAGCCGAGGGCACGCAGTTCGGTGACGATCCTGTCGCGCTCGCTCTTGAGCTGCGCGACGTATCCGAGGAGCGTGTCGGTGTGCTCCAGGGCGGCGAGCGCCGTGGCCTGGGTGACGGAGGAGAGATGGTACGGCAGCCGCACCAGCTGCACGGCGTCCACGACGGCCGGGTCGGCGGCGAGGTAGCCGAGCCGCAGACCGGCGGCGCCGAACGCCTTCGACATGGTGCGCGAGAGCACCAGGTTGGGCCGGCCCTCGATCAGCGGGAGCAGCGAGGGGTGGTGGCTGAATTCGCCGTACGCCTCGTCGACGACGACCATCGAGGGCCTGGCGGCCTGGGCGGCTTCGTACAGCGCGAGGACGGTGTCGGCGTCGACGGCGGTGCCCGTGGGGTTGTTGGGCGAGGTGATGAAGACGACGTCCGGCCGCTGCTCGGCGATCGCCTCGCACGCCGCGTCGACATCGATCGTGAAGTCGTCCTTGCGCGGTCCGGAGATCCAGCCGGTGCCGGTGCCGCGCGCGATGAGGGCGTGCATCGAGTACGAGGGCTCGAAGCCGATCGCGGTGCGTCCGGGTCCGCCGAAGGTCTGCAGCAGCTGCTGAAGCACCTCGTTGGAGCCGTTGGCCGCCCAGACGTTGGCGAGACCGACCTCGTGCCCGGCGGTGCGGGTGAGGTAGCGGGCCAGTTCGGTACGGAGTTCGACGGCGTCCCGGTCGGGGTAGCGGTTGAGGTCGCGGGCGGCCTCGCGGACGCGCTCGGCGATGCGGTCGACGAGCGCCTCGGGGAGCGGGTACGGGTTCTCGTTGGTGTTCAGCCGTACGGCCACGTCGAGCTGGGGCGCGCCGTACGGGGACTGACCACG
This sequence comes from Streptomyces atratus, assembly GCF_040655115.1. Taxonomy (GTDB): domain Bacteria; phylum Actinomycetota; class Actinomycetes; order Streptomycetales; family Streptomycetaceae; genus Streptomyces; species Streptomyces atratus_D. The sequence continues at coordinate 149,932 of NZ_JBFAJH010000006.1, read as the reverse complement.
GAGCTCGTCCCGGACCGGCAGGTCGTCGATACGGGTGGTGTTGCTGTTCGTCACTGCTGCGGAACCTTCCAGCCACTGTGCTCGTCCAGTTCGCCTTCGGCGAAACGGGCCTTGAGAGCGGCGCCGTGGGCGGGGAGGTCCTCCGCCTCGGCGAGGGTCACGACATGGTGGGTGACCTCGGCGAGCGCGTCGCGCGTGTAGTCGACGATGTGGATACCGCGCAGGAAGGACTGCACGGACAGGCCCGAGGAGTGACAGGCGCAGCCGCCGGTGGGCAGGACGTGGTTGGAGCCGGCACAGTAGTCGCCGAGCGAGACCGGGGCCCACGGGCCGACGAAGATCGCTCCGGCGTTGCGGACCCGGCCGGCGACGGCGGCGGCATCGGCGGTCTGGATCTCCAGGTGCTCGGCGGCGTACGCGTCGACGACCTTGAGACCGTCCTCCAGATCGTTGACCAGGACGATCGCGGACTGGCGGCCGGCCAGCGCGGGCTCGATCCGGTCGGTGATGTGCTTGGTCGCGGCGATCTGCGGTTTCAGCTCTGCCTCGGTGGCGGCGGCCAGTTCCTCGGAGTCGGTGACGAGGACGGCGGCGGCCATCGGGTCGTGCTCTGCCTGGCTGATCAGATCGGCGGCGACGTGCACCGGGTCGGCGGTGGAGTCGGCGAGGATCGCGATCTCGGTGGGGCCGGCCTCGGCGTCGATGCCGATGCGGCCCTTGAGGAGGCGCTTGGCGGCGGCGACATAGATGTTGCCGGGGCCGGTGACGAGGTTCACCGGAAGACATTCGGCCGTTCCGTACGCAAACATCGCGACGGCCTGGGCGCCACCGGCGGCATACACCTCGTCGACGCCGAGCAGGGCGCAGGCGGCGAGGATGGTGGGGTGCGGCAGACCGTCGAACGCCTTCTGCGGCGGGGAGGCGACGGCGATCCCCTCGACACCCGCCTCCTGCGCCGGTACGACGTTCATGACCACGGACGACGGGTAGACGGAGCGCCCGCCCGGCACGTACAGACCGACGCGCTCGACGGGCACCCACTTCTCGGTGACGGTGCCGCCGGGGACGACCTGCGTGGTGTGCGTGGTGCGGCGCTGTTCGTGGTGGACGAGGCGGGCGCGGCGGATCGACTCCTCCAGGGCGGCCCGTACGGCGGGATCGAGCCGGTCCAGCGCCTCGGACAGGGCTGCGGCCGGGACCCGGATCGAGTCGATCCGTACGCCGTCGAATTTCTCTCCCCACTCGATCACTGCCGCTGAGCCACGATGGCGTACGTCCTCGCAGATGGGGCGCACCGTCTCCAGTGCGGCTTCCACGTCGAACTCGGCACGGGGCAGCAGGTCGCGCAGGTCGCCGCCCTCCGGGAGGGCATTGCCGCGCAGATCGATTCGAGAGATCACACCCCAATTCTCTCAGACCGCCTCCGGCGACAGTTCGGCCGTATCACTGACTGATACGTGACCCGGCCGTCACAGCCGACCACTCCCGGCCACTCCTGACCGCGAGCGTTCACGCCGTCACCCAGAGGGAACACAGAGGGAACAACGGCTGCAAGCGGAAGGGGCCCCGGTGACCGAACCGCAGGACAGCGGGATCCCGGACAGCCTCAGTGCGGCGGAACTGGGCATGTGGCGGGCGTTCCGGAACGGCAGCACCTACGACCTGCGCGCCCGCGACCCGATGCGGGACGACCCGTTCGCTCCGACGGTCTGGGGCGCCGAGCGCAGCGTGGACGCCCGTGTCGTCGCCCGGCTGCTGCTGAGCGGGCCGCCCGCCCGGCCCGGACGGGTCGCCGCGCTGAAACTGCGGGGCTTACGGATCATCGGGACGCTCGATCTCGCGGGCGGGCGTGTCGCGCCGTACGTGGAGCTGACGGGTTGCCGCTTCGAGGAGGAGGTGGTCCTGCCGGAGTGTCACTTCACGACGTTGCGGATGGTCGGCTGCGCGGTGCCGCGGCTGGAGGCGGCGCGGCTGCGCACCGAGGGCGACCTCCATCTGCCGCGCTGCCGGATCGAGCGTGGGATCCGGCTCACCGACGCCCATATCGGCACCGATCTGCTGCTCAATCAGATCGAGCTCGGGGCCGACCGGCAGGGCCGCGCGCTCGCCGGGGACGGTCTGACGGTCGCGCAGGACCTGCAGGCGGAGATGGTCGAGACGCGTGGCGAGCTGAGCCTGCGCGGCGCGAAGGTCGGCGGTTCGCTGAGTCTGCGCGGCAGCCGGCTGCGGGCGGGGCCCGGCCGGCGCGCACTGAACGCCCCGCAGCTGACGGTGGAGCGGACGTTGTACATGACCGAGGCGTGGGTCAGCGTCGACACGGGGAACCCGGGCACCACTCCCCCGTACGGCATCGTCATGGCCCCGACCCCTGCGCACGGCACCCGGGCGCAGGTCTTCGAGTGCCGTGGCGGGGTGCGGCTTGACGACGGGCGGTTCGGTGACGCGGTCGACGTGCACAAGGCCCGGTTCGTGCTGGCGCCCCGCGAGGAGCTGTCGCTGCGCCGGATCGTCGCCCCGGAGCTGCGGTTCAACGCGGAGCGCCCGGAGGAGGGCCGGGTCGTGCTCAACGGCGCGAAGGTCGTCACGCTGATCGATGTGTCGAGCAGCTGGCCGGGACCCGGCGGGCTCGCGATGGGCGGCTTCGTCTACGAGAACCTCGTCCCGTACGGGCACTTCCCGCTCTCCCGCCGCCTGGACTGGCTGGCGTCGGCGACCCCCGAGTACATACCGGAGCCGTACGAACGGCTGGCGGCGGTGCTCCGCAACTGCGGGGAGGACGCGGACGCCCGCGAGGTGCTGCTCGCCAAGCAGCGGCGTCGGCGCGAGACGCTGCCGCCCGCCGCGAAGCTGTGGGGGATCCTCCAGGACTGGACGGTGGCTTACGGCTACCGGCCCGGGCGGGCGGCGGTATGGATGGCGGTGCTGTGGGCGGCCGGGGCGATGGCCTTCTCGCAGTACGAGCCGACGGCGATCAAGCGGGACGAGCACCCGGAGTGGAACGCGGCGCTGTACGCGCTGGATCTCCTGGTGCCGGTGATCAACCTCGGGCAGGACGGTTACTGGCGGATGGAGGGCGGCTGGCAGTGGGCGGCAGCCGCGCTGGTGCTGCTGGGGTGGATATTGGCCACGACGGTGGCGGCGGGCGCGTCCCGGCTGCTGCGCCGCGGCTGACCGGGCACGGCCGGGACAGTCCGCCTTCTGCCCGCAGGCAGGGGCCTGTCGGACGCTCCGACGGGTGGCCGCCCCCGGCCGACACGCAACGGACACGGACCACCCGAGCACGATGATCAAGCCAGATCCGCCTTCATCCTTTACTCTTTATTGACCCTTCTCAGGGCAACCTCTGCACTCGCCACCAAAGCTTCACAGCGCCCCTCTGGCGCCGCCTCGACCAGCGCTTTTCAATGGTCTGCACCATGTCATTCCTTCGCGCCCTGCTCCGTACCGCGCGCATGATCCGGCACGCGCCGCAATTGTCCGCCGGACTGCCCGCGGACGATGCGGTGCTGCTCGACACCCCCGACGAGCGGCTCTCCCCCGCGCTCGTCGCCGCCGCACTCGGGGAGTACGAGCCGGCCGCCAAGCTCCTCGCCACCACCCGGGACGCCGCCGAGTGGGAGAACCGCGACCGTTACCTCGGCCGGCTCGTCACCTTCACCCGCCACCGCGACAGCTGGCTGGCCGACTGGCTCGACGCCGCCCCGCACGACCCGGACGCACTGCTCGTCAAGGCCGAGCTGGCTGTCCGGCGCGCCTGGGAGTCACCGGCCCGTGCCGAGCAGCTGCGCGACGTGGCACCGCTGATCAGCGCGGCGGCCGAGAGTGATCCGCGCGACCCGGTGCCCTGGCGGCTCGCGCTCGACCACGCCCGCGGCACGCATGCCTCGCACACCACCTTCGAGGCACTGTGGGAGCAGGCCATTCGGCGCTCCTCGCACCACTACGGCTGCCACGTCGCGGCGCTGCAGTACCTCTCCGCCGCCTGGTACGGCTCGCACCGCGAGTGCTTCGACTTCGCCGAACAGGCCGCCGAGGACTCGCTGCCCAGCTCGCTGGTACAGGCGCTGCCGGTGCGGGCCGCGTTCGCACTGCTGATCGCCGGTCCCGAGGCGCGGACGGCATCGGTCCTGGAGGAGCGGATCGACCGGGCCGCGGATCTGGCGATCGCGCTGTCCGCCACGTACGAGCCGGGCGATCCCTGGCCGGCCGAGGTTCGCAATCTGCTGGCATACGTGCTGGTCGTCCGGGGTCGCTGGGACGAGGCGCTGGAACAGTTCCGGCTGATCGGGCCCCATGCGACGTCGTTCCCGTGGTCCCTGGTCTCCGACGATCCGCTCGGCCAGTTCCTGGACGCGCGGGACGGGGTACGTCTCCAGGTGGCGTCCGCGATGCCTTTGCGGTACCGGGCCGGCCACGGCGGGTCGCGCGGCCATTACGCTTGACCGTTGTGACCACCGCTCGTCTGCCCCTCTTCCCGCTGAACGCGGTGCTGTTCCCCGGCCTCGTGCTGCCGCTCAACGTCTTCGAGGAGCGGTATCGCGCCATGATGCGCGAGCTGCTGAAGACCGATGAGGACGAACCGCGCCGCTTCGTCGTGGTCGCGATCCGCGACGGCCGCGAGATCGCCCCGACCGCCGTCGGCATGCCGGACGCCACCGCGGTGCCCTCCGCAACCGAGCGCGCTCCCGCCGACGGCTTCGGCCCCGACCCGATCCAGGCGTTCCACCGGGTCGGCTGTGTCGCGGACGCGGCAAAGATCCGGGAACGCGCGGACGGCAGCTTCGAGGTCCTGGCGACCGGCACCACCCGGGTCAAGCTGCTCTCGGTCGACGCGACCGGCCCCTACCTGACGGCCGAGATCGAAGTGCTCGACGAGGACACCGGCGACGAGGCGGGCGCCCTCGCCGAGGGCGTACTGCGGGCGTTCCGCGGCTACCAGAAGCGCCTGGCCGGAGCGAGCGAGCGTTCCCTGACGACAGGCGCGGAACTGCCGGACGACCCATCGGTCGTCTCGTACCTGGTGGCCGCCGCCACGATCCTCGACATCCCGTCGAAGCAGCGACTGCTGCAGGCACCGGACACGGCGACGCGACTGCGCGAGGAACTGACGCTCCTGCGCTCCGAGACGGCCGTCATCCGGCACCTGCCGTCCCTGCCCGCAGTCGACCTGACCAAGGCGCCGACCCACCCCAACTGATGCGAGGACCCTGCCCGTGGCAAAGAAGCCGAAGAAACACCAGCAGTCCGGCTCCGGCGGCACTCCGGCGACGGTCGCCCTGACCGCGGCGGGCACCCCTTTCACGACCCACGCGTACGAGCACGACCCGGCCTCCCCCTCGTACGGTGAGGAGGCGGCGGAAGCGCTGGGCGTCTCCCCCGAGCGGGTCTTCAAAACCCTGGTGGCCGACGTGGACGGCACCCTGACCGTGGCTGTCGTCCCGGTGGCCGGCTCCCTGGACCTGAAGGCCCTGGCAGCGGCGGTCGGAGGCAAGCGGGCCGCGATGGCGGACCCGGCGGCGGCGGAACGCACGACGGGCTATGTACGGGGCGGCATCTCTCCCCTGGGCCAGCGGAAGCGGCTGCCGACGGTGCTGGACGAGTCGGCGCAGTCCCACGAGACGATCTGCGTATCGGCGGGCCGCCGCGGCCTGGAGGTGGAACTGGCCCCGACGGATCTGGCTTCGCTGACGGGAGCGGTGTTCGCGTCCATCGGCCGGGCGTAGCGCACGCGGCCCCCGGGGGCACTCTCAGCCCAGAGGTATTCGCTGCCCCGGGTCGCTTCCGACCCGGGGACATTCGCAGCCCCAGCTCACTTCCAGCCCGGGGCACATCCGGTCCCGGGTCACTTCCAGCCTCGGGGTCACATCGAACCCCGGGGGCACTTCCACCTCGGGTCCCATCGAGCCCGGGTCACTTCCAGCCCCGGTGGACCCTCGGAGCCTGTCGGGTGACCTTCGATCGGAGAGCGGACGCGGCATGGTGCGTGCGATTCCAAGGCGCCGGGATGGCCTCCGATGGGGTCTCCCCTGCTCGAACGAAGCCGAGAGCTCGGGGAAGGAGCCACCAGGGCATTTCGGCAACGCCGGAAGCGTGCGTGCCAGCCCCGGGGGCACTTCCAGCCCGTCCGGCGACCCCGGACCGGGGGTCCGAGGCAGGGCCCCGGCCGCGGGAAGGCGCGGGGCGCCGCACAGCGGCCCCGCCCCCGTAGTCCCGGCCGCCCCGCTCCCTACGGCTCCGTCGGAGGCGCAGGCGCAGGCCCCGACGACGGCGAGGTCGAAGGAGAAGGCGGAGACGAGGGCCCCACCGGGCCCGTACCCCCCGGCACATCCCAGACTCCCCACTCCGGCTCCGGATCCCGCGGCCCGAACGCCGCGGTCAGCGCCAGATGAACGACCATCGCCGCCAGCGACCAGGCCAGCAACGCCCCCTTCGCATGCAGGTCGAGCGGCGCATCGAACACCACCCCCTTGCCGACCTCACGCGCATGGGCGACCACATCACGTTCCGGTCCGAGCCAGACGCCCACTCCCCAGGCCACCAGGGATCCGAGCAGCCCGCCCAGGGCAAGCCCCACGACCAGTGCGATCCCGCCACGTCGGTGGAACCAGAAGGCCAGCGCCGCGGACACCGCCCCGAACGCGAGGGCGAGCAGCACGAACGTACCGTCGCTCCCGATCGCCTCCTCGCCCTCGCTGTCCTTGAGGAAGACCGCTTGGCTGTCGGAGATCAGCGGAACCCGCGGCGACAGCCAGAGCCACAACAGTCCGAGCCCGAGGCCGGCCACCGTCAGCGCGACGGCGACGACGGCCGCCCGCCGCAGATCGGTCCGCGGATCGCGCTCCTCCTGCGACTGCAGGTGGGCCCCGGGACCGGAGCCACCACCCTTCGGCGGCGTCTGCCAGGGGCCATTGGACGAGGGCTGGTCGGGCGGTGTCAGAGGTGCGGTCACCGTGCCATCGTGCCAGGCGCCCCTGTGCCGCGCCTCACCGGACCGCTGCCCTGCGGTATGCCCAGGTCGCCACGGCCAGTGAGAGGACACCGACGACGGCGCAGACGGCAAGGTCGAGGCCGACGACCGCCCAGTCCGGATGGGCGTCGAACGACCGCGACAGCGCCTCGACCCCGTACGTCGAGGGCAGCAGATCGCGCGCCCAGCCGATCGGCGCGGGCATCCGGCCGGCCGGCAGCACCCCGAGCAGCAACGCCGCCGACATGCCGAGCTGTCCGAACAGCGTGGCCAGCTCCTGTCGGGGTGCGAGCAGTCCGAGCGCGGCGCCCAGCCCGGACAGCGCGGCCCCGGCGAACGGAATGACGGCGACGAGCACCCACAGGTGAGTCATCGGCAGCTGGAAGAGCACACTCCCGGTGACCGCGGTGACGATCGTGCCGGGCACCGTGAAGGAGGCGTACGCCCCCGCCGCACCGAGCACCACCGCGGCGGGCGGCACCGGCAGGGTGGCGTAGTGGTCGAGCCCGCCGCCGGCCCGTAGCTGTCCGAAGTACTGGGCGAGCAGGTTGAGTGCGACGAAGGCGACGACGAGGACGCTGGATCCGGCGACGACGGCCCGTGCCTCGGCGCCGCCGTCGACGACCCCGCGCATCAGGATCATGATCCCGACGGACTGGAAGGTCGCCACGAAGAGCAACGGGATCCGGGCGACTCTGGCCCGGGACAGCTGGGCACGGTAGACGGCCGCGAGCGAGGGGAACAGCCGGGCCCGCGGCGCGAGCGGTGCGGGCCCGGCACCGAGGCGGTCCTCGGCCCCGGCGGGAGAACCGCTTCCGGCCGCCTTCCGAGCACCGGCCGCCTCCGCAGGAACAATGCTCGTCACCTGGTGCTGCTCCCGTTCGGTCCCTGCCCGGCCGTACATCCGTACCCGATCCCCGCGGTCATGCCTTCACCAGCCCCTGCGTAGCGTCCCCGCCGAGCGCCAGGTAGACGTCCTCCAGGCTCGGCGTCGCCAGTGTGAAGTCGTCGAGTGCGGCGAACGCGGCCCCGGCGGTCACCGCGGCGACCGCTGCCCGTGCCTCGTCCGGCCCGAGCCGCAGCACCCAGCGGCGCCCCGACTCCTGTGCGGACTCCCGCAGCGCGGCCACCTCGGGAACATCCAGCGGCGCGCGGTCGCGCCACACCAGCTCGACCCGGACCTCGCCCGCCACCCGCTCCTTGAGGCCGGTGGGTGTGTCGCAGGCGATGACCTTGCCGCGTTCGAGGACGGCGACCCGGTCGAGGACGGTCTCTGCCTCGATGACGTTGTGGGTGACCAGCAGCACCGTCGCACCGTGCTCGGCGCGGCGCCGGTCGACGGCGGCCCAGACCGCGCGCCGGGCGACGGGGTCCATCCCGGTCGTCGGTTCGTCGAGGATGAGGACCGGCCGCTCCCCGACCAGGGTGGCGGCGAAGCAGGCAAGCCGCCGCTGCCCGCCGGAGAGCTTGTTCAGGGGTCGCGCCGCGATGTCGGTGAGGCCGAGCTCTTCGAGCACGGCGTCGCGCGCGGCGCGGGCCTCCCGTACCGCGAGTCCGCGCAGCCGCCCGGTGGTCTCGGCGGCGAGCGAAACGGTCAGCTCGTCGAGGGCGGTCGACTCCTGCCCGAGGTACCCGATCAGACGGGAGGCCCGCTCGGGGTGGCGCACGAGGTCGTGCCCGAGCATCTCGACGCTGCCGGAGTCGGGCCGCATCAGCCCGGTGAGCTGTCGTACGAGGGTGGACTTGCCCGCGCCGTTGGGCCCGAGCAGTCCGAAGATCTCACCGCGTCGGACGTCGAGGCTGATCCCGTCGGTCGCGCGCACCTCGGGGGTGGCGGGTGTGCCGCGGCGGCCGCGGGCGGCGGGATAGGTCTTGACCAGATCACGCACCGCACACACGGTCCCGGTCGCCGTCTGCGCCTGTGCTGTGCCCGTACTCACGAGGTACGAGAGTACGGGGTCGGACACCTCTTATTGCGGCCGGGCCGCCGGACTACTCCGCCGCGGGGATGTGTTCGGCCGCCGCGCGTACATCGATCTCACGCCAGAACCCTGCCCGGATCGCGTACCGGTCGTGTTCGTCGATCTGGTCGTCCTTGTGGGCGAGCAGGCCGAACCGCGCCGCGTACCGCAGCAACTCGCCGTCGATGCGGTGCGGGATCCTCGGGTACATGGTGGACAGCTTCTGCAGATGGACGGTCTCCGGCAGCCGTTCCATCCAGCGCCGGGCGAAGACCTGACCCACCTCGAACGGGTCACCGCCGACCGTCGTGATGTCCTCCTCGCGGTCCGCCCAGCGCTGCTCGGCGGAGGTGAGCTGGGCGAGGGTGGGCAGCGAGGCGGTCTCGGCGGGTTCGCCGAGCGGTCCACCGCGCTCCGCCCAGCCCTTGTCGGAGGACCACCGCAGGGTCGCGGTCGCCGGGGGCTGCACCGCCGACTGCGCGGGGGCGAGCGGGGTGCCGGGGCCGCGCAGGGTGCCCGCCAGGTCCTTGGGCGTGGGGACGCCCTTGCCGCCGTGAACAACCGGGGCGTGCGCGGTGTCCTCGCCGGTGGGCGTCGCCGCACCGTTGCGGGCGGCGGCCTGGGCCTCCGAGGCGCGTTCGGCGGAGGCGGCGAGCGCCGCCTCGGGCAGCGGCGCGGAGAGGATCGCGGCGATCTCGGGGCGGGGGGCGGGCGGCGGGGCGCAGCTGCCTCCGTTGTCCTTGGCCCGCACGGCCTGGGTGATCCAGGCCCGGTCGAGCACCCGGCGTTCGTCGGCCTCGGCGACCAGGTCCTCGGACTGGTTGTAGTCGCCGTCTGCGGCCTGCACGGCCCAGAGGTGGACGGCCACGCCGTGTTCCTTGGCGGACATCAGTCCGGGCAGCAGATCGCCGTCGCCGGTCACCAGGACGACATCGGAGCAGGCGCGGTTCCTGGCCAGTTCGGTGAGTTCGGCGTGCATGGCGGCGTCGACGCCCTTCTGCGCCCACCGCCCGTCACTGCGCGTGAGCGCTCCGAGCCGTACGGTCACTCTGGGCATGACGCGCAGTCTGCGGTGTTCGGGCTGCGGTACGCGGTCGGGGGCACCGTCGAACCAGTAGATCCGCAGCAGCGGCTGCTCCGTATCGGCTTCGGCTCGCTCGCGCAGGCCCTGAATCAGCGCCGCGTGGTCGACGGTGATGCGGGAACGGACGGGCTCTCCCGCCAGCAGACTCGCGGCTGCGCCCAGCAAGTAGCCGGCGTCCACCAGGACGACACAACGATCCACGCGTTCCACCCTCTTCCAGAATTCGGGAATGGGTTCTGCTCAGGGTTTCCTCGAAGTCTGCCCGACGGCGTGAGGGTTGACGGCCGGAACTCGATCATCGGCGTGGCGGATGCCGAAAACGGCGCATCATACCCCCTCACTACGCACGGTAATGATCCAACATGCACCGTATATGCCCGTATGTGAGTCTGACAGCGGTCCTGGCCCCGAGATTCCGCACAGGAGGAACACCATGGCCAAGAACAAGAACCGCAAGCAGGGCAGCCAGCAGCACCGCGCGTCCATACCGGAGCGCGGTGCGGAGGAGACGAAGTCGACGGCTTACGAGTCGCAGACCCAGTCGCAGTCGCAGGCCCAGGGCAGCCCTGCTGATGTTGCCCGTAAGCAGCAGCGGCGCTTCGGCCACAACTGACCGGCCGCCTCCGGTCCGGCCACAGGCCGGTAGCCGAGAGAGGCGCTCCCGCAACGCGGGGCGCCTCTCTCGTGCGTTGCGGGACCCGCTCAGCCGGCCAGACAGGACGGGCCGAGCAGCACCTTCAGGTCACCGAAGAGCGCCGGGTCGGGCTGGACCCGGTGCCGGTCGAGCCGGAGGACGGTGGTCTTGCGGGGACCCTGGAGCCTGATCCGTACCTCGGTGTTGCCGCGGTGGTTGCTGAGCACCTCGCCGAGGCGGGCGACCATCGGCGGGGTGATCTTGACCGTCGGGATGGTGAGCACCACCGGCGCGTTGGTCCCCGCCGAGGAGAGGTCGGGGACCTGCATCTCCATGGCGACCAGCCGCGGGATGTCCTCGCGCTTGTCGAGCCGTCCCTTGACGAAGACGACGGTGTCCTCGACGAGCTGGGTGGACCGACGGATCGCTGTGAACCAGGCCGAGCAGATGGGAGCGCCCGCATGGACGGTGCGGGCAGAGATCGATGCCGCGGAACCGGACTCGATGTTTGCGGCGACGATGAGGCGTGCTCTGGAGGCGATGCGACAGATCAACGACCGGATGTAGGTGTATCCACCCGGGCCGATCGGGCCGATGGGATCTGGTTGATGGCGTGGGCGGCCCCGGTGGTTCTCCGAGACGGCGGGCAGATGGATCTCTTCCAGCCGGTGCGCGAAGTAGCGGAGGGCTTCCTCGGCAATGAGTTCCTGGACGACGGCCAGGAGGTCGTCGTGCCGCCCGGCTGTCATGCCCGCCAGGTCCAGGGAGGAGATGAGGTGAGCGTCGAGCGTCTCCACCGCCTTCTCCTGGCTGGTGCCGTAGGGAGCGCAGTAGCTGGCGGTCAGTGGATAGAAACTGCTGGTGAGTTGGGGTGCAGGCAGGGCATCCAGAGTTCCGGCCGGGGACGACGGCCCGGACGCCGGCCGCGGCGACGGCGTAGATCTGGCGGCCCCAGCCGATGGTGTCGATGTCTGTGGCCTTCTCGCGCCACACGGGAGTGCCGTAGTCGGGGGCGAAGTCAGCCAGGGCCCAGTAGCGCTCGCCGATTGCCACAAGCTCAGGGGAGGCATCGTCGTCAGCGACGACGGCCGGGATGAGCTTGGCGAGGTCGTCGACCGTGGGCTGCCGTTCGGGGATCTCGCTCGTCACAGCCGCCACCCTATGGGCTCCCACCGACAGCCCCGGTTGCTGCCCAGCCGATCACGAGATGGCTACGCTAGGCAGATTTACGGAGACTCTGAGCGATCGTGCGAGGTCGCTGCTTTGCCCCGTTTCCCATCACTCGGCGGGGAGGCGGGAACGGCGTTTCGGAGGGGGCTTGAGGGTTAGGGTGGAGGCTTCCCAAGACCCGTCCTCGGAGGTGCCTGCCCGGTGGTCGACAGCTTTGTTCACCTGCACAATCACACCGAATACTCGATGCTCGACGGTGCTCAGCGACTCAAGCCGATGTTCGCCGAGGTCGAGCGTCAGGGCATGCCCGCCATCGCGATGAGCGACCACGGCAACATGTTCGGAGCGTACGAGTTCCAGCAGGTGGCCAAGGGCTTCAAGGGCGTGAAGCCGATCATCGGGATCGAGGCGTACGTCGCCCCGTCCTCGCGCCGGAACCGCAAGCAGGAATTCTGGGGGCCTGGCGGTGTGCGGGCGATGTCGGACGACGGCGAGGGTTCGAAGGACGTCTCCGGTGGCGGCCGCTTCACCCACATGACGATGTGGGCACGGAACGTCAAGGGACTGCAGAACCTGTTCTACATGTCGACGGAAGCGTCGTACACGGGCCAGTTCCCGGCCGGCAAGCCGCGCATGGACATGGAACTGATCTCCGAGCACGCCGAGGGGATCATCGGGACGACCGGTTGCCCCTCGGGCGCGATCCAGACCCGGCTGCGCCTGAACCAGTACGACGTGGCCCGGGAAATCGCAGGCCAGTACCAGGACATCCTCGGGAAGGAAAACTACTTCCTGGAGCTGATGGACCACGGCCTGGACCTGGAGCGCAATGTCCGCGCCGACCTGCTGCGTCTGGCTAAGGATCTCGACATCCCGCTGCTGGCCACCAATGACGCGCACTACGTTCTCGAAGAGCACGCGGACGCGCACGACAACTTGCTGTGCATCGGCGTGGGCAAGAACAAGGACGACCCGGGCCGGTTCAAGTTCAACGGCACCGGTTACTACCTCAAGACCGCTGCTCAGATGCGGGAGCTCTTCTCCGAGATCCCCGAGGCGTGTGACAACACTCTGCTGATCGCGGAGCGCATCGAGTCGTACGCATCGGTCTTCGAGAACGTCGACGAGATGCCGAACTTCCCCGGCGTTCCCGAGGGCGAGACGCAGGAGTCCTGGCTGCGCAAGGAGTGCCTCAAGGGCCTCGCGATGCGCTACGGCGACCCGATCCCGGCCGAGGTCCTGGAGCGTTTCGAGACCGAGATGTCAGTTATCGGCCCGATGAACTTCTCCAGCTACTTCCTCGTCGTCGCTGACATCTGTCAGTACGCCCGCGACCAGAAGATCCCCGTCGGCCCGGGCCGTGGCTCTGCGACCGGCTCAATCGTCGCGTACGCCACCCGTATCACCGAGCTGTGCCCGCTGGAGCACGGTCTCCTTTTCGAGCGGTTCCTGAACCCCGAGCGCATCAACCCGCCGGATGTCGACCTCGACTTCGACGACCGTCACCGTGACCGCATGGTGCGCTACGTCGTCGACAAGTACGGCGACGAGTTCACCGCCATGGTGAACACCTTCGGCAAGCTCAAGGCCAAGAACGCGATCAAGGACACGTCGCGGCTCATGGGCTACCCGTTCAGCCACGGTGAGCGGATCACGAAGGCCCTGCCGCCGGACGTGATGGGCAAGTCCATCCCGATCAACGGGATCTTCGACGAGAGCCACCCCCGTCACGGGGAAGCCGGCGAGATCCGGCAGATGTACGAGAACGAGCCGGACGTCAAGAAGGTCATCGACGGTGCCAAGGGCGTCGAGGGCCTGATCCGTAACACCGGCGTCCACGCGGCCGCGGTCATCCTGTCGAAGACACGGCTCACCGACCGTATTCCGCTCCACATGCGCGCCAAGGACGGCGTCAAGATCACCGGCTTCGACTACCCCAGTTGTGAGGACATGGGGCTGGTCAAGATGGACTTCCTGGGGCTTAGGAACCTGGGTGTGATCGATCATGCGATCCAGAACATCCGGGAAAACCGCGGCATCAACATCACCACCGACACGGTCCCGCAGGACGGCGCTCAGCCGATCCCGCTGGATGACGCCACTACCTTCCAGCTCCTGGCTCGCGGCGACACCTTCGGCGTGTTTCAGCTCGACGGCGGCGGCATGCGCACGCTGCTGAAGTTGATGGAACCCTCCCGATTCGAAGACATCGCGGCCGCCCTCGCGCTGTACCGGCCGGGTCCCATGGCGGCGAACGCACACACCAACTACGCACACCGCAAGACCGGCCGCCAGGAAATCGAGCCGATCCACCCCGAGCTGAAGGACGCCCTGGAAGGCATCCTCGGCAACACCTTCCACCTGCTCATCTACCAGGAGCAGATCATGGCCATCGCGCGAGAGCTGGCCGGTTACACCCTGGGCGGCGCCGACCTGCTGCGTCGAGCCATGGGCAAGAAGAAGCCTGAGGTTCTGGCCGCCGAATGGGACAAGTTCCACGCCGGTATGCGGAACAATGGGTACTCCGAGGAGTCCATCAAGGCGCTGTGGGACGTCATGCTCCCCTTCTCCGGGTACGCGTTCAACAAGTCCCACACCGCCGGATACGGGCTTGTCTCGTACTGGACCGCCTACTTGAAGGCGAACTACCCGGCCGAGTACATGGCCGCACTCCTCACCTCCGTAGGGGACGACAAGGACAAGGCAGCGATCTACCTGGCTGACGCTCGGAAGCTGGGCGTTCAGGTACTCCAGCCGGACATCAACGAGTCCGTCGCCAACTTCACCGCCATCGGCGACGACGTACGGTTCGGGCTCCGTTCGGTGCGTAACGTCGGTGAAGGCGTCATCGAGTCCCTGGTGGCTTCCCGCAAGTCCAAGGGCAAGTACACCTCCTTCTCCGACTTCCTCGACAAGGCCGATATCGGGGCCCTCAACAAGCGGGCCGTCGAATCGCTGATCAAGGCCGGCGCCTTCGACTCCCTCCAGCACACCCGCAAGGGACTGTCGGCCGCGCACGAGGACGCCATCGACGCGATCATCCCGGTGAAGAAGCAGGCCGCGATCGGGCAGGACGACCTGTTCGGCGATCTCGGTGGCGACAGCGACGATCCGGTCTTCGGCCTGGACTTCCCCATCGATGAAAGTGAATGGCCGCGCAAGCTACTGCTGGCCGCAGAGCGCGAGATGCTCGGCCTGTACGTCTCCGCGCACCCGCTGGACGGTACCGAGCACATCCTGGCCCGCAACCGGGACACCACGATCAGCGAACTCCTCGGCTCGGGCCGTACGGAAGGCAACGTCCAGCTGTCCGGCCTCATCACCAGCGTGGACCGCCGGATGACCAAGCAGGGCAACCCCTGGGCGATCATCAACCTCGCGGACCGTGACGGCGAGATGGAGATCCTGTTCTTCCCGGCCACCTACACCCTCGTCCAGCACGCCCTGATCCCCGACTCCGTCGTCTCCGTCCAAGGACGCCTCAACGACCGTGACGGGGCGGTCAGTATCTTCGGGCAGGAGATCCAGGTGCTGGATGTTTCTTCGGCGGAGAGCGGCGGCCGGCCACCGGTCATGCTGTCGTTCCCCGCCCACAAGATCAACGATCCGACGGTCGCCGAGCTGAAGCGCATCCTCACCGCTCACAAGGGCGAGAGTCCGGTACGGATGCGGGTCCAGACGCCCGCGAAGAGCGTCCTGTACGAGCTGGGTTTCCTGGTGGACCCGACCTCGGTCGCCTCCGACATCAAGGGCACCTTCGGCCCCGACGCCTGGCAGGGCGTGACGTGAGCGACACCGAGGAGATCCTCCTCCAACTCGACGAACTGCCGCCGTGCCCGTAGTGCTGCGGCGGAGCGGGCCTGCTACAGGCCCAGGCCCGTTTCTCCCATTCGTGACTCCTCCACCCCGTGAAGGGAGTGGCTTCTCGCTGTGCCGGGTTGGCGTCGCGACGGACCAGACCGGCCCGTAGAACATTGAGTGCTCCCACCGTGTCAGCGTGCGAGGTGTGGCCGCAGCTGACACAGCGAAACTTCTCCTGTGTGGGCCGGTTCTCCTTCGCGGTGTGTCCACACTCGGGGCACGTGCGGGAGGTGTTGCGGGGGTCCCCGGCCATCACTTCCCGCCCGGCGCTTTCAGCCTTTGCGTTCAGGATCGCGAGGAACACCCCCATCCGGCGTCAGCGATCGAACGGTTCAATCCCGCTTTGGCAGCTTCCCCGTTGGGCAGGAAGCTGCTCGGCGTCTCGGGATCGGGCCTGGGTGCGGGGGCCTTGCTCATGTTGCGGATCTTGAGGTCTTCGTGCGCAATGAAGTCGTCCTCACGGACCAGGCCGAGCGCGGTCTTGTGCGCGTGGTCGAGCCGCTGGCGGCGGACCTTGCGGTGCAGGGCCGCAACACGCTCCACCATCTTGCGGCCGCTTCGAGCGGCGCTTGCACCGAGAAAGTTCCTGCTGTGCGGACCCCGGTTTCGCGGCGGCCTTTTGTGGGTGTGACCACCCGAACCTGAGACGTCGTCGCGCTTCTGGTGCGGCTGACCCCACGGAATCTTCCGCTTTTGCTTGCGCGACTTCCGGAGCGACATGCGCCTCGACGCCGGTGATCGGCGTCACGTTCGCTTCTTCGCCCGGTGGAAGAAATCGTACGCACCGTGCAGGTTGCCGTGGTCGGTCATCGCGATGTGCGACATGCCCATCTGAACGTCTCGGCCCCCGAGGACTGCGACCGTTTCATGTTCCGCCCGCAAACCCCACAGATGACGACACCGTGAAGCCAGTGCGAAGGGCGGTTCGGCCGTCGTGGCCTGTACCCGTCCTCGATGATCTGCGTGATCCGTGCGAACTCTTCCTCCGTCACCAGGGTGGCCAGAACTTCACCGGAACCGCGTTGTGACAGATCACCTTTCCCGTCCGATGCTCGATCTTGTGTCCCAGGAGCGTCTGCGAAGTCATAACGATCTTGATGGACTTGTGGGTCCACGCCGACGGAACAGGGTCAGGCCTTGTGGAGTTATGGACTCGTGGTGCGGGGACTCCCCGGGCTTGGAGGTCCGCGGCGATGCGAGTCGGGGCTTCCCCGGCAATGATGCGTTCGGCCAGTTCACGGACAATGGGCTCCGCCCGGTCATCACGTATGAGGATCTTGCCCCTGCCTTCCGGGTTCGGTGTCGACCGAAGTCCATACGGCACCCGTCCGCCTGTCCAGCGTCCGGTCTTCCTCAGATGGTTCTGCGAAGAGACCGTCCTCTCCCGCCCCAGTTCCCGTTCGAACTGGGCAAATGAGGCCATCACATTTGCGGCGAACCGCCCGTGCGGAGTCGACATGTCCCACCCGTCCTCGACGGCCACGAGGCGCACACCAGCTGTATCGCACGCCTCGACCACGGACGAAAAATGGATCAGCGATCGAGCAATGCGGTCCGCCCGCCAGGTCAGCAACACGTCGTAGTGCAGCAAGTTCTCGCACAGTTCGCGAAGTGCAGGGCGCTCCCCCGGCGACTCCCCGCCCGACACGTTGCTGTCCTGGAACACGCGCAGGACGGTCCAACCCTGTCGTTCCGCATAGGCCCGGCATGACGCCTCCTGCCTGGCCAGTGAAGTACTCGATTCCGTGGTTCGCGACAGCCTGACGTAGATCACCGCACGCAAGACATTCATGGATTCCCTCCGGTCACCCCAGTGCACCCATCCATGACTGTTGCGAAGGTCGGACCATCCGAGGTGGAATCACCCGCACGTCACCCGAATCAGTGACTGCGGCCGTACTTCCCGGGCCCGGGCACTGATGCGGCGCCTCCGACGTTCTCAGCAGCGGGACATACGGCAAGACCCCGTCATCAACCAAGAAAGCAGGCCGGTAATGCGCAGCACTTTCGAAGTCTCGGACACTGAACGCGAGGAGCAGATCCTCGCGGTCTTCGAGACCGCCTTCGGAGAGCTCCTGGCCGCAGACCCGACCGCCTTCCGGGTCAAGTTCCGCAAGATGGCCGCATCACCGTTCGCGTTCTATAGAGGAACGGCCTGCCTGTATTACGCCGATCTCAGCTCGACGAGGAACGCGGACCCCTATCTGGACGAGCGAACCAGCAGGGTGTGGGTGCACGGCGATCTGCATGCCGAGAACTTCGGCACGTACATGGATTCCAATGGCCGCCTTGTCTTTAATGTGAACGACTTCGATGAAGCCTTCGTAGCCCCCTTCACCTGGGACCTCAAGCGGTTCGCCGCCTCCGTCGCGCTGATCGGGTACGCGAAGGCGCTGGGCGACGACCAGATCAGTGAGCTCGTCCGGGTCTACGCGGCGGCCTACCGCGAGCGGATCCACGCGCTCGCAACAGGCGCGAAGAACGACGAGGTGCCTCCGTACACGCTGGACACCGCCGAGGGGCCACTGCTGGACGCGCTGCGCGACGCCCGGTCGCTGACCCGGTTCTCGCTGCTCGACTCCATGACGGAGATCCGGGACTTCGAGCGCCGGTTCGCGGCGGGCGGCGGCGCGATCGATCTGGACGCGGCGGCGCGCTACAAGGTGCTGGCGGCGTTCGACGGCTATCTGGAGACGCTGCCCGAGTCGAGCCTGACCCGCCCCGACTCCTACCGGGTGAAGGACGTCGTCGGCCGGCGCGGCATCGGCATCGGCTCGGCCGGGCTGCCCTCGTACAACATCCTCCTGGAGGGCAACAGCGACGCCCTGGAGAACGATGTGGTGATCTACCTCAAGCAGGCGCAGACCCCGGCGGTCTCCCGGCACATCACCGACGCGGCGGTGCGCGACTACTTCCAGCACGAGGGGCACCGCACGGTCATCTCCCAGCGCGCCCTGCAGGCGCACGCCGACCCGTGGCTGGGGTGGACCGAGCTCGACGGTGCCGGTCAGCTGGTCGCCGAGGTCTCGCCGTACGCGGTGGATCTGGACTGGTCCGACATCGATGAGCCCGACGAGATCGCGGCGGTCGTCGCCGACCTCGGCCGGGCGACGGCGACGATGCACTCCGCCGCGGACGACGAGAGCGGGCACTCGCTGGTGCCGTTCTCCACGGAGCGGGCGATCGACGCGGCGATCGCGGCGGACGAGGAGGGCTTCGCCGGAATGCTGGTGGACTTCGCGCACAGCTACGGGGCGCGGGCGCGGGCCGACCACCAGATCTTCGTGGACCTCTTCCGCAACGGCCGCATCCCGGGGCTGTAGGTCTCCGCGCGGTGCCGCACCCCCCTTGAGACCGGCCGGCAAGTCGGGGCCGGCGTCACGGGGCTGGGGCACGCACCTTCACCCACCCCCCACCACCACTTGCCGGCCGGTCTCGGAGCCTGTCGGGTTCACATGGCAGACTCTCGGACGATGGACATATCCGGGACGCAGCTCAGAGTCGTACGCGCGGCGCTTTTCACAGCGCTCGTCGTGACGCTCTCCGCTGCGTCCCATGTGCTGCTCTCGCAGGTCCCACTGCCGCTGACCGTGGTCGGCGGGCTGGCCGGTCTGGTCTTCGCGGCGGCGTACGCACTGGCCGGCCGGGAGCGCGGTTTCGGTGCGATCGCCGGGCTGCTGGTGCCGCTGGAGCTGGCCGCGGACACGGTCTTCACCACCGGTCAGCATCTCTGTTACGGAGCGGCGGGCGGCCCGATCGCGGGGCCGCTGCGTTCGGTCGGCGTCGATGTCCTGTGCGGCGGCGAGGTCGGTGCCGGTGGAGCGCAGCTCGGCGGGGTAGGCGCGGTCGGCCACCCGCTCTCCTCGGTGACCGACGCCGGACACGGTGCCGCCGCACTACTGGCCTCCCCCGGTCCCGCTGTGCCGTGGCTGCTGCTGGCCGCCCATGTGTCGGTCGGTCTGCTCGCCGCGGCGTGGCTGCGGCGCGGCGAGTCCGCGCTCGCCGGTCTGCTGCGGGCGGTCGCCGCCACGGCGTTCCGGCCGCTGCTGATCGCGGTCGCCGTCGCGGGTACGGCCCACCGCTCCGTACGGCGTGCCGCCCGGCCCGCCCCGTACCGCCCGCACCTGCTCACGCACGCCCGCCTCCTCGTGCACTCCGTGGGACGGAGGGGACCGCCTCGCTCGGCCTGCGCCACCGCCTGAGCCCGGACCGTCCCTGACGACCCCACACACCACGGAGAAACAGTCATGAGCAAGCGCAACAGCCAGGCCAACAAGGCAGCCGCCCGCGAGCGGCTGCGCGCGGAGCGCGAGCGCCAGGCCAAGAAGGACAAGATCCGCAAGCAGGTGATCGTCGGCGTCTCGGTGGTCGCCGTGCTGGCGATCGCCGGCGGCGTCAGCTACGGCGTGATGCAGCTGAACAAGCCCGGTCACTGGGAGGCGGCGGCGGACGCGAAGAACGTCACCGCGCCGAAGAACACGTCGGGCACCGACGGCACGACCGTCGTGATCGGCAAGTCGACCGCCAAGAAGACCCTCGAACTGTACGAGGACTCGCGCTGCCCGATCTGCGGCCAGTTCGAGCAGACCGTCGGCGAGACGATCCACAAGGACGTCGACGCCGGCAAGTACAAGGTCAAGTACATCGGTGCCACGTTCATCGACAACAGCGACAACGGCGAGGGCTCCAAGAACGCGCTCAGCGCGCTGGGCGCGGCGCTCGACGTCAGCCCGCAGGCGTTCCTCGACTACAAGTACGCGCTCTACTCCGCGAAGTACCACCCGGAGGAGTCCGTCGACACGTTCGCCAAGGACTCGTACCTGATCAAGGTCGCGAACACGGTGGCCGAACTGAAGGACAACAAGGCGTTCCAGAAGAACGTCAACGACGGCACGTTCGACAACTGGGCGATGAAGATGTCCGCGACGTTCGACAAGAGCGGCGTGAAGGGCACCCCGACGCTGAAGATGGACGGCAAGACGCTCACCAGCGAGGGCAGCGAGAACGCCCCGATGAGCGTGGCCGACTTCAACACCGCGATCACCAAGGCGCTGAAGGGCTGACGACCGGCAACGGTTTCCCTACGGGCGGGCGAACTCCCCTTGTTCGCCCGCCCGTTCGCCTTACCGGTCCGTGGGGCTCCGTCCGTGACCAGTCGAATGCGTTCTCCGTCCCTTTCCGCCCCCAGCCGCCGCACGCTGGTGAAGGCCGCTGCCGCCACCGCCGTCGCCGCCACCGTGCTCGGGGCCGCCACCAGCGCCCGTGCCGCGGGACGGCCCCGCCTTCCTGCACGGCGTCGCCTCCGGCGACCCTCTGCCGGACGGCATACCCCTGTGGACCCGCGTCACCCCGACGCCCGACGCCGTGCCCTACGTGGTCTCCGACAAGACGAAGCGGGACGCGAGCTCCGCCTGGACGCGTTCGTACCGGACGCTCAGCGGCACCCAGAAGGTCGAGCGGGTGGACGCCCGGTACGCTGAAGCGTCTATTTTCAGCCACGGCGGACCATGTTGACGGCACATTACGTCGCTACGGCGGGTGGCGTGTTCCCTGGATCCAATGGGGACACACCACCCGTCGGGGTAACGCACTACGTTACGTCCGCGTCTCAAACTCCGGAACGGACAGAATTATTTATTCCTGTTTCCCCGGTTTGCCCCATGACTGATTGGGCTTGATCACTCCTCCTCATGCCCTGACATGCGCACGTAATCTCCCGGCGGCGGGGGAGGAAATCCCTCCCCCACGCTTCAGCGAGGAGTACTCGTGCGCACTCTTGCCCGTATATCGCCGCGTATACGTCACCGTGCGATCGGCATCGCCGTCCTGGCCGGAACCCTGGCCCTGGCACCGCTCTCCGCGCCGTCCGGCGCGGCCGCCGCCAAGGTGTCCACCGCCTCCGCGTCCGCCTCGGCAGAGAAGTGCGCGAGTACCGACGCCACCGCGCGCGAGGCCCGCCCTTCGGGCACCAAGCACGACTCCGAACCCAACGAACTCACCGCGGCTCAGGCCAAGGCCATGGACACGCAGCTCAAGGCGAGACTCGCGGACCGCCGGGCCAGCGGCGCCACGCTCGCCGCCGGAGCGACCATCCCGGTCTACTTCCACGTGATCCACTCCGGCACCACCGGCAAGCTCACCTCCAGCAACATCAGCAGTCAGATGAACGTGCTGAACGCGGCATTCGGCGGCCAGGGCACCGGCAACACCAACTCCGGCTTCCAGTTCTCGCTGGCCGGCACCGACTACACGGACAACGCCAGCTGGTACAACCTCTCCTCGGGGTCGGCCGCCGAGAAGGCCATGAAGACGGCGCTGCGCAAGGGCGGCAAGAACGCGCTCAACGTCTACACCGCCAACCTCGGTGGCGGGCTGCTCGGCTGGGCGACCTTCCCCAGCTCCTACAACTCCAGCCCGAGCATGGACGGCGTGGTCATCCTCGACACCTCGCTGCCGGGCGGCTCGGCCACCAACTACAACGAGGGCGACACCGCCACCCACGAGGTCGGCCACTGGATGGGGCTCTACCACACGTTCCAGGGTGGCTGCAACGGCAATGGCGACTACGTGGCCGACACTCCGGCCGAGTCGAGCCCTGCGTACGCCTGCCCGACCGGACGCGACACCTGCACCACCAAGACCGGAGTCGACCCGATCCACAACTTCATGGACTACACCTACGACTCGTGCATGTACCAGTTCACCGCGGGCCAGGTACAGCGGATGAGTGACAGCTGGACCGCGTACCGCGCCTGATCCCGGCGTACGGACGAGGAGCCCCGCACACCGTCATGGTGTGCGGGGCTCCGGCCGTCTACAGAGTGGCGAGGAAGCCGAGGGCGACCTTCCACATCAGATCGGCCGACGCCGCGTCGTAGTCCGGCAGGTCCGGGTCCGTGAAGAGATGGCCCGCACCGGGGTACCGGTAGATCTCCACATCGGCGCCGGTCCGCTGCATCTGCAGATACCAGGAGTTCAGCCAGTCGTGCGTCTCGAACGGGTCCGGGTCGGCGACATGCAGCTGCACGGGCAGCTCGTCGACCTCCGCGTTCTCCGCGATGTCCGACGTGCCGTGGAAGAGCAGCAGCCCGCGCGCCTTCTCGTCACCGAGTGCCAGGGTCTGAGCGGTGGAGGCGCCGAACGAGAAGCCGGCGTAGACGAGACCGCGCTCGGAGTAGGGGGCGGCGGCCAGCACGGCGCGCTTGAGCAGCTCGTCCTTGCCCAGCTCGTCCCTGAAGGCCATGCCTTCCTCGACGGTCTCGAACGTGTGCCCGTCGAAGAGATCGGGCACGTGCACCTCGTGCCCTGCGGCGCGCAGCCGGGCGGCGGCCGCGTGCACCGCGGGGCGCAGACCGTACGTCGAGTGGAAAAGCATGATGTTCATGGGAGCAATGGTGCCAGTTTCGATCGACAGCATGGAGAACGACGGGATGGAGAACGTTCTGCGTCCGCTGGTCGTCGTCGGTGGCTCGGTGGTGCTCACGCTGCTGGTGGGCTGGGGAGTCGATGTGCTGCTCCGGCGCGCCGGTGCCCGGCAGCCCGACACACCGCTGTGGGGTCTGCTGCGTCGCTGCCGGATCCCGCTGCTGCTGGTGCTCTGCACGGCGCTGCTGAGAGGCAGTTACACGCATGCCGGGCTCGACGTGGTGACGGACCACCGCGCCGCGATCGGCCAGGTACTGGCGCTGGTACTGATCGGGACATCGGCCTGGCTGGTGGTCCGGATCGCGACGGCCGTCGTCGACTCCGTCTACGCCAGGTACGCGGCGAACACCCGCGATCCGGCGCGGGTGCGGCGGGTCCGTACGCAGGTGACGCTCATCCAGCGGGTGGTCACCGCGATCGTGGCGACCGTGGCGGCCGGCGCGATGCTGCTGACGTTCCCCGCGATGCGGACCTTCGGCACCTCGATGCTGGCCTCGGCCGGCGTCCTCGGCATCGTCGCGGGCATCGCCGCCCAGTCCACGCTCGGCAACCTCTTCGCGGGGCTGCAGATCGCCTTCGGCGACATGGTGCGGATCGGCGACACGGTGGTGGTGGACGGCGAGTGGGGCACGATCGAGGAGATCACCCTCACCTTCCTCGCGGTACGGACCTGGGACGAGCGGCGGATCACGATGCCGGTCTCGTACTTCACCAGCAAGCCGTTCGAGAACTGGTCGCGCGGCGGAGTCCAGATGACCGGTTCGGTCTTCTTCCATCTCGACCACAGCGCCCCCGTCGCCGCGATGCGTGAGCAGCTGCGGGACATCCTGGGTGAGTGCGGCGCCTGGGACGGCCGCGACTGGTCCCTCGCCGTCACGGACACCACCCCGTCGACGATGCAGGTGCGCGCGGTGGTCACGGCGAAGGACGCGGACGACATCTGGACGGTGCGCTGCGCCGTGCGGGAGCAGCTGATCGGCTGGCTGCGCGACCACCATCCCTACGCGCTGCCGCGGATCGCGACGGCGCCCGCGGCGCTGCCTCCGGGCGACCAGTGGCCCTATCTGCCCCACCCGGACGGCAACAAGCCGTCCGACACGCACGAGGTGGCGCCCCGGACCGGCCGCGGCTGAGGGTTACGGGCCCGGAGCGCCGACCAGGGGCGCCCGGGTCAGCGCAGGCTGCGCACGTCCAGCTGCCGCAGCACCCGGTCGACCACCTCCGGGTCCGTCCCCGACTCGCTGCGTGCGGACAGCACCGCGTGCCGGGCGGCGGACATCATCTCGCGCTGCACCCGGTTGACCGCCCGGAGCCGCTCGGCGCGCTTCGCGTACGCCTCGCGCCGGTCCTCGTCGACCATGCCGGGGCTGATCCGCGCCCCCACGTCGTACGCCAGCCGATGCAGCCGCTCCACGACCTCTTCCGGGAACTCCTCGGCCTCCTGGATCTCCTTGAGCCGGTGCTTCGCGGCCTTCGCGGCGCGGAACGCGAGGTCCCGTTCCAGCGCCGCCTCCGCATCCGTGTCGGCGCGGACGCCGAGCTTCCGTACCAGCCACGGCAGAGTGAGCCCCTGGACGACCAGGGTCGCCATGATCACGACGAAGGCGATGAAGACGATCTCGTCGCGGCCGGGGAACGGTTTCCCGTCGTCCGTCTCCAGCGGGATCGCGAGGGCCAGCGCGACGGAGGCCACCCCGCGCATCCCGGCCCACCACATCACGACGGTCTCGCGCCAGCTGGTGGGGATCTCCTCGCTGTAGTGGCGGCGGGTGTGCAGCCGCTTGGCGAGCCAGGTCGCGGGCAGCAGATACAGCAGCCGTACGCCGACGACGACCGCGACGACCACCAGGCCCCAGCCGGCCATCTGCCAGGCGCGGCCGTGCGACGTGCCGAAGACGTTGTGCAGTTCGAGACCGATCAGACCGAAGGCGACGCCGGTGACGAGGGTGTCGACGATCTCCCAGAAGCTGCGGCCGGCGAGACGGCCCAGCACGTCGTCCGCGTCGGCGGTGTGCTCGGCGAGGAACAGCGCGGTGGTGAGCACGGCAAGCACACCCGACCCCATCAGCTCCTCCGCGAGCACGTAGCTCACGAACGGCACCAGCAGCGTCAGCCCGACCTGGAGCGTCGCGTCGCCGAGCAGTCCCATGAGCTTGATGGTCAGCCAGCCCAGCGCGAGACCGACCACCACGGCGACCACGGCGGAGAGGATCAGCAGCCCGAAGGCCTTCGGCAGCGAGAAGGTGCCGCTCACCGCGGCGGCGATCGCCACGTGGTAGAGCACGATCGCGGTCACGTCGTTGAACAGTCCCTCGCCCTCCAGGATGGAGACGAGCCTGCGCGGCAGGCCGAGCGATCCCGCGACCGCGGTCGCGGCGACCGGGTCGGGCGGGGCGACGAGCGCACCGAGCGCCACGGCGGCGGCGAGGGGCAGCCCGGGGACGATCGCGTTGGCGACGGCGGCGACGGCGGCCGTCGTCACGAAGACCAGTGCCACGGCCAGCAGAAAGATCGGTCGTTTGTTGGCGGCGAACTGCCGCCAGGAGGTGCGCTGCACGGAGGCGTAGAGCAGCGGCGGCAGCAGCGCGGGAAGAATGATCTCCGGCGGGACGTCCACATTCGGGACGAAGCTGAGGAACGCCATGCCGGCTCCGGCGAGCGTCATCAGCACCGGCGCGGGCAGCCCGAGACGTTCCCCCAGTGGCACCGTGACCACGGCTCCGAGCAACAGCAGGAGGAGCAGTGCCAGTTGGTCCACGATGTGCCTTCCGGAGCATGCCGACCGGAACCCGGTGGTCGGTCGATCAGTGGTTCCAGCGTGCCACGCAATAGCCTGTAAAGCGGACAACACCCCTTCCTGCCCGCCTCCCTGGCGCGAACGGAGCGAGGGCACCGGCAGGCTGCTCGCCGCGCACCTCGTGTACCGGTTCCCCGGCCAGGTGGCGAAGGCGACGGACGAGGCGCTACGGGCGGTGGACCGTACGCTCACCATCGGCCCGGAGAAGCTGGTGGACCGTCACCGCCGCTGGTGGCACGCGTACGACCGGCGCGGCTTCCTCTCCGTACCGAACAAGCAGCTGCGGAGCTTCTACCTCATCCAGCTCTACAAGCTCGCCGCGTCGACCCGCTCCTGGGGACCGACGATCTCCGAGTGGGGTCCATGGTTCCCGGAGATCGGCAACAACTGGACCGCGGTCCGGCGGAACCTCAACGTCCAGATCGGTATGGCACCGATCCACGGCTCCAACCACCCCGAACTCGACTCCGTGACAGGCGCGTTCCGCCGCTTCGAGCACAACCTGCCGACCCGGGTACGCCGATGCCACGGACAGCACGTACGACCTCTCGCTCATCCGCTGGGGTGTGCGCACCCTCATCGCCTCGGCGAAGCTGTCGCGTAAGGAACGGGCGCGGGCGCCCGCTGCACTGGCGGGACTCCGGTCCGGGCCGGATCACGGTCACCCTGCCGCGTGGCGGCACAGCGGTGATCACACCGCACGGCGCGCCTCGCCCGGAGCCCGTTCCGCGCGACGTGCCGTCGAACGGAGCCTGGACGCGCTGGGGCCCGCCGGGCCGACTCAGAGCCTGTCGGGTGACCTCTGATCGGGCGGCCACGCCCTGGCAGGCACGCTTCCGGCGCTGCCGAATCGAAGGTCACCCGACAGGCTCTCAGACGTGTGCGAGGGTGCCGTTCCGGCCGTACGACCGGAACGGCGCCCGGTGTGTTCTACAGGCTGCGGCGCATCGCCCGGTGGGGGATCCCCGCATCCGGGAACCCGGGGCCGTACGCCACATACCCGAGCCGCTCGTAGAAGCCGAGCGCATGGGTCTGGGCGTGCAGGTCCACGGCGGTCAGACCGAGACCGCGGGCCGCTTCCTCGATGGCCCGTACCAGCGCCGCGCCGACCCCGAGACCGCGCGCCCGGCTGGTCACCGCGAGCCGGCCGAGCGAGCCGACGGTGAGGTCGCCACCGGTCTTGGCGGCCACGCCCGCGCCGTGCAGCAGCCGTCCCGTGCCGAGCGTCGTGCCGTCCGCCGCGACCGCGATCACATGCAGCGCGCCCGCGTCGTAGGCGTCGTACTCGATCTCCTCGGCCACGTTCTGCTCACCGACGAAGACCTCCTTGCGAACCTGGAAACAGGCCGCGAGGTCGCTCTCGTCGACGGCGATGCGCGTGGTGTACGGGGCCGGGGCGTTGGTCACCGGCTCTCCGCCGCGATCCTGTCGAGGGCCTGCTGGAGGTCGTCCGGGTAGCTGCTGGCGAACTCCACCCAGTTGCCGTCCGACGGGTGCTCGAAGCCGAGCCGGACCGCGTGCAGCCACTGCCGCGTCAGCCCGAGGCGCTTGGCCACCGTCGGGTCGGCGCCGTACGTCAGGTCGCCGACGCAGGGGTGGCGGTGGGCGGACATGTGCACCCGGATCTGGTGCGTACGGCCCGTCTCCAGCTTGATGTCGAGAAGGCTCGCGGACCGGTACGCCTCGATCAGGTCGTAGTGCGTCACGGAAGGCTTGCCCTCGGCCGTGACCGCCCACTTGTAGTCGTGCGTGGGATGGCGCCCGATG
Source organism: Streptomyces atratus (assembly GCF_040655115.1). Taxonomy (GTDB): domain Bacteria; phylum Actinomycetota; class Actinomycetes; order Streptomycetales; family Streptomycetaceae; genus Streptomyces; species Streptomyces atratus_D. The sequence continues at coordinate 122,266 of NZ_JBFAJH010000006.1, read as the reverse complement.
GGGGCGTCGATGGTGCCGCTCATCGGGTCCGGGTGGCCCTGGACCAGAGCGTGGTACTTCTTCTCGACGACCCGGTCGCGGAACTGGCCCTTCAGCAATGTGTAGGCCCGCTCGGACTTGGCGACGACCATCAGGCCCGAGGTGCCGACGTCGAGGCGGTGGACGATGCCCTGGCGCTCGGCGGCGCCCGAGGTCGAGATCCGGTAGCCGGCCGCGGCGAGACCGCCGATGACCGTCGTGCCGGTCCAGCCGGGGCTCGGGTGGGCGGCGACCCCGACCGGCTTCACGATCACGACGATGTCGTCGTCGTCGTGCACGATCTCCATGCCCTCGACGGGCTCGGCGACGATCTGCACCGGCGCGGGTGCCTGCGGCATCACCACTTCCAGCCAGGCACCGCCCTGCACCCGCTCGGACTTCCCGACCACAGCGCCGTCCACCTGCACCTTTCCGGCAGCGGCCAGCTCGGCGGCCTTGGTGCGGGAGAAGCCGAACATGCGGGAAATGGCGGCGTCGACACGCTCGCCTTCCAGACCGTCGGGAACGGGCAGGGTGCGGACCTCGGGATACGTACTCACCTGTCGAGTATGCCTTGCCCCTGCTAGTCCTTGTGCACGGTGCCGTCGGGGTCCAGGCCCCTGAAGGAAAGGATCACGATCAGGATGCCGCCGCAGACGATGGCGGAGTCCGCGAGGTTGAAGACGGCGAAGTGCGCCGGGGCGATGAAGTCCACCACCGCGCCCTTGAAGACGCCCGGCGAGCGGAAGATCCGGTCGGTGAGGTTGCCGAGCGCACCGCCGAGCAGCAGACCGAGCGCGATCGCCCACGGCAGGCTGTAGAGCTTGCGGGCGAGGCGGGCGATGACCACGATCACCGTCGCCGCGATGGCGGTGAAGATCACCGTGAACGCCTCGCCGATGCCGAACGCGGCGCCCGCGTTCCGGATCGCGTCGAAGCGCAGCCAGTCGCCGAAGATCTCGATGGGCTGCTGGTGCTCCAGCTTCGCGACCACGATCATCTTGCTGATCAGGTCGAGCAGATAGGCGAAGACGGCTACGGCGAAGAGCACCACGATCTTCCGCTCGCCCTTGCCGGGGGCATCGGCCCGGTCCGTTTCCGCGTCCGTGCCCCCGAGCTCGCCCTCGGGGGCCTCGGTCCCCTCAGCATCAGGGATGTCCGGCGTACCGATGATGCGCTCCGCCTCTGCCACGTGAGTCCCTCAACCTAGGTTCCTGACCGAAGACGAGGGTACGACACACCTCCCTGAATCAGCCGCGACGCTCCTGCTTCTGTTTGTCCTCGACACAGAGAGTGGCCCGGGAGAACGCCTGCATCCGCGCCTTTCCGATCGGCTTGCCGCAGATCTCGCACAGTCCGTAGGTCCCCGCGTCGAGCCGGGCCAGCGCCCGCTCGGTCTGCTCCAGCATCTCCGTGGCGTTGGCGGCGAGCGCCATCTCGTGCTCACGGGTGATGTTCTTCGTGCCGGTGTCCGCCTCGTCGTCACCGGCCCCGTCACCCGAGTCCCGCATCAGCCCGGCGAGCGCCGCACCCGACGCCTCCAGCTCACTGCGGAGCCGCGTGACCTCGCTGGCCAGCTCGGCCCGCGCCTCGGCGACCTCCTCCGGCGTCCAGGGGTCCTCGCCCGGCCGTACGGCCAGTTCCCCGGGCGCTGTCGCGACCCGGGCCGGCGGCACCGGCGCCGCGTCCTTGTCGGACGTCCGGGTCCGAGCCGCGCTCTTCTTGGCTACCACCGTGTGGGCTCCCGTCTGCTCGGCGGCCTCGGCCGCCCCCGTGGCCGCCGCAGCGGCCTTCTTCGAAGCCTTCTTGACCGCGCCCTTCTTCGCAGCGGCCTTCGTGCCAGGTGCCGCGTGCCTGCCGCCGGTGTCACCGTCGGCCGTCCGCCCTCCGTCCGCCTCGTGCGCGGCCGTCCTCCGTGCCGCGGTCTTCTTCGCCGCGGCCTTCTTCGCGGCAGCCTTCTTCGCCGCGGCCTTCCTCGGACCCGGCTCCAGGACGGTCTCCGTGCCCACGTCTCCGTTCGTCTCCTCGGCCGCCACACCCGTGGATCTCGCTGACGCCGACTTCTGTACGGCGGTCTTCTTCGCCACCATGGCCGCGGCCCCTTCACATATTGTGATCTTGCACGCGAATCGTGCTGGGACGATAAATCGACCCCAGCCCCGCGGCAACGGGGCACGCCGCCGAATCGCCCCTCCCGGTGTCGGATCAGCGCGCGCCTGAATCCGTTGTTCCCAGCTCCCCGCCCGGTAATCCGCCCTCCGCGCCCCCGCCGGGACTCCGCACACCCCCTCTCGCCATTCGGGTCACGCCCGCGCCCCCGGGATAAACCGGTCGGCCGTCGCCCGTACGGGCCCGTACACTGGGCCCAGCGAGAGGCGTCGATGGGACGAGTAGCGCCGTACGCAGCCAGGAGCGACCCGGGGACGGTGGAAGCCCGGGGGCGAGCGCGTCGTGAAGATCACCCGGAGCCGTCGGAAGAACGCCGCAAGGCAAGTAGAACCGGCATCGCGACCCCAATGAGGGGGCCACGGGCGCACGCCCGGGGCCAAGGAGGGTGGTACCGCGGGAACCGCACGGTTCTCGTCCCTCCGACGGAAGTGGAAAACGTCCGCCGGAGGAATTTCGCCCATGACATCGCTGCAGTACCGCCAGGTACCCGCCCAGATCGACCTTCCTGCGCTGGAGCACGCCGTGCTCGACTTCTGGCGCGAGAGCAAGGTCTTCGCCACGAGCCTCGAACAGTCCGAGGGCCGCCCCGAATGGGTCTTCTACGAGGGCCCGCCGACCGCCAACGGCATGCCGGGCGCCCACCACATCGAGGCCCGCGTCTTCAAGGACGTCTTCCCCCGCTTCCGCACCATGCAGGGCTACCACGTCGGCCGCAAGGCCGGCTGGGACTGCCACGGACTGCCGGTCGAGCTCGCGGTCGAGAAGGAGCTGGGCTTCAACGGCAAGAAGGACATCGAGGCGTACGGCATCGCCGAGTTCAACGCCAAGTGCCGCGAGTCCGTGACCCGCCACACCGACGCGTTCACCGAGCTCACGACCCGGATGGGCTACTGGGTCGACCTGGACGACGCGTACCGCACGATGGACCCGTCGTACATCGACTCCGTCTGGTGGTCCCTGAAGGAGATCTTCAAAAAGGACCTGCTGGTCCAGGACCACCGCGTCGCCCCGTGGTGTCCGCGCTGCGGCACCGGCCTCTCGGACCACGAGCTGGCGCAGGGATACGAGACGGTCGTCGACCCCTCGGTCTTCGTACGGTTCCCGCTCACCTCCGGCCCGCTGGCCGGCGAGGCCGCGCTGCTGGTCTGGACGACCACCCCGTGGACCCTGGTCTCCAACACCGCCGTCGCCGCGCACCCCGACGTCACGTACGTCGTCGCGAGCAACGGCGAGGAGAAGCTCGTCGTCGCCCAGCCCCTCCTGGAGAAGGCGCTCGGCGAGGGCTGGGAACTCACCGGCCAGTCCTTCACCGGCCGCGAGATGGAGCGCTGGACGTACGAGCGCCCGTTCGCCCTCGTCGACTTCCCGAGCGACAGCGCCCCGGCGCACTACGTCGTCAACGCCGCGTACGTGACGACCGAGGACGGTACGGGTCTGGTCCACCAGTCCCCCGCCTTCGGTGAGGACGACCTCAAGGTCTGCCGCGCCTACGGCCTGCCGGTCGTGAACCCGGTCCGCCCCGACGGTACCTTCGAGGAGAACCTGCCGCTGGTCGGCGGCGTCTTCTTCAAGAAGGCCGACGAGGCGCTCACCGAGGACCTGGCCGCCCGCGGCAAGCTGTTCCGCCACGTCCCCTACGAGCACAGCTACCCGCACTGCTGGCGCTGCCACACCGCGCTGCTCTACTACGCGCAGCCGTCCTGGTACATCCGTACGACCGCCATCAAGGACCGGCTCCTCGAAGAGAACGAGAAGACCAACTGGTTCCCCGACTCGGTCAAGAACGGCCGCTTCGGTGACTGGCTGAACAACAACGTCGACTGGGCGCTGTCCCGCAACCGCTACTGGGGCACCCCGCTGCCGATCTGGCGCTGCGAGGACAGCCACCTCACCTGCGTCGGCTCCCGTGCCGAGCTCACCGAGCTCACCGGAACCGACCAGTCGGACCTGGACCCGCACCGTCCGTTCATCGACGCGATCACGTTCACCTGCTCGCACGAGAACTGCCAGCTGGAGGCGTACCGCGTCCCGGAGGTCATCGACGGCTGGTACGACTCGGGTTCGATGCCATTCGCGCAGTGGGGCTACCCGTACAAGAACAAGGAGCTGTTCGAGAGCCGCTACCCGGCGCAGTTCATCTCCGAGGCGATCGACCAGACCCGCGGCTGGTTCTACACGCTGATGGCCGTCGGCACGCTGGTCTTCGACAAGTCCTCGTACGAGAACGTGGTCTGCCTGGGCCACATCCTCGCCGAGGACGGCCGGAAGATGTCCAAGCACCTGGGCAACATCCTCCAGCCGATCCCGCTCATGGACCAGCACGGCGCGGACGCGGTCCGCTGGTTCATGGCGGCGGGCGGCTCCCCGTGGGCGGCGCGGCGCGTGGGCCACGGCACGATCCAGGAGGTCGTGCGCAAGACCCTCCTCACGTACTGGAACACGGTCGCCTTCCAGGCACTGTACGCGCGCACGTCGAACTGGGCGCCGTCCGCGGCCGACCCGGACCCGGCGGACCGCACAGTCCTCGACCGCTGGCTGCTCAGCGAGCTGAACGCGCTGGTGGACCAGGTCACGCAGGCACTGGAGGGGTACGACACCCAGCGCGCCGGCAAGCTCCTGTCCGCGTTCGTGGACGACTTGTCCAACTGGTACGTACGCCGCTCCCGTCGCCGCTTCTGGCAGGGCGACAAGGCGGCGCTGCGCACGCTGCACGAGGTCATCGAGACGGTCACGCGTCTGATGGCCCCGCTGACCCCGTTCATCACCGAGCGGGTCTGGCAGGACCTGGTCGTCCCGGTGACCACGGACTCCCCGGAGTCGGTGCACCTGTCCTCCTGGCCGAAGGCGGACCTGTCCGCGATCGACCCGGCGCTCTCCACGCAGATGGCGCTGGTGCGCCGCCTGGTCGAGCTCGGCCGGGCCACGCGCGCCGAGTCGGGCGTCAAGACCCGTCAGCCGCTGTCCCGCGCCCTGGTCGCGGCGTCCGGCTTCGAGTCCCTCTCCCCCGAACTGCACGCCCAGATCACCGAGGAGCTGAACGTCTCCTCGCTCGCCTCCCTCTCGGATGTCGGCGGCTCGCTGGTCGACACAACGGCGAAGGCGAACTTCCGGGCGCTGGGCAAGCGGTTCGGCAAGGGCGTCCAGGCGGTGGCGAAGGCAGTCGCGAACGCCGACGCCGCGGCGCTCTCCCTGGCCCTGCGCGAGGGCACGGCGTCGGTCGACGTCGACGGTGAGACAGTCGCCCTCGCCCCCGACGAGGTGATCATCACCGAGACGCCGCGCGAAGGCTGGTCGGTGGCGTCCGACTCGGGCGCGACGGTCGCCCTCGACCTGGAGATCACCCCGGAGCTGCGGCGTGCGGGCCTGGCCCGTGACGCGATCCGGCTGATCCAGGAGGCCCGCAAGAACAGCGGCCTGGATGTGGCGGACCGCATCGCCGTCCGCTGGACGTCCACGTCCCCCGAGACGGTCGAGGCACTGACCGAGCACGCGCCGCTCATCGCGGACGAGGTGCTCGCGCTGGACTACGCGCAGGGCGAGGCGGACGGGGCGTACGGCACCCCGTTCGAGGACGAGGGCCTGGCGCTGGCGTTCCGCCTCCGCAAGACGGAGCAGTAACCCACACCACGAGAGGCCCGGCCGGAACGCGTCCGGCCGGGCCTCTCGCTGTTCCCCCACCCACCCCTTCCCGAAACCGGGGGCCCGCCCCCGGACCCCCGGTTCTCGAACACCGTACGGGCTGAATACTCGGCCTCGCCGACGTGTGAGGCGGGGTGTCCGGGGCGGTTAGTGGGGAACGGACCCGCCGCAAGTTCCCCCGCCCACGGCAAAGGGCCGGGCCCCGGGGTCAACCCCGGGGCCCGGCCCTTTGCCTGCCGACGGCTACGCGCTCAGCGCGCGCAACCCGCTCAGTTGTCGTCCTCGTCGATCAGGAACCCACGCATCGGCGACGGCGCCTGCTGCATCGGCTGCGGCGCCTGCGGCCGCACCGGCGCCATCGGCTGAGTCATCGCCGGCGACATCTGCTGCTGGCCGCCGTACGAGGGCCCACCGCCCATGGACGGGTTGCCGCCCATCTGCGGGCCGCCGTGACCACCGTGATTGCCGCCCATGGTGTGACCCATGGCACCCGCACCGGCCGGAGCCAGCGAGGGCGACGGCGGCAGCGACGCGGCCGCCGGACTCCGCGGCGGGGCCAGCGAGTCGTCGGCCTGGGTCTCCAGCTGACGCAGCTGACTCTCCAGGTAGGACTTCAGCCGGGTCCGGTACTCGCGCTCGAAGCCACGCAGGTCCTCGACCTTGCGCTCCAGCGTCGCGCGGGCCGACTCCAGCGAGCCCATCGCCACGCGGTGCTTCTCCTGCGCGTCCCGCTCCAGCGCGTCCGCCTTGGCACGCGCGTCGCGCTCCAGACCCTCGGCACGGCTGCGGGCCTCGCCGACGATCTTGTTGGCCTCGGAACGGGCCTCCGCGATCGCCTGGTCGGCGGTCTGCTGCGCGAGCGAGAGGACACGGGCGGCACTGTCGCCACCGGGGCCCTGACCGGGCTGCTGCATCTGCGGCTGCTGCATCTGCGGCTGCTGCATCTGCTGCATCTGCGGCTGCGGCACGTGACCCATGGGGCCGCCCATCGGGCCACCCATGGGACCGCCCTGCATCGGGCCGGGGCCATGCTGACCCTGCGGACCGGGGCCGTGCTGCTGGGGACCGTGACCACTGGGACCGGCGGGCAGCTGCGGAGCACCACCGGGCAGCTGGGGCGGACCCATCTGCGGGGGCTGCTGCTGGACCGGCGGACCAGATATGGCGGCGGGTACCGGTGCACCGGGACGGTCCTGCGGCTCCGGCTTGCGCATGCCCTGCTGCTGGTTCTGCGCGGCAGCACGCGTGGCGGCGGCCAGCTTGGCGCGCAGGTCCTCGTTCTCACGGAGCAGGCGGGTCAGCTCGGACTCGACCTCGTCGAGGAAGGCATCGACCTCGTCCTCGTCATAGCCTTCTCGGAGGCGGACGGTCGTGAACTGCTTGTTCCGCACGTCCTCGGGGGTCAGCGGCATCTCTTCTTCACCTCTACGTAGTCGTCGGCAGTCGGCAAGACCGTGTCGTTCACAGCCTGGTCACGATCGAGATCAGGATGTAGACGATGATCATCAGAACGAAGAAGGACAGGTCGAGTGCCACGCCCCCGAGACGCAGCGGCGGAATGAACCGCCGCAGAAGCTTGAGCGGTGGATCGGTGACAGTGTAGGTGGCTTCGAGAAGCACCACCATCGGCTTGCCGGGCTGCCATGAACGTGCGAACTGGAAGACGTAGTCCATGACCAGCCGGAAGATCAGCACGATGAGGAAACACATCAGCGCGATATAGACAACCTGCAGTGCGACGCCCATTTCGCGCTTCCCTCTCCCCTGGCTCTCGTAAGCTCCGGCCTTGCGGCCGGGTCGTTCCGGTGTCGTGTTCTCAGCTCTGGTTGAAGAATCCGCCCTCAGCGATGCGGGCCTTGTCCTCCGCCGTGACATCGACGTTAGCAGGCGACAACAGGAACACCTTCTGCGTCACCCGTTCAATGCTGCCATGGAGACCGAAGACGAGTCCTGCGGCAAAGTCGACAAGTCGCTTCGCGTCCGTATCGTCCATCTCCGTGAGATTCATGATCACCGGAGTGCCCTCACGGAAGTGTTCCCCGATGGTACGGGCCTCGTTGTAGGTCCGGGGGTGCAACGTGGTGATGCGGTAGGGCTCCCGCTCGGACACAACCTTGGGCATGATCACCGGTGCGTTCTTCTCCATGTTCGGGCGTTCAGGTGTGATGGATGCCACGGGCGCGATCCGGGCGGGTCGCACACTCTCCGCCGGGATCTGAACCGGCTCCCGCTGCGCGGGCGGCTGCACCACTCGTACCGGTTCGTCCCGCTCCACCTGATGCGCGGGCTGGTGCCTCCGCCGGTCGCGCTCCGGCTCCGGCTCGGGTTCGAATTCGTCGTCGGGGTCGAACCCCGGACCGTCGTACCCATCGTCCTCCACGAGGCCGAGGTAGACCGCCATCTTGCGCATCGCGCCGGCCATGCTCTGAGTCCTCCGCTCTGTGGTGGATCGGCATCTGTCACCAAGTGCCCGCGATCCACTCAGGCCTGCCCGCCATCGGCGGGAATGACCATATTTTCTGCTGTGGTCCGACTTGCTTGGCGACGTTACCCGAGCCCGGGTCGGACTCCGAGTACCGCAGTACCGACGCGTACATGTGTCGCTCCGGCCGCAACCGCTTCCTCGAGGTCCGCACTCATTCCTGCAGAGACCATGTTCGCAGCCGGATGGTTCCCGCGCAGGCGGGATGAGAATTCCATCAGCCGGTCGAATGCGGCCCGTTGCCGTCCCGCGTACGGTCCGGAGAGCGGCGCCACGGTCATCAGTCCGTCGAGCCGGAGCCCCGGCGCGACCTCCACCGCGGCGGCCAACTCCTCGATCCCGTCCGGCGCGACGCCGCCCCGGTCGCCGCGCTCGCCGCTCTCCGCGTCGAGTGCGACCTGGATGAGGCACCCGAGTTCGCGCCCCTCGCGCACCGCGGCGGCCGAGAGGGCCGTGACCAACTTGATCCGGTCCACGGACTGCACGACATCGGCATAACTCACCACAGAACGAACCTTATTCGTCTGCAGTTGTCCGACAAAGTGCCATGTGAGCGACAGATCCGCGCAAGCGGCTGCCTTGGGTGCGGCGTCCTGGTCACGATTCTCCGCGACATGACGCACACCGAGTTCGTGCAGGATCCGCACATCGCTCGCGGGATAGGTCTTCGTGACCACAATGAGGGTCACTTCTTCCCTTTTGCGACCGGCGGCGATACAGGCGGAAGCAATGCGTTCCTGCACCTGTGCCAGATTTTCGGCGAGTTGCGTCCTACGATCCGTCATGCCCTATCAGTCCAACCAGACATATCCGGCGAGCCGCCCGGTGGTGCGGTCGCGACGGTACGAGAAGTGGTCGCCCGATTCGAGGGTGCAGACCGGCGATGCGTGCCGGTCGCGCACCCCGAGGGCCTCGAGTTGGGCGTGGACTCCGGCGGTGACATCCACGGCCGGTGTCCCCCAGCTCGTCTCGGACCACGATGCGGGAACGGCTTCGGCGACGTCGGACCGCATCTCCGTGGGGACTTCGTAGCACCGTCCGCAGACGGCCGGTCCGGTGTGCGCGGTGATCCGGGAGGCGTCCGCGCCGAGTCCGATCATGGCCTCGACGACGGCGGGGACGACTCCGGCGACCAGACCGGGGCGGCCCGCGTGTGCCGCCGCCGCGATCCCGGCGACCGGGTCCACAAGAAGTACCGGGGTGCAGTCCGCGGTGAGAACGGCGAGCGGGAGTCCGCGTCGCGCGGTCACCACCGCGTCCACCGCAGGGATCTCCGCACGCTCTCCCCAGGGTCCGTCGACGACGGCCACGTCCCGCCCGTGCACCTGGTTCATCCAGACGACCTGCGCCGGATCGAGACCGAGCCCCCGGGCGGCCGCCTCCCGGTTGGCGAGGACGGCGGCGGGTTCGTCGCCGACCGCACCACCGAGATTGAGTTCCCCGAACGGAGCGGCGCTCACCCCGCCCCACCTGTCGGTGAAGGCGAAGTGAGCGCGATACCCCGAGGGTTCCGGGGAAACTTCGTGGTGCTGAGCTATCACTTCAAGAAGTCCGGGACGTCCAGCTCTTCGGCCTGGGAGTCCTGGTAGGGACGGGCCGGCGGGACGTGCGGCGTCGAGACCGGTGACATCGGGGTCTCGTTCGCCACCGGCACGGACTCGACCGGGGCCTTGGGTTCCTCGCGCGGCGTTACGGAACCGAGGCCGCCCGTCTGGCGAACCGGTTCGGCGGCCCGGGCCGGCGGCGCCGCCTCCTCGCGCTTTCCCGCACCCAGGACATTCTCGCGACGGGCGGGCGGCTGCCCGCCGTCGAAGCCCGCGGCGATCACGGTGACCCGGACCTCGTCTCCCAGTGCGTCGTCGATGACCGCACCGAAGATGATGTTCGCCTCGGGGTGTGCCGCCTCACTCACCAGCTGAGCCGCCTCGTTGATCTCGAAGAGACCGAGGTCGCTGCCGCCGGAGATGGAGAGCAGGACACCGCGGGCGCCGTCGATGGACGCCTCCAGGAGCGGCGAGGAGATCGCCATCTCCGCCGCGGCCACCGCACGGTCGTCGCCGCGGGCGGAGCCGATGCCCATGAGCGCCGATCCGGCCTCGGACATGACCGACTTGACGTCGGCGAAGTCGAGGTTGATCAGACCCGGGGTGGTGATGAGGTCGGTGATGCCCTGGACGCCCGAAAGCAGTACCTGGTCGGCCGACTTGAACGCGTCGAGCACGCTGACCTGGCGGTCCGAGATGGACAGCAGCCGGTCGTTGGGAATGACGATGAGGGTGTCGACCTCTTCGCGGAGCTCGGCGATGCCGTCCTCCGCCTGGTTCGCGCGACGACGGCCCTCGAAGGTGAACGGGCGGGTGACCACACCGATCGTCAGGGCGCCGAGCGAGCGTGCGATGTTGGCGACGACGGGTGCGCCGCCGGTGCCGGTGCCACCGCCTTCTCCGGCGGTGACGAAGACCATGTCGGCCCCCTTGAGGACCTCCTCGATCTCCTCACGGTGGTCCTCTGCCGCCTTGCGACCGACGGCCGGGTTCGCCCCGGCGCCGAGGCCACGGGTGAGTTCACGGCCGACGTCGAGCTTGACGTCGGCGTCGCTCATCAACAGGGCTTGCGCATCAGTGTTGATCGCGATGAACTCGACGCCCTTGAGACCGACCTCGATCATTCGGTTGATGGCATTGACACCACCGCCGCCGACACCGATGACCTTGATGACTGCGAGGTAGTTCTGCGGTGCTGCCACGTCGAAGGCCTCTCGCCTCGATTTACGTGTCGTCGCTTCGCGGTAGTCCCGCCGCGACGACGGATGCCGATTGGGACGGTCCGACGCCGACCCAAACCCTAACGTTGAAGTTTAGGGTTACCAGTGTGTCTGCTTCTTGGACTCTTCCGAACAGGACACTAAGTCGACAAGCGGCGCACGTTCAACGAACACGCCGAACCTCCCGTTTTTCTTTTCACCCTATGTGATCACCCGTAGCGCTGACCAACCAGGGTGCTGGCCAGGCCAAATGTGCGTCAACTGCCCGACACGGCGGGAGCGGTGGGCGCACTCACGTCGAAGTGTCCCGCTTTGGGAGCCGCTTTCATGAGAGCGGTGAGAACTCTTGCCTTCACCGGACCCTCTTCGCCGCTGCCCCAGACCACCGCGCGCCCCCCGGTCAGTTCCAGGGAGATCGAGTCGTACGAGGTGACCCGTACGACCTGGGTGTCCTTGGCGACTGCGCGGGGAAGTTCGCCCGCGACCCGGACCGCCTCCCGCACCAGCCTGCCACTGCCGAAGCGGCGCAGGCCGGCTGACTGATCGGGTGTCAATTCCAGCAGGGGTACGCGCCCGGGCGCTTTGTCCACCGTGGCGAAGCGAACACCTTTCGCGTCCACTTCAATGAACTTTGCGCCCTTTTTGACCAACAGGACCGGCTGTCGTTCGGTCACTTTAAGTCCGATTCCGTGCGGCCATGACCGTACGACATCCACCGAGTCGATACGAGGCAACTTCTGGCGCAACCGGGCCTCCATGGCGTCCGTGTCCACGGAGACCAGCGGGGCACCGATCGGCACCGCCGCGGCGGACTCCACCTCCGCGGGGGTCAGCACGTCGACACCGGTGGTCCTCACCTCTTCGACCCGGAACCAGGACGAGCCGTAGAGCGCCCAGACGGCGCCCGAGGCGAGCAGCAGGACGACGGCGATCACGACCAGCAGCCTGCGGCTGGGCCGTCCGCGCCCGGTGGGACGCGGCGGGCGGGCCGGGTTGTCCGTCTGCTGCCCTGCACCGCGCTGGGCGGTCGTCGGTCCGGCCACGCTCGCTCCTTATGCCGGGTCCGGGGGCATCACCCCCGGACCCGCCGGCCTCACGCGTTGCGGCGTGCGGCAATCGCCTCGTACACCATGCCGACGAGCAGGTCGTCGGCGTCCCGGCGGCCGAACTCGGCGGCGGCGCGGGACATCTCGTACAGCCGGTGCGGATCCGCAAGCACCGGCAGGACGTTGCCCTGCACCCACTCGGGGGTGAGCGCCGCGTCGTCCACCAGCAGACCGCCGCCGGCATTGACCACCGGCTGGGCGTTGAGCCGCTGTTCGCCGTTGCCGATGGGCAGCGGGACGTAGGCGGCGGGAAGCCCGACGGCGGAGAGTTCGGCGACGGTCATCGCACCCGCGCGGCAGAGCATCATGTCGGCCGCTGCGTACGCGAGATCCATCCGGTCCACGTACGGTACCGGGATGTACGGCGGCATCCCGGGCATGTTGTCGGTGCGCGGCAGTTCGTTCTTCGGGCCGACCACATGCAGGATCTGGATCCCGGAACGCTGCAGCAGCGGGGCGACCCGCTGGACCACCTCGTTCAGATGGCGGGCGCCCTGCGAGCCGCCGGAGACCAGCAGCGTGGGCAGGTTGGGGTCGAGACCGAACGCGTCGCGCGCCTCAGGGCGGACCCGGGCCCGGTCCAGGGTGGCGATGGTGCGGCGCAGCGGGATGCCGATGTAGCGGGCACCACGCAGCTTGCTGTCGGGGGTGGAGACGGCGACCCCGTGCGCGTACCGCGAACCGATCTTGTTGGCCAGTCCCGGCCGGGCGTTGGCCTCGTGGACCACGATCGGCACCCCGGCCCGCTTGGCGGCGAGGTAGCCGGGCAGGGCGACATAGCCGCCGAAGCCGACCACGCAGTCCGCCTTGGTGCGTTCCAGGATCTGCTCGGCGGCCTTGATGGTGCCGCGCAGCCGTCCCGGGACGGTGATCAGTTCGGGGGTGGGCTTGCGTGGCAGCGGCACGGCCGGGATCAGCGCCAGTTCGTACCCCCGCTCGGGTACGAGCCTGGTCTCGAGTCCGCGCTCCGTGCCGAGGGCAGTGATTCCCACGCTCGGGTCCTGCCTGCGCAGGGCATCCGCGAGGGCAAGCGCGGGCTCGATGTGGCCGGCGGTCCCCCCGCCGGCGAGTACGACATGCACCGAAATTCACCGCTCTCCGGACGGACGCTTCTTGCCGCGCCGTCTCATCGTCTTCCATCTCACCCCGGGCCTCCGCATGGCCAGGGCCGCCTTCGCAGCAGGCTCCTCACGCGCGAACGCGATCAGGAGCCCCACCGCGAACATGGTCGGCAGCAGGGCCGATCCCCCGTAGGAGAACAGCGGGAGCGGGACCCCGGCGATCGGCAGCAGGCCGAGCACCGCACCGATGTTGATCACGGCCTGAACCGTGATCCAGGTGGTCACACCTCCCGCGGCGTACCTCACGAAGGGGTCCTCCGTGCGTCCGGCCACGCGGATACCCGCATAGCCTAGAGCCGCGAAGAGGGCGAGCACCGACAGCGTCCCCGCCAACCCCAGTTCCTCCCCGGTGATGGCGAAGATGAAGTCGGTGTGCGGTTCGGGCAGTTGGCCCCATTTTTCCACACTCGCACCCAGCCCGGATCCGAACCATCCGCCGGATGCCAGAGCATAGATGCCATGCACGGCCTGCCAGCACGAGCCGTCGGGCCCGGGTTCGCTCACTCCCATGCAGCTGAGCCGGGACATCCGGTTCGGGCTGGTCTTGATCAGCAGGAAGGCCAGCACCCCTGCGACGGCGAGCACCCCGCCGAACAGCCGGGTGGGCGCCCCGGCCAGCCAGAGCAGGCCGAACAGGATCGCGGTGAGAATGATCGCAGTTCCCATGTCGCCGCCGAGCATGATCAGCCCGAGAAGCATGAAGGCGACCGGGACGAGCGGCACCAGCATGTGTTTCCACTGGGCCAGCAGCCGCTTGTCCTGTTTGCGGGCGAGCAGGTCGGCGCCCCAGAGGATCAGGGCGAGCTTGCCGAACTCACTGGGCTGGAGCTGGAAGGGTCCCCCCAGGTAGAGCCAGTTCTGGTTGCCGTTGACCGACATCCCTATCCCCGGCACCTGGACCAGCACCATCAGGAAAACCGTGCCCATGAGCAGCGGGTAGGCGAGCGCCCGGTGGAGTTTGACGGGCATCCGGGAGGCCATGATCAGCAGTCCGGAGCCGATGAGGGCGGCGAGGAACTGCTTGCGGAAGAAATACGTGCCGGGCTTCGACAGCTCCAGCGCCTTGATCATCGAGGCGGAGTAGACCATCACCAGCCCGAGCACGGTGATCAGCAGCCCGGCGCCGAGGATCAGGTAGTACGCGGTCAGCGGGCGGTCCCAGGCCCGGCGCGCCTGCTCGTACATCCGCCGCAGGCCACCGCCACGGGGCACGCGGGGGCCTGAGCCGCTGCGGCCCCTGGAGCGCGGTACGACGGGCTGCCGGGTGCCCGCCAGCTTGCCGCGCAGGGCGAGGCCGACGGGCGCCGGAGGTCCGCCCAGGAAGGGTCGGGCCAGCACCCGGCCGATCCCCGCGACCTCCGGTGGACGGCCCGTGCGGCGCGCGGCGGAGCTCTCGTCGGCCGGCATTGTCGCTGTCCCCTCCACTGCTCGTGCCCGGGGCTGCTGCCGAGGGCCGGGGCGTGCGGCGGAGCCGCCCGAACCCCGTTGTCCGGGGCAGTACGGCGCGGCGGCCGGGCCCGTCAGTCGCTCTCGTCGGCGAGTGCGCGGACCGCGTCCGCGAATGCCTCGCCCCGCTTGTTGTAATTGGCGAACATGTCCATCGAGGCGCAGGCCGGGGCCATCAGTACGGTGTCTCCCGGCCGGGCGAGCCGGGCCGCCTCGCGGACCGCCTCGGACATCACCCCAGTGTCGGTCCGGCCGAGGTCGACGACCGGGACCTCGGGGGCGTGTCGCGCGAGGGCTTCGCGGATCAGCGCTCGGTCGCGGCCCATCAGTACGACGCCCCGCAGCCGCTTGGCTGCGCCGGTCACCAGCTCGTCGAACGTGGCGCCCTTGGCGAGGCCGCCGGCGATCCAGACGATCGGGTCATAGGCCGCGAGGGATGCCTCCGCGGCATGGGTGTTGGTTGCCTTGGAGTCGTCGATGTACGCCACCGATGCGACGTCCGCGATGTGTTCGATGCGGTGCGTGTCGGGACGGAAGGCCCGCAGACCGTCCCGTACCGCCCTGGGTTCGACGCCGAAGGCGCGGGCCAGCGCCGCGGCCGCCAGGGCGTTGGCGATGTTGTGCGGGGCGGGCGGGTTGACGTCCGTGACCTCGGCGAGCTCCTGGGCCTGCTTCTGCCGGTTGGTCACGAAGGCACGGTCGACGAGGATGCCGTCGACGACGCCCAGCTGGGACGGGCCCGGGGTGCCGAGGGTGAAGCCGATGGCGCGGCAGCCCTCCTCGACGTCCGCCCCGCGGACCAGGTCCTCGGTCACCTTGTCGGCCGCGTTGTAGACGCAGGCGATCCGGTTGCCCTCGTAGATCCGGCCCTTGTCCGCGACGTACGCCTCCATGGAGCCGTGCCAGTCGAGGTGGTCCGGGGCCAGGTTGAGAACGGTCGCGGAGTGGGCGCGCAGCGAGGGCGCCCAGTGCAGCTGGTAGCTGGAGAGCTCGACGGCGAGTACGTCGTACGTCTTGTCGCCGAGGACGGTGTCGAGGAGGGAGATGCCGATGTTGCCGACGGCGGCGGTACGCAGCCCGGCCGCCTCCAGGATCGAGGCGAGCATCCGTACGGTCGTGGTCTTGCCGTTGGTGCCGGTGACCGCGAGCCATGGCGCCGCATCGGGACCGCGCAGCCGCCAGGCGAGCTCGACGTCGCCCCAGACCGGGACGCCCGCCTCGGCGGCTGCTGCGAAGATCGGCTTGTCCGGCTTCCAGCCGGGGGCGGTGACGATGAGCTCGGTGGACTCGGGCAGGGTCGCCCCGTCGCCGAGGCGTACGGCGATCCCTTGCGCCTCCAGCTCGGCGGCCTGCGTACGGGAACGCTCGTCGTCCCCGTCGTCGACCACCGTGACGACGGCGCCGAGGCCGTGCAGGACACGGGCAGCGGGGATACCGCTGACACCGAGTCCGGCGACGGTGACGTGCTTGCCCTGCCAGTCCTGGTTGCTCACTTGGCGGCTGCCCACCCTGCGTAGAAGAGACCGAGTCCGACGATCACACACATGCCCTGGATGATCCAGAAGCGGACCACGACAAGGACTTCGGACCAGCCCTTGAGTTCGAAGTGGTGCTGGAGCGGCGCCATTCGGAAGACCCGCTTGCCGGTCATCTTGAAGGAGCCGACCTGAATGACCACGGACATGGTGATCATCACGAAGAGGCCGCCGAGGATGGCCATCAGGAACTCGGTGCGGGAGCAGATCGCGAGACCCGCGAGCGCGCCGCCGAGGGCCAGTGAACCGGTGTCGCCCATGAAGATCTTGGCGGGCGAGGTGTTCCACCACAGGAAGCCGAAGCAGGCGCCCATCAGTGCGGAGGCGACGACCGCGAGGTCGAGCGGGTCGCGTACCTCGAAGCAGGCGTTGGGGTTGGTCAGGGAGACCGCGTTGGCGCAGGACTCCTGGAACTGCCACAGCCCGATGAACGTGTACGCGCCGAAGACCATGACCGACGCGCCGGTGGCCAGGCCGTCCAGACCGTCCGTCAGGTTCACACCGTTGGACATGGCGAGGATCATGAACAGCGCCCAGACGACGAACAGCACCGGGCCGATCGACCAGCCGAAGTCCGTGACGAACGACAGCCTGTCGGAGGCCGGGGTGTTGCCGCGGCCGTCGGCGAACTGCAGCGACAGCACCGCGAAGGCGATACCGACGATCAGCTGGCCCGCCATCTTCGCCTTGGCCCGCAGGCCGAGCGAACGCTGTTTGACGATCTTGATGTAGTCGTCGAGGAACCCGACGAGGCCCATCCCGGTCATCAGGAAGAGGACCAGCAGACCGGAGAAGCGCATCTCCTCGCCGGTGATCACCTTCGCCAGGAAGTACGCCATCAGCGTGGCCAGGATGAAGGCGATGCCGCCCATGGTGGGCGTGCCCTTCTTGCTGCCGTGGCTGCGCGGGCCGTCGTCACGGATGAACTGCCCGTATCCCTTGCGGGCCAGGAGCTTGATCAACAGCGGGGTACCGACCAGGGTCAGGAAGAGCCCGATGGCCCCCGCGAAGAGGATCTGCCTCATCGGCCGGTGACCTCGCCCTCGGTCGAGTTCTCCAGCAGTGCCTGGACGACCTGTTCCAGGCCGGCCGACCGGGACGCCTTCACCAGCACGACGTCTCCCGCGCGCAGTTCACTGCGCAACAGGTCGACGGCCGCCTGTGCGTCGGACACGTGCACCGACTCCTCACCCCACGAACCCTCGTTGTATGCGCCCAGTTGCAGCCAGGAGGCTTCTCTGCCCCCGACCGCGACGAGCTTGCTGACGTTGAGCCGGACGGCGAGCCGTCCGACCGCGTCGTGCTCGGCGAGCGAGGCGTCGCCGAGCTCGGCCATGGGGCCGAGCACCGCCCACGTACGACGGCCCTTCCCCATGGCGGCCAGCGCGCGCAGCGCTGCTCGCATGGATTCGGGGTTCGCGTTGTAGGCGTCATTGACGAACGTCACGCCGTCCGGACGCTCGGTGACCTCCATGCGCCAGCGGGAGAGGGTGCCCGCCTCGGAGAGCGCGAGGGCGATCTCGTCTACGGGCAGGCCCAACTCATGGGCGACGGCGGCCGCGGCGAGCGCGTTCGACACGTGGTGCTCACCGTACAGGCGCATGGTCACATCGCTGCACCCGGTGGGTGTGTGGAGCGTGAATGCGGGGCGGCCGTCGTCGGTGAGACGGACCTTCTCTCCCCGTACGTCCGCTTCCGCGGCTTCACCGAAGAGCAGAACCCGGGCCTTCGTGCGGGAGGACATGGCGCGGACGAGCGGGTCGTCGGCGTTGAGGACGGCGACTCCGTCCTCCGGGAGCGCCTCGACCATCTCGCCCTTGGCGACGGCGATCTGCTCGCGGCCGCCGAACTCGCCGATGTGCGCGGTGCCGACGTTGAGGACGAGGCCGATCCGCGGCGGGACCAGGCCGGTGAGGTAGCGGATGTCGCCGATGTAGCGGGCACCCATTTCGAGGACCAGGTGCTCGGTCTTCTCGGTGGCGCGCAGGGCGGTGAGCGGCAGGCCGATCTCGTTGTTGAGGTTGCCCGCGGGGAAGACGGTGGGGCCCTTGCGTTCCAGGAGCTGGGCGATCAGGTCCTTGGTGGAGGTCTTGCCCGCGGAGCCGGTGAGGGCGACGACAGTGGTGCCGAGGCGTCCGACGACGGTCCGGGCGAGGGTACCGAGCGCGGCCATGACGTCGTCGACGACGATCGCCGGAACACCGACGGGGCGGGCGGCGAGTACGACTGCCGCACCCGCCTCGACGGCGCGCTGCGCGTAGTCGTGGCCGTCGACCCGCTCGCCGGCGAAGGCGACGAACAGGCTGCCTTGCTGCACCTCTCGGGAGTCGATGACGACGGGCCCGCTGACGGTCACTGCCGGATCGGGTATGTCGTGCGACTGCCCGCCGACGATTTCGGCGATCTCGGCGAGGGTAAGGGCGATCACTTGGTCATCCCTGACTGTTGTTCTCGTGGGTGTGGGCGAGCTCCGGGACGTCCTCGGCGCTCTCGTGCCCCAGGGACCGTGCGATGGCCGCGCGCAGCACCGTACGGTCGTCGAAGGGGCGCACCACTCCGTGGATGTCCTGGCCCTGTTCGTGCCCCTTGCCGGCGATCAGCACGGTGTCGCCGGGCCGGGCGCGGGCGACCGCGGCGGCGACGGCGGCGGCGCGGTCGGCGTCGACGAGGACGTCACCGCGCTCGTGTGCGGGCACCTCGGCGGCGCCCGAGAGCATCGCGGCGAGGATGGCCAGGGGGTCCTCGGAGCGGGGGTTGTCGGAGGTCAGTACGGCGGTGTCGGCGAGGCGGGCCGCGGCGGCGCCCATCGGGCCGCGTTTCGTCGTGTCGCGGTCGCCACCGCAGCCGAGCACGATGTGCAGCCTGCCCTCGGTCACCTTGCGCAGCGAGCGCAGGACCGACTCGACGGCGTCGGTCTTGTGCGCGTAGTCGACGACCGCGAGGTACGGCTGGCCGGCGTCCACGCGCTCCAGCCGGCCCGGGACGCCGGGGACGGCGGCGACGCCGTCGGCCGCGGTCTGCGGGTCGACGCCCGCGACGGCGAGGGTGACGATCGCGGCGAGGGAGTTGGCGACGTTGAACCGGCCGGGCAACGGGGCCCTGGCCGTGATCCGTTCGTCCTTGGGGCCGACGGCCGTGAAGGAGGAGCCCAGCGGTCCGACCTCGACATCCTCGGCGCGCCAGTCGGCGTCCGGGTGGCCCTCGGCGGAGAAGGTGACGACCGGGACGGTTGCCTCCGTGACCAGCCTGCGGCCGTACTCGTCGTCGAAGTTGACGACACCTTGCCGGCTCCGCCGCGGGGTGAACAGCTTCGCCTTGGCCTGGAAGTAGTCCTCCATGCCGGAGTGGAACTCCATGTGCTCCGGGCTGAGGTTGTTGAAAACGGCGACGTCGAAGACGCAGCCGTCGACGCGGCCGAGCACCAGGGCGTGGCTGGAGACCTCCATGGTGACCGCGTCGACGCCGCGCTCGCGCATGACGGCGAACAGGGCCTGGAGGTCGGTGGCTTCGGGGGTGGTGCGCTCGGACTTGATGCGCTCGTCGCCGATCCGCGTCTCGACGGTGCCGATCAGCCCGGTGGCGCGTCCGGCGCCACGGAAGCCACCCTCGACGAGGTATGCGGTGGTGGTCTTCCCGGACGTCCCGGTGATCCCGATCTGGAGGAGGTCGGCGCCGGGCCGCCCGTAGATCTCGGCGGCGAGTTCGCCCATCCGGCCGCGCGGGTTCTCGGTGACCAGCACCGGCAGCCCGGTCGCGGCAGCGCGCTCGGCGCCCGCCGGGTCGGTGAGGACCGCTGCCGCGCCGAGGCCGGCCGCCTGGGCGACGAAGTCGGCACCGTGCAGGCGGGCGCCGGGCAGCGCCGCGTACACATCGCCGGGCCGCACCGCCCGCGAGTCGTGGGTGATGCCGGTGACCTCACCGGATCCCGGCGGCTCGGCTCCCAGCCGGGCTGCCAGTTCACCGAGGGGGGTCGGCCGCAGCCGATCCGGGCGGGGCGCTCCCGGGTAGGTCACAGGGGCGTCCTTCGGGGTGGTTTGGGACTGTTCAGCGTGGGACACGGCGGTGAGCGTACCGGGCCCACCCGGCCTCTCGCTAAGTGAGGGGGGAGGGTTGCGGTGGTTCCCGTTCCGGTTCCCGGGTTCGGGGGTGATGGTTGTCACTGGCTGGTTTCCCCGAGTTCACTCGCCGGGATTGAAGGACACCGGCAGCCGGGCTGACTCGCTGCCGGACGGTGGGGTCTGGAGCGTCTTCAGCGCGAACTCCATGACCTGCTTGTAGATGGGACCGCAGATCTGACCGCCGAAGTAGCTTCCCTTGGTGGGGTTCTGGATCGCGCAGTAGACGGTGATCTGCGGGTCGTCGGCGGGTGCGAAGCCCGCGAAGGACGCGGTGTAGCCGTGGTAACCGCCGCGGACCGGGTCGACCCGGTTGGCCGTGCCGGTCTTGCCCGCGACCCGGTAGCCGGGGATGCGGGCCCTGGTACCGGTTCCCTCCTCGTCACCGACCACCGACTCCAGCATGCCCGCGAGCGATTTCGCGGTCTTCTTGCTGATCACCCGGGTCTCTTCGGGGGCGGCAGCGGGGGTGAAGCGGCCGTCCGCGCCCTTGGTTCCGCGGATCAGGGTGGGCTGGACCCGCACGCCGCCGTTGGCGATCGTCGAGTAGACCGAGGCGGCCTGCATGGCGTTGAGTGAGAGTCCCTGGCCGAACGGGATCGTGTACTGCTGCGAGGTCGACCAGTCCTGTGGCTTGGCGAGGATGCCGGGGGTCTCGCCCGGGTAGTTCAGCCCGGTCGGGCTGCCGATGCCGAATTTGCGCAGATACGAGTAGAGGACCTTGTTCGCCTTCGGCTGGGTCCGGCCGAGCTGCCCGGTGGCCAGGATGGTGCCGATGTTGCTGGACTTGGCGAGTACGCCGTTGAGCGTCAGGTACCAGGTGGTGTGGTCGATGTCGTCCTTGAAGAGCCGGTCGCCGCGGTGCAGTCGGTTGGGGACGGTGACATGGGTGCCGGAGGTGGCCACCCCCTCCTCCAGCACGGCGGCCATGGACATGACCTTGCTGGTGGAGCCCGGTTCGTACACGTCCTGCAGCGCCGCGTTGCCCAGTGACGCCGCGTCGGCCTGGGAGAGGTCGTTGGGGTCGAATCCCGGGGCGTTGGCCATGGCGAGGACCTCGCCGGTCCTGGCGTTCTGCACGATCACATAGCCGCGGTCCGCCCTGGACTTCTTCACCTGGTCCGAGATGGCCTTCTGCGCGGCCCACTGGATGTCCCGGTC
Organism: Streptomyces atratus; assembly: GCF_040655115.1. Classification (GTDB taxonomy): domain Bacteria; phylum Actinomycetota; class Actinomycetes; order Streptomycetales; family Streptomycetaceae; genus Streptomyces; species Streptomyces atratus_D. Next base: position 100,710 of record NZ_JBFAJH010000006.1, on the reverse strand, counting down.
GATGGTCAGCTCGATGTCGGAGCCCGCGACCGCCGGGACCTCACTGGTGCCCGCGGTGGGCACCCGGCGGCCGCCGGACTGGGCGTACTTGATCTTGCCGTCCTCGCCCGCGAGCTCCTTGTCCAGCTGTGACTCGAGGCCGCCCGCGCCCTTGCCCTCGGCATTGACGTAACCCAGTATCCCGGCGGCGAGCCCGCCATTGGGATAGACCCGCTTGGTGGTCGTCTCCTGGAAGACACCGGCCAGCACATTGGCCCCGGTCCCGCCGTTCGCCCGGTCCTTCTGGGCCTTCTCGGCGAAAACGGACTTGAGGTCCTTGATCTGCTTCCAGACCTGCGGGGTCTGGCGACGGGCCAGCACCGTGTACCGGCTCTTCGGCGTCGACAGCTTCTTCGTCAGCTCCTCGGCTTCGACGCCGAGGATGGGTGCGAGGAGGGCCGCGGCCTGCACCGGTGCGTCCGGCGCCTTGCTGTCCTCGGGTGTGAACATCTTGGGGTCGGCGGTGATGTTGTACGCGTCGACACTGGTGGCCAGGGCGATGCCGCTGCGGTCGGTGATCTCACCGCGCTCGGCGGCGACCGTGTACTCCAGGTAGCGGTTCTTGTCGGCCTTGGCCGCGTACGCGCTGGCGTCGACGGCCTGCACCTGCAGGAGCCGCACGACGAACGCCAGCATGACGAGCGTCAGCGCCAGACCGACCAGGCGGAGCCGGGGGCGCGGACTGCCCAGCCGCAGCGGGCGCGCCGATCCCTTGCGCGGAGCGCGGCGGTCCTTTGCGCGGGGCGCGGCGGACGACGGGCGGCGCGCGGCAGGCCGGGGGCGGCCGGAGCCGGCTGCTGCGCTGCGGGGCCGCGCGGGGCCGGGGACCCGGCGGCGCGGTGGTTCCTTGGAGGGCACTGCGTCACCTGCCGGGGCTCGTCGAGGACTGGTTTGCCGGGGTACGCGGCTGCGCGGGCGGGGCTGCGGAGATGCTGGGCTTCACGGGCGGGGCCGCCGACGTACCGGGCTTCGTCACGGGCGGGGCCGACGGCGAGCCGGTGACCGACGGCGCGACCGCGGGCGGGGCCGCTGCCTGCTGGGTCTGCCGCGGGGCTGCGGGGGTCGGCGGGGCGGTGGCCTCGGAGGGGACGCCGCGGACCGTGCCGTCAGGTTCGAGGAAGGCGGGGCTGCCGCCGGGCACCATGCCCAGTTCGCGGGCGCGGCGCTCCAGTGCGTCGGGCTTCGAATACCCGTCGACGTCGTGCTGGAGCGCCTGCTGCTCGTCGGTGAGCTCGGTGGTCCGCTTCTTCAGTTCGCTCAGCCTGAACGAACCTACGTTGAGTGCGGAGTTCAGCAGCAGCAGGGTGATCAGTCCGCCGCCGAGGAGCAGCACGACCAGCAGGACGAAGGGCGTACGGGCCGCGTTGCTGGGCCCGGAGGGCATCAGCCGGGCGAGCCGCGCGGCCCGTCCCTTCAGCTGTCCGGCCGGTCCGCTCACCGCGCCACCTCGGGCGCTCCCGGTGCCGTGCCGGCCGGACCGGCCGCGCTCATCGCTCCTCCTCGCGAATCCGCTGGGCGCCGCGCAGCCGAGCGGGGGCGGCTCGCCGGTTCTCGGCGACCTCATCCTCCGTGGGCAGTTCCGCACCGCGGGTCAGCAGCTTGAGCCGGGGCTGATAACGCTCGGGGACGACGGGCAGTCCGGGTGGCGCCGTGTTGGCGGCGCCCGCCACGAACACCTGCTTGACCAGCCGGTCCTCCAGTGAGTGGTAGGAGAGAACGGCGATCCGGCCACCGACGGCGAGGGCCTGCACCGCGGCCGGGATCGCCCGCTCCAGGACGGCGAGCTCGCCGTTGACCTCGATGCGCAGCGCCTGGAAGGTGCGCTTGGCCGGGTTGCCGCCGGTGCGCTTGGCGGCCTGCGGCAGCGAGTCCCGGATCAGCTCGACGAGCCGGGCGCTGTTGCTGAAGGGCTCCTTCTCGCGCTCGCGCACGATCGCGGAGACGATCCGCTTGGCCTGCTTCTCCTCGCCGTACGCGCGCAGGATCCGGACGAGCTCACCGGGCGGGTAGGTGTTGAGCACCTCGGCAGCGCCGATGCCGGTCGTCTGGTCCATCCGCATGTCGAGCGGAGCGTCCTGGGCGTACGCGAATCCGCGGTCGGCCTCGTCCAGTTGCATGGAGGAGACACCGAGGTCGAACAGGATGCCCTGGACCTTCGGGATGCCGAGCCGGGCGAGCACCTCGGGCAGTTCGTCGTAGACGGCGTGCACCAGTGTGGCCCGGTCGCCGTACGGGGCGAGCCGCTCGCCGGAGAGCCGCAGCGCTTCCTTGTCCCGGTCCAGCGCGATCAGACGGGCGGACGGGAAGGCGGCGAGCAGGGCCTCGCTGTGGCCGCCGAGGCCGAGGGTGCAGTCGACGACCACGGGCTGCTGCGGGCCCGGCGCTTCCAGAGCCGGGGCCAACAGGTCCAGGCATCGCTGGAGCATCACCGGGACGTGTCGGGTCTGGCTCATGTGCCCTCTCAGGCTCAGGTCCCGTGCGGCTGCCCGTACGGCCTGGTCCCCGCCCGCTCGGAAGGGGAGGCCCACCGGCGCCGGGAAGTGGCGTCAGCCGACCGGCGAGCGGGAGAGGGCCGGGCCGTACGTACGCCGCGCACACAGGGGAAATCTTCGGAATGTGCAGGGTGTCGGTAACTTCCGGTCACTTTAGTCCACCCTGCCATTCGATCGATTCCCGATCAATCAACCGGGCAGCGCGTCGCCCGGCCCTCTCCATCACCCTGTCGAGCGATTCGTTGTGAGGCTTGTGGGTTACCTCACAACAAGCCTCGTTGACGTTCTTTGTCCGCTCCCACAGCACGCCGGAACGAACTGTGCGAGCTAACGTCGTATCCATGTCGACTTCCGCACACTCCCCCGTCGAGCTCTCCGCATCCGCTGCCGGTCAGGCCCGTACCGGCGGGACCGTCACCGACCGTCTGGTCGAGGCGAACACCCGATACGCGGCCGAGTTCGACGACCCCGGCATGGACGCGCGGCCGGTGCTGCAGGTTGCCGTGGTCGCCTGCATGGACGCTCGGCTCGACCTGCACGACGCGCTCGGCCTGGCGCTCGGCGACTGCCACACCATCCGCAACGCGGGCGGCGTGGTCACCGACGACGTGATCCGCTCGCTCACCATCAGCCAGCGAGCCCTCGGCACCCGCAGCGTCATACTCATTCACCACACCAACTGCGGCCTCGAGTCGATCACCGAGGAGTTCCGGCAGGAGCTGGAGGCGGAGGTCGGCCAGCGCCCGGTCTGGGCCGTGGAGGCGTACAAGGACGCGGATCAGGACGTACGGCAGTCCATGCAGCGCGTCCGCACCTCGCCGTTCCTGCTGCACACCGATGATGTCCGCGGCTTCGTTTTCGACGTGACCAGCGGCTTGCTCCGCGAGATCCTTCCCGTCGCCTGACCCTGATTGCCCGACCGGCGGTATCGAAAACAACCCGGACCCTGACATTTCGCATCCACTTGTCCACAGGCGAGTGACACGAAGCGGTAACGGCAACAAGAATGCGTGTGTGACACCCACCGGACCCGTCCGGAGGGTGTCCGTACGTCGGGGTGGGCCGGGCCAACAACAGCGCATCGGCCCGTGAATGGGGTATCCCCTGCTCTTCGAGAGCGCGGGGCAGGGCCGAGGAGGGCCGGGTGACGACCTATGACGATCGAGCGAGCCTCACAGATCTGACCGCCACAGCGGAGCGGGTGCGCAGGTCGGTGGAGAGCGTGATCGAAGGCAAGCCTGAGGTCGTACAACTTTCGCTGACCGTGCTCCTCGCGGAGGGGCATCTCCTCATCGAGGACGTCCCCGGGGTCGGCAAGACGATGCTGGCCAAGGCGCTCGCGCGATCGATCGACTGCTCGGTGCGGCGCATCCAGTTCACGCCGGATCTGCTGCCTTCGGACATCACCGGTGTGTCGATCTTCGACCAGCAGCGGCACGAATTCGAATTCAAACCGGGCGCGATCTTCGCCCAGATCGTGATCGGCGACGAGATCAACCGCGCCTCGCCGAAGACCCAGTCCGCTCTGCTGGAGTCGATGGAGGAGCGTCAGGTCACCATCGACGGGCACAGCTACGAACTGCCGGATCCCTTCATGGTGGTGGCCACCCAGAACCCGGTCGAGATGGAGGGCACGTATCCGCTGCCCGAAGCCCAACGCGACCGGTTCATGGCCCGCGTGTCGATCGGCTATCCCAGCGCGGAGGCCGAACTGCAGATGCTCGATGTGCACGGCGGCATCTCGCCGCTCGACGATCTGCAGCCGGTGGCGCACGCCCACGACATCGTGAAACTGATCGAAGCCGTACGGACGGTCCATGTGGCCGAGTCCGTGCGGCGGTACGCGGTGGAGCTGGTCGGCGCCACCCGCAGCCACCCGGATCTCAGACTCGGCGCCTCGCCGCGCGCCACCCTGCACCTGCTCCGCGCCGCCAAGGCGTCCGCGGCGCTGACCGGGCGGGACTACTGTCTGCCCGACGATGTGCAGGCGCTGGCCGTCGCGGTACTCGCGCACCGGTTGCTGCCCACCGCGCAGGCCCACCTGAACCGCCGCACCGCGGAGCAGGTCGTGCTGGAGATCCTCCAGCAGACGCCGGTGCCGACCGCGGCCGGCGGTACGGCCGTCCCGGCGCCGCTGCACCAGCCGGGCCGGCCGGTGTACGGCCGGCAGCAGCCGCCCGGCGTACGGCAGGCGTGATGACAGCCGGGGGGCCCGCCTCCATGGAGGACTGCGACGACAAAGGCGGTCTGCGGGCCGCACTGGGCGGCCTGACCACGCGTGGGCGGTCCTTCCTCGCTGCCGGAATCGCGGCCGCGATCTGCGCGTATGTGCTGGGCCAGGGCGATCTGCTACGGGTCGGGCTGCTGCTCACCGCGCTTCCGCTGGTCTGTGTGACGGTGCTCCTCCGCACCCGCTACCGGGTCGCGGGCACCCGGCGGCTCTCTCCGTCCCGGGTGCCCGCGGGCACCGAGGCACGGGTGCATCTGCGGATGGAGAACGTGTCCAGGCTGCCCACCGGGCTGCTGATGCTGCAGGACCGGGTGCCCTACGTGCTCGGGCCGCGGCCCCGGTTCGTCCTGGACCGGGTGGAGGCGGGCGGCCGGCGCGAGGTGTCCTACCGGGTCCGGTCGGATCTGCGCGGGCGGTATCCGCTCGGGCCGCTGCAGCTGCGGCTGAGCGACCCGTTCGGGATGTGCGAGCTGACCCGGTCGTTCAGTGCGCACGACACGCTGATCGTCGTCCCGCGGACCCAGCCGCTGCCGCCGGTGCGGTTGTCGGGCGAGGCGTCCGGCTACGGCGAGGGGCGGCAGCGCTCACTGGCACTGGCCGGCGAGGACGACGTGATTCCGCGCGGCTACCGGCACGGCGACGACCTGCGCCGGGTCCATTGGCGCTCCACCGCGCGCTACGGCGAGCTGATGGTGCGCCGCGAGGAGCAGCCCCAGCGGGCCAGGTGCACGGTGCTGTTGGACACCCGGCGGATCGCCTATCAAGGAACCGGGCCCGACTCGCCCTTCGAGTGGGCGGTGTCGGGGGCGGCGTCCGCGCTGGTGCACATGCTGGAGCGGGGCTTCGCGGTGCGGCTGCTGACCGACGACGGCAGTTCGGTGCCGGGCGAGGGCGGTGGCGGCTTCGCCGGAACGACCCAGGAGTCCGCCGACTCCGCGGGACTGATGATGGATACCCTCGCGGTCGTCGACCACTCCGACGGCGGCGGCCTGTCGCGCGCGTACGACGTGCTGCGCGGCGGCAACGAAGGGCTGCTGGTCGCGTTCCTCGGCGATCTGGACGACGTGCAGACGACAGTGGCCGCCCGGATGCGGCAGCGCAGCGGCGGCGCTGTCGCGTTCGTCCTGGACAGTGCGGCCTGGATGCACGGCAGCGCGTCCGATGCGGCGCTCGCGGCGTCCGATGAGCGGCTGCGACTGCTGCGCGAGTCGGGCTGGACGGCGGTCGCGGTGGGGCCGGGGGCTGATCTCGCCCGGCTGTGGCAGCAGGCGGGACAGCAGAGCTCCGTGACGCAGTCCGCGCTGTCGGGCGGTACGACAGGCTTCACCGGTGGATGGTCATGAGGGGACGGTCATGAGCGGTCGCGGACGGCTGGCGCTGTGCGCCTTTGCGGCGACGCTGTTGGCGGCGGGTTCGATGCTGCCGCTGGTCGACCCGGCCGGATGGATCCTGCAGGCCGCGCTCCTGCTGGCGATCCAGAGCGGGGTGGGCGCGCTCGCCCGCCGGGTGCCGCTGCCGCGGTTGCTGACAGTCACGGCACAGTTCCTGGTCACCCTGGTGCTGCTGACCGCGGTGTTCGCAAGGGAGCAGGCCGTGGCCGGCTTCCTCCCGGGCCCCGAGGCCGTACGGAACCTGGCGGACCTGCTGCGGGCGGGCGCGGACGACGTGGGGCAGTACGCCATCCCGGCGCCTGCGACGGCGGGCATCCGGCTGATGCTGGTCGGCGGTGTGCTGCTGATCGGTCTGGCCGTGGACACCCTCGCGGTGACGTTTCGCCGCGCGGCCCCGGCCGGGCTGCCGCTCCTGGCGCTCTACTCGGTCGCCGCGGGACTGTCCGGTGGCGGTGGCGCGGGCTGGCTCTGGTTCCTGCTCGCCGCCTGCGGCTATCTGCTGCTCCTGCTGGCCGAGGGCCGGGACCGGCTCTCCCAGTGGGGGCGGGTCTTCGGCGGTGCGGGACGGTCGCCGAGCGGTTCGACGGGTCTCGACGTGTCGGGCGGCCGGGCGCTCGCTCCGGTCCGCACCGGGCGGCGGATCGGTGCGCTGGCGCTGGGCATCGCCCTGGCCGTACCGGCGGCCCTGCCGGCTCTCGACGGCGGGCTCCTCGCGGGTACGGGCGGCGGGGGCGGCAAGGGCAGTGGCGGCGGCACGATCTCCGCGGTGAACCCGCTGGTCTCGCTGCAGAACAATCTGAACCAGCCGGAGGACCGGGAGGTGATGTCGTACCGCACCAATTCCGCGAATCCGCAGGACTTCTATCTGCGGATCCTGGCCCTGGATCAGTTCAACGGGAGCGAATGGCGGGCCTCCCGGCGCACCCTGAAGGATGTGCCGAAGCGGATCCCGGAGCCGGACGGCCTGAGTCCGGATGTCGCTGTCGCGGAGATCACGTCGAACATCTCCTCCTCCCGCTCCTACCAGCAGACCTATCTGCCGCTCCCCTACCCCGCGACGGAGGTCAGGATCGGCGGGCGCTGGCGGTACGAACCTGCGGGGCGCACCCTTGTCGGCGACCGCGGCCAGACGACCAGCGGTGCGCGGTACGAGGTGTCGAGCCTGGTGGTGCAGCCGACCGCGGACCAGCTCGCCGCGGCTCCCGACGCGCCGTCCGCGGTGCTGCGGGAGTACACCAAAGTGCCGGGCTCGCTGCCGGAGGTGGTCAAGGAGACGGCAAACCGGCTGACCAAGGGCGCCGCCAACAACTACGAGCGAGCGGTGAAGCTGCAGAACTACTTCGCCTCGGAGGGCGGCTTCACCTACGACACCAAAGTGACGTCCGGCACCGGCTCGGCCGCGATCGGACGGTTCCTCAAGGACAAGAGGGGCTTCTGCGTCCACTTCTCGTTCACAATGGCCGCGATGGCGCGGACGCTGGGGATTCCGGCCCGGGTCGCGGTGGGCTTCACTCCCGGCACCGTGCAGTCGAACGGTGCGGCGTCGGTGGGGCTGCGCGATGCGCACGCCTGGCCCGAGCTGTATTTCGAGGGCGTCGGGTGGACCCGGTTCGAGCCGACCCCGACACGTGGCAGCGTGCCCGGCTATACCCAGCCGGACGCCCCTGCGGGCGGCGCAGCCGACCCGAGCCTGCCGGAGCGGGGCGCCTCATCGGCGCCGTCCGCCGCACCGTCCGCCTCGGAGAACTGCTCGCCGCAGCAGCGCAAGCAGGGCGACTGCGGCAACGCGGTGGCGCCGACCGGTGCGGGTCCGACGGACTCGGGGACCCCGACGGGCACCCTTGTCCGGGTGGCTTTGGCCGCGCTGGTGGTCATCGCGCTGCCGATGCTGCCGATGGTGTGGCGGGTACGGGTGCGTAAGCGCAGGCTGGCGTCGTCCGCCGGGCGCACGCCGGCCGATGTGACGGCCAGAACGCTGGCGGCCTGGCTGGAGATCATCGATACGGCATGGGACCACGGCGTCGAACCGGACGACTCACAGACCCCGCGGAAGACGGCGGCCCGGGTGGTCCGGCTGGGGCGGCTCGACACAGAGGCGGCGGCGGCCGTGCACCGGGTGGCGGGCGCGGTGGAGCAGGTGCTCTACGCCCCGCAGCCCCGGTCGGGCAGCGGGTTCACCGAGGACGTGCAGGCGGTACGGAACGGCTTGCGGATGTCCGCCGACCGCTTCACCCGGATCCGCGCGGTCGTGGCACCACGCTCGGCCATTCGGGTGATGGACACGCTCTTGGAACGCCGATCGGCGGTCACCGACAGGTGGGCGGCGCGGTGGGGCGGTTGGCCGCGGTGGCGGTCCCGGGAGCAGAGCTGAGGCAGTGCGCGGGACCTTCGGCTGCGCCGTGTCCTGGCGCTGTCCCCCAGCTTCAAGAGCATGCGGGAACCCCTCGACGGGCTCGCTTTCGCGGGCCCGTCCGGGGCCCCGTCCGCCCGGCGCTTGAGGACACCCCCCGTGAGCGGTTACAGCCCGGGGCGGGTGTGGGTGAGGGGGCGGCCGCGTTTCTGCGGCCGCCCCCTCACCCATCGGTCTTCCGAAGCGTTACTGGCCTTGCTCGTCGCGGCGTCGCTGCCACCGCTGCTCGATCCGGTTCATCACCGTTCGGCGTTGTTTGGGCTGTCGGCGCTCGCTCCCGCCGCCGGCTGCCTGTTGCTCGCCGGGCTTGGGGGCCTTGCGCCAGCCTGTGACCGCAAGGACCGCGCAGCCCAGCATGACGAGGAATCCCACCACGCTGATCCAGATCTGCTGGGCGACCATTCCGGCCATGAGGAGCGCGATACCCACCAGGAAGCCTGCGACCGCCTGGTAGACCCGTCGTCGGGTGTACGTACGCAGCCCGCTTCCCTCGAGCGCTGTCGCGAACTTGGGATCTTCGGCGTACAGCGCTCGCTCCATCTGCTCGAGCATTCGCTGCTCGTGCTCCGAGAGCGGCACGGAGTCCTCCTCGTCGTCGGCCGCGGGGGGCGGCCGGTATGCGGCCCTTCCAGGATAGGCAGGGAATCGCCCCCGTGAAACCCGCCCTCATCGCCAATCAGCCAGTCCGGGCCGCCACAACGGCTCAGCTGCTGAGGCGTAGATTCCCCAACCTCCGATCCGTCATGCCGGATGGTGTCCCCCGATCATACGTGGCGTGGCCCCCGATCGGGTGCCCTGGGACGTACTCCGTCTGCAGCTGCGTCGCTGATCAGCCGCGCTGCGGCCGCCCTCAGACGCGCTTGGTACCCAGAACGTGCAGCTGGGTCGCGACCGAGCGGAAGGCCGGCAGTTCCGCGACTGCGCTCTCCAGCCTGAGCAGTGCGTCCATGGCACCGGGTTCGGTGTCCACCAGGACGCCCGGTACGAGGTCGGCGAAGACCCGTACGCCGTGGACCGCGCCGACCTCGACGCCTGCCGCGGAGACCAGTTCGGTGAGCTGCTCCGCGGTGTACCGCCGGGGTACCGGGTCGCCGTCGCCCCAGCGGCCCGCCGGGTCGGTGAGCGCGTGCCGAGCCTCGGTGAAGTGCCCGGCGAGCGCCCGGGCCAGGACGGCGCCGCCGAGTCCGGCGGCGAGCAGGCTGAGATCGCCCGACGGGCGGAGTGCGTCGACCGCGTTCCGTACGCCCTCGGCGGGGTCGTCGACGTACTCCAGGACTCCGTGACAGAGGACCGCGTCGTACTCACCGCGCTCGACCACCTCGAACAGACCGAGGATGTCACCCTGGACGCCGCGGACCCGGTCGACGACCCCGGCCTCCGCGGCGCGGCGCTCCAGCGCGAAGAGCGCGTTGGGGCTGGGGTCGACGACGGTGACCCTGTGGCCGAGCCGGGCGACCGGCACCGCGAAGTTGCCGGTGCCGCCGCCGGTGTCCAGGACGTCCAGGGCGTCCCGGCCGGTCGCCTTGACCTGGCGGTCGAGGGCGTCTTTCAGGACGTCCCAGACCACGGCGGTACGGAGGGAGGCTCGGGGGCGCAGCTGGTCCGACACGGCAGATGACTCCTCGGCACGGTGCCGCCGCTGACGGCGGTGCGTGAACAGTGCAGGTGATGCAGGTGCTGTCCACCCTATTGCCTCGGGCCACCGCCGCCGTCATCCCGCGTCGGACCGCCCCCTCCGGGCCTGCGGGAGTATCGGCTGGAGCACCAGCAACCGCTCGACGAGGCGCAGGAACATGGCCGCGTCCCGCAGCAGATCGTCGGCGTCACGGCTGCTGGCCGCCCCGGGTATGCCCGCTTCCGCGCGGGCCCGGCGGCGGGCCCCGGAGGCGAACAGGGCGCTCCATTCGGTGAGTTCCGGGGCGATCTCCGGAAGGACTTCCCAGGCGCTGCGGATCCTTTCCCGCCGCCGCCTGGTGGTCTCGGGCCGTCCGCGGGCGGCGAGCACGGCGGCAGCGGTGCGCAGGGCGGCGAGGTGGGCGGTGGCATAGCGCTCGTTCGGCACGGCAAGCACGGCGGCCTCGTCGAGGCCGATGCGGGCCTGGGCGAGCAGATCGAGGGCTGCGGGCGGCGCCGTGGCGCGGCGCAGCACGGGGTGGACGTCGTTTGCCGGACCGTTCGACGGAGAGGACGGGGCGGGGCCGGTCGGTGAGGGGGCAGGGCCGCCTGCGCGGCGCCGAGAGGCGGCTGCTGCGGACGAGTTGGCCATGACGAACCTCCTGTCGTCGTGTGACGGCTCCGTGGCCGTCTGTATCCATCGTGAGGGGCACCACTGACAATCGACCCCGATTGGCCTCCGACCTGCACTTTTGCTTCGATCGCGAGTTCGGACTATCTTTTTGTACTGACTGGTCAGTCTAAAAAGGAGAATCTGTTGGACAGCCCGCACGGGGCAGCCGTCACCGCCGAGGGCTTCGGGCTCAAAGGACCGCGCGGCTGGGCCTTCCGGGACGTGCGGATCGACGCCGGGCCCGGCGCACTGGTCGCGATCGAGGGCCCGTCCGGCTCCGGCCGCACCTGCCTGCTGCTCGCCCTCACCGGCCGGATGCGCCCCTCCGAGGGCCGCGCGGAGGTCGGCGGTCTGCGCCTGCCGCGCCAGATGGCGGCCGTACGCAGGATCAGCGCCCTCGGCCCGGTGCCCGGGGTCAGCGAGCCCGACCCGGCCCTCACCGTCGCCGAGCACCTGCGCGAGCGCGCCCTCCTGCAGCGCCGCTTCGACGGCTCGCTGCGTGCCCTGTTCCGCCCGCGCGCCGAGCGCGCCGCCACGGCCCGGGCCCGGATCGACACCGCACTGGACGCCGCCGGACTCGACCCCACGACCCTGCCCAAGGCCGAGCGGACCTCCGTACGCGATCTGGAACGGCTGGAGGCGCTGCGGCTGACCGTCGCCCTCGCGCTGATCGGCCGCCCGCGACTGCTCGCCGTGGACGACACCGATCTCAAGCTCTCCGACGCCGAGCGTGCCGAGGCCTGGGAAATGCTGCGCTCCGTCGCCACCGACGGGACGACCGTGATCGCCGTCTGCAGCCAGGCCCCCGAGGGCGCGATCACCGTGCGCACCCACAGCGCCGTGACCACGGACACCACCGACACCGCAGAGACCACCGACGCCCCTGGGGCGACGACGACCGAGGAGGGGGCGGCCGATGCGATCGCCGAGACTGGCCGCGCTTGAGCTGAAGCGTTTCGGCAGGGGGAGGCTGCCCCGCGCCGCACTCGTCGCGCTCCTGCTGCTGCCCCTGCTCTACGGCGCCCTGTACCTGTGGTCCTTCTGGGACCCGTACAGCCGCCTCGACAAGATCCCTGTCGCGCTGGTCAACAACGACAAGGGCGCCACCGCGGCAGGCAAGCGCGTCGAGGCAGGTGACGAGATCACCGCAAAGCTGCTCGACTCCAAGGTCTTCGAGTGGCACGAGGTGAATTCCGCCGAGGCCGGCCAGGGCGTCGAGGACGGTACGTACTACCTCTCGCTGACCATGCCGTCGGACTTCAGCAAGCGGATCGCGTCCAGTTCGGGTGACTCCCCCGAGACCGGCGCGCTCCAGGTCCGGACGAACGACGCCAACAACTACATCGTCGGGCAGATCTCCCGGACGGTGTTCTCCGAGGTCCGCACCGCCGCCTCGACCAACGCCTCGCGCAGCTTCCTGGACCGGATCTTCATCTCCTTCGCCGACCTCCACGACGCGACGGCGAAGGCGGCCGAGGGCGCCGACGATCTCAAGGGCGGGATCGGCAAGGCCGAGAAGGGCTCGAAGGACCTCGCGGACGGGCTGAAGGACGCCAAGGCGGGCAGCGGGCGCCTGGAGAGCGGGATCGTCAAACTGAACAAGGGCGCGGGAGACCTCGAAACCGGCTCACGGCAGGTCGCCGACGGCACCCAGCTCCTCGCCGACAAGGTCAACGGCGTGGCTGCCGACGTCCGCCCGTTCCTGAAGGACAACGGCAAGTCGATCGGTGACACCGCTCGGCTGGTCGCCGATTCCTCGCAGACCGTACGGGACAACCTCGACGTGCTGGTGAGGGCGGCACCCACCGCGGCGACCGCCGCCCACACGGCCTCCGACGATCTGGCCGACGTCTACCGCACCCGCTGCGAGGAGCTGCCGCTCCCGGATCCCACCGCCTGCCCCCCGCTGAAGCGCGCCACGACCGCGGCCGCCGATGTCGCGAAGGTCGCCGACGATGTGAACGTACTGGTGAAGGACCAGAACGGGGACCTGAAGAAGCTGCGCGGGCAGCTCACCACCCTGCAGAAGCAGGCCGACGCCCTCGCCGAGCGCTCCCCGCACCTGGACGACGACCTGAAGTCCGCCGTCGCGAAGATCAACGCGCTCAACACCGGCGCCCACAAGGTCGCCAAGGGCGCGGACGAACTGCACACCGGCCTGGCCACGGCCAGGACCGGATCCACCGATCTGAACACCGGCGTCGGCAGGCTGAAGACGGGCGCAACCGACCTGGACAGCGGGCTGATCCGGCTGAACGACGGTTCGGCCACGCTCGCCCAGGGGCTGAACGACGGCGTCGGCAAGATCCCCGACTACGACAAGCAGGACCGCGACCGGCGCACCGATGTCATGGCCGATCCGGTCAAGCTCGCCTCCCAGTCGCTGCACCAAGCCCCCAACTACGGCACCGGATTCGCGCCCTACTTCATCCCGCTCTCCCTCTGGGTCGGAGCGATGGTGGCGTACATGCTGATCCAGCCGCTCAACCGGCGGGCGCTCGCCGCGGGGGCGTCCGCCTGGCGCATTGCCTTCGCCGGGTGGCTGCCGGTGGCCGCGATCGGTCTGCTGCAGGTGGCGGCCCTGATGTCCGTCCTGCACTGGGGGCTGGGGCTGCAGATGGCCCATGCCGCCGCGACGATCGGCTTCCTCGCCCTCGTGACCTGCTGCTTCGGTGCGATCGTGCAGTGGCTGAACGCCCGGTTCGGTGCGGCGGGACGAATCCTCGTGCTCGCGGTGCTGATGCTGCAGCTGACCTCGGCCGGGGGCACGTACCCCGTCCAGACCAGCCCCGGCTTCTTCGGTGCGATCCACCCGTACCTGCCGATGAGCTACGTCGTCGAGAGCCTGCGCCGGCTGATCACGGGCGGCGGGCTGGGCCCGGTCTGGCAGGGCTGCGCGGTGCTGCTGGCGTTCACCGCGGGGGCACTGGCCCTGACCGCGGTATCCGCCCGGCGCAAGCAGGTGTGGACGCTGGACCGGCTGCATCCGGAGCTGAGCCTGTGAGCGCGCCCGGACCTGTGAGAATCGAGCGCATGGAAAGCAGTAGCACCACGCGCCGCCAGGCCACCCGGCAGAAGCTCTACGAGGCGGCCGTCACTCTCATCGCCGAGAAGGGCTTCTCGGCGACCACGGTCGACGAGATCGCCGAGCGTGCCGGGGTCGCCAAGGGCACGGTCTACTACAACTTCAAGAGCAAGTCCGAGCTCTTCGAGGAACTGCTGCGGCACGGCGTCGGGCTGCTGACCGCTTCGCTGCGGTCCGCGGCCGAGGAGACGGCGGAGCGCGGCGGTACCCGGGTCGAGGCCCTGGACGCGATGATCAGGGCCGGTCTGGCCTTCATCGACCGCTATCCGGCCTTCACCCAGCTGTACGTCGCCGAGCTGTGGCGCACCAACCGCGCCTGGCAGGCGACCCTCCTGGTGGTACGTCAGGAGGCAGTCGCCGTGGTCGAGGACGTGCTGCGTCAGGGTGTCGGCAACGGTGAGCTCAGCGAGGAGATCGACATCCCGCTGACGGCGGCCGCGCTGGTCGGCATGGTCCTGGTGGCGGCCCTGGACTGGCAGGCGTTCCAGCCGGAGCGGTCCATCGACGATGTGCACTCGGCACTGTCCCTGCTGCTGCACGGCCGGGTCAGCGGGCACTGACACAGCCTGGCCCGGGGCGACGTACGCACACACGAAAAGCGCCGGTCCTGCGAGGCTCGGTCCCCCGAGCCTCGCCCGACCGGCGCTTCTGGACTGCCGGAGAGCCTTCCCCCGTGTGCTCCCCCGTGGTTCGCGACCCTCCGGTGCGCACCCCCGTGCGCCCCCGTTCCGGAAGGAGCGCGGCGCCCGTACCGCCGCCCCGTGCCGGCGGTACCGGCGCTGCGCCCCTTCCGTGGTCCCCACTCTTCCGTCCGCGCCGGTGGGAGCCCATCCGCGCACCTACTCATCTCTCCGACTAGGTACGGATACTCAGGGCTGCGCACCCGGCCCCACCCGGAACGGCACGCTCCTGGTTACGATCGCGTCCGTGTCCGTACTCCCCCTGGTGTTCACAAGTGGCTGGGCAAGCGGGATCAACGCCTATGCGGTGGTCCTGTTGCTCGGCATCTTCGGCGCGACCGGAATCAGCGACGAGGTCCCCGCGTCGCTGCAGCGCGCCGATGTGCTCGTGGTGGCCGCCGTGCTCTTCCTGTGCGAGGCGGTCGCGGACAAGATCCCGTACGTGGACTCGGTCTGGGACTCGGCACACACCGTCATCAGGCCGGTCGCCGGGGCCGTCGTCGCGGCCCTGCTGGCCGGTGGGAGCGGTTCGCTGCCGGAACTCGCGGCCGGGGCCATCGGCGGTTCCACGGCACTGATGAGCCATCTGGTGAAGGCGGGCACCAGGATGGCGGTGAACACCTCCCCCGAGCCGTTCAGCAATATCGCGCTGAGCACGACCGAGGACCTGGGCGTCGCCGGGATCATCACCTTCGCGATATTCCATCCGCTGACGGCGGCGGTCATCGCCGCGACACTGCTCGTCCTCGGCCTGCTGACAATGATCTTCCTGGCTTCCCGCATCCGCCGGTTCCTGCGCCGCAGAGCGCAGCAGCGGGAGGAGAAACACCTGGCCGGGACAGGTTCGGGGCCTCGTTCGCGCCGGCCTTCCGGCTGAGCTGTCGGTGCCGGCCGCTAAGGTCACTGACATGGCACGTATTGCGGTGATCGGCGCCGGGATGGGCGCGATGGCGGCGGCCGCCCGGCTGGCCGTGGCAGGCCACCGGGTGACGGTGTACGAGCGGTCGGAGACCTTCGGCGGCTCGGTCGGCCGGTATGCCCGTGACGGCTTCGCGTTCGACACCGGCCCCTCACTGCTGCATCTGCCCGCCGTCTACCGCGACCTGTTCGTGAAGACCGGCAAGGAGCCGCTGGAGCGGTGCGTCACGATGACGCAGGTCGATCCGGCGAGCCGCCATCTCTTCGCCGACGGCACGGCGGTCTCGCTGCCGAACGCCTCGCGGGCCGGGGTGGTCGCCGCCCTGGACGACACGCTGGGGGCCGGTGCGGGCGGCATCTGGGGCGAGTTCCTGGACCGGGCCCGCGATGCCTGGGACCGGTCCCGGCGACCACTGCTCGAAGAGCCGTTGCGCACCGACTGGGAGGTGCTGGGCCGCGACCCGTACCCGGCGCTGCGGCAGCGTCGGCTGCTGCGCTCCGCCCGCCTGGCGGGCACGGTCGCGGAGGTCGGCGCCTGGGAGCTGACGGACCCCCGGCTGGTCGCTCTCCTCGACGGATACGCGTTGTCGTACGGCCTCGATCCGCTGCGGGCACCGGCGAGCGCGGCCCTTCTGCCGTACATGGAGGAGACCTTCGGCAGCTGGTACGTGGCGGGCGGAATCCGGGCGCTGGCGCAGGCGGTGTACGAGCGGTGCCTGGCCCGGAAGGTGGAATTCGTGTTCGGCGCCGAGGTGGCCCGGGTCAAGGAGAAGGACGGCCGGGCAGTGGGCGTCGAGCTCGCCGCGGGGACGGTCGTGGACGCCGACCAGGTGGTGCTGGGGGCCTGGCCGCACCCGGATCTGGTGCCGGGTCAGGAGCTCTGGCAGAACGGCGATGTGACGGCTCAGCCGCGACCGGGCGGCGGAACGGCGGTACCGGGCCGGTTCCAGGTCCTGCTGTCGCTGCGCGGTGCCCGGCCCTCGGGGACGGTGCACCGGACCGTGGTGCACGGCGCGGACGGGGCGGCGGAGCGCGAGGCGGTCTTCGGCGGCCGGCTCGCCGCAGGTCCCACGGTGACGGTGATCCGCCCCGACGATCCCACGACCCGCCCCGACGACGCGCACGAGGCCGTGACCCTCACGGCGACGGTCGCCCCGCACGGCGCGGTGGACTGGACGGACGGTGCGCTGCGCGAGCGGTACGCCGACACGCTGATCGAGGCGGCCGGCGCAGCCGTTCCCGGGATACGGGAGCGGGTGCTCCACACCGCGGTGCGGACGCCCGCCGAGAGCGCGGCCGACACCGGCGCCGAGGGCGGCTCGGTGCCCGCGCCCGCGCTCGCCGGGGCCGGGGGCGCGTATCTGCATCCGGGCAACCGCACCCGGCTGCCCGGGCTCCATCTCGCGGGAGGTTGGTCGCACCCGGGCGGCGGGCTCGCGCACGCCGGGATGTCGGGGGCGCTCGTCGCCGGGCTCATCGTGGAGGGGGACGGCTTCCGCGGCTCCCGGTGAGGGGGCCCGGTGACGGTACGCGGGGTGCCGGGCCTGTCCGGTCGCCGCTCAGGCCCTCGCCCAGCCGACGGGCCCGGCCTTCGTCCGCAGGCGCGGCACGGCCCGCTTCGTCAGTAGCGGTACTGGTCGTTGTAGCCGGTGTCGTAGCCGTCCGGGTACGGCGCGGGCTGTGCGGGCTGCTCCGGTGGCAACGGCGGGTACTGCTCGCCCTCACGCTGCTGCGGAACCCAGACGCCGCCGGGCGGCGTCTCGGAGGCGTACTGCTGGCCGTAGGGGTCCGCCGTGAACTGCTGCTGACCGCCGTAGCTGTCATGGCTCGCGTACGGGTCCTGCGCCCCGTACTGCGGGGAGCCGTCGGTGGTGCCGATGTACGGGTCGGAGTACGCGGCGTACTGCTGCTGGCCCGTGCCGTGGTCGTACTGCCCGGCGTTGGAGTCCTGGCTCGCGTACGTGCCCTGCCCGCCGTAGCTGTCCTGGCCGGTGTACGAGTCCTGGGCGGGCGCGGTGTACGTGGAGTAGTCCGTGTACGGGGCGTAGGAGGCGTACTGGTGCTGCGCCTGCTCGGACTGCTGCGCGGGCTGGGGGTCGCTGTAGATGCCGTACTGCCCGGTGTCGTCGGGCAGCGGCTCCGGCTCGTAGACCGCGGCGCCGCGCGCGGGAGCGGGACTCTTCACCTCGTCCTGGTCCGAGCGGTCGTACTCCATCTCCAGGTCCGACACCTCCAGCGTGGGCTCCCGGCGGGTGTCCCGGTCGCCCCCCGACCGGCGACGACGGCTCTCGCCCGGGCTGCCCCCTATGGCCCAGCCGGTCGAGAAGCCGCGCCGGAACGAGAGCGTGACGTACGTCTGGCCGGTCGCGAACGCGATCGCGCCGACGGAGATGACGAACACGGACGGCATCAGCACGCCGACCACCACACAGGCGAAGCCTGCGAAGGCGAGCAGGCGCCAGCGAAGCCGCGCCTTGTACTGCAGCAGCACCTCGCCGAGCAGCCACAACGCCACGATGCCGAACGCGATGTAGAGGACCGTCCAGCCCATGTCCGCCCCCTTCTACGGCCACCGCCCCGGGTCGTGGCGGGTACGGCCGGTCACGACTGCGTGTGCAGTCCGAGATTCTCGTAGATTTCGAGCGTCGCGGTCGAGTTGTTGAGCGTGATGAAGTGCAGTCCGGGCACACCCTCGGAGCGCAGCCTCGCGCAGAACTCCGTCGCGAACTCAATGCCAATGGAGCGTACAGCGGCGGGATCGTCCTTGACGGCGAGGATGCGTTCTTTCAGTGCCGACGGCAGCGACGCGTTGCTGAGCTGCGGAAACCGCTCCAACTGCTTGACGCTGGTGAGGGGCATGACCTCGGGGATGATCGGGGTGTCGCAACCCGCAGCTACCACTCGATCACGCATACGCACATAGTCGTCCGGATTGAAGAACATTTGCGTGATCGCATAGTCGGCACCGGCGCGGCACTTGTCCACGAAATGCTGGACGTCGGTGTCCCAGTCGGTCGAGCGCGGGTGCATCTCGGGAAACGCGGCGACGCCGACACAGAAATCGCCGGATTCCTTGATGAGCTGGACGAGATCGGCCGCGTACCGCACGCCCTGCGGGTGCTCGACCCACTCGCCCATCGGGTCGCCCGGCGGGTCGCCGCGCACAGCGAGGATGTTCCTGATTCCGGCGTCCGCGTACTGCCCGATCATGTTGCGGAGTTCGGCGACGGAGTGATCGACAGCCGTCAGGTGGGCGACCGGGGTGAGCGTGGAATCGGCAGCGATCTGCTGGGTGGCCCGCACCGTTCCGGCCCGGGTGGAGCCTCCGGCGCCGTACGTCACGGAGACGAAGCCCGGCCGCACCGCCTCGACACGGCGCAGCGCATTCCAGAGATTCCGCTCGCCCTTCTCGGTTTTGGGCGCCCAGAACTCGAACGAATACGACGTCTTGCCGGTCGCGAGAAGCTCACGCACGGTGCGCGCGTGATCTGTCCTGGTAGAGGGAGTGCCAAGGGCCATACTGAAGGTTAACCAGGGCCCGGCGGTGCCCCAACCGGACCACCGGCAATTGCCCGAATTGACCGGTGATTTGTCCACCCCTCGGACACCTTCGGCGCAGCCCCCGGGCGGACCCGGTCAATCATGGATGCCCTGCGACATTCCTGACGCGCTGGTCACACGTCGGCGCGCGCCCTGATCCGCTTCGCGAGCCCGGCGGCGGCCGCAGCCGGGTCGTCGGCCTCGGTGATGGCCCGTACGACCACGACCCTGCGCGCCCCCGCGTCCAGCACCTCGTCGAGATTGCCCGCGTCGATCCCGCCGATGGCGAACCACGGGCGCGGTCGGCCGAGCGAGGCGGCGTACCGCACCAGGTCGAGGCCCGGGGCGTGCCGGCCGGGCTTGGTCGGGGTGGGCCAGCAGGGTCCGGTGCAGAAGTAGTCCACGCCGGGTTCGGCGACGGCCGCGTCGACCTCGGACTCGGCGTGTGTGGAGCGGCCGATCAGCACGCCCTGGCCGAGGATGGCGCGGGCGGCGGGCACGGGCAGGTCCCCCTGGCCGAGGTGGAGCACATCGGAACCGATGGCATGGGCGACATCGGCCCGGTCGTTCACCGCGAGGAGCTTGCCATGGCGCTTGCAGGCGTCGGCGAGCACGGCGAGGTTTTCGAGCTCCTCGGCCGCTTCCATGCCCTTGTCGCGCAGCTGGACAATGTCCACGCCGGAGGAGAGCACGGCGTCGAGGAACTCGGGGAGGTCGCCCTGGCGTCTGCGGGCGTCCGTGCACAGATAGAGCCGGGCGTCGGACAGCAGCGCGCGAGGCCTGGACATGGCGCGGTTCCCCCTTGATACGGAGCGGTACTGGTGCAGAGCGGTACGGCGGGGCGGCTCGAGGCGGTGGTACGGGCCGTGCAGGGATGCACGGCCCGTACCCCGCGTTACGGTTCGTCCCGGTCAGACGGCGAGCGCCTGGGCGCGGCGCTTCACCTCCGTGCCGCGATTCTCGCTCAGCGCCTGTGCGGGGGTACCCGGCAGGGTCGGGTCAGGGGTGAAGAGCCATTCCAGCATCTCTTCGTCGGAATAGCCGTCGTCCCTCAGGAGCGTCAGGGTGCCGGAGAGGCCCTTGACCACCTTGTTGCCGTCGATGAAGGCAGCAGGCACCTGGAGCGCCCGGTTCTCACCACGCCGTACGGCGATGAGCTGGCCTTCCTTGACCAGCTGCCGTACACGTGTCACCTCGACATCGAACATTTCGGCGATGTCGGGGAGATGGAGCCAGGCAGGGACGAGAGCATCGATCTTTGCGTCAATCTCGGTCACAGGACAAGCCTGCCATCCCGCACCGACAGCCGATACCCGGACTCATCCCTTCAGGGCCTCGCGGACCACGTCCGCGAGGCGGCAACGGGGCTGCTCGTCGCTGGTGACCCAGCCGTGAGCGGACTCCAGGACACGCGAGTAGCAGGCTCCGGCGTCGGTGGTGCCCCGGTACTTCTCGGTCGAGGCTCCGTCCGCGGCGGTGACGACGCCGCCCGTGCGGGCGAGGTTGCCGGTCGAGTCCACGGTGTCGTCGGTGACCACGTCCGTGCGCCACACGCGCGCGGAGCCCGTCCGGGAGGTGTCGATCAGCACGCGGCGCTGGGTGACGGCGGCCCTCAGGTCGTAGTTGTACGAGCACGGCGAATGGCTGACGGAGAAGGAGAAGGCCAGGCTTCTGCACCTGGAGCGGCGCGCCGCGCAGCGCAAGCGGCACCGCAAGCCCGGCGAGCGCACCAGCCGCCGGCTGCACCGCACCTACGACCAGATCGCAGGACTGCGCGCGAAAGCCAAGCGCCGGGCCTTGGACTGGCAGCACCAGACGACCACCGCCATCGCCAAGCGATACGGCACCGTCGTGGTCGAAGCACTCACCATCACGAACATGGTCAAGTCGGCCAGGGGAACCATCGAGGAGCCGGGGAAGAACGTTGCCCAGAAGTCTGGGCTGAACCGCTCCATCAGCGGGCAGGCATGGGGCCGGACGGTCACCATGCTGACGTACAAGACCGCCCAGCGAGGCGGCACCCTGCACAAGGTCCCCGCCCCCGGCACCTCCAGGCGCTGCTCGGTGTGCGGATTCACCACGCCCGGCAACCGGGAGAGCCAGGCCGTGTTCGTGTGCAAGAACCCGGACTGCGGCTGGTCGGGCAACGCCGACCACAACGCAGCCCGGAACGTCTTGCACCTGTACCGGATGGGCCTCGCGCTCATCCCGGCTGCCGGAAGGGCAGTCGTCAGGCGCGCGAAGCACGTCAAGCCCGCTGCCGCAAGGTGAGCAGGAATCTCCTGGCTTCAGCCGGAAGAGCACTTCAATGACGTGCCGTCGCCTTCAGAGGCACGGAGGGATCGGCCGCCCGCACCGGATCGAGCCGCGCCCCCGCCTCGATGAGCTTGCGCCCCTGGGCCAGGTCGCGCGGTCGGCCGACGGCGAGGACGGCGACCAGCGCGCCGTCCCGCAGCCAGAGCACCGACCAGGCGGGACCGTCCGGGTCTCCGCGCCAGAGCAGGGTGTCGGCGCCCCCGTGATGACCCGTGTACTGCACGAACCGGTCGAACTGCTCGGACCAGAAGTACGGCACGGGGTCGTACGTGAGCGGCTGCGGCGCCCCGTCCGCTCCGGCGCCGATGATGTTGGCGGCGGCGGTCCGCGGCCCCTGGACGGCGTTGTCCCAATGGTGGACGAGGAGGCGGGTGCCATATCGCACGGAGGGGAAGGAGGCACAGTCCCCGACGGCGTACACATCGGGCAGCGAGGTGCGCAGCGCTTCGTCGGCGGTCACCGATCCGTCCGGCCCGAGCGCGATGCCGGAGCCGGCCAGCCAGGCGGTGGCGGGCCGGGCACCGATCCCGACGACCACCGCTCCGGCCTCGAGCGTGCGGCCGTCGGCGAGGACCACGCGGCCGGGCTCGATGCGGGCCACGGGGACGCCGGTGAGGAGTTCGGCGCCACTCTCCGCGTACCAGCGGGCCATCGGGGCGGCGACCTCGGCGGGCAGGACGCCCGCGAGTGGCCGGTCGGCGGCCTCGACGACCGTGACCTCGCAGCCCGCGGCGCGGGCCGCGGTGGCGAACTCCGCGCCGATCCATCCGGCGCCGACGACCACGACGGTGTGCTGCTCGTCGAGGACCGGCCGCAGCCGTGCGGCGTCGTCGAGGGTGCGCAGCAGATGGACTCCGCGCACGCCCTCGGAGCCGGGCAGCTCGACCGGTTCGGCGCCGGTGGCGATGACCAGGACGTCGTACGGGACGGGGCCCGTCGGGGTGTCAAGTTCGTGCGCCTCGGACCGTACGCCGGTCACGTCGCGGCCCAGTTGCAGCTCGATGCCGAGCGCCTCGAAGTCGATGTCGAAGGCGGAGTCCTCGGCCTTGCCGAGCAGTACCGCCTTGGACAGCGGCGGCCTGTCGTAGGGCTGGTGGGGTTCGGCGCCGATCAGGGTGACCGGGCCGGTGAAGCCCTGTTCCCGCAGGGCCACCGCGGTCTGCACGCCGGCCATGCCCGCGCCGACGATGACGACGCGGCGCTCGGTCCGCCGGTCCGGCTGCTCAGTCTGCTGCTCGCTCACCTGTCCACCTTAAACACCTGACGATCCGTCAGTCATACAGTTCCTCGACCACACTCGTCCCGCTGCCCTCCTGCGACTCCCATTCCCACCGCTCGTCCAGCCGCACCCGGCCGTCCGCGAGGTCGACGACGGTGGAGAGGCAGTGTCCGGAGGATGTCGTTCCGTCCTGCTTCAACTGGACGTACCGGAAGTCGAGTCGATCGGCGGTCCTGGTGCCGACGAGATGGCCCCGGACCACGTCGCCGCCCGCGTACTCGGCCCAGATCCGGCCGTCCTCCTCGTGATACGTGAAGCGGGTACGGGTGCCGACCTGGCCCGGCGCCTGGTCGGCGACCGGCGAGAGGACAAGTCCGTCGAGCGAACGGGCCACGGTGACTGCTCCCTTACAGGGTCCGGGGGACGGGGTCTAGGGTGGCCACCGTAAGACACTCGCGGGAGCCCGGACGCACCGGGCTGAGAGGGAGGCTGGACGGCCTCCGACCGTACGAACCTGATCCGGGTCATGCCGGCGAAGGGAGGGGCTGGACGCCCATGCGTTCTTCCGGGAACACATCCGTATCCGCACAAGGATCCGACGTCCTCGTCATCGGGGGCGGGATCATCGGTCTGGTGACCGCCTGGCGCGCTGCGCAGCGCGGTCTGCGCACCGCGGTCGTCGACCCCGACCCGGGCGGCGGGGCCGCCCGGGTCGCGGCCGGGATGCTCGCCGCCGTCACCGAACTCCACTACGGCGAGCAGATGCTGCTCGGCCTCAATGTCGCGTCCGCCGCACGCTACCCGGCCTTCGCGGCCGAACTGGAGGCGGCGAGCGGCCAGGAGATCGGCTTCCGCGCCTGCGGCACCCTGGCGGTCGCCCTGGACTCCGACGACCGCGCCCATCTGCGGGAGCTGCACGCGCTGCAGCAGCGTTCGGGGCTGGAGTCGGAGTGGCTCACCGGCCGTGAGTGCCGTCGGCTGGAGCCCATGCTGGCGCCCGGCGTGCGCGGCGGTCTGCGGGTCGACGGCGACCATCAGGTCGATCCCCGCCGACTGGCCGGCGCGCTGCTGACGGCCTGCGAACGGGCCGGGGTGGTCTTCCACCGCGACCGGGTGGAACGCCTCGGGATGGTACGGGGCCGGGCCGCAGGAGCCGTACTCGCGGCCGGTGCGGAGCTGGCCGCCGATCAGGTCGTACTCGCCGCGGGCAGTCTCAGCGGGCGGCTCGCCGGACTCCCGGACGAGGTCGTGCCGCCGGTGCGACCCGTGAAGGGACAGGTGCTCCGGCTGACGGTGCCCGCCGCGTACGCACCGTTCCTCACCCGCACCGTGCGGGCCGTGGTCCGGGGCAGCCATGTCTATCTCGTCCCGCGCGAGAACGGCGAGCTCGTCGTCGGCGCGACCAGCGAGGAGATGGGCTGGGACACCACCGTCACAGCGGGCGGGGTGTACGAGCTGCTGCGCGACGCCCACGAGTTGGTGCCTGGCATCACCGAACTGCCGCTCACCGAGACCCGGGCCGGCCTTCGCCCCGCCTCCCCCGACAACGCCCCGCTGCTCGGCCCCACCGCCCTGCCCGGTCTCCACCTCGCCACCGGCCACCACCGCAACGGCGTGCTGCTCACCCCCGTCACCGGTGACGCCATGGCCGAGCTGCTGACCACCGGCGAGCTGCCCGTCGTCGCCCGCCCCTTCGCCCCCGGACGGTTCGCACCCGCCCCCGTACCGCCCTCCGCCTCCGTACGTCAGGAACAGTCCGCATGACCGACTCCCTTCCGCTCACCGTCTCCGTGAACGGCGACCCCCGTTCGATCGCCGCGGGCACCACCCTGGAGACCCTTGTCGCGACTCTGACGGCGGCGCCCTCCGGGGTCGCCGCGGCACTCAATGAGACCGTCGTCCCGCGCAGCCGCTGGGCGGCCGCCGCCCTCACCGACGGCGACCGGATCGAAGTCCTCACCGCGGTCCAGGGAGGCTGACCATGTCCGACGATCTGTTCGCCCTCGGCGGCTCCACGTTCGGCTCCCGGCTGATCATGGGGACGGGCGGGGCGCCCAGCCTCGACGTGCTCGAGCGCTCCCTGACGGCGTCCGGCACCGAGCTGACCACCGTCGCGATGCGCCGCCTCGACCCGACCGTGCAGGGCTCGGTCCTCTCCGTCCTCGAACGCCTCTCGATCCGTGTCCTGCCGAACACGGCAGGCTGCTTCACCGCGGGCGAGGCCGTGCTGACCGCCCGGCTGGCCCGCGAGGCGCTGGGCACCGACTGGATCAAGCTGGAGGTCGTGGCCGACGAGCGGACCCTGCTGCCCGACCCGATCGAGCTGCTGGACGCCGCGGAGACCCTGGTGGACGACGGGTTCACCGTCCTGCCGTACACCAATGACGACCCCGTGCTCGCCCGGAAGCTGGAGGACGTGGGATGCGCGGCGATCATGCCGCTCGGCTCTCCCATCGGCTCCGGGCTCGGTATCCGCAATCCGCACAACTTCCAGCTGATCGTCGAGCAGGCCCGGGTGCCGGTCGTTCTCGACGCGGGCGCCGGGACCGCCTCGGACGCGGCGCTCGCGATGGAGCTGGGGTGCGCGGCGGTGATGCTGGCGTCGGCGGTGACCCGGGCGCAGGAGCCCGAGCTGATGGCGGCCGCGATGCGGCATGCCGTGGACGGCGGGCGGCTGGCGTACCGCGCGGGCCGGATCCCGCGGCGCCACTTCGCCGAGGCCTCCTCACCGGTGGAGGGACGGGCCGTGCTGGACCCGGAGCGGCCGGCGTTCTGATCCCGCGTCCCGAGGTCCGCACGCCCCTGAAGCGCATGTCCCTGTCACGGCTCGGCTGCAGTACGGCCGCGGGATCGCCCCGGCCCCGCGGCCATGTCCGCGGTGGCTCGTAGACTCGGCTGCGTGGATATGACCCTCCAGGACCCTTCCCCAGGCTTCGGCCGGGGAGACCCCATCGTCGGGCAGCTGCTCGACGGCCGTTACCGCGTCGATGCCCGCATCGCCGTGGGCGGGATGGCCACGGTCTACCGGGCCATGGACACCCGGCTCGACCGGGTGCTCGCCCTCAAGGTGATGCACCCGGCGCTCGCAACCGACGCCTCGTTCGTCGAGCGCTTCATCCGCGAGGCCAAGTCGGTGGCCAGGCTCGCGCACCCCAATGTGGTCGCGGTCTTCGACCAGGGCGCCCAGGGGGCGTACGTCTACCTGGCGATGGAGTACGTCGCGGGCTGCACGCTCCGCGACGTGCTGCGCGAGCGCGGCGCCCTGCAGCCGCGGGCCGCCCTGGACATCCTGGAGCCGGTCCTCGCCGCGCTCGGTGCGGCGCACCGGGCGGGGTTCGTGCACCGCGACATGAAGCCGGAAAACGTACTGATAGGGGACGACGGCCGGGTGAAGGTCGCGGATTTTGGTCTCGTACGGGCCGTGGGCGCCGTCACGAACACCACCGGATCCGTCCTGGGCACCGTCTCCTACCTCGCCCCGGAGCAGATCGAGCACGGCACGGCGGACACCCGCGCGGATGTGTACGCCTGCGGTGTCGTGCTGTACGAGATGCTGACGGGCGCCAAGCCGCACACCGGCGACTCACCCGCCCAGGTCATCTACCAGCACCTCAACGAGGACGTCCCGGCCCCCTCGGCCGTCGTCCCCGGGCTCGCGGTCGAGCTGGACCGACTGGTCGCGAGCGGCACCGCCCGTAACCCCGAGGTCCGCCCGTTCGACGCGGTGGCCCTGCTCGCCGAGACCCGCATCGCGCGCGCCGCGCTCACCGACGAACAATTGGACGCCGTACCGCCGCAGGCCCTCGCCGAGGTGCACGACGCCGCCGAGGACCGCACGAGCGTGATCCCCCGGGTGCTCCCGGCCGGTCAGGGCACCGCCCACCACACCAGCCGACTCGAGATGCCCCCGCCACTGCCGCCCGAGCAGGACCAGCAGGACCGCCGCGGACCGCGGCGCGGCATGCTTGCCGCGATCGTCGCCGTACTGCTGGTGCTCGGGGTCGGTGCCGGTGTCTGGTACATCAACTCGGGACAGTTCACCCGGGTCCCCTCCCTCCTCGGCCAGACCGAGAAGGCGGCCGAGCAGCGGCTCTCGGACTCCGGACTGGAGCTGAAGAGCGTCAGGCGGGCCTACAGCGACAGCGTCGAGCGCGGCAAGGTCATCGGCAGCGATCCGAAGTCAGGCGCCCGGATCCGGGGCAACGGCTCGGTGACGATCACAGTGTCGCGCGGCCCGGAGATCGTGCAGGTGCCCGACGTCAAGGGCATCGCGCTGGCCGAGGCCAGGCAGACGCTGAAGAACAGGGGGCTGGTGCCCGGCATGGTCACCAGGGAGTTCAGCGAGGAGTTCGCCCGGGGCGACGTGATCCGTACGGATCCCGAAGCGGGCGCCGAGCGCCACCCCGACTCCGCGGTCGCCCTGGTCGTCAGCAAGGGCAGCCCGGTCGATGTCCCCGATGTCACCGGACTGTCGGTCCAGGACGCCACCGCCGCACTGGACGAGGAAGGGCTGAAGGTCAAGGTGCTGACCGGCCGCGTCAACTCTCCCGAGGCCGAGGGCGACATCGCGCACCAGTCCCCGGGCCAGGGGGCCCAGGTCGCCGAGGGCGACACCATCACGCTCACGGTCTCCAAGGGCCCGCGGATGATCGACGTACCGGACGTCACCGGCAAGGACGTCGGCGAGGCGACGAGCCTGCTGAAGGCGGCGGGCTTCGAGGTCAAGGTGGACCGCCCGTTCCTCTCCTTCAGCGACAAGATCGCGAGTCAGTCCGTGGCCGGCGGCGAACAGGCCCCCGAGGGCAGCACCATCACCGTCAAGACCAAGGGGCTCTAGATCCATATGCGCAACCCCGTCGGCGGCCATGTCCCCGTGGCCGGCGGCCTCGCCGAAGTCGGTCTGCCCTACGCCCGCGACATGGGAGCGGAGGCCGTACAGGTCTTCGTCGCCAATCCGCGCGGCTGGGCCACGCCCACCGGGAACCCGGCGCAGGACGAACAGTTCCGCGCCGAGTGTGCCGCCGAGTCGATACCGGCGTACGTCCACGCCCCGTATCTGATCAATTTCGGCTCGCACACCGAGGCCACCGTGGAGAAGTCCGTGGACTCGCTCCGCCACTCCCTGCGCCGGGCCCGCGAGATCGGCGCCCTGGGAGTCGTGGTGCACACCGGCTCGGCGACCGGAGGCCGGCCGCGCGCGGAGGCCCTGGCGCAGGTACGCACGCACATGAGGCCGCTCCTCGACGAGCTGACGCATGACGACGACCCGTACCTGCTGCTGGAGTCGACTGCCGGACAGGGGTTCTCGCTCTGCTCGCGGACCTGGGACTTCGGCCCGTATTTCGACGCACTGGACGCCCACCCCAAGCTCGGTATCTGTCTCGACACCTGCCACATCTACGCGGCGGGCCACGATCTGGCGGGCCCCGCGGGCATGAAGCAGACCCTGGACCTCCTGGTGGACAAGGTCGGCGAGGGGCGGCTGAAACTGATCCACGCCAATGACTCCAAGGACGTGGTGGGAGCCAACAAGGACCGGCACGAGAACATCGGCGCCGGGCACATCGGCGAGGAGCCGTTCCGGGAGCTGTTCTCGCATCCGGCGACGGCGGGGGTGCCGTTGATCATCGAGACGCCGGGTGGCAAGGAAGGCCATGCGGCGGACGTGGCGCGACTGAAGGGGCTGCGTGACCCGGGGTGACCGCGAAACGCATTGAGGAATACCCCTAGGGGGTATACGGTTCCTGTTGTCGACAGGAACCGCTACCGGCATTGGGGGATCGCCATGCAGCACGGCACGCGCGACGAAGAGCACCAGCAGGACGAGCAGCACCACGAGCACCACGGACAGGGCCACGACGACGGCCACGCGGACCACTCGGCTCACGCCGGTCACACCGGTCACGCGGCGCACTCCCCCGCCCCGGTCGGCTGGGCCATGGCCGCGCGCGCCACACTGCACTGCCTCACCGGATGCGCCATCGGCGAGATCCTCGGCATGGTGATCGGCACAGCGCTCGGCTGGAGCAACGCGGGGACCATGGTCCTCGCGATCGTCCTGGCGTTCTTCTTCGGCTACACGCTGACTCTGCGCTCGGTCCTGAAGGCCGGCGTCGACGTCCGTACCGCGTTCCGCGTCGCCCTCGCCGCGGACACCCTCTCCATCGCGGTGATGGAGCTGATCGACAACGGCGTGATCGCCCTGTGGCCGGGCGCCATGGACGCACAGCTCGCCGACGCACTCTTCTGGGGAGCGCTCGCGCTGTCGCTGGCCGTCGCCTTCGTCGTCACCACACCGGTCAACAAGTGGATGATCGCCCGCGGCAAGGGTCACGCGGTGGTGCACCGGTACCACCACTGAGGACGGTCCCGCACGAACCCGTCAGGTCAGAGCTCGGGGCCTTCCCCGGGCTCTTCCTGGTAGGAGTAACGCTGCTCGCGCCACGGGTCGCCGATGTTGTGGTAGCCGCGCTCCTCCCAGAAGCCCCGTCGATCGGCCGTCATGTACTCGACACCCCGGACCCACTTGGGCCCCTTCCAGGCGTACAGGTGCGGCACGACAAGGCGCAGCGGGAAGCCGTGCTCGGCGGTGAGCAGCTCACCGCCCTTGTGGGTGGCGAAAAGCGTGCGGTCCGAGGTGAAGTCGGCGAGCCGAAGGTTCGAGCTGAATCCGTACTCGGCCCAGACCATCACATGCGTGACCTGGGGCGCGGGGGGCGCGAGTTCCAGGATCGTGCGGGCGAGGACCCCGCCCCATTCGGCGCCGAGCATGCTGAATTTCGTGACGCAGTGCAGATCGGCGACGACCGAGGAGAACGGCAGGGCCGAGAACTCCTGGTGGTTCCAGCAGTGCTTCTCGCCGTCCGCGGTGGCCCCGAAGACCCGGAACTCCCAGCGGTCGGGCTTGAACTTGGGAACGGGCCCGTAGTGGGTAACCGGCCAACCGCGCTGCAGTCGCTGACCCGGCGGAAGCTCGGACTGCTCTGATTCGCGGTATTCCCGGCTTTCCGGCTGACCCATGACTCCATGGTGACAGACAGGCAGGAGTGGTCATGACCAGGGTGGCGACTATTCGGGCAACTCGTACTAAGCATGTACTTACTGGACGGCCGGGGGGTGCGGTGCGAGGATGCGGCCAACGTGCCCAGTTCACCGGTTGGAAGGAGCCTCTGCAATGCAGGGCGACCCCGAGGTCCTTGAGTTCCTGAACGAACAGCTGACCGCCGAATTGACTGCCATCAATCAGTACTTCCTGCATGCAAAGATGCAGGAGAACTTCGGCTGGACGAAGCTGGCGACGTACACCCGGGCCGAGTCGTTCGACGAGATGAAGCACGCCGAGACCCTGACGGACCGCATTCTCTTCCTCGATGGACTCCCCAACTACCAGCGACTCTTCCACGTACGCGTGGGCCAGACGGTCACCGAGATGTTTCAGGCCGACCGCCAGGTCGAGGTGGAGGCGATCGATCGGCTGAAACGCGGTGTCGAGTTGATGCGCGGGAAGGGCGACATCACGTCCGCAAATATCTTTGAATCGATCCTGGAGGACGAGGAGAATCACATCGACTACCTCGACACCCAGCTGGAACTGATCGAGAAGCTCGGCGAGCCGCTCTACATCGCGCAGCAGATCGAGCAGCCGGAGAGCTGAGTCCCGAAGCCGGGCTCAGGCCGCGTCGGGGAGCCGGATGCCCGGGACCGGACCGGGGCCGATGCCCGGGACCCGTCCGGAGGCGATGCCCGGATCGGCAAGGGCCGCACCTGGTGCGGTCGAGGGGCTCTGCTCGGGGGCGTCACCGGGGGCCCGCCGCTGGTCCAGCAGTTCCTGGCGCGCGCACGCGCCGCGGCCGAGCATCGCCTGAATCCGGCGGACACAACCGCCGCAGTCGGTGCCCGCCTTGCAGGCGTTGGCTATCTGGCGAGGGGTGCACGCCCCGGCGTCCGCATGTGCCTGTACCTGCTGCTCCGTAACGCCGAAACACGAGCAGACGTACATGCGGTTCACCTCCCTGCGGGCTGGGTCGTGGATGCCACCCCGTTGAACGGTGAGGCTAACCTAACCTTACCTGGTGCCCCGGACCCGTAAAAGCCCCGGAACGCCCTGTGGGGCACGGATCACATCGATCCGTGCCCCACAGTCGTCCGTGCGCCACCTGCGGTGACGGTGCCTACTGGTCCCGGTACATCTCGGCGACCAGGAACGCCAGGTCCAGCGACTGGCTGCGGTTGAGCCGCGGGTCGCAAGCCGTCTCGTACCGCTGGTGCAGGTCGTCCACGAAGATCTCGTGGCCGCCGCCGACGCACTCGGTGACGTCGTCACCGGTGAGCTCGACGTGGATGCCGCCCGGGTGCGTACCGAGGCCCTTGTGCACCTCGAAGAAGCCCTTCACCTCGTCCAGGACGTCGTCGAAGCGACGGGTCTTGTGGCCGGAGGCCGCCTCGAAGGTGTTGCCGTGCATCGGGTCGGTGACCCAGGCGACGACCGCACCGGAGGCGGTGACCTTCTCGACCAGTGCGGGGAGCTTGTCGCGGACCTTGTCGGCGCCCATCCGGACGATGAAGGTCAGCCGGCCGGGCTCGCGGTCCGGGTCGAGGCGGTCGATGTAGCCGAGCGCCTCGTCGACGGTGGTCGTCGGGCCGAGCTTGATGCCGATGGGGTTGCGGATCTTCGAGGCGAACTCGATGTGCGCACCGTCCATCTGGCGGGTGCGCTCACCGATCCAGACCATGTGACCGGAGGTGTCGTACAGCTCACCGGTGCGCGAGTCGGTGCGGGTCAGCGCCGACTCGTAGTCCAGCAGCAGCCCTTCGTGCGAGGAGTAGAACTCGACCGCCTTGAACTCGGCCGGGTCCGTACCGCACGCCTTCATGAAATTCAGCGCGTTGTCGATCTCGCGGGCGAGCGCCTCGTAGCGCTGGCCGGACGGCGACGACTTCACGAAGTCCTGGTTCCAGGCGTGGACCTGGCGCAGGTCGGCGTACCCACCGGTGGTGAAGGCGCGGACCAGGTTCAGCGTGGAAGCGGATGCGTGGTACATCCGCTTCAGCCGCTCCGGGTCCGGGACGCGGGCTTCCTCGGTGAAGGCGAAGCCGTTGACGGAGTCGCCGCGGTAGGTCGGCAGGGTCACGCCGTCGCGGGTCTCGGTCGACTTGGAGCGGGGCTTGGAGTACTGGCCGGCGATCCGGCCCACCTTGACGACGGGCACGGAGGCCGCGTAGGTCAGGACGGCGCTCATCTGGAGCAGCGTCTTCAGCTTGGCCCGGATGTGCTCGGCCGACACGGCGTCGAAAGCCTCGGCGCAGTCGCC
The DNA here is from genome assembly GCF_040655115.1 of Streptomyces atratus. Classification (GTDB taxonomy): domain Bacteria; phylum Actinomycetota; class Actinomycetes; order Streptomycetales; family Streptomycetaceae; genus Streptomyces; species Streptomyces atratus_D. Next base: position 68,792 of record NZ_JBFAJH010000006.1, on the reverse strand, counting down.
GCCCTGCAGCAGGAACGCCTCGCCCTTGGCGACGGCTCCCATGCGGGCGCGCAGCTGGTCGCACTCGCCCGCGAAGACGAGCGGCGGATACGACGCGAGGTCCGCGAGCACATCGCGCAGAGCCTCGGCATCGGGGTACTCGGGCTGCTGCGCCGCGGGAAGGTCTCGCCAGGTGTGGCCACCGGCGACGGAGGTATTGGCGTTCACGGTCACAACCACAACATTACGGGGTCCAGGGGGGCGTCCATCCGTACGCTCAACAGTTGAGACGCGCGCTCGGATGGACCGGACGTCCGATAGGGTTCGGAGCATGTTCGCGCAGACGCACCAGAACTGGTGGTGGACCGCTCATCCGGCGGCCCACTGATTCATCGCGCGACAGACCACGCGAAGGCCGCCCGAGGGGCGGCCTTCTCTGCGTTTCAGGGCCGTTCCTCCATCCGGAAGGAACCACCCCATGCCTCGTCGCACCGCACCCGTCCTCGCCCGGCTGGTCCAGGACGACTGCCCGCCGTTCGCGCTGCTGCGCAGGCGCACCCCCGGCCACGACCACGACATCGTCGAGGTGCTGATCGGCCGGGTCCGGGCGGCGGACCGGCTCGCCGGTCTCCCGGTCGGACCGCGGCCCGCGCTCGCCCTGGTGCCGTTCCGGCAGATCGCCGAGCGCGGATTCGACGTGCGTGACGACGGGACGCCGCTGTCCGTGCTGGTGGCGGACGAGACGTACGAGCTTCCGCTGGACGAGGTGCTCGCCGCGCTGCCCACCCATGACGTACGGGTGGAGGGCGGCGCCTTCGACGTCCCCGACGAGGAATACGCCGGCATCGTCCGGCGGGTCATCGAGGACGAGATCGGACAGGGCGAGGGCGCGAACTTCGTCATCCGACGGACCTTCCAGGGCGACATCCCGGGCTTCGGGCGGGCCGACGCGCTGGCCCTGTTCCGTCGGCTGCTGGCCGGTGAGCGGGGTGCGTACTGGACGTTCGTCGTGCACACCGGGGAGAGGACGCTGGTCGGCGCCAGCCCGGAGGTGCATGTGCGGATGTCCGGCCGGACGGTCGTGATGAACCCGATCAGCGGAACGTACCGCTACCCCGCCGACGGACCGACCGCCGAGAGCCTGCTGACCTTTCTCGGCGACCGCAAGGAGACCGAGGAGCTCTCCATGGTGGTCGACGAGGAACTGAAGATGATGTGCACCGTCGGTGACATGGGCGGCGTGGTGATCGGGCCGCGGCTCAAGGAGATGGCGCATCTCGCGCACACCGAGTACGAGCTGCGCGGGCGCTCCTCGCTGGATGTGCGGGAGGTGCTGAAGGAGACCATGTTCGCCGCGACCGTCACCGGCTCGCCGGTGCAGAACGCGTGCCGGGTCATCGAGCGGTACGAGCCCGGCGGCCGCGGCTACTACGCGGGCGCGCTGGCCCTGCTGCGGCAGGAACCGGGCGGGGCGCAGACCCTGGACTCGCCGATCCTGATCCGTACCGCCGACATCGCGGCCGACGGACGGCTGCGGGTGCCGGTCGGGGCGACGCTCGTACGCCACTCCGATCCGGACGGCGAGGTCGCCGAGACCCACGCGAAGGCGGCGGGGGTACTGACCGCACTGGGCGTGCGGCCGGGACGCCCCCGGTCGGAGGAGGCGCGTCCGAACCTGGCCGGCGACCCCCGGGTGCGGGCCGCCCTGGACGCCCGGCGGGACGGGCTCGCGCCGTTCTGGCTGCGGATGCAGGAGCGCACGCAGGAGCTCTCCGGCCACGCACTGGTGATCGACGGGGAGGACACCTTCACCGCGATGCTGGCGCATCTGCTGCGCGCCTCGGGTCTTGACGTGTCGGTGCGCCGTTACGACGAGCCGGGGCTGCGCGCGACCGTACGGGAGCACACGGGCCCGGTCGTGCTGGGCCCCGGGCCCGGGAATCCGGCCGACACCGGCGACCCGAAGATGCGGCTGCTGCGCGAGTTCGCCGCGGAGCTGGTGCGGGAGCACCGGCACGGACTGCTGGGGGTGTGCCTGGGCCATGAACTGATCGCGGCGGAGCTGGGTCTGGAGATCGTCCGCAAGACCGTGCCGTACCAGGGCGCGCAGACCCGGATCGAGCTGTTCGGGCGCCCGGAGACAGTCGGTTTCTACAACAGTTTCACCGCGCGCTGCGACGACGAGACGGTCACCGAGCTGGCCGCGCACTCCATCGAGGTGAGCCGGGACGCGGCCACCGGGGAGCTGCACGCGCTGCGTGGGAACAGGTTCGCCTCGGTGCAGTTCCACCCGGAGTCGGTGCTGACGCTGCGCGGCGCGTCGATCGTCGCCGAGCTGCTGGCGGGGCTGCCCGTGCCCAGCTGACCGCGGACGCGGACGGGGGCTCCGGAATCCGCCGAGGCGGTCCGGGGCCTCGGGGCCTTTCTTTCGGATCGTGCCGGGCCCGCATGCCATGGCACGCACATCTGCGGCGTTGCCGTCAGTCTTCCCCAGGCTCTCGGCTTCGCTCGAGCCGCTCCCTGATCCGGCCTGATCCGACGAAAGACCCTAGTCCTGGTGAGGCCTGGGGACGAGGACGTTGTCGCTGCGGCGGCGGGCCAGGTAGTCGGCGACGTTCTGCGCGGTGGCGTCGATGATCTGCGCCACGGCGTCCTCCGTGTAATACGCCTGGTGCGAGGTGACGATGACGTTCGGGAAGGTGACGAGCCGGGCCAGGGTGTCGTCGTCGACACCCTCCAGGGACTTGTCGAGGAAGAAGAGCCCGGCCTCCGCCTCGTACACATCGAGTCCCACACCGGTGAAGCGGCCCGCGCGCAGTTCGGTGACCAGGGCCGAGGTGTCGACCAGTCCGCCACGGCTGGAGTTGATCAGGATCACGTCGTCCTTCATCGCGGCCAGGGCGTCCTTGCCGATGATGTGGTGGGTCGCGGGCAGCAGTGGGACATGGAGGCTGATCAGGTCGGACTCGGCGAGGAGCTGTTCCTTCTCGACGTAGGTCATGCCGAGTTCGGTGCAGGCGGGGTTCTCGGCCACGTCCCAGCCGAGCAGCTTCATCCCGAAGCCGTGGGCGATACGGGTGAAGGCCTCGCCGATCTTGCCCGTGCCGATCACGCCGACTGTACGGCCGTGCATGTCCCGGCCGAGGAGACCGTCGAGCCGGAAGTCGAAGTCGCGGGTACGGCTCGCGGCGCGGATGATGCGACGGTTGAGCGCCATGGCGAGCGTCCAGGCGAATTCGGCGACCGAGTACGGCGAGTAGTACGAGACCCGGGCGACCCGCAGAGCGAGACGTTCGGCGACATCGAGGTCGATGTTGTTGAAGCCCGTGGAGCGCTGGGCGATCATCTGCGTACCGCCCGCGGCGAGGGTCCGCAGAACGCCGCTGCCCAGGTCGGCGTTGACGCTGGTGGAGATGATCTCGTAGCCCGCCGCGATGGGGGCGGTGTCCTTGTTGAGGAATACGTCCAGGCAGCGGACCTCGTGCTGTCCGGCGAAGGCCTTCTCGATCAGCGGCTTCTCGTCGGGCTGCACACCGAATGCCAGAATTTCCACGACATCTCCAGAACGGCAGAGTTACGGGCCGGGTAGCCGCGAATATACGGCCCGCATCCCTGGTGCGCCGCTCGCACTCAGCCGAAGAAGACGCCGACCTCCGCGTAGAGCGCCGGATCGACCGTCTTGAGCCGGGCGGTCGCATCGGCGATCGGCACTCGCACGATGTCCGTGCCGCGCAGGGCGACCATCACGCCGTAGTCGCCGTCCCGGACGGCTTCGACGGCGTGCAGCCCGAAGCGGGTGGCCAGCCACCGGTCGAAGGCACTGGGCGTGCCGCCGCGCTGGACATGGCCCAGGACCGTGGTCCTGGCCTCCTTACCGGTCCGCCGCTCGATCTCCTTGGCCAGCCATTCGCCGGCCCCGGAGAGCCGGACATGTCCGAAGGAGTCGTGCGATTCGTCCTTGCGGATCATCTCCCCCTCGGCAGGCATGGCGCCTTCGGCGACCACGACGATCGGGGCATAGCTGGCTCTGAAACGAGAGGTGACCCAGGCGCAGACCTGGTCGATGTCGAAGCGATGCTCCGGGATGAGGATGACGTTCGCGCCGCCGGCCAGCCCGGAGTGGAGCGCGATCCAGCCGGCGTGGCGGCCCATCACCTCGACGACGAGGACCCGCATGTGGGACTCGGCGGTGGTGTGCAGCCGGTCGATCGCCTCGGTGGCGATACCGACGGCGGTGTCGAAGCCGAAGGTGTAGTCCGTGGCGGAGAGGTCGTTGTCGATGGTCTTGGGCACACCGACGCATGGGATGCCGTACTCGTCGGACAGGGTCGCCGCCACACCGAGGGTGTCCTCGCCGCCGATGGTGACGAGCGCGTCGACCTCGTACCGCCGGGGTGGGAGGGGGCACGGTCTCACCCTCCAGCGGTCCGCGCCAGCCGTCCCGGGAGCCAGCGAAGCCGTAGCCGACTCCTGCACACCCTTGCGGACGGTGGCGCGAGTAACCGCGTCGAGGGGCCAGTCGCCCCAGCCAGGCCAGTACTCCGACCCGCGTGACTCCTCCCCCTCGCAAAACGAGGCGGCTTCTCACTTGACCCCTGGGGGTCTCATGACGGCCAAGCCCTGACCGCTGCCGAAGCAGACGCGCAACGTACCACACCGCATCGCGGCTCCTGGCGATCACAGTAATCGCGATCCAGGTCACTCAGGGATGGACCGGAAGGTCAATTCCCGTGCAATGCGAGGTGGTTGGCCTCCGGCGCCGATGCGTTTCAGGCGTCGTCGAGCCCGCGCTCGATCGCATACCGCACGAGCTCCACCCGGTTGTGCAACTGGAGCTTGCCCAGGGTGTTCTGGACATGGTTCTGGACGGTACGGTGCGAGATGACCAGCCGCTCGGCGATCTGCTTGTACGAGAGTCCCTTGGCGACAAGCCGCAGCACCTCGGTCTCCCGGTCCGTCAGCTGCGGTGCCTTCGGCTCGTCCGACGCGACGGGCGCGGGCTCCGACGCCAGCCTGCGGTACTCGCCGAGCACCAGTCCGGCGAGGCCCGGGGTGAAGACCGGGTCGCCGACCGCGGTGCTCCGCACGGCCTCGGTGAGCTCCTGCGTACTGGCCGACTTCAGCAGATAGCCGGTGGCGCCGGACTTCACCGCTTCCAGTACGTCGGCGTGCTCACCGCTCGCCGAGAGCACCAGGACCCGCAGGCCCGGATGTGAGCCGACGAGTTCCTTGCAGACCTGGACGCCGGGCATCCCCGGCAGATTCAGGTCGAGGACCAGGACGTCGGGAGTGACGGCCCTCGCCCGGCGCACGGCCTGCGGTCCGTCACCGGCGGTCGCCACCACGTCGAACCCTGACTCGGCGAGGTCACGGGCGACGGCGTCGCGCCACATCGGATGGTCGTCGACGACCATCACCCTGATGGTCCGCTCGGTACTCGGCGCGCTCTCGGCGCTCGTGGTGTTCTCCGTACTCATCGGCCGGATCCTGCCTTCCCCCGTGAAACCTTCGGAACCTTCAACTCGACCTCGGTGCCCTGGCCGGGCACCGAAATCAACTCTGCTGTGCCACCCAGGTCGCGCAGCCGCCCCCGGATCGACAGGGCGACCCCCATCCGGCCTTCCCCCTCGGCCTGGGCCAACCGCCCCTCGGGGATGCCGGGGCCGTCGTCCCGAACCGTGACGATCACCTCGTCCGGCCAGTCCTCGACGAGGATCCACGCCTGGGCGTCCTGGCCGGCGTGCACCCTGACATTGTCCAGGGCGGCACTGACAGCGGCCGCGAGTTCCTTCGCCGCCGCCGGGGCGAGCAGGACGGGAGCACCGGGCTCCGCGAAGCTGACCCGGGAGCCGGCGCGCGAGGCGAGCAGGGTGCGCAGATCGCAGTCGGCCCCACCGGACGGGCCGTCCTCCCGGTCGTCGACCTCGACCGTACGGACCACAGCTCCTTCGGAGGTGTCCTCGGAGACCCGGGTGGTGGGCACCAGGCCGCTGGAGACAAGGGTGCGCAGGGCGACTTCCTGCTCCCCTGCCATCCGGCCCAGCTCGGCGGCCTCGCCGCCCAGCGCCGTGCCGCGGCGCTGCACCATCGCGAGGACCTGGAGCACGCTGTCGTGGATGTCGCGGGCCAGCCGCTCCCTCTCCCGGGTCGCCGCCTCGATCTCCAGGGCGCGGGCGAGGGTGCGCTCACTGGCGCGGGCGACCTCGACGACGTACCCGATGGCGATGGAGGCGACCCAGACCAGCAGCACGTTGTGGAAGGTGTCGCGGTTGGGTTCGCCGCGCTCGATGATGTTGGCGACGGCGACGAAGGTGGAGGCCAGCGCCGCCCACCGCCAGCCGCCCTTGATCGCGAACGCCAGGACGGAGCCCGCGGTCCAGATGGACGGCAGGGTCGGGCCGTCGAGGTGCTGGGCGTCGAAGTCGGCGAGCGGGGTGAGCAGGATGCCGACCAGGGCGAGGACGAGGTCGGCGCCGAGGAACCGCTTGGTGCAGCTCGCGGCGTTCGCGACCTTCGGGAGGGTGGCGAACGTCCAGACCGCCATGACGGCCAGGAAGGTGACGGCCACCCAGGGCCGCTCGTACTTCTCCCGGCCGAAAGTGGCCAGCAGGATCGCGTAGACCATCGTCAGAATCCGGTACGCGGCCAGCGCGCGCCACAGCGGCTGTTCGACCGACATCCGTACGACCCGCTCGCGCCTGGCCATGTCCCCCACCCCCGGACGGACGCCGACGCGGTGACGCGCCGGCCCTTCCGTCACCCTTCCGTGCCGGGCTTTCTGCCCACGTGCTTCTCTTCCTCCGCGCGGCGCTTCGCCTCGTCCGCGATCTGACGCTTGGCCGCCGTCGCGTAGATGTCGACGTACTCCTGCCCGGAGAGCTTCATGATCTCGTACATCACCTCGTCGGTGACCGAGCGGAGAATGAAGCGGTCGCCCTCCATGCCGTGGTAGCGGCTGAAGTCGAGCGGTTTGCCGATCCTGATGCCCGGGCGCATCAGCTTGGGGATCACCTGACCGGGCGGCTGGATCTTCTCCGTGTCGATCATCGCCACGGGGATGACGGGCGCCCCGGTGGCGAGCGCCACCCGGGCGAGGCCGCCGGGCTTGCCTCGGTAGAGGCGGCCGTCGGGCGACCGGGTGCCCTCCGGATAGATGCCGAAGAGCCCGCCGCTCTCGATGACCTCGATACCGGCCTTGATCGCCGCCTCACCGGCACCGCGAGCACCCGACCGGTCCACCGGGAGCTGGCCGACGCCCTTGAAGAAGGCGGCTGTCAGCTTGCCCTTCACGCCGGGCGCCGTGAAGTACTCGGACTTGGCGATGAAGGTGACCTTGCGGTCCAGGACGGCCGGCAGGAAGAAGGAGTCGGAGAACGAGAGATGGTTGCTCGCGAGGATCGCCGGCCCCTGAGCGGGGATGTTCTCCAGGCCCTCCACCCACGGCCTGAAGGCGAGCTTCAATGACCCGCCGATGGAGAACTTCATTGCGCCGTAGATCAACTCGGGTGCCTCCTGTGTGCTGTCGCACTGACCTTAACCCGTGGTGCTGCCGCCGTTCCCGCCCGGCACGGAGCCGAAGCACGGCTGTGACCGGTGACGGCCCTGGTCGGTGTCAGTCCGGTCGCGTACGGTGAAGTAATCCTTCTTGCACTCCCCCTCCGCTCCCTTTCGAGCCTCACGAACAGGAGACCCCGGTGCCGGTCCTTCCTGGAGCCGAGCCGTTCCGCCACGAGGGCGGAGAGGTCGGCGTCCTCCTCTGTCACGGATTCACCGGTTCCCCTCAGTCGCTGCGCCCCTGGGCCGAACATCTCGCGGAGCGCGGCCTCACGGTCGCGCTGCCGCTGCTGCCCGGGCACGGCACCCGCTGGGAGGACATGCAGCTCACGGGCTGGCAGGACTGGTACGCGGAGGTGGACCGGGAGCTGCGGGCCCTGTCGGAGCGGTGCCGTCAGGTCTTCGTCTTCGGGCTGTCCATGGGCGGTGCTCTGTCGCTGCGGCTGGCGGCGAAGCACGGGGACGCGATCAGCGGTCTGGTGCTCGTCAATCCGGGCAACAAGGTGCACGGCCTGGCGGCGTACGCACTGCCGGTCGCCCGCCATCTGCTGCCGTCCACGAAGGGCGTGGCGAACGACATCGCACGGGAGGGCTCCACCGAGATCGGCTACGACCGGGTGCCGCTGCACGCGGCGCACTCCCTGCGGAACCTCTTCCTGCTGGTCGACGGAGAGCTGCCGCAGGTCACCCAGCCGCTCCTGCTGCTGCACAGCACGCAGGACCATGTGGTGCCCCCTGCCGACTCGGCGCGGATCCTCAGCCGGGTGTCGTCCACGGACGTCGAGGAGATTCTGCTGGAACAGAGCTACCACGTGGCGACGTTGGACCACGATGCGGAGCGGATCTTCGACGAGAGCTACTCGTTCATCGGCCGCCTCGCTCCGAGCGTCGGAAAGAAGGGGAGCACGTCAGGTGGCTGAGCACGACGCGGAGCGCGCGGGCAGCGAGGAGGAGCGCGAACCGCGCCCCACCGAGGGAACGGCCGTGCCCGAGAACGGCGCGGGTGCGCCACACGTCCCCGGGGGTCCGGGCCAGGGTGACGCGCTCGACGAGGACGCCGCCTGGGAGGCGATCGTCGCGGGCTACGGCGAGGAGCCGCCGGACCCGCCGGGCGCCAAGCCGTTCAAGTCGATCGAGGGTCTCGCGCTCCTGGAGGACGGTGAGCGCAACATCCTGGAGCCGGACAAGGGCACCAAAAAGAAGAAGCCGCCGGAGAAGCCGCTCGGCAGCTCGGTCGTCTTCGCCCCCGGAGTCGGCGGTCCCCGCGACTACGAGGTGGCGGAGCCGGCGGACGGCGACGACGCGGACGACGGCGACGAGGGACACTTCGTCCCGCCGGAGCCGCCTCCACTGCCGGAGGCCGATGTCACGGCGAAGTTCGCCTGGCTCGCGGTCGTCGGCGGGCCGGTGCTGATGCTGCTCGCCGTGCTGCTGCGGTGGGAGATGACGTGGTGGCTGACCACGGTCTGCATCGGAGGTTTTCTGGGCGGCTTCGTCACCCTGGTCGCGCGGATGCAGCACGACGACGAGGACGACGACGACCCCGGGCGCGGCGCGGTGGTCTGAGCCGGCCCCCCGGATCAGGCCGGCTGGGGTGTCTGGTCGGATCAGGGCCGGACGCCGCCACGGGCTGTCCCGTAATCCCTGGCGGGACAGCGCGCGGCGTCGAATGCGGTGCATCGCAAGGCGGAGGGGCCTCCGCATACGGGACGTATTCGGGCGTTCCGGCGACGCGACGAGGTGCCACAACCCGTCGTCGTGTGCCCGCCGGGAGATGACGGGACGGCCCTCAGGCGAGCGCGGAAAGGGCGGGCACCCTGAGCGCGGCCAGTACCGGCAGATGGTCGGTGGCCGCGCGCAGGTCCTGCTCCGTGACGCCGGGCAGTCCCGACGGGACTCCGCAGCCGAGGACCTCGATGCCTCTGCTCGCGAAGACCGCATCGATGCGCAGGCGAGGATCGTGTGCCGGGAAGGTGAGCTCGCCACCCCACGGCCGGACGGACCGGCTGTCCTGGAGCCGCCCCGCCAGCAGCTGGAAGGCTTTCCCCTCCGGTGCGTCGTTGAGGTCGCCGGCCGCGATGACGTGCTCGACCTGCATGGCGTCCAGCCGGTCGAGCAGCAGGTCCGCCTGGACCACACGCTCCTCGTGGCGCAGGCTCAGATGGCAGCTCAGCAGGCCGATGCGGGTGCCCGCGATCCGCACCACCGCCGTGGCGAAGCCCCTGCGGTGCAGTCCGGGGGTGCGCGGCAGCAGCACGTCCTCCGTGCGTTCCACGGTGGCGCGCAGCGAGCACAGGAGCAGCGGTCCGGCGGCGGTGGCGCCGCCGGAGAGGACCACCAGGTCGGTGTGGGCGGCGAGCCAGGCGGCACGCTTGCGCCAGCGGAAGAAGCGCGGGGCCTCCTGGACGAAGACCAGATCGGGTGCGCAGGCGCGGATGACGCGGGCCAGTGCCTCGCGGTCGTCGCGCATCGACCGGATGTTGTAGCTGAGCACTCTGATGACGGCCGAACCGTCCGGCTCGGTACGGGAGTCGGGCAGCTCCGTCATGACCATACGGCCCACCATACGACGGACGCCCGCCGCTCCCGGTGGGGGCGCGACGGGCGTCCGGTTTTGTACGTGACGTGGTGGGCTCAGCCCTGACGGGCCAGGTCCGCCGCGCCCACCAGGCCTGCCTTGCCACCCAGTTGGGCTGCGAGCACCTGGGCGTGCGGTCGCCACTCGCCGCCGATCAGCCAGCGCCGGAACGACTTGCGGATCGGGCCGAGGACGAGCTCGCCCTCGTCCGAGACGCCGCCGCCGACGATGAACGCGGACGGGTCGAAGAGCGAGGCGAGGTCGGCGAGTCCGGCGCCGGCCCAGCGGGCCAGCTCGCGGAACGAGTCGATCGCCACCGGGTCGCCCTGCCGGGCGGCCGCGCTGATGTGCTTGCCCTCGATGCCGTCCACCGTGCCGTCGCCCAGGGCGAGAAGCACCGCGGCGTTCTCCGGGGTGGCGTTGGCGCGCTGCTTCGCGTACCGGACGAGCGCGCGCCCGGATGCGTACTGCTCCCAGCAGCCCTGACTGCCGCAGCCGCAGAGCAGCCCGTCCGGGACGACCCGGATGTGACCGAATTCGGCGGCCACACCGAAGCGTCCGCGGCGCAGTTTGTTGCCGATGATGATGCCGCCGCCGAGGCCGGTGCCGAGCGTGATGCAGATGACGTCGTCGTGGCCCTGGCCGGCGCCGAAGCGGTATTCGCCCCAGGCCGCCGCGTTGGCGTCGTTCTCGACGACGACGGGGAGGCCGACGCGCTGCTCGACCTTGTCCTTCAGCGGCTCGTGCCGCCAGTTGATGTTCGGCGCGAACAGCACGGTGGCGCGCTTGTCGTCGACATATCCGGCAGCGCCGATGCCGACCGCTTCGATCTCGTGTCCCTCGCTGGCGCCGGACACCGCCGCCGCGATCGCGTCCACGATGCCTTCAGCCGTCGGCGGGGTCGGCACCTTGAACATAGAGAGGATCCGGCCCTCTTCGTCGACCACTCCAGCCGCGATCTTCGTGCCGCCGATATCGACGCCGATGGTGAGTCCCATGAATCCCTCAGTTTCGGTCGAGCCCCGCTATGGCCAACCGTACCCGAGCCCCGCTCCCCGCCCTATCGGTGCCGGTCAGTCCAGGTCGATGTGTTCGCCCGGCCCACTGTCGTCGTCGCGCGGGTCGGTGGGGTCGCCGGCCTTCTTCGAGGCGCCGCCGTGGTCGGTGGCGTCCTGGGTCCAGCGACGTTCCTGGCCCTCGACGGCGGCGCGGTAGGCGGCGAGGAGTTCGCTGCCGGCCGCGGCGATGTGGTCCAAGACGTCCGGATTGCGCTCGATGACGGGCTCGACGGCGGCCTTCGCCTGATTGATCACCTGCTGTACGGCGCCCTGGGCGGCGGCGCCGAACAGCGGCGACTGGAGGGAGGCGACCTTGTCGGCCACGGCGTCGACCAGCTTGCGCAGCTCCTCGGCCGCGGAACCGGTGGGCGGGCCGTACTCGGCGCGACGTCGGGCCTTCTCGGCTTCCAGGTCCTCGGCGCAGGCCTTGGCCCACGCGTCGTCGTCGACGGGACGATCGGTGGCTTCGCTCATGGCGGACTCCTGCGACGTGGTTGCGGACGTCGCGCGTGCGAGGGCGTGGTCCGCCGCCGCATACGGGACGCGTACTACCGACGTTACCCGAACGGTGGTGCGCCGTTCAGGAGGTCCGCGGCCACAGCCCGGGGTCCGGCCTGAACCGGACCCGCAGCACACCGTCCGTCAGCGCGGCGCCTGAGACGGTGCAGCGGCGCAGCCCGGACTCCAGCGTCACGATCCGCTGGAACGGGCCGACCGTCAGGAGCAGTTCGTCGCCGCGCCGGACCAGCTGCAGGTCCTCCTTGACGGCTCCGGGCAGCGGCAGGCACCAGACCAGGACCCCGTCGCCGTCCGCCCCGTCGGCCGGCCGCACCGGGACGGTCGCGTCCGGTCTGTCACGGAGCGGGTCCCGCAGCTCGTCGTGGCTGCCCGGGGCGTTCGGGTCCTCGATCCACCAGGGGTCCTGGGCGCGTCCGCCCGGCCGGTCGTCCAGCTCGACGGCGAGCCCGTCGCCCGCGAAGACCCCGCTCCCCGATCCGGCCCGATCCGAAGGAAAGGCCCGGGACGATGTGTCGAGGAGGGCGAGGTCGTCGAGACCCCGCGGGTCCCGGCCGAGATGGGGCACCTCGCACAGGGACGCGGCCGGCACCCACTCCCCGTGCCAGTGGTCGACGCACTTCTCCTGCTGGGTGGCGAGATCGGCGAACCAGGGGTCGGAGGAGTGCCGGGGCAGCACCCGGTTGACGGTGAGCGTGTCGACGCGCAGTCCGTGCAGGGCGAGTCCGGTGCGGGCGATGCGCAGGGCGTCCTCGGCTGCGGGTCCCGGTTCGGCGACGAGGCGGACCGTGGTACTGCGGTCCTCGATCAGGGTCTGGACGGAGGCCAGCTCGGCGTCCCGGCGGGCTGCGGTCTCGTACAGCCACTGGGCGGGCATCGGGACGCCGGCGAGCTGGGCGAGCATCGGGCGCAGGGCGCGGGCGGCCTGGCGTTCCGGTGGCAGCAGGCGGCGCAGATAGCGGCGCAGCTGTTCTGGCAGGGCGAGCACGGCGAGGGCCTCGCGCAGCGGCGGCAGGTCGACGACGAGAGTGTCGTAGCCTTCTCGCGACCAGTCGCCCCGGGCGGCGCGGCGCAGGGTGTGCAGCAGGGCGAGCTGGGCGCTGCCGGGAAGTTCGGTCAGCTCCTCGCCGTCGAGCCGGTTCCCGCCGAGCAGGTCGAGCACGGAGGACGCCTGGTCCTGGAGGGCGAGAAGTTCGGTCCGGAAGTGCTCGCCGGAGTCGATGCGGGCGAACCGGAGTCCTTCGGTGACCTCGGTGGGTTCCGCGCCGGTGGGAAAGCCGGGTATGGCGTCGGCGGAGAGCAGCAGCGTGCGGCAGCCGCGGCGCGCCGCGGCCAGTGCGGTCGCCGCCGCGACAGTGGTACGGCCGGCGCCGCCGGGGCCGGTGACGAGGACCGTACGCATCCGGTCAGCCCCGCGGGATGGACTCGACGCGCTTCTTCAGACCGGCCAGAGCGCGGTCGATGATGACCTTCTCCGCCTTGCGCTTGATCATGCCGAGCATCGGGATCTTGACGTCGACGGTCAGCCGGTAGGTGACCTCGGTGCGGCTGCCGTCGCCGAGCGGGGCCAGTGCGTAGGAGCCGTCGATGGCGCGCAGCATCTGGGACTTGACCAGGGTCCAGCTGACCTCGTGGTCGCCGGTCCAGGTGTATGCGAGCGTGTGGTCGTCCTTGATCGCACCGGCGTCCAGGACCAGCCGGACCTTCTCGGCGCGGCCCTGGTCGTCCTTGGCGAGGACCTCGGCCTCCTTGACCTCACCGGTCCACTCCGGGTACCGGTCGAAGTCGGCGATGACGCCCATGACGTCGGCCGGTGCCGCCTCGATCGTGATGGTCGAGCTGGTGTGTTCAGCCATCGCTGTGGCTCCTCCAGTGCGGTGTACCGGTCGGTCGGCAGAAGCCTGCCGCCAGAAGGCTATCGCGTGCGCGAGGCGCATCCTCCCAGGGTCGGGGCCGTGTGGTCACCACTCCAGGGCCCAGGGCCGCCCGGTCGAGGCGAAGTGCCCGACGTTGACGCATTCGGTGGCGCCGACCCGTGTCCGGCGGACCAGCGGCTGGTGGACATGGCCGAAGACGGCGTATCGGGGGCGGGTCCGGCGGATCGCGTCGAGGAGCGCCCTGCTGCCGCGCTCGAACCGGCGCGCCACGGTGTCATAGGTCAGCTCCGGCACGTCGGGCGGGATGTGCGTGCACAGGACGTCCACCTCGCCGACCGCCTCGATCTTGGCGGCGTACTCCTCCTCGCTGATCTCGTACGGGGTGCGCATCGGGGTCCGGAGCCCGCCGCCGACGAAGCCGAAGACGCGACCGCCGATCTCGACGCGTTCGCCGTCCAGGACGGTGGTGCCGGGGCGGGCGTATTCGGGCCAGAGGTCGGGGATGTCCACATTGCCGTACGTGGCGTATGTCGGCGTGGGGAAGGCCGCGAACATCTCGGCGTACTGACGGCGCACCGCACCGACGATGGCGGCATCGCGGTCCAGGCCCGCCCAGAGCCCGCGGCCGAAGTCCCGGGCCTCCTCGTAGCGGCGGGCGGTACGCAGCTCGACGATCCGGTCGGCGTTCTCGACGCCGAAGAGCTCGGGGAAGATGCCGCGCGAGTGGTCGGCGTAGTCGAGGAAGAGCACCAGGTCACCCAGGCAGACAAGGGCGTCGGCGCCGTCCCCGGCGCAGGCCAGGGCTTCGGTGTTCCCGTGCACGTCACTGACCACGTGGATCCGCGTACGACGTGCGGTGGCACCCTCGCGGCTCTTCGCTCCGAATCCCATGGTGATCACCCTAGGGCGCCCCCGGCGGCCTGGGTAGAGCCCGCCGGACCTGCGGATACCTCACGCTTGTCACCTGGGTGCACTACTGTGCGCGCGAGGATCACCGATATGTGTGACGCATAAGACATCTGGCCGGAACCCCCTATCCGGAATCGAGTACTGGTGGGTAACGTCCGGGCAGTCCGGTCGTGCTCACCTCCACTGAGCACCCTGCCAGTCTTGGACCGCAGCCGGTGCGTCACACAGAGCCGTGGCACCGGAGCCCGATGAGGAGCAGCAGTCTTGCGCGAGTTCAGCCTTCCGGCCCTGTACGAGGTCCCCTCGGACGGCAACCTGACGGATCTCATCCGCCGCAATGCCGCGCAGCATCCCGATGTAGCGGTGATGAGCCGCAAAGTGGCGGGAGTGTGGACCGATGTCACTGCCACCCAGTTCCTGGCCGAGGTCAGAGCCGCCGCCAAGGGCCTGATCGCCGCGGGCGTGCAGCCCGGCGACCGGATCGGTCTGATGTCCCGTACCCGCTACGAGTGGGTACAGCTGGACTTCGCGATCTGGAGCGTGGGCGCGGTCACCGTCCCGGTGTACGAGACCAGCTCCGCCGAGCAGGTCCAGTGGATCCTCGGCGACTCCGGTGCGGTCGGGGTGATCGTGGAGAACGGCGGGCACGCCGAGTCCGTCGCCGCCATGCGCGACCGGCTGCCGGAGCTGCGCAACGTGTGGCAGATCGACACGGGCGCGGTCGAGGAGCTGACGGCGTCGGGCGTGGAGGTCTCGGACGAGACCGTCGACCTGCGCAGCGCCGGCGCCAAGGCCGACGCCCCGGCCACCATCGTCTACACCTCGGGCACCACCGGCCGCCCCAAGGGCTGTGTGCTCACGCACCGCAGCTTCTTCGCGGAGTGCGGCAACGTGGTGGAACGCCTGAGGCCCCTCTTCCGGACCGGCGAGTGTTCCGTACTGCTCTTCCTGCCCGCGGCCCATGTCTTCGGCCGGCTGGTCGAGGTGGCCGCGGTGATGGCTCCGATCCGGCTCGGCTGCGTACCGGACATCAAGAACCTCACCGATGAGCTGGCCGCGTTCCGGCCGACGCTTGTCCTCGGTGTGCCGCGGGTCTTCGAGAAGGTCTACAACTCGGCGCGCGCCAGGGCGCAGGCCGACGGCAAGGGCAAGATCTTCGACAAGGCCGCGAACATCGCGATCGCCTACAGCCGCGCGCTCGGCACCCCTCAGGGTCCGTCCATGGGCCTGAAGTTCAAGCACAAGGTCTTCGACCGACTGGTCTACAGCAAGCTGCGCGCCGTGCTCGGCGGCCGCGGCGAGTACGCGATCTCGGGCGGTGCGCCGCTGGGCGATCGGCTCGGGCACTTCTACCGCGGCATCGGCTTCACGGTGCTGGAGGGCTACGGCCTCACGGAGACGTGCGCGGCCACCGCGTTCAACCCGTGGGACCGGCAGAAGATCGGTACGGTCGGCCAGCCGCTGCCCGGCTCGGTCGTCCGGATCGCCGACGACGGCGAGGTGCTGCTGCACGGCGAGCATCTGTTCGCGGGCTACTGGAACAACGAGGCGGCGACGGTCGACGCGCTGGCCGACGGCTGGTTCCACACGGGTGACATCGGCACCCTCGACGAGGACGGCTATCTGGCGATCACCGGCCGCAAGAAGGAGATCATTGTCACGGCGGGCGGCAAGAACGTCGCTCCCGCGGTGATCGAGGACCGGATCCGCGGGCACGCCCTGGTCGCGGAGTGCATGGTGGTCGGCGACGGACGGCCGTTCGTCGGTGCGCTGATCACTCTGGACGAGGAATTCCTGGGCCGCTGGGCCGAGGAGCACGGCAAGCCGGCCGGCTCGACGGCGGTGTCGCTGCGCGAGGACCCGGAGCTGCTGGCCGAGGTGCAGCGGGCGGTGGACGACGGCAACGCGGCGGTGTCCAAGGCCGAGTCCGTACGCAAGTTCCGCATCCTGGCCTCGCAGTTCACCGAGGAGGCCGGCCACATCACGCCGTCGCTGAAGCTGAAGCGGAATGTGGTGGCGAAGGACTTCGCGGACGAGGTGGAGTCGATCTACCGCGGCTGATCACGCGGTTGCAGGTGGAGGAGGAGGGGCTCGCACGATGGGCGCGAGCCCCTCCTCGTATCTCAGAGCAGCGCCTTGTACCTCAGAGCAGCGCCTTGAGGTGCTCCGCGAGCAGGTCCCATCGCCACTTCTCCTCGACCCAGGCCCGGCCCCGCTCCCCCATCTGCCGGCACAGTTCCGGGTCGCCGAGCAGGGTGGCGACGCGGTCGGCGGTCTCCTCGACGGAGCCGCCCCGCACCACCCAGCCTGTCTCGCCGTCGAGCACGGCGTCGGGTGCGCCGCCGGAGTCGCCCGCCACCACCGGCAGTCCGCTCGCGGACGCCTCCAGGTAGACGATGCCGAGCCCCTCGACGTCGAGGCCGCCGCGGCGGGTGCGGCACGGCATGGCGAAGACGTCGCCCGCGCCGAAGTGGGCGGGCAGTTCCTCCCACGGCACCGGTCCGGTGAAGCGCACCGAGTCGGTGACGCCGGTCTCCGCGGCCAGCTTCTCCAGCTCCTCGGCGTACGGTCCGCCGCCGACGATCAGCAAAACGGCGTCCGGCTCCCGCGCCAGGATCGCGGGCATCGCGAGGATCAGGGTGTCCTGGCCCTTGCGGGGCACGAGCCGCGACACACAGACGACGACGGGCCGGTCCGAGAGTCCGAGCCGGGCCCGGATCCGGTCCCCGCCGGAGTCCGGGTGGAAGGTCTTCTCGTCGACGCCGGGGGGCAGTTGGACCATGCGGCCGGCGGCCTCTGGGGTGAGCGCGCCGGCGATCCGGGAGCGGGTGTACTCGCCGAGGTACGTGATCGTGTCCGTGCCCTGGCCGATTCGGCGCAACAGCTGCCGGGACGCGGGCAGTTGGGCCCAGCCCGCCTCATGCCCGTGGGTGGTGGCCACCAGCCGCCGGGCGCCCGCCCTCCGCAGTGCCGGTGCCATCAGTCCGAGCGGGGCCGCGGCCCCGAACCAGACGGAGGCGCAGTCGTGTTCGCGCAGCAGCTGGACCGCGCGCCGGGTCACCCGCGGGGTCGGCAGCAGCATCGTCGTACGGTCACGGACGACGGTGAACGGCTGCTCGGCGTCGAAGGCGGCGGTGGCCGCGACGCCCTCGGGGCTCCGCTTCCAGGTGGAGGCGTAGACGACGACCCGGCCGGGGTCCAGGCGCAGCGCCATATTGTGCAGAAATGCCTGGATACCGCCGGGTCGGGGCGGGAAGTCGTTGGTCACGATCAAGGTCTTGTCCATCGCCGCCGACAGTACCGAACGGCCCGGCCCGATGGCTCGCCCACCGGCATGCCGTGCATCATGGCTCATCGAGCCACCGGCGAAGGGGATGGGCGCGGGCATGACAGCAGTAGGCGGCATCGGCAGATCTCTCGCACCCGTCACGGTGTGGGCGCTCACCAGGGCCGCGTTGCTGCTCTGCGTCTTCAAGGTCATCACGTTGCCTGGCCCGGACGTGACGAGCGACGTCTCGGTGATCTACCACGGCTGGTCCGAGGTGCTGAAGACCGGCACGTATCCGCTGGACGATGTCACCTGGCAGTACCCGCCCGTCGCGGCGCTCGCCATCCTCTCCCCCGCCCTGCTGCCGTTCCTGGACTACGCCTCGGCCTTCTTCGTCCTCGCCTGCCTCTGCGACGCGCTGGTGCTCGGTCTGCTGCTGTACGCGGGCCGCCGTCCCGGCAGGCGGACGGCGGGCGGCTGGGTGTGGGTGGCGGGGGTGCCGCTGCTCGGCACGACCGCGTACGCCCGGTACGACGTGATGGTGACGGCGGTCGCGGTGGCGGCGCTGCTGGCCGGGGTACGGCATCCGCGGGTGCTGGGGGCGCTGGCTGCCTTCGGCGCGCTGCTGAAGGTGTGGCCGGTGCTGCTGCTGGCCGGGACCGTGCGCGGGGAGTCGACCCGCCGCGCCTGGACGGCGGCGGTGGTGACGGCGGCCGGCCTGCTGGTGGTGTGCACGGCGGCGTTGCCGGGCGCGCTGGCCTTTCTCGGGTTCCAGCGCGAGCGCGGCACCGAGGTCGAGTCGCTGGGTGCGCTGGTCTTCCATGTGGCGCGGCAGTTCGGCTGGCAGGGCCGGGTGGAGCTGAACTACGGGTCGCTGGAGTTCCTGGGTCCGCATGTGCCGCTGGTGAGCACGCTGGCGCTGGGGCTGAGCATCGTCGCGTTCGGCTGGCTGGTGGTGTGGCGGCTGCTGGCCCGTGACTTCGGGGTGAGCACGCCGGCCGATGCGGCGCTCACGGCGGTGCTGCTGTTCACGACCACGAGCCGGGTGATCAGCCCCCAGTACATGCTGTGGCTGGTCGGTCTCGCGGCGGTCTGCCTGGTCTTCCGGTCCGGCCGGATGGGGCTGCCGGCCGTTCTGGTGCTGGTCGCGACGGGCGTCACCCAGCTGGAATTCCCGTTCGGGTTCATCCACGTGGTGACCAGCGACGCGCAGGGCGTGACGCTGATGTTCGTACGCAACGGTCTGCTGGTCGCGGCGACGCTGATCGCTGCGCGGCGGTTGTGGACGGGGACGGTACCCGCGCCGGTCCGCCGGAACCGGCGGCAGGTGCCGGTCCAGTCGTCCGCTCCGGTGGAAAAGGTCAGCCGAGACGGGACCGCAGATACTCCCGCCAGCGCGCCGTGAACTCCTGCGGCGTCGTGCCGAGCACGTCCTGCATCGCCTGCTCCACCGCTCCGTCCCGCCCTGAGTGCCCCCCGACGGCCCCGTAGAAGGCGAAGAGCTTCTTCTCGCCCCAGTGGTCGGCGATGAGTGCGCAAGCCAGCCAGCCGCCCTCGTACGCCCTCGCGAGGCGCCCGGAGTCTCCCGTGAACCCGAACTCCTCGTCGGCGGGCAGTTCGGCGGGCAGCTCACCGCGCCGGACCGCGTCGGCCAGTTCGGGCGCGGCCTGCTCGGCGGTCCGCTGCTCGGCGCGGTAGGCCGCCCAGTCGGCGAAGCCCTCGGAGAGCCAGGTCGGGGTGGATGCGGAGGTGCGGGCGCGGGTGGCGACATGGGCGGTCTCGTGGGTGAGGACGATCCGCTGCCCGAACGTGCCGAGCGTCGCGTACGCCTGAGGGTTGACGATCACCCGGTCCGCGGGCGCCCTGCCGCCGGTCTCACCGGTGGTGACGGCCGCTATGCCCCGGTAGTTCGCCGCCGGTGATCCCAGCAGCCCGGCCATGTCCTCGATCGTCTCCGGTACGAGGACCACCACACGGCCGGCCCAGCGTTCCGGCCAGGCGGCGGAGACGGCGGGCACCGCACGGTCCGCGGTGTCCGCGATCCCGCGGAGCTCCGTCGCGGTCCGCCCCACACCGAGGACGAGGCTTCGTCTGCCCCGTACGACCTGGACGTCGCCCTGCTGCCACAGCTGCAGGCCGCCGTCCTTCCCTGCCCGGTCGGCGGCGATGTACCAGCGGCCGTCCGCCGGGGCCCGCTCCAGGTCGAGTACCCGGTCCGCGGTGACCGGAGCGCTGTCGTAGCCCGCGATCCGGTAGCGCAGCTCGACGTCGGCGGTGGCCCGGTCGGCTCCGCGCCCGCGCACGTCCGTCACCTCGTACGTCCATGAGCTCAGCGGCACGTCGGCGAGATGGGCCAGCTCGCGGCGCTGGGCTGCCCGCAGCCCGGTGGCTCCGGGGGCGAGTGCGGCAAGGAAGCCGTCCGGGTCGTGGTCCAGGACGGCGGCGGCGCGGCGGTCCAGGGTGGCGCGGATGGCCCGGACGGTGGCGTCGGGGGTTGCGGGGGCGGGGGCCGTGCAGGCGGACGCGAGCAGCAGCCCGGCGAGCGCCGCGCCCACCGCGCGCCGTCGTCCGTCACGTCCCCGCCCTGCGGTGCGCCCCTGATCAGCCACGTGACCGAGGGTACGGGTCAGAGCCTGTCGGGTGACCTCTGATCGGGCGGCCACGCCCTGGCACGCACGCTTCCGGCGTTGCCGAAACGCCCTGGTAGCTCCGCTACAAGGCCATCCCGGCGCCTTGGAATCGCACGCACCATGCCGCGTCCGCTCTCCGATCGAAGGTCACCCGACAGGCTCTCAGACGCGGGTCACCGAGGAGACCGGCATCATGCCGACCGGGTCGTAGCGGACCGGAGCGCCCGGGTGCGGGGCGTGGATCACCTGTCCGTCGCCCACGTACATCCCGATGTGGCCGGCGTCCGAGCGGTAGGCGACCAGATCGCCGGGGCGGGCCTGGGAGAGCGGCACCATGTGGCCGGCGTACCGCTGCGCCTGCGAGGTGCGGGGCAGGCTGACGCCGGCCTGGGCGTACGCCCACTGCATCAGCCCGGAGCAGTCGAATCCCGTGGGTCCGCTGGCGCCCCAGACGTACGGGCGTCCGACGGCCTGGCGGACGGCCATGACGGCGGCCGCCGCCCGGGACGAGCCGGCCGGCAGATCGGCCGGGTCGGGGAGCGCGGCGTCGCGGCCGGAGCGCGAGGCGCGGTCGAAGGCCGCCCGGTCCGCGGCGGGCAGCGAGGCCAGCAACTGCCGGGCCTGCCGGATCTTGCCCTCGACGGTCCGGTTGTGGCGCGTGGCGGCGGCCCTGTTGCGCTCCAGGCCGGCGAGCGAGCGAGCGGCCTCCGCACGGACCTGCGCGAGGCCGCGCCGGGCGCGCTGGAGTTGGTGCAGGACGGTGGCCTGACGGGCGTTCAGCCGGTCCAGGGTGGCTGCCCGGTCGAGGTAGCTGTCCGGGTCGGCGGAGAGCAGCAGGGCGAGCGAGGGGTCGATGGCGCCGGAGCGGTACTGCGCGGTGGCTGCCGAACCGAGCGCCATGCGCATCCGGTTGATCCGTTCCTGGCCGCGGGCCGCCCGGTCCCGGTCCCGGTTCAGCTCGCCGCGCAGCCGGTCGGCGTTCTCCCCCGCCTTGTTGTACTGCTCGGTGGCGTGCTCGGCCTCGCTGTACAGCCGGTCGATCTCGGCCCTGGCGGTGCGGGGCGTGCCCTTCGGGTCGGCGTGCGCGGCCGCCGCCCCGAGCGTGGCGGCGGCGGTCGCCGCGGCCGCGGTCAGGACTGTGACCCGGACGCTCCGGTTGACGCCGGGCTGTGTGGAACGGCGATGGGACACCACAGGACGCCGCACTCCCTTCCGCTGTACGCAGACGTACGCGGCCCCCTGCCGCCCGGGACGGGCGGACCGACGGACGGGAGCCGCACAGCAGGCAGACAGTAGTCGGGCGACTACGGAGCACACGAACGACCGCACCGGGCGGATGCGGGTCACGAACGACGACGCCCCGCCGGTGACCTGTGGTCTCCGGCGGGGCGGACTGTCTGTGCGGGGCGCGGTAATTCGCCCGTTCGGGCGTCGTCAGATGCGCACGCCGACCTGGAAGCTGCCCATGGTGTTCATCGACTCGTAGCGGACCACCGCGCCCGGGTACGGGGCGTGCACAATGGTGTTGTTGCCCGCGTACAGACCCACGTGCGAGGTGCTGTTGAAGAAGACGAGGTCGCCCGGCTTGAGCGCGCTGCGGCCTATCTGCGTGCCTTCGTTGATCTGGGTGTAGGTGGTACGGGTGATGTGGACGCCGGCCTGGGCGTAGGACCACTGGGTCAGGCCCGAGCAGTCGTACGAGTTGGGGCCGGTGCCGCCGGAGACGTACGGCTTGCCGAGCTGCGTGGCAGCGGCCCTCAGGGCAGCGGCGCCGCGGGCGGAGGCGGGAACCTCGTTGCCCAGTTCGACCCGGTCGCCGGCGGCGCGGCTGGCGCGCTGGTCGTCCTCGGCCATCTTGGCGCGCTCGGCGGCGGTCAGGGTGTTGAGCAGGCGCCGCGCGTCGGCGAGCTTGCCCTGGAACTTCTTCTTGTTCTCGCCGAGCGTCTTGCGGACGTCCGCGAGGTCACCCAGCTTGTCCTGGGCCTCCTTGCGCTGCTGCGCGAGGGCCCGCTGCTTCTCCTGGATCTTGTCCAGCGACTCGGCCTGCTTGGCCGTCAGCTGGTCGAGGGCCGAGGCCTCGTCGAGGAAGGTGTCCGGGTCCGAGGCGAGGAAGAGCTGCACGGACGGGTCGATGCCGCCGGAGCGGTACTGCGCGGCGGCGAGCGAACCGAGGCCGCTGCGGAGCGTGTTGAGCTCCTCCTGACCGCGGGCCACCTTGTCCTGCAGCGCGCCGACCTGCTTTTCGAGCTTCTCCTGCTGCTCCTTGGCCCCGTTGTACTTCTCGGTGGCCTTCTCCGCCTCGTGGTAGAGCTTGTCGACCTTCGCCTTGACCTCACTCTTGGTCGGCTTGGGGTCGGCGTGGGCGGCCTGGGAGGTCAGGGCCACGGCCGCGGCGGCGGTCGCGGTGAGCACGGTCACACGAGCGCGGCTCGGCTGCTTGGGACGACGGTGGGACGCCACGAAGGCGAGCTCCTTCTTCCTCTGAGCCGCCTACCGGGCTGTGGGGGGAACTGAATCCCCGGCTCCGTGCACGTCACGGACTCGGCGGTTCCTTCGCTGCCACCCCGGATGGGTGATCAACCGTGCGAAGGTTCGAAGCCCGACCCTAGTGACCATCTTGTGATCAGTTCAAATCCTCACAAGAAAAATCTCGCCACAACAGCCACTTCTTTACTCTCATCACACAGGGCGTAGTGGCGACTTGACGGTACGTTCCCTGATGTCCGACAAGTCATCACAAGGCGCATCAGACGCGCGAAAGCCGCTTAAGGAGCAAGACGGACGCAACGGGCCTGGCCCCCGCCTTCGCCACGCCGTCCGCCACTTCACGGTCGGTGGAGACCACCACGACGGGCCTGCCCGGCGGTTCGGCGCGGGCGAGCTGGCGGATGAGTTCGTCGGCGGTCACGCCCGGCTTGCTGAACAGCACGCGCACCCCACGCGGCGGTGCCAGCAGTACTGGAGCGGCCAGTTCGGCCCCGTCGAAGACACAGGTCATCTCGGCGCCCGACTGCGCGGCGAGCACCGCGAGACCGCCCAGCAGCCGCAGCCGCTGCTTCTCCAGCGGCAGCTGTGGATAGCCGGTCTTGGTCACGTTGTAGCCGTCCACGATCAGATGCGCCTGCGGCAGCGCGAGCAGCTGGTCGAGCAGGGCCGGATCGGTCTCCGAAAGGGCTCTGGTGGCAATGTCCTTGGGCGTCATCGCACCGGGCTCGACCGCGTCGACGCTGTCGGCGGGGCGGATCGAGGAGGGCGGCAGGGCCAGTTCGCGGCGCAGCCCCCGGGCCGCGTCGAGCACCGTGTCGAGGAGCAGCCGCAGCCTCATGTCCTCGACCGAACGCCCCTCCCTGGAGGCCCTGCGGCTCGCCTCGACGGACGCCTCCGCCTCACCGAGCCGGGCCCGCAGCCGCCGGGTCTCGCCCTCGGCGGCGGAGATCTGGGCGGCCGCCTCGGCCCGTACGGTGTCGGCCTCGGCCTTGCCACGGCGCACCGCGGCCTCGCCGCGCTTGACCTCGCTGAGGGCCGAGCGGAGTTTGCGCTGCAGCGAATCGGCTTCCTTGCGGGCCGCTTCGAGTTCGGCGCGGAGCCGTTCGGTCTCGCTCCTCGTCTGGGTCCGGGCCTGAGCGAGCTCCTCGCGCAGCCGTTCCACTTCGCGCCGGTTCTCCTCGTCGGCCCTCTCGGCGTATGCGCGCTGGACCTCCTCGCCGGCGGCGGCGACCAGTTTCACCCAGCCGACCGGACGCAGCACATAGGCGGCCGCGGCCACATCGACGGGATCGGCGGCGGCCGGCGGCGATCCGGCCTCCACGGCAGCGGCCAGCTCCGGCTGGGACTCCCGGAGCCGTTCGCCGATGCGCTGGCGGAACAGGGCGTCGCTCTCCAGGGCGGCCGCCATCGCGTTCCCGGCGAACTTGGCACGCCGGGTCGGGGTGAAGCGTGCGTACTGCCTGAGCTGGGCCGGGAGTTCGGTGACCGTCAGACCGCCGAACGCGTCCGAGACCAGCGCGACGACCCGCCGCCGTACGCCTTCGGGCAGCGGGCGGTCGAGCGCCTCGACGGCGTCGCCGGCTCCATCGGCCGGCTCGGCGCCGCTATCGGGCTGCTCCACGATCCGTCACCCCAAAATGTCTGTCCGCACGGCCCCGTCAGGAGTCGGCACCCGGCCTGTCGACTAGTTCGATCTGGTCCACCGCGTTGCACCACCGGCAGCGGACCGACTCGATGGTCTCACTGACCACCTCGCGTTCCTCGACGGTCGACTCACCGGCCAGGTCGAGATGGACGTATTCGACGACCTTGGAGGTGCGCGTCACGTCGAAGCGGGTGAGATTTCCGCAGAGCGTGCAGCGCCAGCGAGTCCCGTCGGTCGGCTGGGGAACCGTCGTCATCGGTGCGTCCTCTTTCGTCGAGCGTGGTGCTGCTGCCTGCAAAGAATCTCGCGGTGCGCCGTCGAACTGCGGATGTCCTGCTGTAACCCTACGGCCTTGTGCATACCCATAGACACGGCGAGGCGGTCTGCCCCGTTCCGTCACCTTGCGTCATGCTCTGTTCATGATCGATCGGCGGGCGAGAGGCGGAGTGACCGGCAGGCTCCTGCGCGCCGCCACGGCGTCCGGTGCGCAGGTGACGTACGCCCTCATCGCCCTGTGCTGCGCCGCCTTCCTGATCAGCCCGCTCTCCGGGTTCAACCCCTCGTACGGCACCGCCGACACCCTGCTCGCCGCCCAGGCCGGGTACTTCGAGCGCTGGGGGGTGATCCCGAGCGAACTGTGGGCGGGCTCCGTGCACGCCCTGCTCACCCCGCTGACCGCGCTGTTCGTGCACGGCAGCTGGCTGCATCTGCTCGGCAACATGCTCTTCCTGTACGTGTTCGGGGCGATGGCCGAGGAGCGGATGGGCCGTGCCGAATTCACCTTCTTCTATCTCGGCTGCGGCTATCTCGCCCTGCTGGCGTACGCGGCGGCCCACGCGGACTCCGACCAGACCCTCGTCGGCGCGTCGGGGGCGATCTCCGCGGTACTCGGGGCGTTCCTCTACCTGTTTCCCCGGGCGCGGGTGACCAGCCTCTTCCCGTTCCTGCTCTTCCTTCCGCTGCGCTTTCCCGCCTGGATCGTGCTGATCTTCTGGTTCGCGCTGCAGTGGATGGCGGCGCGGGGCGCGGGCAGCGGTCCCGGAGTGGCGTATCTCGCCCATGTGGTCGGCTTCGTCTGCGGCTTCCTCTACGCCTGGGGACGCTACCGCCGTGGGGCTAGAGTGAAGGCTCCAGCCACGGCCACCGAGGGAGAAAGCCAGCCGTGATCACCGCGATCGTGCTCATCAAAACCAGCGTGGACCGGATTCCGGAGATCGCCGAGGCCATCGCCGCGCTGGACAATGTCAGCGAGGTCTTCTCGGTCACCGGTACGTACGACTTGATCGCCATGGTCCGGGTGGCCAGGCACGACGACCTCGCGGACGTCATCCCCGGCCGGATCAGCAAGATCCCCGGCGTCGAGGGCACCGACACGCATGTCGCGTTCCGTACGTACTCGCAGCACGACCTGGAGGCGGCCTTCGCCATCGGTCTCGACGCGTAGGTTCGCGTCACATTTCGGCCGGGGACGGGCGGTGCTGCCCGTCCCCGGCCGAAATGTCACCTGCGCGTCAGACCTGCGCCGTGCCCCGGTCCGGGACACAGCGGCCGTCCTCGGTGCGGTACGTCCACCGGGCGCCCTTGCCCACCAGTTCCTTGACCGCGCGGACGAAACGCTCGATGTGCTCGTCCGGCGTACCGGCGCCGAAACTGACCCGGATCGCGTTGAGCGACCGCTCGCCCGGCTCGGCCTCCGGCTCACCGCACTCGCCCGGGTCCTGCGGGTCGCTGCCCAGCAGGGTGCGGACCAGCGGGTGGGCGCAGAACAGTCCGTCGCGCACCCCGATGCCGTACTCGGCGGAGAGCGCCGCGGCGAAGTGCGAGCTGTTCCAGCCCTCCACCACGAAGGAGATGACACCGACCCGCGGGGCGTCGTCACCGAACAGCGAGAGCACCTTGACCCGCGGGACCTCGGCGAGGCCTGCGCGGACCCGGGTGACGAGCTCCTGCTCGCGGGCGACGAGCCCGTCGAAGCCGGCCTCGGTGAGCGCCTTGCAGGCGGAGGCGATCGAGTAGACGCCGATGACGTTGGGCGAACCGGCCTCGTGGCGGGCGGCGGTCGAGTGCCACTCCACGTCCACGCCGCCGTCGGTGCGCCGGGCGACCTTCCGTGAGGCGCCGCCACCGGCGAGGTACGGCTCGGCGTCCTGCAGCCAGTCGGCGCGGCCCGCGAGGACCCCGGAGCCGAACGGCGCGTACAGCTTGTGTCCGGAGAAGGCGACCCAGTCGACGTCGAGCTCGTCGATGTCCACCGGGTGGTGCGGGGCGAGCTGTGCGGCGTCGAGCACGATCCGGGCGCCGTGCGCGTGGGCGGCGGCGGCCAGCTCCTTCACCGGCCACAGCTCACCGGTGACGTTGGAGGCGCCGGTGACGCAGACCAGCGCCGGACCGTAGGGGTCGCGGTCGGTGAGTGCCCGCTCCAGCGTCTCGACGGCCTGGGCCGGGGTGCGCGGGGCGTTGAGGTAGGTGACGCGGGCGTCGCGCCAGGGCAGCAACGAGGCGTGGTGCTCGGTTTCGTACACGAAGACCTGGCAGTCGGCGGGGATCACCGCGGCGAGCAGGTTCAGCGAGTCCGTCGTCGACCGGGTGAAGACCACCTGGTCGTCGGCGCGGCAGCCGAGGAACTCCGCCACGGTCTTCCGGCTGCTCTCGAAGAGGTCCGTGGAGAGCTGCGAGAGGTAACCGGCGCCGCGGTGGACGCTGCCGTAGTACGGGGCGTACGCGGCGACGTCGTCCCACACGCGCTGCAGGGCCGGGGCACTGGCCGCGTAGTCGAGAGCGGCGTACGTGACGTCACCGCCAGTCACCAGAGGAACGGTCACATCCCGGCCCAGAACGGGCAGCGGGGTACAAATGGACTGGTCGGTGGCAGCGGTGAAGACAGACATGGCGAACTCCCGTAACAGGCAGGCGAATTCACTGCGCCGACAGACACGGCAGCGCAGGAGGAAGAAAAGGTGTGCGGAGAAGGGCCTTGGGCCCTATCGCATTCGCTTGCTCACAAGAGGCTCCTTGAGGACCAGGACCCCAGGGATGTGACATTCAGAGATGTCGAGGGGTCCGCGCTTGCCGCAGACTTCGCTGCCTACGGCCTGGTCTTCACCCGGGGCACCCCGCCACGGACGGAGGGTTGCCGGACAGCGGGCCGGGGCCGTAGTCGCTGTCACTCATGACCTGACCAGCATCCTGCCATACGTGGGCCGACGTGCAAGGCGCAGTCCAAGATCTGGACTGCGCCCTGTGCCACATTTCCTTACGGTCAGGTGTTGCTGACCGCCACCCAGCGCTCCAGCGCCGCCCGGGCCGCACCCGAGTCGATGGACTCGGCGGCCTTCGCCATTCCGGCGGCGAGCTGCTCGTTCAGCGTGCCCTCGCCCGGGTCCAGCGCCACCAGCGCCGCCGCCGAGTTGAGCAGCACCGCATCGCGTACCGGACCGGTCTCGCCGGCCAGCAGCCGGCGGGCCACATCGGCGTTGTACGACGCGTCGGCGCCGCGCAGTGCCTCGACGGGGACCAGCTGCAGACCGACGTCGCGCGGGTCGAACGCCTCCTCGCGCACCTCGCCGTCGCGGACCACCCAGACCCGGGAGGTCGCCATGGTCGTCAGCTCGTCCAGACCGTCGTCGCCGCGGAAGACGAGCGCGGAGTTGCCGCGCGCCGCGAGCACGCCCGCGACGATGGGAGCCATCTTCGGATCGGCGACACCGATGGCCTGGGAGCGCACCCGCGCCGGGTTGGTGAGCGGCCCGAGGATGTTGAACGTGGTCTGCGTGCCGAGCTCCTTGCGGGCCTTCGCGGCATGGCGCAGGGCGGGGTGGAACTTCACCGCGAAGCAGAAGGTGATGCCGGCTTCCTCCGCCACCTCGACGACACGCTGCGGGGTCAGCTCCAGGTTGACGCCGAGCTTCTCCAGGACGTCGGAGGCTCCGCTGGCCGAGGAGGAGGCCCGGTTGCCGTGCTTGACGACCTTGGCGCCCGTGCCCGCGACGACGATCGCGGACATCGTGGAGATGTTGACCGTCTTGGCGAGGTCGCCGCCGGTGCCGACGATGTCGACCGTGCGGCCCGGCACGTGGATCGTGGTGGCGTGCTCGTACATCGCGCGGACGAGTCCGGTGACCTCGTCGACGGTCTCGCCCTTGGCCCGCAGGGCGACGGCGAAACCGGCGATCTGCACGTCGGTCGCCTCGCCGCTCATGATGCTGTCCATCGCCCACGCGGTGTCGTCGGCGGTCAGGTCCTCGCCACGCAGCAGCGGGGTCAGCACGCCCGGCCAGGAACGAGCCGCCACGCTGTCGCCGCCGACCGGGGTCACAACGTTCATGGTCCGCTCCTGGGGTCCACAGCCGATAAAGGGGATGCACCCCACCCTATCGAGCGCCACGGACAGCGAAGAGCCCCGTCCATCGAATGGACGGGGCTCCTGCTGTGGCGATCAGTTCAGGTGATCAGTGGTGGCCGTGGCCGCTGGTGATCTCCTTGTACTCCTCGACAGTGGGCTTCTCGATCTGGTTGTGCTCGCCGAAGTAGCCCTTGCTGAGCTTGGCCCGCAGCTTCTGCATCGCGGGCACCTTGCGCTCGACACCGTTCTCGTCGACCGTCGGGCCGATCTCGACCGGCTTGTACTGCTCGTGCGCGGTGAGCGTGTGCAGCTGCTCGGGGCCGAGCGGCTCGTGGATCTCGACGAACTCACCGTGCGGCAGGCGCTTGATGATGCCGGACTCGCGTCCGTGCAGCACCTTCTCCTTGTCCCGGCGCTGAAGGCCGAGGCAGATCCGCTTCGTCACGATGAACGCGACGACCGGCCCCACGAAGATGAAGATCCGGATGAACCACGAGATGGCGTTCAGCGAGAGGTGGAAGTGCGTGGCCCAGAGGTCGTTGCCACCGCCGATGAAGACGATGATGTACTCGGTGATCCAGGCGACGCCGAAGGCCGTCCGGGTCGGGGCGTTGCGCGGGCGGTCCAGGATGTGGTGCTCGCGCTTGTCCCCGGTGACCCAGGACTCGACGAACGGGTAGACCGCGATGATCGCGAGCACCAGTCCGAAGAGCATCATCGGGATGAACACACCCAGGACGAGCGTGTGACCCCAGAGGTTGATCTCCCAGCCCGGCATCACTCGGATCAGACCCTCGGCGAAGCCCATGTACCAGTCGGGCTGGGCGCCGGTGGACACCTGGTCCGGGCGGTACGGGCCGATCGCCCAGATCGGGTTGATCGAGGCGATGCCCGCGATGACGGCGATGACACCGAAGACCAGGAAGAAGAAGCCTCCGGCCTTCGCCATGTACACCGGCAGCAGCGGCATGCCGACGACGTTCTTGTTCGTCCGGCCGGGACCCGCGAACTGCGTGTGCTTGTGGTAGAAGACCAGGATCAGGTGCGCCACCAGCAGGCCGAGCATGATGCCCGGCAGCAGCAGGATGTGGATCGAGTAGAACCGGGCGACGAAGTCGTGACCGGGGAACTCTCCGCCGAACAGGAACATCGACATGTACGTGCCGACGATCGGCATCGACAGGATCGCGCCCTGGGTGAAGCGGACACCCGTTCCGGAGAGCAGGTCGTCCGGGAGCGAGTAGCCGGTGAAGCCGGTGAACATACCCAGCACGAACAGCAGGAAGCCGAAGAGCCAGTTGATCTCACGCGGCTTGCGGAACGCACCCGTGAAGAAGACGCGCATCATGTGCACGAACATGCCGGCCAGGAAGATCAGCGCGGCCCAGTGGTGGATCTGGCGGACCAGCAGACCACCGCGGACATCGAAGCTGATGTCCAGCGTCGAGGCGTAGGCCTCGGACATCCGGATGCCCTGCATCGGCTCGTACGAGCCGTGGTACACGACTTCGTTCATGCTCGGGTGGAAGAACAGCGTCAGATACACACCCGTGAGGATGATGATGATGAAGCTGTAGAGGGCGATCTCACCGAGCATGAAGGACCAGTGGTCCGGGAAGATCTTGCGCATGTTGGCCTTGGCCAGGGAGTAGATCCCGAGCCGGCCGTCCGCCCAGTCGGCCACCCGCTCACCGGCGGGCGCCTTGCGATTGCCCGGTGCGGCAGCACCAGGCGTGTTCATGGTCGGAGTACTCATCCGCGCTCCCAGAAGGCAGGACCGACGGGCTCTTCGAAGTCACCGAGCGCTTCGAGGTTGCCCTCGGCGTTCACGCCGATCCGCAGCTGCGGAAGGGCGTGTCCGGCCGGACCGAAGATGACGCGCGCGCCGTCGGAGAGGTCGAAGGTGGACTGGTGGCACGGGCAGAGCACGTGGTGTGTCTGCTGCTCGTACAGGCTGATCGGGCAGCCGACGTGGGTGCAGATCTTCGAGAAGGCCACGATGCCCTCGTGGGCCCACTCGCGCTCGCGCTTGTCCTTGATGTTCTCCGGCTGGATACGGATGATCATCAGCGCGGCCTTGGCCATCTGGTTCTGGAAGTCCTCCGCGTCCTCATGCAGGCCCTCGGGCATGGCGAAAGTCAGCGAACCGACGGCGACGTCCTCGGGACGCAGCGGCAGCATCGTGTTCATGTTGATGAGCTGCTTGCCCTTGGCCCACAGGGTGTGGCGAAGCTTCTTCTCCGGCAGCGGACCGAGGTCGCGCAGCAGCATCACACCGGAGAGCGGCACCAGGGCCAGCGCACCGAACATGGTGTTGCGGATCAGCTTGCGCCGGCCGAGCGCGGACTCCTCGGCGCCGGCCGCGAAGTCGGCGAGAACCTTCGCCTTGACCTCGGGCTCGGCCGCGATGGCGTGGCGGTCGTCGGCCACCTCCACGTCGGACATCAGCGTGCGCGCCCAGTGGACGGCGCCCGCTCCGATCGTGAAGAGGGCCACGCCCAGGGTCAGACCCAGCGAGAAGTTGAGCGCGCTCACGTGACCGAACGGCCAGATGTACACGATCTCGTCGACCGGGAAGATGACGTACGAGGCGATGAAGCCCACCGTCGCCACCATGGACAGCAGGAACAGGAGCGCGACCGTGCGCTCCGACCGCTTCGCGGCCCGTTCGTCGATGTCCTGGATGCGCGGCCTGTGGGCCGGCAGCCCCGGGTCTGCGAACGGGTCGTCCGCGACCTCTACCGCGGTGTGCACGGTGCCCTGCTCAGCAGGCAGGTTCTCTTCTGGAATCTCTTGGCTACTCATGACTTCTTGGCCTTAGCGGTGTGGGCCGCGACCCAAACGGCAACTGCGATCAGGGCGCCGAGACCGAAGATCCAGGCGAACAGACCCTCGCTGACCGGACCGAGCCCGCCCAGCTTGAGGCCACCAGGGGTCTCGGACTCGGCGCTGTTCACGGTCTTGATGTACGCGATGATGTCCCGCTTCTGCTGCGAGGGCATCGTCGTGTCAGGGAACGACGGCATGCTCTGCGGGCCGGTCTGCATGGCCTCGTACACGTGCTTCGGGTCCACGTCCTCAAGGCTGGGCGCGTACTTGCCCTTCGACAGCGCACCGCCCTGGCCGGTGAAGTTGTGGCACTGCGCGCAGTTGGTACGGAACAGATCGCCACCCTTGGCGATGTCCGCACCGTCAGGGCTGACCTGGTCCTTGGTCGGCACGATCGGGCCGGCGCCGAGCGACGCGACGTACGCCGCGAGCTGGTCGATCTGGGCCTGGGTGTAGATGACCTTCTTCTTCGGTACCTGGGCACCCGGCTGCTGCGCCGGCATACGGCCGGTGCCGACCTGGAAGTCGACGGCGGCGGAGCCCACGCCGACCAGGCTCGGCCCGTCGGTGGTGCCCTGACCGCCGGTTCCGTGGCAGCTGGCGCAACCGACGGAGTACAGCTTCTTGCCCTCATCAATGGCGAGGGACTGGGCGGTGTCGTCGGCCTGCGCCTTACTCGCGGGCGCAAACGCGGCGTACAGCCCCCCAGTGGCCGCCAGCGCGAGGAGTAGGACGACGACCGCCGCCAACGGATGGCGTCGTCGTGCGGAGAGCTTTTTCACGGATTACCCCGGTGTCAGGATCTTCTGCGTCGATGCTGGATGTGGTTCGGGTTCGAGCCCGGTTACTTGATCATGTAGATCGTGGCGAAGAGGCCGATCCACACGACATCGACGAAGTGCCAGTAATAGGACACGACGATGGCGGCGGTCGCCTGTTCGTGGGTGAACCTCTTGGCTGCGTATGTCCTGCCCAGAACGAGCAGGAAGGCGATGAGACCGCCTGTCACATGCAGACCGTGGAAGCCGGTGGTCAGGTAGAACACCGAGCCGTACGGATCGGAGGACAGCGAGAGGCCGTCCTTCTTCACCAGCTCGGTGTACTCCAGGACCTGGCCGCCGATGAAGATCGCACCCATCACGAAAGTGATCACGAACCAGGCACGGAGCTTCTTCACATCGCCCCGCTCCGCGGCGAAGACGCCGAGCTGGCAGGTGAGGGAAGAGAGCACCAGGATCGTGGTGTTCGTCGCCGAGAACGGGAAGTTCAGGGCCGAAGCCATTTCCTTCCAGTGGTCGGGTCCCATCACCGATCGCAGGGTGAAGTACATCGCGAAGAGGGCCGCGAAGAACATCAGCTCGGAACTCAACCAGATGATGGTTCCGACGCTGGTGAGGTTCGGTCGACTGACCGACGGGTGCGCGTGCCCGGTTTCTACTGTCGTTGCTGTCGCCACGACCGACATTATGTCGGTCGCTTATCCCGCCCTCACTCCGGGGGGTGCCGTTCGGTGTGTCAGCAGGGTGTGTCCTCCCCGAACGGCCCATCGAATCGGCGTCATTACCGGTACTGACAGGCTGTCCGTCGGAGTACGATCCGCGCATCGGTTCATGCCCCGAGAGCCCCGAAGACACAGATGTCACGGAGGAACAATGCAGCCGACCGCCACGGTCCTGGTCTACAGCGACGACGCCAACACCCGTGAGCAGGTGAGGCTGGCCGCCGGTCGCAGGCCTGCGGCGGACGTGCCACCGCTGGAGTTCGTGGAGTGCGCCACCCTGCCCGCCGTCCTGACCGCTCTGGAGAACGGCGGCATCGACGTGTGCGTGCTGGACGGCGAGACGGCCCCGGCGGGCGGCATGGGCGTCTGCCGGCAGATCAAGGACGAGGTCTTCCACTGCCCGCCGGTGCTGCTGCTGATCGGGCGCCCGCAGGACGCCTGGCTGGCCACCTGGAGCCGTGCGGACGCCGCGGTGACCCTTCCGGTCGAGCCGGTCGAGTTCGCTGACACTCTGGTCGCTCTGCTGCGCAACAGGCTCTGCGCGGACGCCTGACCGCCCCGGGAGCCGCCGCGGTCGCAACCGCGGTTCGTCATGTCCCTCCGAGGGGCAGCGCACTCCCCCCGGGGCCGGTCAGACCTCGGGGCGCAGGCGCGCCGCCTGGATCGTGTCCGAGCGGTCCGGCGTGGTGTCGTTCTGCAGGGCGCTGCCCTTCTGCCATTTGGCCCAGGAGAGGTTCCAGTCGCCGTAGCCGTTGTCGAACGGCGTCATCGTCGCACCCTGGCTGCCGACGACCTTGACGATGTCACCCTCGCGCACGGTGTTGAAGAACCACGCGGCCTCGCTGGTGCTCATGCCCGTGCAGCCGTGGCTGACGTTCGCGAGCCCCTGCGAGCCGACGGACCAGGGGGCCGCGTGCACGTACTCGCCGCTCCAGGTGACGCGGGTCGCGTAGTAGACCTGAAGGTCGTACGAGTCGGATGAGCCTTCTGCGATGCCGATCGTCTCCCCGCGCATGCGCACGGAGTACTCCTTGCTCAGCACGACCTTGACGCCGTTGCGGGTGTCGAAGCCGGGCCTGCCGGTGGTCACCGGAATGGTCTTGATCACTTGTCCGTTGCGCTTGACCGACATGGTGTGCGCGGAGGCGTCGGTGATGGCCTCTATGCGGTCGCCGGTGGTGATCTTCAGCGCTTTCGCGGGAGCCCCGTACAGCGCCTTGGTGACCTTGATGCCCGCCATGGTGCTGGTGGCCTCGATGGTGGCCCTGGCGGGCCAGTACTCCTGCGGGCGGTAGTGCAGGGTCTTGTCGTCGACCCAGTACCAGGAGCCCGGCACGGAGGGCGTGGACCGGACCTTCAGGGAGCGTTCCACGGTGGCCCTGGCGGCCTTGTCCTTGACCGGAGCGCTGAGTACCGCCGTAATGGGCTGTCCGACGCCGTAGGTGCCTGCCTGCGGACCGAAGGCGACCTTCAGGAACTTCTTTGCCGGGGCCGTCTCGAAAGCGAGCGTACGGGCGCCCGGGGCGCCGTCGTCGTCCTCGACGCTGACCCTGACGGTGTACCGGGTGCCCGCGGCAAGCGGGACGGTGGAGTGCCAGCGGCTCCCGTCGGCGGCGAGTTCACCCGCGAGATGGTGTCCGGCCGTGTCCACGGCCGTCACGTCCGTGATCCGGCCGTCGTCACCCGTGACGGTGACTTCGAGGGGCTTGTCGGGATCGGCCTTCTTGTCGTCCTTCGGGGTGTTGAAGGAGATCTCGTCCGCCGCGTCGTACGGCTTCGCGGACAGCGGATGGCCATCGGGCCCACCACAGGCGGTCGCCCCTGCAACCAGGGTCACGACCACCAGTGTGCAGCTCGCTACGGGTCGGAAGCGCGGCGTGAGGTTCATGAACCCACGCTAAGAAGATTCATCAGTTTCAGCGCGCCGGATGACTGCAAACGGGGGGCCCGCGCTTCTCGTGGAAGAGAAGTACGGGCCCCCCGTCAGGTGGAGCGGTGTCACCGATGGAGCGGTGTCACTGGGTGCGGTTCTCACCGTGGTAGTACTCGAAGACCCAGCCGAACAGGCCGATCATGATGACCGGGACCGAGAAGTAGAGCAGCCACCATCCGAAGACGACTCCCAGGAAGGCGAGGGAGCCACCGATGGCCAGTGAGAGCGGCTGCCAGCTGTGCGGGGAGAAGAACCCCACCTCGCCGGCCTCGTCCGCGACATCGGCTTCCTTGTTGTCCTGAGCCAGTGCGTCGACGCGCTGCGCCGTGAAGGCCAGGTAGAAGCCGATCATGACGCTCAGGCCGAAGCCCAGGACGAGCGCGGTGGTACCGGCCGGCTCCTTCGACCACACGCCATAGGTGATTGCCATGGCGAGGAAGAAGATGCTCAGCCAGAGGAACATCTTGCCCTGGATCTTCACTTGCCGGCCTCCTTGCCACCAGCGAGGGCCTTGTCACCCTCGGAGTGGTGCTCCAGCTGTTCGAGCGCCGAGATCTCCGGGTGGTGCAGGTCGAACGCCGGGGATTCGGAGCGGATCCGCGGCAGGGTGAGGAAGTTGTGCCGCGGCGGCGGGCAGGAGGTCGCCCATTCCAGCGAACGGCCGTAGCCCCACGGGTCGTCGACCTCGACCTTCTTGCCGTACTTGGCGGTCTTCCACACGTTGTAGAAGAACGGCAGCATCGACAGTCCGAGGAGGAACGAGGAGATCGTCGAGATCGTGTTCAGCAGGGTGAAGCCGTCGGCGTCGAGGTAGTCCGCGTAACGACGCGGCATGCCCTCGACGCCGAGCCAGTGCTGCACCAGGAACGTGCCGTGGAAGCCCACGAACAGCGTCCAGAACGTGATCTTTCCGAGCCGCTCGTCCAGCATCTTGCCGGTGAACTTCGGCCACCAGAAGTGGAAGCCGGAGAACATCGCGAAGACCACGGTGCCGAAGATGACGTAGTGGAAGTGCGCGACGACGAAGTACGAGTCCGAGACATGGAAGTCCAACGGCGGCGAGGCCAGGATGACGCCGGTCAGACCACCGAAGGTGAAGGTGATCAGGAAGCCGACGGCCCAGAGCATCGGTGTCTCGAAGGACAGCGAGCCCTTCCACATCGTGCCGATCCAGTTGAAGAACTTCACCCCGGTCGGTACCGCGATGAGGAACGTCATGAACGAGAAGAACGGCAACAGCACACCGCCGGTGACGTACATGTGGTGCGCCCACACGGTCACGGACAGGCCCGCGATGGCGATCGTGGCGCTGATCAGGCCGATGTAGCCGAACATCGGCTTCCGGCTGAACACCGGAATCACTTCGGAAATGATTCCGAAGAACGGCAGGGCGATGATGTACACCTCTGGATGGCCGAAGAACCAGAAGAGGTGTTGCCAGAGCAGCGCGCCGCCATTGGCCGCGTCGAATACATGCGCACCGAACTTGCGGTCCGCCTCCAGCGCGAAGAGCGCGGCGGCGAGCACCGGGAACGCCAGCAGGACCAGCACACCGGTCAGCAGGACGTTCCACACGAAGATCGGCATCCGGAACATCGTCATGCCGGGTGCACGCATGCAGATGATCGTGGTGATGAAGTTGACCGATCCGAGGATCGTGCCGAATCCGGAGAAGGCCAGACCCATGATCCACATATCGGCGCCGACACCCGGCGAACGGACGGCGTCCGAGAGCGGGGAGTAGGCGAACCAGCCGAAGTCCGCCGCACCCTGCGGGGTGAGGAAGCCGGCCACCGCGATGATCGACCCGAAGAGGTACAGCCAGTACGCGAACATGTTCAGCCGGGGGAACGCCACGTCGGGCGCGCCGATCTGCAACGGCATGATCCAGTTCGCGAACCCGGCGAACAGCGGCGTCGCGAACATCAGCAGCATGATCGTGCCGTGCATCGTGAACGCCTGGTTGAACTGCTCGTTCGACATGATCTGCGTGCCGGGACGGGCCAGCTCGGCGCGCATGAAGAGCGCCAGCAGGCCGCCGATGCAGAAGAACGCGAACGACGTGACCAGGTACATCGTGCCGATCGTCTTGTGGTCAGTGGTGGTCAACCACTTGACGACGACGTTTCCCGGCTGCTTCAGCCGGGCCGGCAGCTCGTCCTCGTACGAGTCGTCTGCTGCCGCGGCACCCTGAGGTTCGTTGAGGATGCTCACAGTTTGTTCGTCTCCGCATTCCTGGCCGGGTCCGTCTGCTCGATACCGGCCGGCACGTAGCCCGTCTGGCCCTTCTTGGCCAGCTCCTTGAGGTGCGCCTGGTAGCGCTCCGGGGAGACGACCTTGACGTTGAAGAGCATCCGGGAGTGGTCGACGCCGCAGAGCTCGGCGCACTTGCCCTTGAAGGTGCCCTCCTGGCTGGGAGTCACCTCGAAGGAGTTGGTGTGGCCCGGAATGACGTCCTGCTTCATGAGGAACGGCACCACCCAGAAGGAGTGGATGACGTCACGCGAAGTCAGAACGAAGCGGACCTTCTCGCCCTTCGGCAGCCACAGGGTCGGACCCGGGTCGCCGTTCTGCGGGTTCCGGGTGCCCGGGATGCCGACGTCGTAGACGCCTTCCGCACCCTGGGGGAAGTCCTCCCGGAGCCGGTCGGGGATGGCGTCGAGCTCCTTGGGGATCTTTTTGCCCGTGGCGGTCGAGCCGTCCACGTTCTCGATGTAGTTGAAGCCCCAGCTCCACTGGAAGCCGACCACGTTGATGGTGTGGGCGGGCTTCGGGGAGAGCGAGAGGATCTTCGATTCATCGCGCGCGGTGAAGTAGAACAACACCGAGACGATGATGAGAGGGACCACCGTGTACAGCGCCTCGATGGGCATGTTGTACCGGGTCTGCGTAGGTACCTCCACCTTGGTGCGGCTGCGCCGGTGGAAGATGACACTCCACAGGATCAGGCCCCAGACCAGCACACCCGTGGCGAGCGCTGCCGCCCACGAGCCCTGCCAGAGGGAAAGGATCCGTGGTGCCTCTTCCGTTACCGGCGTGGGCATACCAAGGCGAGGAAAGTCCTTGTATGTGCAACCGGTGGCGGTCGCCAGGATCAGGGCCGCAGTCAGCACCTGCGGCAGCTTCCGCCGCATCGGGCGCCGCGACGAGCGGTCGGAGCCGTTGGGACTCACGTAGCGCCTTCCCGAGAGTCTCGCCCGCGCGTTCGGCGCGGCCGTCTGTCTGGTCGGTCGCCGCCCTGACGCGGGCAGGGGTTTGGATGTTTATGCGGACCAAACCCTACTGGACGCTATTTGAGGCCGCGCGGGGAGGGTGCCCAACGCGCCGCCCGACTCCCCGAAGGGGTGGAATCCGGGCCTCCGGCCGCCATCTGACGGGCCCTCTCCTGGCTGCGCGAACGGCCCCTCCCGACGCGACGGCGGTCGCGAGCTAGCGTGGACATGTGCCCTACTTCGATGCCGCATCCTCCGCACCCCTGCACCCCGTGGCCCGCCAGGCGCTGCTTGCCGCACTGGACGAGGGCTGGGCCGACCCGGCCCGCCTCTACCGGGAGGGACGGCGGGCCCGGCTGCTGCTGGACGCGGCCCGGGAAGCCGCCGCAGAGGCGGTGGGGTGCCGCCCGGACGAGCTGACCTTCACCTCGTCGGGGACCCGGGCGGTGCACTCGGGGATTTCCGGCGCTCTCGCCGGGCGTCGGCGCGTCGGCCGCCATCTGGTGGTCTCGGCGGTCGAACACTCGTCGGTGCTCCATTCGGCCGCCGCCCACGAGGCGCAGGGCGGGACATGCGCCGAGGTGCCGGTGGACCGGGCGGGGGCGGTGAGCGCGACGGCGTACGGGGAGGCCCTGCGCGAGGACACCGCGCTGGCCTGCCTGCAGTCCGCCAACCACGAGGTCGGCACGGAGCAGCCGGTGGCCGAGGTCGCGGAGGTCTGCCGGGCGGCGGGCGTACCGCTGCTGGTGGACGCCGCGCAGTCGCTGGGCTGGGGTCCGGTACCGAGCGGCTGGTCGCTGCTGGCGGCCAGTGCCCACAAATGGGGCGGGCCCTCGGGGGTGGGGCTGCTCGCCGTACGCAAGGGGGTCCGGTTCGCACCCCAAGGCGCGGCGGACGAACGGGAGTCGGGGCGGTCCGCCGGGTTCGAGAACATCCCGGCCGTCGTGGCGGCGGCGGCGTCGCTGCGAGCGGTCCGGGCCGAGGCGGCGGCGGAGTCCGTGCGGCTGCGGGCGCTGGTGGACCGGATTCGAGCCACGGCGGGCTCGGCCGTGCCCGATGTGGAGGTGGTCGGCGATCCGGTGCGGCGGCTGCCGCATCTGGTGACCTTCTCCTGTCTCTATGTCGACGGAGAGGCACTCCTCCACGAACTGGACCAGGAGGGATTTTCCGTATCGTCCGGTTCATCCTGCACCAGCAGCACGCTCACGCCGAGCCATGTACTGAAGGCGATGGGAGTGCTGTCGGAGGGGAACGTCCGGGTGTCCCTGCCGACCGGCACCACGGAGGAGGACGTCGACCGCTTCCTCCAGGTGCTGCCGGGAGTGGTGGCAGGGGTACGGAAGAGGCTGGGCGCGCCCGTCCCGCCCGCCCCCTCCCCCGCGACGACCGCGTCCCTGGTGGTCGACGCGCTGGGGAAGCGGTGCCCGATCCCGGTGATCGAACTCGCGAAGGTGATCGGAGAGGTGCCGGTGGGCGGGACGGTGACCGTGCTCTCCGACGACGAGGCCGCGCGGCTGGACATCCCGGCGTGGTGCGAGATGCGGGAGCAGGAGTACGCGGGTGAGGAGCCGGCGGACCAGGGCTCGGCCTATGTGGTCCGCCGGCTGTCCTAGTGCCGTGACCGGCAATGTTTGCCCCATGAGGAGCGTCGTCCGGTGCGTGCGATCGCAAGGCGGCCGGAAGTCCTTGGATGGGGCCTCCCCTGCTCGAACGAAGTTGAGAGCTTGGGGAAGGAGCTACCAGGGCTTTTGGCCAACGCGGCGAGCGGGCGTGCTGGGCGGCGCGACGGGGCAAAGCTTGCCGGGAGGGGCACTGGCGTTCCCGGATCAGTGCAGGTGGGTGCGGACCTCGGCGGCGGCGTCGTGGCCGTACGCCTTGGTGAAGCGGTCCATGAAGTGGGTGCGGCGCAGGGTGTACTCCTGGGTGCCGACCGTCTCGATGACCAGAGTGGCGAGCATACAGCCGACCTGCGCGGCACGCTCCAGGCTGACGCCCCAGGCGAGGCCGGAGAGGAAACCGGCGCGGAAGGCATCACCGACGCCGGTCGGGTCCGCCTTCGTCTCCTCCTCCGGGCAGCCGACCTCGATGGTCTCCTGACCGGTCTGCTCGATGCGGACGCCGCGGGCTCCGAGCGTGGTGACCCGGTGGCCGACCCTGGCGAGGATCTCCTCGTCGGTCCAGCCGGTCTTGGACTCGATGAGCCCCTTCTCGTACTCGTTGGAGAAGAGGTACGTGGCGCCGTCGAGGAGGATCCGGATCTCGTCGCCGTCCATCCGCGCGATCTGCTGCGAGAAGTCGGCGGCGAACGCGATGCCCCGGGAGCGGCACTCCTCGGTGTGGCGGAGCATCGCCTCGGGGTCGTCGGCGCCGATCGAGACGAGGTCGAGACCGCCGACGCGGTCGGCGACGGCCTTCAGCTCGATCAGCCGGGCCTCGCTCATCGCACCCGTGTAGAAGGAGCCGATCTGGTTGTGGTCGGCGTCCGTCGTGCAGACGAAACGGGCGGTGTGCAGGACCTCGGAGATCCGGACCGAGCCCGTGTCGACGCCGTGCCGGTCGAGCCAGGCGCGGTACTCGTCGAAGTCGGAGCCCGCGGCGCCGACCAGGATCGGGCCGGTACCGAGCAGGCCCATGCCGAAGCAGATGTTGGCGGCGACACCGCCCCGGCGCACATCGAGGTTGTCGACCAGGAAGGAGAGCGAGACCGTGTGCAGCTGATCGGCGACCAGCTGGTCGGCGAAACGGCCGGGGAAGGTCATGAGGTGATCGGTGGCGATGGAGCCGGTGACTGCGATGCGCACGGGAAGACTGCTCCTGCGGAGGTCGAGGGGAACGGGTGACCGCGCTCCCGGGACGGCGTGACAGTTCACGCTACCCGGTCGCCGCAACAGCCCCGAAGGGGAAAAACTACCCGATAGTAGGGCTTATATCCTGGGGCTTGCGGTGCCTACGGTGCGGACATGCCGAAGAACATCGCCCCGCGCGAGTCCGAGATCAGCCTGGCCGAGCTGCGCGGTGACTGCGCACGGATGGCTCCGCACTGGGTCGTACCCGCCAAGGCCGCCCCCACCGCTGTCGCACCGTCCCTGATTCATGGCGTCACCGTTCCGGACGCGTCCGCACGGCTGATCGACGCGATGTCCGACTACGGCGACTGACGGCCGTATCCGCTCGCTTCCGGCGCCCTCGGGGAACCGGGTGCTCCTCCGCTCCGTCCCACCGTTGTCCGCACTCGCGGGACAGGCGATGACCGTGCGACGGTCATGGTGACGGCAACGCAGTCGAAGGAGCGATCCGGTGAGCACCGAGCGACCCGACAACGACGTGACCGCCCCCCGGCGGCGGCGGTCGCCGCTGGCCGTGGCCTCGGTGGCGGCAGCGGTGCTGCTCGCCGGGGGCGGCGGCGCGTACTGGGCTGCCGCGGCCGGCGGCAGCGGCAGCCGGGCGGGCAGCAGCGACGGCACGCCTCCCCTGCTCGCGCTCGACGAGAGCGCGTCGAGCCCGACAGCACCCTCGGAGGGCATCGCCCCGGGCGAGCCCGACCCGAGCGGCGACGGCGTGGTCTACCGCGCGTCCGGCAAGCTGCCCGACGGCCCGGCCAAGGCCGCCGTCCACCGCGCGAAGGGCACCGTCTCGGCGGCGGAGGTGACCCGGCTGGCGAAGGCACTGGGCCTGGAGGGCACCGCGCAGGCCGAGGGCACGGTCTGGAAGGTGGGGTCCGACGGGGACGGTTCGGGTCCGGTCCTGCGGGTGAACAAGCAGGCTCCGGGCACCTGGACCTTCGCCCGCTTCGGCTCCGGCGGAACGGACAACTGCCGGAGCACGACGGTGTGCGCGAACAAGGACGTGACGCCGGGCGGCACGGGATCGCCGGTGAGCGAGAAGGCCGCCAAGGCCGCCGCCGCGCCCGTACTGAAGGCGGCGGGCCAGCACGATGCCGCCCTCGACGCGTCCCAACTCATGGGTTCGGTAAGGGTGGTGAACGCGAACCCGGTGGTGGGCGGGCTGCCCACGTACGGGTGGGCGACCGGGATCCAGGTGGACCCCGACGGTCACGTAGTCGGCGGCAGCGGGCAGTTGAAGGGACTGCAGAAGGGTGCCGAGTATCCGGTGATCAGCGCCGACGACGCACTGAAGCAGCTGAACCGGGCCGGCCGCGCGGACACGTCGCGGAGCCACGTCGGCGGGTGCGCCATCCCCGTACCCGTGGAGAAGGGCGAACCGAAGTCGCCGGGTGTCAGCTGCGGGACACGGACCGGCGCGGAGCGGGAGACGACGACCGTGACGGTCGACAAGGCGGTCTTCGGCCTTGCGATGCGGTACGTGGACGGCGAGCAGACGCTCGTACCGTCGTGGCTCTTCTCGGTGCGGCCGGCGGCGGGCGGGACGGGCAACACGGTGGCGCAGGTCGCGGTGGACCCGGACTCGCTGACGAAGCCTTCGAAGAGCCCGGGTTCGGATACGGGCACGGGGGACGCGTCCCGGTCCACGCACCAGATGACCTCGTACACCGCGGACGGCCGGACGCTGAAGGTGACGTTCTGGGGCGGAGTCTGCAGTACGTACGCGGCAAGCGCGACCGAGAACGCGGATGCGGTACGGGTGACGATCACCGAGTCGATCCCGGACCCGAAGAAGGTCTGCATCATGATCGCCAAGGAGCTGACGCGCACGGTGACGCTGGACGCGCCGCTGGGTGACCGGAAGGTGCTCGACGCTGCGGGCGGCACGGTGCCGCGCGGCTAGTGCCGTGACCGGCAATGTTTGCCCGGAAGGAGCGTCGTCCGGTGCGTGCGATCGCAAGGCGGCCGGAAGTCCTTGGATGGGGCCTCCCCTGCTCGAACGAAGTTGAGAGCTTGGGGAAGGAGCTACCAGGGCTTTTGGCCAACGCGGAAGGGGGTCCCCCCTGGCCCTTAAGGCCTTGGGGGAGGGCGTGCCGGGCGGTGCGACGGGGCAAAGCTTGCCGGGAGGGGCACTAGCGAGTGCTCGTGCACGACTGAAGGCGGTGGCCCCCGGAGTGAGTCCGGGGGCCACCGCCTTCTTCAGGCACTGCTGCCCGACACCGCCTTCGCGGTTCAGCTGAAGGAGTCGCCGCAGGCGCAGGAGCCCGTGGCGTTCGGGTTGTCGATCGTGAAGCCCTGCTTCTCGATGGTGTCGACGAAGTCGATGGAGGCGCCGCCCAGGTACGGAGCGCTCATCCGGTCGGTGACGACCTTGACGCCGCCGAAGTCCTTCACGACATCGCCGTCGAGCGAACGCTCGTCGAAGAAGAGCTGGTAGCGCAGGCCCGAGCAGCCGCCGGGCTGGACGGCGACGCGCAGCGCCAGGTCGTCACGGCCTTCCTGCTCCAGCAGGCCCTTGACCTTGGCTGCGGCGGCGTCGGACAGGAGGATGCCGTCGCTCACGGTGGTGGTCTCGTCCGATACGGACATCTGCTTCTCTCCCGGGTTGTTCGGACTGCTTGCCGACGTTGCAACCGTCGGGACCGCGGATTCATTCCGGGCCGAGCGCTTGCCTGTTCCTTTCATGCTCGCACACCGCCCCGGGCAGGGCGAGGAGGCCTCTCGCGACCCCCGAACCGCCTCCGACCACCTGCAGAGGGAATTCGTCACATGGACGCTATCGGCATCGTCAAAGTGACGTGAACCGGATATGATAGATAACGTCAATTAGACGAAAAGGCTTATCTGCAGAGAAGAAAGGGTGCGTGACGTGACCACGGCCCACCCCGTCCAGGACCTCGATGTCCAGCCGACGCCCCTCGCCCTGCTGCTGCTCGGCCGCGAGGCCGACCCGAAGAGTGAGCGCGGCGTCGAGTGCCCCGGCGATCTGCCCTCCCCGTCCGACCCGGACCTGGTGGAGCGCGCCCGCGCGGCGAAGGAGAAGCTCGGGGACAAGGTCTTCGTTCTCGGCCACCACTACCAGCGCGACGAGGTCATCCAGTTCGCGGACGTCACCGGCGACTCGTTCAAGCTCGCCCGGGACGCGGCCGCCCGGCCGGAAGCCGAGTACATCGTCTTCTGCGGCGTGCACTTCATGGCGGAGTCCGCGGACATCCTGACCACCGACGACCAGAAGGTCGTGCTGCCGGACCTGGCCGCGGGCTGCTCGATGGCCGACATGGCCACCGCCGAGCAGGTCGCCGAGTGCTGGGACGTACTGACCGAGGCCGGGGTCGCCGAGCAGGTCGTGCCCGTCTCATACATGAACTCCTCCGCCGACATCAAGGCCTTCACCGGCAGGCACGGCGGCACGATCTGCACCTCGTCCAATGCGAAGCGCGCCCTGGAGTGGGCCTTCGAGCAGGGCGAGAAGATCCTCTTCCTCCCCGACCAGCACCTGGGCCGGAACACCGCGGTCCGCGACATGGGGATGACGCTGGAGGACTGCGTCCTCTACAACCCGCACAAGCCGAACGGCGGCCTCACCGCCGAGGAGCTGCGGAACGCGAAGATGATCCTGTGGCGCGGGCACTGCTCGGTGCACGGGCGCTTCTCGGTGGACTCCGTCAACGATGTGCGTGAGCGCATTCCGGGCGTCAATGTGCTGGTGCACCCCGAG
The DNA here is from genome assembly GCF_040655115.1 of Streptomyces atratus. GTDB lineage: Bacteria > Actinomycetota > Actinomycetes > Streptomycetales > Streptomycetaceae > Streptomyces > Streptomyces atratus_D. Next base: position 23,913 of record NZ_JBFAJH010000006.1, on the reverse strand, counting down.
TGCAAGCACGAGGTCGTGGCCGCGGCGGACTACGTCGGCTCGACGGAGTACATCATCAAGGCCCTGGAGGCGGCCCCGGCCGGCTCGAAGTGGGCGATCGGCACCGAGCTGAACCTGGTGCGCCGCCTGGCCGACCGGTTCGCCGCGGAGGACAAGGAGGTCGTCTTCCTCGACAAGACGGTCTGTTTCTGCTCGACGATGAACCGGATCGACCTGCCGCACCTGGTGTGGACGCTGGAGTCGCTGGCCGAGGGGAACCTGGTCAACCGGATCGAGGTCGACCCCGAGACGGAGAAGTACGCGAAGCTGGCGCTGGAGCGGATGCTGGCGCTGCCGTAGGGGCAACAGGGTCTCCCCCCGGGCCTCCACCCCGGCCTCGGGCCTCCAGCGGGCGCTGGAGGCCCCCACGAGGGCCCCGGCACCGGTGAACGGTGCCGGGGCCCTCATGTGTGCCTGACGTCAGGCCTTCGCAGGCTCCGGCTCCTCGGAGGTGGTCTCCTCCAACGGGGCCGGGCCCGGAACGTCCGCCTTCTTCGCGCGCTTGGCCGCCTTCTTCTTCGCGCGGCGCTCCTTGCGGAGCTCCACCATCGCGTAGAGCGTCGGCACCAGCAGCAGCGTCAGCAACGTCGACGTGACCAGGCCACCGATCACCACGACCGCGAGGGGCTGCGAGATGAAGCCGCCCTCGCCTGTGACGCCGAGTGCCATCGGGAGCAGGGCGAAGATCGTCGCGAGTGCCGTCATCAGGATCGGGCGGAGGCGGTGGCGGCCGCCCTCGATGACTGCTTCGACGACGCCCATGCCCTGCGTCCGGTACTGGTTGATCAGGTCGATCAGGACGATCGCGTTGGTCACCACGATGCCGATCAGCATCAGCATGCCGATCATCGCCGGGACGCCCATCGGGGTACCGGTGACGACGAGGAGGCCGATGGCGCCGGTCGCCGCGAACGGGATGGAGACCAGCAGGATCAGCGGCTGGACCAGCGACCGGAAGGTCGCGACCAGCAGCATGAAGACGATCGCGATGGCCGCGAGCATGGCCAGGCCGAGCTTCATGAACGCGTCGTTCTGGTCCTGGGAGACGCCGCCGATGGTGGCGGTGGCGCCGTCCGGCAGGTCCAGGGCGTTGATCTTCGACTGGAGCGAGGCGCTCACCGCGCCGGTGTTGTCGCCGGTGGGCTTGGCGGTGATCGTGGCGGCGCGCCGGCCGTCGATCCTCGTCATCGAGACCGGTCCGGGGACCAGCTTCACATCGGCGATCCGGCCGAGCTCGACCGGGCCGAGGGGAAGCTTCTTCAGCTCGTCCATCGTGGTGGCCGGGTGGGCGGACTTGATGACGACATCGCGTTCGGTGTCGTCCATGATCGCCTTGCCGGCCGGGGTGCCGCGCACCGCACCGGCGACGGCCGCGCCGAGGGTGGCCTGGTTGAATCCGGCGGCCGCGGCCTTGGAGTTGGCCGTGACCGAGATGCGCGGAACGGACTGCGCCAGGTCGCTCTGGACGTCGGTGACGTCCTTGAGTTCGGCGACCTCGGCCCGTACCTCCTCGGATGCCTTCTTCAGGGTCGCGGCGTCCGCGGCCTTGACCACGACGCTGAGGTCCTGACTGCCGAAGCCGTCGCCCGCGGCGATGGTGGTGTCACCGATGCCGTCGAGCTTGCCGAGGCCCTCGTCGATGCGCTTCTGGGTGGCGTCGAAGTCGGCCGAGTCATTCAGGGTGACCTGGTAGGAGGCCTGGTTGGCGCCCGTGCCGCCGCCGAAGGCCGCCATGAAGCCGGAGGAGCCGACGGTGACCTGGTAGTCCTTGACGCCCTTGTCCTCGTCGAGGAGCTTCTCGACCTTCTTGGCCGCCTCGTCGGCGGCCGCCAGGCTGGTGCCGGGGGCCAGCTCCTGCTTGATGGAGAGGACTTCCTGCTCGCCCTGGTCGAAGAAGTTGGTCTTGAGCAGCGGCGCCATGCCGAAGGTGCCGAAGAGCACGGCGACGGCGATGACGATGCTGGTGATGCGGCGCCGGGTCGCGAAGCGCAGCACCGGGACGTACAGCCGCTGGAGCCTGCTGCGGGCCTCCTTCTCCTCGGCCTTGCGACGGGCCTCGTCCGGGTTCTCCGTGCTGCCCTTGGGTGCGCGCAGGAACCAGTACGACAGGACGGGGACCACGGTCAGCGAGACCAGCAGGGAGGCGAGCAGGGCCGCGGTGATGGTCAGGGAGAACGAGCCGAACAGCTGGCCGACCATGCCGCCGACCAGACCGATCGGGAGGAAGACCGCGACCGTGGTGAGGGTCGAGGACGTGACCGCGCCGGCCACTTCCCTGACCGCGGTGATGATCGCGGAGTGCCGCTCCTCGCCGTAGCCGAGGTGACGCTTGATGTTCTCCAGGACCACGATCGAGTCGTCGACGACGCGGCCGATCGCGATGGTCAGCGCGCCGAGCGTGAGCATGTTGAGCGACAGGTCGCGGGTCCAGAGCACGATCAGTGCCAGAACCACGGAGAGCGGGATGGAGACCGCGGTGACCAGCGTCGAACGGAGCGACGCGAGGAAGACCAGGATCACGATGACCGCGAAGAGCAGGCCGAGCGCGCCCTCGGTGGTCAGACCGGAGATCGCCTTGGAGACGGCGGGGCCCTGGTCGGAGACGACGGTCAGTTCGGCGCCGGCGCCGAGGTCCTTGCGCAGGTCCGGGAGCTTGTCCTTGACGGCGTCCGAGATGGCGACGGCGCTGCCGTCCTTGTCCATCGTGGCCATCACGGCGAGGCTCGGCTTGCCGTTGGTACGGGTGATGGAGACCGCGGTGGACGGCTCCTGCTTCACCGTGGCGATGTCACCGACGCGGACCGGCTTGCCGGGCTTGCCGCCGGCCGGGTCCTGACCGGCGACCCGCAGGTCCTCGATCTGCTGCAGCGAGGTGAAGGCTCCGCCGACCTGGACGGTGCGGCTCTTGCCCTGCTCCGAGAACGATCCGGCCGGGACCGTGGCGCCGCCCGCCTGGAGGACCTGGGCGAGGGATCCGGCGTTCAGACCGGCGGCCGCGAGCTTCCTGTCGTCGGGGGTGATGGAGACCTGGAGGTCCTGGACACCGTCGACGGTGACCTGGCCGACACCGTCGATGTCCTCCAGAGCGGGGACGACGGTGCGGTCCAGCTGGTCGGCGAGCGCCTGCTGGTCCTTGTCGGAGGTGACGGCGAGGACGACGGTCGGGATGTCGTCCGTCGAACCGGCGATGACCTGCGGGTCGACGTCGTCGGGCAGCTGGACGCGGGCGCGGTTGACCGCCTGCTGGATGTCGGCGACCAGCTGCTTGGTGCCCTCGTCGCCGAAGTCGAAGGTCGCCATGATGACGGCGTTGCCCTCGCTGGCGGTCGAGGTGACGCCGGTGACGCCGTCGACGGCCTTGATGGACTTCTCGAGCGGTTCGACGACCTGCTTCTCGACCACATCGGGGGACGCACCCTGATAGGGGGCGAGCACCGAGACCATCGGGAGTTCGATGGTGGGCAGCAACTGCTGCTTGAGCTGCGGGATCGCGATCGCTCCGAAGACGAGCGCGACGATCGAGATCAGCCCGATCAGGGCCCTTTGCGCGAGGCTGAATCTGGACAGCCAGGACATGGGTGGGTCTCTCTTCTGTGGCTTACGCGGCAGGGGCGCGGGCGACTCGGGGACAGACCCGGCCCAGCTACACCATCGCTCATCCACAGGGGCGAAAGCCTCGACCCCCAGGGGCACTTTCTTATGCGGCGCATACCGCAGGTGGAGTACGCCGCTCCTCCACCCTTCACTCCATCCGTGGGCGCACCAGGCCCGATTCATACGCGAATACGACCAATTGGGCGCGGTCGCGCGCGCCCAGTTTCGCCATGGCCCGGTTCACATGGGTCTTGACGGTGAGTGGACTGACGGCGAGGCGCTCGGCGATCTCGTCATTGGAGTGGCCGCCCGCGACCAGGACCAGCACCTCTCGTTCGCGGCCGGTGAGCGCGTCGAGCCGCTCGGCGTACTCCGCGGCGCTCGGCCCCTCACCGTCCGAACTGCCGCCCTGCGCGAGGAAGGTGGCGATCAGACCCTTGGTGGCGGCCGGCGAGAGGAGCGCCTCGCCGCCCGCGGCGATACGGATGGCATTGAGCAGTTCATCCGGTTCGGCACCCTTGCCGAGGAAGCCCGAGGCACCGGCCCTCAGCGACTGCACCACATATTCGTCGACTTCGAAGGTGGTGAGCATGACGACCCGCACATCCGCCAGCTCCGGGTCGGCACTGATCATCCGGGTCGCGGCCAGTCCGTCCGTACCGGGCATCCGGATGTCCATCAACACCACATCGGCGCGTGTCGAGCGGGTCAGCGCCACGGCCTCCGCGCCGTCGGCTGCCTCGCCGACGACCTGCATGTCGGGCTCCGAGTCGACCAGCACCCGGAACGCGCTGCGCAGCAGCGCCTGGTCGTCGACGAGCAGGACCCTGATGGGTGGTGGTGTCATGCGCCTTCCCCCGTCCGGCCCACCCTGCCCGGCATCCCCGGCTCTCCCGTGCGGGCCTTGACCGGCAGGATCGCATGAACCCGGAATCCGCCGCCGTAGCGGGGCCCGGCCGTGAGGGTGCCGCCGAGTGCGGTGACGCGCTCGCGCATGCCGAGGAGACCGTGGCCGCCGCCGTCGGCTCCGGCGCCCTCGGGGCTGCCCGTGCCGTTGTCAAGGACCGTGACCTCGGCCGCCTCCCCGACCCGTACGACACTGACCTCGGCCTTCGCTCCCGGGCCCGCGTGCTTGCGCACATTGGTCAGCGCCTCCTGGATCACCCGGTAGGCGGCCAGGTCGACGGCCGCGGGCAGCGGTGGCCTGCGGTCGACGCAGGCCACCTCGACCGGGAGCCCGGCGCGCCGGACCGTCGCCACGAGTTCGTCGAGGACCGCGAGACCGGGGGCCGGTTCGGTCGGCGCCTCCGGGTCGCCGGACTGGCGCAGCAGTCCGACCGTGGCGCGGAGTTCGCCCAGTGCGGAGCGGCTGGCCTCCCGGACGTGGGCGAGCGCCTCCTTGGCCTGGTCGGGGCGCTTGTCCATGACGTGGGCGGCGACCCCGGCCTGCACATTGACCAGGGCGATGTGGTGGGCGACGACATCGTGGAGATCGCGGGCGATCCGCAGCCGCTCCTCGGCGACCCGCCGCCGGGCCTCCTCCTCGCGGGTGCGTTCGGCCCGTTCGGCACGTTCCCTGATCGCGTCGACGAACGCCCGCCGGGAGCGGAGGGCGTCCCCGGCGGCTCCGGCCATGCCGGTCCAGGCGAAGACCCCGAGGTTCTCCTGGCTGTACCAGGGGGACGCGCCGAAGATCATCGCGGACGCCGTCAGCACGGCCATGGTCAGCAGGCCGACCCGCCAGGTGGTGGGCCGGTCGGTGGACGCGGCGACCGTGTAGAGCGCGACGACCGCGCTCATGACCACCGGGGCGGGCGGGTCCACCAGCACGAACTCGACGATGGACAGCCCACCGGTGGCGGCCAGAACCGCCATCGGGTTGCGCCGCCGCAGGGCAAGCACGGCGGCGGCGAGCACCATCAGGACCACGCTGCCCGCCTCGGGCGTACGGGTGCCGAAGCTGGGCCCGTTCGGCGCGTTCGGGTCGGCGAACGATCCGACGATCATCGCGGCGAGTACGGCCACGGCGAGCGCGCCGTCGAACGCGAGGGGATGGTCGCGCAGCCAGTGCCGGACGCGCAGGAACCCGGTTCCGAGGGTGGTCACGTCAAGCTACGGTACGGCGTGTCGCGCACGGATACGGTCCCGCCCGCGGCCGGAACCGCACGCAGAACGCGGCAATCCGGGCAGAACTGTGCCCCGCGGCCGGCGGACCGGACACGGGGCACAGTGCGGGCGTGCGGGTGCTGGAGCGACCGGCGTCAGCCGGGGATCAGACCGCCGTCGCGGAGCATGTCGCGTACCTCTTCGAGGGTGGCGTCGGGCGACGGCAGGATCAGTTCGGACGGCTCAAGGGAGTCGTCCGGCAAAGGTGTGCCGAGCTCGCGCACCCTGGCGAGGAGCGCCTGGAGCGTTGCGCGGAAGCCGGGGCCGTCGCCGCTCTCCATCTCGGCGAGCAGCTCGTTGTCGAGCTTGTTGAGCTCAGCGAAGTGGCTGTCGGCCAGGGCCACCTGACCCTCCCCCATGATCCGAACGATCATGACATCCGCCTTACTGCTTGTCGAACCTGTGCGGGGACTGCGAGGACTGCTGCTGGCCCGCGTCCTGCGGGCCGCCCTCGATGGCCTGCGGCGGGGTGGAGCCGCCGGCCAGTTCGGCCTTCATGCGCTGCAGTTCCAGCTCCACATCCGTACCACCGGAGATCCGGTCCAGCTCGGCGGCGATGTCGTCCTTCGCCGTCCCGGTCGGGTCGTCCAGGGCACCGGAGGCGAGCAGCTCGTCGATCGCGCCGGCGCGCGCCTGCAGCTGCTGTGTCTTGTCCTCGGCCCGCTGGATCGCCAGGCCGACGTCACCCATCTCCTCGGAGATCCCGGAGAACGCCTCGCCGATCCGGGTCTGCGCCTGGGCGGCGGTGTAGGTGGCCTTGATGGTCTCCTTCTTCGTACGGAAGGCGTCGACCTTGGCCTGCAGCCGCTGGGCCGCGAGGGTGAGCTTCTCCTCCTCGCCCTGCAGCGTCGTGTGCTGCGTCTCCAGGTCGGTGACCTGCTGCTGGAGTGCGGCGCGCCGGGACAGCGCCTCGCGGGCCAGGTCCTCGCGGCCGAGCGCGAGCGCCTTGCGGCCCTGGTCCTCCAGCTTGGACGTCTGGCCCTGCAGCTGGTTCAGCTGCAACTCCAGGCGCTTGCGCGAGGTCGCCACATCGGCGACGCCGCGGCGCACCTTCTGAAGCAGCTCCAGCTGCTTCTGGTACGAGTAATCGAGGGTCTCGCGCGGATCCTCGGCCCGGTCAAGGGCCTTGTTTGCCTTCGCGCGGAAGATCATCCCCATACGCTTCATGACACCGCTCATGGGCTTCGCGCGCCCCCTTCTGACGGACTGGGCTCCAGCACTCCAACAGAACCCACAGTACGGGCCCTGTCTCTATTACCGCACTGTTCGAGCACGGATGTGGTCCTCCCCAAGGACGACTGCCCCCGGATACCGCTCCGGCCCAGGGAGTAGGCGGCCGTCGGGGAAACCGGTGGCAACGTCCGTTCTGCCCCTCTCGGGACACCTGGGATGACGCAGGCCGTTGCCGGATCGTTCCCGACCGGGCTGGGGTCGTCGCGGCCGACCCCGTACCCTTGGGTTTTGTGTTCCGTAGCCGTTCGAAGGATGAGAAGGCCCCCGCCACCAAGGTGACGGCGGACCTCTCCACGCAGCCCCGCGACCCACAGGCCCCCAAAGGTCGCCCCACCCCCAAGCGCAGCGATGCCCAGTCGCAGCGCCGTCGCGCCTCCAGTGGTGCGCCGCTCGACCGCAAGGAGGCCATGAAGCGCCAGCGCGAAGCGCGCCGGGTGGACCTGGCCAAGCAGCGCGAGGCGCTCGCCAGTGGCGACGAGCGCTATCTGCCGGCCCGTGACAAGGGACCGGTGCGGCGTTTCGTCCGCGACTTCGTGGACTCGCGCTTCTGCGTCGCGGAGTTCTTCCTGCCGCTGGCGGTGATCATCCTGGTCCTCAGCGTGATCCAGGTGCAGAACATCCAGAACATCTCGCTGCTGCTCTGGCTCGGCGTGATCGTGCTGATCGTCATCGACTCGATCGGTCTCACGTTCCGGCTGAGGAAGCAACTGGGCGAGCGCTTCCCCGATACGCCCAAGCGCGGAGCGGTCGCCTACGGTCTGATGCGTACGCTCCAGATGCGTCGGCTCCGCCTGCCGAAGCCGCAGGTCAAGCGCGGAGAGCGGCCCTGAGCACGGAGCTTTCCGGCTCGGTCGGCGGTCCGCCCGCCGACCTGCCGGGCGGTGCCGCCTCGAGGGACTGCGGGGAATTCGGGTTCACCGGGGCCTCTCCGGCGTGGCTCAAAGGACTCGGCGGGCTGCGCGACACGGTCCGCCAGGAGCTCGTCGCCCGGCAGCTCGAGGAGCAGATGGCCGCGCGTTTCCCGGTCGGTCAGCGGCTGCGGGTCCTCGATGTCGGCATGGGACAGGGCACGCAGGCGCTGCGGCTGGCCCGGGCCGGCCACACGGTCACCGGCCTGGAGTCCGACGCCGAGATGCTGCGGGTCGCTCGCGAGGCACTCGGGAACGAGCCCGCGGGCATCCGGGAGCGGGTCCGGCTGATCGAGGGCGACGGCCTGGACACGGGTGTGCACTTCCTGCCGGGCAGCTTCGACGTGGTGCTCTGTCACGGCGTGCTGATGTACGCGCGGGAGCCTGACGCGCTGCTGGCGGGACTGGCCCGGATGCTGGCGCCGGGCGGGCTGCTCTCGCTGCTCGTACGGAACGGCGACGCGCTGGCGATGCGGCCCGGCACCGCCGGTGACTGGGACGCGGCCCTGACCGCGTTCGACACGGATACGTACACCGACCGGCTGGGCCTGACAGTCCGCGCCGACCGGCTGGACGCCCTCACGGCCACCCTCGCCGGGATCGCTGCGCCGTTGCACGCCTGGTACGGGGTGCGGATCTTCACCGACCGGATGAGCGATGACGTGGAGCTGCCGGCCGCCTCGGAACTCGACCAGGTGCTGGCCGCGGAGGACCGGGCCGGACGCACGGATCCGTACCGCCGGGTTGCCGCACTTCTGCATCTGTGCGGGGTGCGCGGCCAGGGGGTTGTCCGACCCTGATCCGCCGGACACCCCCCAGGGTCTTCGTTCGGATCAGGCCGGATCGCGGAGCGGCTGGTGTCGCCGTGGGGCGTGCAGCCGCACGGCGGAGGCAGGAGCCACGCGGAGCGAACAGGGTCTCCCCTGCTCGAGTGAAGCCGGGAACGTGGGACCGGCCAGGCGTCGTGGCCCCGGCCGTGATCGGCCGGACATCCCCTGGCGGATGGTCGAGGGGTGGACGAGGCGTGGGCCTCACTCGATCAGCCGAAGCCAGCAGGCCCCCCATGTGGCTCATGGCAATGATTCGGACATGGATGCTTCCCAGTTCCGCCGCCGTGTGTACCGGCTGCTGCTGCCTCTGACCGCAGGTGTCTGCGCCATGGCCCTGGTGTCCGGCTGCACCGACTCGGACCCGGCCAGGGCCGATGCCACCAAGTCGGCCTCGCCTCAGCAGCGTCCGACTTCCGCGGGTGACCTGCAGTCCGAATACCAGGCCGTCATCAAGAACGTGCTGCCCACCGTCGTTCAGATCGAAGCCGCCAACAGTATCGGATCCGGCGTCGTCTACGACGACAAGGGCCATATCGTCACCAACGCCCATGTGGTCGGCCGGGAGAAGACTTTCAAGGTCACCGTCGCCACCGGCGAGAAGGTGCTGGGCGCCTCGCTGGTCGCCACCTATCCGCAGCAGGACCTGGCCGTCATCAAGCTCGACAACGTCCCGAGCGGGCTGAAGGCGGCGACGTTCGGCGACTCGGAGAAGGTCGAGGTCGGTCAGATCGTACTGGCGATGGGTTCGCCGCTCGGACTGTCCAGCAGCGTCACCCAGGGCATCGTGTCGGCAGTCGGCCGGACCGTCAGCGAGAGCCCGGCGGGCGGTGGCACCGGGGCGACCATCGCGAACATGGTGCAGACCTCGGCGGCGATCAACCCGGGCAACAGCGGCGGTGCGCTGGTGAACCTGAACAGTGAGGTGATCGGCATTCCGACCCTGGCGGCGACGGATCCGCAGATGAACGGCGCGGCACCGGGCATCGGGTTCGCGATCCCCGTCTCGATGGTGAAGACGGTGGCCGACCAGATCATCAAGAGCGGCAAGGTCACCGACTCGGGCCGCGCGGCGCTGAACATCATCGGTCGCACGGTCGTCGACGACAGCTACCAGCCGGTCGGAGTCGCGCTGGTCGGCGTCACTGCGGGCGGCGGCGCGGACAAGGCCGGACTGCGGGTCGGCGACATCGTCACAAAGATCGGCGACACACGGATCACGACGATGACGGCGCTGGCCGAGGCGCTGGCCAACGACAAGCCGGGCCAGAAGGTCGAGGTGACCTATCTGCGCGATGGTGCGGAGAACACCACGGTCGTCACGCTGGGTGAGATCTGACCGCTGCCATGCGGAGGCCCCGGATGCCGAGAAACGGCACCCGGGCCCTCGTTCACCGGTATCGGCGGTCAGCCCTGGTCGGCCTGGAGGCTCATCGGGCCGTAGATCTTCGTCGCGTCCTCGAAGAGCGTCACCTGGTCCGCCCCACCGTCCAGGAGTTCCTTCCAGAACTCACCGATCCATGACTCCGCATCGCCCTGGGTCGTGAACTCCTCCGGCTGCAGGGCCGGCTCCGTCTCCGTACCGTCGGACTTCTCGAACCGCCACGTCCACGCCATGTCCGCCTCCTGGGTCGCATTGCTGCCCGCAGCCTAGTGCCTGGGCCTTTTCGGACCGAGATCCACGGGGTTGGTCGCGCAGTCGGTGCGGTGACGCGGGAGGATCGGAGCGTGGAACTGACACTGCTCGGCACCGGAGCCCCCGACGGGCTGCCGCGCCCCGAATGTCCGTGCGCCGCCTGCGCCACCGCTCGCGGGGTGGGGGCGCGCGCCGCGACCGCACTGCTGGTCGACGGCGCGCTGCTGCTCGATCTCACCCCGGGGGCCGTGTTCGCCGCAGCACGTGCGGGTCATTCGCTGACCGGCGTACGGCAGGTGCTGCTCACCCATCCGCACGACGGGCCCGCCGTGGAGCTGCCCGCCGGTCTGCCTCCGGCCGGACGGGTACCGGACGGGCAGGTGCTCACGCTGATCAGCGGGCACCGGATCCGGGCGGTGCCGATGGACGCGCCGGGGACCGGATACGAGGTGACGTCCCCGGAGGGCGTTCGGCTGCTGTACATGCCGCCGGGGGCGGCCCCCGCCGGTCTCACGGACCGGGTGGCCGAGCCCTACGCCATGGTGGTCGGTGATGTGACCGGGCGTCCGGACGCGGTGGCCCGGTTGCGGGCCGTCGAAGCGATCGGGCCGGCCACCGAGGTCATCGCCGTTCATCTGGACCACGACGCGCCGTCCGGCCCCGAGCTGGACCGGCGGCTCACGGCGGCCGGCGCCCGGACCGTGCCGGACGGGACGACGCTGGTGGTCGGCGACTACCGCGCCGTACCGGATGTGCCGCGGCGGACGCTGGTGACGGGAGGTGCGCGGTCCGGGAAGTCGGTGGAAGCCGAGCGGCGGCTGGAGACCTTCCCCGAAGTGGTGTATGTGGCGACCGGCGGCGGCCGCGAGGGAGACGCGGAGTGGAAGGCCCGGGTCGGGCTGCACCGGGAGCGCAGACCGGCCGCCTGGCGCACCGAGGAGACCTGTGAGCTGGTGGAACTGCTGGAGTCGGACGGTCCGCCGCTGCTGATCGACTGCCTGTCGCTCTGGCTGACGGACGCGATGGACCGGGTGAACGCCTGGGACGACGCGGCGTGGGCGAACGGCGGCGAGAGCGCACTGCGGAAGCGGATCGGCGAGCTGGTCGGCGCGGTGCGCGGAACGCGGCGTACGGTCGTCGCCGTGACCAATGAGGTCGGCTCGGGCGTGGTGCCCGCGACAGCCGCCGGTCGGCGGTTCCGGGACGAGCTGGGGCGGCTGAACGCCGCGTTCGCCGACGAGTGCGAGCACGTGCTGCTGGTGGTGGCCGGTCAGGCGCTGAGGCTGCGCGGCTGACCCGCATCGCAGCAGGAACAGCAGCAGGAAGGGAGCGGACATGGCGCGTGTGAGGCCGATGCTGGAAGGCGTTCCGGAGACTCTGCTCCGGACGCTCTACAACCGGGCGTACGAGGCGGCGCAGCCCTATCCCGTCATCGACGATCCGATGGCGCTGCAGCTCTTGACGGACCTCGACTACCCCTTCGAGGAGCGCTTCGGGCGGCCGAACGCCTTCCACTCGCAGGCGCAGGCGCTGCGCTCACGCTGTTTCGACCTGACGGTCCAGGGCTATCTGCGCGGGCATCCGGAGGCCACCGTCGTCGCGCTCGGCGACGGTCTGGAGACCGGCTTCTGGCGGGTCGACAACGGACGGCTCACCTGGCTGAGCGTGGAGTTGCCCCAGGTAGCAGCGCTGCGCCGCGCGCTGCTGCCCTCCTCGGACCGGCTGCGGACACTCTCCCGGTCGGCGACCGACCTCTCCTGGCTGGACGAGATCGAGGACCCTGCGGGGCAGGGCGTGATCGTCACGACGCAGGGGCTGCTGATGTATCTGCAGCCCTGGGAGGTACGGAAGATCCTGGCGGCCTGTGCCGAACGGCTGCCGGGCGGGGTGCTCGTCCTGGACTCGATGGCGCGCCGGCCGGCGAAGGGGACGGTGGCCGGGACGTCGAAGGCCGGCTCCATGACCGTCCCGCCCATGCACTGGGCGATGAACCCGGGCGAGCGGAAGAAGCTGCGCAGTGCGCATCCGAACATCACCGAGGTGCGTGCGCTGGGGCTGCCGCGGGGGCGGGGCGCGATGGGAGAACTGATCCGGCTCCAGCATCTGACGCCGGGCCTGCGGACGCTGACCCCCGCGATGACGCTGCTGCGCTTCGGGGCCTGAGGGACGCCACCGTGCTGATGAGCCGTCAGAATGGTGGCAGGTACTGTTCCGCTCTGAGCCCGCCGCCGGGCTCAGAGCCTGTCGGGTGACCTTCGATCGGAGAGCGGACGCGGCATGGTGCGTGCGATTCCAAGGCGCCGGGATGGCCTCGTAGCGGAGCTACCAGGGCATTTCGGCAACGCCGGAAGCGTGCGTGCCAGGGCGTGGCCGCCCGATCAGAGGTCACCCGACAGGCTCTCAGCGGCCCACACCACGTAACGACCCGCGAGGCAGACCCCCGTGAATCTGGACGACTTCTCCGACCTGATCGAACGCCCCGACGGCGGCGTACGGCGCGACGCCGAGGAACGCCGGGAGCGGCAGATCGTGCCCCCGGGCGCCCTCGGCCGGCTCGACGAGCTGGGCGAGTGGCTCTCGGCCGCCCAGCAGGCCGTGCCGGTCAAGCCGATCGTGCAGCCGCGTGTGGTGCTCTTCGCCGGCGACCACGGGGTGGCCGAGCTCGGCGTCTCCGGCCGTGCGGCCGGGACCGCGCACGAGCTGGTCCGGGCCACCCTGGAGGGTGCGACGCCGCTCGCCGTGCTGGCCCGACAGTTCTCCGTACCGGTACGGATCATCGACGCCGGCCTGGACTGCGAGCCGGACCTGCTGCCCGAGTCGGTCGTACGTCACCGGGTGCGGCGCGGCAGCGGCCGGATCGACATCGAGGACGCGCTCACGGCCGAGGAGGCCGAGCAGGCGGTACGTCTGGGCATCGCGATCGCCGACGAGGAGGCCGACTCGGGCACCGATCTGGTGGTGCTCGGCGATCTGAGCGTCGGCGGCACCACGGCGGCGGCCACCCTGATCGCGGCCCTGTGCGGCACGGACGCCTCGGTGGTCACCGGGCGCGGTGGTGCGGGTATCGACGATCTCGCGTGGATGCGCAAGTGCGCGGCGATCCGGGACTCGCTGCGGCGGGCCCGGCCGGTCCTCGGAGACCAGCTGGAGCTGCTGGCCACGGTCGGTGGCGCGGACCTGGCGGCGACGACGGGGTTCCTGCTGCAGTGCGCGGTGCGCAAGCTGCCGGTGATCCTCGACGGCGTGGTCTCGTCGGCGTGTGCGCTGGTCGCCCAGCGGGCCGCCTTCCGGGCGCCGGACTGGTGGCTGGCCGGACAGGTGAGCGGCGAGCCGGCACAGACGAAGGCACTGGACCGGATGGCGCTCAATCCGCTGCTGGACCACGGCGTCATCGTGGGCGAGGGGAGCGGGGCGCTGCTGGCGCTTCCACTCGTGCAGGCCGCGGCCGCGCTGGCGGCGGAGCTGCCCGAGCGGGCGCCGGCCGACCAGGACGACGCCTCGAAGACCGACACGGACGACGACTGACGGCCCCTGCTGCGCTGCGGCCGCGGCCACCGGACATCGGCCGCAGCAGGCCTCCTCACGAAGCGCGATGCCGCATATGATCGCTTTTCATGGGAGAGGTCCGATTGGTCAGTAAGGCCGCCCGGCGGAGCACCGTCCGCTCCCGGCGCAGTGCGGCATTCACCATCTGGTATCTGCGCATCGTGTCGTTCATCAATTTCCTGAGCGCCGTCTGGGTCACGCTCGGTCAGGACCTGCGTCGGCACAACACCGAGAACTACTTCACCCCCTATCTGCTCACCGCGGGCTTCTCCTCCGGGGTGGTCGCCCTCTTCCTCGCGATCACCATGCGACGGCGCAAGCGCGCCGCCTGGATCGTCAACATGGTGCTGAGCGGCCTCCTGCTGCTGCTCTTCGCCCTCGTGATCAACTTTCCCGAGATCCGGCAGTATCCGCAGAACTGGGTCTCCCTGATGCTGACCGCCGCGTTCGTCGTGGCGCTGATCCTGGGCCGGCGGGAGTTCTACGCGAAGGGCGACCGGTCCAACGCGAAGCTGGCGGCCGTGGTCGCCGTCGGCGGGCTGCTGGTCACCTCGCTGATCGCCACCTCGCTGGTCACCGTCACGAACACGGCGCACGACGAGTACCGGTCGACCTTCCTCGACCGCTGGCGCTACGGCGCGCTGCGGCTGGTCTCGGTCGCGACCGACGAAGCCCGCTTCCCCGGGATCACCGTGCCCGGCTGGGTCAATGTCGTCATCAACATCCTCTCCACCCTGCTGCTGATCGCCGTCGTCTACGCGGCGTTCCGCTCGCGCCGGGCCGTCGATCCGATCACCCCGGAGGACGAGGACCGGCTCCGCGCCCTCCTCGAAAAGAACGGCGAACGCGACTCGCTCGGATATTTCGCGCTGCGCCGGGAGAAGAGCGTCATCTGGTCGCCGACCGGGAAGGCGGCCGTCACCTACCGGGTGGTCGGCGGGGTCTCGCTCGCCTCCGGTGATCCGATCGGCGACCCGGAGGCCTGGCCCGGCGCGATCGAACCATGGCTGGCCGAGGCCCGCGAACACGGCTGGATCCCGGCGGTGATGGGAGTGAGCGAGGAGGGCGGCACGGTCTACGCCCGGCACGGGCTCGACGCGCTGGAGCTCGGCGACGAGGCGATCGTGGAGACCGCCGAGTTCACCCTGGAAGGGCGGGCGATGCGGACCGTCCGCCAGGCGTACAACCGGATCAAGCGCGCCGGGTACGAGGTGACCATCCGGCGCCACTGCGACATCCCCGACGAGGAGATGGCCGAACTGCTGCGACGCGCCGACGACTGGCGCGACGGCGAGACCGAGCGCGGCTTCTCGATGGCGCTGGGGCGGCTCGGCGATCCGGCGGACGGACAGTGCGTGATGCTCGAATGCCGTGAGTCGACGGAGAAGGAGCAAGGCGAAGGAGCGGGCGGCCCCGGCGAATTGCGCGCCGTACTGAGCTTCGTGCCCTGGGGCCCGAACGGTCTCTCGCTGGACCTGATGCGCCGTGACCGGAACGCCGAGAACGGTCTGATGGAGTTCATGGTCATCGAACTCCTGCAGCGCGCCGAGGAGATCGGGATCACGCAGGTTTCGCTCAACTTCGCGATGTTCCGGTCGGTCTTCGAGAGGGGATCGCGGCTCGGCGCGGGACCGGTGCTGAGGCTGTGGCGTTCGTTGCTCAGCTTCTTCTCGCGCTGGTGGCAGATCGAGTCGCTCTACCGCGCCAACGCCAAGTACCGGCCGATCTGGGAGCCGCGTTTCATGCTGTTCGAGAAGAGCTCCGACCTGCTGCGCATCGGCGTCGCCGCGGGCCGCGCCGAAGGGTTCCTGGAGGCGCCCGGGCTGCCCAAGTGGCTGCACCGCTCGCACCTGGGGACCCGTAGATGAGACCGATGGCGGCGCTGCCCACGGTCGCCCGCCGCGAGTGGGGGCCGCTGTTGTCGACCGCACACGGGGGGCTCACCCGTTCCCGGCTGCGCGCGGTCCCGATGACGCTGGCCGCGGTCGGCCTGACGGCGCTGCTCCAGGCGGTGCAGAACCAGCCGTGGGGCTTCGGTCCGGTACAGGCCCTCGGCTCGGTGCGGGCCGAGGACACGCTGTGGGCCGCCCTGCTGCGTACCCCGCTGTCGCTGTTCGTGCCCGCGCTCGACCTACCGGTGTGGGGTGCGCTGGCGCAGGTGCTCGTGGTGTTCGGGACCGCCGAGATCTGTCTCGGACGACGGCGCACGCTGCTCATCGCCTACGTCGCCACGCTGGCCGGGACAGTGTACGCACGGACCGGCGTCGCGGTCGGCCCCGACGGGCTGTTCGGGCTGCCCGCATCCGACGCGCAGGTCGTCGACACCGGACCGTCGGCGGCGGTGGTCGGGCTCGCGGTCTATCTGTGCCACGCCTACCGGGCGTGGCACACCGGGGCGGTGGTGATCGCGGTGATGGTCATCGAAGTGATCTTCAAGAACAACCTGGCGGGCAAGGAACACCTGGCGGCCATCGCCGCGGTGCTGATCCTGTGCGGCCTCACCGTCCGGCACGACCGGCGTCGGCATCTGCCCGTCCGCCGCGATCAGGACTTGGGCGCGGGAAACCGGTCCCGGTCCGGCGCTCCGCCGATGAGGTCCTGAAACCTGCGGCGCGGCCCCGCCCAGCGCCGGTCGTGGTGGTACGCGCGCAGCACCGCCCTGGAGCGGGCGCGGTACCGGTTGCGGTAGAACCTCTTCGCCCACATCGACGTCGGCCGGGCCAGCCGGATCGCCCCGAACAAGGCGACGAACGGTACCAGGGTGCCGATCACCGCCATCCGCGCCTTGCCCTTGAACAGGGCGATCAGGACGAAACAGAAGTTGATCAGCAGGGTCAGGACGATGCCGAGCCGGCCCTGCTGCTGATCGCTGGTCAGTTCGTTCACCCCGAGTGGTGAGAAGCCGCCGAGGAGGAGCAGGACGAGCGCCGCGGTGAGCACGACGACCTCGACGCTCTGGCGGCCCTGTTCGGACCAGTACACGTCGTCGAGATGGAGGATCAGGGCGAACTCGTCCAGCACCAGCCCCGCGCCCATCCCGAAGATCACCGCGCAGACGCTCGCCGCGACGCCGTACCGTCCGCTGGAGACCGCGCCGAAGCCGCCGATCACCGTCAGGGCCACACCGGGCACCACGTGGTGGACGTGCACCCCGCCGGGCGTGATGTTGCGGAACGGCCCCTTCCCGGCCCTGATCATCCGGGTGATGAGACGGGTGACGGCAAAGGTCAGCACAAAAGCGGCCAGGGCGAGAAGCAGGGGCAGCTTCCCCGGCTCGACGAAGTTCTGCTCGAACCAGTGACCCATGCCACCACTCCCGTTGATCCGCTTTTGCGGAGCTTTGCAGCGTTTCGGCCAATCTAGCGGTCCGGTCGAGGGATTAGCCTGCGCGCCGTGACCTCCCTGAACAGCCACGGCATACGTTTCGCCTTCGGCACCCTGACCGTGCTCCCCGTCCGCGTCACCCGCTGGGACCGCGGGGCCGCCCGTGCCGGGATGCTGAGCGCCCCGCTCGCCGGTCTCGTGGTGGGACTGCTCGCGGCGGTCCCCGGCGCACTGTTGCTGCTGCTCGGGTCGGGGCCGCTGCTCGCGGCGGTCGCCTCCGCCGCGGTGCCCGCGGTTCTCACTCGGGGGCTGCATCTCGACGGGCTCGCCGACACGGCGGACGGGCTCGGCAGCGGCAGACCCGCGCAGGACGCGTTGAGCATCATGAAGCAGTCGGACATTGGGCCGTTCGGCGTCATCACCCTGCTGTTCGTCCTGCTGGCCCAGGTCGCGGTCCTCGACGAGCTGTACGGGAAGGGCTGGGCGCACGGCGCGGTGGCGGTGGTCGTCGCGGGGGTCACCGCCCGCCTCGCGCTCACCCTGGCGTCCCGTCAGGGCGTGCCTCCGGCCCGGCCGGAGGGGCTGGGGGCGGCGGTGGCGGCGACGGTACCGGTGCGGGCGGCGGCGGCTGTGACGGTCGCGGTGGTGGCCGCCGGTTCGGGGGCGGGGGCGGTGTTCGGCGGGTACGGGGCGCTGCACCACGGCCTTGCCGTAGTGACCGGGCTGATGGGCGCGCAGGCGCTGCTGCGGCACTGTGTGCGGCGGTTCGGTGGCGTGACCGGGGACGTCTTCGGGGCGGTCGCGGAGACGGCGGCGACGGGAGTGCTGGTGGCGTTGGCCCTGGGGTAGGCGGGAGGGGTGCGGGGCGGCCCGGATTCCGTTGCGGCCTCACTCCGCGGACGGGCCCGGCAGACAGCTCCGGCGCCAGGTGCCCAGGTCGTACGTGCCACTGCCGGTCGATGCCAGGCCTCGGCTACCAGCGCCCCGCGGAGACGGGTTGGGGTGCCGAGGTGCAGCCGACCAGCAGCGCCGTCAGGATCGGTACGGCGACCGGCGCCGTCGGCTCCGGTCTCGTCCTGCGTGCAGCCCGCTGGGCGCGCATGGCCTTCCCCCGCTCGCTCCGGCACCTCCAACCGACCCTACTTCCTGGGCCGGTTCCGCCTCCGCCGCCCCCCGACCGGACCGGCCGGGGCCGGAGCCGTACCGCCGGGACGGGCCGCAGACGGCCCGCCGCCGTGATCCCGCAGCAAAGGCGCGCGTAGGCTCATTCCCGGCACATTGCGGCGGCGTCTACGATGCGCCGGGCACGGTCGGCCCACCCCTCGACCGACAACGAACTCAACGGAAGCGAGATTTCACCACCGTGACTGCTCTCACTCTCAGCACTGCCGGTGCGGCGACGCTGCGCGCCGACGCACTCGTCGTCGGCGTCGCCAAGGGGGCCAAGGGCCCGGTCGTCGCACCGGGCGCGGAGGCCGTGGACAAGGCTTTCGACGGAAAGCTCGCCACCGTCCTGGAGACCCTGGGCGCCTCCGGTGCCGAGGGCGAAGTGACCAAGCTCCCCGCGCCGGACGGCCTCAAGGTCCCGGTCGTCATCGTGGTCGGGCTCGGTCCGGTCCCGGAGAAGGACGCGGCGTTCGACGGCGAGGCACTGCGCCGGGCCGCCGGTTGCGCCGCGCGTGCGCTGACCGGTTCGAAGAAGGCCGGCTTCGCGCTGCCGGTCACGTCCGTCGAGGACGCCGAGGCCGTCGCCGAGGGCGCACTGCTCGGCGCGTACGCGTTCACCGCGTACCAGGGCGGCGAGAACAAGCTCGCGCCGAAGGACAAGAAGAACGGCAACGGCGCCAAGCTGCCGCTCGCCGAGGTCGCCCTGCTCGGCACCAAGCCGCGCGACAAGGCGTTCAAGGCGGCCGCAGACCGTGCCACCGCGGTCGTCGAGGAGATCAACCGCGCCCGCGACCTGATCAACACCCCGCCGAACGACCTGTACCCCGAGTCCTTCGCCGCCGTGGCCACGGCGGCCGGCAAGGAGCACGGCATCAAGGTTCAGGTCCTCGACGAGAAGGCGCTCGTCAAGGGCGGCTTCGGTGGCCTGCTGGGCGTCGGCCAGGGCTCGGCCCACGGCCCCCGCCTGGTGAAGCTCGCCTACACGCACCCGAAGGCGGAGAAGACCCTGGCCCTGGTCGGCAAGGGCATCACCTACGACTCGGGCGGCATCTCGCTGAAGCCGGCCGGTCACAACGAGACGATGAAGTGCGACATGAGCGGCGCCGCCGCCGTGTTCGCGGCCGTCGTCGCGGCCGCCCGTCTCGGCCTCCAGGTCAACGTCACCGGCTGGCTGGCGCTCGCCGAGAACATGCCGTCCGGCACCGCCACCCGCCCGGGTGACGTGCTGCGCATGTACAGCGGCAAGACCGTCGAGGTGCTGAACACGGACGCCGAGGGCCGGCTCGTCCTCGCCGACGCGCTGACCCGCGCCTCCGAGGAGAACCCGGACGCGATCGTCGACGTGGCGACCCTGACCGGCGCGATGGTCCTGGCGCTGGGCCACCGCACCTTCGGCATCATGGCGAACGACGACGCCTTCCGTACGTCCATCCACGAGATCGCCGAGGAGGTCGGCGAGGCCTCCTGGCCGATGCCGCTCCCCGCCGACCTGCGCAAGGGCATGGACTCCCCGACCGCCGACATCGCCAACATGGGTGAGCGGATGGGCGGCGGCCTGGTGGCCGGTCTGTTCCTGCAGGAGTTCGTGGGCGAGGGCATCGCCTGGGCGCACCTGGACATCGCGGGTCCGGCCTTCCATGAGGGCGCGCCGTACGGCTACACGCCGAAGGGCGGCACCGGTTCCGCGGTCCGCACGCTGGTGAAGCTGGCGGAGCGCACCGCTGCCGGGGACCTCGGCTGAGGATGCTCCGCGCGTACGGCCCCGGGCATATGTCCGGGGCCGTACGTGTTCACTCGTCGGCATCACTGCACGATGCGCGCAGGTTTCGCTCTCAACGAAATCCGCACTCCCCGTCTCCCACCACCACCCTTCCATCGCGGCCCTTCGCGCCGCTCCTGCCAATATCTACGCAGCAGTAACCATCCGGAACGGATGATCATCCGTCCCGGAGCCGGGCCCCGCGTCCCGCCCACCGTCGACAAGTGCGAAGATGGGTTCTCGGCAGGACAGGGCCCCCACCACAGGGCCGAATAACAAAAGCGGCCGAACACCAGCCGACCGGCCGGTCATCCCCCAGCGACGGGGCCCGGCGTACGGCGCACATGCATGGAGGACGTGACGTGGCGAACGACGCCAGCACCGTTTTCGACCTAGTGATCCTCGGCGGTGGTAGCGGCGGTTACGCCGCGGCCCTGCGCGGAGCGCAGCTGGGCCTGGACGTCGCTCTGGTCGAGAAGGGCAAGGTCGGCGGCACCTGCCTGCACAACGGCTGCATCCCCACGAAGGCGCTGCTGCACGCCGGCGAGATCGCCGACCAGGCACGCGAGGCCGGCCAGTTCGGCGTCAAGGCCACCTTCGAGGGCATCGACATCGAGGCCGTCCACAAGTACAAGGACGACGTGATCTCCGGCCTGTACAAGGGTCTGCAGGGTCTCGTCGCTTCCCGCAAGGTGCACTACATCGAGGGTGAGGGACGGCTCTCCTCCCCCACCTCGGTGGATGTGAACGGCCAGCGCATCCAGGGCCGCCACGTGCTCCTGGCGACCGGCTCCGTGCCGAAGTCGCTGCCGGGCCTGGAGATCGACGGCAACCGGATCATCTCCTCGGACCACGCGCTGAAGCTGGACCGCGTCCCGAAGTCCGCGATCGTCCTGGGCGGCGGCGTCATCGGCGTCGAGTTCGCCTCGGCGTGGACGTCCTTCGGCACCGACGTCACGATCATCGAGGGCCTGAAGCACCTGGTTCCGGTCGAGGACGAGAACAGCTCGAAGCTCCTTGAGCGCGCTTTCCGCAAGCGCGGCATCAAGTTCAACCTCGGTACGTTCTTCCAGAGCGCCGAGTACACGCAGGACGGTGTCCGCGTGACCCTCGCCGACGGCAAGACGTTCGAGGCGGAGGTGCTGCTGGTCGCGATCGGCCGCGGCCCGGTCTCGCGGGGTCTGGGTTACGAGGAGGCCGGCGTCGCGATGGACCGCGGCTACGTCCTCGTCGACGAGTACATGCAGACCAACGTTCCGACCATCTCGGCCGTGGGCGACCTGGCCCCGACGCTGCAGCTCGCGCACGTCGGCTTCGCCGAGGGCATCCTCGTGGCGGAGCGGCTGGCCGGTCTGAAGACCGTCCCGATCGACTACGACGGTGTCCCCCGGGTGACGTACTGCCACCCCGAGGTCGCTTCCGTGGGCATCACCGAGGCCAAGGCCAAGGAGCTCTACGGCGCGGACAAGGTCGTCGCTCTGAAGTACAACCTTGCGGGCAACGGTAAGAGCAAGATCCTCAAGACTGCGGGCGAGATCAAGCTCGTCCAGGTCAAGGACGGTGCCGTGGTCGGCGTCCACATGGTCGGTGACCGTATGGGCGAGCAGGTCGGCGAAGCCCAGCTGATCTACAACTGGGAGGCGCTGCCGGCCGAGGTCGCGCAGCTCATCCACGCCCACCCGACGCAGAGCGAAGCGCTCGGCGAGGCCCACCTGGCCCTGGCCGGCAAGCCCCTCCATTCCCACGACTGATCCGGTCCCGGGCGCGACGACCGACCTACTTCCGCACTTTCGTAAGGAGCAACTGAAACCATGTCGGTTTCCGTAACCCTTCCGGCGCTCGGCGAGAGCGTCACCGAGGGCACTGTCACCCGCTGGCTGAAGGCCGAGGGCGAGCGCGTCGAGGCCGACGAGCCGCTGCTCGAGGTCTCGACCGACAAGGTCGACACCGAGATCCCGGCGCCCGCCGCCGGCATCCTCGCATCCATCAAGGTCGCCGAGGACGAGACCGTCGAGGTCGGCGCCGAGCTGGCCGTCATCGACGACGGCACAGGTGCAGCCGTCCCGGCCGCGGCTCCGGCCGCCGAGCCCGCGGCCGCTCCGGTTGCCGCTCCGGTTGCCGCTCCGGCGCCGGTCGCAGAAGCCCCCGCCGCCCCGGCCCCCGTGGCCGCGGCTCCGGCTGCTGCCCCGGCCGGTGGCGCCGCCGGTACGGACGTCACCCTCCCGGCGCTCGGCGAGAGCGTCACCGAGGGCACGGTCACCCGCTGGCTGAAGGAGGTCGGCGAGGAGGTCACGGAGGACGAGCCGCTGCTCGAGGTTTCCACGGACAAGGTCGACACCGAGATCCCCGCCCCGGTTTCCGGTGTGCTGCTGGAGATCGTGGTCGCCGAGGACGAGACCGCCGAGGTCGGCGCGAAGCTCGCCGTCATCGGTGCCGCGGGTGCCGCCCCGGCGGCTGCCCCGGCTCCGGCCGCTCCGGCCCCCGCGGCCGCTCCGGCTCCGGTCACCCCGGCCCCGGCCCCGGTGGCCGCTCCGGCCCCGGTGGCGCCCGCCGCCCCGGCGCCCGTGGCCGCTCCGGCTCCGGTCGCCGCTCCGGCTCCGGTCACCCCGGTGGCTCCGGCCGCGGCCCCCGCCGACGAGGGTGCGTACGTCACGCCGCTGGTCCGCAAGCTCGCCGCCGAGAGCGGTGTCGACCTCGGTGCGGTCAAGGGCACCGGCGTCGGTGGCCGTATCCGTAAGCAGGACGTCGTCGCCGCCGCGGAGGCCGCCAGGGCCGCCGCTGCCGCTCCGGCCCCCGTCGCGGCCGCCCCGGCAGCCGCGAAGGCGCCGAAGCTGGAGGCGTCCCCGCTGCGCGGTCAGACGGTCAAGATGACCCGCATGCGCAAGGTCATCGGCGACAACATGATGAAGGCGCTGCACTCGCAGGCCCAGCTGACCTCGGTCGTCGAGGTCGACATCACGAAGCTGATGAAGCTGCGCAACCAGGCGAAGGCCGCCTTTGCCGCCCGCGAGGGCGTCAAGCTGTCCCCGATGCCGTTCTTCGTGAAGGCGGCGGCCCAGGCGCTGAAGGCCCACCCGGTCATCAACGCCCGGATCAACGAGGACGAGGGCACCATCACGTACTTCGACTCGGAGAACATCGGCATCGCCGTGGACGCCGAGAAGGGTCTGATGACGCCGGTCATCAAGGGTGCGGGCGACCTGAACATCGCCGGTATCTCGAAGAAGACCGCCGAGCTGGCCGGCAAGGCCCGCGGCGGCGGCCTGACCCCGGACGACATGTCCGGTGCCACCTTCACCATCAGCAACACCGGCTCGCGCGGTGCGCTGTTCGACACCGTGATCGTGCCCCCGAACCAGGCCGCCATCCTGGGCATCGGTGCCACCGTCAAGCGTCCGGCGGTCATCGAGACCGCCGAGGGCACCGTCATCGGTGTCCGCGACATGACGTACCTCTCGCTTTCCTACGACCACCGTCTGGTGGACGGCGCGGACGCCGCCCGTTACCTGACCGCGGTCAAGGCGATCCTGGAGGCCGGCGAGTTCGAGGTCGAGCTCGGCCTCTGAGCACCACGGTTGTAACCAGCCTCACCAGCGGCGCCCCCGCCCGGAACCCTTCCGGGCGGGGGGGCAAGGTCGGCTTCACCCGGTACGGCGCGGCCGATCACAGCTTCGACTACACCATGCCGCTGAACCAGAGGGTCCAGATGACCAG
>NZ_JBFAJH010000005.1:0-310149 GCF_040655115.1 Streptomyces atratus | reverse complement strand
GTCAATCACCAGGGCTCCGCCATGGCTCAATCCTCCGCCTTGCGATGCACGCACCCCAGCCCCGCTCCTTCACCCACCCCCCAATTGCCGGTCGGGCTTAGGGGGATAAGGCGCTATCTCGGATCAACCAAACGATGGACACGACCCCGAGCCGGTGCACAGCTTAGTGTCGGCGGTGACCGCATGAGGTGAACCGGGAGTGAGGCGCGGATGAGGATGGGGCAGCCCAGAGGGGCGGCGCACGCCATGCCGCCGACGCTACGGCACGCGCTGAACGGCTTGTTCGTCTCCTCGCTCGTTGCGGCCCTCGTGGTCGTGATCGGTCCGGGTACGGCTGTGTCGAACCACGACACGTCCATCGTGGCCGCCCTGTCCGTGCTCCTCGCCGCCACGTACGCGGTGGGATTCGCCGGCCCTGCCAGGCCTGCCGGCTCTCGACGTCGCGAGGAAACCACCGAATCCGTCGGCACGACCGGAGGGAACCCGGGCCGTGTGCTGCGCTGGCTTGGCGCGCTGACCGCGGTGTGGACCTGCCTCATGGCGTTCAGCGCTGGGTTCGGCTGGCTGGGGTTCCCGCTGTTCGCACTGTATGTCCTGCTCCTGCCGCTGCGGCTGGCGGTCGTTGCCGTCGCTCTGGGGACCGTCATCGTGATCGCCGCCAAGGGAGCGGAGGCCGGCACGCTGGGGATCCCCCAGGTGGCCGGACCGCTGCTGGGCGCGCTGGTCTCCACGCTGACGGTGCTCGGGTACCAGTCGCTGTACCGGGAGAGCCAGGCCCGCCAGGCGCTCATCGCTGAGCTGATCGTCACCCGGGACGCGCTGGCGGAGTCGCAGCGGGAGGCCGGCCGGCTCGCCGAACGCCAGCGGCTGGCCCGGGAGATACACGACACGGTCGCGCAGGGCCTCTCGAGCGTGATCATGCTGTTGCGCGCCACCTACGCCGCGCTGCCGCCGGACGCATCCCTGGCGCAGGAGCGGACCGCCGCGGCCACCGAGGTCGCCACGGCGAACCTCGCCGAGTGCCGGCGCTTCCTGTACGAACTGAGCCCGCCGCCCCTGGTCGAGACGCCCCTGCCGGAGGCGTTGCGCCGACTGGTCGACCGGAGTGCCGAGGACGGTCTCAGCACCGCGTTCCATCTGCACGGGGAGCCGTACCCGCTGGGTGCCGAGTGCGATGTGGCGCTGCTGCGGCTGACCCAGGAGGCGCTGGCCAATGTGCGCGGGCACGCGCACGCCGAGAGGTGCGTGGTGAGCCTGTGCTACCTGGACGACCGGGTGACGCTCGATGTCTTCGACGACGGCAAGGGCTTCGATCCGGAGCTGCCCCCGCAGGACTCCCGTGGCGGCTTCGGGCTCTTCGGGATGCGCCAGCGGATAGAGGAGCTGGGCGGCGCGCTCACCGTCGAGTCCGCGATCGGCGAGGGAACAGCGGTCGCCGCCAGTTTGCCGACTCCGAATGGGGTGACGTCGTGACCGCACCGCACACCGCCTCCATGGCGCAGGTACGCGTCCTGATCGTCGACGACCACCCGGTCGTGCGCCGTGGCCTGCGCGCGCTGCTCGATGACGTGCCCGAGGTCGTGGTGGCCGGTGAGGCGGGGGACGGCGCCGAGGCGCTGCGAATGGTCGCCGGGTCGACGGAGGTCGACGTGGTCCTCATGGACCTGCGCATGGGCGGCGGTACCGACAAGGTGTCAGGCGTTACCGCCGATGCGACCGGCAGCGGGCGAGGCGGCGGCGAGCGCATGGACGGTGTCGAGGCCACCCGGCGGATCAGGGCCCTGCCGGCCCCGCCCCGGGTACTGGTCCTCACCACCTACAGAACCGACGCCGAGATCCTTGCCGCCGTGGAGGCGGGTGCGACCGGTTACCTCCTCAAGGATGCGCCGGTCGAGGAGCTGATCTCCGCAGTGCACGCCGTCGCGGCCGGCGAGACCGTGCTGGCTCCGCCCGTCGCCACTCGGCTGCTCGGCCGCATGCGGGCACCGCAGTCCACACTGACCCCACGCGAGACAGAGATTCTCGTCCTGCTCGCGAAGGGACTGTCGAACCGGCAGGTGTCACGCGCGCTGTTCATCAGCGAGGCAACAGTGAAGACCCACCTGGTCCGTGTCTTCGCCAAGCTCGGGGTGGACAGCCGCACCGGCGCCGTGACGGCGGCACTGGCCCACGGCCTGATCCCCGAACCCCTGCCCGGCCCCACCCCGCCGACCGCACGACCGAATCCTGCAGATCCGCCCAACCCCTCCAGTCGGCCCGAGTTTCCGGACCCCACAGCGCAGCGAGGTTCCCCTGCCACACCACCGAGCTGACACAGCGGCGGCCCATGGCCGACGCCGCAACACGGCACGCGGTCCGCCGTCCTGGTACTGCTGCACCGCTCACACCTGAAAGTGCAGCACAAACACACCGCATCCACATGCAGTGATCCGACGCGGCGCCGAATTCCCGCGACCGCGTGGCTTTCGCGCGCCTTCATTCCCTCTCAGAGAAGGTCATCGCCTCAATGAGACAGTCACGACGGGCTGGGTCGACCAGATCCTCGGCCCGCTCAACCACCTCCATAGCCTACCGGCTGACACGCCGTCCAGTGCGTACGGCCCTGGGGGTGCTCACCGCGGCCTGTGTGGCCGGGACGCTTTGCACCCTGCCCGTCGCCGCAGCGACACCGGCCGGGTCGGTCCCTCAGGCTGCCCAGCCACGGCAGGACGGCCCGGTTGTCGCCACACACAAGCTCACCCTCGTCACCGGCGAGGTGGTGACGCTGGAACGCCACGCCAACGGCTCCCAGGCTGCGACGATCGCGCCCACACCTGACGGCACCCCGGCGACGTTCTCCACCATGAAGGTGGGTGACGAGGTCTATGTCATCCCGGACAAGGCACAGCCGTACCTTGCCGCGAACGAGCTCGATCGCGAGCTGTTCAACGTCACCAAGCTGGTCGAGTACGGCTACGACGACGCGCACCGCGCCGCGGTGCCGCTGATCGCGACCTTCGCGGGCGCGCCGGGCAAGGCGGGCAAGGCGCTTGAGCAGGCCGCGCCGGCCGGTTCGGTGAAGGACGACGAGCTGCCCAGCGCCAACGCGGTGGCATTGCGCGCGAGCAAGAAGAAGGCGGCGACGTTCTGGAAGTCGGTCGACGACGACAGCGCCGACGCGACGACCAAACCGAAGCTTGCCGACGGCATCAAGAAGCTCTGGCTCGACAAGCCGGTCAAGGTGTCGCTGGACCAGAGTGTGCCGCAGATCGGCGCGCCGGAGGCGTGGGCGGCCGGGTACGACGGCACCGGCACCAAGGTGGCCGTCCTCGACACCGGTCTCGACCCCAACCACCCCGATGTGGCGGGGCAGGTGAAGAAGACGCAGAACTTCACCGACGACCCCGACGTCGTCGACCACCACGGTCACGGCACGCATGTCGCCTCGACCATCGCCGGCTCAGGTGCCGCGTCGGGCGGCAAGTACAGGGGCGTGGCGCCGGGCGCCGACCTGTACATCGGCAAGGTCCTCGACAACGCCGGTAGCGGCCCCGAGTCGGGGGTCATCGCCGGCATGGAGTGGGCAGTGGCCGAAGGTGCGGACGTCGTCAGCATGAGCCTGGGTTCGCCGGTCGCCAGTGACGGCACCGACCCGCTGAGCCAGGCCGTCAACCAGCTCACCGCGTCCTCCGGCGCGCTGTTCGTCATCGCGTCCGGCAATGAGGGCTCGGACAAGTCGACCGTGGGTTCGCCGGGTGCCGCCGACGCCGCGCTGACCGTCGGCGCGGTGTCCAAGTCGGAGCTGCTCGCGGGCTTCTCCAGCCGCGGCCCGCGCAAGGGCGACTTCGCGGTCAAGCCGGAGATCACCGCACCGGGCGTGGGCATCGTCGCCGCGCGCGCTGCCGGCACCTCGATGGGTCGCCCGGTCGACGCCAACTACACCGCGGCCAGCGGCACCTCGATGGCCACACCGCACATGGCCGGCGCCGCGGCGATCCTCGCCCAGCGCCACCCGGACTGGACCGCCGACCGGCTCAAGCAGGTGCTGGTCAGCACCGCCAAGCAGGGCTCATACACGGCCTATCAGCAGGGCGGCGGCCGAGTCGACGTGCCCAAGGCGATCGACGCCACCGTCTACTCCAGCCCCGCCGTCGTCAGCATGGGCAAGTCGACGGCCGAGAGCGCGCCGGTCACCAAGACGGTCAGTTACGTCAACACCTCCGCGGCGGACACCACGCTGTCGCTCCGCCTGGCCTCTTCCGGGGAGACCGGGCCCGCACCGGACGGCACGTTCACGCTCAGCGCCACCAGCGTGACGGTCCTGGCGAACTCCACCACGAACGTGACGGTGACCTACCACCCCGAACTCTGCGTCCTGGGTGACTACACGGGTGTCGTCACCGCCACCGCGCCCGACGGCTCCGCGATCCACACCACCGTCGGCGCGACGAAGGGGGTGCCCACCGTCGACCTCACCGTCAACGCGATCGACCGGAACGGAAACCCGGCGCAGGGCACCGACGTGGTCGTGTTCGACCTGGACGAAGACGAGGTCCTTGAGCCCTACCTCCGGGACGGAACGGCGACTGTCGCAGTGCCGCTGGGACGCTACTCGGTCATGGGTGTCGTCTACACGCGGGACGAGGCCGGAGTCGAGATCCTGAACGGTACCCTTGCCGGCGACCCCGTAGTGGAACTGAAGGCGGATCGGACGATCACGCTGGATGCCCGGCTGGGCAAGGAGGTCAAGGTCGCGACGCCCAAGGAGTCCGATCCGAACGGCTACAGAATCGGGTACCGCCAGCAACTCCCCGGCAATTACGGGATTGACTTCATGAAGATCATGTCGAGCCCGACCTGGGACCATGCCTACGTGGTGCCCACCGCACCGGTGACGCTCGGCTCATTCGAGTTCGACTTCCAGCAGCGCAGGTACGCCCCGGCGATCCGGGCGTCCATTGCCGGGCAGGCCGGCGCGCTCCCGCTTGAGCCAGTGTTCAATGCGGCCCGGCTGGACGGCCCCAGCACGCTCCGGGCAGTCTACGCCGGCAAGGGAGGGCCCGAGGACCTGGCCGGCAAGAACCTCGGTGGCAAGCTCGCGGTCGTCACCAGCGATGCCACCCGGGAGACTGCCGAGCAGATCGCCGCCGTGGCCGATGCCGGGGCGAAGGCAGTGATCATCGTCGGCGACCAGCCGGGCTCCTTCTACGCCAGTGTGCCGCTCGTCGCCCGCACCACCATCCCGGCCTGGACCCTCACCCGGGACGAAGGCGCCGTGCTCTTTGACCGGATGGCCGGTGGTCCCACGTCGATCAACCTGCACGGCATCGCCAACAGCCCGTATGTGTACAACATCGCTCTCATGGTTCCCGGTGAAATTCCGGCCGACCCCACCGACGCGGTCACCGCGGAGAACTCGGCCGTGGTGAAGTCCCACTACCGCAGCACCAAGGGCACCAAACTTGGCGAGACCGGCTCGGTGGTCCGCCCGGGAGAGCGCCTCATCGTCCAGATCGTGGAGTTCATCGATGGGCCGCTGGACCGGGAGGAGTGGTCCTCCACAGGCAGCAAGTGGCCGACCCTGAAGGACATGCGATGGTCCCACGCGGTCTTCCCGGACCCCACCAACATCGGCCGCCGCATGAATGACGTGCTCCGCACCTATAGCCCGGGCGAACAGCGCGAGGAGACCTGGCTGGGCGCGGCGAACGGCCCGGCCGGACCGGCGAACACCCGCGCGGTCCGCGAGGGCGACGACATGACCCTCGTCGTGCCGGAGATGGGTGACAGCGAACCGGAGCATTTCGGCTGGTTCGGCGCGGCGTCCGACAAGGCGATGGTGCGTGTGTACCAGGACGAGAAGCTCCTCACCGAGACGACGCGCGCGATGATGATGCTGCCGGTCAGCCCTGACCCGGCGGCCTACCGGATCACCATGGACACGTCGCACCCGGCGTGGTTCCCGCTGTCCACCGAGACCAGCACTGAGTGGACGTTCAGGTCCGCCCGGCCGGTGAGCGGGGAGGAGAACCTGGCGCTGCTCTGGCCGAAGTACGGCTTCGGCCTGGATGCGGAGAACACCGCCAAGGGTGGCAACACCTACGACTTCGACCTGGTGTTCGCGCTCCAGACCGGCTCCACTCCGGACATCGACGGGGTCGAGGTGGAGATGTCCACCGACGACGGTGCCACCTGGAGCCCCGCGACGGTGAAGACCAAGGTCGACGGCCACTACAAGGTGTCCGTCCGCAACCCGGCAAAGGGCTATGTGTCGCTGCGCGTCAAGGCGCAGGACACCAACGGCAGCAAGATTAAGCAGACCCTGATCAAGGCCTACGCCGTTCGCTGACCCTCACGGCAGACCTTTTCCGACCGCACCCCTGGCGCAAGGCACGCCCTCGCGCCAGGGGCGCATCCCGTTGTACTGGCAATCAAATACCTTGCCGGGACTCCGTATTGCCGAAAAAAATCAGCAAAGTCCTTGAAAGTGCCGGACATGTCCGAGAGTTCTCGACATCCGTACCCGCCTGCTTGACGCACCGCGTCATCGGCGCAGCTCCACATTTTTGAACCTACCCGCACTCGTCGGCGTCCAGGACGGTCATCTACACCAACTGGACCGAGGAGCCGATCACGCTCACGCTTTCCGCCTCGGCCTCCTCCTCGGGCAAGCCCGCGCCGGCGGGGCTGTTCACGCTCAGCGCCGACCAGGTGACCGTGCCCAGTCGAGCCGCCATCCGCGTGCGGGATCGTATGCGTTGTGGGCCGCTGCCCGAGCAGGTCGATGTCAACCTGGACCGCGGCTACGACAGCGGCAAGACCCGCACCGCACTGTCGGAACTCGACTTCACCGGCGAGATCGCCCGCAAGGGCGTGCCCGCTCCGATCCAGGCCGGCAAGAGATGGGTGGTCGAGCGCAGTCACGCGTGGATGAACGGCTTCGGCAAACTCCGACGCTGCACCGAGAAGCGCAGCCAGGTCGTCGACCTCTACCTCTACTTGCCCCGTCACGATCGTCACGCTCCGTATGGTCATCCGCCGCGCCGCCCAGCTCTACCGCTGGGACGGCCGCCCGACCACCAAAAGGCTCAAGTGACGCCTACTGCCGGGCAGTCCAACGAACCCCACAGATCGATCAACAACGGATTTCGGCCAAGTCGGCGCCGCGTACATGACGGGCCCCCGTCAAAGCTGGCACGCTTCCGTCCAGTCGCCGCAGAGCACCCCTACAAACGCACACGCACCACACGATGCGGCGATCACGTCGGACACCGTCCGACCCACTCGCACCTCCAGCTCTACCGGGCGGCAACACCCCGGCCTGCCCGGCTGACTCCGGCCGTACACACCCGGCCGCCGCAGAAGGAGTTCCGTGTGACTCGATCCCCCCGTAAGGCCCTCGCCGCGAGCGCGTTGATAGCCGGCGCCGCGATGATCGCGGCCGCGCTGCCGTCCGGTGTCGCCACCGCCAGCACCACGAGCCAGGCCCCGGCCAAGGCCCAGGCCCGCGCTGGCGCACTGCCGGTGCAGTTGTCGCCGTCGCAGCGTGGCGAGTTGCTGGCCGCGGCGAACATGTCCCGGGCGGCGACCGCCAGGTCGCTGCACCTGAGATCGAAGGAGGCGCTGATCGTCAAGTCCGTCCTGAAGGACGCGGACGGCAGCCTCCACACCCGCTACGAGCGGACCTTCGCCGGGCTCCCGGTCCTGGGCGGCGACCTGGTCGTCCACACCGCCGCGAACGGCTCCGCCAAGGGCGTCACCAAGGCCACCAACGCGACCATCACCGTCTCCTCCACCACCGCCGCCAAGAGCGCCGGCTCCGCGAAGACCTTCGCGCTGGGCCGCGCCAAGGCCAAGCACGTCGCGAAGGCGACGGCCGGCACCGCCCGCAAGGTCGTCTGGGCCGCGTCCGGCACCCCGACCCTGGCCTGGGAGACGGTGGTCGGCGGCACCCAGGCCGACGGCACCCCCTCCGAACTGCACGTCATCACCGACGCCACCACCGGCAAGAAGCTCTTCGAGTACCAGGGCATCGAGACCGGCGTCGGCGACAGCATGTACTCCGGCCAGGTCACCATCGGCACCACGTCGGCCGACGGCAGTTACTCGATGACCGACGCCACCCGCGGCGGCCACAAGACCTACGACCTCAACGGCGGCAGCTCAGGCACCGGCACGCTGTTCACCGACCCGGACGACACTTGGGGCGACGGCACCACCAGCAACCGGCAGACCGCCGGCGTGGACGCCGCCTACGGCGCCCAGCTCACCTGGGACTACTACAAGGACGTCCACGGCCGCAACGGCATCAAGAACGACGGCGTCGGCGCCTACTCACGCGTCCACTACGGTAACGCCTACGTCAACGCGTTCTGGTCCGACGCCTGCTTCTGCATGACCTACGGCGACGGCACGGGCAACAACAAGCCGCTCACCTCCATCGACGTCGGCGCCCACGAGATGACCCACGGCGTCACCTCCAACACCGCGGGCCTGATCTACCGCGGCGAGTCCGGCGGCCTGAACGAGGCCACCTCCGACATCTTTGCCGCCGCCGTCGAGTTCTACGCCGACAACGCCGACGACCCCGGCGACTACCTCGTCGGCGAGAAGATCGACATCCGCGGCAACGGCACCCCGCTGCGCTACATGGACAAGCCCTCCAAGGACGGGAAGTCCGCCGACGCCTGGTACTCCGGCCTCGGCTCCATCGACGTCCACTACTCCTCCGGCCCGGCCAACCACTGGTTCTACCTGGCCTCCGAGGGCAGCGGCGCCAAGACCGTCAACGGCGTGAACTACGACTCCCCGACCTCCGACGGCCTGCCGGTGACCGGGATCGGCCGGGACGCCGCCGCCAAGATCTGGTACAAGGCCCTCACCACCTACATGACCTCGTCCACCGACTACGCCGGTGCCCGCACCGCCACCCTCCAGGCCGCCGCCGACCTGTACGGGCTGGGCAGCGACACCTACATCAACGCCGCCAACGCCTGGGCCGCCATCAACGTCGGCCCCCGCATCGTCGACGGCATCCTGCTGACCAACCCCGGCGCCCAGACCAGCGCGGTCGACACCCCCGCCAGCCTCCAGATCCAGGCCACCAGCTTCAACCCCGGTACCCC
The DNA here is from genome assembly GCF_040655115.1 of Streptomyces atratus. Lineage (GTDB taxonomy): Bacteria > Actinomycetota > Actinomycetes > Streptomycetales > Streptomycetaceae > Streptomyces > Streptomyces atratus_D. The sequence goes on along the minus strand of NZ_JBFAJH010000005.1, from coordinate 301,045 downwards.
CGTCTACTTCGCCGAGGGCCTCCCCGACGGCCTGAGCCTCCACCCCGTCACCGGTCTCATCACCGGCACCCCCACCACGCCGGGCACCAGCAACGTCACCGTCACCGTCAGAAGCTCCATGAACTCCACCACCACGGCGACCTTCACCTGGAAGGTCGCCAGGGGCATCGTCGAGAACACCACCAACGTGCCGATCCCGGACGGGGGCGCCGCGGTCTTCTCGGACATCGACGTCACCGGGCTCTCGGGCCAGGCGCCGAGCGACCTCAAAGTGGGCGTGGACATCAAGCACACCTGGCGCGGTGACCTGGTCATCAACCTGGTCGCCCCCGACGGCACGCTGTACCCGCTGAAGAAGAGCAACTTGCCCGACTCGGCCGACAACGTGATCGAAACTTACACGGTGGACGCCTCCAGCCAGGTCGCCAACGGCACCTGGAGGCTCCAGGTCCAGGACATGTACCGTGGCGACACGGGCTACATCGACAGCTGGAAGCTCACCTTCTGAGCTTGGCTTTAAACCCCACCAAGATCATGTCTTGGTGGGGTTCGTCGTTCGCCTGACAGTGGGGCGGCCTTTGGGTGATCGTGTCTTCTCGCTGAAGTCGACAGTCGATCACCCCAAAGGCCGTGATGGACAGTCCGCAAGAAGGTGCTGCGCGCGTCGAGGCCCTGGCCGGGTCGTCCCGGTTTCGCCGTGAGTTCTACTCATGCCTGACGCTGCGGGCGGACGCCCTGTTCGAGCTGACGGACGCGGTCCTGTGCACTGACGGCCCGGTGGTCTCGTTGCCCGAGTTGTCCATCGCCGAAGTGCACCGCCGCGGACATGGCGCGATGTACGACGCGCTGGCCCAGGGACACATCAACGTGTCCCGGCTTCGGATGGCCCTGGCGGGGCTCGTACTGCCGCGCGGGGCGGACGGGCAGCTGTCCATCGCCTTGGACGTCACCGCATGGCCACCCCCGGACGCCGAGTGTTCGCCTGAGCGGCTGCACTGCCACCGTGACACCGCGCGGCCGTAGGGTGAGCGGCATGACGGCGGCGACGGATGGAGATGGGGCGGCGGAGTGCTCGGCGCTGCGGCGTGCGTTGAGCGAGTTGGACGCGCGGCTCGCCGAGGCCACCGAGCGCGGGCCCGGAGCGCACCTGACCTCTGGTTCGAGCCCTTGGTGGAGCGACTGCGGACACCGGCGGCCGCGTTCCTGCGGCCGGCTCTTGAGCGCCGGCTTGCCTGTCACGTCGACGCCGACGACAAGGTGTCCAACGCTGCGACGAGCTGGGCGAAGGAGCAGATGCGGGACTTCGCATCCTCCAAGTGGGGCCGGTTGACGACGGAGATCCCGTCGCGCTGCTGAAGAGCCTGAAGAACTCCATCTTCGGTGGCGACGGAAGCGGCACGACTGCAACTGGTGGCCTGGGACGAGCCCTGACGTGGGCCCGCTCGCAGGCCGGCAAGCCTTACCAGTGGGGCGGCGCCGGAAATCCGTCCTTCGACTGCTCCGGCTTCATGAGCAGCATTCAGAAGGTCATCCTGGGGCAGGTCCCGAGGGGCCGCCTGTGGTCAACGTTCTCCTTCCAGGGCAGCAACGCCCCGGCGGGATGGGTGCGCAACCTGCGTTCACCGTTCCAGATCGGCATCACGAACGACGGCGTGGGCCACACGGCCGGAACGCCGGCCGGCGTCAATGTCGAGTCCAGGGCGGGGATGGCGTGGAACCGGAGCCGGTTCGCGGAGCCAGCAGCGAGAGCAGTCCCCTGACGCCCGCGTCGAAGGCCGCCGTCGATCCCGAGGCGCGGGCCAGCACATAGCCTCCCTGCACCGTCGCGACCACCGTCGCCGCGATCTCGTCGGGCATCAGTGTCCGGTTGAACTCACCCCGGTCCAGGCCCTCCTGGACGATCTCGGCGAGCCGTCCGCGCAGCCAGCCGATCGTCTCGTCGACCGGGGCGCGCAGCTCGTCGCTGGCGATGACATCCGGGTCCATCGTCAGCCGGCCGACGGGGCAGCCGCGCAGTACGTCACGCTCGCGCAGGACATACGCGGAGATCCGCTCGTACGCCGATCCCCGGCCGCCCAGCACCTGTTCGGCGGTGGCCCGCATCGCCGCGGCCGTGCGAAGGATGGCCGCCCGCGCCAGGTCGGGCTTGCCTGCGAAGTGGTGGTACATGCTGCCCTGGCCTGTGCCCGCCTGCTGCTGGATGGCCTTGGGGCTCGTGCCCACATAGCCGCGCTCCCACAGGAGCTCCTGGGTGGCTTCGATCAGACGGTCCGGAGTGCTTATGCAACTCACTGTACATACTAGTAGGTACAGAGACCAGGGATGTGGGGCCGCCAACGGGAGCAGCCGCCGGAACGCCACGTACTCCCGCGGGGGTACGCGTACTGCCGCCGGCCGTACGACGACTCGGACCCCTTCCCGGGGCCAGGCTCGGAAGCGTCGGAAGAACGCCGACCGAGAACTCTGAACCGAGGGAACCGACCGAGATGAACACCTTGGCTTACTCCGGCGGACCCGGGCCGTGGATCCTTCTCTTCCCGCTGGTCTGGGCGGCCGTCGCCGTCACCGTCGTCACCGCGCTGCGCCGGACCGTGTGGCGAGGCGGCCGACGCGGACCCTGGGGCCCCCGCGCCGCGCACAGTGGACCCGCCACCCCCGGCGAGCAGTCGCCCATCACCCTGCTCGGCCGTCGCTTCGCCGCGGGCGAGATCGACGAGGACGAGTACTGGCGACGGCTCTCCGTCCTGGACGAGCAGTTCGGCCGCATCGGCCGGGGAGGTGCGGCATGACCACCACCGTCCGCACCGTCACCCTGGACGGGGTGAGCGTCGATTTCCCGGCCGGCCGCTTCACCGCGTTCACGGGGCCCTCCGGCTCCGGAGAATCCACCCTGATGCACTGCGCCGCCGGATTCGACACGCTCTCCTGTGCGTCACGGGGCGAGGGAGAAGTAGTTCTCCTCTTCTTGGGTGAAGTGCAGTCGCAGCACGGTGTGCAGTCCGTAGAGGCAGGAGCGCAGGTCGTCGAGTTGCTCGGGGGTCAAGCCGCCGTCGGCGTGGGCCAGCTGTAGGTGGATGGCGATACGCCGGGCGAGGCGTTCGATCTCGGTGTGGGTGCGGCTCATGGTGGCAGTGGCCTCGGGGCCGCCGAGGGTGGGGGCCAGCGCCGGGTAGAGCTCGTGCTCTTCGGCGTTCTCGTGCGGCAGCAGCCGTTCGGTGAGCAGCCGGTGCGTCTCCTCCACCGCTGCGAGGGCTTTGGGGCCAGGGCTGTCGGAGAGGCGGCTGGCAGCATCGTGGACGGCTTCGAGGACGTCCTGCAAGTCGTCGTGTTCGGCCGCGAAGCGGTGGATGAGCGCTTCGGCGGCGGGGGCGAGGGCCGGTCGCGCCGCCTGCTCGACCCGCAGCGCCCGCAGCGCGTTGAGGATGACCATGACGTCGATCCCTTCCTGGAGCAGTGCGCCGACTGCGGGCGGGAGCAGTCCGACGGCGGCCGCGGCCATGGCGGCCAGCGACATCATCATGCCGCCCAGCGCGCTTTGCACGGCGATGTGCCGGGAGCGGATGGCGATGGCGACGGCGTCGGCCAGGCGGTCCACACGGTCGGTGGTCAGGACGATGTCGGCGGCCTCGGAGGAGGCCGTGGAGCCGCGCGCGCCCATCGCCACGCCGATGTCCGCGGCGGCGAGGGCAGGGGCGTCGTTGACGCCGTCGCCCACCATCACGGTGACAGCGCGTTCGCATTCGGCGCGCACGGTGGCGACCTTGTCCGCGGGGGTGAGTTCGGCCCGTACGCCGTCGAGGCCGAGGACCGCGGCGACCTCACCGGCGGGTTCGGCGCGGTCACCCGTGAGCATCAGCAGCCGTTCGATGCCCGCCGCCCGCAGGCGGCGCAGGGTCCTCGGAACGTCGGAGCGCACGGGGTCGCGCAGGAGGACCCCGCCGACCGGTTGCCCGTCGACGGTCAGCCAGGCGACGGCCGCGCCGTCGAGGAGCGCCCGGTTGTCGACCGCCCCGGCCCAGCGGGGCCGCACATCCGAGGCGTAGAGGCGGCCGATGGACATCCGGTGCCCGTCCACGGTGCCCAGGGCGCCCCGGCCGGGCTCCTCGACGACCTCCGACGGCACCGACAGGTTCAGCCCGCGCTCACGGGCCGTGTCGACGATGGCGTGGGCCAGTACGTGCGGGGAGTACTGGTCGAGCGAGGCCGCCAGGCGCAGTACTTCCATCGGTTTCCAGCCGGGCGCGGCAGTCACGTCCAGCACGCGAGGGCGGCCACCGGTGAGGGTGCCCGTCTTGTCCAGCAGCAGGGTGCGGGCCCGGCCGAGGTTCTCCAGCGCTCCGCCGTCGCGGATCACCACACCGAGACGGGAGGCGCGGGACAGCCCGGAGACGATCGCGACCGGCGCGGCCAGCAGCAGCGGGCATGGAGTGGCGACCACCAGGACCGCCACCGCCCGCACCGGGGACCCGCTGACCAGCCAGGCCAGCCCCGCCACCGCGACGGACAGGGGAAGGAACCAGGCCGCGTACCGGTCGGCCAGCCGGACCACGGGGGCGGATTCCGCGCCGGCCTGCCCGGCCAGCCTCACAATCTGCGCATAGGTGCTGTCCTGCTCGGTGGCGGTAGCGCGCAGTTCGAAGGCGCCGCCCGCGTTGACCACGCCACTGCGCACCGCCTCGCCCCGTGTCCGCTCGACCTGGAGGGGCTCACCGGTGAGCACCGCCTCGTCGAGGACGGCCGCGGCACTCTCCACCCACCCGTCGACGGGAACAACTTCACCCGGGCCCACCACGAGCAGGTCGCCGACGGCGATCTGGGCCAGCGGCACCGTGTGGACCCCGGCGGTGGTGCGGCGGCGTGCCGAGCGCGGTGCATGCTCCAGCAGGGCGCGCAAGTCGTGGGAAGCGCGCCGCTGCGCCGCGGCTTCGAGAGTCCGGCCGGTGGCGAGCATCAGCGCGATCAGGGCGCCGGCCAGGTACTCGCCCACGGCCAGCGTGCCGCCGAGGGCCAGGACGGCGATCAGGTCCACACCGGCGTGACCGCGCCGCAGCGCGGCGATCACCCACCCCACCGCGGGTACGAAGGCGGATACGGTGCCCAGGCCCCAGAGCACGTCCGCGAGGCTGCCGACACCGACGAGCCAGGCGATACCGCCAGCCGTCAGGGCCGCCGCCGTGACAATCAGCAGAGTGGGCTCCAGCCGCAGGGACACGGCGGCCCCCCTCAGGCGCCGCAACCGTCCTGTACGGATGGAAAAGCCCATGACACACCTTCGTCCGTCCGGGCTGGGTCGGTTCAGTCCCTATCCATCACACCTCGGTGTCGGGCACAGGTGCCAGGGGACGAACGGCCCCGTGTCAGGGCCATTCAGACGATGCCCTCTCACGTACCCGCCGCATGCGGCCGACCAGTACCAGCCACACCCGTTGCCCTGCCCCGGAAGGACGGCAACCGCCGCTCAGGCCCAACGTCCTCGAACCCGGCCCCGCCGCGCGCAAGCCCGGCTCGGTCTGAACCAAGCTGCCACGGGCTGCGGGCGGCTTCCGCTCGCTGCCGGCGTGCTCGCCCGTCTCGGCTCGGCCCTTCTGCCCGCCGTCCGCGCGGGACGCACCGCACCGCTCGCGGCCCTGCGAGACCGCCGTCGACGACTCGGCGGCCTCCCTGCCCCGTGCCGTCACCGGCGTCACGCTGCTGCTCGCGGCGGTCGGCACCATCCTGACCGGCGTCCTGGCCCATCCTTCCGTCCGGCTGTCGGCCGCGGGCGCGGTCCTGCTGCTCGCCGCCTTCGTGGTGCTCGGCCCGGTTGCCTCCACCAACACCGTACGGATCCTCGGCGCTTCTCCGCGGGCGGAAAGGCGGCGGTCCGGATGACCGCTGCGGCGTACGGCAGTCCGGACGTACAGACCCGCGCCGAGTACGCGCAGTCCTCGGCCGGCTCCATCGACACGATGCTCACACTGGTCAACGCGTTGCGGGCATGCGCCGTACTGATCGCCCTGCTCGGCATCGCCGACACCCTCACCCTGGCCATCCATGAACGCACCAGGGGACTGGGCCTGTTGCGGGCCGTCGGACAGACCAGGAGTCAGCTGCGGTCCATGGTCCGCCGGGAATCCGTCCTGGTCGCCGCGTTCGGCACGGCAGGAGGTCTGCGGCTCGGCGGCTTCCTCGGCTGGGGTGCTCGTGAGGGCGTCCGAAGGCGCGGGCGACACCCCGTTCTCCTTTGCGCTGCCGCCCACACGGCTGCTGGTGGTCGCTCTGGTGGGGATCACCGCCGGGGCACTGGCCGGCCGGCGCCCGGCTCGGCGTGCGGCGCGCCTGGACGTGCCCCGCGCCACCGCCGCCGACTGAACCCACGGGCCCGTCGGTCGAATCGGGCCCGAACCAGGCCACCATCTCACACACAGCGTGTGAGACACACGTGAGACGAGACGCCCCGGGCCGGTGATTCCAGCACCGTCGGGGCCTCGAGACGAAACCCAGGAAACCCTTCTGAATCAGGGAGCCGAACCCATGTGAGACCGTAGCCTGAGCGCCGAGCTGGGCGGCCTCCGTGCGGCTGGCCTCGACGCACGCGCCATGCCCGCGTTGGCCAGAAAAGGATGTCCGTCCGCATCCCGAGCGCGTCGTGCACGCCCGGGTCGCCCTGGAGTGGGTCCAACAGGGCGACGACTTTGGTTGGTCTGCGGACTACCTGCGGGCCGTCGTGCCGAGCACCCCGTGTCTGGGTACTGCCACTGGGGTGCTGCGGGGAAGGAGACCGGCAGGCCGATGAGTGCGCCGCGCACTGTTATGGCGCCTCCCCTTGATCACGGCCCGGTCACCTCACCTGCCCGGCTTGGTGCACCGGCCACACCGAGCACCCGGTCGAGTGCCGGGTCGCCCTCGCCCACGCTGGGAGGTGCCTTGCCGCCGAGGAGGGTGATCAGCTGGGCGAGGAGGGCGTCGAGTTCGCGGCCGACGTCGGCGATCCGCGGGTTGTCGTATCCGGCGAACAGCAGGCTGGGCTGTTCGACGGCGAGTTTCGTGTCGCCGTCGGGGTCCGCGTAGAGCAGGGTCCGCAGTGGTGCGTGCAGCATGACCGACGGGTCGTGACGGAACATGCGTTCGGCGATGGTGTGGTTGCCCATCAGGTACTGCGTGGCCTTCCAGAAGGACGGTGATCCCGCCATGACGGCGGTGATGTCGCTGCGGAAGTAGCGCATGAACCCGTGCGGGGCGTTGATCTCGGCGAGCTCGAGCGTGGCCTGCCAGGAGGCCATCTGGAAGAAGCGGTCGAGATCGACCTCGGGGACGAGGGTTTCGTAGTGCTCGCGGGCTGCGTCGTAGGAGCGGGGGAGCGCCACAACGAGCCGCCGGGCGGGGTGGTCGATGACGGCGGTGTCCGTGGTCATGGTTGTGCCTGTTCGTCTCAGGAGTGAACGAGTTCGACATCGTGGATGTCGAGCGTGATGGAGGGGAGGTGGAGGTTGACGCTGTTGTCGGGGTTGCGACGGAAGACTCGTCGGCGTGTGGCCACAAGCAGGCCGTCGAAGCTCTTGTGGCGGCTGGTGCAGTGGCCGACGAGTGTGCTGCCGTTGACTTCGGCGATGTAGTCCATGCGGCGTTGCATTGCGAGGGCGTCGAAGTAGAACACTTGGTCGGGATTGTGCGTGGCGATCTCGGGTGGGAAGCGCACCTGCAGGCGTCGCCAGGTCTGCCCGGCCTCGCGCCACGGTTCGATCTCGTGGACTCGCACGTCCGGATGGGTGAAGAGGAACGGGGTGGTGAAGTAGTTCCAGCACGCGTAGCCCAGGAAATAGCCGAGGTGTAGAGCGTCCCAGGCGCTGTTGCGCAGCATTCCCTTGAAGCCGGCGCGTGCGGGGGCGAGGGTCGCGACCGGTTCGCCGTCGAGGGTCTGCATGGTGACGCTGTCGGCGGTGGCGTCGAAGGCCATCCGCTGGTCGGGGCGGGTGAACGGGGTGAAGACGATGTGCTCTCTGACTGTGTCGAGGGTCAGGATCTGGTCGAACGTCTTGTCCGGCGGCCAGCCCTTCGTCGCCCAGATCGGGCCGCCGATGGAGATGTCGACGTTCAGGCCGCGCAGGGTGTCCCAGTGTTCTTGGCCGCCGGCGGTGGCGATTGCCAGATCGAGGAGTTCGTCACTCATGAGCCGGGTACTTTCCGTCGCGATGCGTACGGCGGTCACCGAACCCGGGGACCACCAGGCCTTCCGGCGGCTGTCAGGGGCGGACGAGGGCGAGGCCGACCTTGCCGGGCCGTACCGCGTGCTCCGCGGCCTTGGCCAGCTCGCCGAGGCCGTACGTGGCGGCCACGTCGAACTGGTCCTTGAGCCCCAGCGCGATCTGCTTGGCGGTGGCGACGTCGGAAGCCCGCCTCTCGGCGGAGGCCTCGGACATCCACCGGCCGACGTTCTTGCCCCGCAGCGTCAGCGACTTGTTCAGCAGCATCGACGCGTGCACCGAGATCGACTCTTCGGCGATTTGCCCGTAACTGACCAGTTTCCCGCCCGGCGTCAACAGGTCCAGAAGGCTCTCCGCCAGCTCCCCGCCGATCGGGTCGAAGGCCACACTGACCGGGCGGCCGCCAGCTGCCTTGCGGACCTCGTCGGCCCAGCCCCGATGCTCTGTCGACACGACCGGCACGCCGGGGAACCGCTTGCGCAGCTCGGCGGCCCCGCGGTCGCGGCGGACGACGTCGACCAGCGCCAGGTTGTGAAACTGACACATGCCAGTCACCAGCCGCCCGACCGACGAGCCCGCAGCGGTCCGCACGAGAAGACCGTCGTATCCGAAGGCCAGGTGCTCCTGCGCCTCACGGCGCAGCATCACCGTGGTGAGCGGCTTCGCAAGCATCTGCGCGGCGACGTCGTCCGACAACTCGTCCGGTACGGCGACGACCACCTCGGCATCCGCCACGATCCACTGGGACCACGCCCCCGGCTGGGGGAAGACCGTTGCGCGGCCACCGACCTTGACACCCGGAGCCAGGGCGCTCCCCTGCCGATCGCCTCCATCACGCCGGTGGCCTCCAGGCCGGCCGGAACCGGATGTACAGCCTTCCCTGGGTAGGCCTCGATGGCCTGGAGATCACCAGGGTGCACCGAGAAGGCCGTGGTGCGGACGAGGACCTGGCCGCGCTCGGGCGCTACCGACTCCGGCTCCTCGATGACGGTCAGGACGTCGGCGGGCAACGCACGGGTGTAGGCAACACGACGGTTCATGATTCTTCTCCTGTGCACCGGTATGTGTGGGTCTTGGACCGGGCATCAACCGACGTCCTGCAGCCCCGGTGCACTCCGCTGAGTGCACTGCGGAACGAGGGATTCGTAGGGCTCGCGGGCTGCGGCGTATGGGCGGTCTCTGCCGCCGGTCGTGGTGATTGCCAGGTCAAGGAGTTCGTCACCCATTGGCCGGGTCCTTTCCGGGGCGGTTTCGGAGCGGGAAAACAATCCTGTGCCCGTGTGGCGACCGGACCCGTGCACGATGGTCGGCAGGAGCCTCCAACGGTCAACCCGCAACACGCTCGACAACGCACGACGAGGACGCGGCTTCAGGGGCTGAACAGGCCGGGGTTCTCACGGACGTAATCGGCCACCCCCGAAGGAGGCCGCCCGATGACCTGCTCGACCCCGTCCGCCTTGCGGTCGTACCGATTCTCCGCGTGAAGGCGAGCCATGGTGGAGATGTGGTGGAAGACGTGGTCGGGCAGCCCCAACGGCCTGAGATCGTCGTCGATCCATTCCTGCAGGGGGACGTCGGTGTAACCGACCGGTCGGCCCAGGGCTGCGGAAACCTCCGCCGCCATGGCGGCGACGTCCTCCGAGCGCGGGCCGGTCAGCTCATGGATTCGGCCGACGTGCGGGGCGGGATCGGCCAGGATCTCCTCCACAACCGCGGCGACATCCCCGGCCGCCACAGGAGAAGTTTTCGCCCGGCCGAAGGGCAGCCTGATGCTTCCGTACTTCGCGATCGAGGAAAAGCCCACACGGAACAGCGGATTCTCCATGAACACGGTGGGCCTGACCTGGACGACGGGCAGGCCTGACCAGCCGAGGACCTGCTCTACCAGCCACTGCTGCCGCTGCTGCACGGACTCGGAGGTGCTGGTGAGGTCCATCTCGGAGACGGTCAGCTGCGACATGTTCACGAACGCTTCCAGGCACCCGTACGCACGCGTGACGGCCGCCACCGTCACGGCAGCCTCCAGATACTGCGCCGACACGCCCATGCCGAAGTACATACGTCCACAACCGGCCACGGCGTCGGCGACGTCGCCCGCGCGTGTCAGGTCTCCGACGACGACATCGGCGCCCGTCGCGCGCAGCGCCTCCGCCCGCTCGTCATCGCGACGCACCATGGCCCGGACGGGCAGGCCCCGTCGCCGAAGACCTTCGACCACGGATCGCCCGACGGCGCCGACGCTACCCGCCGCGCCTGTCACCAGAATGGGTAGCACACCGGTTTTCAGGGTGTGGTCCATAGGGACAGCCTGTGGTGCGCACAGCCAGGGCGCAACGGGAGCCCGCCGAGCCGTCGGAGCTGCGACGACAGTCGGCTCATGTAACTGGATCGGCATCCTCAACTGGCCGGCCAAGCGCTCAGCAGTCAACTGAAACGCAAAGCCACACCTGGGGACCTTCACCCGGGCGTGCGATATTTCGTAACCTCCTCGAACGCTTGAGTGAATTCAAGCGTGGGTACACCTTTCTCCGACGATCTCCTGCAGGCCCAACGCGACTGGTATGCCGTCCACCAGCAGCTTGCAGGGGCGGTACGAGGCTCAGATGACGGTCCTACGGCGTGCGCTGCAACGCCTGTCCGCGCGGATCTCGAAGCATCCGTACTGGGCGAGCTTGCCCGGTACGGCGCCACCCGCCCGATTGGAGCTGAAGCGAGCAGCCGGGGAAGCGTTGAGTGAGGAGCGATCCGCCACTGCAGACGGCCCGTTTGCCCCTCGCACCCAGATGGACGAGTCAAGTGTTTGTGCTGACCACGACCATGACGAAGGGCGCCCGTTAACTCGTGTGCGACCACCTGCCTGGACGCCTCAATTGCGGCACTGTATGTGTTCACCGGCGACCATGTGGCTCCTCGCCGCCGGATCGGGCGACCCCCGAAACTGACGGACGCCGAACTCCTGTGCCTCGCGGTCGCCCAGGTCTTGCTGGGCTTCCCCTCAGCCCGGCACTGAATCCGCTTCGCACACGCCGGGATGTGACACTTCTATCGCTGCCTGCCTCAACAATCCGCCTACAATAAGCGGCTCAACGAGGCAGGTCCGCTGATCAGCCGCGTGATCGAAACCCTGGCCCGGCAGGCGCCGACCTGGAACAACGACCTGCGGCTGATCGACGCCACACCACTGCCCTGCGCGGCTTCCCGCGAGACCCTCAAACGCTCCGGGCTGGCCGGTTACGCCGGATACGGCTACTGCCGCAGACACTCCTGCTTCTTTGGGGCTTCCGGCTCTACCTGGCCTGGCCACCACCGCCGATGGCAGGCCGGTGTCCTGGTGCCTGGCGTACCTGAAACTTGGCGAGAGGGAGGTGATGACAGCCCTGCTGGAACGCGACCACCACCTCGTCCGCGTCGGCCGTGATCCTTCATCGCCCACAGGGCCAAGCACCATGCCGCGGCACGCCCTCACCGCCATGCCGCCCACTCCTTCACCGCGAACCGGTCGCCGACGCGCCGCACTTCTGCTGCGCCCGGCCCGGGGAAGTGCGCGGGGAACAGCAGGGCGCCCCGGTCCGCGGCCTCCCCCAGCACACGGCGCCGGCTTTCCCGCGCGCGAGGTTCGTCCTCGTCGAAGCTGGGGCAGTCGTCCGGCTCCACGATCTGTAGTGGGCTGTGCAACAGATCCCCGGCGAACACCGCCCGGTCCGTGCCCGACCGCAGCCATACGACGGAGGAGCCGGGCGTATGGCCGGGAGCCGGCTGGATGCGGAGCTGGGCGTCGATGTCGTGGTGGTCGCCCTCCCAAAGCACGGTCTGTCCGGCCTGGTGCACGGGGGCGACGCTGTCCTCGAAAACGTTTGCCATCCGGGGGCCGGAGCGGGTCCGGTGTCCGTTGGCCGGGTTCCAGTAGTCGAAGTCGGCGCGTGAGATGACGTACTGGGCGTGGGGGAAGGTCGGTCGCCACTCTCCGTCGTCCGTCATACGGGTGTTCCAGCCGACGTGGTCGCCGTGGACATGGGTGCAGATCACCGTGTCCACGTCCTGCGGGCGGACACCCGCCGCGGCCAGCTCACCGAGGTAATGAGTCTTCAGATGGTGGAAGGACGGCATGGCCGGGCGCTCCCGGTCGTTGCCGATGCCGGTGTCGATCAGGATCGTCCGGTCCTCGCTGCGGATCAGCCAGGTCTGGATCATGACGCGGACCTCGTCGGCGGCCGAGTCCAAAAAGGTGGGGGCGAGCCAATTCTCGTGTGCCTGCCAGTGCTCGACGGGCACGTCGGGGAAGACGTAGTCGCGGGCGCGGCCTCTGGCGGGCAGCTCCACCACACGGGTGATCTCCGCGTTTCCAAGCGTGATGGTGTCCATGTCCCCAGCCTGCGTGCCGGATGACGCAGGCGCTATCGGTCGCATGACCACGCCTCGGAGGGAGCGGGATGCGGCGCGATGCGCCGGTCTGCGACGCGCGATAGCGCGTGGGAGTCGGACGGTGACCATGGTGGGGCGGGAGAGCGAGAGCGCGGGGCTCGGTCTCGAACCGAATCAGGTTCCTCCGCCGAGGCCGGTTCCCGGTACTCGCGCAGGTCCCGCAACACCGCCGGCGCAGGCAACCCACGCTTCCTCGCCTTCGACCGGACCACAGATCGGTCGCACGAGGTGCGAACGCACGAGAGCTGGGGCCCTTGAGAAGCTCACGCGGACAGCGCAACCTGCGGTGAACACGACGAAAGCGCCCCGGCGGCTACGCCCATCCGGCACATACTGGAACGAATGGCCGACCTGCTGGCGCCTACCACCAGCTGCGGCGTCCGGCAGGCCGGTCCGCTGCGGCCGACGCATCGCGTAAAACCGAGCGATGCCGACGGGCGATCGCTGCGGGGTTCATTCGAGTGACGGGAGACACCGTCCGGGTGCGACCGGAGGCATCGCCGCCTCCGCCCTGCATACGATCCGGGTCACGGACCGTCCATATTTTGGACACTCGTTCCTGGCCGGGCGGTTGCCCGCGTGGCCGCACGGCTTCCCTGGGGAGAGACGTGACCCGGCCCATCACCCGTTTCCCGCTGACCTTGACGGCCATTGGCCTGGCGCTCATCGTGGCCGGACTGGCCGGCGGCGTGGGGCACACACTGGCGGAGTTCTACCGCGCTGCGTACAGCCCCGCTGCGGAGAGCGGCCGCCCCGTCCCAGGAAGCGTCGGCCCTCTGCTCCAGGATCCGCCGGAACTTGTCAGTCGTGGCGGCGTGCTCAAGGCGGCTATTGTCGTAGAGCGGCGCAAGGTCCCGGTCGGCGACCGCCAGCTGTACGCGACTACCTACAACGGTGCCTACATGCCACCCACGTTGCGCGTGCGGCCGGGCGACCGCATCGACCTGACCATGACCAACAAGACCGACAAGTACACCAATCTGCACACGCACGGACTCATGGTCTCGCCACGCGCGCCCGCCGACGACATCTTCATCTCCATCAAGTACGGGCAGTCGTACCACTACGCCTACCAGCTCCCGCGCGATCACCCCACCGGCACCTACTGGTATCACTCGCACGCCGACATGCTCTCTGCCGCCCAGGTCGCCGGTGGCGAGTCGGGCATCGTCGTCGTCGAGGGCCTGCGACGGCACCTGCCGCCGGCGTTGCGCCACATCACCGAGCACACCATCGCGCTCAAGGACGACCAGGTCGAGGGCGACGCGATCAAAACCAGCCCTCTGAGCATTGGCGCGCCCACCAATCGCACCGTCAACGGCCAGCAGAATCCTGTGATCCACATCCGGCCGGGTGAGACCCAGCTGTGGCGGCTGGCCAACATCGGCGCCAACATCTACTACAAGCTGCACCTACCAGGCACCCGCTTCCACGTGATCGCCCAGGACGGCGTTCCGGTGCGCAGGATCCACGCCGAGGACACGCTGCTCATCCCCGCCGCCGCACGCTTCGACGTCCTGGTCCAGGGCGGCGCTGCCGGCACCACCCGGCTGGAGACGCTGCCCTACAACACGGGCCCGGCGGGCAACCAGTTCCCCCAGGCCGACCTCGCGACCGTCGTCACCGGCGGCACGCCCATGCCACGGGCGACGATCCCGAGCGGCTTCGTCCCGCAGGAGGACCTGAGCAACGCGAAGATTGCGGCCCGCAAGACGATGGTCTACACGGAGAACACGGCGGGCACGGTCTTCTACATCAACGGCCGGACGTTCGACCCGAAACGGACCGACTTCACCTCTACCCTCGGCACCGTCGAGGAGTGGACCGTCGGCAACAACTCCGACGAGGACCACAGCTTTCACCTGCACACCGACCACTTCCAGCTGATGAGCACCAGCGGGAAGGCTGAGGACCCCTCCCACAGCGTGTACGACACGGTGAACGTGCCCAGGCGCGGCGCCGTCGTCATCCGCGTCCACTTCACGAAATTCACCGGCAGGACTGTTCTGCACTGCCACATCCTCAACCACGAGGACATGGGCATGATGGCCGTCCTCGACATCGTCCCGCCCCCCACTGACCAGCAGAAGACGCCCGGCAAGTGACCGCCGACGACTGACGACGCATGGGCCTTCGATGCGGCGGCCCCACACCACGTGTCCCGCAACGGCCGGACGTCGACCGACGGGGCCCTGTGTCTGCCGAAGTCCTGGACCGAGGACCGGGAACGCTGCCGGGCGGCGGGCATCAGCGACGAAGTCCCGTTCGCCACCAAGCTGGAGATGGCAGAGGCGATGGTCGACCGCGCCATCGCAGCCAAGGTGCGGTTCCGGTGGGTCACCGGTGATGAGGCGGCGTGCAGACGGGACCAGACCGGCGTCTTCAACCAGGCGGTATTGGTGCTGCGGTGGTTCATCGACGGAACCCGGCTGGCCCAACTCGCCCACGACAACGGCATCTCGGCACCGACCGCGTACCGCTACCTCCACGAGGGGCCGACCGTGCACGCCGACCACGCGCCGGATCTGCCCACTGCGCTGGAGCGTGCCACAGCGGTCGGCTACACCCACCTCAACCTGGACGGCACCGTCATCCGTACTGACCGCGTCGCGGCCCCGGGGCCGAACGAAGCCGACCTCTGGTGGTCCGGAAAGCACGAGCACCACGGCAGGTCATCTCGATAGCTCACGGCCAGACAGAGAGCCTCATCGAGCGAGCCGCGGACGTGATGTTGAAGCAACGGCGCAAACTCGTCCTCTGCCTACGGGAAGCGCCGCTGAATCTCATCCACCTGCGCGACATGGTCACGCGGGCGACCGCGTCGCCATCATGCTGCCCAACACGCCGGAGTTCGCCCTCGCCTACTTCGGCGTACTCCGGGCCGGCGGCATCGTCGTTCCGATGAACCCCCTGCTCAAGTCCCGGGAGGTCGCCTACTGCCTCGGCGACTCAGGTGCCCGGCTCCTGTTCGCCTGGCACGCCGTCGCCGACGAGGCACGGACCGGTGCGCAGCAGGCCGGGGCCGACGCGGTCGTCGTCGATTCCGGCGGATTCGAAGGGCTGTTTGCGCCCGGCCCGATCACCGACGACGTGAGAAGCCATGGGACACACGGTCCAGGAACGGCGCACAGATCTGGATGTTGCTTTGCTCGCCGTGGAACACCTGGGCTCAGTGCTGCTCAGAAAGAAGCCCGCATAACCCCTTGCTCTCCTCTAACTAACCGACCACCGCGGACCGGGCGTCGGTGTGCGCGACGGCCTCCAGGGGAGACGTGGTGGTCACGTCACCGAACGGGCCGTCGGTCGTCGCCCCGTACAGTGAGTTCGTCGGCAGCGCGACAGTCGGAGAAGGGGCCGGGAGCGTGAACCAGACGACCTTCCCGGCCCCGCCCCACGGCCGGAACCCCCAGCTCTCGCTGACCGCGGCAATCATCGCCAGTCCGCGCCCCGAGGTGCTGGAGGCGTCGACTTCGCGCACGGTCGGCAGCCGTGGGTCGTGGTCGTGGACGGATACCGTCAGGCGTTCGAGCAGCAGCTCTATCTCGACGGTGCACGTCTTGTCCGGCTGTGCGTGCCGGTGGACATTGGTCAGGAGTTCGGTGACGCCCAGCGCTGCCTGGTCGATCAGAGGGTCGAGATGCCAGTAGCGCAATTGCGCCGAGATGATTCTGCGGACCTGACCGATCCGCGACGGCAGTGCCTGGAGCTCCACCGTGCAGTGCCTGCTTGGCTCGCTGATCACGGCTGCGACTCCCCGAAATAGGTCCGGAAGAAGACGACGGAACGGAGTCGGCAGGTGGCCGGCTGTCGTTCCTGCTCCGGCGGGCTGGATCACAGTGTCACCGCCGGTAAACCATGAGTGACGTGATTCCAATGTCGCTCAGGGGTTACGGCTCCGCAACTCGCGGTGACCCGGCCGTGCCACACGGTCACCCCCACGCGGTCAGCCCCGCTCGGTCGGCTCCGCATCTCGGCCCGGCCGGGCGCCCGCGCTGCGCAACGACTCCAGAAAACGGTGCGACAGCCCCGCGCGGTCCGGCCCGCGGTCACGCTGCCCCATCGTCAGCCGATATCACGTCCCGTTGACCCGCGCCACCATCGAGTCGACTCCGGCGAACCATGGCCTGCCTGCCTGCCTGCCTGCCTGCCTGCCTGCCTGCCTGTACGCACGCACCGCCTGCGCCGGGGCGCTGTCGATCTCCCGCCCGTAACTGGTCAGCAGCGCCACCCGTCCGTCCTTGACGATCACCTGACCGGCCCTGGTGAGCGACCGGGCCCACCGCTCGATCCGAACCCCCGTCGCGCTGAACTCCGTTCCCTTCATGGCTGGTTCACCCCCTTCGTCATGTTTCTGACGGTCAGTCTGCCCGCACGGCCGCGAGTGCGCCAGGTCGCAGCGCGGCTGCTTGTCGCGCATGCGCACGGTGGGCCGCAGCCATCCCGCTCCCCGGTGCCAAGGCAGGGCTATGGTTCCCCAAAGTCAAAGTTTGTGCAGGTGGGGGGCCTATGGTGGGGACGCAGAATCCGGGGGCCGGTGGCCCGCGAGTCCGGTCACGACGAGCAGGAGCGTGCTGATGAACACCAGTGAGCGCGGGCCCGACGGCGAGGTCACGGCGACCGTCGACGTCGACCGCACCGACCATGAGTACCGGGCCTGGCTGAAGGAGGCCGTCCGCAAGGTCCAGGCCGACGCGAACCGCTCGGCCGACACGCATCTGCTGCGCTTCCCGCTGCCCGAGGCCTGGGGGATCGATCTCTACCTCAAGGACGAGTCGACGCACCCCACGGGCAGTCTCAAGCACCGGCTGGCCCGCTCGCTCTTCCTCTACGGGCTCTGTAACGGCTGGATCCGGCCGGGCAAGCCGGTGATCGAGGCGTCCAGCGGTTCGACGGCCGTCTCGGAGGCGTACTTCGCGAAGCTGATCGGGGTGCCGTTCATCGCGGTGATGCCCCGTACCACCAGCGCCGCGAAGTGCCGGCTGATCGAATTCCACGGCGGCCAGTGCCACTTCGTCGACGACGCCCAGAAGCTGTACGAGGAGTCCGCAAGGCTCGCCGCCGACAGCGGGGGCCACTACATGGACCAGTTCACCTACGCCGAGCGGGCCACCGACTGGCGCGGCAACAACAACATCGCCGAGTCGATCTACCAGCAGTTGCGTCTGGAGCGCTATCCGGAGCCCACCTGGATCGTCGCCACCGCCGGGACGGGCGGCACCTCGGCGACCATCGCCCGCTATGCGCACTACATGCAGTACGACACCCGGATCTGTGTGCCCGACCCGGAGAACTCCTGTTTCTTCGACGGCTGGGCCGACCACAACGCCCTCGCCACCAGCGACTGCGGTTCACGCATCGAGGGGATCGGCCGGCCCCGGATGGAACCGAGCTTCGTGCCCGGCGCCATCGACCGGATGATGAAGGTGCCGGACGCGGCCAGCGTCGCCGCTGTGCGCGCCCTGGAGCTGGCCATCGGCCGGAAGGCGGGCGGCTCCACCGGCACCGGGCTGTGGAGCGCGTTCAAGCTCGTCGCCGAAATGGTGGACCAGGGCCGCACCGGCAGCATCGTCACACTGCTCTGCGACCCCGGCGACCGCTACCTCGACAAGTACTACTCCGACACCTGGCTCGCCGAACAGGGCCTGGACATCGCCCCGTATGCCGCGACGATCCAGCGCTTCCTGGCCACCGGCAACTGGCCCTGCTGAAGCACGTCCCGCACCTGCGATCCGACCGGGGAGTAGTCGACGTGGCCCGAAAACAGCGCGGTCTCGCAGGTGTGACAGACCCCGGTCCGGCAGGACCAGCGCACGGGAACGCCGCATGCCTCGGCGAGTTCGAGCAGAGTCCCGTAGTCAGGGTGCCAGGGAACGGTCGGGCCGCTGCGAGCGAAGGACACGGACGACATTGGTCGTCCGGTGGGAGGATGGGACGGGTGGTGCGGTGCCCGG
The DNA here is from genome assembly GCF_040655115.1 of Streptomyces atratus. Lineage (GTDB taxonomy): Bacteria > Actinomycetota > Actinomycetes > Streptomycetales > Streptomycetaceae > Streptomyces > Streptomyces atratus_D. Next base: position 282,489 of record NZ_JBFAJH010000005.1, on the reverse strand, counting down.
GTGGATTCCGCCACCACACCGGGGGTGACGGCAGGCGCGGCTCCGAAGGTCTCGGTGTGGATCCGCGTGGACGGCAGGCCGCAGGCCTCCAGGGCCGCGGTCATGTCCCGCATGAACGCGACCGGCCCGCAGATATAGGCGTCCGTGTCCGGGGGCAGTTCGAGGCCGCGGATCCGATCGATGCTGAGCCGCCCGGATACCCGTGTAGTCGATACCTGGACGATCAACGCTGCGCGGACGGCTGTAGGAGACGAATGACCGGCCTGCGGGCAGCCGGGAGAGCAGCGCGCGCACTTCGTCGGCGAAGGGGTGGTTCTCGCCGTCTCGGGCCGCGTACAGCCACCACACCGGGCGCTGTGAGGGCTCCGCGGCGAGACCGTACAGAATGGCCAGGACCGCCGCTGTTGCCGCCCACGGTGCCAGGGCCGCGATCCACATCGTCCAGCAGGGCACGCAGCGACGTCTTCCACCCGGGGCTCAACGCAGGAATACGCAGGGCGCGTTCGAGCTGCGGCCGGGAGTGGCCGGGCAGGTAGAGCAGTCCGTCCATCTCGGCGACGGTCATCTCCTCGGGGCCTGGCGCAATCCTTACGATCTCGTCCCCGGCCTGCACCTGCCCTTCTGCCAGCACCCGCATGTAGAAGCCCGGGCGGCGGTGGGAGACGAGCAGCGCCGCCATCTGAGGTTCCCCCATCCGCAACCCCACGCGGTAGCACGTCACGCGGGGCTGCGTGACCTCGAAGACCGCCCCGCCGATCTGATAGCGGTCGCCGATGCACACCTCGTCGTCGGCGAGTCCGTCCACGGTGAAGTTCTCGCCGAACTGGCCGTACGTGAAGTCGTCCCGCTTCATGTGCTCCTGCCAGTGGCGGTAGGAGTCCAACTGGTAGACCAGTACGGCACGCTGCTCGCCGCCGTGCCCGGCAAGTTCGCCCTGCCCGTCGCCGTCCAGATTGAGCGACCGCGCCATCAGGGGCCCCGCCACGGGTTGCTTCCAGACGCCGGTGCGGATGATGTTGCCATGCCAGGCGACGTCCTTGGGCATGCCGACGTTCACGGCGATCAGCGTGGCCATACGACATCCCTTCGCTGAGCCGCGGACCGCACCGACCAGATGGAGCTGGATCCGGGCCGCGGGGCGCGTTCACCCGTTCGGATGAGTCCGGACGCAGACGGTGCGTGCCTTGCCCAGGATCCAGAAGACGGTCCCGGTCGCGGCGCCGTAAGCCAGGTGGGGGCCGAGGTCGTCCGCGAGGGTCTTGCGGTCGTACTTCCAGATGGGCTCGTAGAGCCCCGCGATCGGCAAGGTGATGTAGTCACTGATCCAAACGACCGCGCCGAACGGCACGCCGTAGACCCCAGAGGGCGGCTTGCGCACCGAGCCGGCGACTACGCCGTAGAGCGCCCCGTAGGCCGCGCCGTACAACCAGTGCATGAACGTGCTGACCGGCCAGGCCGCGGCATCCGGGAGTTCGCGCTGGGTGAAGCCCTCGATCAGGCGCTTGCCGACCTGCCCGGGATCCGGAGCCTCCTTCCAGGTGCGGACGGGAGCGAACTCCCACCGCAGGGGATTGCGCTCACCACCGGACCGGCGCTGCCGCAGGAACCGAACCGTGTCCATGCACGCGGTGCCGACCAGGCCGGCGGCCAGACCCGACGCGATCACGCTGAGCGGAGTCAACTGCTTCGGAGTGCGCATTCTGCAACGCTCCTGCTGGTCTTGGCGATACGGGGCCGGTAAGCGTGACGTCCCGCGACCCGGCGACGCCGACATCTCCTCCTAGGCATGCTTACACGCACACCGTCACGGCACCATTCGAGGTGGGAAGGCCTCGGGGTGGCGGCCGCGTCGTGTCGTGACCCCGAGGATCGCCACTGACTCGCCGCTGTGCGTTTGTGTCCGGCGGTGCGCGGTTCGAGTGTTGAGTCGAAAGAGCCGCACGCGGGCGTTGCTGTTGCGTGAGCGGCCCGCGGCCCTGCTCCAGCGCACGTCAGGAGACTTGATCATGGCTGCTGTTCGCGGACGTGTCGGAGAAGCAGGTGGACGCCTGGCGGGCGCGAGCGGCGAAGGAGTACCCGGCGAACCTGGAGCGGATCCCCGCCCGCTCCCGTGCTGGAGGCGGCCGCGAGCAACTGGCCGAGGCCACCTCCCCGCATTGGCCCGGACGAAGCCGAGGTCCACGGAGCGGAGCCGACGTGTCATGGGATGCACCTCCCGTGCGAACGGCGGCGGACCCGCCCGGCCCGCGACGCGCGCACCACAACTGTCGCAGCGTCAGATGTCTTCAGTTGCAAGGGTGTTGTACCGCAGACTGCGGTGGTACTGCCCGGGCGGCCGCCGTGATGTTACGTGCCATCCCGCCGAAGACCACTGAATGGAACGGCCAGACGCTCCACCAGTAGGCGTGGCCGAGCAGCCCGCGCGGATGGAACAGGGCCCGCTGCCTGTACACGGTCCGCCCCTCCTCGTCCCGGCCGACCGACAGCTCCAGCCACGCAGTACCCGGCAGCCGCATCTCCGCACGCAGCCGCAGCAGCCGACCCGGAACGATCTCCTCCACCCGCCAGAAGTCCAGCGAGTCGCCCACCCGCAGCCGCTGGGCGTCCCGCCGCCCGCGCCGCAGCCCCACGCCTCCGACGAACCGGTCGAGCCACCCTCGTACCGCCCAGGCCAGCGGGAACGAGTACCAGCCGTTCTCCCCGCCGATGCCCTCGATCACCCGCCAGAGCGCATCCGGTGCCACCGGTACGGCCAGCTCGCGCTCGTCGCGGTAGAGGCTGCCGCCAGACCAGTCGGGGTCGGTCGGCAGCGGATCGCTGGGTGCGCCGGGTACCGCGGCGGACGACCAGCGGGTGTCCACCCTGGCGTCCCTGATCCGTTGCAGTGCCAGCCGCAGCGCCTGGTCGAAGTCGATCGGGCCACCCGGCGGATCGGGCACGTAGTGGGTGATGTCCTGTTCGCGGCAGACGACCTCGTTGCGCAGCGACTCGGCCAGCGGACGGGCGATGGCCCGCGGTACGGGGGTGACCAGACCGATCCAGTGGCTGGACAGCCCCGGTGTGAGCACGGGGACAGGAAGGATCACCCGGCGCGGCAGCCCGGCGACCCGCGCGTACCGCTGCATCATGTCGCGGTAGGTCATCACGTCCGGGCCGCCGATGTCGAAGGTGCGGTTCACGTCCGCCGGGAGCGAGGCGGCGCCGACGAGGTACCGCACCACGTCCCGTACCGCCACCGGCTGGATCGAGGTACGCACCCAGCTCGGCGTCACCATCACCGGGAGCCGCTCCGTCAGATGGCGCAGGATCTCGAAGGACGCCGAACCCGACCCGATGACGACTGCTGCCCGCAGCACTGCGGTCGGCACACCGGAGTCCAGCAGGATCCGCCCGACCTCGGCCCGCGACCGCAGATGCGGTGACAGTTCGCGATCCGGAACCCCGGCGGGGGTGAGCCCGCCGAGGTAGACGATCCGTCGGAGCCCGGCCGCTCGCGCCTGCTCGCCGAAGATCCGGGCCGACCGGCGGTCCGTCTGCTCGAAGCCACGCCCCGATCCGAGCGCGTGCACCAGGTAGTACGCCACGTCCATGTCCGCCTGTGCGGCCCGCACCGACGCGGCATCGGCGACATCGCCCTGCACCACCTCGACCCGGTCCGCCCATGGGTAGTCGCGCAGTTTCCGTGGGGTGCGGGTCAGACAGCGGACCTGGTGGCCGGCATCGAGGAGCGCCGGCACCAGCCTGCCGCCGATATATCCGGTGGCACCGGTCACCAGACATCGCAGCCGCGCACCACCGGGAGAGTCGGGTGCGGGTGCGGGTGCGGGTGCGGGGGCGGAGTCGGAGTTGGGCGCGGAGCCGGAGGATTCGCTCACGCGGCCGAGTCTCGCACCGGACCGCCGCGCCGGCGCGGCGGAGGACTCCGAACGGCCCCTCCCTCTCGCTCCTTCCCCGATCCGCCTCTCAGCGCACCACCGTCAGTGTCCCGCCCTCGCGCAGCCGGGCCTTCAGCTCCAGCCGCGCGTCCCGCGGTGCCCGTACCGCCAGCGTCGTACCGCCCGCCGACCCGCGCACGGTGCCTGTCACCTCGATCCGGTTCACGGCCCGGCTGCCCGCCGCCAGTACGTACCACCGGCCGGACGGTGCCCGCCAGTGCGTGCCCGCCAGGACGTGTTGCCCGAACCGGCTGCACAGCGCCGTGTCGGGCCGGTCGGCCACCACCGCACCAGGGGCGGTGAGCGACGCGGCGGGCTGCAGGAACTGGATCAGAACCCGGCCGGGCCCCTGCCAGGTGTCGGCCCGGGTGCACATCCAGTCCGCCGGCGTCCCGCCCTCCGGGAGACGCTGACGGGCAAAGGCCCAATTGTTGACCGCGCGGACGCCGCTGCCCCGCAGCGCCCGCAGCGAGCACACCGTACGTACCCAGCTCAGCAGGGCCGGACCAGCGGTCGCCTCACGCGGCCCGCGCGGCGGCGCGCCCTTGCCGGGCAGCGGTGTGTACGTGAGATGGACCGGAGCCAGGTCGCCCAGATCGGTGAGGAGGAACGCGTGGTTCTCGACGATGCGCTCCGAGGAGCGAAGCTGCATCACCGGCCAGGAGCCACAACTGCCGCCCGGCGAAGGCCGCGGTACAGGTGCGGTGACACCGTCGCGGCCCACCTTCAGCGACCGCGCCGCAGCGTTCGGCTCCAGCAGATCGCGCGTGGTGATCTCCGAGACCCACGGGGCGAGCAGGAACCGGGCCCGGTCTCCCCTGCGGCTGACCACGACGGCCGCCCCCGTCGTCACATCCGCGTCATCGGTCCGGGCGAAGTCGAGCGCGGCAGTCCCGGATCCGGTCAATGGCTCCGCGTAACGGACCACGCGTACGCCGCCGTCGTGGAACAGCACCACCGCCGCACCGTCCACGTCGCCCGCGTACAGGAGCCGGGGCGGCTGGGCGGGCGGTACGGAGGACGTCCCGGGCGACGTGGAGACGTGGACGGTGCGCGGCGTGCGCCCCCAGGTACGCAGTGCCCGGCCGAGCAGATCCCGGTCCCCGGTACGGTCCCCGCGGGCCGGCCACGCGGTGAAGTCGACGCGCGAGGTGTCCGCCCATTCCGTGGCAGCCGTACGCAGCAGCGCTGCCGGATCGACGGCGGGCGCCGACCGTGCCGCCGCGGGAACGCCCTGTGGGGCGTCCGGACCGTTCTCCGCGGCCAGGACGACCAGGCCGCCCGCCACCACGCACAGCGCGGCAGCGGAGGCCACCGCCCGTAGCTTGTGCCTGCGCCGCAACAGATCGCTGGGGCGAGTCTGGAGTGTGCACGGGTCGAACTCGGTGGAGCGCAGCAGCGATTCGGTCTGCCGCAGGTCGGCTGAGCTCAGCCGACCGCCCGCGCGTACCGCGCCGGCCGCGTCGCTCGCCCCCGCCCGGGCGAGCAGCACCGTCGCCTCGAGGTCGCTCAGCTCCTCCAGCAACCGCAGCGCGAACGATGCCCGCACGGCAGCGGACACCGTGGACAGCGTCCGGTCCAGGGCCAGTTCCTCCGCACCACCGGCGTGCGGGAGGAGCCGCAGTCCCCGGACGACGGGGAGCGTGGGGCGCAGTGAGGCCGGTGCCGGGATCCGCGCGGGCCACCAGCGGGGCCGCCGCTCGTACGCCAGCGCGGTACGCAGCACCCGCAGCCGCACCCATGCGTATGCGGAGGAACCGTGCGCCGCGGCGAGGGGCCACGAGGACGGTACGCCCCGCCCCGGTGCCGGGACCCGGGTCCGGAGCGGTTCGGGAGGTCCCGCGGTGGCGGTGCGCCGGCCGGGCAGGGCGCGCTGGACCGCCGCATGGGCGGCGAGGACCCGTCGGTGCCGACCGAGTGAGGGCGGCAGAACGAGGTAGGCGAGCCGGACGAGACGTGGGTAGTGTTCCACGAGCGCGGCTTCGGCCTGCTGGACGCCGGGGCGTTCGCCGCTGCGGGGGGAGCGCTGGCCGGATGGGTGGATCGGCATGGGATCGGTGCCTTCTGAGCCGTTGGCGGTAACCGTCGTACCGACAAACGAGTCGATCGTGTGACGGTCACATCGGGCACGGGACGGGACGCACGGCCGCCCGGCTGCGGCGTCGGCCGCGCGGCCGGGGCGGCAGCCGCGCACCGCTGGAGTTACGGCCGCACCGGGCCGTCGAGCAGACCGTCCAGCACCCGGCCGAACAGCCGGCGGCCCGTTCCCACGATCACCGGATCGCCCCACTGCGGCAGCAGCCGGATGCGTATGTCCTCCACCCACACCACATGGGACCCGGAGTTCGTCGGATACACGTCGATCGATGCCCGGCCCAGCACCACCGAGCCACGCTTCTCCAGTCGGCAGAGCCCGGCTCGCCCGGTCACCGGCGGCATCCAGCGCACCACTTCCATCGGATCGTCGAACGCCAGGGGGCCCACACCCGTGCGGGCCACGAAGACGGTCCCGAGTCCGGTGGGCAGTCCGGCCGGGACGGTGATCCGGGTGAGCGGGACGTGCGCGGCGTGCCGTTCCCAGTCGGTCACCCGGCGCCAGGACTCGGCGGCGGGGAGGGAGGTGAATCGTTCGATCCGGAATACGGCCACAGCACGATCCTAGGACGTCCCGGCCATGGCGCGAGCTGAGCGGAACCCATGGCCCGCCCTCCGGATTCCTGTTCCCTCAGCGCTCGGAGAGGTCGTCGGCCGCGGTCTCGCCCGCCACCACCAGGCCCGGCAGATGCTCCTCGATCTCCTCGCGGGCGCCCGCCGACAGACCGGAATCCGTGATGAAGGTGTCCACCTGCTCCAGCGTCGCGAACGAACTCAGCCCCACCGTGCCCCACTTGGTGTGATCGGCGACCACCACCACCCGCCGCGCCGACTGCACGAAGCGCCGATTGGTCTCGGCCTCCGCCAGATTCGGTGTCGAGAGCCCGGCCTCGACCGAGATCCCGTGCACCCCGAGGAACAGCATGTCGAAGTGGAGCGAACCGATCGCCCGATCGGCCACCGGACCGACCAGCGAGTCCGACGGGGTCCGCACCCCACCGGTGAGCACCACCGTGGCGGCCCCGGCCCGCGGGCCGCCCGTCGCCGTCGACCGCTGCGCGGCATGGAACACATCGGCGACCCGCACCGAGTTCGTCACCACCGTCAACTCCGGTACGTCCAGCAGGTGCTGGGCCAGCGCATACGTCGTCGTACCACCGGAGAGCGCGATCGCACTGCCGGGAACGGCCATCGCCGCGGCGGCCCGCGCGATGTCCTCCTTGGCGGTCAGCTCCAGCGTCGATTTGGCCTCGAAACCGGGCTCGTGCGTACTCGCCTCGACGACCGGCACAGCGCCGCCGTGCACCTTCTCGATGACACCCTGGCGGGCCAGCGCGTCCAGGTCCCGGCGCACGGTCATGTCGGAGACGCTCAGCTTGCGGGTCAGCTCGTTGACCCTGACCCCGCCGCGCCTGCGCACCTCGTCGAGGATCAGTGCACGCCGCTGCTCCGCGAGGAGATTCTGGTTCTCGCTCAACGCCGGGTCCGTTCCTTCCCTCTGGTGTCCGTACAGCAGTCCGTCGGACGGGCTCATCCTGCCACGCAGCCCCGTTCGGCGCCGCACTGGGGAGATTCGGTGATCCGGGTACCGGCTCGGCCCGAGTTCCGGGATTCTGGTGACTACGCATCAGTACGCAGGCCGGAACGCCGCGACAGCAAGAGAGCGAGTCACCCACGTGCCCCCTGTCACCGAGGCCCCGCAGAGTACGGGGGCCGCGCTGGAACTCCTGGTCCATGGCGTCGGCGGAGCAACCCCCCAGGAGATGCTCCGGGATCCGCGCATCGCCCGGGTCACCGGTGATGCGACGGCTGCCATATTCCGGCGCTCCGGGGACATCGACGCCGAGCAGCATCCGGAGCGGTACCGGGACCGGCCCATCGAGGAGGCGTACTGCTGGTCCAATCTCACCTCCGGCAACGGCTCGCGTGCGCTGTGGCTGCTGCTGCTCCCGTTCATGGTCGTCAACCTGGCCCACTGGATGCGGCCCACGGCCAGGAGTCGCACCCGCGCGGTCCGGCTGTACGGCGTCCTCGTCCGCCTCGTCGCCCTCAGCCTGACCGTCCTGCTGACGGCTGCGGCGTGCGAGGTCGCGCTGGATCTGGTGGCCTGGCAGTGCGCGGGTGTACCGGACTGCTCGAACCAGCGCTCCTGGCTGGGCTTCCTGTCGACGGCGCAGGACGGCTGGTGGTCGCAGCCGGGGCGGCGGCTCGCGCTGGCGGCTGTGGTGCCCACCGCGCTGGTGGGGCTGCTCTGGTTCCTGTCCAACCGGACCTGGAGCGCCTACGAGTCGCAACGCCCGCTCACCGGCGCGGAACCGGACGACGACGATCTCGGCAACGGGACCGAGGCCACCCCCACCACCGAGAGCCCTGGCGCCGAAACCCCCGCCGCCGGAACCCCGGTTGTCCGCCCCGCCCTCGGCCGCCCCGGCTTCTGGTACGGCCGGCGGCTCGTCGCCCGGTTGCGGGCCGCGCACACCGCCGCCGGCTTCCTGACCGTGGCGGCATCCGTCGCGGGTGCCGCGGCCCGTCACGACCGCGCTGTCACCGGCCCCGTCCCCGAGTTCCTGGGGCGGCTGATCGAGGCCGTGCTCGTGCTGGGCGCACTTGTCGTGTTCTGGGTGGTCTGCAGCCGCGGCCGCAGCGAGCGGCGGCTCGACAACCGGCTCGACGGCGCCGTCATCACCTGGCTGCCCGGCGCCGCCCTCGCGCTGCTCGTCGTCGCCGAGGTGTACGCGGCCTGGTCCCGTCCCGGTTGGGTCTCCGTCGGCACGCTCCACGGAGACGTCACCTTCCGCGTCCTCACCGTCGGCCAGGGCATGCTCGTGGTCGCCCTCTCCGCGGTCGCGCTCGGCCTGTACCGCCGGACGCCCGAGCCCCGTACGGTCATGTACGGACTCGGCGGCCCCGCGGTCGCGATGCTGGCCTGCGCCCTCGGCGGCGTCATGTCCGGCGGGGTCGCCCAGCGCGTTGCCGACTGGCTCGACGGACCGGGCACCCCCGGCATGGGCCGGAGCTCCCTCATCGACGGGCCGCCGGTCCTGCTGAGCTGGCAGGCCTCGGTCATTCCGGTGCTCCTGGCCCTGCTGCTGATTCCCGCCGTCGTGCTGGGCGTACGCACCTGGCTCGCCGCCCGCACCATGGAACCCGAGGTCGACAAGGAGTACGGGGAGAAGCGGCCGGATGCCGCCCGCACCCGGCAGATCGCCAGGACCCGGGCCCTGGCGGCGCTCACCGACTCCGCGCCCTGGTTCCTCGGGCTGGTCTCCGGCGCCACCCTGTTGCTCGGCGCGGGAGCGGTCGCCGGGGCATGGGCGAGCGGGGAGGTGCCGGGGCTGGCGCTGGACGGTGACGGCGCCTTCATCGAGTCGGTCGCGGAAGCCGCCCAGTCGACCGGCTCCTGGATGATCGGCTTCGGCTTCATCGTCTTTGTGACCTTTGGCCGGCGCGCCTATCGGGATGCCTCCACCCGGCGCACCATCGGCATCCTCTGGGACGTCGGTACGTTCTGGCCGCGCGCCGCCCACCCCTTCGCGCCCCCCTGCTACGCCGAGCGTGCCGTCCCGGACCTGGCATCCCGGATGTCCGGCTGGACCGGCCGCACCCGCGGCAGGCTCGTCATCTCCGGGCACTCCCAGGGCAGCGTCCTCGCGGCGTCCGCCGTCTGGCAGCTGCCCGCAGGGGCCCGGAAACGGGTCGCGCTGCTCACCTACGGTTCGCCGGTCGAGCGGTTGTACGGACGCTGGTTCCCGGCCTACTTCGGCCCCGGACCGTTGCATGGACTGCACCGGTCCGTGCACTGCTGGCGCAACCTGTGGCGGGCCACCGACCCGATCGGCGGCCGGGTCCGGCTCGACGGGGGTCCCGGCCCCGAAGTGGACCGAGGGCCTCTGCGGGACCCGTTGGTCTACGGGCGTACGCCGGAGCATCCGCTGCCCGAACCGGTGCTGGGCCACTCGGACTACCAGGCCGACCCGGTCTTCGCCGAGGAACGGGCGGCGCTGCTCGTCCGGCTCGGGCCGGCGCTGCCCCGCCAGGCCGACGGGGGCTCCGGGCAGACTCAGGGAAGTTCCGGCAGGTCCTCCGGGTAGAGCAGGGTGAGGTCGTCCGTGCTCGGTTCGGCGAGCTGGGCGACCCGGCCGGCATGCCGCTCGACCATCGACTCGAAAGTCTGGCGGGCGGTCCGGCCATTGCCGAACGCCGGGCCCTTGGGCAGCTCGGTGAAGTACTTCAGCAGCGCCTCACCGGTGCCCTCGGCAAGGTTGTACTCGTGCTCCTCGGCCTGCTGCTCGACGATCCGCAGCAGTTCGGCGGGCTCGTAGTCGCTGAAGGTGATGGTCCGTGAGAAACGGGACGACACACCGGGGTTGACGGTAAGGAACCGCTCCATCTCGTGGGTGTAGCCGGCGACGATCACGACCACCGCGTCCCGGTGGTCCTCCATCAGCTTCACGAGCGTGTCGATCGCCTCCCGGCCGAAGTCCCGGCCGGAGTCCTCGGGTGACAGCGCGTAGGCCTCGTCGACGAACAGCACCCCGCCGCGCGCCCGCTCGAACGCCTCCTGGGTGCGGATGGCGGTCGAGCCGATGTGCTCGCCGACCAGATCGACCCGGGACACCTCGACGAGATGCCCGCGCTCCAGCACCCCGAGCGAGGCCAGGATCTCGCCGTACAGCCGGGCCACGGTCGTCTTGCCGGTGCCGGGGGAGCCGGTGAAGACGAGATGGCGCCGCACCGACGCGGCCTTCAGCCCCGCCTCCAGACGGCGGCGGCCCACTTCGATCATGTCGGTGAGTGCCCGGACCTCGCGCTTGACGCTGTCCAGGCCGACCAGCGCGTCCAGTTCACCGAGAACGGCGCCCGAGGTACGCACCGGCTCGGCGGGTGCCTCGACGGCGGCGGGCGCGGCCGGACGCTGTGCGGGCACCCCACCGAGCAGCCCGGGGGCCGACTGGGCTGCCGTCAGCACCGCGGGCGGCGGGGGAGCGGCAGTGCGCAGCGCGCTCTCGTCGCTGGTGCAGTCCTCGACGACCGGACTCGTCCCCTGGCCGTCGGCGTGCGAACCGCCCTCGGCGAACTCGTAGCCGCCGCGCGCGCACCGCTCGGTACGGCATCGGGTCAGCGTCGTACGGCAGCCGTCCATCACATGGAAGCCGTATCCCTCACTGCCGGTGACGCGGCAGCTGTCGAAGGTGCCGCGCCCCTCGGCGGAGACGTAGAAACCGGCCTCGGCGGGCGAGGTGACCGTGCAGCGCTCGATGGTCGGGTCGGCGCCCTTGGTGACGATGACCCCGGTCTGGGCCGTGTCGATGGTGCAGTTGTTCAGCGTGCCGCCGCTGCCGTGGTCGCGGAACCAGGCGCCGGTGGACGCCTCCCGGATCCGGCAGTCGTCGAGCTGCGCGGTCGCCCCGTCGCTCACCGACACCGCTGTGTTGCGGACCTGGGTGAGGTCGCTGTCGACGACATCGGCCCGCGAGCCCCGGTCAAGGACGAAGATCGCGTCCGGCACGTCATGGACCCGGCAGGAGTCCAGTATCACGGTCGCGCCGTCGCTCACCCAGACCGCCGGATAGTCACCCGTACTGTCGTGGATCTCGCACTGGTTGGCGTCGACCCGGGTGCCCGGGTCCCACACGGAGAGGCCGTTGCGCCCGAAGCGGCGGACCGTGGAACGGGTCAGCGTGAGGACCGAACGGGAGCGCAGATCCACCGCGTTCTCCGGGATGTCATGGATGTCGCAGTCGGCGAGCGTCAGCACCGCGTCCGTGTCGAGCGTGACCCCGTCCGCCGAAGTGCGGTGCACCGTGCAGTCGGTGAGGTGTGCGGAGGCGCGGGAGGTGACCTGTATGCCGCTGCCCTTGATCTCGTACACCTCGCAGCCGACGGCCTCCAGCCCGCTTCCCTCGCCGGTGATGCTCAGCCCGGCGCCCGAGGAGTGATGGACCTTGCAGTGCTCCAGCCGCGGATGCGCGCCGTCGCGCACCGAGACCCCGGACTGCCCGGCCGACACGATCTCGCACTGCTCGAACAGTCCGCCCGCCCCGTCGAGCACGGCAAGGCCGACCCCGGCCGGATTGTCGACCGTGCAGCGACGTACGTTCGGCCGGGCGGCACCGCGCACCTCTATTCCGGCGGCCGACCGCGTGACGATCCGCAGATCCGCCAGCTCCGGGGCGCCGTCCTCGATGAGCAGTGCGGGGGCCGCCGAATCCTGGCCCTCCACATGCAGATCCTGGACGACGGCGGAGGCACGCACCGTCAGGGGAACGCCGTCGACCGGCGCGATTCGCACCGAGCCGACGGAGCCCTCGGGACCGCGCAGGGTCACCGCGCGGTGCAGGACGAGATTCTCCCGGTAGGTACCCGGCGCGACGGTGAGGACATCACCGTCCGCCGCGGCCTCAAGGGCTGCGGTGAGGGAGGCGTATTCGCCAGTGCGGCGCCGCCACCGCGATGTGCCGGTGTGCGTCACCTGGACCGTGCCCTGTGCCATGGCGCTGTTGTGCCCCCACCTCGTGCGTGTCCGATGTCCGTGCGACCGGCCTTGCGGCAGGGGTCGTCGCGGGTCCGCCCGCCGAAGAGGTGAGCGGACCGGTCCACCGTAGCGCGCGCGGAGGGCGGGAGTTGACGGGATCCCAGCTCATCAGCTGCCGGTGCCCGTCCTGCCCCAGTCCGGACCGGCCTCGGCCCACGCCCGGTCGAGCCGCGCATACCGCCGTTGCACCATGCGCCATACGACCAGGCGCCGCCCGCCCTCGATCAGTGCGACGCCCAGCAGCGCCACCCCGAACCCGGCCAGTGCCGCATGAGTGCGGGCCGTCGGCGCGTCCATCGGGCGCAGTGCCGGGCGGCCGTCCAGGTCGGTCCAGATCCGCACCCGGGAGCCGGGATCGGTGATCTGCGAAGAGGTCGCGACCGTTCCGCTGCGGGCTGTGCCGTCCGGGGCCTTCCAGCGCGCCACCACCGACGTCTGCGTCGTGCGCTCCGAGGACACCTCGGGGTCGGTGACAAGGCGCGGCCCCCCCGAGGCGCGGCGCACCACAACCGCCGTCGTGGGATGACGCTGCGCCTGCTGGATCCGTACCGACTCCTGTAGGACGTCGTCCATGAGCGACCCGCACAGCCACCCGAGTGCCGGCGTCCCCAGCACCATCAGCAGCAGCGCCACCAGAGCCACCCACGCCTCGCGCCGGTCAGTGGCGCGGCGCAGGGGATTGCGCCGCCAACGCCAGACTCCCGATACCGCTCGCACAGTCCTGCACCCCCTTCCGCATCCGTCATATACCGATACGGCACAGTCCGCGCGCCGAGCAGACGAAGAGAGAGCTACCTCACCCCGTCCAACGCGCGGGCCGGTCCAGCGAGTTCCCCTCCCGGTCGGGCCGTCAGCCGAGAATCCGAACCGGGTCCCCGACGCGGATCAATCCGGTCCCGTCCGGAATCAGGTACTGACCGAACAGCAGGTCCTGCCCGGCACGGCGGTGGCGCGCGAGCGTACGCAGAGGCTCCTTGCCGCGCTCCGCCGTGCCCTGGCCGGTGGTCGTGATGACACAACGGGCACACGGTTTGACGACGCGGAACGGGACGTCGCCGATGGCGATCCGGTCCCATCCGTCCTCCGCCCACGGCGCCGTGAGGTCCACGACGACATTCGGCCTGAAACGGTTCATCGGCAGTGGGTCCTCGTCTGCGTGGTCGCCCTGCGCGATGAGTGAGTCCAAGGCGTCCAGCGAGGCGCTGGAGGTCAGGAGCAGCGGGTAGCCGCCGGCGAATCCGACGGTCTCGCCGGGGCGCGCGTACGCGGGATCGATCAGCCGACGGGTTCCGGGCGCGTCGAGATGGACGAGTCGGACCTCCGTGCCCAGGTGGTCGCTGAACCAGGTGTGCGCGGCGGCCGCCGCCTCCACCACCTCGATGGTGGACCGGTGCAGCGCCACGGGGACCGTGGGGCCGGGCTCGGGCTCCTCGACGGCCGGCGGCGCGCTGCCCGGCGCCGACAGACCGATGCCGTCCCCGGGCAGCGGCACGGCGGAGACCAGCGCCATGCGCGGCTTCTGACGCTGTGTGACAGCCCGGCCCGTGGTGTCGACCAGCATCCACCGGCGGTCGCCGTCGAGTCCCCATGGCTCGACGGCGGCCTCGCCCGGCTCGCATCCGGCCGGCGACTTGACCGGATGGATGTGTAGGGCCCGCAGTAAGGGAGGACCCATGTCCCCATCCTGCCATTCACCCCGGGGCCCGTCGTTCGGATCGGGCCTCAGTACCCCCGGCCCTGGTACGGGCGGTTGTACGGGTCCTCGTACGGAGAGGGCGCGGGGACGGGCCGCGGTGACGCCGGGCGCATCGACTCGTACCCCGTGCCCGGCGCGGGGCGCTGCTGCTGGGGCTGAGGCGTCTGGTAGCCGCCCCGCATGCCGGTCGGCTGCTGCGGGATGTACGGCGCGGGGGCGTGCTGCAGTTGAGCCGGCTGCATCGGCGCGTAGCTCTGCTGCGGAGCGGCCGTCTGCTGCGGGTAGCCGTACGACGGGTTCGGCTGGGAAGGCGCCGCGGGAAGCGCCGGCAGCGCCGACGGGAGCGCCGGCAGGTAGCTGTTGCCGGTGTCGTACGCGGCCGGCACCCGGATCGGGGCAATCTGGGGCGTACCCCGCTCCGCGACCAGGGAGTCGTAGATCGGAGTGTCGGGGAACGACGGTGCGGCGTAGTAGCCGCCGCCGTAGGTGGAGCGGGGGGAGGTCATGGCACCTAAGTTAAGCCCACGATGTGCTGGTTGGGGAGGCCTAATCTTAGGGTCATCTGTTTTACGCCGTTTTTGTCCGCCTGACCTGCGAAAACATCGTTAAGGCCTCCGTTGATAGCGGGGGCATTCCCGATGGAGGGCCCCATGGCTAACGAGAAGTGGCGGAGGGGCTACAAAGGGCGACATCCATGTAGCACTCGCCGGGCTCGGCGGGGTTGCCGGCCACCGGTTCCAGCCGCAGCCGAGCTCCAGGAGCCGGTCGCCTGGGCGCAGGGCGAGCTTGCGGCAGACCAGGTCCAGCTTGTCGCGCTGGGCGTCCTCCAGGCTCCCACCGGGTCTCCAGCAGGCGCAGGAGTACACCATCGAGGGGCCGAGCACCCGCTCGTAGAACTCGTTGCCCACGTCGTAGTGGTGGCTGACGGCCTGCTTGTCACTGGCCTTGGTGCGCCGGGGGCCGCTGCGGCGCACCGCCTCCTCGGGCGGCGTGGCGGGCGCGGGCCATGGCCGGGCCAGGCCCGCGACAGCCCGAACGCCCGGTCACTGTCGCTGCCGAGGGTGCACTACTCGAGCGGACCGACGAGTCCGGGCTGCGCCAGGTGTTGTGCCACCTGCTGGGCAACGTATGCGATGCACACGCCCGCCGAGATGCTGGCGGAGACGTAGCCCACGGATCATAACCGCGCGGTGAGGAGGTCCGAGGTGAGGTCGGTACCGGGCTGCTTGCGCTTGGCGGCGATCAGCTGGGCCATGCTGCCGAAGATGCTGGCCTCCGCAGCCAGCCGCTCATCGGGCGGGGTCGCGCCGCTCAGCAACAGGTAGCTGTCCACAGTGAGTTGACGTCGCGCCTCCACGTCGTCGAGGCCGTACAGCTGGCAGATCACGGTCACCGGCAGCTGGAAGGCGAAGGTGCTGCGCAGGTCCACGACCGATCCCGGCTGTTCGCCGACCGCGGCTACGACACGCCGACCTCCACCTCGGACTCCAACTCGCCGCCAGCATCATCTGCTTGAGATGCCTCCGAACCTCACTCTGAAGTGACCGGTCAGGCCGGCCGGGTCTCCTCGTGGTAGCCCAGCTCGGAGAGCGTCTGGTGCAGGGAGGCCCGGGAGGTGATGCCGAGCTTGGGGAAGAGGTTGTACAGGTGGGTGCTCACGGTGCGCGGGGAGAGGTAGAGCCGGCGGCCGATCTCCTTGTTGGACAGGCCTGATGCCGCCAGCCGGCCGATCTGCAGCTCCTGCCGGGTGAGGTCGGCCGGATTGCCGGCCGGACCCGCGGGTACCGGCAGGAGCGCGGCCACCCCCGCACGCTCGTGCTCCCGCTGCGGTCGACGGATGACGGCCCGGACCGCAGCGGTGCGCACCTCGGCCTGCAGGACGCCGCTGCCACCGCCGCCGGGGGTGCGGCGCTTGCGGTCGAAGGCCAGGCGTAGGAGGGCGAATTCGAAGGGGTGCCGCTCCCGCTCAGAGGAGCCCACCGATGCCTCGAGGAGAGACTCCGCCTGCTGCGGCGGGGCGAGCAGGGCACGCGCGCCCGCGACCAGGACGAGGTGTCGGCCCGAACGGTGGGGGAGTCCCGCGGCCTGGGCCGCCGCCAGGTGCATGTGTCCCTCGTGGACCCTGCCGGTCAGTACGGCCGATTCCACCAGGGTCAGGAACACCCAGGGGTGCAGGGGGGACAGGGCAGCGCTGTCCGCCACCGCCCCGGAGGCCCGCAGGGCATGGGCGTAGGCCTCGGCGTACGCGCCCTCGGACAGGGCGACCCAGGCGCTCGCCTGATGAACCATCAGGGACGTGAGCCCCGAAAGACCGTTTACCGCGGTCAGCTCGCGGATCAGCGCGCGCGCCGTCCCCGCGTCACCGTGGGCCGCCGCGACAAGGGCCGACTGTGCTTTGGCACGCCGGGCCGTGAGCACGAGTCCGTGCTCCTCGGCGAGCCGCAGCATCCGCGAGGTCGCCTCTTCGGCATCCTGCGGGAGGCCGCCGAGGAGGAGGTCGAGCCCGAGGATGCCGAGTCCGTCGGCGCAGTCGATGACGGCACCGCCCTCGTCGCTCGCCTCGACCACCCGCCGCAGCCGGTCCTGGAGCGGGCCGAGTCCGTCCAGGGCGAGCGCGAGGTGGGCCAGCCGCAGCACCTCGGCGCTGCCGGCGTCCGGGGGGAGGTCCTTGATGGCCGCGTCCAGCCGCGCCGGGGTCCGCGGGCCCCCGTCGGCGAGCGGCGCGGACAGCTCCTTGACGAGACGGGCCCAGGAGGGCCCCATGCTCAGCCTGGAGGCGATCGCGTGCCACTGCTCCGCGTCTCCCGAGACCACGGCGAGGGAGAAGAGCCGGGTGAGCAGCTCGTCGCGCCCGGCGCCCCGGGGGCCGGAGTCGGCGCCCGGCGCGTCCCCGCACGAGTCGAAGGCGCCCAGGAGCAGGTGGAAGGAGGCCCGGCTGTCGCCGTCCCGCTCGGCCAGCAGTTGCGCCTGCGCGAGGGCGAAGGCCGGGCCCTCCGGCCGGGCCGCCCCCGCCGGGGCCTGACCCAGCAGCTCCGCCGCGAGCGCGAACCGCCCCGCGCGCCCGGCACTGTGGGCGGCGAGCGCCAGCAGTTCGGCGCGTTCGGGGGAGCTTCCGCACAGGTCGGCCGCCCGGCTGTGCGCCGTGAGGGCCAGGTGCTCGAAGCCGTGCCGGGCCGCGCGGGCCGCACCGGCCGCCAGCGCGCCCGCCACGGCGGGATCGAGCCCTACGGCCGATGCCACCAAGTGCCGTACCTGCTCATCCGGTTCATGGTCGAGTACGGATGCCAGCGCCCGGTGCGCGGCCCGCAGCCGGTCGGGCGCCGCCGCTGCAACCACCGCGGCACGCAGCAGGGGCTCGGTGAACACGAGCCGCCCCCGCTCCCCGGCGACCCGCAGGACTCCGGCGTTCTCGGCGGTCACCAGCGCCTCGCCCGCGGCCTCCCAGCCGTGGCGGTAGGCGGCCCACACCGTGCGCGTGCTGCCGTGCGCCTCCAGGGCCGCCAGCAGGAGCAGCTCCCGTACCTCCTCGGGGAGGGTCTCCACCGGGGGCCCGTACACCCTGCGGAGGGGCTCGCTGACGGGCAGGAGGGCGGGAAGCGGCTCGCGCCCCGCCAACTGCGCCTCGGACAGGACCCCGGGCAGTTCGGCCAGCGCCAGCGGGCTGCCGTCGGCGGCCTCGATGATCCTGCGCCGTGTCTCGGGGGCGAGCGCGGGGTGCCGCGCGTCGAGCAGCGCCGCCGCGTCGGTCCCAGGCAGCGGGCCCACGGGGCACGCGGCGGTCCGCGCGTCGTCAAGGAAGGGGCTGGCGCTGTCCGCCGTGGCGGCGACGAGCGAGATCCGCGTGCTGGTCAGCCGGCGGGCGAGGAAGCCGAACACCGCGCGGCTCTCGGGGTCGAACCAGTGGATGTCGTCGAGTACCAGCAGTACGGGCCGCTCCCGGGCCGAGTGCCGGAGCAGGGCGAGGACCGCCGTGGAGAGGCGGAAGACATCGGCGCAGGAGGTGTCGCCGGTGTCGAGGGCGGACCGGAGCGTGGTGCGCTGCGCGCAGGGAAGCTCGTCCAGCTCGTCCTGGACGGACCAGAGGGCCTGGTGCAGTGCCGCGTACGGCAAGGACACCTCGGTTCGCACGCCCGCTGCCCGGAGCACCAGTGCCCCTGCGGCCCGGGCCTCGGCCGCGCAGCCGTCGAGAAGAGCGGTCTTGCCCATGCCCGGTCGGCCGTGCAGCGTCAACACCTGGCCGGCGTCCTCCTGCGGCAGTCCGTGTACGAGGGCGTCCAGCCGGGCCGTCTCCTTCTCTCTGCCGACCAGTTGCCGGGGGGTCCTCGCCTCAGCGGACTCCATCGTGTTCGCCCCCTTGCCTCGTGTTCCTGTCGGTTCGTCGTTCAGCACAGCACGCGGATCCGGGGATCCCGGCACCGGCGGCCCGAGTCCGTCCCCTTTGTGCAGGACGTGTGTCCACCCGGGCAGCGGGAGGGTTCGGAGGACCGGTTTGATTAGCCAACACATATGCGCGCATTTGGCCAGTTGGCTGGGATCACGCTTGGTTCAGGTAGTTCTCAATGCCTAACGTGTGGCTATGCAATGCCGATTGCAGTGACCTCGTGTGCAAGGCGATCGACCCAGCGGGACGGATCTGTGCGCGGGTGGATCTCCAGGAGGTGCGGATATCTACCCTGGCCGGACGAGGCCCGCCAGGAGCACAGACGGCAGCGACGGGAACGGGATCGACATGCCGACCGAGGAGAGAACGACCCGGACGACACTCACCTTTGCGGTGCGACGCCGAGGTCCTGCTCGTGATCGCCGGTGAGGTGATCGACGAGGCCATCGAGTGGATGGGGCGGGCGGCGCAGCGGTTGCGGGTGGGAGAGATGCGGATCGTCCTCGTCGCCAACGACATCGACGACTGGAAGCTCGTCCGGGCTTCGACCACGGCCTCGTCTGCTTCATGATGCGGGGCACCGCAACCCTGGCCCAGGTGCGCGACACCGTGCCGGCGAGCAGGGTCGGACGGGCGGAACTTCCGGGCAGCTGCATCCGCTCCCTCATCGACCGGATGCACACGGCGCAACAGGGCGCCCTTGCACCGCGCGGACCCTCGTCGGCCCCAGCGCGTTCTCCCCGCGCGACATCGACGTACTGCGGCTCCTCGCCGACGGATGGGACACGGTCGAAGTGGCCTGGCTCAACTACTCCGAGCGGACCATCGAGAGCGTGATCGCCAGCATGATGAACCGGCTGGGGCTGCGCAACCGTTCGCACGCCGTGGCGTACGCGCTGCGCCGCAAGCTCCTGTGGCGGTACGTCAGCCCACAGCACGAAGGCCTCCGCCCGGCAACAGCTGCTGGGTGGAGGCCTTCTTCCTTCCGCGGATGAGCGCCGCGATCAGTACTGGGTGCCGCTGCCCCAGAGGAACCTGCCGTCGGCCGCCTGGATCGTGACGTTGCCGTCGTTCTGCAGGACCAGTTCAGCCCCCGGGTTCCCGTCCGTGCGGGACGACCAGACGGTCGTGCCGTCGCCCGCCAGCACGACCAGGTTGCCGTCGCCCTGGAACACCGCGCGGTCTCCGCGACCGGAGGTGCCCGAGGACCAGCGGGCCCGGCCGGTGGCGTCGAAGATGACCAGATTGCCGTTCTGCTGCATGGTCAGCGAGATGCGGTTCGTGGCGACCGACTGGCCGCGCCCGATCACGTAGGTGCCGTGCAGGACCTTGGTCTGACCCTCCTTCACCGTCGGCGCGGTGGGTGCGGCGGTGGTCTGCTTCTTCGTGGCCCGGACCGGGGCGGGTGCGGGTGCCGGAGCGGCGGCCTTCACCCGCGGAGCGGCAGTCGGCCGGGTCGTGGTCCTCGAGCCGGAGTCGGAAGGAGCGGTGCGCCGGACCTTGGGGCCCGGCTTCGTGGACGTTGTGTCCGAGGCCGCCAGGACCGTCGTGTGCGTCCTGGGCGTCCTGGGCGTCCTGCCCGAGTCCGGGGCCCGGGTGTCGGGGCTGTCGCTGCCGACGACGTCGGTACTCCGGACGGGTGGGATCGCCCTGTGCGGGCCGGCCGGCTGTCCGCCGCCCGCCTTCCGGTCCTTTGCCCTGGCCTTTTCGGTCGACTTCTTGTCGGCGGGCGTGATCAGCGGCGGCTTGTACCTGGAGGTGTCCACCGAATCCGGCAGGCCGGGAGCGGTCTTGGACGGCAGTACCCCCGGAGGCTGCTGGAGCCGATCGGCGGGCTTCAGGGACTGTTGGTCCGTGCCGCCCTGCGTGCTGGGCCAGGTGGCGCCGCCGCGCTCCCCGAGCGTGGCGACGGGGGTGGAGGCGGTGATGTCGCCGACCGCGCGCGTCGCCTGGTCGGCATCGGAGCGCTGGCTCACCACCACCAGCGGTACGGAGACCAGTACGGCTCCCGCGATGGCCGCCGCGGCCATCAGCGGACGCCCACCCTGGCTGCCACTCCCGCCCGCGGCCTGGCGCGGCGGTGAGGAGCCGTCCTCTGCCGCGCGCGGGGGCGCTGCCGTGGGAGCGGCCGCCGCCGTGCCCGTGGGGGCGGAGCCGCCGTCGTCCGCCCGCTCGGCCGCGGCTGCGGAGGCCGGTGCGGCCGGCGTCGCCGTGGGGGGCGCCGGGCGGGCCTCCGCGGTGGACCGGGAGCGCCGGTGGGCGCGCCTTGTCAGGCGGGTGGGAGCCGGCTCGGCCGCGGCCGGCCGCGGTGCAGGCTCGGCAGGGGCCGGCTGCGAAACGAACACCGTCCCGGAGACGGTCCGTTCGGACGCGGTGGCGTCGTGCAGGGCCACCGCCTGCCGTATCCTCGGCCGCTCCGTACCCTCGGGCCGGACGCCCGGAGGGCCCTGACTCATGGTCCGTTCCCCTTGTGTCACTGGAATCTCCTCTGTCGATGGATGTCGGGCCTGCCCTTCAGGACAGGACTGGTGCGGGACCGGCTGCCGGGCCCCGGGCACCGGGCCGCTCCGTCAGCCGACCGACACAGCGGTCGGGCCAGGCGGCCGCCTCGTCCCACCGTGGTTCGGAGTCCGCGAGCCACGTGAGCAGTCGTTCCTGGAACAGCGCGTCCTGGGGGTCGAGTTCACCGGGTGCGGCCGGTGGAGCGGAGTCGGGCAGCTCCCGGAGCAGGACCAGTCGGCCGCCGGCCCGATCGTCCCTTACACCGAGTACGCGCAGCCGGGTCCCCGCGCCGAAAACGACCTCCTCGACGGCGTCGGCGCCCGCGGCCCCGCCCTCGAGCAGCGGCCGGATCCGGCGTGCGGTCGCCGACCAGATCAGGTACCGGTCGCCGCCGGCCTGGGGCAGCGGCCGGTCGGCGGCGAGCGCACTGATCGGCGCGTCGGAACTCAGCTCCGTACCCGGTTCGGGATCCGCCGTCCCGGCGCCCGGGCCTGTACTCCGCAGCGCGGGTCCCCGGTACGAGGGGAGCCGGCGCAGGCCTGCGTTGATCGCCGCCCGGCGCCGGTCTTCCGGCAGGACGGCCGCCTCGCCCGTCAGGTACAGGTGCAGGGCGACGAGGTCGGACCGCATCGCGTCGTCGGCGCGGCTGCGTACGGACGGCAAACGCGTCAGCGCGCGGACCACGGCCTGGTGGTGCTTCTCCCACGCCGGGCCGAGGAGGGTGTGCAGGTCGGTGGGGCCAGCGGCGGGCTCCGCAGGCGGGGGGCCCGGTACGGGTGCAGGCGCTACGGGTTCCGGTGCAGGTGTAGGCGCTACGGGTTCCGGTGCGGGGACCTCGACGGCCGCCGGGGCCGGGGTGGGAGCCGATGCCGGCTCCACCTGCGCTGTCGCTGCTGTCGCCGCCTGCCCGGCAGGCTCTGCCGCCGGGAGCGGGGTGCCCGAGGTCAGCCAGCCCGGCAGGGCGCCGGCCGAGGCGGCCGCGCCCGGCCCCTCGGCGATGTCGATCTGCGGCAGGGCCAGTACCTGCGTGGCCTCCGAATTCTCCGTCTCGGGCACGGGCTGGGGCTCGGCCGGGGCCAGCGAAGGGGTCGTGGAGGACATCAGGGAGGCGGGCGCCGAGGCGACGGCGGCCGCGGGCTGCTGCTGAGGCGGCTCCGCGACGGCCGGGGCGTGGCCCGGCAGGTACGCGTTCGCGCCCACACCGGGCAGCCAGCCCCGGCGGGCCAGGCCGATGCCGTGCCGGACCGTGATCCGGCGTAGTTGCGTCAGCTGGTCGGTGGTGCAGTCCGCGTGGATCTGGAGCATGGCGCGCTCACGGTCCGACGTCTCCAGCTCGGCGAGCATGCCGTCCAGCGCGGGCAGCAGCGAGTCGTCCGTGGCGACGCCGGGCAGTCCGACGTCGATGGCCAGGACCTCGGCCTCCACCGGGCGTTCCCACGCGCTCGTGACCTGGCCGGTGGGGCCCACCCACAGCCCCGCGCGGGTCACCGCCACCTGCCAGTCGGCGGAGAGCCGGTACGTCCCGTCCTGCTGCCCGGGGGCGAGGCCGGCGAGGGGCGGCCGCCAGCGCTTGAGGCGCCCCGCCGGACCGTCGAGGGGCCCGTAGACGACCGATTCCACGTACGAGTGCCAGGTCGGGTCCCCTTCGGAGGAGATCAGCAGGGTCCGCGACTCGGGCGACTCGTCGTCCGTCGCGTCGAGCAGCAGCGGCAGCCCCCCCGAGACCTCCACCTCCGTGTCGAGCAGGTGGGCGACCGCCTTGGCCACCGGCAGCAGGTCCCCGGACCAGGGGATCAGCCGGGTCGCCCGGCGGATCCGGTCCGGCAGGGCGGCCAGCACGCTGGCGACGGCCTCGGCGGTGGTGCCGCCGGCGCCGGGGCCGCCGACCAGCAGGACCGCGCTGGTCGCCTCCATAGGCACCGTGTGCGCGAGCGCCGGCACCGGGGGAGCCGCGTACCGGTCGGGGCGCAGGATGATCCCGGCCGGGATGTGGTCGATGCGGTGTCCCTCGGCCGTGTCGGCGGCCAGCCGGGAGAACGCCGCCTGCCAGACGGGCGCCGGGAAGCGGCGGCCGACGACCTCGGGGGCGCGGCCGGCGGCGAAGCGCAGCCAGCCGTGGTGGGAGAAGAGGGTGCCGTCCGGTCCCACGACGGGCACGCCGTGGCAGGCCAGCACCTCGACCGGCCAGGCTTCGGTGATCCGCCCGGCGATGCCGGAGCCCGCGCCGTCTGCCATGACCAGTGCCACGCGGTCGAACCGGTTGCGTACTGCGGCGGCCAGGATGGGGGTGAACTGGTCGAGGAGCGTGGAGGTGTCCTCGACCCCGCTGTCCACCAGGAACACCAGGTGGTCCCGGGCCATGGGGCCCAGCCAGTGGGCGGCGTCGGTCAGGTACTGGGGCGCTTGCTTCGTGGGGTGGAAGAGGTGGACGCCCGGGGCGCCTTCGGGCCCGGGCGGGTTCTGGGCGCCGGCCGTCGGGGTGTTCCGGCCGCTGCCGGCCGCCCGTCGGCCGAGGAAGCTCTGCCACAGGCTCATGAGAGGGCACCCCCGTCGTGCTGGAGGACCTTCTGCCTGTCACCGCGCGCGGCGAGGGCGTCCAACGGCAGGTCTTCCGGCAGTAGTCGGCTCAGGGTTTCCAGGCTGGGGTCGGCGAGGCCCCTCAGCCGGCCGGCCTGCCGGGTCATCATGGTCTCCACGAGCTGGCGGGCCAGGCGCGCGTTGCCGAAGGACTTGCCGCGGGGAGTCGTCTCGAAGAGCAGGCGCAGCGCCTCCAGGGTCTCGGGGGCGCACTGGTAGCCGAGTTCAAGCGTGTGCCGGTCGGCGATGGTCACCAGTTCGTCGGTGGTGTAGTCCTCGAAGGTGACGTGCCGTGAGAAGCGGGAGGCGAGACCGGGGTTGGAGTCCAGGAACCGGCCCATCTCGTCCGTGTAGCCGGCGACGATGACCACCACCTCGTCGCGGTGGTCCTCCATCAGCTTGAGCAGGGTGTCCACCGCCTCCCGTCCGAAGTCGGAAGGGGCGTCGAGCGGGGTGAGGGTGTAGGCCTCGTCGATGAAGAGCACCCCGCCAAGGGCGCGTTCGAAGGCCTCGCGGGTGAGCTGCGCGGTGTGGCCGATGTACCGGCCGACGAGGTCGGCGCGGGCCACCTCGACGAGCTGGCCGCGGGGCAGCACCCCGAAGGAGCACAGCAGGTCGGCGTAGAGACGGGCGATGGTGGTCTTGCCGGTGCCGGGAGGTCCGGCGAAGACGAGGTGGTGGCTGATCCTGGGCGCGGCCAGTCCGGCGGCCTGGCGCTGCCGGGTCGCCGCGAGGAGGTCGACCATGCCCGCGACCTCCTCCTTCACGGCGGAGAGACCGATCATGCCGTTGAGGCGGGCCAGTACCTCCGAGTCCGCGGGCCGGTCCTCGCCGCCCGAGCTGATCATGGCCGCCTCCTCCTCGCCCACGTCCTCCGCGACGAGCTGCGCCAGGTCGGACTGGCTGATCTCGGAGCGGGACGCGAGCCGGAAGGCCTGCCGGTCCACCATTTCCTCGAACACCTTGCGCGCGGCACGGCCGTTGCCGAAGCTCGCGTCCCGGGGCATCCGGGTGAAGTGCAGGGCGAGGGCCTCGCGCGCGGTCGGGGCCAGCTGGTAGCCGTGGGCGACGCACATGTTCTCGACGATCGTGACGAGTTCGTCGACGGTGTAGTTGATGAACTCGATGCTCCGGGTGAACCGGGAGGCGAGTCCGGGGTTGGCGGACAGGAAGGCCTGCATCTCCTTGGAGTAGCCGGCGACGATGACGACGACCTCGTCGCGGTGGTCCTCCATGAGCTTGACCAGGGTGTCGATGGCCTCCTGGCCGAAGTCGGCCCCCGAGCCCCTGCTGTCGGAGAGCAGGGTGTAGGCCTCGTCGATGAACAGGACGCCGCCCAGGGCCCGTTCGAAGGTCTCGGTGGTCTTGATGGCGGTACCGCCGATGATCTGGGCCACCAGGTCGGCCCGGGAGACCTCCACGATGTGGCCCGAGGGGAGCGAGCCCAGCTCGGCGAGGATGCTGCCGTACAGCCGGGCCACGGTGGTCTTGCCGGTGCCGGGCGGGCCCGCGAAGACGAGGTGGCGGCTCATGGGCGGTGCGGGCATCCCCAGGCTGGCGCGTTGCTGGGCCAGCCTGTTGAGGTTGATCAGCGTACTCACCTGGTGCTTGACGCCCTCCAGCCCGACCAGGGCCTCCAGTTCGCCGAGCGGTCCCTTCGGCGTCGTGTCCGGGGCCGCGCCGCCCGGGACGGTCTCCGCCGGGCCCCCGTTCCCGCCGCCCGCGGGGATCTCCTGCTTCGGGGCGCCCTCCCAGATGTCCGCGGCGCCGTTGCCCGTGCTCACCAGTCCGTCCACCGA
Source organism: Streptomyces atratus (assembly GCF_040655115.1). Classification (GTDB taxonomy): domain Bacteria; phylum Actinomycetota; class Actinomycetes; order Streptomycetales; family Streptomycetaceae; genus Streptomyces; species Streptomyces atratus_D. Next base: position 256,970 of record NZ_JBFAJH010000005.1, on the reverse strand, counting down.
GAGCCGGGTGCCCGGACGTGAATGCCGCAGCCCGGCGCCCCGGTTGGTGCGGACCGCGCACCCCGTGATGGTGACCTGCTCGGCGCTGTCGACCCGGATGCCGTCGCCGGTGCTGTCGGCGAACCCGCAGGAGTTGAGGGCGGCCCGTGCGCCGGTCGCGACCAGGATGCCGTGGGCGCCGGCTTCCTTGACGTTCACCCGGGTCATGGACAGCTCGCCGCCGTCCTCCACCGACACGCCCTCGGTACCCGTTCCGCTGATCTCGCAGTCCCGCAGGGAACCCCGGCCGAGGGAGCCCACCGACACCCCGGCCTGCTTGGAGCCGCGGATGGTGGTGTTGCCGACGTGTGGGTTGCCGTGCCCCTCGATGCGCAGGGCCGCCGAACCGGTGTTCTCGATCTCGCAGTGTTCGAGCCGGCCCCGGCCGTCCTCGGCGACCTCGATCCCGTAGCCCTTCGTGCCGTTGACGCGCACCCGCCGCAGCAGCGGGTTGGCCCCCGAGCGTACCGAGATGCCGTGGCCGCCGGCGTCGAGGACGTCGAGCCGGTCGATCTCCGCGACCGACTCGTCCACGAGGAGTACGGCGACGCCTTCGGTGTCCCGTACGGTCGTGCCGGTCAGGACCGGACTGCTGGACTCGGCGACCCGTACGGCCGCCTGCGCCGAGGCGCGGAAGACGCAGTCCTCGTACGTGCCACGGGACTTGCCGGTGACGAGCAGTCCGCTGCCCCGGGTGTCGGCGGTTCCGCAGCGGCGCAGCAGGGGGTCCGAGCCCGCGGCGACGACCATGCCGTGACCGGTGGTGTCGGTCACCTGGACGTTCTCCAGGACGGTGCGGGAGGTGCTGGTGACGTAGACCCCCACGGTCACCCCGGTGACGGTGACGTCCTGCACGGTGACGCTGCTGGAACCCTCCAGCGCCACGGCTGGTTTGTCCGTGGAGGAGATCTCGCAGTTCTCTACGGAGCCGCGGGCCTCTCCGTTGGCCAGGATCCCGTTGCCCCGCGCGTCGCGCAGCCGGCAGCCGCGCACGCTGAGCCGGCCCTGGTCCACGACCACGACCGCAGAGGTCCCCAAGTGCTCGATGACGGAGTCCTCCACCGCGCTCGGCTGGGCGGAGGTCACCACGATGCCCGCCCCGTCCGGGTTGGTGATCCGGCAGTCCCGCAGGGCGAGTGAGCCGGCGTCGGAGGCCGATACGGCCGCCCAGCCCTTGCCGACCACCTCGCAGTCCTGCATGGCCAGTTGGCCCCGGGCGGCATGGACCACGGGCACGTCGCTCTCCCCGCCGCGCAGCAGCAGGTCGGTGAGCATCACCGCTTCGGCGGCCAGGGTGATCGCGGTGTCGCGGCGCGGGATGATCTCCACGCTCCCCTTGGGGCCGTCGGCGACGATGGTGACCTGCGTGGTCACCAGCAGGTTCTCCACGTACCGACCGGGCTGCACGCTGATCACCGCGCCCGTGCGGGCGTGGGAAAGGGCCTCCTTGATGGTCCGGTACTCGCCGGAGCCGTTGTGATCGACGGTGAGTACCTGGCGTACCACGACGGTGCCTCCCTTGATGGTGCGGCGGTGCGCGACGCGTATCGCACCGGCTCACAGGCTGCCGGGGGCCGGTGGGCCGCCGCTACCGAACAATGACTGGTTCGCGCGACGTAGGGCGCTCGGCCGATGACGTAGATTTCGGCGCGGTGGACCCCATACGTGCCGAACTCATCTCCAGCGGGCACCGGTTGACGGATGACGCTCCTACGCTGCGTCCATGAGAGCGATGCGACGGGGTGCGGCCCCCCTGATGTCCGCGATGGCTCTGGTCGCCGCCGCGGCCGCCCCCGGCGCGGCCGCAGGGGCAGCGGACGAGACCCTGCCGGTGGTCGTGCAGACCCTGGCGGACAACGCGCCCTGCCGTCCGGCCTCCGGCAAACGGGCCGAGCAGCCGCCGTGGACCCAGGACATGCTCGGCCTGGACCGGGTGTGGCGCATGGCCCGCGGCCAGGGGGTCACCGTCGCCGTGGTCGGGACCGGGGTCGGCACCACGATCCCCGCGCTCGCCGGACGGGTGACTCCGGTCGGGGCCGACAGCGGCCAGGACTGTGTGGGCCACGGGAGTTTCGTCGCCGGACTGATCGCCGCAGCACCGCGCGAGGGCTCCGGCTTCACCGGGGTGGCCCCCGAGGCGCGGATCCTGGCCGTCCGGGTCACCACCCCGAGGGGCGCGACCATCCCGGCCAAGGTGGCGCGGGGGATCGAGGCCGCCGTCGCCGGCGGGGCCAAGGTGATCGCCGTGCCCTTCGCGTTCCCCGACCGCAGCGCCAAGCTGACCGCCGCCGTGGAGCGGGCCCGGCGAGCCGACGCCCTGGTGGTGGCGCCCTCCGTGCCCGACCAGCCATCCCGCCAGGGCGGCGCGGACGCCGCGCAGCCTCGGGACTACTGGCCGGCCGCCGAGCCCGGTGTGCTCTCCGTCATGGACTTCGGCGCCGACGGCTCCCGCCCGCAGAACTCCGTCGTTCCGCGCCACGCCGACCTCGGGGCCCCCGGGGACGGGGTGGTCAGCGTGGGGCCGGGCGGCGAGGGCGCCTTCACCGGATCCGGCTCCTCCCTCGCGGTGGGCTTCGCCGCCGGCGCCGCCGCCCTGGTCCGGTCCTACGAGCCCGGCATCGGCGCCGACCGTACCCGCACCCGGCTGCTGGGCGGCTCGTACACCGCCGCCGTGCCGCGCCTGGACCCCTACGCGGCCGTCTCGGGGGTGCTGCCGGCCGACTCCGCGGCGGCCATGAAGCAGGCCGGGCCGGTCACCCTGCCGGTCGCGACCTCGGACGGGGGCGCCCGGTCGCGCAGCATACTGATCGCGATCGGATGCGTGTCCCTGGTCCTGATCCTCGGGGCCCTCGGCCGGCTGCTGCCCAAGGCACGGGCGCGCGGCTGGCGGGCCGGCTGAGCGAAATCCGCTCGGCGGGCCCGCCGACCGCGCGCCCGCTCAGTCCTCCAGGAGCGCGGTCTGGATCATCAGGCTGCGCCGCCTGGCGATCCGGATGGCCCGCCCCGGCGGTAGCAGCTTCGGCTTCACGTTCCCGATGAAGGTCCCCTCGCTCGGCGGGCAGGACATCATCAGCGCCGTACTGTTCGCGTCGAGCAGGGTCCGGATCACACTGTCCGAGGCGCCGCGCACGGCGCCCGACGAGGCCCTCGCCACGACCATGTGCAGGCCCACCTCGAAGCCGAGGGGGACGTGCGGGAGCAGGGACTCCAGTGGCGAGTTGAAGCCACTGCCGACCATCTCGTAGTCGTCCACCAGGACGAACAGGCGCGGCCCGTCCCACCAGTCGCACAGCCGCATCCTGGCCGGCGGGATGTCCTCGCCCGGGGTCCGCTCGGACATGGCCTGGGCCACGCCCTGGGCGTACTCGCGCAGCGCGTCCCCGGACACGGCGTGGCCCAGCCGGTACTCCGGCGGCACCGCGTCGACCAGTTCGCGCCGGAAGTCCGCGATCAGGATCTTCGCCTCCGACGGGGAGTACCGGGCGACGATCGAACGGGCCATCGACCGCAGCAGGTTGGTCTTCCCGCACTCGGTGTCGCCGACCACCACCAGGTGCGGGCTCTCCTCGAAATCGTGGTGGACTGGCTGGAGTTCGTTCTCGTCGATGCCGATCGGCAGCCGGTGCCCCTGCGGGGCGGGCAGTTGCCCGTACCCGAGGCGGGCCGGGAGCATGCGGACCGCAGGCGCCCCAGGACGCCCCGCCCAGCCGTCCGCCACGGCGCTGACCAGGCCAGCGACGCCGTCGGCGAGGTCGTCCACCGACTCGGCTCCGTCGATCCGCGGCAGCGCCGTGAGGTAGTGCAGCTTGGTCTGGGCGGTCAGTCCCCGGCCCGGCGTGTTCGCGGGGACGGTCGCCGCCTTGCGCATGTCGATGACGGAGTCCATCGGATCACCCATGCGCAGCTCCATCTTGGTGCCGATGGCCTCGCGCAGGACGGGGGTCAGCTCCATCCAGCGGGCGGTCGACAGCATCAGGTGGATCCCGTAGTTGAGCCCGCGCTGCGCGATCTTGTTGATGTCGTTGACGAGCTGGTCGAAGTCCTGACGCACGGTCGGCCAGCCGTCGACGACGAGGAAGACGTCACCGAAGGGTTCGTCGGCGAACTCCCCGGCCGCCCGCCGCCGCCGGTAGCTGGTGACCGTGTCGATGCCGTGGTCCAGGAAGAACTGCTCGCGCCGGCCCAGCAGCACGCTCACCTCGCTGACCGTACGCCCCACACGGTCCTCGTCCAGCCGGCCCGTCACCCCGCCCACGTGCGGGAGCTTGGCCAGGCCCGAGAGCGTGCCGCCGCCGAAGTCCAGGCAGTAGAACTGGACTTCACGCGGGGTGTGGGTCAGCGACAGCGAGGCGATCAGGGTGCGCAGCATCGTGGACTTGCCGCTCTGCGGCCCGCCCGCGATACCCACGTGCCCGCCCGCCGCCGACAGATCGACGGTGAGCAGGTCGCGCAACTGCTCGAAGGGCCGGTCGACCACCCCGACCGGGACCCGCAGCCGCGGCTCCCCCTCCCCGTCCACGGCGGTCAGCCCGCGCTCGTGGTGCGGCTCCAGCGGCGGCAGCAGCATGTCCAGTGGCGGGGAGGCAGCCAGCGGCGGCAGCCACACCTGGTGGGCCGCAGGCCCGGATCCGACCAGCCGGCCCACGGCCACCGACAGCAGCGAGTCGGACTCCTCCTCGCTCGCGGCCCGCGCCTCCTCCTCCGTCGGCTCCACCGGCTGCCGCGGCACCACCCAGGTGGTGGTCCACGGCACGATCTGGTTGGCCACCCGGGACGTGGAGACGGCTCCCGCCCGGCTCCGGTACGTCCCCGACACGTACGCGGCGCGGAACCGGGTCAGCTCCTCCACGCCGGTCTTCAGGTAGCCGTTGCCCGGCTCGGGCGGCAGCAGATAGGCGTCCGGCACGCCCAGCACGCCCCGGCTCTCCATCGCGGAGAAGGTGCGCAGCCCGATCCGGTACGACAGGTGGCTTTCGAGCTGGTGCACCCGGCCCTCGTCCAGCCGCTGCGAGGCGAGCAGCAGGTGCACCCCCAGCGAGCGTCCCAGTCGGCCGATCATGACGAACAGGTCCATGAAGTCACGGTGCGCGGAGAGCAGTTCACTGAACTCGTCCACCACGACCACCAGGCTCGGCAGTGGGGCGAGCGGAGCACCGCCGGCCCGGGCCTGTTCGTAGTCCAGGGCCGAGGCGTAGTTGCCGGCCTGCCGCAGCAGCTCCTGGCGGCGCATCAGTTCACCGTGCAGGGCGTCCTGCATACGGTCCACGAGGGCGGCCTCGTCGGACAGGTTGGTGATGACCGCGGAGACGTGGGGGAGGGTGTCGAGCCCCAGGAAGGTCGCGCCGCCCTTGAAGTCGACGAGGACGAAGTTGAGCCGCTCCGAGGAATGGGTCAGGGCCAGCCCGAGCACGAGGGTGCGCAGCAGCTCGCTCTTGCCGGAGCCGGTCGCCCCGATGAGCATGCCGTGCGGTCCCATCCCGCCCTGCGCGGACTCCTTCAGGTCCAGTTCCACCGGTACGCCGTTGCCGCCCAGCGCGATCGGAACCCGCAGGTGCTGGTGGGCGGTGCGCCGCTGCCACAGGGTGGCCGGCTCGTGGCGGCGCAGGTCGTTGATGCCGAGCAGCCCGGTCAGCTGGATGTCGGAGGCCAGCGGCTCGGCCGACTCCCCGCCCGTCGTCGCCCGGAAGGGCGCCAGCTCCTTGGCCAGCGCCCGGGCCGCGTTCGGCCCCAGCGCGTCGGGGACGCCGAGCACCGTCGACTGCTCCCGCCGGTTGCTGTCCGTACGGACGAGCTCGACACGGCCCTCGGTCAGCCCCAGCCGCAGCGTGGTGCGGCCCGGCCGCCAGCGCAGCTCCCCGGAGAGGTCGATGACCACGCAGTTGCGGAACCCCGCGCCGTCGAACCGGTGCCCCGTGGACACACTGCCCCCGTCGATCACCACGACCACCAGGGGCTCCTCCCGGGTGGGCGAGGCGGTCGGATCGAAGGGCGGGCGCTCGGCGAACTCGGCGCCGACAAGATCGGTCAGTTCACCGACCGCCGGGGCGGCCATCCGGGTCGGCCCCGCGCCGTCCGTGGCCTGCGGGTGCAGTGCGTGCGGAAGCCACTTCGCCCAGTCCCACTCCTCCTTCACCTCGTCCGAGACGCACAGCGCGATCCACAGGTCGTCCGGGCTGTGCAGGGTCGCCAACTGCCCCAGCACGGCCCGCGCGAAGGCCCGGGCCTCCTCCGGCTCCCCGCGCACCAGCACCCGCGACCACGCCCGCAGGTACACGGCGATGGGCTGGTCGGGTATCTGCGCGTACGCCTCCACGAAACAGCGCAGCGCGTGCGCCGTCAGCGGTTCCAGGTCCTCCACCGGACGGGTGGTCACCGGCGCCAGGCGCAGCCCCAGCCGCTGCGATCCGCGCGCGATGCGCACCTCGGCGAAGTCCTCGTCGCTCACCCGCCGTTCCCACAGCCGGCTGGAGCGCGCCAGCGACCACAGCGCTCCCGGTTCGGGATGGCGCCAGGCCAGGGCCTCGCCCTGCTCCACGATGGCTTTGCGCACCCGCCGCCGGACCTGCGACAGGTAGCGCAGGTAGTCGCGCCGCTCCCCGTTCATCTTCGACTTGCGCTCGCCCCGGCGCTGCATGGCCTGACCGACCAGCATCGCCACCATGCCCGTGGCCATCATGCCGACCGCCACGTACATGAACACTCCGCCCGCGCCCGGCCGCAGGAACATGAACATCATCGACATCGACATCATGCCCATGGGCAGGAACGTCCAGATGCCACCGGCGTTCGGCTGGGCCTCGGCGAGGACCGGCGGCTCCTGGAGGTTCAGCTCTCCGTCCGGCATCTCCGGTCCGCGCCGGCGGGCCGGCCTGCGGAAGAGGACCACGCTCACGGACTGCTCCTTCGTCTGCGCGCGCCGGCGCGGCGCTACGGGTTTCCGCACCCTAGGCCGCGGCCCGGCGCACCCGGACCGGTCGCGGGAGAACACCGTCATCCCCGCCGCGAAATTGCGTCATTCGTCGGAAGGGGCGAGCGCTCATCCGCACGTAGTGTGCGCCCCATGAGTGAGAGTCCCCTCGCCGGGCTGAGCCGCTTGACCATTCAACTGCCGCATCGGAGAGTCGAGTTGGCGGCGCCGACCGATATCCCCGTGTCCGACCTGCTGCCGGCGCTGCTCGGCTTCGCCGGCACTGCGGCCGAGGAGACCACCGTCGAAGGACAGGGCTGGGTGCTCCAGCGCCTGGGCGAGGCTCCGCTGGACGCGGAGGGCACGCTGTCCACCCTGGAGGTGCGCGACGGCGAGACCCTCTACCTGCGGTCGGCCGCCGACGCCATGCCCGAGGCCCACTTCGACGACATCGTCGACGGGGTCGCCACCGTGATGGGACGCCTCGGCGGGGACTGGACCGAGTCCAGCAGCCGTACCTTCGTCCGGGTCGTCGCCGCCACCCTCCTCACCGCCGTGGCCCTGGTCCTGGCCATGCCCGGACTGCCGCCCGTCGACCGGGGCCTGACCGCCGCGCTGTGCGGCGTACTCCTCCTGGCGGGCGCGGGCACCGCGAGCCGGGCCGTCGGCGACGCGTTCACCGCGGTCATGCTGGGCTGTGCCGCCGTCCCCTTCCTGACCCTGGCCGGCTGGCTGCTGCCCGGCGGACCGCCCGGCGCGGAACTGCTCGGCCCCCGGCTCTTCTCCGGCGGGGCCGCCGCTGCCGGCGGCGCCGTCCTCGCCCTGTCCGTGGTGGGCGCCTCCGCGGCCGTCTTCCTCTCCGTCGGAGTGGTCGCAGCCTTCGCCACCGCCGCCGGCGGGCTGATCACCGCCACCGGATTCCCGGCCCCCCACGTCGCCGCGGTGACCGCCGTCGGGGCCGTGATCCTCGGCGGGTTCGTCCCCGCGCTCGCCTTCCGGATGTCCGGCATGCAGATGCGGCCCCTGCCCACCTCGCCCGAAGAACTCCAGCAGTCCATCGAACCGTACCCGAGCGAGGACGTGGCCCGGCGCGCGGCGACGGCGAACGCCTGGCTCACCGCCCTGTACGCCGCGACCGGCCTCGTCTGTGCCGTCTGCGTCACCGTCCTCGCCGAGCACTTCGGCCTCGCCCAGGCCGTCACCGCGGCCACCCTGACGGTGCTGCTGCTCCTGCACGGCCGCAAGCTCGGCAGCGTCTGGCAGCGGGTGTCGATCCTCGCCCCCGGCGTCTGGGGTGTCGCCGTCCTCGCCATGGCCTCGGCCGGGGCCCTCGGCGACGGCGGCAGGCTCGGCCTGGTGGCGGTCCTGGTGGCCCTCGCCATCGTCCTCACCATCGCCATCTGGACCGTACCGGGACGACGGCTGGTGCCGTACTGGGGGCGCGCGGCGGAACTCCTGCACTCCCTGGTGGCGCTCGCCCTGCTGCCCCTCGCTCTGTGGGTCCTGGGTGTGTACGGCCTGGCACGCGAGCTGACCGGCTGACACCCGCCCCGCCCGCCTCCCGGCCGGCACCGCCTCCCCGCCCCGGCATACATCCCGAACACCGACGAGCAGGCCGGAGGGCCCCGTGCAGTCAAGGCGCGACCAGGTACAGGCCCATCTCTTCCAGATGGGCCGGCTCACCTCCGGAATGCTCCGTGCCAACCCGGACCACCTGGAAACCCCGGGCGGGCGCACCAACCGCGGCATGACCTTCGGGCTGGCGATCGGCGTGGCCGCGGTTCTCGTCTCGGCCCTCTGGGGCCTCTTCTCCCCGGGCGGCTCGACCAGCTGGCGGGCGGAGGGCACCCTGGTGCTGGAGAAGGACACCGGGAACCGGTACGTGTACGACCAGGGCCGCCTGCGCCCCGTCCTCAACTACGCCTCCGCGCGCCTCCTGCTCGGCGGCGACATGAAGTCCGCGACGGTCAGCAGCAAGGCCACGAAGGACGCCCCGCACGGCCCGCCCGTGGGCATCCCCAGTGCCCCCGACTACCTCCCCGGCCGCGCCGCCCTGCTGTCCTCCCCCTGGCAGGTGTGCGCGGCCACCACCCGGCAGACCTCCGGGGAGGTGGTGGTACGCACGCGGCTCGCCCTCGGTGCCGCCGAGGGCGAGCGGCCGCTGGGCCCTGGCGAGGGGCTCCTCGTCGAGGGACCCGACGGGCGCCGCTCGGTGCTCTTGGGAGGGGAACGTCACCTATTGGAGGAGGCCACAGGCGCGGCCACCTCGCTCGGTTACGGATCGGCCGTGGCCCACCCTGTCTCCGCGGCCTTCCTCGTCGCGCTCCCCGCCGCCGCCGATCTTGCCGCGCCCGCCGTACCGGGCCGCGGGGAATCCGGACCCGCGCTCGACGGGCACCCGACCCGCATCGGCCAGGTCTTCAAGGTGGAAGTCCCGGGTGCCACCAGCCAGTTCCACCTGCTGCTGCGCGAGGGGCTGACTCCGCTGACCGAGACGGAGACCGCCCTCGTCCTCGGCGATCCGGAGACCCGCAAAGTCGCGTACAAGGGACAGACCCCGGTCGCGCGTACGGTCGGGGCGGAGGCCGCCCGCGGCCACCTGGCGCCCGCGACGGGCCGCCCGGCCGGCGCCGACCTGCCGGCCTCGCCGCCCCGCCTGGTCCCGATCCCCGCCGGCACCGAGCCCTGCGCCATGGTCCGGCCGAGCGACGGCAAGGGCATGGGGGTCAGCGTCGCCTTCGCCCCCGCGGCCGTCGCCGAGGACCATGTGGCGCAGCCGCCGGCCGACAGGGTGGCCCCGGCTTGCCTGCCCGTGGACCGGGTGGAGGTGCCGCCGGGCAAGGGCGCCCTGATCCAGGCTCTCAGCAGCGCGGGCACCCGGATGGGCGACACCGTCTTCCTCGTCACCGACTCGGGCGTACGCTACCCGGTCGCCGCGGGCGGGGCCTTGGAGGCGCTCGGCTACACGGCCGCCGACGTACGCGGTCTGCCCTCGGCCCTGCTCATGACCCTGCCGACGGGCGCGACCCTGGACCCCGCGGCGGCCGCCAAGGCTCCCGCCGCGGACTCGGGCGCCCCGCGCAGAAGCTGCCCGGGCGCCGCCGACACCCCGGAGTCGACGCCGGGGAGCCGGCCCACGCAGGCCGGCAACGTGGCGGCCGGGTCGGGAAGTTGACGTAGATCCGGGTTTGCGGCTGCAGGTACGTCACGCGACGGATTCGCCCGGGGGGCGAGTGGAAGCAGACTCGAACCCCAGGACCAACACACCACGGAAAGGGTGATCCCGATGCCCGATGACATTCCCGGCGGAGCATACAAAACCGTAGTCGAGGCGAACCTCAAGGTCTCCGAGCTGATGCAGAACGCCCACGACGACATCACCCGGATCCGGGGCATCGTCCAGTCCTCGGCCAACGACCTGGTCGGCCCCAACGGATACGGCGGCGCCGACGGCAAGGCGTACCAGGACCTGCTGGCGTCATGGGACGCAGACGTGATGAAGGTGGAGCGGGGCCTGGAAAGCGTCAAGGAGACCATGATCAGGAACTCCGGCCGCCAGGGCGACCTCCAGGACACGACCACCAGCCAGATCACCCGCATGCAGAACGCCATCGCCGGCCTCAAGGGCTGATCGGTCCGGCCCTGCCCGGCGGTCCCGGAACCATCCTGACGGCCCGCCGCCGCTCCGCGCCCCATCCGGCAGCAGACGAAGACGAAGGAGGACCTCGTGCCCGAGGCCAGTTATGATCACGGATCCATCAGCATTCACTACGCCACGACCGATGGCGTGACCGCCCAGCTCATCAACGCGAGCGAGGCGATCGACACCGTCCTGAACAACCTCCAGCAGGCCATCGCCCAGTGGGCCGACAGCTGCGTCGGTATGGACAAGGGCGCCTTCAACGAGAAGTTCGTCGAGTGGCACGGCTACGTCGACCACGCGGCGCAGGCCGTCGCCAGCAGCGGCAAGCTGCTCAGCGACATCGCGGAGGGCTACGGCGTCCTCGACCGTGGCCTGGCCCAGGACTGGGGCAACCTCCAGGTCTACTGACCACCCTCCGGACCCAGGGAGCATCCCGGTGCCCACCCAGGCGCAGCTCACCCAGCTCGACACCCCGGCGATCAACGCCTTCATCAACGGGCCGCTCACCGAGTTCCTTGCCGTGATCGAAGAGCTCGGCAAGGACTCGGGCACCGCCCTCTCGCCCCGCAACATCGCCCGGGGCTACACCAACCCGGACACCTTCTCGCTCACGAAGCCGCTGGCGATAGGGCTGATGTCGGGCGGGGACACGGTGCACGGATCGACCCTCAACAGCACCACGCTCAAGTTCACACAGAGCATCGACACGATGCTCCAGAACATGACGAACCTGTCGCAGGAGATCAAGGACACCCTCCTCAAGATGGTGGAGGAGTTCCTCAAGAAGCAGGGGGGGACTCTCGACGACATCAAGGCCCAGGAGTTCCTCAACACGATCAAGTCGGCCGGCAGCCCGGCGAACGACCCGACCAAACCGCCGAACGACCCGACCAAGACCGGCGCCTGAGCGACCGGACCAAGACCGGCGCCTTCAGCGACCGGACCGCACCAGAAGGAAGAGCGGAGGGTATCCATGCCTGCCGACCTGTGGGCCTCGGCGGTCCAGCTGCTGACGGGCTATCCGATGCCCGACCGCTCGACCCTTTTCGAGGATCTCGCCGGTACCGACGAGAAGACCCCGTTGATGAACGTGAAGGTCGAAACGCTCGGCGATTTCGCCGTAGTGGACAAACTGTCGACCGTCGGCCCCAACGTGGAGGGCCACTCGTACGTACTCGCCTACTACACGGGCCCAATAGGCCCACGCGGCTACGCCGAACTCAAGAAGATCTCGATCGACTTCCTGTGGAACCCGTCCGAGCGCCCGTCTCCGCCGGGCACCCCGCTCGACAACTACATCTTGGGCCCGTTGAACATGCTCAACGGGATCGTGAACAACCCCTTCTCCACGCAGGGCCGTTCCTACGGCGGTCTCGTGATCGAACCGCAGAACGCCGTAAACCTGCGGTCGTTCTCCGATGTCGCCGGCGCCTACGACCGCACCTTCCAGTACTTCAATGACGAGGAGGCCGTCCTCAAGCAGTGGGCCGACTCCCTCGGGCACAAGGACGCGGACATGAAGGGAACGGCCGCCGACGCGTTCGCCGCCCTGATCAGGCGGATGGAGGAGAACTACAAGGGTTACAAGGAACAGCTCCTCCCGCCCGGTTTCTCGGCCAAGAACTACGCCCTGCTGCCGGTGAACGGGCGGGGCGCCTCCCTCACCAAGCAGGGCGATTCCCTCATCGGTGCGGCGAACGCGGTCCACCAGTCGGCTTACGACCTGGTCATGGCCTGGTACCAGTGGGCCGCGAACCCGGTGTCCAACCCGATGCTGGCGTTGTCGAACCTGATCTACGACGTCGCCCTCTGGATCCAGGCGAACAACATCAGCCAAGTGTTGCTTGACCAGAGCGGCAATGACGGCTACGACGTGCTCGCCGGCCCCTCCTTCCAGCAGAACCACCCCACTTGGGGGGATCTCACCCAGATCGACAGCTGGGGCAACATCGGCAAGCTGGCGATCAAGCTCTGGAACGACGCCGTCGAGTCGATGCTGCTGCCGGCGGGCAACAGGGAACTCAGCGAAGTGAACAACGCCTTCGTCGACGCCACCGCCGTCCTGACCAACCCGCTGGTGACCAGGAACACCTCGCCGATCGGCAGCGACGCCAAGGACGACAAGAACGGCGGCAAGGACGGCAAGGGCGGCGACGGCTCCGACCAGAGCTGGGAAGACATCCTGCGGAAGCTGGGCCTCGGCGGGGACGACGGCAAGGGCGGCAACAACGAGACGAAGATCCCGCCGCCCCCCAAGCTCAACGACCTGAACGACAAGGGCGGCAACGGGGCCGACGGAACCGGGGGGAAGGACGGTACGGGCGGGGAGGACGGCGGGATTCCCGACCCGAAGGAGTTCCTCAAGAACGCGCCCCCTCCCGATCTCAACAACCCCGGCGGTAACGGCTCCGGCGGCGGGCTGAACAACGGCTCCGGCCTGAACGTGCCGGGCGGGGTTCCCGGCGGTATACCGGGCATCACCGGTTCAGGAGGTCCCGGCGGCAGCGGCAACCCGAACACGACCACCCGGGTGCCCGCCCCGAACGTCAACCTCGCGGGCCCGCCTGGATCGGGTCTCCCCGGCTCTGGCCTTCCCGGCAGCGAGCTCCCCGGCGGCACAAACCCCGACGGCAGCCCCGTCATTCCCGGTCTGCCGAACTCCACGCTCCTCGGATCCAAGCCGCCCACCCTCCAGAACCGGGATGGCTCCGGTACGCCGGTCGCCTTCCCCGACGGCAGTACCCGGACCGTCCTGCCCGACGGCAGTGTCCTCACCACCAGCCCGGACGGTACGAAGGTCACCCGCAGCCCCGACGGCACCATCCTGACGGAGAAGCCCGACGGTACGAAGGTCACCGCCAAGCCCGACGGGACCACCACGACAGTCAAACCCGACGGCACCAAGCGCGTGCTGCACCCGGGCGGGGTCGTCACCCTGACCGATCCCGACGGCAACACCTCGTACCTGGGCCCGGACGGCAAACCGCTGGGGGAGCGCCCCGACCTCCCCCTGACCACCCCGCAGCTCCCCGGCCTCAACAGCCCCGGTTTCGACCTCCCCGGGGTGTCCGGAGCGGGCGGCGGAGTACCGGGAGGAAGTGGCGGTACGTACGGTGGCGGCGGCGGGAACTCGCTCCTCGCAAACCCGCCCAGCTACGAGGAAGCCGGCTACGACCTGTCCACCGACTTCCCCGACTACGGTGTGGACGCCCTCGGCAGCGACCCCAACGCCCTCGGCGGCGTGCCGGGCGGCAACCCCGCGACCGGGGCCCCGCCCCTGATGCCCCCCGGCATGGGAGCCGGCGGTATGGGCGGCGCGGGCGGCGCACTGGGCGGTGGTGACCGGGTCCGCGAGTTCGTCGGCGACCCCGCGGGCTCCCCCAACCGCATGGCTCAGGGCCCGGGCGCCCAGGGCACCGGCGGCACGCCCCCGTACATGCCCCCGCCCGGCGGCCAGCAGGGCGGCCAGCAGACCCAGAGCTCCGACCGCGAGCGGGCCAACTGGCTGGCTGAGGAAGAGGACGTCTGGGGCACGGAGGACGAAGGCAACCCTGCCGTCCTCGGCCGGGAGGAGCCCGGTACCACCGGAGCGAAGAACAACGCCTTCATGACAGGAGAGGCCCGATGAGCTCGCCGCAGCACTCGCTCGAGGAGCGCCTGGCCATGGCGATCGCAGACCTGGACGCCTCGGAGCGGGCGGCCGCCCAGGCCCAGGAGCAGGTCCGCGGCATGAGGGTCTCGGCGACCTCCAAGGACCGCTGCGTCGAGGTGACCGTCGCGGGTACCGGCGAGATGGCCTCCATCCGCTTCCTGGAGAGCCGCTACCGGAGCATGGCCGCCGCGCAGCTGGCGGCCTCCGTCATGGAGGCCTTCGACAAGGCCCGGTCCCTCGCCTCCCGGGACGTGACCGAGGCGGTCAAGCCGCTCACCGACAGCGTGAACGCCCTCAGCTCCATGCCCGGCATGCCCGAACTGCCCGGCATCCCCGGAACCCAGGCCGACTGGGGCGCCCTGATCGGGCAGTTCCTCGGCCCGGCGGCGCCCCCCGAGCCCGAGGGGGCGGCCGGCGGCCCCGGCGGCCGGCGCCGGCAGCGGGGCCGTGCCCTCTACGACGAGGTGGACGGCGACCCGCACGACTGAGCGGTCGGCCCGCCGGCGTGCCAGACCCGTAATCGATTGCGTCAACTGACGTAAGCGCCCGCAGATTTCGGGGCGCAGAGTACCCCTTACCACCGCGCCATCGCACGACACCTGGAGTAGGCATGCCCTCGAGTTTCGTAGCGTCTGCCAATGACGTCCTCGACGCGTCCAAGGTGTTGCACGATTTCACGACGTACGTGGACAACGTGGTGCAGAGGTACAACGACGGTGTGAACGACACCATCACCTGGTACGGGACGGGCGACGACGAGTTCGCGAAGAAGGCGGGCCCGATCTACTTGCAAACCGTCAAGACCACGCGTCAGACGCTGGAGGCCATCGCGGAGGCCCTGACGGAGCTCGCGAACGGCACGACGAAGAACGCCAACGAATACCTCAACCGCCAGAACGACGTCCTCTCCTCGATCAAGAAGGGGAATGACGGCCGGTCGGGACCCCGCGGATGAGCCCCGCCATTGACCCCGGACTCGGCGGCTGGCCCGAATGGGCCAGGGTTCTGGTCAAGATCCTGACGGGCGACGATCCTCCGAGCGCGCTGCCGCAGAAGGCCCTCGATGCCGGGCAGGTCCATGAGCGGCTCGCGCGGGACATCGACTCGATGATGGAGATGGCCAGGAACGTCAGCCTGAAGATCGCCGACGGCATGCCCGAGGAGGCCCGCAAGCAGTTCGAGGGGGTCGTCAACAGCTTCACCTCCGGCCGGGGGAAGTCGCGCCTGGACGACTTCATGGGGCAACTGCACGGTGTGCGCCTCGACCTGGAGGACAAGTCACGGCAGATCTACGAGATGTACTGGCAGGTCTTGGCCGCCCTGATCCAGATGCTGGCGCTGCTGGCCTGGGTGGCGTTCCTGGCCGCGTTCGGCTTCGGTGGCCTGGCGGGCCTCCAGACCCAGATCTTGAACCAGGCCCGGGTGGCCGTGCTGGCCGGCATCCTCCAGCTCCTCCAGCGCGTCAAGGTGCTGCCGGGCGTCTTCGAGGCGTTCGAGGAGGCGCTGCTCTCGTTCGCAGTCCAGCTCGCGAACAAGGTCTTCGGCAACAAGGCCTTCAGGCGGGAGTCCCTCGACTGGGGGTCGATCGGCAAGGACGGCCTCTTCGGGCTCTTCGCGGGCGCCTTCGGCGAGATACTCGGCGGCGCGTTCCACAAGGGCAAGGATCTCCTGTCCAAGCTGGGCAAGAACCCGAAGGACTTCGGCGGCATCAAGAACCCGACGAACTTCGACCGCGTGATCAAGGAGGGCTACGAAAACGCCAACGACTTCGTGTCCGAGGGCTTTGGTGAGAGCCTCGGCGCGGCGGCGATGGGCGTGTTCTTCGAAGGCTACGGGTTCACCTGGTCGACGTTCCTGGGGGCCGGCAGCAGCGGCGTCGTCGAGCGCAACCTGGAGCATGGCGCGGCGGGCGGGGCGAGCTGGCTCAGGAACAAGTTCCTGAAGCCGCCGCCGACCCCCGACGGGGTGAACTCCAGCTCCGACAACTGGCCGCCCCGAAGCGCGAACCCGGACTCGGACCCCGGTTCGCCCCGGAGCGTGGACACGAACAACGGCAACGACACGAACGGCCGCACGGGGCCCCGTACGGACACCAACACGAGCGGCGGGTCCCGCCGTCCGCCCCTCACGACATCGAGCGTCGGCGACCCGAACGGAACCGGCGGGGGAAACCCCAGCCGCAACGGAAACGGCACCGCGAACCCGAACGGGAACGGCAGCTGGAACGGCAGCGGGAACCCGAACGGGAACGGCAGCTGGAACAGCAGCGGATCCGGCCGCCAGCCGGTCGTGGCCACCGACACGCAGGACCTCCCCGACCTCTCCACCTACCAGCCCGGCGGCGACACCCCTTCGTCCGGGCCGTCGATGCCCATCCCGGACGTCGTCCGGAGCGACGCGGGCCAGGACACCTGGCAGGTCCCGAACCGGCCCGGGGGGTTCGTCGCAGACCCGGCGGGTGGACAGGAAGGCCGTCCACTCCCGGTGACCGGCCCGGGAAGCACGGGAGTCCCGCCCGGTACGGGACCCGTTGGCGGTGACGTCACCCCCGACGGGCAGCGCCCCGGACAGCAGCCCGTGCGGTTCCAGGTCCCTACCGTCGAGGGGGACACGGTCCAGGAGTTCGGCACCGACCCCGCTCCCGGAACCAACCCGGCGAACCCGTCGGACCCGGTGTCGGTCCCGGGCGGCCAGGACACCACCAGCACCTTCGACACCAGCACCTTCGACACCGGCACCTTCGACACCGGCACCTTCGACACCGGCACCTTCGACACCAGCACCATCGACACCAGTACCACCGACTTCACTGACACCAGGACCTTCGCCGGATTGGGCTCCCCGGACCAGGAGGTGCCTGGCCAGAGCGAACTTACGGTTAGTCAGCAAGATGCGCTGATCACGCAGGGCGTCGTCCCGCGTGCCACCGCCCCCGGCCAGGACAGCCTCGTCCTCGCGCTCGAGGCATCCGCCCCCGATCTCGTCACCGGAACGCCGGCTGAGATCCGCGCCCACCTGGCGGACGCCCTCGTCGCCGATCTGGGCGCAGACCCCGGGACCGGCTCGCGCCCGCTGTGGGAGGCCGTCGACAGCCAGGCGCAGGCAGCCGTCGCCGCAGACCGTACGGCGGACCGGCTGCGGCTCGGAGACCCGCTGACGCGGTCGGAGATCTACAAGGAAGAGCTCCGGGCCGTGCACAACACCTGGGGCGACGACAACCGGCGCTCGCTCGCGCACGCGATGCGCACGTACACGTCCGCGTCCGACGCCACGGACGATGTCCTTCCCCTGGTGGCCGGAGAGGTCTACGGGCTGACCATCAACGTCGTGCAGCCGAACGGCAGCATGATGCTCGTAGGCTCGCCGGACGGTCGCCCTGTGACGGTCGCCCGCCTGCCGAGGGCCCGCCGCACCAAAAAGCAGGGACGCGACCGCGACCGGTGGCTGGCGGCGGCCAGGCCCGAGGAGTCACCCGAGGCAGCCCGGCTTTCGGCAGAAGCCTTCCAGCGCCATTGGGAGCAACTCCCCACGGACACGGTCGGGTTCGCACGCGCTGCCACCGCGGCGCGGTCGCTGCTCGCCGAGCACGGCCGGGTCGTCGGCCCGTTCACTGCCACTCCGTTCTCCGACCTCGACGGCGATGACCGGGCGGCCCGCCGCCTCGCGGTCATCCTGCACGGCGACAGCGACCTCTACAAGGACCCGGCCCGTCGCGACGAGGCCCTGGCCTGGGCCCTGCACCTGCTCGGCGACCCCGCTCCGGCCCGTCCGGTCACGGAGTCCTCCGTGGAACCCGAAGCAGTGCCCGTCGCCGTGTCCACGACAGAGACGGACCCGGACACCTTCGTCAACGACCGGGACGACGACCGCGACGGCACTCGGGTGTCGGAGCGCTCCTTCCAGATTCGCTGGGACAAAATCAAAGCGGACACGGCCGAGTTGGCGCGGGCCGCCGCGGCGGCGCGGTCGCTGCTCGTCGAGCACGGCCGGGTCACCGACCCGCTCACTGCCACTCCGTTCTCCGAGCTCGACAACGACGCCCGCGCTGCCCGCCGCCTCACGGAGCTTCTCTACAGCGACGCCGGGCTCCGCACCGACCCCGCCCGCCGTGCCGAGGCCCGCGCCTGGGCGGTGCAACTGCTCGAAGACCCGCTGTTCCCGCACACGGCGACGCACCCCGCACCGGCCCGTCCGGTGATGGAGCCGGGCACCGTTCCCGACGACGACTCCGACACCTCCTCCTTCATCTCCTCCGTCTCCTCCGTCTCCTCGGACGAGGGCTGGGATCGGCTTCCGGACGACGAGAACTCGGACCTCGCCTACGCGGACTCCGACGCCGTGGACCTCGCGGAATCCCTTCCGCTCCTGCCTCAGCCGGACCCCGCCGAGCAGGTCGCTCAGAACGAGCCCGGTACGCCGCCCCCGCCGGCGTACGAGGAGGCCGGCGCATCGCCCGCGCAGCAGCAGCCGGAGCCGGAGCCGCCCTCCTACACGGCGGACCGTGCCGGCTCAGTGGAGCAGCAGTCGGAGCTGCCCTCCTACAGGGCGGACCCGGCCGGCTCACCGGCCCTGGTCTCGTTCGTCTCCAAACACCTGCGGGCGAACCGGCAGCGCACGGCCCGGCTCCTCGCGTACCAATGGTTCGACGTCAAGGCCGTGGACCGGCTGCGGCGGGAGTTGGGGTTGCGCAAGGCCGACGACCTCCTCGAACTCGCGGATACCATCGGACGGGTCCCGGAGGACCTGCCGAGGATCGCCGTCGAGATGGGACTGACGCCGGTCCGCCTCTACAAGATGGCCCGCGACCTCGGTGCGGATCCCCGCCACATCTCCGTCGTTCTCGGGCCGACCCTGCGCGAGGGCGGAGACCGGGCGGCGCGTGATCTGGCGCGTTCGGCGGGCTGGACGCTGGGGGCCCGCGACAGGCACCCCGAGGCAGGGGCCCACCCGCAGGGCAAGGGCTGGCTCCTGGCGGTCGCCGCCCACTACCGGGTGAGCTGGGAGGGACTGACGTACCCCGGCCAGGGTCTGGCCCACTATCTGGCCAGACGGGCCTCGCAAGCTCCTGTCCTGACTCGGCCCGACCACATCAACATCGCCGAGCTGGTGGAGGAGTGGGGCTGGGATCTGGGGTTCGGACCGCGGGGCGGGAGCCCCGGTACCGCCGCGTGGGAGCTCGACACCAAGACCCCGCCCCCCGGGGAGGAACCGGCTCCGTCGGTGCGGGAGCAGGCGGAGCAGGCAGCCGAGGCCTCCCGGCAGGCCGGGACTGTGGTGGACGGCCTGCTCACGGACAAGGGCGCCACGGTCACCCCGCAGCAGCGCGCCACGCTCACCGAGACCGCAGCAGCGCACCT
Source organism: Streptomyces atratus (assembly GCF_040655115.1). Lineage (GTDB taxonomy): Bacteria > Actinomycetota > Actinomycetes > Streptomycetales > Streptomycetaceae > Streptomyces > Streptomyces atratus_D. The sequence goes on along the minus strand of NZ_JBFAJH010000005.1, from coordinate 237,372 downwards.
CTTCCTCGATCCCTCAGACACCGAGGGAGCCCGGACGGCCGCCGCGCGACTCCTCGACGAGGCGAACGACGCCGCCGAGACCACCGCACGCCGCGCCGACCTGCCGTTCGACCCGGCGGCGTTCGACCGGCTCTGGGCGAGCGCCCGGCGGGAGGCCGTCGGGGAGGCCATGGAGTCGGCGCTGGCCGACGCGCGCGCCCTGGTGGGCCCGCTGCGCAGGCTCCCCGCGACGATCGACCGCGACACCGATTCGTACGAGCGCCTCAAGCCCGAGGACCAGGTCGTACGCCGCGTCGCGCATCACCTCTACACCTGGCCCGGTGACACCGAGGGTGCCCGAGCCCTCGCGCAGCGCCTGATGGGGGACCTCCCGCCGGAGCGGCCGGGCCTGTTCGCCGGAGCCAAGTCCTCCGCCAAGAAGAAGGCGAAGAAGAGGGCCACTGCGGCCGAGCCGGGGGGCCAGGAACCCGGAACCTCCACCGGGCCCGGCACGGCCACTGCGGCCACCCCGGCCGCCGCCGGCTCCGCAGCCGCCCCGAACTCCGAGGCAGGGGGGCTGTTCAACGGCATTCGACTGTCCCCCGAGAATGCGCACGAACTCATCCGCGACGCCTACGACCAATGGCGCGCGTGGAACCCCGGCAACGATCGCTCCACCCCTGAGTCGCGCGCGGAGTTCGTCGCCGAAGCGGTGCCGTCGTTGCTCGGCTACGCCGATGAACTGTCCCGGAGCCATCCCGAGTTCGTCCTCGACGGGGGCGTCGTCGCGTTCCTGCTCTCCCACCAGCTGCATCCCGACAGCCCCTACAACCTGGGCCCGGCCACGCTGACCGGGCTCGCCCGGGAGCGGGGGGTCATGGACGCCGCCGGCCGCTCCGCGGACCTCGCGAAGGCCGTCGACGATCATCCCTGGCTCATCGCGCTGCTCGCTGCCCATCCGGATCTGCTGGACACGCTCGGAAACCCGGATCTGCAAGGCGAGGTCGGGCCATTGCTGCGCGACGGCGCCGCCGTGGAACGGATCCTGGGCGACGGGTACATGCTGCGCGAGCTGGAGACTGACCGGAATCTGCGCCACATCGTCCTGCGCAACCACCGGGTGGTCATGGGGCTGGACGGCAACCTCGAGCTGGTGAGGCTCGTCATGGGGCACGACCAGCTGTCCCTGACGAACCACCTCGTGGCCGACGTACCGCACTTCGCGGCCCTGCTCATCGACCTCGATGCCCAAGGTACGGACGGAAAGGCCGAGTTGTTGCGGGTGCTCGGCGCCATCAAGGACAGCCTGGACCTCCAGTACGAGATGTTCGACCACCTGGAGGCCTTCGCCGACTCGAACGAGATCCACCGGCTCCTCACCGACAGGCCCCTGCTGTCCGCGATGCGAACCCACCCGGCACAGATCAAGACCGTGCTGGGCGTCCCCGGCATGCTGGCAGCGGCGCACCTCGACCCCGGAACGCTGTCCGTACTCGACAGCGACCCCTTCCTCTCGGACGTACTCCTGGACGTGCCGGAACTGGGCAAGGAGCTGGCCGCCGACCCCGGGCTGCTGCGGGCCGCCTACGCCAACCCCCAACTGGCCGCGACGCTCTCGGATCAGCCGAATGCCCTCGCCAAGGCCCTGACCTCGAAAGACCGCGGAGCCCTGGAGCGGGCGCTCGCCTCGGCCGCCCCGAAGCCCACCGAAGAGGAGTCCACGTCCCGGCCGGACGCCGATCAAGGGACCGAGCCCGCTTTCCATCGGGTCCTGCGCACCGCGCTCACCGGGCACCAGAACCTCGTCGGGAGCTTGATCGCAGAACCGGAACTGACGAGGATCCTGACGCAGAGCCCTGATCTGCTCTCCGCACCCCACGAGTACCGGCGCCTGCTGCACCCGACACACGGTGCGGACGCCCGCTCCCTGCTCCTGAACCACGAGGACGCACTGCTCGTCCCCGGCGTGCTCCGGGCGATGCTCCGCCACCCGTCGGTCCAGGGAATCAGCCCCGCGCTGACCGACGAACTCCTCGTGCTCGCGGAGAGGTTGCGGGGCCGCCCCGAGCTGGCGGAGACGTACCACCGGAGCGGGGCATGGATGCTCCGGGCCATGGTGAGCGCCAACTCCTACGCCGTCGCGACCGCGACGGAGGGGTTCGTGGCGGCTGCCGGCCGTGACGGCCTGCTGCTCTCGGTGTTCAACGAGAACCAGGACCTCATGCGCTTGCTGCACGAGGTGCCGGACGCCCTGGCCGCGCTGACGGCGGGCGAAACGGCGCTCCTGGAACTGGCGGCGCGATTCCCGCTCGTCGTGAACGCGCTGCTGGGCACCCCGGCCGCCACCCGGGCGGGAGGTCGGCACGGTCGCGTACTGAAGGCGCTCGCGGCCGCCGCCGCGCAGACGCCCGAGACGGCACACACCCCGGGCGCCACCACCACGCGCACGGCGGGACACTGGTCGCGCTTCCTGCTCGGTGACGAACTGCTCGACGCCCTCGCCACGGAGCAGGCCGCGCCGCTGCTGCCGCTCCTCGCCACCGACGCGGAGATCTTCAACGCCGTGGTGGAGGGGCCGGCCGTCACCCAGATCATCCGGCAACACCCCCAGCGCCTCACCGAACTCGTCGACGACCGCGTCGCCCTGCTGAGCGAGGTCAAGGCCGCCGGTGTACGGACCATGACCGAGACCGGCCTCGACATCTCGGTGCACGACGCCGCCCGGTTGCGCACCCTGGCCCTGTCCCACGAGGCCGCCCGGAACGTGCTGCGCGGCGCCCAGGACGAGACCGGCCTGCGCGTGCTCGACTCCCTGCACGACGCGTACCAGGAGATCCCCGGACTGCGGGATGCCGTCGCAACCGACGAAGGCCTCCTCCACCTGCTGTACGCGAACAAGGAACTGCTCCCCACCCTCCGCCACCGGCCGGACCTCCTCCCCGTCCTCACCGACCCCTCGAAGCACGCGCAGCGCGCGCTCCACCTCAACACGGAGCTGACCGCGGCGCTGCGCACCAACGGCCCGCTCCATCACGCCTTCGTCCAGGACTCCTTCCTGGTCGAGGAACTGGCACGGGACTGGGACTCGGGGAATCAGATCGCCCGCAACCGGAATCTCTTCCGGTTCGTGCGGATTCCGCACCTGCAGGGGGCCTTCGGCTACAAGTCCCCGGCCGAGCGCTTCATCGAGGTCAGCGAGGCCATGACCGACGCGCTGCTGCGCGACGGCCTCCGGCTCCTCCCGTCGCTGCGGGACAACGACCCCTTCTTCGAGGAACTGCTCGACCTCTACGGGGACGGTGCCCCGGAGCGGGTCCACCGCGTCGACGCGGTCGTGCGCGCCGTGACGTCCGATGCCGACAGCCCGCTCCTGGCAGCCGTCGCGGGCACCCCGGGCCTTGCCCGGATTCTCTACGACGCGCCGATCCTGGCGTCCGCGCTCACGGCGCACCCCAACGCCTTCCTCCATGCCGACGAGGTGCGCGGCCTTCTGTCCGACGCCGACCTGGTGGCCGGCCTGGAGCAGGCGCACACCGTGACCGAGCAGATCCTGGCCTCCCGCGACCTTCTGACCGCGGTTGCCGACGAGCCGCGGCTGCCCGAGGCCATGCTCAAGGTCCCCGGATTCGCCGACCTGCTCGCCCACCACCCCGACCTGCACCCCCTCGGCGCCATGGGCCTGGCGACCGACGTCCTCGCCGACCCGAACCTGGTGCCCGCCTTGCACGGCCTCCAAGGCCTGGCCGAGGCCCTGATCGCCGTACCGGCCCTCTCCGGCCAGTTGCGCAAGCCCGGGGTCCTCTCCCTGGTCCGTGCCCACCGCGTCCTGGTACGCGACGCTCATCGGCAGACCCGGCTGTGGCGGGCCCTGGACCACCTGCCGGCGCTCGTCACGGCGGTGAACGCCGATCCCGCGCTCCTGGCCAAGGCGGCCCGCCGGGCGAACCTGCTCGACAGCATGGCCGAAGCCTCCCCGGAGCTGACTGGCGAGGATCTGCGCGACCTCTTCGCCGACGAGGCGTTCACCACCCTGCTGAACACCCAGCCCGCGCTCGCCAAGGCCCTCCTCGGCGACCCCGAACTGCTGCGGTACGGCCTCGGGCAGCCGCACTTCGAGGCCGCCGTCCTCGCCCTCGGCACCGGCAAGAAGGGAAAGCTCGGCAAGACCGCGAGGGCCGGCTCCGGCGCGCTCCGGCGCGCCGTGGACGAGTACGGTGCGAAGCACCCCGCTTCCGCGACCACATCGGAACCCGGACCGGACGCCGATCCCGTACCGGTACCCGCCCCGGCACATGTGGCCGCCCCCGAACCGGCACCCACCCCCGTGCCGTCGCCCACGCAGGCGCGGCCCGGGACGGGCGAGACACCGGCGCAGGCCGCACAGCTGGCGGCCCTCGCCGAGGCCGCCCCGCCCGTCGCCGCACTCCTGGCCCAGGACCAGGCCCTGACCGACTGGCTCGTGGACCGTCCCGCGATCCTGACCCGACTGCCCGGCCAGCCGGAACTGGCCGCCCTGCTGCTCCTGCGGCCCGACCTCGTCGAGCTGCTGGAGGAGCAGCCCGAGGACGCGTCCACCCTCACCTTCGCCCACTACGCCGCGAGGGAACCCCTCACCGGGGACCTGGACCAGGACGTGGACGGGTACCTCGGCTCCATCGACGTGGCCCTCGCGGACGACAACCGCGCGCTCGTACGCGACGCCGTCCGGCCGGCTTGGCGCCGGGGCGACGACGAGCGCCGTGCGGCGGTGGAGGAGCGGGTCGAGCGGGTGCGCGCGCGCTTCACCGCACTGGACCCGGTCACCCCGGCGACCTGGGAGTACACCGGCCGCGTGCGGTACGCGAACCGGATGCACGAGGGCCTGCTCAGCGGACACGAGGGGCTCCTGTCCAGGCTGGCCTCGGGAGCGAAGAATCCGGAAGAGGGCTCCGCGTACCTCAACGGCGCCCTGCACGCCCACCTCGGCTCGGGCTGGGGCGGCATCTCCTACACGTACGTCGCGAATCCCGAGGACGGCACGGTGGACCTGCTGGTCTACGCGCGGGCCACGCGCCGGGCCCGTTCGGGAAACGGCTACGTGTGGGAGAACAGCGGCGCCCGGCCCAAGGACGGCCCGCTCCCGATCGAATACGCCGAGGAGGCCCCCGAGCTGATCCGCTCCCGCGAGCTGGTCGAGCGGCTGCGGACCCGGGCCGGCATCGACACGCTGGTCGACGCCTTCCGCGCCAGGCAGGGCAGGGCGGGACTCCGGACCTCGCCGGCTCCGCACTCGGAAAGGGTCAGCCGGGGCCCCTGGGCGCCCGAGCCCGGCCCGTCCGCCCTGCGTCGCGACGCCGCCTGGGCCGCGCGCCGGGACGACGCCCCGGTGGTGCACCTCAGCACGGAGCGGTTCGACCCGTCGCGCACCATGGCCGAGGGGCACACCACTCTGATCCGGTCGCAGATCCGGCGGATCCAGGTGACCCCGGAGGCGTGGGTCCGCGACGTGACGCTGGAACTCCCCGTCATCGGCCTGCGCACCGCCGACCGGGAGGTCTTCGAGCAGCGGCTCCAGGGCATCCTGGACCAGGCGCTGAACGACCGCGGGCACAGGTTCAAGGACTCCGGCGACCGGCTGTACGTGCGCGTCGAGCTGAAGCGGGGCGACACGCACGACGAGGCGATCACCGTCACCTCGACCCCGAAGGGGGAGCTCCTGCCGGACGCGGACCAACTGCACCTCGACCTCGGGGAGACCGACGAGATCCTGCTCCACGAACTGCTGCACTACCTCGGTGAGTCCGACCGCTACGCCTCCGAGAACGCGGTGTTCCGCTCCTCCGCCGACTCGACGGCGGTGAAGGAGCACGGGGTCATGGCGGACCCCGAGGGCGGGCTCGTCGTCACGGAGGACTCGCTCGCCGCCATCGAGGCCGCGCACGCCTCCGGGCCCGTGCTCCGGGACCACCCGCTGCCGCGGCCCGAGCGGACCACGGCCACCGGCCCGGACGAGTCTCACAGCGTCATGTTCGCCGAAGGCGTCCGGATCAGCGGCGCACAGACCGATGCGCTGCGCCCGCTGGCGCGGCGGCTCGCCGGGTACGCGCACGAGCACCGCGCGGTGCCCGGGGCCGTGCCGGACATCCGGATCGTGGGGTACGGCAACGGGCAGCTGCTCGCACTCTCCTCGGCCGCCGCCCGGCAGAAGGGGGAGCGGCGCGCCGAGGCCGCGGGTACGGAGCTGCTCCGTCTGGTGTCGGAGGAGCTCGGCGCGCTGGGCGCGGAGCCGGGGTTGGCGGACCGGTTCAGGTTCACCACGACCGGGTCGGCCACCTCGCACCGGGCGAGCGCCCTGCTCGAGCCGGAGCTGCGTACGAGCGGCCGCAGCGCGGTCATCACGGTCGACTACCCGGCGACGCCGGAATCCGTCACCGCCGAGCCGGAGCCCCGCCCCGAACCGCAGCCGCAGCAGGAGCCGGAGTCCCGGAGAGAGTCGCAGTCCCCGGGCGAGCCGGAGTCCGGCGCGGTCCCGGAGCCCGGCAGCGTGGCCGATACCCCGGTTGTCCAGGAGGGCCCGGAGCACACCCTCGAGGCGGCCGACCCGAGCCCGCAGGGTCTGTTCCGGGCCCTGGAAACCCGGGACGCCCTGGAGCCGGGGATGCGCGACGCCGACGGACGGCCCGACCTGGCGGCGCTGGGCCGTTGGGTCGCCGCCGCCATGACCGAGGCCGACCTGCCGCCCGGGCCCGTCGACCTCAGTGGCCCGGCCATCGCCCTGAGCCAGCTCGACGGCGCCGGGATCACCCTGACCCCGAAGCAGCGCACCCAGGCGGTCCTCACCGGCAAGCTCGGCCCGGCCTCGCTGGAGGGGATCCAGCGGACCCGCTACGCCGTGGCCATGGCATCCGAGTGGCCGGAGCCGGTGTCCCGGGCCGCGTTCAACACGGTCTCCCGCATCCAGGGCATCCCCCTGGCGGACCTCAACCGCCACTCGGCCCCGCCGGAGCCCGCTCCCGCGCCCCTGCCCGACCCCGTGCCCGAGCCCGGGTCGCGACCCGTCGGGCCCGCCCGCGTCCCCGTCGACGCCGACCCGCTCGGGGTGGTGGGGCCGCTGTCCCACGAGGGGGATGCCCCGCACGAGGAGTTCGGGGAGGCGGCGACGGAGCACGCCCCGGTCGACCGGGTCGCCGAACAGGACGCCGTTGACACCCTGTTGCTCTTCGCGCCGCCCAGCCACCTCACCGACCCGGACTTCCGGCTCGGCAGCGGCAGCGAGGGGTACGAGATCGTCGACGACACGCTGCTCGCCTCCGTGCGTGACGCGGTACTCGGCCTGCTGCCGCAATCCCTGCGCGCGCAGGCCGGCCCCGCCCTTGACCAGCGCCTGAGCGGCCTGAACGCCGGAAACGACCTGCGCGCCGCGATCAGTGACGCGCTCACCCTCCCCATCGGCAGCGGTGACACCGCGTTCACCCTGATCCTCCGGGCCCGTCCGGCCGGCTGGACGCAGTTGACCAACCCGCGCGGCGAAGTCCTCGTAGGAAGAGGGGTGTTCGACACGGCCACGCGCGAACTGCGCGAGGATGACGGCGAGCGGCAGGCCCGGGTCCACGGGATGACCGACCGTCGCGCCACCCAGTTCGCCGGCCGCACCCGGACCGGAGCGACCGAACAGGACGCCTCCCTGTCCGGCGCCCTCGGCCTGACCGGGGGGCTGCGCGGCTTCGGTGCCCTGCTGCGCGGCCCGTGGTCGGCGGCGAACAGGGCGGAGACCACCTACGTCGGCTCCACCGTCCTCGACCACCAAGGCGTCAAGCACTCCTCCTACCGGGCCGTGACCTTCCTGTCCGGCCTCGGCCTGGACACGGTGGTCCTGCTCCCGGGCGGCGGCCGGGGCCAGTGGCACGCCTTCAAGGAGAACGCCCTCTTCATCAACGTCGCCCGCGAGGCCACCCGTACCCTGCCCCGGGACGAGGACGGCCCCGACTACGCCACCTCGGAGTACTGGAACGAGCGGACCGCCACCCGCGAGGCCGACGCCGAACTGCTGCGCGCCGCACTCGACACCGCCTCCCAGCTGCGGAGCGCGAACACGGCCGCCGGGCAGCTCGCCTGGCAGTCCTGGGAACCGGCCGACACCCCGGTCCCGGCTTCCCCGGTCCCGGCTTCCCCGGTCCCGGCCACCCCGGTCCCCGGTACGCCGACCCTGGCGGGCGACGTGCGCCTGGGCAGCCGCGCCCACTTCGAGGTGCTTCAGGGCGCCGCCGCCTTCCGGTCCGCCGTGTTCCGGCTCGTCGGGGCCGAGTTCGCCGAGGTGGGTCACCCCAGCCACGCCGTCCTCATGGACTTCGCCTCCTTCGACACCCTGATCGCCGGCATGCACGACGCCACCGACGGGTTCTTCCGCTCACCGGAGTACTTCTCCGCCGACGGGACCCGACACGGGGTGATCAGCGTCAGGGCCCGCCATGTCAACCCGACGGTGGTGCGCGACGACGACTTCAGCCGTACCGAGTTCGAACGGGCCCACATCACGACCGCCGGACGGCAGCTCACCAAGACCGACCGTCTGCAGCTCGGCGGCTCCGTCAACTTCACGGCGGGCACCTCCCAGGTGCGGCTGACCGCCAACGCCGGGCTGACCGGCACCCGTACCGTCCGCACGAGCACGCCCGGGGAATCCGTCACCGGGATCGACACGTCCAAGCTGATGCTCCACGAACGCTCCACGGTGGTCCGGTTCGACACCGAACTGACCCTCACCGACGATCAGGGCGGCACCCAGACCGTCCCGCTCACGTCGTACGTACGGATGCTCGCCGCGGAGGTACCGGACGGCTGGCGCACGGAACCCGCAGAGGAGGTGGACTCGCACGGCGCGGAGCAGCGCGCCCGTACCGCCCCCGAGCGCCGGCTGACGATTCCGGACAGGTTCCGCGCATACCTGCCTGGAGCGGTATGGATCGGCGACCTCGACCCGGAGGGCCCCCGGCAGATCCTGCTGCGGACCCTGGCGCTGGTCCGGTCCGAGTTCCCCGGCTTCCTGCCGCCCGAAGGGACCGGCGGGCCGGGCCCGCGCGCGGACGCGGACACCCTGCGGCTCCACGGCAACCTCGCCAAGCTGACAGCTGCCCTGGGCGGCCAGCAACTGCGCGGCAGGCTCGCCGCCATGCTGAACGTCGGCGAGTCGGTCGTCCTGACCGGGCTGGACGACGAGCACCAGATCCAGGTCACCGCGCGCGCCACGTACGACCAGGCGAGCGCGGCCAAGGTACGCACCCTCTCCGGCGACATGGAGATCCTGAGCGCCTACGGACACGACCTGACGACGACCTCCACCCGCGGGAGCGCGCTCAGCGCCGCGGCCGACCTGTCCCTGAACATCGCCGCAGCCCAGATCGGGCCGCTCGACGGAGTGGTGCCCCGGGGCAACGCCTCCCGGGGCCTGACCCGCACGCAGATCACCCAGAGCGGTGTCATGGCGCGCGCCGGCACGGGAGTGCTCGCGGAATGGATGACCGAGTTCGTCACCCGGTTCACCGTCCAGGTCAGCGTGGAGCAGCGGCTGCCGCTGCCCACGCCGACGCCCGCCACCATCGGGGGAGACACGCCGGCCCAGGAGGCCGAGGAGATCGAACTCCAGGACCGATCCGCCCCGTCCCGGCAGGGATCGAGCGAGAGCATGCCCGGCGCCTACCCGGACGACCGGGACGTCAAGGGCCCGCTCCCCGGCAGCGGGGATGTGGACGGGGACGGGGACGGTTACGAACCGAGTGAAGTCGGTGAGCCGGCGGGCCCCCACGACGCGGACGCGGGACTCCCGCGCCCCGTCACCGCCGGCGCCCCGCCCCGCGAACTGCGGACGGTGCCGGTCACCTTCACCGGTACCTTCGTCCTGCCCGACGAACTCCTCGACGAGACGCCGACCGACGGCCATGAGCCCGTGTCGTCGACGTCCCTGCGTTCCGAGGAGGGACCCGACGGCCTGCCCGCCCGCGTCCCCACCGGACACGCCGACAGCGGCCTGGTGGGGACCCCCGATCCCACCGGGCACCTGCCCCTGGACACCCTGACGTACCTGCACACGGGGCCGGCGCTCACCGCGATCGAGTCCGGTCTCGCGAGCGTCGGCGTCAGCGGGCTCCACGCGATCGACCACGCGGCCCTGCGAGGGATCCTGCACACCCTCGGCCAGCGGCTGCCGGACTTCACCCAGGGATCCCAGACACTGTTCCAGCGCGAGGTCGGCACCCATTGGTCGGGCGCCCGGCAGATGGCGGCTGTCACCCTGCATGCCGAGGTGGTGGGGCTGAGCTCCATCGGCCCCACCACGTCCCTCGGCTATTCCCTGTACGGGCACAGCGCGCGCAGCGTCGTCACCCGGAACAGGAGCAACGTCCTCTCCGGCGTGGGCACGGGCGTGGAACTGCCGCTGGGCGTCGCCCCCGACCAGACCCTGCGCGTCCGCGGCGGCTACCAGTACACCGACGACGCCCCCGAGACCTCCGTCGAGGGCCTGATCGGCCGTACGGATCTCATCGACGCCTCCCTCGGCGCCCAGGTGTGGAGCGACGCCCGGGTGAGACTGCGGCTCGGCTTCTCCGCATGGAACGAGAGCGGTCTGCCCGAGCTGGTGGGCGGCGCGCTCGGCCTCAGCCGCTTCGGTGAGCGGGCCTCGACCGGCGAAGTGACCGTCGACGGCCTGATGCTGTTCAGCGCCGCGGAGGCCGTGGCACTGGAGCTCCTTCCGGAAGACCACCCCATGGCGGCCCTGCCCGAGGCCCCCGGCGACTCCGACGGTTCCGTCGGCACCATTGGCTCGGCCGAACCATTGGTGGCGCCCGTCGAAGAGGACGGTGCGCTCGGGATCTCGCTGGTCCGGGACGTCCCCGACCTGCGGGCGTTCCTCACGGACCGGGTGATGCCCTGGATGAGGGCCAACCTCGGGCGCGAGCACGCCGCGGCCGTGGAGCGGGAGTTCTTCAAGCTGGCCTCCCGCACCGGCGTCCGCTCGTCCGTCGAGGCCCTGCTGGACGGGCTCACCCTGCACGTCCCCGACCGCGACCTGGGCACCACCTCCGTTGCCGAGATCGTGTTCAAGGCGAACCTCCACCGTGCCGTGCCGCTGGGCAGCACGAGCGAGCTGCGCCTGTGGGACCGGGCCGGGAACGCGACCCGGCTGCTCCAGACCGCGACCGATGTCGTCTCCTCCCACAGCGCGCAGGGCACGCTCTCCCTGGCCAGCGCCTCCTTCGCGCCATGGGACGTCAACCAGGACGCGACAACCACCCTCCAGGGAAGCGGCACCCGTACCAGCGGCTTCCGGCAGTCGGTGTCGACCGAGCACACCGTGCTGAACGCGCTGCGCGGCGTGGGCGTGCTCGGGCTGAGCGGGCACACGGTCAGCATGTCGGTCGACATCCGGGTCCACCGCGCCCTGACGGCGGGGGTGCCGGTCCTGGGCTCGCTGCCCGGGATGGTCCTCCCGGCGCTCGCCCCCTCCGTCGGCCGAGTCCTGACCCATCGCGTCGGCCCGACCGACCTCTCCGGGCAGCTGCAGCTCGCGTTCCCGAAGGAGATCGGCGTACCGTCCGGCACCGGTGCGCGCCGACCCCGTCCCGCGCCCCGGATCACCCAGGTCACCGAAGCCCCGGCGCGTACCGGGCTGCCGCTCACTCCGCTGCTGCTCAGGGACACCATGGTCTCCTCGGTCTCCGGGCTCGGGACGCTGCGGGAGGCGGCCCACGGACTGCTGCGTGACCTCTCCCCGGCGGCCCACTCCTGGCATGGCATGCCCATTTCCGCCACCGAGACCCTGGAAGCGGTCTTCGGCCCGGCGTCCATGCCGGCGCGCTTCCTGTCGATGACGCAGCGGGGCCTGGAGGTCGGGCTGACGATCCCGGGCGTCGTCGGCGACACGTCCGGGGCGCTCACCGTCTCCGCGGACGTCCAGAGCGTCCATGCCGTGAAGCCCGGCGACATCACCATCTCGGGTGCGACGAGCCGGACGTTCACCCGGTCGGGAAAGAAGGCGTGGAGCAACCAGTACCACGGGCTCTCGGTCCGGGGAGACCTCGCTTTCCGTCTCAACCAGCGGGTGACCGACCAGGACACGACCGGCCCGACCGGGAACGTGCATGAGGGGGTCACCGGCACCGGCACCCTCCAGACGACCTGGCTCGCGGAGACCGGCGGCGACCGCAACACCGCGGACACCGGCGAGAAGCGCAGCAAGCGCACGTACCGGCTGCTGCGGACCGGCGACGTGGTGTGGACGCTCACCTGGCGGCCCGAGAACGGGGCGCCAGGCACCGTGCAGGTCGTGGTCCCCGACGGGGCGGTCCTCTACAGCCCCACCGCCGCGGCCCGCGCCCTGACCGTACTCCGGCCGATCACCCCGGCCCCGCAGCCGTACGACCTGACCCCGGTCCCGTCGGCCACCACCTCCGCCGGACCGGCCCTGGCGACCGTCCCCGAGGAGGGACAGGTCGCGGAGGAGCCGATCGCTGACGGCCAGGCGGGGAAGGAACCGCCGACCGGGGAGGAGCCGCCCGCCCCGGTGCACCGGGAGCAGCCGGAGCAGCCGGAGCCCTCCTGGTCCTCGGAGCAGCCGGAGCAGCCGGAGCCCTCCTGGTCCCCGGAGCAGACCCCCGAGGTCGTGGCGCCCGCCTTCGTCCGGGGCGGCGCCGTCGGCTCCATGACCGTGGAGACGGTACCGGTCTGGACCGAGCAGCGCGCCCGGCTGTGGGCCGCGGTGACCGCCCTCCACCTGGACGCGTCGATCCGGCCGGAGGTGGAGCAGGCGCTGGTCCGACTCCTCCTCACCAACACTCCGGAGGCGTGGTCGGCCCTGTTCCGCGACGGCACCCGGCTGGCCGTCGGGGACAAGCTCGTCTGGCTGCTCCCCACCCCCGCCGACCTCGTGGCCCCGGTCCCCGGCTCCGGGCCGGCCCCGGGCGCACCGACCCGCTACCGCATCGCCTTCGGCTCCACCAGCGACAGCGGGGAGCGGTCGACGGAGACCACCACCGGCCTGGAGTCGATGCTTCAGTTCGGCTTCCAGCTGGCCTCCACCTTCGCCTCGGCCGCCACCGCGGGCGTGCCGCACCTCGGCCTGTCCTTCGCACGCGGCCGGTCCCGCGGCTGGGAGCAGGAGGTCATCTCCGGCATGAAGCCCCTCATCAGGGGGACGGCCACCTTCGTCAGCCAGCTGCGGATCCACGTCTTCCTGGACGGCGTCCACCACCAGCACTCGGTCGTGGTGCCCCGCGGCATCGGGGTCGAATTCCCCAAGATCTTCTCGGCGCCGCCGGTGCCCCTGCGCCTCGACGAGGTCAGCTCGCCCGCGGACATCCCGGCCGGCCGGGAGAACGCGGCCGACCACACCCAGGGCACGCTGCACGCCCTCGACCTCGTCCCCGTCGTCGCCGGGATCCAGGCCAGGCTGCGCGCGGCGGGACTGCGGCCCGACGCCGTGGCCACGGTGTCCGCCGAGATCCAGAAGGTGGTCAGCGAGGCCGCGGCCCTGGACCGCAGCCGCTTCTGGTTCACCAGCGGGGACCGCAGCGCGCCCGTCCGGCACAAGCTCAGCAGGCTCGCGGAGTTCCGGGGCCACGTCGGGATCCGCGCCGAGGTCACCGGTGCCACGCTGCGCGAGGTGACCGAGGCCCTGCGCACCCGGGCCGACCTCGGCCTGGGCGCCACCCGCGGGCAGTCCCGCACCGGTTCGAGCGGAGCCTCGATCTCCCTCGGGAACTCGGTACTCGGACTCACCAGTGCCCCGGTCAAGGACCAGCCGCGCGGTGTCCTGCCGCTGGCCATGGTCACCCTCGGAGCCACCCGGAGCGACGGCTTCGCCACCTCCACCAAGGCCCAGAGCCACACCGTGCTCAACACGGCCGCGCAGGAGTACGCGCGCTACGACGCGAAGGTCCGGCTCACGGTCACCATCGACTCCGACACCCACCCGGGCATCAAGCCGGTGGTCCTGGAGACGTACGGCGAGATCGGCGTGCCGTGGCGGTACGGGCAAGGCGCGGCCGACTGGGAGACGCGCACCCTCGGCGCCATCCACACGCCGGGACTCGAAACCCACGCCAACCCCGAGCCCCAGGCCGTCCGGGACACGGAACCGGCCCCGGATCCGCAGCCCGAGTTCGTTTTCTCGCCGGAGGTGGCCGCCCTCATGCAGGTCGCGGGCCTCCCGAGCGGCGGCGGGCCGCGCCGGCAGACCCCGGCCCCGCCGCACCCCTCGGAGCCGCTGCCCCTCGCGGCCCGGCGGCAGGAAGCGCAGGGTCTCGGCTTCAGCACGCTCCTCGCGCTGCCGGGATCGGAGTCCGTGCTGGAGGAGTTCGCCAACGCCCTTCGGACCATGGCGGGCCCGAGCCAGGTGACCGCTCCCGTCCTGCGCCGGCTCTCCGTCTTTTTCGGCACGCCCGCTCTGGAGGCCTCCCTGGCCGACCTGCTGGTCGGGCGCACGCACGTACTGCACCTGAACGGCAAGCAGTACCGGCTGGGCCTCCGGGCGACGCTCGGACGGCGGCTGGGCGGCGCCGACTACTCGATGTCGGTCAACACCCGGGCCACGGCGGCCTGGGGGCTCACCGGCAGCATGTCGACCGGGTGGAACGCCTCCGGGAGCCTGGGCGCCGCCCTCCGGGTCCCCGTGGGCTCCCGGCTGCGCCTGCAACTGGGCGCGTTCCGGGGCCGCTTGCAGTACGGCAGGGAACTGGGCAACGAACTCGTCGGTACGGTCAAGGAGACCAACCGGCATGAGACGAACGGCCTGGTCCACCAGGGGAACTACCAGCTCCGCTGGGAGCTGGCGGTCCACCGGATGTCCTCGACGGGCACGGTCCGCCAGAGCAAGGTCTGGGCGCTGGAGAAGCCGGGAGGAACCTCCGCGCAGGTCCTGCTGCCGAAGGTGTTCGCACCCCCCACCGCCTTCGCGCCCTCCGAACTGGCGACCATCGGCACGGTCACCCACCACAAGGAGCAGCCGGCGGACGTGGCGGGGGAGGTCCGCGCCGATTTCACCACCAGCGGCTCCTCCGGCGTACGCCCCTCGTTCCTCGCGGTGCGGGCCCTCGGGCGGCACATCGCGGAGGTCTACCAGGGGCTGAACGGGATGAAGGGGGAGTGGCTCGCCGACTCCACCCTGTGGCCCGAGGAGTTCCTGGAGGCGACCGGCCCCGACACCCTGGCCGCGCACTTCGGCGCGCTGACCTCCGACGAGGGCTTCGAGGTCGCCCTCCCGGACCGCGACGGCTGGAAGCAGCGCCTGACGCTGCGCATGGCCGCCTACAACACCCGTCATCAGGGCTCGACTTCGGAACCGGTGGAGATCGAGCAGTACAGCCAGCTCACCTCGCGCCGTGCCGTCGAGAACGGCAGCGCCGTCACCGGGACCCTGGCGTTCCAGCTTGGTCCGCAGGGGAGCTGGGGCCAGGACGCGAACACGCCGATGGACGAGGAAGAGGGCCACGGCTCTTCGGACCAGCAGAACGGCGGCGGAGCCGCGAAGAGCCGCGTGGCCGGGGTCCTCCAGGTGTCGGCCGACGTGGCGCGCGGTACCTCGCGGAAGACGGCCGAGGGCATGATGAGCATCAGCCGCGCCACCTACGGGGGCACGAAGGACCGGCTCACCGCCGACCCCGTGTTCCACGTGCGGCTCGAACGCGGCAAGGGGTCCCGTACCGAGACCGGGGAGCGGTGGCTGCGGGTCGACGGCGGGCTGGAGATGCTGATGCCGTCGTGGCGCGCGGCGGAGATCCTCCGGCCGGCCCCCGCACCCTCTTCGGAGTCGGAGTCGGAGTCGGAGTCGCTGGCGGGGCCCTCCGACGGAACCGGCTCCGCGGAATCGCGGCCGGTGACCCCGGCTCCGGACGCCCCGACGCACACCTACGCCGGGCAGTTGCTGCGCGTCGGCGTCGCCCACCCCGAGGTGTTCCGCGCGGACGGCGTGCTCGGTGTGATCCAGCGGCTGCTGGCCGCCCGCGGGGTCACCTCCCCCGGCGTGCTCGACGCCGTCCGCTCGGCGTTCTCCCCGCGCGCCCTGGCCGCGCAGGTCCCGGCGCTGCTCGGCTCGGGCGTCCTGCGGGTGATCCCGAAGCCCTCGCCGTTCGGCACGACCGAATACCTGGCCGTCAACGTACGCATGGAGTCGGTGGCGGCCGCCCACGAGCAGGCCGACCACCCCGACGTCGAGCTCACGGGCCGCGCCCAGGGTTCTTCGGAAGTGGCGGACGGCACGACGACCGGATACTCCCTGGGAGGCGAGGCCGGGATCAAGCTCCGGATCGCCGACCAGGGTTCCGGCGGGAGTCACAGGAACGGCGGTCTCGAAGCGAGCATCGGATACTCGCGCAGCCGCGGCGCCGGCACCACGAACTCGGCCTCCGAGCTGGACATCCACCGGATGACGGTGGGCGGCGCCACGGCCTTCACCCACGCCTTCACCCTGCGCGTCGACATCAGTATGTCGAAGCAGCCCATGGAGCTCGTCTCGGCGCCCGTCCGCCTGATCACCGGCGCGTTCGGCGCGGCGATGGACACGCCCGTACTGGCCAAGGGCCTTGGTGTGCCCTTCAGCCCGACCCTGGGGACCGGCCTCGGCAGGTACGCGGAATGGCACCGGTCCGGGACCACCGAAGGCTCGATGCGCATCCTGGTCCCCACGTCGTTCACCGAGCCGAATCCGCATACGGCCGCGCCGCTGCCGCTGATCCACCGGCCCAAGGGCGACAACCCACGCTGGGTCGATCCCGCACCGGCGGGCGCCGGCCAGACCCCGGCACGGACGGCCGACGACATCGCCGACCTGCTCGCGGAGCACGTCATCCCGCTCGACATGCCCGCGGCCCACGCCGTGCGCCAGTGGGCGAGGTACGCCCCCGCACCCGTGGGCCGGCGCCCCGACCTCGCCAGGATCGCGGCGGACGAGGAATCCGGGCCGACCCCGTCCGAGCTGACGACGATGGCCGGTCTGCGGTACGCGCACGCCACCAGTGCCGAGGTGATGCGGCCTCGGCTGGAGGACCTGCTGCGCGGCAGCTACGAGGTCCCCGTGGGGAACACCACCCGGACGGTCCGCTTCGAACTCTCCCGCGTCCGGCCGTTCGGGCCGTCGGAGGGTACCGATCTCACGGCCCGGCGCTACCAGCAGGCCGACAGCGCCGCCGAGGCCTCCACCCACTCCTCTTCCGGTGTGGAGACCACCCTGGGGCCCGACGGCGGCGGCGACTCGGACGGCGTACGGCTCTTCGAGCGGCTCGTGGGCTCCTACGGCCGGACGGTCGGCGAGGACACCTCCGGCGGGCAGAGCCGTACGGAGGAGACCAACGCGGTCTCCCAGGCCGTCTACGGCGGACTGGAGGCGGACCTCACCGTCACCGTCGGGGGAGTGCTGCGCTTCGACGTCCCCGCCGGTCTGCACATGCTGATCCGGCTCGACGGCGCGGGCCGGATGGTCGACGAGACCGTTGACGACCTGCTGTCGGCCCTGACCGACGGGGTCGGGCAGGACGGCCTGTCCCGGCCGCCCTCCGAGAAGTCCCTCGGCAAGCGCCGGTCCACTGACGAGCCCGGCACCGAAGAGTCCGGCGCTGACGTAGAGCGGGATGCGGCCGACGAGGAGGCGGAGTTCAAGGGAGCGGACGAGCTGAGCCCGCAGGCCGTGGCGGCTCTCACCCGGCTGCGCCGTGAGCTTCCCGACTCCTGGCAGGAGCAGTTGGGCGACGCCTCCAGGCTCCTCGCGCTGCCCTGGGCGGAGACGGAGGAAGAACAGGTCGCGCTGCATGAGGCGGCGGTGCTGACCGCCGCGGCCCTGTACGAGACTCCGCGTGAGACGCTGGCCCTCCTCGACCACCACGGCTCCCGGAACTCTGACAAGGGCGAGCCGCCCGCCCGGGGAACCGTCCTCCTCACGGCCCTGCACGAGGCGCTCCACGACCTGCCCGTGGGCCAGAGCCCCCGCAAGGGTGGCTCGCAGCCGGCAGGCGCCCCGGAAGAGGACGGCATCGCCACCCCGGGCGCCTCAGGCTCCGGCCTCCGCTCCCAGGAGCAGCCGGAGCCCGAGAACGTGGCGCTCCCGCCGAGCTCCGTGATCGGCGCGCTCATGAGCAGCGAACCCGATGACCTGGCGGCCGAGCTGGGCCCGGTGCCCCGGCCGGAGCAGACCCCGGTGCACCAGGATCCGGCTCCTGCGTCCCCTTCCGAGTCCGTCCCCGCCTCGCTCTCCGACCCGCTTGCTGTTGCCGGTCCGGTTCCGGTTCCTGATATGTCCCCGACGGACTGGATACGTGACCGGGATGCCCAGGACGAGGGGCTTTTGTTCGCGCCGCCTGCGGCGTTCACCTCGGCGAGTCTGAGGCAGTATGGCGGGGCCGGTACGTTCGATCTGCCTGATGGGCGTCTTCACGGGGCGATCCGTGAGGCGATTGTGGGGGTGGTTCCTGAGGGCGTGCGTGAGGGTGTGCGGCGGGCGCTGGATGAGCGGTTCTCGGTGGAGAGTTTCATCAGTGAGTTGCCGCAGGCGATCGGTGACCGTCTTGTTCTGGGTCTGCATGTGGAGGGCAGGTATTTCGAGGCGGCTGTGCGGGTGCGGGTGGGTGACTGGCGTCAGGTCACTGATCCGCATGGTCGTCGTCTGCTCGGAACCGAACGGTTCCTCCCGCTGACGGTGTCCTGGAAGCGGGAGCCGCGTACTCGTCAGCTTCTTGAGTCGGGTGAGTCGGTGGGGAGCAGCCGGACCCGGGCTCATGGCATTGCGCTGCCTGCTGCGATGTTGCTCAATCACTCGCTTGATGCGATTCCGCATCTGAGTTCGGCGGCGGCGGTGTTCAGTTCGGTGCTTGCCGGTTACAGCGCGGCTTCGACGAGCACGGTCTCTTCCGGGGCGACCACTGCCCGTTACACCAAGGGCACTTACCGGGCTGTCGATTTCCTCTATGACGTGCTGTATGACGTGACCGTGCAGGGCGTGGGCGGGTCTGTGGCGCCGAGGCAGCACCAGGCCGTCCTGGAGGGGGCGCTGGTGGGGCGGCACGACCGGCGGTTGCTGCGGAGCCGGCCCAGGCCGTCGCAAGGGGTCACTCACGCGACCTCGGGGTGGTGGCATGCACCCGTGCCGCCGTCCAGTAGGGGGGCGGATACCGGCCTGCTCCGTGACGCCGTGGAGACTCTGGGGCAGCACCGGGGGCGCGCCGCCCGGGACGCCATCGCCTATCAGGAGTGGTGGCCGTTGGGTCGGCCGGAGGAGCAGGGCGGTCCCGACCCGATCGTGGTTCCGGATCAGTTGCGTGGTCCGTTGCGTGTGCCGCGTACTTCGGTGGTTGAGTCTTTCGATCACACCGAGGAGTTGCGCCGGGCTGTGTTCTCGGTGCTGCCGGAGTCGATGTCGCGGGTGGGGACGCCGGAGAAGAGCGCGGTCGATGCGTTCACGGCTGTCCATTCGATCGCTGGTGCCCTGCATCGGGCCATGGCGGGTGGCTATCTGTCTGTTCCGTTCAGCACTGGTGGCGGGGCGATCGAGTCTGTCGAGCTGAATACCGTCTTCCACGACGTGGAGCTGGTGACGGAGGAGAACGGCACGGCCCAGGTCGACTGGATGATCCATATCGATACTGAGGATGTGAACGTCGATAACGTCGCTCACCGTCACAGTGGCAGTGATGCTCTGTCGCTGTCCGCGGCGGCGTTGTGGGGCATGGGCACGGGGCAGTTCGGGTCGACGCTTTCCGTTCCGGCGCTGGGGGGCAGCCGTTCGGTGGGGGTGTCGGACCCGGGGCAGCAGGCGGGTTCGGTGACCCTGCACAAGGTCAAGCTGGAAGAGCCGACCGTGGTGCTCGCTGGGCGCACCCGTACCACGGTCCAGGGCCGCGGCCGGGCGGAGACCGTGGAGGGCACGGCCCGGGTGCGGATTCTTCTGCAGGATGCGATACGGCTGGGGCTGGTGGACGGACGATCCGCTCCCCGGGCCACCGTGGACGGACCGCACGCGGGGAATGTCGAACTGCACGCCCGTACCTCTCCCAACCGGCGGCTGCGTTTCGCTCCGGTGCTGGGTAGTTGGCTGCCGCAGCTGAGTCGGGTCGACTCTGTGGAGCATGATGATGCCCGGCGTCTGATGGAGCGGGTGTTGCGTGCGGTGCGTGCGGCGGCGCCGGACGTGCTGCCGCCGGACGGCCCGGTGCGTGGGGTGAAGGCGCATGAGCACACCAACTTCATGACCATCGCCAACCTGGTGCGTCCCGAGCCGCTGGCGGCGCGGTTGCACGACATCGTCAATGGCGGGATCTCGGTTGTGTTGAGCAGGCCCGGGCTGACGGGTCCGCAGGAGGTGGTCCTGACCCTGTCCGGCACTCTCGATCCGGGTCGTTTCGCTCACCGGGGGATGTGGGACGGCAACAGTGAGACGTATTACGGCGGTTTCTACGAGCTTCAGGGTGACCGCTCCACCGCCTCCTCCTTGGAGGGCGGCTTTGATGTTCCGTTGAACTACAGCTCGACTCCTGACCAGTTCACTTTCCGTGGCGCGGGTGGCCGTATTGCGCCGCGGGTGGGGACCGGCTGGGTGGCGACCACGGGTGGCGGTTTCTCGGTGGGTGGTGCCTCGGGTGGCGGGTCGCGGTTCATGGCCGGCTTCGAGGGCTCGGTCGACGTCCGTGTCACGGTGACCCGGTCCCACCGGCCCGTGCCCGCGACGCCCCAGGCCGCCGCAGCCGTCACGGACGGCGGGAACGTCATCGAGCTGACGACGACTGGCGCGCCGGCGCGGGGGACGGATCTGGGCGCCGTGGAGGAGGGCCGGGTCGGTGAGGACACCACGGCGCCGGTCACGTTGAACGTGCGTCTGATGGTTGCCGACGATCTCCTGGAGGAGTGGGGGCCGGACGGGCGGTGGCACGACTCGGTCGGTATGCGCTCGCACCTCGACCCCGACACGCGGATTGCCAGCCGAGTGCTCGGCGCGAACCCGGCGCAGCCGCCGCTCGTCTATGTGCCCGGTGCGGATGAACGGCCGCCGTTGCACACCCTGTTCCTGGCGGACACCAGCCGGATGCACACCGCCGCGGACGAACTCCTCACCGAACTGAACGTGGGTCTGGAGCCCTCGGAGCGGGTCGGTCTGCACACGGCGCTGAATGCCATGGGCTCGCGTGTCGAGGACTTCATCGGGGGCAGTCACCCGTTCTGGACCCGCACGGTGGGCCGGGACTCCTTCGGTATGCCGGTCCGGCTCGAACTTCAACTCCGGGCGGTCGTGAGGGAGATGACGACCAGGGGGGTCAGCCAGACTTCGTATCAGTACGACCACACTCTGACGACGGCCTCGGTGAGTGACAGTGCCACCCGTGACCTGATCAGCTTGAGTGGATCTGTTGGTGTGAACGCTTCTTTCACGTCCGATCCGCGTCCCGAGGGTTACGGCGGCACGGCCGAGGAGCGGAATGCGGCGACCGACAACTCGCACACTCCGACGGCGGGTTACCGCTACGGAATGGGAGCGCCGCGCACTCTGACGGTGAGTGCCGAGGGGCAGAGTGACCGGGTCGATATCGTCCTCGGTGCCCAGGAGCACATCTACGCCCGGATGGAGTACCGGCTCGTCGCCACGCTGTCGTCCCGGAGTCCGGTACCGCTGGGAGCCGATCCGGTCACCGCGCGTACCTACGGGCAGCGCACGGCCCGCCGCACGATCGAGGACGCCCATGCTCTGCTTGTGATGCCGGCCGGGCTCGCGGAGCGGATGCGTGAGCAGGGTCAGGGCCGCGCGTCGGCCGAGTCGGCCGCCCCGGCGGGGCCCTCGCGACTCTCCCCGGTGCCCTCGGTCACGGGTGTCGGCCCGTTCCCCACCACTCACCCGGCTGATGGTCTGGGGCATGCGGTGCTGCACGACATTCCTGATCTCAGGCCGGTGGTCGAGGGGGCCCGGAACACGCTTTTCCAGCAGCTGGATGCCGATCATGCTGAGCTTGTGCTGACGCGTCTGCGTGCCGCTCTGGCCACCCGGCAGGGCACCAAGGCCGCTATGGAGCCCATGGCCTCTGGTGTGTTCCGGATTGTGGTGCCGTACCGGGGTGCTGTGTCCACGGCGCTCGCTGTGGTCACGGCCCGGGTCGACCTGTCCAACCCCGTCCACACGGGCGACGCGGACTCTCTCCATGTCCTCGAGGGCAAGAACGTCCGCCGGGACGACGTGTCGTACTCGGCCTCGTATTCGTGGTCGCATTCGGGCAATGCCGGCTGGAATTATGGGCGCGCGTTGCATGACCCGACCCAGCCTGTGGTGGACGGCGGTGGCGGTGTCGGTTTCGGTGCCGCCTACGGGCAGGGACGTTCCCTGGGTTCCTCGCTCGGTCAGACGCGCAGTTCCGGCATGCTGCACGTGGACACTCCCGCTCTGGTGGCCTACGACGTGCGGGTCACCATTTCCCTCGACCACTACTGGGGGGCCACCGCGTCGACCGGCGTGATCGGTCCGGTGCTCTCCCTGGTCGGCAAGCACACCCGGCACCAGCTCGTCGACACCACCCTGTCCGGGGCGCTGACCTTGGCGCATGCGCAGCAGCTGATGCAGCCCGAACCTCCCGCGGGCGCCGGCCGGCCCAGGCCGCGGGCGATCCCCGCGCACAGGGCCGGGCCGCGTACTGGTCTGCGGCCCGACCCCGAGCATCTGACGGAGTCGTTCATCGGCACCATCGGCGGACTGCGTGACATCCTGGCCCAGGCGGAGAACCTGCTGGAGGAGAACGTGTCCCCGGCACTCGGGAGCAACACCTGGCACGGTGCCCGTGCTCACCTCGAAAGCCGTCTGGCCGTCGTGTTCAGCATGGCCTTTATGCATCAGCGGGCCGTTCACTTGCTGGGCGGCGGCACGCTGCGTGTCCCGCTGACCGTTCCGGGCATGTTCATCAACGAGCAGCTCACTCTTGTCCTGTCCCTGGACCACGACGGCTTGAGTGTTACGTCGATGCACGGCACGGGCGATGGGACCATCACCGGGACCATCGTCAAGGACTTCCGGCGTTCGCACCGCTCGGTCGGCGGTGCCGTCGATGCCGCTTTGCGTCTGACGGGCTCGGCATCGCTGCGTTCCGGTCTGGCCACGGAGGGTCCGGACGTCCTGCGGCCCGGTATCGGTGTGGACGTCGGGCGGGGCCGGGGGACCGGACAGAGCGGCGGGGGCCTCTCCAGCATGCTGGAGAGCGGCGACAAGTCGATGGGCACTCTGGGCGAGGACCTGGCCGACCCGGACCAGCGCAAGTACGCACACCTCTCCGTCGGCCGGGCCCGCTGGAACATCGGCCTGGAACGCTCGAGTGGAACCGGGGCCGGTATCCAGGTCACCGTGGAGCAGGACGCCCTCACCTTCTTCGCGCCCGTGGAACGGGCCCAGCAGCTCCTCACGCTCCACCCGACGCTCATCACCGAGCCCCTCGTGGGCGCGCAGCCCCCCTCACGCGGCCTCCGGGGGCTGATGCCGGGCGGCTGGCAGACCGGCCCGGACAGCGACACGGAGTCGGACAGCGACACGGAGTCGGACACGGGGCAGGCGCAGCGGACGGCCGACGCGCCGACCTCGGAACCGGTCGCCGCGCCGACCGAGCCGAACCTGTCCACCGACGAGGAGCGCAACGACCGCGGCCGGTGGCTGGCCGCGGCACCCGATCCCGCCCGGATGCCGGACGAAGCCTTCCAGGCCTACTGGGACCACCTCCCCATGGACACGGTCGGCTTCGTACGGGCTGCCGCCGCGGCGCGGTCGCTGCTCGCCGAGCAGGGCCGGTTCACCGACCCGCTCACCTCCACGCCGTTCTCCGCACTCCCCGCCGACGGCCGCGCCGCCCGCCGCCTCGCAGCCGTCTTCCACGGCGACAGCGGTCTCTACCGGGACCCCGCCCGGCGCGACGAGGCCCTGGCCCGGGCCCTTGAACTGCTCGACGACCCCGCTCCGGTCCGTCCGGTCACGGAGTCCTTTGTGGAACCCGAAGCGGTGCCTGACGCCGTGTCCACGACCGGGTCGGATCGCGACACCCTCGTGGAGGATGCGGAGTTCGAGGGGGCGGAGGAGCTGAGCCGGCTGGCTGCGAGGGCCCTGGCCCGGTTGCGCCGCGAGCTTCCCGATTCCTGGCAGGAGCAGTTGGGCAAGGCTTCCCGTCTCCTCGCGCTGCCCTGGGCGGTGACGGCGGAAGAACAGGTCGCGCAGCATGAGGCGACGGTGCTGACCGCCGCGGCCCTGTATGACACTCCGAATGAGACGGCGGCCCTCCTCGACCATCACGGTTCCCGGAACCTTGACAAGGGTGAGCCGCCCGCCCGGGAAACCGTTCTCCTGACGGCCCTGCACGAGGTGCTCCAGGACCTGCCCGTGGGCGAGAGCCCCCGCAAGGGCGGCTCGCGTCCGGTCACCGACCCGGCGTACGAGGGCATCTTCACCCCGGGCGCCTCAGGCTCCGGCTCCGATCCGCTTGCTGGTGCCGGTCCGGTTCCGGTTCCTGATATGTCCCCGACGGATTGGATACGTGACCGGGACGCCCAGGACGAGGGGCTTTTGTTCGCGCCGCCTGCGGCGTTCACCTCCGCGAGTCTGAGGCAGTATGGCGGGGCGGGTACGTTCGATTTGCCTGATGGGCGTCTTCACGGGGCGATCCGTGAGGCGATTGTGCAGGCGGTCCCCGAGGGCGTGCGTGAGGGTGTGCGGCGGGCGCTGGATGACCGGTTCTCGGTGGAGAGTTTCATCAGTGAGTTGCCACAGGCGATCGGTGACCGGCTCGTCCTGGGTCTGCATGTGGACGGCAGGTATTTCGAGGCGGCTGTGCGGGTGCGGGTGGGTGACTGGCGTCAGATCACCGATCCGCATGGTCGTCGTCTGCCTGGAACTGAGGAGTATCTGCCGCTGACGGTGTCCTGGAAGCGGGAGCCGCGTACTCGTCAGCTCCTGGAGTCGGGTGAGTCGGTGGGCAGCAGCCGGACCCGGGCCCATGGCATTGCGCTGCCTGCCGCGATATTGCTCAATTACACGCTTGATGCGATTCCGCATCTCAGTTCGGCGGCGGCGGTGTTCAGTTCGGTGCTTGCCGGTTACAGCGCGGCGTCGACGAGCACGGTCTCCTCCGGAGCGACCACGGCCCGCTATACCAAGGGCACCTACCGGGCTGTCGATTTCCTCTATGACGTGCTGTACGACGTCACCGTGCAGGCCGTCGGCGGATCGATGGCGCCGGGGCAGCACCAGGCCGTCCTGGAAGGGGCATTGGCGGGCCGGCACGACCGGCGATTGCTGCAGAGCCGGCCCAAGCCGTCGCAAGGGATCACCCACGCGACGTCGGAGTGGTGGCATGCGTCTGTGCCGGCCATCGGCGGGGCGGGCCCTTCGGCAGTCTCCGATGTGGGTGTCCCGGCCATGCCGTTCCGCGGGGATGCGGGCACTGCCCTGCTCCGCAACGCTCTGGAGAATTTGGGGCAGCACCGGGCGCGCGCCGCCCGGGACACCACGGTCTACCAGGACTGGTGGCCGTTGGGCCGGCCGGAGGTGGAGGAAGCGGGCAGCGATACGGACCCGGCCGGGACGGAGGTGGGCCCGGATCAGTTGCATGCTCCGTTGCGTGTGCCTCGTACTTCGGTTGTTGAGTCGTTCGATCACACCGAGGAGCTGCGTCGGGCGGTGTTCTCAGTGTTGCCCGAGTCGATGTCACGGGTCGGGACGCCGGAGAAGAACGCGGTCGACGCGTTCACGGCTGTCCATTCGATTGCTGGCGCTCTTCACCGGGCCATGGCGGGTGGTTATCTGTCCGTCCCCTTCAACACCGGCGGCGGAGCGACCGAGTTCGTCGAGCTGAGCACTGTCTTCCATGGTGCGGAGCTGGTGACCGAGGAGGACGGTACGCCCCGGGTCGACTGGATGATCCATATCGATACTGAGGATGTGAACGTCGACAACGTCGCTCATCGTCACAGCGGGAGTGACGCTTTGTCGTTGTCCGCGACGGCGTTGTTGGGTACGGGCGCGGGGGAGTTCGGGTCGACCGTCTCCGTTCCGGCGCTGGGGGGCAGCCGTTCGGTGGGGGTGTCGGATCCCGGGCAGCAGGCGGGTTCGGTGACCCTGCACAAGGTCAAGTTGGAAGAGCCGACTGTGGTGGTCGCCGGGCGCACCCGTACCACGGTCCGGGGCCGTGGCCGGGCGGTGACCGTGGAGGGCACGGCCCGGCTGCGTATTCTCTCGCAGGAGGCTGTGCGGCTGGGGCTGATCGACCCACGACACGCTCCCCGTGCCGTCGTGGAGGGGCCGCATGCCGGGAACGTCGAACTGCACGCCCGTACTTCTCCCGGCCGGCGGCTGCGTTTCGCTCCGGTGCTGGGTAGTTGGCTGCCGCAGCTGAGTCGGGTCGACTCTGTGGAGCATGATGATGCCCGGCGTCTGATGGAGCGGGTGTTGCGTGCGGTGCGTGCGGCGGCGCCGGACATGCTGCCGCCGGACGGCCCGGTGCGTGGGGTGAAGGCGCATGAGCACACCAACCTCATGACGATCGCCAACCTGGTGCGTCCCGAACCGCTCGCGGCGCGGCTGCATGACATCGTCAACGGCGGGATTTCTGTCGTGCTGAGCAGGCCCGGGCTGACGGGCCCGCAGGAGGTGGTCCTGACTCTGTCGGGCACGCTCGACCCGGGCCGTTTCGCTAAACGGGGGATGTGGGACGGCAACAGCGAGACGTATTACGGCGGTTTCTACGAGCTGCAGGGCGACCGGTCCACCGCTTCCTCCTTGGAGGGCGGTTTCGATGTGCCGTTGAACTACAGCACGACGCCTGACCAGTTCAGGTTCCGTGGTGCGGGCGGCCGTATCGCGCCGCGGGTGGGGACCGGCTGGGTGACGACCACCGGCGGCGGTTTCTCCGTGGGTGGTGCCTCGGGTGGCGGGTCGCGGTTCATGGCCGGCTTCGAGGGTGCGGTCGACGTCCATGTCACGGTGACCTGGTCCCGCCCGCCCGCGCCCGCGCCGGCTCAGCCGCCCGTGGCTGTCACGGACGGCGGCAACGTCATCGAGTTGACGACGATCCGGTCCGCGACCGGCGCGCCGGCGCAGGGGACGGATCTGGGCGCCGTGGAGGAGGGCCGGGCCGGAGAGGACACCGCCGGGCCGGTCACGTTGAACGTGCGTCTGATGGTTGCCGACGATCTTCTGGAGGAGTGGGGGCCGGACGGGCGGTGGCACGACTCGGTCGGTATGCGCTCGCACCTCGACCCCGACACGCGGATTGCCAGCCGGGAACTCGACCCGGACCGGCAGGAGCTTGTCTATGTGCCCGGCGAGAACGAACGCCCGCCGTTGCACACCCTGTTCCTGGCGGACACCAGCCGGATGCACACCGCGGTGGAGGAACTCCTCACCGATCTGAACGTGGACTTGGAGCCTTCGGAGCGGGTTGGTCTGCATACGGCGCTTAACGCCATGGGCTCGCGTGTCGAGGACTTCATCGGCGGCAGCCGCCCGTTCTGGACCCGCACGGTCGGCCGGGACAACTTCGGCATGCCGGTCCGGCTCGAACTCCAACTCCGTTCGGTCGTCGCAGAAATGACGACCAGGGGAGTCAGCCAGACGTCGTATCAGTACGACCACACGCTGACGACGGCCTCGGTGAGTGACAGCGCCACCCGCGATCTGATCAGCGTGAGTGGATCTGTCGGTGTGAACGCCTCCTTCACCTCCGACACCCGCCCCGAGGGTTACGGGGGCACTGCCGAGGAACGCAACGCGGCCACCGACAACTCGCACACCCCCACGGCTGGTTACCGCTATGGAAGAGGGGCGCCGCGTACTCTGACGGTGAGTGCCGAGGGGCAGAGTGACCGGGTCGATATCGTCCTCGGTGCCCAGGAGCACATCTACGCCCGGATGGAGTACCGGCTCGTCGCTAGCCTGTCGTCCCGCAGCCCCGTACCCCTCGGAGGCGATCCGGCGACCGCGCGAACCTACGGGGAGCGCACGGCTCGCCGTACGATCGAGGATGCCCATGCCCTGCTCGTGATGCCGGCCGGGCTCGCGGAGCGGATGCGCGGGCAGGGCCACGGGCCCGCGGCCGAGCCGGCCGCCCAGGCGGGGCCCTCGCGCCAGTCCCCGGAGCCCTCCATCACGGGTGCCGCCGAGCCAGGGCCCTCGCGACTTTCCCCGGTGCCCTCGAGTACGGGTGCCGATGGTCCGTTCCCCACCACTCATCCGGCCGATGGTCTGGGGCATGCGGTGTTGCACGACATCCCTGACTTCGTGCCGGTGGTCGAGAGGACCCGGGACACGCTTTTCCGGCAGCTGGATGCCGATCATGCTGAGCTTGTGCTGACGCGTCTGCGTGCCGCTCTGGCCACCCGGCAGGGCACCAAGGCCGCTATGGAGCCGATGGCTTCGGGTGTGTTCCGGATCGTGGTGCCGTACCGGGGTGCTGTGTCCACGGCGCTCGCCGTGGTCACGGCCCGGGTCGACCTGTCCAACCCCGTCCACACGGGAGATGCGGACACGCTCCATGTCCTCGAGGGCAAGAACGTCCGCCGGGACAATGTGTCGTACTCGACCTCGTATTCGTGGTCGCATTCGGGCAACGCCGGCTGGAACTACGGGCACACGCTGCACGACCCGACCCAGCCTGTGGTGGACGGGGGCGGTGGTGTCGGTTTCGGTGCCGCCTACGGGCAGGGACGTTCCCTGGGTTCCTCCCTCGGTCAGACGCGCAGTTCCGGCATGCTGCACGTGGACAAGCCCGCCCTGGTGGCGTATGACGTCCGGGTCACGATCTCCCTCGACCACTACTGGGGGGCGACCGCCTCGACCGGCGTGATCGGCCCGGTGCTCTCCCTGGTCGGCAAGCACACCCGGCACCAACTCGCCGCTGAGGACATGCCGGGGGCGCTGACGCTGGCGCATTCGCAGCAGCTGATGCAGCCCGAACCTCCCACGGGCCCCGGCCGGCCGGCGCCGCGGACGACCCTCGCGCACAGGGCCGGGCAGCGCACCGGTCTGCGGCCCGACCCCGAGGACCTGACCGAATCGTTCATCGGCACCATCGGCGGACTGCGCGAACTTTTGACCCAGGCCGAGAACCTGCTGGAGCACAACGTCTCCGCGGCGCTGGGCAGCAACACCTGGCACGGTGCCCGCGCCCATCTCGAAAGCCGTCTGGCCGCCGTGTTCAGCATGGCCTTTATGCACCAGCGGGCCGTCCACCTGCTGGGCGGCGGCACGCTGCGTGTCCCGCTGACCGTCCCGGGCATGTTCATCAACGAGCAGCTCACCCTTGTCCTGTCCCTCGACCACGACGACCTGAGCGTTACGTCGACGCACGGCGAGGGCGCGGGGACCATTACCGGGACCATCGTCAAGGACTTCCGGCGTTCGCACCGCTCGGTCGGCGGTGTCGTCGATGCCGCTTTGCGTCTGACGGGCTCGGCATCGCTGCGTTCCGGTCTGGCCACGGAGGGTCCGGACGTCCTGCGGCCCGGTATCGGTGTGGACGTCGGGCGGGGCCGGGGGACCGGACAGAGCGGCGGGGGTCTCTCCAGCATGCTGGAGAGCGGCGACAAGTCGATGGGCACCCTGGGCGAGGAACTGGCCGACCCGGACCAGCGCAGGTACGCACACCTGTCCGTGGGGCGGGCCCGCTGGAACATCGGCCTGGAGCGGTCGGGCGGAACCGGGGCCGGCGTTCAGGTCACGGTGGAGCAGGATGCCCTCACCTTCTTCGCGCCCGTGGAACGGGCCGAGTTGCTCCTCAACCTCGCCCCGACAGCCATCCGCGAGCCCCTCGTGGGCGCGGAGCCTCCGGCGCGAGGCCTCCAGCGGCTGATGCCGGGCGGCTGGCAGCCGGGCGCGGACAGCGACGACGAGTCGGACACGGGGCAGGAGCAGGAGCCGAGGACGGCCACCGCGCAGGCCCCCGCGCCGCTCCCCGAACCTGCCACCAGTCCGGCCGAGTTGAACCTGCTCGCCGCCGAAGCCCTGACCGACCTGCGCCCGGACGACCACGAGGAGGTAGGAACCCGGGTGGGAACCCGGCACCTGCACCCGGCAGCGGACGGAGTATCCGAGCCCGCTCCGGCGCCCTGGGCGGCCGACCGGGTGCGCTTCCTCCTCGTCGAGGCCGACGGCGGCGCCCTGCTGCTCCGCGGCCCGGACGGGATACCGGAGCCGTACGCCCCCGACCAGGCGGCGGACCTCATCGCGGAAATCCTCCGACTCGACCGCGAAGCCGGAGTGGTCCCGGAGGCATTCGTCCTGGTCGGAGCGGGGGGCGAGGACGGCCGGCGGGACCTCGCCGACCACCTGTCCCACCGGATGCGTACACGAGTATGGGTCGCCGAGACGCCGTCACGCCTGGAGGCAGGCGCCGACGGGATCGCCCGCGTCCGCACCGAAGCGGACGCCGAGTGGATCCGCGTCGACCCCCCACGGCCCGGGTCCCTCGGGGAGCAGGCCTTCACGGAGCGGGCCGAGCGGCTTGGCGCGGCGTTCGGTACGTTGAACGGCACCGTGACGGAGCTCGTTCCCACCGACTCCGCCGTGCGCCGGATTCAGCTGCAGGAGGCGATCGCCGAGCAGGTCGAGGCGCTGGAGCAGGCGAGCACGCAGGCGGATCTGGATGCCGTTGAGTCGCGGCTGGGGCAGCTGTATTCCACGGTGGAGGCGTGGCGGGATGAGGACGGCCCTGCAATTGATTACGCCCTCCTAGAGGAGGATTTCGTCGTACCGAGATCGGCGGGCGGGGAGATCCTATGGCGTTCTTCTGCCAAGGCGCCGGCGGTTGTTTTCACCGAAGGTGAGTCGGTTGAACATGTCACCGAGTCGAACCCTGCCGAACGGCCACGTCTCCTGTCTCCGAGCGAGTCCGGGTCCGCCTCTGAGTACCCGTTCCCTTCAGAAGCGACTGATGTGGGCGACGCCGATTTCGTCGAACTGAGCTCGGCGGGGTTCGCGGACGGTGACGCCGTTGGCTTCAGGAAGTTTGGGCCGCCGACGAAGGACGGCGTCGTCGGCTTCGCTTTGAAGGCGATCGGCGAGCATGCGCTGGATCTTCAGCCGCGGGCGATGAAGGCGAAGGCGGAGCTGGATCAGACCGCTGCGGAGGGGCCGAGCGCGCTGAAGGCGTTGGCGCAGAGGCTGGCGCAGGAGACTCCGCCGCGGAGCCTGGCGGAGGAGGGCCTGGCGAACCTCTACCTCACCCCTGACCATCTCACTGAGTTGAGGGCGATGGTCCGCGAGGCGCTCTCCCAGGATCCGTTGTGGGAACAGGTCAGTGCGGGGCGCCAGAACGCCGCGGTGGAGCTGGTGACCCACGAGCACTGGTCGCATGGCCTCGCGGCGGCGGCGAAGCTGGCCGACCAACTGCGGCACGAGGAGGTCCTGCGGACGTCCCTGTCGGATCCGACGCTGCTCAAGACCGGGTTGGAGATCGCGTACGAGGTCATCGAGCAGCACTACGCGGGATGGTCGAGGCTCAATCTCAGTGAGGCCGAGCGGCACCAGAAGCTGATGCAGATCGCGAACGATCTGCATGAGTCCGGGAACTCTTCGGACGCCGCCGTCGATCGCGCACGAAGGTGGGATGCGGACCATCCCGGATCGCTGACGATCGAGACATTCCAGGTGCGGGTGCTGCCCACCGCTGTCCCGCATGCCAGAGTGTTCGCGTTCTTCGGCACCGACGACACCGCATACCAGCCTGACCGATGGGCGAGGCACAACCCCGACGCGCTGAACGCCGTGGTCCCTCAGATGTCCGCGGAGGCCAACCCCGAGACGGGGATGAACGACATCCTTGACAACAAGCGGCAGCAGTGGCGGGGCCCCACTGCCTATCTTGACCTGCACGCGTTTCCGGAGAGCTTCGAGCCTGCGACGTACGAACACGGAAAGGTTCGGGTACCGCCTGAGACGATCACCAACCTGCTGGAGCGGATGCCGGAGTTCACGCAATTCGTGGACTTCTATAGGGCGCACGAAATCGAGCCCAACATCGTCATCATCGGTTGCGAGGCAGGCCAGCAGACTTTCGAGGCGACCCTTGTGGCGCAAGCCGTCGCCGACGCTCTGAACAGCCCGAAGACCTACGCTGCGCCTTACCTCGTGGGCATTTATCCGTCGGGCCAGATCGCCGTCCTCACGGATGCGACGGATGTGCCCGATGAGCCCTTCACCCAGTTCTCGTCCGCTCCGCCGGGACGGAAGCAGGTGTCCGTGGGGTCGCACCTGTTCTCGGGGGCGATCTCGCTGGACGGGCCGGGGAATTCCCGGATGCGTTTCCCGTTCGTTCCGGACGACACACTCAAGGAGCTCATCGAGGCCCGGACTCCGGGTGGCAGGCCGTTCATCGTTCACGCCAAGGGCTTCGGTCCGCACATGCAGGTCTATGACCCCGGCACGGACAATTACAGCCAAGACATCGATGAGAAGCAGTTGGCGCGGTGGATCCGCGAGACCCCGGACGTCTACGGGCAGCTGTATGTCGAGGGTCAGCCCGTTCTGTTGCTCTGGGACAACGCGGGCATGGGCGATGTGGCCGAGGTGGCGCCGGAGGGGGCTGACAACGCGGGAGAGGTGCTCGAATGGACGCCGAGCATGGCGGAGCGCCTCGTCCCGGAGCTGAACACTCCCGTCTTCGGTCCCTGGGGCCGGATACACCAGGGCGATTACAACGCCCAGTTCCAGCCGGTGATCGCAGTGGACCGCCCGGGCGACGTGGTACGGACCGGCAACACGGACTGGCGACCTTGGAAGGTCTTCCAGCCGGCCGGTGACGGTTGGGTAAGTCCGCAGCCGTTGCCCGTACCGACGACGGCGTCGAGCACGGGATCGACCACGGCGCAGACGACGGGCCTACGCCCGGAATACCTTGCGCCGCCCACCAGCCAGTCCCAGGACTCCACCCCGGCGTTCACTCCGCCGCAGGGGCCACCTCCGCTTGACCCCGGGTCGGCCGAGTTGCTGCAGAGCCGAAACGTGCACCTCGACGAGAACGCGGCACCGCCCACAACGGGCTTCATCCCCCTGCCCGGACAGCGTTCCGCACACCCCCAGTACAACCCCTGGTTCGGCTACGCCTCCAATGCGAAAATCGACTTCACGACGATCCAGGCCAACGCGAACGGCACCGTCGCGCCCCAGTACCGCTATGACGACAGCCTGCTCTTCTTCGACCTCAACACCGACAACCCGAAGCTCCTGAACCTCCTCTTCACCAAGGGGCTCCCGGCACCGAACAAGGGACCCCTGCCAGACCTCGAGGCGTATCTGCTCGGCAGCAACGCCACGGGCTATATGGCCACCACCCGCTCCGACAGCATCCGCAACATTCCGCAGGGCGTGGGCGTCCGACTGCTCATCGATGTCCTCGGCGGCTTCGACGTCGCGGCGACTTTCCCCGAGATGGCGTCGGCGGGCCACGAGAACACCGTGCTCCACCCGGACAGCATCGCGCCGCAGTTCATCGTCGGCGCGGAGATCCTGAACGGCGCGGAGCTGGACAGGACGACAGGCAGGTACACGACGCCGGTCACGTTCGTACCCAATCCGCACTACCAGCCCACGCACCGCCCGGCGATCACCATCGCTGACCAGCTTTCCGCCAGCAGCGTGCTCGACAAACAGCTTCGGTTGCAGGAAACAGAGCCGGACGTCTTCACCGAGAAGTGGGCGGAGGCCGGGCTCGTCCTCGAGAGGCACTTCCCGGACGGGCCCTCAGCGACTGCTCAACGGGACTGGGCGCAGCCATGGGTACTCCACGCCCTCCACACCTACGGCGCGGACATCGCCGAGCAGGTGGCCGCACGGCTGAAGGACCGGCTGAGCCTCGCCCCTCCCGTCACCGCTGAGCAGATGCCGATGCCCGAGCAGATCGCGACTCCTGGCATCGAGCCGAACCCTGCCCAACGGCCACGTCTCCTGTCTCCGAGCGAGACCGGGTCCGACGACGACATCACCCACCCCGAACGCGACCACTTCCTGCAGACCACTCACAGACAAGCGGAGATCGCGGAGGAAGTGCGGCGGAAGGTGGGGCCGCGCGTACGCCGCGTGCCGGACCGGCAGGACCTGGAGCGGGCGGTCGCGGATGTTCTGGCCGCTCACCAGGGACAGAGCGGCGCGGGAACGCGCGACCGGGACGATTCCGGGCCGGCGGCACGGCTGTCCGCGGACGACATGTCGGCGCAGGAATGTCTGGTCCTGCTGCACTCGCTGCGGAACAGGCTGTTCCCGGAGGGCGTCGCCCCCTCCGGTCGTGGCGTGGACGACAGCGTGCTGGATGTGCGTCCGCAGGAAGGCCCCTTGGCTCTCGGCGAAGGCTGGAAACGAGTCGGCTCCTGGGGAACGGTGGAGACCGCGGTCGCGAAGACAGGTCCTGGCAGCGTCGCGTTCGTTCTCGCCCGGCGCCTCGACCGCATGGGACACGCGTTCGCCGCGTACGCGCTTCCCGTCGGCGACACCGGCGAGAACCCCGCCGGTGACGACGGCAAGGCGAAGACGAGGGTCGTCTGGGTCGACGTTCAAGCCTCCCGGGTCAGTGACGTCCCGCCGCTCATCGCGCCGTCCGAGGCGCGCGCGGTCATCGTCGACGCCACCGCCCGGGTCGCGGCCCACGCCCTCCCCGACCACATCGAATCCGCCTCACCGGAACACGCGCTCGTCGACCCTGCCCTCAGTCACCAATTGGGCAAGATCGGCTGGGAAGCCGAGCTCGAATACATACTCGTCGCGGAAGGACTTCTTCCCAAGAAGGTTGTGGCCAGGCACCCTGATACCGGGTTCGAGATCGTCACCGACGAACGCGAGTTCTTCCGCGGCCAGGACGACAAGCTGTACCTGACGCGGGACGAGGCAGTCGAGAAGGCGGGGGGAGAACCGCGGTCGGAAGTGCGTCTGATCGCCGAGCTGGTCACCTCGCCCCTGGCGGTGCTGGAGGAGGACGCCGGGTGGGTGGATGGGGAGGACGGGTTCGAGCAGCACATGCGCACCCGCCGGCTCCTGGAGAGAACGGACCGAGAAGGTCGCTCGTTCCTTCTGTCGGAGCTCCTGACCGAGGAGGACGGCGGCTGGGAGATCGAGTACAAGGCGCCCATCGAGGTCCTTCCGTCTGTCTCGGGAGCGGGCCATGCCGCCTACACCCAGTTCACCGTCGGCGTTCCCGCCGCCGGACTCGCCCCCCTGCTCGAGCTGGTGCGCTCCCACCTGGACAGCCCGTGGTTGGGCGTGCTGCTCGATGCGGGACGTGACTTCGCGGACCATCTGGCCGCGGAGTACGCGCAGCGGCTGCTCGAACGGCCGGTGACACCGAACGAGGCGCTGTTCCTGACCGATCTCGTCGGTCTGGACGCACTGCGCGGCTACGCATGGCTGGCCTTCAACCACGTCGCCGCGCTTCCCCTGTGGAAGAGGAGCGGGTACAGGGTGCTGGCGAAGAACGTGCTCCCGGCCGCGTCCCGGACACCCCTCGATGTCCTGCGCGGTTCACTGGACGAAGAGGTCAAGGACTTCCTGGTGGACCACGAGGGCACTATCACGACCTTGTTCGAGAACCATGTGCGCGACCTCGTGGAGGAGTTCCTCAGGGGCGCCCCCGATTTCGTGGGCGACACGCAGCACATCCTGGAGGAGCGATGGAAGGAGGGGACGATATCCACGCGGGACTACCTGGAGACGGCTCTGATCGGCTCTGCCCGCTCCGGCGCCGAGGTCACTCAGCATGCCTTGCTCGGGATGGAGGACTACCCTGATCTGGACACCAACGGCGGGCGCATCACCCACCCACTGGCCCTGATAGAACTGCGCGACTACAGCGTGGACTCCGTCGTGCCCGGCCCCGGCCAGGACCGCCGGTACCTGACGGACGCCGTCCTCCACGGGGTTTTCGACGAGATCAGTGAACTCGCCGTCGACGCCTACGAACAGGCCACACGCACGAGGCCGGACCCCGAATCGGCCGCGGACGTCCTCCAGCACTCCCTGGTCGTCCAGATCGCGGACGTCTTCGAACGCACCGGCAATCTGACGCTGTCCGACGCCGAGGGCAACAGGCATCACGTGCTGCCCGCCCTCGACAAAGCCCTGCTGGTCACGAACGTGTCCGCCCACGCCGGGCGCGCCGAACCCCTGTCGCCGGACGTCGGTCACCGGCTGAATGCCCTCCACATGACGCTCCAGCAGGGGCTGGACGCCCTGCAATCCAGCCCCTCCTCCCCGGTCCGGACGAGTTTCGAGCAGGCTGCGTCGGCCGTCCGAGAAGCCCTCCGCACGTTCGCCGGCACTCCCTATGAGCAGGGGCAACCGGCCCCTGGTGGACTCGCGGGTCCCTCGGCCCTCCCCGTCCCGCCCGGTGACGCCGTCGCCACGCCCGAGGCGTCGGACCCGACGGGCGAGGACGAAGCGGTGGACCTCCTGGAAGCCCTGTGGCAGCGGGAGTTCCGAGGTCCGCTGGACCTGGACCTGGTGGCCGGCGCCGTACTGCACCTGCGGCCCGGCAGCACGGTTGACGCCTCCCACCACATCGAGTTGCTCGACCTGGTCGACGACATCCTCCGGGCGGACCAGGCGGACGAGTTGACGTCCCTGCGCGACCTGTCCCTCCACCACCTGGCGCCGCTGCTCGGCGAGGACTCCGTCTTCCACGACGCCCACGGCCGACCCGGCCGCGACTGGGATCTCCACGACCCCGCGACGAGCCGGGGCGAGCTGATCACCGGCTCGGTACTGGTCCCCGACCCCGCCCCCGACCGGATCGAGCTCGACGTGCTGACGCCCGCGCCGTGGGTCCGCGCGGGTGGCAGCGCCTACCCCGTCCTGCTGCGACGCGACCCGTCCGGCCCTGTGCTGCACCACGCGGGCACCGACTACTACCTGGGCGACCAGGAACTGGCGCAGTTGCTGGCTCGTGATCCACTGCTGGCGGACCGGCCCGACGGGGTGCATGTGGTGCTCGCCGGATCCGGCACGGGAAGCGGCCCGATGGTGGCCCCGCGCGCGGTCGCGAACGCCGTGGGCAGGCCCACCTGGTCGTACACGAGCACGCTCTTCCGGCGTGAGGTGATCCAGGCGCACGCGGACGGCGAGGACGTCGCCCGTCAGCACTTCGGGGCGCACCGTGACGACCGCCGGAACCTGCCGGCCGGAGTGTGGGTCAGGTCCGACGTCGGCGACAGCTATCTGTTCCCCGGTGCGACCAGCCAGTCCGACGGGCTGATCAGCGAACCCATCGTGGACGGCGACGGACACCCGATCGGCCGCGCCTCGCTGGCCCCGGACTTCTGGGCCCGGACCGAGCGCTCCTTCCGAACGCTGAACTCCTGGCGCACCCACCGCGTCATCAATGCCGCGGCTGACGCGGTCGTACGCTCCGGCGTACCGCTGCCCTGGGCGCAGCGTGGCGAGCAGCCGTACTTCTTCAGCGCCCACGCCGGCAACCAGGCGGTGCACGTACGGCGCAGCGACGGCGTCGAACGTCCGCTCGACCGCCTCGGCTTCGGGCAGATGCTGCGCCGTCGGCCCAGTTTGTCCGCACGGCCGGCGGCCGACCCGGTCGTCCTTCTCGCCTGCAACGCCGAGCTCCTGCTCCCCGGTGAGGATCCGCTCACCCACCTCACCGTCGGCGGGCAGCTAGCCAACGACGTCGGTCGCCGGGTATACGCCTCGAACGCCACGGTGACACTCACCCACCAGTGGCGAGCGCCCGGCGGGGACCTCCGCGACCCGTCCCTGAACCTCCGCAGCGATGTCCCCGACCCACGGTGGATCGAACGGCGGCCGGAACCCGATCAGGCTCGGCTGCAGCAGCTGATGGACGCGTCTCAGATCCCCGACGCGGAGACCGCGCTCCGCCTGGTCCGTCTGGCGCGGCACGTCAACGGGGTCGGCATCGAGGACCAAGAGGGCGTCCACGTGAGAGCGCTGACCCTGTACGCGATCCTGGAGGCCCGGCGCGCGACGGACCCGGAGTTCGCCGGCCGTCCGCTCACCACCGCGGTCATGCACGAGTACGTGGTTTCCCTGCTGGCCCGGGACGCCACCGAGGCCGGGCGCAGCAACCCGATGAACATGGTGCTGCGGCAGCTCGCGGACGCCACCATGCCGACGCCCGCCCCGCCGCAGGCGGACTCCGGCACCGCCCCTGCCCCCGACGATCCCCTGCCCCCAGGGGACACCTTGGCCGCGCCCCAGGAGCCCGTGCGGAGCCAGGCGGGCCACACGGAGGCACTGGCCTCCAGGAGCGTGGAGGCGTCCTCGGAACAGCTTTTCGCCCTCAGCGACGGCCACCTGCGGCAGACCACCGACGACCTCACCCCCCACATCCACCGGGGCGGCCCCGAGTCCCTCGGGGAGCAGGCCTTCACGGAGCGGGCCGAGCGGCTTCGCGCGGCGTTCGGTACGTTGAACGGCACTGTGACGGAGCTCGTCCCCACCGACTCCGCCGTGCGCCGGATCCACGTGCAGGAGGCGATCGCCGAGCAGGTCGAGGCGCTGGAGCAGGCGAGCACGCAGGCGGATCTGGATGCCGTTGAGTCGCGGCTGGGGCAGCTGTATTCCACCGTGGAGGCGTGGCGGGATGAGGACGGCCCTGCGGTTGATTACGCCCTCGTAGAGGAGGATGAGGAGGATCTCGACGTACCGAGTTCGGCGGGGTTCGCGGACGGTGACGCCGTTGGCTTCAGGAAGTTTGGGCCGCCGACGAAGGACGGCGTGGTCGGTTTCGCTCTGAAGACGATCGGCGAGCACGGGCGGGAACTTCCGCCGGGGGCGGTGAAGGCGAGGGCGGCGATGGAGCAGGCCGCGGCCGAGGGGCCGGAGGCGTTGAAGAAGCTGGCGCAGAGGCTGGCGGAGGAGAAGACGCCGCGGACCCTCGCGGAGGAGGGCCTGACGGACCTCTACCTCACCCCTGACGGGCTCGCCGAGCTGAGGGCGAAGGTCCGCGAGGCGCTCTCCGAGGATCTGTTGTGGGAGCAGGTCAGTGAGGGGCGGCAGGACGCCGCGGTGGAGTTGGTGGCCCACGAGCACTGGTCGCGGGGCCTGGCGGCGGCGGCGAAGCTGGCCGACCAGTTGCGGCACGAGGAGGCGCTGCGGACGTCGCTGCCGGAGCCGGCGCTGCTCAAGGCCGAGTTGGGGACCGCGTACGAGATCATCGAGGAGCATTACGCGGGATGGTCGGCGCTGAACCTCAGTGAGACCGAGCGGCACCAGAAGCTGATGCAGATCGCGAACGATCTGCAGGATCCCGGTACCACTTCGAACGCCGCCTTCGACCGCGCGGCAGGGTGGGATGCGGAGCATTCCGGATCGCTGACGACCGAGACGTTCCAGGTGCGGGTGCTGCCCACGGCTGTCTCGCATGCCAGAGTGTTCGCGTTCCATGACACCAACGACTCCGCGTACGAGCCTGACCTATGGGCGAGGCACAACCCCGACAAGCCGGATGCCGTTGTCACTCAGGTGTCCGTGAAGGCCGACCCCGAGACGGGTAAACGCGCCGTTCTCGGCCACAAGCGGCAGCAGTGGCGGGGCCCCACTGCCTATATAGACGTGCACGCGGATCCGGAGAGCTTCAATCCTGCGACGTACGAACACGGAGACGTTTGGGTACCGCCCGAGACGATCACCAACCTGCTGGCGCGGATGCCGAAGTTCACGCATTTCGTGGAATCCTGGAGGGCGCGGGGCATCGAGCCCAACATCGTCATCTTGGGTTGCCGGGCAGGCCGGCAGACGTACGCGGCGACCCTCGCGGCGCAGGCGGTCGCCGACGCCCTGAACAGCCCGAAGACCTACGCGGCGCCCTACCTCGTGGGGCTCCATCATGCGGGCCAGGTCACCGTCATCACGGATGCCCCGGATGTGGCTGATGAGCCGTTCATTCAATTCTCGGCGGCTCCGCCGGGACGGAAGCAGGTATCCGTGGGGTCCCCCCTGTTCTCGGGGGCGATCTCGTTGGACGGGCCCGGGAATTCCCGGATGCGTTTCCCGTTCGTTCCGGACGGCATGCTTGAGGATCTAGTCGAGGAGCGGACTCCGGGTGGCAGGCCGTTCATCGTTCACGCCAAGGGCTCCGGTCCGCACGTGCAGGTCCATGACCCTGAGACGGACAACTACGGCGAATACATCGATGAGAGCCAGTTGGCGCGCTGGATCCGCGAGACCCCGGACATCGAGGGGCGTCTGTACGCCGAGGGTCAGCCCGTTCTGCTGCTCTGGGACAACGCGGGCATGGGCGATGTGGCCGAGGTGGCGCCGGAGGGGGCTGACAACGCCGGAGAGGTGCTGGAATGGACGCCGAGCATGGCGGAGCGTCTCGTTTCGGAGCTGAACGTTCCCGTCTTCGGTCCCTGGGGCCGGATACACCAGGGCGATCCCGACGCCGAGATGCAGCCGGTGATCGCAGTGGACCCCCCGGGCGATGTGGTACGGACCGGCAACAGGGACTGGCGCCCCTGGCAGGTCTTCCTGCCCGAGGGTGACGGCTGGGTGGCTCCGCCACCGCCGCTCGCGCCGCCCACCAGCCGGTCCCAGGACTCCGCGCCGGCGTTCATTCCGCCGCAGGGACCGCCTCGGCTCGACCCCGGGTCGGCCGGGTTGCTGCACAGCCGAAACGTGCACCTCGACGAGAACGCGGCACCGCCGGCAGCTGGCTTCATCCCCCTGCCCGGACAGCGGTCCGCGGACCCCGAGTACGACTTCTCGTTCGAATACGCCACCCTGACGGAGATCGACTTCACGACGATCCGGGCCAACACGGACGCCACCGTCGTCCCCCAATACCGCCAGGACGACAGCCTGCTCTTCTTCGACCTGGAGAGCGACGATCAGGACATCCTGAACCACATCTTCGTCAACGGGCTCCCGGCGCTGAACGAGGGATCCCTGCCAGACCTCCAGACGTATCTGCTCGACCCCGACTCCACGGGCTATATCGCCACCACCCGCTCCGACAGCGTCCGCACCGTGCCGCAGGGCGTGGGCGTCCGACTGCTCATCGACGTCCCCGGCGGTTTCGACGTCGCGGCGACCTTCCCCGAGATGGCGTCGGAGGGCCACGAGGACACCGTGCTCCACCCGGACAGCATCGCGCCGCAGTTCATCGTCGGCGCGGAGATCGTGAACGGCGCGGAGCTGGACAGCACGACGGGCAGGTA
Source organism: Streptomyces atratus (assembly GCF_040655115.1). Taxonomy (GTDB): domain Bacteria; phylum Actinomycetota; class Actinomycetes; order Streptomycetales; family Streptomycetaceae; genus Streptomyces; species Streptomyces atratus_D. Next base: position 196,260 of record NZ_JBFAJH010000005.1, on the reverse strand, counting down.
CACGACGCCGGTCACGTTCCTCCCCAATCCGCAGTACCAGCCCGCGCACCGCGCCGCGATCTCCATCGCCGACCAGCTTTCCGGGGATAGCGTGCGCGACGCGCAGCAGCGGTTGCGGGACACGGAGCCGGACGTCTTCACCGAGATGTCGGCGGAGGCCGGCCTCATCCTCGAAAGGCAGTTCCCGGACGGCCCCTCGGCCGCTGCTCGACGGGAATGGGCCCGGCCATGGGTGCTCCACGCCGTCCACGCCTACGGCGCGTACATCGCCGAACAGGTGGCCGCGAGGCTGCAGGACCGGTTGGGCTTCGCCCCGCCCGTCACCACTGAGCGGATGCCGACGCAGGCCCGGGTCGCGGCGCGCGGCGTCGCTCCGGACCCCGAGGCCGAGGTATCCGTAGCCGCGGCCGACCAGGTCGACGCGACGTACGTCGACGCGACGTACACGGAGCGGGCCGAGCGACTCGGCGCGGCGTTCGGTTCGTTGAACGGCACCGTGACGGAGCTCGTCCCCGCTGACTCCGCCGTGCGCCGGATCCACCTGCAGGAGGCGATCGCCGAGCAGGTCGAGGCGCTGGAGCAGGCGAGCACGCAGGCGGATCTGGATGCCGTTGAGTCGCGGCTGGGGCAGCTGTTTTCCACGGTGGAGGCGTGGCGGGACGCGCGTAAGGCACATCCGTCGCAGATGGCCGGGCAGACGGCGTTGCCCAGCGAGTTGCTGGACCGGCCGCGGTGGTACGTCGATCTGGTGGCCCGTGTCGTCGAGACGTTGCCGGGCCTGACGTCACTGCCGTCCAGGGCGCATGCAGGGACGGCCGGCGGCGACGGCGATGCCCCGCGGGGGTACCGGCTGCAGGCCCGCGAGGCGCTGAACGCGGCGATGAACAAGGCGGCGGCGGCGTATGCGCAGGCGGCGGGCCAGGTCGCCGCTGCCACGGGCAGCGATTACATCACCTCCGCCGACCCGTTGGGCCAGGATGCGGCGTCGCTCTCCCTGGACGCCGGGCAGCGGGCGTCGTTCGAGCGATCGGTCGAGCACCTGAGGGAGGCCAAGGAGGCGTTGGAGGGACTGCTGGAGGAGGTGGGCGAGCAGGTCGTCGCCCGTCAGGGGCTCACGGCGTGGGATGACGCGGGCGTGCGCCAGGATTGGGCGCCGGAGGCGATGTACGCGCCTCCGAAGCACATGACGGGCGACGATGCCGTGCTGGGCACGGAGGTGTCGCAGTGGATCAGGGCGGAGACGATCGAGCAGATCCGCTCCGAGATCTGGAGGACGCTGCCGAAGCATGTGCAGAGCGACGCCAACAGGAAGCTGATCGATCAGCACACCACGCGTGAAGCGCTGATGCGCAACGGCACCCAGCTGATCAACGACAGTTACAGCTTCACCGTGCAGGGCCACAAGGTCCACGTCGGCCTCGGGTTGAAGACGTGGCGGCAGCTGTCGGACGCCATCGAGATCCGGCTGAGGGAGACCGGCCAGCGGCGTGGGGCGATGGGGCGCAATTACGGGCACGGCTACTTCGCGGACGCCAACCTCAACGTCGCCTGGGCGGTGGAGGAGATGGCGGGCCGCGAGCCGTTCCAGATGGACGCGATCGAGGACTACTCCGGCTTCCTGACGATCGTCACCGGTGAGCACGTCGAGACCAACAACATCAAGGTGACCGCCACGGAGGAGAAGACCGTCAAGAACTCCTCCTACCAGTCGCTGCTGTTCGCCTACGACGCGGCGGTGAACGTGCGGGTGGAGGAGTCGCAGCAGAAGATCTGGTTCTCGCGGCTGCGCGGCGGTGACCCGGAGCCTCGGGTGTGGCGCAATGAGACCCCGCCGACGGTGGCCGACGCGATCAACATCTTCTCCTCGGTGGAGAGCGCGCGTCCCCTCAACGACGCGGCCGCAGCCGGACAGAAATCACGACACGTGGTGGATCAGGACGTGCCGGTACGGGTGCGGGCGGAGTACGCGCCAGACCTTGTGACGGGGACGCATCCCACGGTGGCGTTGCCGTCGAATTCGGCCGTCGAGGCGTTCCCCGGGGCGCGTGGGCTGAAGTCGCGGATCCTGGATCTGGCGGGTGACCTGGCGCAGCCCGGCTCGGCGGCCCGCCGCCGCCTTGAGGCGCAGATCGGCTACGTCGGTTTGAAGAACATCGTGCACCTGGCTGCCCGCAGGCAGGGGTACGACCTCACTTTCGGCGACCACGACGGGCGCACGCCGGTCTCGATCAACGTCAAGCTGAAGCCCAAGCGGCCGCAGGTGGTGATCGAGAGTGACACGGCAACGTGGATGGACGTCGACGACCGGGTGACGCGTCTGGTGGAGTGGGCGTTGGCGCACGAGGACTCCATGGACATCCCGCCGAGCCTGACGCTGTTCGCCCTCGACTTCCACGTGCTGGCCAGCGACTCGCTCACGCCTTGGCTGTGGTTCTGGGCCAGCCTGGACGCCGAGGCGGCCCACAGCGGTATGGGGATGACCACCACCGCGATGCACGGCATCCGGTACACCGGTGAGCCGACCGCCGTCACCGAATTCGCGGTCGAGGCCCAGCTCAGCCGGAGCGACCGACCGCAAGACGCCCCGGTCGACGCGCAGCTGGGCCCGCTGTGGCTGCGAACGCTGCGCAAGGACGCCACGCAGTGGGCGGAGCTCCCTGAGCCCGAGACGCAGGGCAGGGAAGCGGATCCGGAGCTGCGGCTGGACGAGGGCGTCGGCCTGGAGTTCGGCGCGCTGCACCGCTTCTCCGAGCTGGAGGGCGCGGACGGCCTGCTGGAACAGGCCACCACCCTCCTGCGGGAGCAGTTCCCGGGGATCCTGCCGAACCAGGAGACGTCGCGGGAGGGCTGGACCGAGGGCGCCCTGGGCTATCTGGTGGACAACAAGTTCGCCGGGACCAATGAACAGCAGCTCAAGAAGGGGCTGCACCCGGAGACGCTGCGCACCCACCAGCACGAGATGTTCTCCTCCGGCGGCTACTCCTTCCCGTTGTCGAAGCAGAGCGCCTTCGGGCGGTTCGGCGAGGACGTCATGGTCCGCGTCCGAGCCGTGCAGGGCGAGGTGCTTGAAGACGGGACCATCGGCGTCAACGTCCCCGAGATGTCCGCGTGGTTGCCCGACTCCGAGCTGGACGTCAACCACACCGAAGAGCAGGACAACCTGCTCAGCGTCGCGACCATCCTGGGCCTGTGGGCCGGCCCCCAGGCCACGTACCGCATCAGCAAGGCCGCCAGCGGTCCCCTGCAGGGGTTCGACACCAGGCCGATGCTCCACGGACGGTACGTCAACACCAAGGGCATCACCGCCGGCCAGGCCACCTACGGTCTCCAGGGATTCGCCCTGGACGGACTCGCCGAATTCACCGGCAAAACCGTCCTGCTCCTCACCGTCGAAGGCGTACACCCACCGGCCGACGAACCTGCGACCGCCGACACCACCCCGGCGCAGGAGGGGAACGACGCCCAGGTGGAGGACGGGACGCGGATTGTGGACCAGCCCGTATCACACGTCGTCGTCGACCGGTCGACGGATCCGCAGCTGCAGAACGTGCAGAACACGCAAGATCCGCAGGACACGCAGGATCCGCAGGATGGGCAGGGCCGGGTGGAGGCCATGCCCGGCACGTGGCCGGGCAGTGAGGATCTTTACAAGCCGCTGCCGCCCGCGCTCCCGGAAGTGCATGCCGGCCAGCCGGTCCAGGCCTCCTACAAGGTCATCGTCCCCGCCGACATCACCTCCAAGAAGGTGATCGACCCGTTCACACGTGAGCAGGTGTGGGTTCCCTACGGTGCCGACGACTTGGGGGCGGAGGAACTGGTCTGGCCTGCGGCCGACAACGCCGGGGAGGGCACGGGGCAGAGCTCGGAAGAGGGCGCGCAGGAGTTTCCGCTCGAGATCTTCGTCGAGGCGACCGGTGACGGCGTGACCGCCGAGATCGTCTCCACGTTCCAGGAGCTGGGCAAGGACTTCCATCTCCACATCTCGCCGCACACCCGTACCAGCATCGAGCAGGCCGTGGCAGCCGCTGTGGTGGCGATGCCCACCCTCCGGCAGCGCCCGACGAAGATCTGGAAGGGCGAGCTCGCACACCAGCTGACCCTCGAATGGGCGACCACCGGCCACAAGGTGCACGGCTCCGTCGAGCTCCAGGCCGTGGTGGAGCAGGTCAAGACCATCGCCGTGCCGAGAAGCTTCGGCACCTACAACGACATGGGCGCGATCACCGCCGCCGAGGTTTCCGCGGAGACCACCACCGGCTTCTTCTCCGGACTGCGCCTGCGCCTGCCGTTCTCGCTCGGCGAGCCGGTCATGCCCCACCAAGAACCCGACGCGCACACTGTGAGCGGCGAGGAGTCGGAGCAGGGCCATGGCGGTGAGGAGTCCCATGCGCCGGAGCCGTACCAGCCGTGGGAGCTGATGTTGCAGCCGCAGCTCACCTACCGGCAGGAGAACACCACCGGGCAGGTCACGGGCCGGGGCGGCAACATCGGCCGCGGCAACACGGAGGTCTCCCCGATGGCGGTCGGGCGGGCGACGGTCCGCTTCACAGCCACGGTCAAGCTCTGGCACACCAACCGGCTGCAGACCTACGGGGAGCAGGAGGCCACCGGCGAGGTCGTGGGCCACGGCAGGGCGGTGATGACCGCGCTGCAGGCCACCGAGCTCGGGCTCATGCCCGAGCACCTGCAGGTGCACCGTGACACCTCCGTTGCCTACGAGCTGCCCGAGGAGCAGGTCGGCTCGCTCCAGGCCGAGTCGATCTACCGGGCCCCGGACATCGGTGTGCTCACCGACGCCGTCCACGAGAGGATCAAGGCGGAGTACGACGAGCACACCGCCGAGGTGGTGCTGGACGAGGTCGGGAAGGTCCTCGGCCCGTTGAACACCGCGGCCGCCATGGAGCTGCTGCCCGACGGCCACACCATCACCGTCCCGGTCACCCACCGGGCGCATATCGTCGTCGAACGCGCCGGCATCGACGTGCCGACCTTCCTCCCCGTCAACCGCACGTTCCACGTCGAGCTGAAGGCTGAGCTGTCCGACCCGAAGTTCACGGGCCTGGTGCCCCACAACCGACACGGCCTGCGGCACGGCGCCGAGACCTGGCAGGGAGAGAACAGCAAACGGGCCGCCCGCCACGGCGTGGACTTCGTGCGGTTCTGGTACGGCTACATGCCGTACGCCAAGACCGTCAACAGCTGGTGGAACAGCTTCAACCTCACCCACTACGGCCAGACCGCCCGCAAAGCCGCGCTCACCGAGGGCCAAGAGGCCAGCATCGGCACCACGCTGGACCTGGCCGACTTCAGGACCGGCGAGTTCACCCGCACGGTCACCTGGTCCGCGAAGATCACCGAGGAGAGCGCACCGAGCGCGATGATCGACGCCGCCACCCTCGGAGCCCTTCAGGGGGTGCGCGCCTACCACGTCAACCCCGACCAGACCGGCACGCTGATCACCCGCCACGACCTGAACATGCTCCGACTCAAAGGCGCTCCCGAACCGGTCGCGGCCCCCGAACCGCAGACCGCTGTCGACACCGCCTTGGCGCCGCCCGTCGCCGCCGACCCGACCGAAACCGCCCAGGACGCGCCCGACCTCGAAGCCGGGCTCGCACGACCCACGACCGACCCGACACAGAACCCCGACACCCCGACCGCCGAGAACACCGCGCCGACCTACACCCCCGACGGCGACGAGCTCGTCGCGCCCAGTTGGGACCCCAAGCTCCCCCAGATCACCACCAGGCCGCTCGATGTGAACGCGCCTCTGTCCTCCGTACGCGAGGGCCTGGACTTCGCCCGCGCCGAGGAGACGAGGCCAGGGCTGCTCAACGTCGTCCAGCCGCTCGGCTTCTCCGGCCTGCCGGACCTGCGCAAGAAGATCTCCCGACTCGTCCTGCCACCCGCTGCGCTCTACCCCGCCAAGATTCACGGAACGGGAGACTTCTCCTCCTACGTCTCCGCCCTGTGGCAGAACTACGTCTCCAACCCACCCCCCGGCTCAAGCTGGTTCAACCCGAGAATGAACCTGCTCCGGCAGGCCGGCGCGGTCGTCAACAAGCCCTTCCTCGGCCCCCACTTCAAACAGCTGGTCACCGACGGCGTCGCCGTCGAGATCGAGGTGCCCGGCCGCTTCTCCACCCTCAAGGCCGACCTCGAGCTGATGATGGACGTCACCGAAGTCCACGAGGGCAACCGCACCGTCAACGAGGCGATGCTGAAGAGCTCCCTCGCCAACTCCTCCAAAGCCAGCTTCAACACCGAGGTCATCGAGGGCTTCTACGTGGGAACCTGGCTCCAGCTCGCGGGACAGCTCGAGCCCTTCGGCGGACACGACAACGTCGGCCCCATGCTGGGCCTGGACCACCTCGCCTGGGGAACCGAAGAAGCCCCCTTCAGCGCCCAGAACACCGAAGCCACCGGCCTGAAGACCACCGGCCGCGACCTCACCCTCCTCCACCTCGACGTCAACTGGAAAGCCGCACTCACCCCACACAACCCCACCGCCTGGTGGAACCCCGGCAACTGGCTCAACCCTCACACCTACCAACCCAAAAACCGCGAAATCTTCGAGAACGACCTGCCACGCCGAGTCAGCGTCTGGGTGCCCACCGAACTCAAACACCACCTCCTCAACCTCACCAAAGTCTCCTAGACGGCGACGGCGACGGGAGTTGCAACGGCAACCGCGCCGCAGTCCTTCGGGCTCTAGCGAGAGCCCGAAGGGCCACTCCCGTGATCTCGTCCTCCACCGTGCACACCGTCCGCGGGACCGTGGCGGCCGACGACCTCGGCACCGTCCTGATGCACGAGCACGTCTTCGTCCTGAGCGAGGAATTCCGGCGGAGCATGCCGGAGACCTGGGACGAGGAGGAGCGCGTCGCCGACGCCGTGACCCGGCTGAAGGCCCTGGCCGCCACGGGCGTCACCACGATCGTGGACCCCACCGTGATCGGGCTGGGGCGGGACGTCCGTCGCGTCGCCCTGATCAACGAGCAGGTCGATCTGCACATCATCGCCGCCACCGGCCTCTACACCCTGGCCGACGTACCGGACTTCTTCCGCTACCACGGGCCGGGGACGATGCTCGGGGGCCCCGAGGGCATGACCGACCTGTTCGTCCGCGAACTCACCGAGGGCATCGCCGGCACCGGCATCAGGGCCTCGCTCCTCAAGTGCGCGATCGAGGACGAACTCACCCCGGGCGTGGAGCGGGTGATGCGGGCGGTGGCCCAGGCCCACCTGCGCACCGGAGCGCCGATCACCGTGCACACCAACGCGGCCGCCCGTACCGGACTGACCGCGCAGGAGGTCCTGCGCAGCGAGGGCGTGGACCTCGGCGCGGTCGTCATCGGGCACAGCGGCGACACCGCCGACCTGGACTACCTGCACCAGCTCATCGACAACGGCTCGTACGTCGGCATGGACCGCCTCGGCCTCGACGTCCTGCTCCCCGCCGACCAGCGGGTGGCGACCGTCGCGGCCCTCGCCCACGAGGGACTGGCCGACCGGATGGTCCTGTCGCACGACGCCTCGTGCCACATCGACTGGTTCCCGCCGGGCGTGCGCGAGGAGATCGCCCCGGACTGGCACCACACCCACCTGCACGACCAGGTGCTCCCCGCGCTGCGCTGGTCCGGCGTCACCGAGGAGGAGATCACCACCATGCTGGTCGACAACCCGCGCCGCTACTTCACCCCGCCGGGCGCCTGACCCGCCGCCGACGGCGGGAGGGCGCCGTGCCGGGCTTCGCGCGGCGTCATGCCGAACTCCTGCCGGAACGCGGTACTGAACGACGCGTGGCTGCCGAAACCGCAGGCGTGCGCGATCCCCGCGATCGACTGCCCCGCCCAGCCCGGACTGGACAGCCGCGTCCGGGCCAGGAGCAGCCGTTCCCGGCGGATGAGGTCGCGCGAGGTCGTTCCCGCCTCCCGCAGCACTTGCTGGATGTATCGGGTCGACCAGCCCAGTGCGCGCGCGATGCCCGCGACGTCCAGGCCGTCGTCGCCGGCGTGGCGGCGGACGTACCGGCGGATGTCGGCCTCGATCGTCGCCCGCTGCCCGGAGGGAGCCGAGTCGACGGCGCCCTCCGCGGCCAGGCACACCAGGTCGAGCAGCCGCTCGCAGGCGAGGTCGAACGTCACCTCCGAGAGCTGCTCCCGCTCCTCCTGCAGCGCGGTCACCATGGTCCGGATCACCCGGCCCAGACCACTGGCCCCGCTGAACAGTTGCGGCTCGCGCGAGACCGCCGGGCTGCGGGCGAGGACCTCCCGACCCGGCACGATCAGTGAGATCGAGCGGAGGTCGGCGTTGTGCGCGAAGGCCATCGGCCGGTCGATGGAGCACAGGGCCATGGCGCGGGGCGCGATCTCGCCCGAGGCCGGCCCCTGTTCCACCCAGGCGGTCCCGGCCAGTGGGACGAGCAGTTCGTACGTGTCCCGCGGATCGCTCCCGATGTGCCGGGACGTCCGGGTGACCGTCTGCTGTCCACCGGTGCACAGGGCGATGGCGTAGCTCTGCGAATGCTGGCAGTCGAGCCGCCCGGTCCACGGGGCGGTACGATCCGCCACCGCGACGCGGCTCGCTCCGTGCAGACCGGTGAACGCGTCGTTCCAATCGCTGACCGAGGGAACGGGACCGACCGCAGTCAACTGGTACATGCGAACATCCTCGCCCATGGGGCCGGGCAGCGTAACCCGTTGTGGAGCCCGGCCGTTGGACCGCGCCGGAAGGCGAACCCATGGATCTGGACGCGGATGTACACGCACGGGCCGAGGACGCCGCGCTCACCCGTACCACTCCGCCGGTGGGGGATTTTCGATCGCTTGGTCGCGGACCGGACCGCATCGTGCGCGGATCCGGTCCGGCCATACGGACCGCAGCGACCGACGGCTCCTGGCGCGCCGCGCCACCGGCCGCGATCGATCGGCGGAACTGACCTGCCCCGGGGGGATTCTTCCCGTCGGGGCAGAGGACGCCGTTGAACGGGCAAGCTCCAACAGGTTTTGGTCCTGCGGCCGACGACCGCGGCAATCATGAACTGCACGGGGAAGCCGGCTCCAAGAGGTGTCGGATCTCCGGCCATGCCGTCCCAGTGGACGTCCTCGATCTGACGAACTGTACGACGGTGGAAGCCTGGGTGGCCCGTGAGCCGACCCGTCGGCATCGGCTTCCGCGACGACCTCCCGAGAAAGGTATCCCCATGAATCTGGCCCCCCGCATGAAGCGTGCCGCAGCCGCCGCCGGAGCCACAGCTGTCGCCGCCGCAGGAATGGTGATGGGGGTGGCGGCCCCGGCGTCCGCCGCCACCGGCACGAGCACCATCTGCGCGTCCGGCAATTACAGGGTCCACTTCGAGTTCCCCCAACAGGGCACCTCCGGCGACGTTTCCCGGGGAGTGTGCCAGGTCGTCCCGCTGCAGTCCGGTACCAGCTACGTCAAGATCTGGGGCTACTGGAACACCAACCCCGGCATGTTCTACGTCGGCACCGGGCACCCCCAGAATCCGGGTTCGACCACCTTCTACGCCGGGGGCACCACGACCAGCCCCTACCTCACCTTCGGCTGACCGGTTGTGCCGCCGGGGGTGGGCTTCCCCGGGGGACCCGACCGCTTGGACCGAGCTGACGTGGATCCGGTCCCCCGGCGCCGCGGCTCGGCCGGACCCGCTGGGCGTGGGCATGCGCGCCTGGCGGCGCAAGGCCCCGGCCGGCCCGGATCGGCGTCCCGCTCGCACAGACGGCACCCGAGGGGCCGGCGACGAGGTCGCCCACTCGGGCCGGACCCACCACAGGCCGGCCCGGTCGCGCTTCGCGTCAAAGGCGCCCGGGGCGTTCTCGACGAGCCGGCCCCGCACGGCCAGCCGCTTCGCCTTCGCCTTCGACCTCGCTCCTTCGATCTTCGCCGGGACCGGCTCGAGCCCCGTCGCGCCGTCGGCGCTCAGGTGATCGTAGACACCCTGCCAGCCCGATCAGTCCACGAAGCCACCGTGTACGAGAACGATGGTCCTGATAGTTGCCATGGTCACTCCTGACCTGGAGGGACAGCGCCTTGACGTCTGTCCCGGTGCACACGAGCCAAGTCGAAAAGACGCGGCCGGGCCACGCAGAACAGCACGCCGAAGTACCCGCCCGATCTCCGCGGGCAGCACCTTGGACGAGGTCAGGGGGCGGCGGTCGCCAGAGCGTGGCAGCGGCTGCTCGCCCCGGTGTCACCGATCGCTTCGAAGACCTGCGCCGCCCGCGCGTAGGCGCGGCTGCTCTCGCCGGTCCGGCCTTCGCCGGCCAGAAGAGCAGCCAGTGTTTCCAGGGCCCCGGCCTGCCGGTAGTCGGACATCTGGAGCGTGTCCATGAGGTCGATTCCCTCGCTGAGCGTGGTGATCGCCTCCGCACGGCGGCCGAGGTGTCCGAGGCAAAAGCCGATTCGCATCAGCGCAAATGGCTGGCTGTGCGTTGCGACGCTCGGTGTCATCCCCGACTCCGGGTCGTCCAACAGAGTGAGCAGTCCGAGGTATTGCTCCAACGCTTCGGTGTAGCGCCCTTCGTCGAGAAGGCAGTTGGCGATGCAGGCGAGGCTCTGGACGTAGGAGTCGATGTCGCCGATGGTCTTGAACATCTCCGCTGCCTGGGAAGACGACGCGACGGCCTCCTCCAGTCGGCCGAGCATGAGCAGTGCCGAAGCGGTGTACTCGTGTGCCCAGGCGATCTGCGCCGTGGCACCGCCCCGGGTGGCCAACTCCAGCGCCTCGGCCGCATACCGCAGTACAGCCTCCGGGTCGCTGGGCGGCACCGAATGAACCCAGGCCAGATAGTTCAGCTGGGTCGCCTGCTGCGCCAGGTCGCCGAGGGCGGCGGCGGCCTCCGCTCCCCGTGTGAAGACCTCCTGCCAGTGCGGGCTGTGCGCCCACCGTTCGGAGAACCAGTGCATCGACTCCGCGCAGTCGAGGACGAGGGTGTGCCGGCCGCTGCCGGCCGCAGCCCGCATCGCCCCCAGCCAGTTGTGCACGTTCACCCGCAGCCACCAGTCGGCCTCCTCGGCGGAGGACGGGACGGCGAGATCGGGGTCGGGCCCGTCGGGACGGCCGTAGCCGGGTTCGAACCACCGCCCGGACAGCGTGGCCATCCGCAGCAGCCACGACGTCACCTGGCCCGTCAGCGCCTCGCACTCGGCCGCGGCCTCCTCCTCGTGGAGCCGGCCGCGGGCGAACAGGCGGACCAGGTCGTGGAAGCGGTAACGGCCCGCGGCGCTGTCGTGAAGCAGGCCGAGGTCGACGAGGTCGTCGAGAGCCTCCCAGGCATCCTCGTTCGGAACCCCTCCGGCGACGGCCGCCAGGGCGGCGTCGAAGTCCTGTCCCGGTACCACAGCGAGTCGCCGGAACATCCGCCGCGCGGAATCGGCGAGTTGCTCGTACGACATCCCGAACGCGTTGGCGATCTTGAGATCGCCGGCCTTGAACTGGTCCAGTCGGCGCTCCTCGTTCGCCAGCCGGGCAGCGAGTTCGGCGGCGTCCCATCCGGGCCGGCTGACCAGGCGGTTCCCGATGATCCGCAGCGCCAGAGGCAGACCGCCACACAACTCGGAGAGCCGCGCGAGGGCCGATTCCCCGTCGGATGCGGAACGGTCGCCCAGAATCCCGGTCAGCAGTTGCGTGGACTCCTGCAGCGGCAGGGGCCCGAGGATGAGCCTGCGGACGCCCTCCAGACCCGACAGCAACCGCCGGGTGGTGATCAGCGCCCTGCCCGCGCCCTCTCCCGGCAGCAGCGGGCGCACCTGCTTCTCCGACGCGGCGTTGTCGAGGACGACAAGGACACGCCTGTCCCTCAGCAGCGACCGGTACAAGGAGGCGCGCCCCTGGATGTCCCCCGGGATCTGCTGGTCCGCGACACCGAGCGCACGCAGCAGCAACTGCAAGGCGTCATCGGCGGCCAGAGGCCGCTGGGACATGCCGAACAGGTCGAGAAAGAACACCCCGTCGGGAAAGCTCGGCCGTACCGAATGAGCGGCACGGACGGCGAACGTGGTCTTCCCCAGGCCCGCGGAGCCGGAGATGAGCCCCACCACGCCGACACCCGGCGAACTCTCGGCGTACACCAGCTCGCCCACCCAGACCAGTTCAGCGGCACGGCCGGTGAAGTCGTCGACCGACCGGGGAAGTTCACACAGACCCGTCGGACGCGTCCAGTGATCCCGTAGCCGGCCCTCGCGCGCCAACTCGAACAGCCGCTTACGGGCATCGCCCTCCAGCGCGAGCGCGTCCGCCAATGCGGTCACGGTCCGATGCTGAGGTCCCCTGCTGCGGCCGCGCTCCATGTCCGACAGAGTCCGAGCACTCACCCCCGACACCTCGGCCAACTTCTCCAACGTCAGACGGGCCGCGCGCCGATGACTGCGTAAAACCTCCCCGAAACCGAGACGTCCGGTGATGGCGCCACACCCCCTCAGCGGCGAAGGCAACCCACTCGCCGCAATCTTGCACATAACGACTTTGGCCGCGCACGTTCTACCACCAACGACCCATACCGGGGAACAGTATCGGCAACTGTTCGCCTGCACCCCATGCCACCGGACACATCGCTTCGTACCGTCCCCCGACCAGTCATGAAACTGCCGACGCACACGTCGGCGACGTCCGCATAGGCCACCGGTGCGGACTGCGCGCCGGAGATCACCGTCGTCAAATTCCCCTGCACCCCTGAACGGGACGCCGCCCTGTGGTCAGCCCGTGGCCGGTATGTCGATGACCTACTGGTCTCCGACCTTGATCAAACACATAGAGGCACCCGTCGATCACTCCACGTCCACTCCCGCCCGGCCGCACACGGCCGCCGCGACCGACGCCGCGTACTGCAGTGCCTCCCCGGCCTGTGCGGCGGTCAGGGCGGCAGGGCCGTCGCCCCGCAGGGCCCCGCTGTCGACGAGCCGCGCCAGGACCGCCGCCATGAAGGCGTCGCCCGCCCCGATGGTGCTGGCCACAGTCACCGGCACGGCCGGTACGGAGACGTGGATGTCGCCCGGCAAGAAGGCCGAGCTGCCCTGCGCGCCGTGGGTCAGGAGCACCAGGCGCCCCTCGGCCGCCAGCTTGCGGCAGGGTGCCTCGGGGGTGTCGCCGGGCCAGAGTTGGCGGGCATCCTCGTCGCTGACCTTGACGATGTGGCCCAGCGCGCACAGCTCGCGCAGGCGGCGCAGGCTGCTCGCCGGGTCGAGTGTGCGGTCCGTTCGGACGTTGGGGTCCACCGCGAGCACCGAGTGGCGTGCTGCCGCGCGGGCGGTGGCGAGCACGGCCTCGGATGCCGGGGGTACGACGGAGGCGAGGCCGCCTACGTACACGGCGTGAAAGTCACCCAACTGGTCTGAGAGATGGGTCAGTTCGAAGGTCGCCGTGTTCTGGAGGTGGAAGTGGTAGCGCGTCCCCTCCGGGCTTGGGTCCGCCACGGCGAGGGCCGTGGGTAGGCTGGAGCGCGCGCAGAGGTCGAGCTCCACGCCGGCGGTGCGGAGCCGGTGCTCGCTCCGGCGGCCGAAGCCGTCATCGCCCAGCGTGCCGGCGAAAGCCGTACGGACGCCCAGGCGGGCCAGATGTGTGGCCACGTTGGCGGGTGCGCCGCCGGGCTGCGGGCGCAGGGTGCCGTCCGTGGTCGGCACGAGATCGGTCAGTGCCTCGCCCATGACGAGGACCGTTCCTTCGCGGTGCGGCGCGGCCGCCTGGTCGGGGACCGGCACAGGCTCGTGGTTGAGGCCGCTCACGGCTGCACCACGATCTTGCGTCCCTGGCCCGCCTTGAAGCGGTCGATCGCTTGGGGGTACTGCTCCAGCGGCAGTCGGTCGCTGATGAAGACGCCGGGGTCGAGGATGCCGGTGGCGAAGAGGGCCGCGGCCCGCTCGAAGCTGTGCAGGACGGCCATCGAGCCGGTGATGGTGATCTCCTGGTTGTAGATCTTGTACGGCTCGATGATCGCGGTCGTCGCATAGTCGGCGACCCCGAACTGCAGGAACGTACCCCCCTTGGCGACGCGGCGAAGACCGTCCTGGATGGCGGCCGTATTGCCTGTCGCGTCGATCACCACGTCCCAGCCGCCCGGCCGCTCCAGCTCGGCCGCCGCCGAGGCGGAACCAGAGACGCCCAACTGCCGTGCTGTGGCGAGGCGTTCGGGGTTGACGTCGACGACGTCGACCGTGGCGGCACCGGTGTGCTTGGCCAGCTCCAGCATCATCAGGCCCATGGTGCCCGAGCCGTAGATCAGCACCTGGGCCCCGAGTGTGCCGCTGAGCACATCGTAGCCGCGTACCGCGCAGGACAGCGGCTCGATGAGCGCGGCATCGTGTGCGTCGATGTGCTCGGGCAGCCGCACGCAGTTGGCCACCGGCGCCAGGGCGTACTCGGCAGCGCCGCCCGGAACGGTGACCCCGATCGCCGCCCACCGGTCGCAGAGGTTGCCGCGTCCTGCGCGGCAGGAGCGGCACTCGTGGCAGTGCAGGGAGGGATCGACGGCGACCTGGTCGCCGATCGACAGTTCGGTCACCTCGGCGCCGATGCCGACCACCTCGCCCGCGAACTCGTGGCCTGGGACGATGGGCAGCGTAGGGGCGAACTCGCCCTGCAGGATGTGCAGATCGGTCCCGCACAGCCCGCACGCGGCCACATCGACGACCACTTCACGGGGCCCTGGCGTGGGGTCGGGGAGCGAGGTGACCGACACCTTGCCGGGCGCCTCGACGATCGCTGCCCTCATTTGACGGCTCCAAGGGAGAGGCCCTGGACAAGCTTGTCCTGGGCGGCGAAACCGGCGGCGAGCACCGGCAAGGACACGACGACCGAAGCGGCACAGAGCTGAGCGAGGAACAGGCCCTGACTGGTGACGAATCCGGTCAGGAACACGGGCGCCGTCTGCGCGGTGACTCCGGTCAGTACGCGGGCGAACAGCATCTCGTTCCAGCTGAAGATGAAGCAGATCAGCGCGGTGGCCGCGATCCCCGGCGCGGCGATGGGTGCGACGATCCGGGTGAGGATCGTGGGCAGCCTGGCCCCGTCCACCTGGGCGGCCTCGATGATGGACACCGGCACATCGGCGAGGAAGGACTGCAGCATCCAGACCGCGATCGGCAGGTTCATCGACGTGTAGAGGATGACCAGGAGCCAGATGTTGTCCAGCATCCCGGCGTTCTTGGCGAACAGGTAGATCGGCAGCAGCCCCGCCACCACCGGCAGCATCTTCGTGGAGAGGAAGAAGAACATCACATCCGTCCACTTGCGGACCGGCCGGATGGACAGGGCGTAGGCTGCCGGCAGGGCCAGGGCCAGGACGAGAGCCGTGGAACACAGGCTCGCCGTGGTCGAGTTGATCAGCGAGGGCCACGGGTCGGCGCCCCCACCGGCGCCGAAGAACCTCTTGTAGCCGTCCAGCGTGAGCGCGGCGCCGAGCGAGGGCGGGTTGGTCGCCGCGTCCGGCTCGGAGTGCAGCGAGGTCAGCACCATCCAGGCGACCGGCAGACAGAAGACGATGCCGGCGCACCAGGCGACCACACCGAGCCGGGCCGAGCGGCGCCGTGCCTTGCGGGCGGCGGGCGGGAGCGGTGCCTCGCGGCCGGAAGGACGTGCGGTGGTGAGCGCGGTCATCGGCGGTTCACCTCTTCGTTGAACAGGGACGAGACCACCCGCAGCGCGAACGTCGCGATCACGATCGTGCCGATCACGACGAGCACCCCGGCCGCCGAGGCCAGTCCGTACTCGTGGGCCTGGTAGAAGGTCTGGTAGATGGTGTATGGCAGGTTGGCGGTGCCGAGGCCGCCCGAGGTGATGGTGAACACGGCATCGAAGTTCTGCACGATGTAGATCGAGCCGAGCAGCACACCGAGTTCGAGATAGCGGCGCAGATGCGGCAAGGTGACGTACCGGAACATCTGCCAGTCGGAGGCCCCGTCGAGACGGGCCGCCTCCATCACGTCCGGCGGCCGGCTCTGCAGCCCGGCCAGCAGGATCAGCATCATGAACGGCGTCCACTGCCACACCAGCGCGCCCTCGACGGCGAGCAGTGGCGAGTTCGAGATCCAGTCCGGCTGTGTGGGAGTGTCGTCGCCGAACAGCCCGGCGATCCACGTCCACGCCCCGTTGAACAGCCCGTACTCGGGGTTGTAGAGGACGTGTTTCCACAGCAGCGCCGCGGAGACCGGGACCAGCAGGAATGGTGTGATCAGCAGGGTGCGTACGAAGCCCCTGCCACGGAACGTGCGGTCCATGAGCAGCGCGAGCAGCAGCCCGAGGACCACGGACGCCACGACCACGGAGGCGGTGAGCAGCATGGTGGTGAGGACCGACTCGCGCATGGCGGGGTCGGTGGCGACCGTCTTGTAGTTCTCGAACCAGCTGAGACTGCGGGCGTCGGGGTTCAGGGAGTTCCAGTCGAACAATGAGATCACCAGGGTTGCCACGAATGGCAGTTGGGTGACCGCGATGAGGAACACCAGGGCGGGCAGCAGTGGTGCGCGGGTCGCCCAGGCGCGGGCGGCGGACGGCTGCCCATTCCTCTTGGAGTGCTTCGCCTGCGCGGTGCGCCGGTGCGTCGCAGCCGCCGGTGGGGATGCGCTGACCGATGTGGTCACTGGTACTCCTTCGCGACCTTCTCGGCGAGCGCCTGGCTCTTCTCCAAGGCCTCGTCGACGGACTGGCGGCCGGCGATCGCCGCACTGACCTCCTGCGAGACCTTCGTGCCCAGATCGGTGAACTCCGGGATGCCGACGAACTGGATGCCGGGTGCGGGGCGGTCCTGGACACCGGGGTCGTCGGGCCGCGCGGAGTCGATGGCCTGCAGGGTCACGTCCGAGAAGGCCGCGGATTCCTTCTTGTACTGGGGGTTCTGGTACGTCGAAGCCCGCTTGCCGGCCGGAACGTTGGCCCAGCCGATCTGCTCGCCGACCAACTCCTCATACTTCTGGCTCGACGCCCAGGAGATGAACTTCCAGGCGTTGTCGGTGTTCTTGGAGGCCTTCTGGATGCCCCAGGCCCACGTGTAGAGCCAGCCCGAGCTCTCGGTCTTGTCCACCGGGGCCTGGACGTACCCGATCTTGCCCTTGACGGGGGAGTCCTTGGCCTCCAGGGACCCGGCGGCCGCGGTGGCGTCGTACCACATGGCGGTCTTGCTCTGGGTGAGGTTGTTGAGACACTCGGCGTAGCCGGCCTGCGGAGCGCCCGCCTCGCCGTGCTCGCGCACCAGGTCCACATAGAACGTGGTGGCCTTCTTGAACTCGGGCGCGGTCAACTGCGCCTTCCAGTCCTTGGTGAACCAGGTGCCACCCATGGTGTTCACGACGGTCGTCAGCGGGGCCATGACCTCGCCCCAGCCGGGCAGTCCGCGCAGACAGATGCCCTTCATCCCCGGCTTCGCGCCGTCGGCCTGGGCCGCGAGGTCAGCGACCTGCTGCCAGGTGGGGCGCTCCGGCATCGTCAGGCCCTTCTCGGCGAAGACGTCCTTGCGGTACATGAGGAAGGACGATTCGCCGTAGAAGGGCTCGGCGTACAGCTTGCCGTCGGCCGCGGTGAGGGACTTCGTGAGCGGTTCCAGGATGTCCTTCTGGTTGAAGGCGGTGTCCTTCGCGACGTGTTCGTCCAGGGCGTGCAGCCAGTCGTTCTTGGCGTAGATGGGGACCTCGTAGTTGCTGATGGTCGCGACGTCGTACTGGCCCGCCTGGTTGGAGAAATCCTGGCTTATCTTGTCGCGGACGTCGTTCTCCGGCAGCACCGTGAAGTTGACCTTGATTCCGGTGTCCTTGGTGAAGTGCGCCGCAGTGAGCTTCTGCAGCTCCACCATCTGTGGGTTGTTCACCATCAGTACGTTGATGGTGTCGCCGCCGGAGGAGGCGGTGCCGCCTGCACCGCTGCAGGCGGCGAGGAGCGCGCCGGCGGCGCCGGCCGCCGCGATGCGCATGCCGATGGCATGGCGTCGGCTTCGGGGCGTGACCTGGGGACGCGGGACGTGGGGACGATTCTGGACAGGCATGGCGGCCTCCTGCGGGTGACTGCTGCGGGTTGAAGTGGAGTACTGGGCGGGTGTGTTCACACCCGGATGACCTGGGGGCCGAGCAAGGAGTAGCGCTGGGCCTCGGCCGACTGCAGGCCGGTGTCGGTGACGATCGCCTCGACGTCCCGGACATCGGCGAAGCGGCAGAAGCTGACGGCGCCGAACTTGGTGTGCGCGCCCACGAACACCCGGCGCCGAGAGCCGCGTACCGCCTGGCTCTTGACCTCGCTGACGGCCGGGTCGGGGGTGGTCAGACCGTATTCGCGCGAGATGCCGTTGGCGCCGATGAAGCACAGGTCGAGGACGAGGCCGGCGAGCATCCGGGAGGCCCAGTGGTCGACCGTGGCCAGTGTCGAGGGCCGCACCCGGCCGCCGAGCAACAGCACGGTCGTCTGCTCCGCGTCGGTCAGGGTGTGGGCCACCGCCAGGGAGGCGGTGACCACGGTCAGCGGACGGTCGCGGGGAAGCGCGGCGGCGATCAGCTGCGGGGTGAAGCCCTCGTCGATGAAGACCGTCTCCGCCTCGCCGAGCAACTGGGCGGCCGCCGCGGCGATTCTGGTTTTCTGCGGAACATTGCGGGTGGTCCGCTCCACGAGGGTCGTCTCGAAGCCGGCGCTCTCCACGGGCCGGGCGCCGCCATGGTTGCGGCGGATCAGTCCTTTCCGTTCCAGCGCGTGCAGGTCACGGCGGATCGTCTCCCTGGCGACGGTGAACTCTGCTGCCAGCTCCGCTACTTCCACGGATCCCGAGTTTCGAGTGATGCGCAGGATCCTCCGTCGGCGTTCATGGGTGTCCACGCCACACCTTCCAACCGGAGCTGTGTCACTGCCCGTTCGGGCCTGTGGGATGTTTGTACTAGTGCTTTGACAGCGGTGACCAGACAGTTCGCCGTGCGCATGCTGCCCGTTCATGCCCGATTGCCGGCCACCGTTTCCGCTGATCAGGTGGCTGGCGGCGGTTGGAGCGGGCAATATCGCTGCCCGTTGGAGGTAAGGGCGGGGCCCACTCCCTGCCCGTTCGATCTTGGTGAGATCTCTCTGACGTGCCGCAAGTTCCGGTCATCCTGCCGATGTTCACCGTGTGGCGCGTGCCACATCATGGGTCGTGGTTGGGCCGTTCAGGCATCCAGCGAGGCCCCGGACGCCGACCCGGGGCCTCCCTAGCGTCGAAGTGGTGAGGGCTGTGACAGCCGAAGACCGTCGCCATGCGATTCTCACGGTCGCCCGCCGTGAGGGAGCAGTGGAAGTCGTCGCTCTGGCAGAGGAGTTGGCGGTTTCCCTGGAGACCGTCCGCCGCGATCTGCGGGTCCTCGAGGAGCACGGGCTCGTACGTCGCACGCACGGAGGCGCCTACCCGGTGGAGAGTGCCGGGTTCGAGACGACCCTCGAGGCCCGTACCGTGCGCTACGTACCGCAGAAGGCCCGGATCGCGCAGGCGGCCGCCGAGCTGCTCGGCGAGGCGGAGACCGTCTTCGTCGACGAGGGCTTCACGCCTCAGCTGATAGCGGAGGCCCTGCCCCGGGACCGTCCGCTCACCGTCATCACCGCGTCGCTTGCGACCGCTTCCGTGATGGCCGCGCGGGATCAGGTCCAAGTGCTGCTGCTCGGGGGGCGGGTGCGGGGCGGCACGCTCGCCACGGTCGACCACTGGGCCACGGAGATGCTGGCCGGCTTCGTCATCGACCTGGCGTACGTCGGGGCCAACGGGATCTCCCGTGAGTACGGGCTCACCACCCCCGACCCCGCGGTGGGCGAGGTGAAGGCGCAGGCGGTGCGTTCGGCGCGACGCCGGATCCTCTCCGGGATCCACACCAAGTTCGGAGCCGTCAGCTTCTGCCGGTTCGCCGAGGTGCGGGAGTTCGAGGCGATCGTGACCGACACCTCGCTGCCCTCGGCGGAGGCACATCGGTACTCGCTGCTCGGGCCTCAGGTCATCCGCGTATAGCACCCTCGTCAGGGTGCAGGGACCGTCGGCACCCTGGCCGCCGCGAACCTCGACCAGACGGCCAAGGGCGTGAAGTGCGGCCTCAAGCAGATCCAGTACCGACCGCATCTGGTCGACAGATGCCTCACGGGAACCGGCCTGATCACAGGCACCTGACCGCGATCAAGCCGACATCACGCATTCAAGTTCAGCAGCGGCGTCCGAAACTGTCTTGCCGGTCCGGGACGCCGCAGGCAATTCGCGAACTATGGTCGAACTGTCGTCAGAAAATCGCTGGAAGGAACGAGCTCGCGCCTATGGCAGGGCTCGGCAGGCGGTCACCTCGATCTCAATCATGAGTCCGGGAACGAGCAGTTGGTTGACTTGGATTGTCGTGGAGGTCGGGAAGGGGCCGTTGGCATAAATACCCTTGCGGTACGGCAATGCGCCGACCAGGGCATTCATGTCAGTTACATACATATTCTCGCGGACAACATGCCGGAAATCGAGAGCGTACTTGCCCAGGCTCTCCTTGATGCGCTGGTAGATGAAGGTCATCTGGGCGGGCAGATCGCCGGGGGAAACGCAGTTGAAGTCCTTGTCAAGGGCCGCTGTGCCCGACAGCCAGACGGTGTTGTCCACCCGGATCCCTTGGGAATATCCGAGGGATCTCTGCTGGGATTCCCAGTAGTGGAAGAGATCGGTTCTGCTGGGCGCTGCGGATGCCTCGGGTGCGGCAAGTTGGCTGGCAACGGCGGCCACTCCTGTGACGCAGGCGCCAGCGAGGAGGCGGCGGCGGACAAGGCTGTTATTGGTGGACTCGTTTGGAATAGACTCACCTCGGGCACTCATCCCTGCTTCTCTCCTGTTATGAGGGTTGATACAGATCAGCCCCTGCCGGCGAGTTGGCATGCGGGCGTGTTGAATTGGCGGGCGCTGGCATGCCGAATTCGCTGCGGAAGGCGATTGGGCCGAGAGTTTTCACTCCGGCGATGCGGAGCGTAGATCGCCTGTGTGAGGCCCGTCAAGGCATTGGGTGTGTTTTTTCGCTCCTCAACTGGATTCCGGGGTTCGCAAGGGAGAGCCGAAGGGCTTCACCTGGTGGGACTACCGCGACCTCATCGTGCGCGCCCGGTACCCTCGATCGCCTATCGAGGATGTCCAGCCTCGTGCCAGGTCCCGCGATGGGCGTTGGCTGGGACGATGCCACGCTTGCGTATATGCCCCCGGAGCTGAGGCGCGGGCAGGGGTGGGTTCGTCAATTCCGCTCCTGTCTTGCTGTGGTGGCTGGGTAGTTGCGGCGAAAGTCGGTGCCGCCAGGGTCATCGTCGCCGTCGAACGCGCTCATTCTTTGCCTGAACTCCTGGAATTTTCCTTTTTGTTGAGTAAGCTGGCCTGCGGCTGGGCCCCGACGGACCAGGTGTGATACAGCGGAGAAGGAGTGCTCCTCATCACTGCCATACCCCCGTTCGCGGAACTGCTTCGTCGTCATCGGCATGCGGCGCGCCTGACGCTGGAGCAACTCGCCGAACTTTCGGGCGTCAGTGGCCGCACCCTGTCGGACATGGAGCGGGGACGCAGCAGGGGGCCTCAGCACCGTACAGTCACCGCCCTCGCAGACGCACTCGCACTGGAAGGGGCCGACCGCAAACAACTCATCGAGCTGGCACGCGACGGCCGCCTGCGGGATCACTGGAAGCGCCCGACCGGCCTGTGCGAACTCCCGCGAAACATAGATGACTTCGCGGGCCGGGCCGCGGAACTGGCCTGGACGAAGAACCTCGTCCGCGACGAGGGCTCGGCGGCCGTCGCCGCTGTGGGACTGATCACCGGTCCTGCCGGTCTGGGCAAAACCGCGTTCGCCATTCATGCCGGTCACACCCTGCGCCCGGACTTTCCGGACGGGGTGTTCTTCCTTGATCTGTTCGGCATGTCCTCGCGCCCTCTGCCCGTTGACCAGGCCCTGGCGCAGCTGCTCCGTGCATTGGGTGTCCCGGACCAGCAGATCCCTCCTGACATTGCCGAGTGTGCTTCGTTGTACCGATCGCTGCTGAGGGACAGACGCGTGCTGGTCGTGCTCGACAACGCCGCCTCGGAAGAGCAGATCCGCCCACTGCTGCCGGGTGGAGGCCTGGGCAGAGCGTTGGTGACCAGTCGTCGGCTGCTGGCCGGCCTGGAGGGCGTGCGCCGCCTGAACCTGGGCCCCCTGCCCCTGCTGGACACCACCCTCCTGCTGACCGGGATCACGAGGGACCGCGGCGCCTCGGACGGCGAGTCAGTGCTCACTCAGCTCGCGCAGCTGTGCGGCGGCCTGCCCCTGGCAGTGCGGATCATCGGCAATCGGCTGGTCAGCCGCCCCGCATGGAGCGCCGCCGAACTCGTCACCCGGCTGGCTGACGACGAGCGCCGTCTCGACCAGCTCAAGGCAGGGGACCTCAAGATCGCCAACGCGTTCCGTATGTCGTACGAGCAACTCGCGCCGTCCGCACGCAAGGTCTTCCGCCGGCTCGCTCTGGTGACCGGCCACGACTTCGACGCCACCCTCGCCGCGGTGGTCGGCGAGATCTCCGTCGAGGACGCCTGGGACGTGCTCGATGAGCTGATCGACCTCGGCCTGCTCCAGGACAGCGGGGCGGGCCGCTACCGCTTCCACGACCTGGTCAGGCTGTTCGCCCGCGAGCGGCTCAAGGCCGAGGACCCGGCGGCTGAGCGGGAGGCGATCGGGGGGACGATGACGTCCTGGCTGCTGCGGATGGCCACCACCGCCGGGCGATGGTTCGAACCGGCTTACGGCCACCCCGACCAGCCTGACGCCGACCTCGCCGACCTGTCTTCGGAGGAGGAGGCCGATCACTGGCTGCGCGTGAATGTGGGCAACTGGCTGGGTGCGTTGGGGACGGCAGCGAGCGACGGCCGGCACTCCGCAGTCCTCGACTGCGTGGAGTCGTTGGACTGGTTCTCCGACCGCTGGATGCACGCGCCGCACTGGCACGAGGTCTTCTCCCTCGGTGTCGAGGCCGCTGCCGGCCTGGGCGATCCGGTCCGACAGGCCGGCCAGCTCAACTCGTTGGCCTGGGTCCATCTGCTGCCGCGCGACGACCCGGAGACCGCACTGCGGTACACCACCGAGGCGATGGACCTCGCCACGCGCAGTGGCTCCACGGCAGAAATCGCCTCCGCCCTCCACCACGCGGGAGGCGCGCTGCGTAGCCTCGGACGGCTTGACGAGGCCACCGCGTCGGAGACCCGGGCGGCGGAGATGTTCAAGGCCAACGGCGATTTCGACGCGTACTGCCATTGCCTCGGCGCCCTTGGCACCTGCCTTCGTGACGCCGGGCATCACGCCGAGGCCCTGGAGCGGTACCTCGACCTGTGGGCGTTCCTGAACGACGCCGGGTCGGGGGTGACGCCGAGCGTGGCGGCGTTCGCCCGTCCCATCGCGCTGGCCCGTGCCGGCGAATGTCTCGGACTGCTCGGCCGTCGGCCCGAAGCGATCACCAAGCTCGTCGAGGCGATCGGACTCATGGAGCAGGCTCAGTCGCACGTCCCGCAGGCCCACGCCCTGGAGACATTGGGGTCCTTGCTGGCCGACGAGGGCCGCAAGGACGAGAGCAGCCGTGCTTACGCGAGGGCGGCCGAGGTGTTCGAGGCGGTCGGTGACGCCAATGCCAGCCGCCGCTGCCGCGACCTGGTGTCCACCGCACCCTGACGCGTCGAGCCGTGTTCGGTGCGCAGAACTTCTGCGTGCTGTTCTGCGTGGCCTCACCACTTCCAGGCGCGTTGACTGGAGCCAGTCCGACGGGCCTGTGGGGGTCTGTCCATCCACCCTGGGAGAGAGCATGTCGACCATCGGGAACATCGTGCTCGTGCACGGTGGCTTCGTGGACGGATCCGGCTGGCAGGGCGTCTACGACGACCTCGCCGGGGACGGCTTCCGCGTCCGGATCGTGCAGAACCCGACGCTGTCGCTCGAGGGTGACGTCGCCGCGACCCGCCAGGTGCTGGACACGCTCGATGGCCCGGCCGTGCTGGTCGGCCACTCCTACGGCGGGGTCGTCGTCAGCGAGGCCGGTATGCACCCCAACGTCGCGGCGCTGGCATACATCGCTGCTTTCGCCCCGGACAAGGGCGAGTCGGTCGGCACGCTCATCGCCGACCCGGCGCCCGGGGCGCCGGTGCCGCCCATCCTGCCTCCGCAGGACGGCTTCCTCTTCCTGGACCGCGACAGGTTCCACGACGCCTTCGCCGCCGATCTACCCGAAGAACAGACCGCGTTCATGGCCGACGCTCAGGTCCCCTGGGGCGTGGACGCCCTCAGCGGGGCGGTCACCGAACCGGCCTGGCAGCACAAGCCCAGCTGGTACCTCGTCGCCACCGAGGACCGCATGATCCCGCCGGCGGCCCAGAGGGCCATGGCCGAGCGCGCGGGCTCGACCGTCGTCGAGGCCATCGGCAGCCACGCCGTCTACGTCTCGCAGCCCGGCGCAGTGGCCGGCCTCATCCGCGAGGCCGCCACCGCCTGACCGGAGGAGCGGACGCGGCGCTCCGCGCTGTGAGTCTGCCCCCGGTCCGTCGCCACGGCGCGGATGGCCCGGCAGCGCCGGGTCCGTCCCTCCGGGCAACGGCGGCACGGTAACACCTGGGCGGCAAGAACGCCCAGGTCGTTGTGTCCGCCCCCGACCGGGGTGAGTCGGTCGGCACGCTGATCGCCGACCCGCCGACCCGCCGACCGCCGCCCGGCACACCGCTCCCGCCGATCCCGAGGCGACCGGTTCGGCATCGGCCCGGACCACGCTCACCGACTTCTCCCGTACCAGCCACGCAAACGTGGGCCGCCGCCGACTCCCGCCCTTCGGCTGTCGCGGCGCATCTCGCATCCCCGACCGCCGCTTGCAGGTGATAGTGATGATCAATCTTCTTCAGACGCCTTCTACCAGCGCTTCCACGACGGCCGGCACATCCAGCGTCGTCCCCCTGGCCGAGCACGTCATCGCTCAGAGCGGGCCCCATGGCGGCACAGGCGGTCTCGTCGGGCGATCGGCGGAGCTGGCGCTCGTCGACGCGCTCTTCGCCGAGGCGGCAACACGGAGTGCCGCGCTGTTCCTGACCGGTGCGGCCGGAGTGGGCAAGAGCGCGCTGCTCAATGTCGCGGCGCGACGGGCGGAGCAACGTGGATTCCGTGTGGTGCGGGCTGCCGGAGCGCAGTTCGATCAGCATGTCGGTTTCGCGGGGCTGAATCAGATCCTGCTGCCGTTGGCGGCAGAGCTCGCTTCCCTGCCGGCGCGGCAGGCGCGCACCCTTCAGGTGATTCTTGGCCTTTCGGCGGGTGAACCGGAGGAACTGGCGGCTGTCGCGTACGCGGTGCGGGGGCTGCTGTTCCGGATCAGTACCGCGAGCAGCCCCCTGGCGCTGGTCATCGACGACTACGCACGGCTGGATCGGCCCAGCGCGGCGGTGCTGGACACGGTAGCCCGCCAAGCCGGCACCGGGCGCGTGGCGCTGCTGGCTGCCTTCCGGCGGGACGAGGCCTTTCTCCCCGACATGGGCACTCAGGTACACGAAGTGCGGCCCCTCGACGCGAAGTCGGCGATGAAGCTGGTGGCGGAGCGTTTTCCGGCCATGACCTCCATGGTTCGCCGACGGCTGCTCGCGGAGGCCAAAGGAAACCCCCTCGCGTTGCTGGAGCTGCCTGTCTCGCTCAGTCTCGCGCAGCAGACGCAGCGACGTTCTCTGCCGACAGTCCTTCCGCTAACCGAGCGCCTGCGGACGGCCTTCTCCGAGCGGGTCAGGGCCCTGCCGGACGCCACACGGAAACTGCTCCTGCTGGCGGTTCTGGACGACACGGGCGACCTGCACCTCCTGTCGCGGACCAGCGACGCACGAAGGACTCTCACCGAGCTCTCTCCTGCCGAGCGTGCCGGGCTGGTGCGGGTCGACGCCCGCACCGGTCGCCTGTTCTTCCGGCACCCGCTGACCCGTTCGGCCATCATGGAGCTGTCGACCGGCGCCGAGCGCCGCTGGGCGCACCGGACGCTCGCCGACGTACTTCCGGAAGGATCCGAACGCCGAGCCCTGCACCTGGCCCGCGCCACCGTGGGGCCGGACGACGAGGTGGCCGCTCTGCTGCACGAGGCCGCCTACACCACCCTACGTCGCGGCGACGCCGTCGGCGCTGTCTCCGCCCTGCTACGCGCCTCGGAGCTCAGCAGCTCAGGTACAGCCAGGGGGAGGAGACTCGCTGAGGCTGCCTGCCTGAGCGGCAACGTCACCGGCGACCTGCGCAACGTACGCGCACTTCTCGACGATGCCGCGGCCGTCGATCCGTTGGGCGTTACGTCCCCGGCTGCCGCCACGGCGGCAGCCGGGGAGCTCCTCAACTGGGACGGTGACGTGGACGGTGCTCACCGGCTGCTGGCCGAAGCGATCACCGACCACGCCCCCGGGCGCCCGGCCGATGACATCATGCTTCGCGAGGCACTCCACACCCTGCTCACGGTGTGTTCATACAGCGGGCGGCCGGAACTGTGGCAGTCCTTCGACGTGATCCTGGCGCGACTACGTCCGCACGTGCCCGACCCGCTGCTACTGGTTCTGCGCGGCGCCCTGGGCGACCCGGCGCACTCGGCGCTGCCGGTACTGCCCCGCCTTGACGAGCTGATCTCCGGACTCCACCGGCAGACCGACCCCACTCGCATCGTCCGTACGGCCGCCTGCGCCGCCTACGTCGACCGCCTACCGGGCTGCCACAGCGCATTGCTGCGCGTCGTCGAGGACGGCCGCGGCGGAGGAGCCGTGGCCTCGGCCATACCGGCCCTGCTCCTTCTGGCCGACGACGCCTACGCCAGGGGACGGTGGGACGATGTCGCCGAACTGACCGACGAGGCCCTGCAGTGGTGCGCGTCCCACGACTACCGGCTCCAGGCCTGGCGAGGCCGTCTGTTGCAGGGCCTGCTGGCCGCCGCACGCGGTGACGACGAAGTCGCCCGGAGCATCGCGGACCGCCTCGACTCC
Organism: Streptomyces atratus; assembly: GCF_040655115.1. GTDB lineage: Bacteria > Actinomycetota > Actinomycetes > Streptomycetales > Streptomycetaceae > Streptomyces > Streptomyces atratus_D. Next base: position 169,315 of record NZ_JBFAJH010000005.1, on the reverse strand, counting down.
TGGAGCAACCCCCGCGGCCTGGGCACGCTGCGTGTCTACTCGTCCCACATCAAGGCCCTGTCCGCGCTGGGACGCGCCGACTTCGAGAGCGCCTACCGGCATGTGACATCCGTCAGCCCGGCGAGCCGGCCGGCGCCGCATGTCCCACACGCACTGTGGCTCATCTGGGACTTCACCGAGGCAGCGACCCGCACCGGTCACCACGACGAGGCAGCCGCACATCTGGCGGCCGTCCGGGACGCCGGCATCCCCTCCATCTCACCACGTCTGGCCATGATCACGGAGGCGGCGACCGCCCTGGCCGCCCCGTACGTCGTCGATCGCGATCTCTTCGACAAGGCCATCGCCACACCCGGCGCAGAGCACTGGCCCTTCGATCTGGCCCGGATCCGCCTGGCTTACGGCGAACGACTCCGCAGAGCCCAGGCGAACGTCGCGGCACGCCCCCACCTCGAGGCCGCCCTGAGCACCTTCGAACGCCTCGGAGCCGCCCCGTGGAGCGCACGCGCGGCCGGCGAGCTGCGGGCAAGCGGCCAGGACCCGGTCCCTGTCATGTCCGTAGCGGGTGTCGAATCGCCGCTGACTCCGCAGGAATGGCAGACCGCCCAGCTCGCTGCCACGGGGCTCACCAACAAGCAGATCGCCGCCCAGCTCTTCCTGTCCCACCGCACCGTGGCCGCCCACCTGCGCGGCGCCTTCCGCAAGCTGGACATCGCCTCCCGCGGCGGGTTGCGCGACGCGCTGACCGTCCTTGATCAGCTGCCCGTGGACAGCCCCGAACGTCGGGCCGTCTGAGTATCTTTAGGCCATTTGGTCGAAGCCGGTGGGGGACGGCACTGCCTAACCTGGGGTGTCATACAAACCTGTGACGCAACAGCGGGAATTCATGAGCAGAGGCAAGAGCCGCCGTCATGCGAGGCACTGCGCACTCCGTTGAGAGAGCGGAGTGAGTCACTCGTCGGTCGCCCGACGGAACGACATGTTGTTCATCGCCGCGCGTCGCATGTGCCCGGAGACCGGGGACGGCCGGCTTGCGGCAGAGAGACGAGTCCACGCGTGACACGTCATTCCCCGTCACTCCTCGTCATCTGCCCTGGCCAGGGCAGATGACACTCAGCATAGGCGTCGGGCGGCCTCGCTGCCGACACTGAGTCCGACAGAGGTGAGTGACGTGAAGAGGATGACATGCAGGGAATTCGCCTGGCTGTCCGAGGCAGCTGATGATCCGTCAGCATGTTTGACCACGTGGGCGAGCGACCCCCGGGCGCCGTACATGCTGCCCACTGGCCGCTTCTTCGACGTGGTGTCGGTCGACCAGCGAGTCGGCATCGAGGCGCTCGATCAACTGCTGCGCCGAAGACTGCCCTTCGGGCCGATAGTACTGGATCACCGGGCGCGAAGAATGGGCTTCTTCCTGGTCTCGCAGAGCTGGCAGGACTTCGCCCACCAACTCGCGCGAGGAGAGGGAGCGGCTCCCGCGCACCGCTACCTGAGCCACGGCTCCGTGGTCGTCGTCCCCGGCCCCCAGCCCGTGCTCGGCGACCGCTACGAGTGGCTCCGCGCCCCGACCCGGCGGCCGTCGGCCGGCCCGCTCCTCCCGGTCGCTCTGGCCGCCGTGCTCGTCGCCTCCGCCGAGGTGCTCACCTGCGCGGACCGGTACGGCGAGAACCCTCGGCCCACACCTGCCCTCGCTCCGGCCGCGCGCGAGGGGGTGTGGGCGCATGCGGGATGACACCATGGAGCGGCTCGACGTGCGCGCCGGGGTGATCCTGTACGAAAGTGCGCCGTTCACCGGTCCCGAACACGCCGCCGAAGCCGTGCGTCTGGTGCAGCAGTTCGCCGAGCGGCACTCCGGCAACCCTGAACTTTCCGCGATCCTGGCCGCCTTCACGGCGATTCCCACCACCTCCGACAACGCCGGGTTCACGACGCTGGTCAGGGCGCTGGTGCCCGTGTACTTCGCCGACTACTGGGGCCGCGAAACGGAGTTCGCGCCCTTCCGCGCCGCGGTGAGCGCCACATTCATCTCGGGACTGGACGAGAACCTCGAACCGCATCTCAGCGACGACAGTCAGCAGCTCGGCTCGCTCACGGTGCCGACCCTGGTCGTCGTCGGCCGTCACGACTTCATCTGCGGAGTAAGGTGGGCCCAGGAGCTGCATCAGATGATCCCGGGCTCGGAACTGATGATCCTGGAGCAAAGCGGGCACTTCGGTCACATCGAGGAACCGGAAGAGTTCTCCCGAGGAGTGACACGGTTCGTCACCGCCACAACTTCGCGCGCCGCCTGACACATGACACCGTGGACACTGCGGCAGCGCGCCGACAGGGCACCGGTCTGCTGAGGTGACCCTCTCTGCTTAGGTCAGGCCGATGACACCGTCGGCCGCAGGCTTCGGGCGACGCTCGGCAAGCCGGACCCGCAGGAACACAAAGCGTGAGGTCATCGCTGCTTTGGATCCCTTGCGCCAGGTGACGGTCGCCGCCTGGCGGCGTCCCGCGGCCAGGACATGCGCGCAGGCTGAGTGGTCGGGTGCGGTAGCGGGGCAGCGGGCGCGGGCCGAGCCCGCCGTAGCGCGGCTCGTAGGGTTCGACCGCTTCAGCGTGGGCGGTCATCTTGCCCTTGACTTGCAGCACGTAGGCCAGGCCCCGGTCCTGAAGAGCGTGCCGGAAGTCGGCGTTCGCTCCGTAGCCGGCATCCGCGACCAGCACCGCGGGCCGCAGCCCGACAGTCGCGAGCTCGTCGAGCATGTCCAGAGCCAGCTGCCATTTCGGTCGGTGATGTTCCTCGTCGGGGACCCGGCAGCGGGCCCGCCGGCCAGCCGCCTCGGGCCCGTCCCAGCTGCGGGGCAGGAACAGCCGCCATGACAGCGGGCACGAAGCGGTGTCGGAGGCGGCATGGACACTGACCCCGATCCGGCAGTTGCCGACCTTGCCCAGGGCGCCGGAGTACTCCTCGCCACCCCGGGCGAGGAATATCCGTCCTGGGGGAAGCGGGTGTCGTCCACCGCCCACACCTGCGGACGCACCACCGCCACTGCCCGGCGGGCCAGCCCGGCACGGACTGTGCCCACCGGCCAGGTCGAGGACGTCATGAACTGCTGCAACTGCTGATGGTCCACACCCAGGCGCCCGGCCATCGGCCGCATCGACTTCCGCCGCCCGTCCAGCAACAGACCCCGCAGATACAACCCGCCCTTCACCCGCTGGTCAGCACGCGCCAAAGGCGTGAACACCTCCCCGGCGAACTCCTCCAACCGGCCACGACACGCGACAAGTTCATCCGCCCTCATACCCGCAGGAAACCATCAGAACCACCACCTGCCCAGGCACGTAACAAAGCCCTACTAGGTCATTCAGCCGAAGCCCAAAAGGACGGAAGGAGCTAGTTTTTCACCTGCATCACAGGTTCTTTACAGACAACAGGAGCCATGAAATGAGTCCCCTGAAGAACGTCGTCCTCGTGCACGGAGGATTCGTCGACGGTTCCGGCTGGCAGGCCGTGCACCATCTCCTCACCCGCGAAGGCTTCAATGTCAGCATCGTGCAGAACCCGACCCACTCCCTCGAGGGCGATGTCGCGGTCACGCGGCAGGTCCTCGACGCTCAGGACGGGCCGACCGTGTTGGTGGGCCACTCCTACGGCGGCGTCGTGATCACCGAGGCCGGCCGGCACCCCAAGGTCGCCGCGCTCGCCTACATCGCTGCTTTCGCCCCGGACAAGGGCGAGTCGGTCAGCACGCTGATCGCCGACCCGGCGCCGGGCGCACCCGTTCCGCCGATTCTGCCGCCCCGGGACGGCTTCCTGTTCCTCGACCGTGACAAGTTCGCGCACTCGTTCGCAGACGATGTGGCGGTGGAGGACGCGCAGTTCATGGCGGACTCACAGGTTCCCTGGGGCGTCGACGCTCTCAACGGGGTGGTGGCGGAGGCCGCTTGGCGTACCAAGCCGAGCTGGTATCTCGTAGCGACCCTGGACAGGATGATCCCTCCGCCGGCGCAGCGCGCCATGGCGGAGCGAGCGGGCGCCACCGTGAGCGAGGTCCTCGGTAGCCACGCCGTCTACATGTCCCGACCCGCGGCCGTCGCGGAGCTGATCAAGCAGGCCGCGGGCGTCCAGGGCTGACCTGAAGTACACGCGCCTGCGCCACAGGTGTGCGATCTGCCCTGTTGAGCGCCTCGGCTGCGGCAGGGGCAACGACCAGAATGATGAGAGGCAAGACATGCGTATCAAGGTCGTACGCCGCCGTATGATCGCGGCAGGCGTTTCCGGCGCAGCGGCAGTCGCCGTTCTGGCGTCGATGGCTTCGGCGGCAACGCCGGAGCGCCAGTCGGACGGCACCAAGCCGACGGTCGTGCTGGTGCACGGCGGTTTCGCGGACGCATCCGCGAGCTGGGCGGGAGTGATCGAGCGGCTCCAGAATGACGGTTACCCGGTCGTCGCGACCGCCAACCCGCTGCGTGGGCTTCCCACCGACGTTCCGTACCTGGAGAGCGTCCTCAAGTCCATCGACGGCCCGATCATCCTGGCAGGCCACTCCTACGGCGGCGCCGTGATCACCAACGCCGCGGCTGCCAATCCCCACGTCAAGGCGCTGGTCTACGTCGCCGCCTTCGTGCCCGACGAGGGCGAGCTGCTCGGCGATCTCATCAACAAGTACCCGGGCACCGAGATCCCTGCCGCGCTCGATCCCGTACCGTTCCCGAACCCGGACGGCAGCACCGGCACGGACCTCTACCTCAAGGCCGACAAGTTCCGCAGCACCTTCGCGGCGGACCTCCCGGTCTCGGTCACCAACGTCATGCAGGCGGCCCAACGGCCGTTCAGCGCCTCCTCCTTCACCGACGTCACCAAGGCCGCCGCCTGGCACGACATCCCCTCCTGGGGGTTGGTCTCTGCCTCGGACAAGGCCATTCCGCCGGCCCTGCAGCGCTTCGAGTACCAGCGGGCCCACGCCCGTGGCACGGTCGAGGTCTCCGGAGCGTCGCACTCCGTCATGATCAGTCATCCGGACGCGGTCACCAAGCTCATCAAGAACGCCGACCGCTCCGCCCGCTGACCCCGTTCCGTCTTCCGCGACAGCCCACCTGTCCCAGGTGGGCTGTCCGTCGTGCGCTTCCACTGGCGTATCCGGATTCCGGAGTAGTCCACAGGACCATCGCGCGGGTCTGCCGCTTGCGTCATGAAGAGGCGATGCTTCGCGTGAGTGCGTCCCGCAGTCCCGCACGAGAGGTGACGTTCAGCTTAGGAAAGACACTGCGCAGATGTGCGGCCACGGTGCGAGGGGACAGGAAGAGCTGGGCGGCGATCTGTTTGTTGGTCAGTCCTGTGGCGGCCAGCTGGGCGATCTGCGCTTCCTGCGCGGTCAGTGGCGTACGACTGTCCTCAGTCGATGTCACGGTCGTGACGTGGACGCCGCTCGCCCGTAGTTCGTTCGCGGCTCGTGCGCACCACGGTTGGGCCCCCAGGCGCTGGAACGTGCTGAGCGCGGCCTCCAGATGGACGCCGGCGGCCCCTCCTGCTTTGGCTCTGCGCAGCCTCTCGCCGTAGGCCAGACAGATCCGCGCCCAGTCGAAAGGCCATCGTTCGGCGCCGGGGGCCGCGATGGCTCTCTCGAACAGGTCATGGTCGATGACGTCCGGGGTGGCTATGGCCCCGGCGGCGTCGGTCATCATGGCCAGGCGCGGTGAGATGGACGGGATGCCGGATGTCCTGACCGCCGCGACGTGTTCGATGGCCTCGGCATGGTGACCGGTCCGAGCCGCGGATTCGGCGAAGTCCCAGAAGAGCCACAGGGAATGGGGCATGTGCGAGGGCAGCCGACCAGGGGCGCTCAGCGATCTCAGACAGCGGTACGCGCTCTCGAAGTCCGCGCTGCCGAGCGCGGACAGCGCCCGTATGTGGCAGGCGTACACATGCAGCGCACCCAGTCCTCTGGGGTTCCCCCAGCAATCGAGACGGTCAGCGATCTCCAGCGCGGTCTGGTTGTCGCCTCGCGCGGCTGACAGGAGTCCCCGCAGGAAGTGACCCGGCCATCCCAGCAGGCGGTAGTTGTGTGTCGCGCACCAGCGCAGACCTTCGTCGGTGACGTCCGGAACGTCGTCCCACTGTCCGCCGGCGTAGGCGTCGTTCGCCAGCAGGAAGTGGGCCTCTATCGCCGTGGCGATGGCTCCTCCGTTGCGGCCGTCGTCGACGACACGCCGCAGAGCACTACGACAGCTGGGCAGGCGGTCGACATAGGCACCCGCGATGGCGGTCCGCACGATGCGCCGGGGATCGGTCTCCCTGGTGAGGCCGAGGATGAGGTCGTCCAGCACGTCCAGAACCGACGACGCCGCGTGAGCGGGATCACCGAAGGCGCCGCGAAGCACGCGCAGCAGGGGATCGGGAGAGTGCCGCAGGACATCTGCCACCGCGCTGTCGAAGGCCTGCCACTGGTCCGGCCGGCCGCTGAAGAAGCACACCATGAGCAGCGTGTGCAGAGCTTCGCGGAGGATGTTGTCGTCCGTCTGACCAGGTTGGGCATGACTGCGGATCGCGCCGACGAGAAGCCGGTGGGCGGTGTCCGCGTCGCCTTCGCCGTTGAGGAGCTGGCTGGCTGCCGCGGTCGCCGCGGCCAGCGAATCCGCGCCCACGGGATCGGCGGACATGGCATTGTCCAGCAGGGAGCGTACGTTGCGGAGGTCACCAGTGATGTTGGCGCCGAGGCATGCTGCCTCAGCCAGCATGCGCCCCTTCGTCGTCCCGGAGCTACTCAGCTCGGAAGCGCGCAGCAGGGTGGTGATGGCGCCGACTGCGTCGCCGCGACGCAGCGTCCTGTAGGCCGCATCGTGCAGGAGCGCAGCCACCTGATCGTCCGGGCCGACCGCCGCGGCGGCCAGATGGCGGACCCGGCGTTCCGAACCTTCCGGGAATTCTTCGGCCAGGTCCAGGTGCATCTGTCGACGCTCCCCGCTCGTGGACAGCTCGATGACCGCGGAACGGGTGAGGGGGTGCCGGAAGACCAGGCGGCCCGTCAGGGAATCTACCCATACCAGGCCTGCCCGCTCGGCAGGGCCCAGCCTGGTGAGGACGTCCGAGCTGTCAACAGCCCGCTCGAGGATGTGCAGATCACCGGAGCCGTCCAGAACGGCGAGCAGGAGCAGCTTCCGTGTCGCGCGCGGCAGGGCACTGACCCGTACGGAAAAGATCTTCTTCAGGCGCTCGGAGAGCGGCAGCACAGCCGGCAGCGGTCCCCGTTCCGTCTGCTGAGCCTCGTTGAGCGGGACGGGCAGTTCCAGTAGTGCCAGCGGGTTGCCGGCGGCCTCCGTGACAAGACGCTGCCGGACCCTGGCCGTCATGACGGGGAATCGCTCTGCCACCAGTGCCTTCGCGGATTCCTCGTCCAGGGCCCGAACCTCATACGAGGGTATCCCGGTGCTGCTCAGGAAGGATTCGTCGCCGGTCCGGGATGCCGCGAGCAGGACCAGGGAACCGGTCCGGACGTTACGGGCGACGGTGCCCAGAACCACAGCGCTGGGCCGGTCGAGCCAGGCTGAGTCATCGATGACCAGCGTGATGGGGCCACGCTTCGCCGCGGTCTGGGACAGCAGGACCTGTACAGCGTTGGCAATGGCGAGCAGCTCGGCCGGCTGCTCCTCGGACAGTCCTCGGACTGCCTGGAGCGTCTCCGCCTGCCGCGCCGGCAGAGCCGGGATCTCCTCCGCCAGCGGTTGGAGTAGCTGGGTGAGGCCCGAGAAGCTGCCACTCTGCTCGAACTGCGAGCCCACGATCCTTACGACTGTGAAGCCCGCCTCGGACGCCCGTTCCGCCGCGGTGTCCAGCAAGGCGCTTTTCCCTACCCCCGCTTCTCCCGTCAGCACCAGTGCGGCGCCCCTGGTGGCGGCGGAATCGAAGAGATCGTCGATGAGAGCCCGCTCCGCCGACCGTCCGACGAGGCGGCCCGCTGAACGCGCGCCGTCTTCGTCCGCTGGGTGATTGCGGCCGTCCGAGGCTGGTGAGGTAGGGAATGACATGAGGACCTTCCATTCTGCTCGAGCCGGATCAAGGGCATGACGGAAGGGACACCCGAAAGTTCGCTTGTAGGCGCGTGAGCCACATCACATTGCCAGACCTTGCGTCGCTCGCCAAGACCTCTGGTCGTTCGCCTCGTACGAGCGGTACGTGCACCGCCTCAGGCGACGCGTGCTGCCGACCGCCCAGACGTCCTTGACCGCTCGGGATCCGGCCGCCCACATGTGCCCTGCTGAGTGCCGCGGCGCCGACTGTCGCCGCCGTCAGGAACGCTTCCTCGGCGGTGAGCGCCGGCGGGTCCGTGGTGGCGAGGCGGGAGAACATCATCACGAGGCGGGCTTTCTCCCACAGGTCGAGTTCGTACTTGCTTGCGGGGCCGTCGGTGCGGAGGCCGACGGAAACCGACGCCGCGCGGAGGGCATGGAGAGGGGCCGTTCGGGAAGCGAGCTTGGCGTTCGAGCCGGGGCAGTGTGCGACGCCGGCTCCTGGCTCGGCCGCCAAGGAGATGTCGCCCTCGGAGAGGTGGACGGCAATGGGCTGCCAGCAGTCGCCCGTCCATGAGCCCGGTCTCCCGGAGCAGCCGGGAACGGATCCGAACCGCTCCCGGGGTGTGATGTCCTCGGCCGACGTCTCCGCGGCATGAATGTGCACCAGGGCGCCTCGCCGTGCGGACTCCTCCGCCGTGATGCGCAGGGCTTCGGGAGGCAGAGTGTAGGTCGAATGCGACACCTAGCACAGTTCGATGCGTTCGCCTGGTCCGAAGCGCAGGACGTCCTCGTCGATCCACTTCCCGATGGTGGCCCGTGGAGGGGAAGCGCGGTCCGACGCGGCTGGGCTTCGCGCTGCTGCGGAAGCGCTACACGCGGCAGAGTGCGCTTCCCCCGGGGCCGGGCGGAGCTCCCGGATGAGGTGGTCGCCCACGTTGCCGGGCAGATGAAGGTGCCGGCCGGGGAGTTCGACTCTTACCAGTGGACCGGCAGCACGATCAAGTACCACCGTGGCCGAATACGCGAGCACCTGGGGTTTCGGGTGTGCTCGATTCAGGACGCGGAGAAGCTGACGGCCTGGCTGGTGGCGAACGTCGCGTACGCGGAGCGCAGGCCGGACCGGGTCCGTGAGGAGCTACTGCAGCACTGCGGTGAGGAGTGCATCGAGCCGGTGGCAGCGGGCCGGAACACGCGGATGGTCCGATCCGCCTGCGCACCGCGGAGGAGACGTGTTTCTCGCGTATCGCCGCCCGGCTGCCGGCTGCCGACGGAGGTGCGGGCCCGGGTACTCGCCCAAACTCGACCGCCTTGCCCGCTCCGTCCCGACGCCCGCGACAATCGCCGACTCCCTCGTCGCCCGTGGCGTCCGGCTCTCCCTCGGGGCACGGTCTACGACCCGGCCGACCTGATGGGCGAGATGTTTTTCAACATCCGCGCCAGCTTGGCTGAGTTCGAGGTCGACCTGCTGCGGTTGCGCAGCCGCGAGGGCGCGGCAGTCGCTTGGGCGGAGGGGAAGCTGAAATGCAAGCAGCCGAAGCCGGTCACCCGCCGGCACGCCCACCTGGCCGAGCAGCATGCCACCGGTCAGCACTCCATCGCTGACCTCGCCGAACAGTTCTCCTTCAGCCGCGCCACGGTGTACCGGGTCCTCGAACGCGCCCGTACAACCACCTGAAACAGCAGCCCAATCAAGCCGCACGGCACCGGCTGCAGCAGGTGACACGTTCGTTAACGGCACCCCTACTTCGCGGTGATCAGCCCCGGGGGGCGGTTCCGCGGGCCCGTGCACTCGGCGACGATCAGTCCGGCCGGCCTGGCCGTCGACTGCGTCAGCTCTTCCAGCGTAGTCCCGTCCAGCCACCCGGCGTTGCGGGCGCCGGGACTGGCCGGACGCTTCTCAGCGGGCTCCTGGGGGAACATCTCGCGCATCAGCACGCGGGGCCCCCGGCCGTCGAGCACCTTGAGGACCTTGAAACGAGTGCCGGGAACGAACACCAGCCTTCCTCGGGTGTACGGATCGACGGAGTCCGTACGGCGTCCGGTGAGCGACCACACCAGATACCCGGGGCCTCCCGCGCCAAGCGCCGCTGGGGACGACGTCGCGTTCCAGAAACCGTGGTCGACGACCACGGGGTTGTCGCGATACCACCTCACCAGGCTGTCGGCCACACCGGTGCGCACGATCGCGGGACCTTGGTAGGCAGGCAGCCTGCGCAGGCCTGATGCGACGCAACGAGCAAGGGGGATGTGTGTACCGGGCTCTCCCTCGAGTAGCGTCGGATCCAGCCATGCCCACTCCTCGGCCAGGTAGAGGCGGACCGCGGCCAGGTCGGCGAGAGCGCCGACGTCGCCGGCGCGACGGCCGTCCCCAGAGGCCCACTCCTTCGGGAGTGCCCCTCCCACGTCCGACATGGTCCGGCGGAATCGCGTGCCGTACTGGCTGCACAGCTGGAGCCGGTCGCGGGCTATTCCGCGCCCGCCGCTGGAGACTATCCGGGCAGCGGCACGCGGGACCGGCTGCGCTCGGACCTCGGGGTCGGGCCTGAGGTCGGACGGAACGATCGTCGAGCGTATGTTCGGTTCTTTGTCGAGGGATCTCTTCGTCACGTTCATGGCGTCGCTTCTCCCTGAGCCGCGGAGGATGGAGGAGTCAGCAGGAGCGCTGTGTCAGTGGCTCTCCCGAAGACTGTAGGAACGCCATGAGGCCCCAGGGCACACGCGAGGGCCACGTCAGCGCGAAAGGGTATGTGATGCTTCCTGTTCGTGTCGGCCGTGGCCCTCGACATCGATCCGACGTGAAACCGGCGCATAGTGCACTAAGAGAACCAAGCTGGCTGAAATCTTACTGGGTCATTTGACCGAAGCTGCGCCACTGGCAGTCGCCGTAGTGTGCCGATGTAGCTCGAAGCCCACTCGCAGGCCCTGTCGTCCAGGCGGCAGGCCAGGGTGCGTGCCGAGGTGTGCATGTCGGTTCTATCTGGGGATTGCTGAAGTGACCATGACTGTGACTCAGACGGATGGAACGGGAACCGCGCTGGCAGTTCCGATCCGAGTTGTCCTGAGGGCGAGCGACGCCTTCCTGGAGCATGCGACCGGTGCCTACCTGCAGTCGCATTCTGGCGTGGACATCGTTCCCCAGCATGGACTCCCCGATGTGGACGTGTCGGTCATGCTGCTGCACTGCCTGAACGACGACTGGCTGAGGGTTCTCAGGCAGGATGCTGCGCGCGCCGGCGGCGCATCGGTCCCGGTCGTGGTGATGGCAGATCGCGTCAACGAGCAGCAACTCACCCTGGCAGTCGAATACGGACTGACCAGCTTTCTCTACCGAAGCAGCTCGAGCCTTGAGCAACTTCTCGACGCGATTATCGGGGCGAGCTCCGGACGCAGTCGTTTTCCGAATGATCTGGTGGGTCATCTGATTGCCGAACTGGGGCATCAGCAACGACAGCAGACGCTTGCGCAGTTGTCGAGGAGAGGCGGACTCGCGCCGCGGGAGATCGAGGTGCTCCGCATGCTGTCCGAAGGGATGAACACGCTTGAGATCTCCGAGAAGATGAGCTACTCGGAGCGGACGATCAAGGGAATCATCCATGAGACTGTGAAGCAGCTGAACTGTAAGAACAGGACGCAGGCCGTGGCGTGTGCGGTCCGGACGGGTATTCTCTGAAAGGCCTTTTCGAGGATTCCCGTGAATTCATCCGGCGGTCCGGTCGAGTGGCGCGGTGGCGGGTACGGCCGTTGTTCGACGACTGGTCCAGTATTCTCGCGGAGCGGCCTCGGGAAGGCGCGGGCCGGATCAGATCGCTGGGCGTCGACTGGGGAGGCAGACCGCTCAGTGCACGTCCGGAACTCCTCATGCTCGGCCCGGATGTGGTGTTTTACCCCGAGCTCGTGCTGGGCGCGGACATGGAAGTCTTCCTGGACTTGGCTGGTATGGCGAACTCGGGAAGGGTCTGATGTCCACACATGGGCGTCATTGAGCTTCTCCCCTTAGCCGGCGTCTTGCTGGCACACCGGAAACGCGGCAGAACCGAGGAACAGCCGAGGCATGAAGAGGACCGTGGATTCTGATATCGAGCCGCTGGTCGCCAACTGCCGGGACTACTGGCTCGGCTGGGGTGCAGCCGAGCGCGTTGAAGGTCAACTGGCCTACTGCCGGGGCGGCTTGCGCACGGCCAACTCGACGGGGCACTTCGCCTGGGTGACATGGACCGGCTGGAACAGTCGCTCAGGGACGCCGTCGACCGGCTGCCCGGGGTCCCGTGGATGTGGTGGGTGGGGCCTGACAGTGCCCCTGGCACGGCCGCGGGACTCGCCGACCATGGTGCTGTCAGGCTCGGTGCGATGTCCGTCATGGACATTCGCACGGAAAAGTGGCTCCTGTCGAACGGCCTTCGGACCTGGAGATCGAGACGGTGGAAGGAGGGGATGCACTGAAGGCGTGGGTGCAGGCCTATACCCACTCGTTCGATGTCCCGTCGAATCTTCTCGACGACGTGGTGCGCAACGAGTTGGACCGCCCTGATGCCGACCGCGTCGTTGGATTCGTCTGTCGCCCTGCGGGGCGGGCGGTGGGCACGTCTCCCCTGTTCGACGCGCGTGGTCGGCGTCTATGTCGTCACGACTGCCGAGGACCAACGGCGCGAAGGCATCGGCACGGCACTCACGGGGGCGGCACTCGAAGCGGGACGGGAACGCGGACTGAGCGTCGGCACCCTTCAGGTCAGCCCGTTCGGCTTTCCCTGTACGAGCGCTTGGGATTCGAAACCGTCACCGCATACGAGCTTTTTCGGACCTCCCCGAAACTCCTTGATGAACCCTCAGAGAACGGAAAAGGCAAATGAATTGGAGCATAACCAGAGCGGCCGGCGTGGTGGCGCTCTCACTGACAGCGTCTGTGCTCGCCGCGACGCCCGGCAGCGCAGCGGACTCGCAGATCCTGAGTCACTACTACGACCCGGGCACGGAGATCGTCCCTTCGACGGACATAGTCTGTGCTCCGGGTGGCACAGCGATCCACGGGAGTGCCACGTTCGGGACGCAGCCGGGCGATGTCTGGCAAGGCACGACGACCTACGACTACTGCCTGTACCCGGAGTCTACGCCGGGTCAGTACCGCTACGTCGGGACGGAGACGCTGACGGGCTCGGCCGAGGGGTGCGGATCGGGATCGTTCACCTGGATCGGACGGGGCAGCACAGCAGGTGGCGGAACCTGGCGGATCGTCCGGAGATCGGGCACCGGCGACCTGGCCGACGCGCGTGGAAGCGGAACGAACACCGCGACAACCAGCCCGACGTTGGAGAACTACGGGCACTTCCGGGGAGTGTTCGCCTGCTGAGAGGCGGGGGAACGGGCGCTGAACGGCCGCTTTCGGATGAGGTGGTTGAACTGTCTACCACGGGAGATCCTCTCGTGACCGCCGAAGCCCGTTCGCTTCGGGTGACGGTGACCACTACGCGATGGGCTACTCCTACACCTGCCTCCTTCAATTCCCTTCCCGCGAAGAGGAGATCCCCTTGTCCGACGATATATCCGACACCACGGAGAATGTCGTGGGCGTACTCACCGCACGGATCGAAGCGCATTTCGGGGTGCGCATGGATCAGTTGAAGGCCGCGGTCTCCGTGGCCCCGGCTGCCAACCCTGACGCCACCGACGTCGTCAAGTGGCACGGGCTTCTGGCGGAGTCCCGGGCGTAGCTCGACCGGGCGGAGGACGCCCTCCTTGCCGCGCTGGAGACCCAGCCCAGCGAGGTGGACAATCCGACGCTGGGCCTCGCTCATCGCGTCAACGCGGCTGTTGCCGCACGGGATGGGCGAGTTCTGGTCGTGCGGTGGCTTCTCGACACGGACGCTCCGGGGAAGAGGGATCTCGCTGCCGAACGGCTCGCCCGTCTCAGCCGCGCTGGCCGTAAGGGCCCAGCCGTGCAGACCAGCCCTCCGCACCGACCCGCAACCGCACCGGCACCGCCATCGGCGGCGCGAACGGGAAGGGCAGCGCAGCGATGAGCGTCCGGCGCCAGCCCAGCACCGTCGACGGCGAGTTGCAGGACGTCTTCGGCGTCCCCGTCGCTGAGCTGTACGAGACGGCGACCAGTACTGGTGCTTCTCCTGCGGTGATCCGCGCGCTCGAACTGCAGTCGTTCCTCGCCTTGGCCGAGGAGCAGGTCGCCCGTGTCCGTAACCGCGTGCACGCCGCCATGGCGCCCGACCGCGACATGGGCGAACTGTCGGCGGAAACCCTGCGGCGGGATGAGCAGTGGCTGGATGCGGCGCTCGATGCCCCTAACGGCTACCGGGCGGCCCTCGACGATCTGCTGCGCACCATGCCGCCCCTCGTACGGCAGCCCCGGGCGGTCCAGTTCACGTAGCTGGCCTCGCCGAGAACGACGGACGCCTCCAACGCCGCGGCGGAGTCCTGGGAGATGGTGGCTATCTGTCGGGTCAGTTCCTCGGCGAGCCCGAAGCCTCAGCGCGTGAGGTCCTTGATCTCAGACACGATGGTGCTGGTCTCAGGCAGGCCGGGGCCGTCCACGTCCCAGGCGAGGATCGTCCCGAGCCGGGCCCTCAGCTCCTCGACCGGAACGGTCGGCCCGGACGGGCACAGCCACGCGATCACGTGATCGGCCGGGAGGAAGCCGGTACTGCCGGGCGAGGGTAACGATGTGGGCCAGGCTGCGGGCCCGCAAGCCGGCGCGGAGGTCACGGGCGTCCCGCCGCACATCGGCGATTCACGGGGGTTATCGGCGGATCGCGGGACGGGGCCGGCGCGACTGTGGGCTCCGTGGCAGGGTGCGGATTAGGTTGGCACGGAAAGCCTTCGGGCAGCCGGACTCGTGATGGGGGTGAGCATGACCATGCTAAAAGGAGCCAATGTTCCAGTGGCGGCCCAGGTCGTGCGGGTCGAATTGGGGTGGCGTACCGCCCCGGGGACGCCGGACGTGGACGCGTCGGCGCTCCTTCTCGTGTCGGGAAAGGTGCGCAGCGACGCGGACTTCGTCTTTTACAACCAGCCGGTGCACGGCTCCGGCGCGGTGCGTCATGAGGGCAAGCGGAACGACGCCGGCAGCGTCACGGACAGCCTCGCGGTGGATCTGGCGCGGGTGGAGCCCGTCATCGAGCGCATCGTCCTGGCCGCCTCCGCGGACGGCGGCAGCTTCGGGCAGGTGGCAGGCCTGTACGTGCGGATCATGGACATGTCGAACGGCTCGGAGATCGCGCGCTTCGACAGTGTGGACGCGACGGTGGAGACCGCATTCATTCTGGGTGAGCTCTACCGTCGGCAGGGCGCCTGGAAATTCCGCGCCGTGGGGCAGGGATACAGCAGCGGCCTCGAAGGTCTCGCCACGGACTTCGGTATTTCCGTCGACGAGCCCCATCAACCCCAAAAGTCTCAACAATCGCATCAGCCTCTTCAGTCCCAACAGCCCCAAGCGGCAACACGAGTTGATCTGCCGCCGCCGCCCCGGGTTCCCCCGCGCGCCCAGCCCCCGGCCGCCGTCCCGACGGCGCCACCGGTGCCTGCGGCGCCGCCCGTGCCACCGTCCCCCCAGCCCGTCCGGCTCTCCAAGGTGACGCTCACCAAGGACGCGCCGTCCGTCTCCCTCGCCAAACAGGGCGGCACGTCGGGAGCCATGCGCGTCAATCTCAACTGGGAAGTGCGCAAACAGTTCAAGAGCTGGGGCAGCAAACTCGGCAGGGCCGTCGCCAACCACGCGGATCTCGATCTTGATCTCTGCGCCCTCTACGAACTGACCGACGGCAGGAAGGGAGTTGTGCAGGCGCTCGGAAACGCCTTCGGCGCTCTCGGGCAGCCCCCTTATATCCACCTCGACGGGGACGACCGCACGGGCGCCGTCTCCACCGGCGAGAACCTGACCATCGACCTCGACCACAAGGACCGGCTGCGCCGAGTTCTGATCTTCGTCACCATCTATGAAGGCGCCCGGAGTTTCGCCGATCTGCACGCGACCGTCACCCTGCAGCCGCAGCACGGCGCCGCGATCGACTTCTCGCTCGACGAATGCACGGTTCCCTCCACCGTCTGCGCACTCGCACTCATCACCAACGACGGGGGAGACCTCACCGTGCAGCGCGAAGCCCGCTATCTCGTACCCGAACGCGGGGTGAGTCCGCAGCGCACCATCGACTACGCCTATGGGTGGGGGATGAACTGGACACGCGGCCGTAAATGACCCCCGGTTCGTCCGGGTCCCGCCACCGCGGACGGACCGGTGTTCCCTCCGCTCATCGGTCCGGTGCGGCCTCGGGACGGGCGTAGGTACGCCCCTTCCAGGCCGCGCCGCGGCCGCGGTGGTGCTGCACGGCCGAATCCACCGTCATCAGCAGATACAGCACGGCGGTGAATGGCAGCAACGGCGCGAGCCACATCGACTGCCGGTAGTAGCCGAGCATCGGCATGTACGTCCCCGCCATCACCGCCCACGCCGCGCCACCCGCCCACGCCGCCGGCCGGTCGCCATGCAGCAGCCCTGCCGCCAGCGTGACCGGCGGGGCGAGATAGACGAGCGCGAGACCCAGCACCGTACCGATGAGCAGGACCGGGCTGTGCCGCAACTGTGCGTACGCGCTGCGCGAGACCATCCGCCACAGATCCGCCAGCCGGGGATACGGCCGCACACTGTCCACCCGCTCCGCGAGCCCCAGCCAGATGCGCCCGCCGCTGCGCTGCACGGCACGCGCCAGCGACACGTCGTCGATGACGGCCTGCCGGATGGACTCCGGCACCCGTGCCCGCTCGGCGGCCGCGGTCCGCAGCAGAACACAGCCGCCCGCAGCGGCAGCGGTCCGCGCCGTCGCCCGGTTCACCCACCGGAACGGATAGAGCTGCGCGAAGAAGTACACGAACGCCGGCACGACAAGGCGCTCCCAGACGCTCGCCACCCTCAGCCGGGCCATCTGCGAGACCAGATCGAACCCGCCGGAGTGGGTGGCGGCGACCAGCTCCCTCAGGCTGTCCGGCTCATGCGCGATGTCGGCGTCCGTCAGCAGCAGAAATTCCGGCGCCGGCTCCCGGGCCCGCGCCAGCGCGATTCCGTGCCGGACGGCCCAGAGTTTGCCCGTCCAGCCGGCCTCCGGCTCCCCGGGAGACACCACCGTCACCGGCAGCCCGCCGTACCGCACGGACAGCGCACGGGCGAGATCGCCGGTGCCGTCCTTGCTGCAGTCGTCGACCAGGATGATCTCCGCAGCCCCCGGATAGTCCTGCGCCTGCAACGACGGCAGGCTCACCGGCAGCATGTCGGCTTCGTCACGCGCGGGCACGACGATCGCGACCGACGGCCAGCGGTCCGGCGCCGCACGCCGAGGCAGCCGCTGGTCGGTCCGCCAGAAGAACCCCTGTCCCAGCAGCAGCCACACCCATGCGGCCAGCGAACCCACGGCGATCCAGGCAACGGCGCTCATTCGCCGCAGTCTGCCCCACTCCCACGAGACCGCAAGGGCGGTCGACTATGGTGACCGGGTGAAGATCGCGCTCATGGACTCCGGAATCGGCCTGCTCCCGGCGGCCGCCGCCGTACGTCGGCTGAGGCCCGACGCCGATCTGGTGGTCTCCTCCGACCCCGACAGCATGCCGTGGGGTCCGCGGACGCCGCAGGACCTGACCGCGCACGCGCTGGCCGTGGCCCGCGCGGCCGCCGCCCACCGGCCCGACGCACTGATCGTCGCCTGCAACACCGCCTCCGTGCACGCCCTGCCGACGCTCCGCGCCGCACTGGAACCCACGCTGCCGGTGATCGGCACCGTCCCCGCGATCAAGCCGGCCGCGGCCGGTGGCGGACCCGTCGCCATCTGGGCGACGCCTGCCACCACGGGCAGTCCTTACCAGCGCGGACTCATCAGCGAATTCGCCCGCTCCGTCGACGTCACCGAGGTCCCCTGCCCCGGTCTCGCCGACGCCGTGCAGAACGCGGACGAAGCCGCGATCGACCGTGCCGTCGCCGCAGCCGCCGCGCTCACTCCACCGGGCGTACGCGCCGTCGTTCTCGGCTGCACCCACTACGAACTGGTCGCCGAACGGATCCGTGCCGCCGTACAGCAGCCCGGCCTGCAGCCCGTGGCACTGCACGGATCCGCCGGGGCCGTGGCCGCCCAGGCGCTGCGCCGGATCGGCGTCGCACCCGCCCCGTCGGCGGAACCGGCCGGCTCCCTCACCGTGCTCCTCAGCGGCCGTGACGCCGAGCTGCCGGAAGCCGCCCTGGCCTACGCCGAGGGGCGGTTGCTGGCAGCCGTCAGCCCCGTCCGCTGAGCCGTCGGCGGCTCGGCGAGGGCCGTTCGGACCCATCCCGGCTGCCCGGATTCTGAGTACGCTGCTGGCATGAGGGACCACCCCCGGAAACCGAGTCGCACCGGCACCGAGGCGGCTCCCGCCGTCTGGACCGGCCGGGCCACCAACAAGGCCCAGTGGGTGCTCGCCGCAGCCGGTGCGGCGTGCTTGGCACTGGGCATCGAGCTCGCCGTGAGCTCCAATTGGACCTCCGGCATCGCCCCTCTGCTGATGTCGGTGATCGGCTGCGTGGCGGCCGGACTGCTCATGCTGTTCGGGACACTCGCCTTTGTGAACGTGGCCGTCCGGGTCGACGGCGACGCCCTGGAGGTGCGCTGCGGCCACATGGGTCTGCCACGCCGTCGGATCCTGCTCACGCATGTGGTCGGCGCGGAGTTCGCCCCCCGGGTCACCCCCCGCCAATGGGGCGGCTGGGGCTACCGGTGGCGTCCCGAGCAGGGCACGGCCGTCGTGGTCCGCAGGGGAGAGGGCCTGGTGCTCAAGCTCGGCGACGGCAGGACGTTCACCGTGACGGTGGACGATGCGGAGGAGGGCGTACGGTTCATCCGCGAACGGCTCCACCTGTCGGCGGCCGGCACGCCTGCCGGGGCCTGAGCTGTCCGCGGCGCCGCACCTGTCAGAGGGGGGTGTGGCCGGCCCTCGGACTGCGTCCGGCCGCAGTCCCCGTCCCGTACGCGGCACGGTCCGCATCCCCGTCACTCTCCGTACGGGACATGCTCGGCGTGCCGTCCCCGATCGGCTGCCGGGCCGAGGCCAGCCCGGCGAGCAGCCCCGCGCCCGCCGTCACCGGCGTGAAGCTCAGCGCGTTCCCGACACTCGCCAGCACCGCCAGTGCGGTGAGCGAGGCGCCCGCCGTGAGCACGACCGCCGTGGAGCGGGGTGAGCGCCACAGGACGTACAGCAGCCAGCCGAACGCCGCCCCCAGCAGCGCCAACCCCACCACCCCCTGCTCGACGGCCTGCTGCAGCGGCGCCGAGTGGGGCTTGCCGTCCGACCGCACGGTCCGCTGGGCGGTGGGGCTGAGCTCGGCGAAGCGGTCGGGTCCGATGCCCAGCAGCGGATGTTCCTCGGCGAGATCGACCGCGTCCTGCCAGAGCAGCACCCGGTTCCGGGTGAGCTGCCCCTCCAGGGAGACCATCAGCCCGTCGGGCAGCGCGTCCTCGGCCACCGCCCATGACGTACCGACGACCAGCGCCGTGACCAGCGCCAGCCCGGTCAGACCGAGCAGTCTGCGGCGCATCCTGACGGCGGCCAGTGAACTGAGCAGCACCCCGAGGGCTGTGACGAATCCGGCCACCGAGTGCAGGGCCAGCGCGGCGCAGGCGATGCCGAGTGCGAGCAGTCGCAGCGTGAGGCGCACCGGTGTCAGGCGGGCCGCCGCGGCCGCGCAGCAGGCGGCGCCCGCGCCCAGCACCAGCAGCGCGGCCGCCGCCCCGGTGTGACCGGGGGCGATGTCGGCAGCGGCGGTGGCGCCAGGCATACCGCCGCGCGACAGGAGCGCCAGAACGAGCGCGGCGACGGCGGAGACCGCCGCGGTGGCCACCGGCAGGAGAGTGCCGCAGATTCGGCCGCAGGCGAATCCCGCGGCGACGGCCAGCAGCGCCAGCAGAACACCTTCCGGCCTGGTCTCCCGTCCGGCCGCGCTGATCAAGGACCAGATCGCGCAGGCGGCGAGGATCACGGCTCCGGCGGCGTCGGACGCGTTGCCGCGTTCCCGAGCCGCGTACCGGCCTGCCCGTGCAGTCATCCCGTCCGACCCCCCGAACTGTGACCGTCCCGTCCACGACGGCCGGATCCGGCCGGTCGGTGAAGGACTGGCGCACACGGTAACGGGAGTGGTGCGGGTTTGTGGAGGTAAAGCGCAGGAACGATCCGGCAGGAAGCATTCCGCATGCGTTCCGGCACCGCCCCGGGGCTGCCCCGCGTCCGCCTCACCCCCGTAGACTCCGCCGGGTGAGCACCACCATCAGTCCAGTCGACGACTCGCAGTCCTCTGCCACTCAGCCGCGGGGGAGACGGTTCCTGCCCCGGCTCGTACGACCGGTCGCGGCCGTGCTGTCGGGGGTGCTGCTGTATCTGAGCTTCCCGCCCCGACCGCTGTGGTGGCTGGTTCTGCCCGGTTTCGCGCTGCTCGGCTGGGTGCTGCACGACCGCCGGCTGCGCGCCGGATTCGGCCTCGGCCTGCTCGCCGGGCTCGGCTTCATGCTGCCGCTGCTGCACTGGACGGGCGAGGAGGTCGGCCCGGTACCGTGGCTGGCGCTCGCCACCGCCGAAGCGCTGTTCGTCGCCGTGGGCTGCATCGGGATCGCCGCCGTGTCCCGGCTTGCCTGGTGGCCGGTCTGGGCGGCCGCGGTCTGGGCCCTGGACGAGGCGGTCCGGGCCCGGGTGCCGTTCGGCGGGTTCCCCTGGGGCAAGATCGCCTTCGGGCAGGCCGACAGCGTGTTCCTGCCGCTCGCGGCCGTGGGCGGCACGCCGCTGCTCTCGTTCGCGGTGGTGCTGTGCGGCTTCGGCCTGTTCGAAGCGGTGCGTTCTCTCCGTACGTACCGCGGCACCGGTCGGATCCCACGCGCCGCGGTCGCCGCCGCGACCGCGACCGTCCTCGTACCCCTGGCCGGGGCGCTGGCCGCGCGCCCGCTCGTCGACGACTCGGCGGAGGACGGAACCGCGACCGTCGCCGCGATCCAGGGCAACGTGCCGCGCCTCGGACTCGACTTCAACTCCCAGCGCCGCGCCGTCCTCGACAACCACGCGCGCCGCACCGAACAGCTCGCCCAGGAGGTGAAGGCGGGCAAGGTGCCGCAGCCCGACTTCGTCCTGTGGCCCGAGAACTCCTCCGACCTCGACCCCTACCGCAACGCCGACGCGCGGATCGTCATCGACGAAGCGGTGAAGGCGATCAACGCCCCCACCGTGGTCGGCGCGGTCGTCGAGCCCGACACCGGCAAGCTGCGCAACACCCTCATCCAGTGGGACCCGACGGGCGGTCCCGTCGCGACCTACGACAAGCGCCACATCCAGCCGTTCGGCGAGTACATGCCGATGCGCTCCTTCGTACGCATCTTCAGCTCCGACGTCGACCGGGTGCAGCGCGACTTCGGACCGGGCAAGAAGGTCGGCGTCTTCGACCTCGCGGGCACCGAGGTGGGGCTCGTCACCTGCTACGAGGCCGCGTTCGACGACGCCGTACGGGACACGGTCGAACACGGCGGTCAACTGATCGCAGTCCCCAGCAACAACGCCACCTTCGGGCGCAGCGAGATGACGTATCAGCAGCTGGCCATGAGCCGGGTGCGGGCCGTGGAACACAGCCGGTCCGTCGTCGTCCCCGTCACCAGCGGCGTCAGCGCGATCATCCGCCCGGACGGGACGATCGTCCGGAAGACGAAGATGTTCACCCCGGACGCGCTGGTGGACAAGGTGCCGCTGCGCTCCTCGCTGACCCCCGCGACCCGGCTGGGCACGCTCCCCGAAGGGCTGCTCGTGCTGATCGCCGCAGCGGGACTGGGCTGGGTGACCGTCAGGTCGGTACGGGCGCGCCGAGGACGCTGAGCCACAGCGTGGACCACGTAGGGTCGGCGCATGGCCATTCCTGACTTCATCCGTGAAATCCGTGCCACGGCGGGCACACAGCTGCTCCTGCTACCGGGCGTCAGCGCCGTGGTCTTCGACGACGAAGGCAGGGTTCTGCTCGGCAGACGCTCCGACACCGGCAAGTGGGCGCTCATCGGCGGTATTTGCGAACCGGGGGAGCAGCCCGCGACGACGGCGGTGCGCGAGGTGTACGAGGAGACCGCCGTGACTTGCGTGGCGGAGCGGGTGGTGCTCACTCAGGCGCTTGACCCTGTGCAGTACGCCAATGGTGACCGGTGTCAGTTCCTGGACATCACCTTCCGCTGCCGGGCGACCGGCGGTGAGGCGCGCGTCAATGACGACGAGTCGCTGGAGGTGGACTGGTTCCCGCTCGACGCCCTGCCGCCGTTGAACGAGTTCGGTCTCTTCCGGATCAAGCAGTCCCTCACCGACGAACCGACCTGGTTCGAGCCGACCGTCCAGCCGTGACGCGGTAGTACACGCACCGTGGCCCGACGGGCCGGTTTCCCCGGCCCGTCCGGCCATCGGAACTCAGGCGGTACGGGCATCGGCGGGCAGCACCGCGATCGCGTCCGGCTCCGCCGTCGCCTCGATGTCCGTGAGATCCCGGTGCCGGGTCTCCTTGGCGCACACGACCGCCAGCACAGTGATGAGCGCCGCGGCGATGACGTACAGCGCGATCGGTGTCGAGCTGTCGTAGTCCACGAGCAGCGCGGTGGCGATGAGCGGCGCCGGAGCACCGGCCGCGACCGAGGAGAACTGCGCACCGATCGACGCACCCGAGTACCGCATCCGGGTCGCGAACATTTCCGAGAAGAAGGCGGCCTGCGGTGCGTACATCGCGCCGTGGAAGATGAGCCCGACGGTGACGGCGAGCAGCAGACTGCCGAAGCTGCGGCTGTCGATCAGTGCGAAGAACGGGAACATCCACAGCCCCACGCCGATCGCCCCGACGAGATAGACGGGCTTGCGGCCGATCCGGTCCGACAGCGCACCCCACATCGGGATGACCGCGAAGTGGATGGCGGAGGCGATGAGTACGGCGTTCAGCGCCGTCTGCTTGCTCAGGTCGGCGGCCGTCACCGCATAGACGAGGATGAACGCGGTGATCACGTAGTAGCTGATGTTCTCCGCCATCCTGGCGCCCATGGCGATGAGCACATCCCGCCAGTGGTGCCGCAGCACGGCGACGAGCGGCGTCTTCTCGGCAGCCGCCCCGGCCGCCTTGCGTCCCTCGGCCTGCGCCAACGCCGCCTTGAACACCGGCGATTCATCGACAGAGAGACGAATCCACAAGCCGATGACCACCAGCACACCGGAGAGCAGGAACGGGATACGCCAGCCCCACGCCTCGAAGGCCGAGTCCGACATCAGCGCGGTGAGCGCGGAGAGCACTCCGGTGGCGAGCAACTGCCCGGCCGGCGCCCCGGTCTGCGGCCAGGAGGCCCAGAACCCGCGCCGCTTCGCATCCCCGTGCTCCGACACCAGCAACACGGCCCCGCCCCACTCACCACCGAGGGCGAAGCCCTGCACCAGACGCAGCACCGTGAGCAGTACGGGAGCGGCGACGCCGACGGTGGCGTGCGTGGGCAGCAGCCCGATGGCGCAGGTCGCACCTCCCATCAGCAGCAGACTCAGCACCAGCAGCTTCTTGCGGCCGAGCCGGTCGCCGTAGTGCCCGAAGACCAGGGCGCCGAGCGGCCGGGCGGCGAAGCCGACCGCGTAGGTCAGGAAGGAGAGGAGCGTTCCGACGAGCGGTTCGGAGTCGGGGAAGAACAGCTTGTTGAAGACCAGCGCGGCTGCTGACCCGTAGAGAAAGAAGTCGTACCACTCGATGGTGGTTCCGATGAGGCTCGCGGCGACGATGCGCTTGAGCGAGCGAGTGGTCGGTGGGGCGGATGCCGAGGCGGCCATGGATACCACTTCCGGACTGTTGCGGGGACGTTTCCGTGTCGCCACACCGTAGGAACGGGCAGGTCAGAGGCGTATGTGGTGGGAGACCATAGTTCGGGAGGCGGCTGTGCGCGCGGCCACCATGAGGGAGAGGTCCGGGCTCCGTCGAGGGCCGGTTGAGCGGGGCGCGGGTGTCCGTCGGAGTTGCGTCGTTCGGCATGGTTTGGCGGCCCGGGGCCGATTCCCGTGCCGGTTCGGTGCTGACTGATAGGGAGCCGGGGCGCACACCAGATGCCGCCAGATGCCGTCCCCGTCCTTGGCGACGGCCGCAAGCCTCGCCGCAGCGATCGCGAAGCTCTTCACGTGGGGATCCGAGTTCACCCGGCGGCCTCTACGGCCTCAGAACGATCGGGCGCCGGCCAGGTTCGTGACCGGCCATGCGGCGACAGGTGTGGGGACAGTGCCGGGCAGCTGGTTGGCGTCGGGGCCGGAATGCGGAATTCCAGAGCCTGATGAGCATGCCGGTGGTAGTTCCTCCGTTGGCGGCGGGCTGTCAGGAGGCGCACCCGATTCGCGCAGATTCCTCGGTTCATGAGCGGCGTGCCGCTCGGCCAGGTGCTTGCCTCCGAGGCCGGCGCCCGGGGGCGCGGGCGACTGGCGCCGCCGCACCCGCGTGCTCAGGCCGTCGTTGTCGTCGGAGGGGTCTGGGCTGGGAGGTGGCCGTTCAGGAGGAGGCTGACGATCTGGTCTATCACCGCCTCGCCCGGCGGTTCGCGGCGCACCGCGGCCAGGTAGACGATGGTTCCGGAGTAGATGTCGACCATCAGTGAGGTATCGGTGTCGGGCTGCAACCGGCCTTCGAGTCGGGCTCGCTCCAGCATTTCCACGACCGACGCGCGGCGGGGTTCGATGAGCTCGGCGAAGGCTCCGGTACCGGTGGGATCCTCGATCACATCGGCGAGCAGCGCCGGGAGGATCAGGCACGTGGGCATGGCGGAGACGAGCTCGATGGTCAGCCGGACGGCGGTTCGCAGGTCGGCTTCCAGGTCGCCGGTCTCTTGGATGGGAGGAAGTGGGACGTCCCCGCTGAGGGCCTCGATCACCAGCGCGGCCTTGTTCGGCCACCACCGATAGATCGTCGCCTTGCTGACTCCTGCGCGCCGTGCGACGCCTTCGAAGGAAAGCCGCTGATATCCGACCTCGCCGAGCAGGGCTTTCGTGGCTCGGAGCACGGCTTCATGAGACTCCCGGCGCCTCCGCCCGGAACGAGGCACGATGCGGTTGCGCTGGGCGGCGTACTCGGGAGCCAAAGGGTCCTGACGGCCGTTCTGCTGCCTGGGAGTAACCACCGTGTGCCTCCTTTGTGAGCCACTGGTGCGCCCTTTGACTTTGCCCTATAAGGGACCCTATCGTGGCGATACGAGGCGTTTCGTACCGTATGACCCCTCGTGTACTCAATAGTAAGATCCTGAAGCCCGCCGGGGAACTAGCAATTCCGATGGGTGGATCACCGCGCACCAGACCCGCGCGCAGGATCTGGTGCGGATGGGCGTCCCCTGTGAACGCCCGAGATCTCTTTCTCGACCCCCGGAAGGGGGACGTATCATGCGCGCGAATACGATCAGGATGCGGCGAATAGCCGCCGCGGTCTGCACGGCGCCTCTTCTCGCCATCGCGGCCGGAGCCGGCGCTGTCAGCGCGGCCGCTTCTCCCCCGTCGTCCGCTGTCGCCTCCGCCCCGTCCCGGGACAGCGGCTGGGGTTGCCAGTTCGGTGACGGCTGGGATTGGGGCTTCCGCTGTCACGGTGGTGACCATGGCTTCGGTTTCGACCATGGCTTCGGTGGTGACCACGGCTTCGGTTTCGACCATGGCTTCGGTGGTGACCACGGCTTCGGTGGTGACCATGGCGGCGGTGACCGCGGCGGCGGTGGTCGCTGAGGCTCCAACTCGGTGAGTTTGCAATCAACACGCGGCAGTTTGTGAGTGCCGCACCCGGGTGCCCGAGCTCCTCGGGCACCCGGGTGCGTCTGGAGCGGCAGGCGTCTCACCCGTTGCGTAGTCGTGATGGGTGTGCTGGCTGTGAGGATCGTGTGCGTCGATGCGGGGCCTGCGGGATTGCACTTCGTGATCTTGGCCAAGTTACGCGATGCCGGGCAAGAGATCACCGTGTTGGTGCGCGCCCCACCCGCGGCCGTCTACGGCTGGGGTGTCGTGCACCGGGGCGACCTGCTGGATGTCCTCCGACGCAACGATCAGGAAACGCCCGGTCGCACCTGGTGACCCCGTCGCCGGAATCCACGAGGCACCCGGAACGCAACGACATGCGCAGGAAGAGCTGACGGCGGGACGCTGGTCCGGATGTCGGCGGCCGTACAGGGCGGTACTGGCGGGGCCGAGCGCCCCGAGTGCGGGGACCGGTGGGTGGCCGCTCTCCCCGTAGACGTGCGCACTCGGGCAGCCGGCGGATGTCGAACTGCGCGTCGCAGCCGCCCGTAGGGCTGTGCCCTCGTCCGCCTCGGCGTCATCTCTCCCGTGCCGACGTGGCGCTGACCATGCGGCATTGAACCCGACGATCGCCATGGGTCGGACCTCGGGGCCCTTCTGAGCCGCTGGGCCACCGTCCGCCGGCTCGACCGACACGGACGGCAGTGCACCGGCGCGTCGGGTCACCCCGCGCGCCGGTTCCCCGCGTTACGCGCCGGGCGGATCGGGCCAGGGGGACACCGGCCGACGTCCCTGGCGTCAACACGGCGTTCCCCGGTTTCTCGCATCCGACGTAAAAAGGTGGAAAAACGGGTAACCGTCGCAGTGGGTGCGGCATCCTCCCAGGCGTGATGAACCTGACGGGGACACCGTTCTTCCTGGCCACGATCGCGCTGGCCGTGGCCACCATGCTGCTTCCCCTGCTGCTGTGGGGTCGGGTACGCGGCCCGGCCGTGGTACGCGGCGCGGTGCGCCTGGCGATGGTCGTCCTCGCGCAGTCGGCGGCCGTGCTGAGCGTTTTCGTGACGGTCAACAACACCAACGGCCTGTACGACAGCTGGGCCGACCTGCTCGGCACCGGACACCACATCGTCGCCGCGCCGAACCTCGGGCGCGACGGACTCGGGGGCCACGAGCTATCAGCGAACGAGCCGAAGGCCGTCCAGGACTTCAGCCCGGCCCACGACGCCCGGATGGGCCGGGGCGTCCGCGTCACCCAGCTGAGTGGTCGGGTGTCGGGGGTGCGCGGCGAGGTGTACGTATGGCTGCCGCCCCAGTACAACCAACCGGCCTTCCGGCAGCGGAAGTTCCCCGTGGTCGAGCTCCTCGGCGGCTTCCCCGGATCGGCGAAGGCGTGGTTCAGCAGCCTGCGGGTGCAGTCGCAGCTGGAGGCCGGGATGCGGAGCGGGGAGATCGCCCCGTTCATCCTCGTGGAGCCGCGCACCAATCTGCTGGCAGGCCAGGACACCGGGTGCGCCAATGTGCCGGGTGTCGTGGACGCCGAGTCGTGGCTGAGTGTGGACGTCCGGCGGATGGTGACCGACACCTTCCGCGCGCAGAGGCGTGCGCGTGGCTGGGCGGTGGCCGGGTATTCGGCCGGGGCGCACTGCGCCGTGAAGATGGCGCTCGCCCACCCCGACCGGTACCGGGCCGCCGTGGGCCTCTCCGGCTACAACGATCCGGCCGCCGAGCGGGTCTCCCTCACGGGCCGGGATCCGAAGCTGCGGCGGGTCAACAACCCGCTGTGGATTCTGCGCCACGCCACCACCCTGCCGCGTGTCGCGCTCTACCTCTCGGGCGGGCGCAACGACGGCTACCGCGACGGCCTCGCGCTGCGGCGGGCGGCAGCGCCCCCGACGCGGGTGGTGGTGGCCGAGGCGAGTGGGCCGCACACCATCGGGCTGTGGAAACGCCAGGTGCCGCAGGTCTTCCGCTGGCTGACGGCCGAACTGTCGCGCCACGCGGGCCGAGTCGCTCCTGCGAAGGGCATCTGATCGATGAGGGCGAGCCGGGCCGGGGCGCCGGGGTCCGGCGCGTGGATCATCGGCGGTGAGGTTGGCGTCGTGGGCGGCAGTCAGCTCGGTGGGAGCCTCGGCGACTTTCGCGGTCGTGGTGGCCTCCTGGATGTGCTCGACCAGGTCGGCGACCCTGCGCGCCGGGTGGGAGGTAAGGCGGTTCGCGCCGTCCGGTGTCGAATGCGGCGTTGCAGCCAGGGGTAGCGACTCCCGGCACCACCTCTACGCCGATCTCAGGTGCGGGGTCCGACACGGAAGGTGTGTCCGTTGGGTACTGCGCGGGCGCGGTTTCGCCGACCTGGCCGGATCCCGGGCTCGGCCGGTCCTGCGGTGGACTGACAACCAGGATTCACCTCTCTGCCGACGGCCGGCGTCGGCAGATGGCCTTCGTTCAGTGCGCGGCCGCGCGTTGTGTTGAGTGCCTTGACCACCGGGCCCCGACACGACGGCACTCCGGCAGACCCGGCCCGGCGGCCTCACCTCTCCAGGGCCGGGCGCAGTCCATTCTGCGAGGCTGGCCGTGAAGTACGTCACAGTGCCGTACGCGGACCGTGTCTGCCGTCGGGGCCCTGGCGCCGGCAACGCCCCATCCCTGTCGGCCGATCCGGGGGTTCCCCGCCGACGGGGCCGGGCGCTGCGCCCGGCCCCGGGCAACTTAGGTCACCCTTCCCTGTTGCTGTGGTCGCCTGATAGATGTGGAATTCCACCAGCGCATCGGAAGTTTCCCCATGAACAAGGAAGATCCCACCGATCTCATACCTTTCACGATCGATCTGACCTTCGAGGAAGCCCGGCGGCGGGCCGAGGTCGTGGCCGCACTCGGGCCCGACTGGAACCCAGTCGCCGTCCTCCAGGGCGAGGACGAGGCGTACGCGCTCCTCTACTCGGGACTGGACGCCGAGCAGCAGCGCACCTACGACCTGCTGGCTGCGGTCGGTGTCCTGCCGGGAAGGGAGCCGGGCCGTGAGGCTCCCCATTGATCCACAGGCTGACGCCGCCCGCCGTGCCTGGATGGCCTGCCCCGTCTGCGACGACGCCCGCCATTGTGAGACCTGCGCCGACGGCCGTAACTGCGCTGATCACTGGCGCTATTTGATATCCAACAAAGGACCGGTCGTTCACCTTCAGTGTCCGCAGTGCACGCACATGTGGTCGGTGAACACGCGGCCTGGCGTCACCTGCCGTGACGACAGCGCCCCCGGTTCCTGACCGACGGCGGGCCGAGCGCGTCGCTTTTGCTGGAGTCCTCATCCGACTGGATGGAACAGGCCAGCGTCCCGATCCCGGGCCCGCTCACCGACCGGATCCGTGACCTTGCCGTGGAAACCGGTCTGTGGCTGGTCCCGGGCAGCCTCTTCGACCCCGAGGGCATCGTCCGCCAACAGGCCGGCTCCGGCGAGGAGATCCTCGTGGACGTACCGGACCTGGCCACGGTGACCCGCGTCCGCCGTCACGGCTCTGCCGGCGTCAACCGGCCCTGGATCAACTGGCCCGCTACGGAGAACAGATAGAACTGCCCCTGTACGGTGGCACGTTCCGCACACCCGACTGGCTCAGGGACGAATGAGCCACCCGCGGCCAGGCCCGTGACGTCCCGTCCCGGAACTCCACGACCTGCCAGGCGTCATCACACCGGCCCTGTCGCCGCCACGATGCGACCTCTGGGACGACGCATCCGGCTCGTGCACTCCCGCGCGGACGTACCCGCCGACGTCGCACGCGGGTGGCCGGCCCCAGAATGCCCGTTCCGGCGCCCGTCTCAGCTCTTCCTGCGCACGCAGGGCCGTCGCCGGGGGACGGCATACGTCCCGGCACCGTTCAACAGGGCGCAGCAGACCGGGACGCAGGAGTCCTCCTCCCTCAACGGCCGTCGGCGCCCTGCGAGGCGTACCCGGGAGCGGGCCCAGGTGTCCGTGGGCGAAAACGGCAGGCGGATCCGGGCAGGAAAATTTCTCGAACAAGGCAATCCCACGAGCGCTCTGGAGCGTATTCCGTCTGGAAGGCTCTTCAGGAAGGAAGCTCATGGCGATCTTCAGTCATCTCGTCCCCGCGAAACTCCGTCAAGAAAAGAGGGACATGACGTCGAGGCACTCCGACGGCTCCGAAAGGGGCGGTCGCCGCCATCGTCGTCACTCCAACCACGGTCACCACCGGTGACCCCACAGGACGGCTGAGCGGGCCATGGCTCTTGGCCCGCCCAGCCGGCGACCGTGAGGAACGCGTCTATGAGGCGTGTCTCGCTTCATGTTCTGCGGCGCCTGCTGTCGGTGGCCGATGATCCCGACGCGGTCGTCGCCGCCGCGCCGCCGGTCGCCCCACGCGACGCGTTCCGGCGCTTCTGGCCCTACACGCGCGGTGGCCGGCGCTGGCTCATTCCGATACTCGTCTTCAGCATGATCGGACCCATGGTCGACGCGGCCGAGATCTGGCTCTTCAAGATCGTGGTGGACGACGTCCTCGTTCCACGCGATCTGCGTCCCTTCCTCTGGATCGCCCTGGCATACACAGGGCTCATCATCTTCTCCGGCGTTCTGGAGTTCGCCGACGACGTGACGTCCACCTGGGTCAGCGAGCACTTCCTGCTGGCCCTCCGGTCGGATGTGTTCCGGCACGTCCAGGGCCTGTCGCTCGGGTTCTTCGAACGGCGACGGCTCGGGGACGTGCTGTCGCGTATCACGGGCGATGTCGACGCTGTCGAGACGTTCCTCCTTTCGGGGGTGGCGGACGGCCTCTACTACGTGATCCGGTTGGGCGTCTTCCTCGGTCTGCTGTTCTACCTGCGGTGGGATCTGACCCTCCTCGCGCTCGTCATCGTGCCGCTTTTCTGGTGCGCGGCCCGGCGCTTCTCCCGGCTGATCAAGGCCGCATCGCGGGAGCGGCGGCGACGCAGCGGTTCGATCAGCGCGATCGCCGAGGAGTCGCTCGGCAACATCGCGCTGGTGCAGGCGTACAACCGGCAGGAGTCCGAGGAACGCCGGTTCGAACGTGAGGGCGTGGGCAAGTTCCGTGCGGCGATGGCCGCGGCACGCATCCGTGCTGTCTACAGCCCTGTCGTCGAGGTCATCGAGCTGACCGGCGCGTTGGCCGTCATGGGCCTGGGCACGTGGAAACTGGCGCAGGGACAGCTCACGCTGGGCGGGCTGCTGGTCTTCCTTGCGCTGCTGAGCAGTCTCTACAGTCCGATCCGCGACCTGTCCCACCTCGCCAACACGTTTTACGCGGCGTCGGCCTCCGCCGAGCGGATCATCGAGTTGCTGGACCAGCGTCCCCAGGTCGTCGAAGCCGTCGACGCCCTGCGGATCGGGCGCGCCCGGGGCGACATCGAGTTCCGTGACGTCTCCTTCCGCTATCCGGGTACGTCCCGGTGGGCGCTGTCCCACGTGTCGTTCCACGTGGAGCCCGGCACGACGCTGGCACTGGTCGGCGCGAGCGGTGCCGGAAAATCCACGGTCGGCAAGTTGCAACTGCGCTTCTACGACCCGGATCAGGGGTCCGTAATCCTCGACGGCACCGACCTCAGGGACCTGCGGCTGTCCGAGCTCCGCGAGAACGTCGCGGTGGTACTGCAGGAGACGCTCGTCTTCCACGGCACCGTACGGGAGAACATTGCCTACGGCCGCCCGGACGCGGCAGAGGCGGACATCGTCGCGGCGGCCCGCGCCGCCGACGCCCATGACTTCATCCAGCTGCTTCCCGAGGGCTACGACACCGTAGTGGGCCAGCGCGGCCGCACGCTGTCCGGCGGGCAGGCCCAGCGCCTCGCGATCGCCCGCGCGATGATCAGGGACGCGCCCGTACTGATCCTGGACGAACCGACCACCGGCCTGGACGCCCAGTCGGGCCGCCGGATCATGGAACCGCTGCGTAGGCTCATGGCCGGGCGGACCACCGTCGTCATCTCGCACAATCTGCTCACCGTCCGCGACGCCACCTCCACCGTGGTGCTCGACCAGGGCCGGGTCGTCGAGCGCGGCACGCACGAAGACCTGCTCCTGCGCGACGGGACCTACGCCCGGCTTCACCGGCTGAACGGAGTGACCGGCCCCGCCCTCGCCGGTTCCCCACCCGTGCGGAAGGTTCTCTCATGAACTGCGCCACGGCCCAACCGGTTCCGCCCCTCGCGTCCGGAACGAAACCGGCGCCGGGGTACGAGGTCCTGACGCACCTGACCCGGACCGGCTGGCTCGACATCTACGACGCCTGGAGCGAGGAGCGGGACTGCCGATGCGTCGTGAAGCTGCTGCGCCCCGACCACCGCCACGAGGAGCAGCTGCGCGACCGGCTGTTGCGAGAGGGTCGTTGGCTCCGGACATTCACGCATCCGCACCTGGTCCGCGCGTACGAGATCTTCGAGTCGCCCGAGCCGCTCGTCGTGCTGGAAACGCTGACCGGCGAAACTCTGGACCACCTCATCGGCCGGTTGCGTCGGCGGCCGCCCGCAGAGGACGTGGCCCTCCTCGGCGTGCACCTGTGTTCCGCGACGCACTATCTCCACGGTCACGGCCTACTGCATCTGGACCTCAAGCCGTCCAATGTCGTGGTCGACTGCGGGCACGCCAAAGTGCTCGACCTGAGCGTCGCACGACCGCCCGGACTCGCCCCTCCGGGCGTCGGCACCTTCTGCTACATGGCTCCCGAGCAGGCGTGCGGCGGGCCGCTGTCGGCCGCGGCCGACGTGTGGGGCATCGGCGTCACGTTGTACGAAGTCGCCGTCGGCGAAGCGCTGTTCGACGTCGGCGTCACCACGGACGGGACCGATGGCGGCGACGACACGGGCGGCCAGGACGACCGGTATCCGCAGCTTGAAGAACCTGCTCCGGCGATCAGGTCCCGCCGACGCCTCCCGCGTGACCTCGCCACGGCCATCGACAGCTGTCTGCGGCCCGATCCGGCTGCCAGGCCCACGATTTCCGAACTCGCCGCCGCCCTCGATGCGACTCTGCCTCGGCAGCGGCGTCACATCGCTCCGTCGGCGGCCGTCTGACACGGCGGACAGCCGCTTACGGGATCGCCGCAGTGTGGCCGAGCGGTGCGGGGCCGCATCGCACCCGCGCTTCGCCGCCGGGTGAAGGACGGCCGCTTCGAGCGGATGCTCCAGGCCGCGCAGGCGCGGTCGGGCGCGGCCTATCGGTGGTGTCGACGCCGATGGGCTTGTCGCTGGGGCGCAGGGAGAAGGCGTGCGCTCGTCCAGGTGCCGCACGAATTGCGATCGCGTACCGGGGTGCCGATTCGGAGGGTGACGCCCGGTGGACGCCGGTGCAGAGGGAGCGCGTCGCTGAAACGGGACGGCGCCCCTCGGAGTATGTCCGAGGGGCGCCATGGCCGATGTCGACCAAGGGATGGGTGAACCGTCAGGACCAGAGCCGGTACGTCACTTGTTTCGGCATCTGCGACGGCCTGCTGTCGGTGAAGACGAGGTGGAGTTGGGTGTAGTGCCGTTGGTGAGAATGCTTCGTCAGAGGCTCCGGGCGGTCGAGTCTGACGGTCACGGGATAGGGGTGGAACGTGCCCTCGGCGCAGAACGGCCGGCAGTCGTTCACTACGTTGAGCCCGCTGCCCACGGCGAAATTCGGCTTCCAATCCGACCACCGGAGTGCGGTGAGGATGCTGTTGCCATCCCCACAGGCAATCAAGAACTCGTGCGGGCGTACTTGAGGATGCGAGAAGCAGTCGACGATCACCGCGTCAGCGGGTGACCGTGCCCCTGTGGAAGCGGATGCCGGTGCGATCGCTGTTGTCAGCGATGCCGCGGCACAGATCAGTACCGCTGCCTTCAGCTTGTGTCTCTGCATGTCCGCTCCCCAGCCGTCTCTCCGAGTCCATCTGGCCTTGCGCGTGCGCCTGGCCCGCCCCGGGCTGCGATCCGCGAAACCGGAGCGGACGCCGGATGGCGCTGCTGGCCCTACTCGACGATTGTTCCGGTATCGACGCTACGACCGCGTTCGGGGACGCACCACCCGCACAGGTAACAACTTCGCAAAGGGGCAAATATCCGCCCATCTTCTTCACCGTCGGTCGGCTCGACCCGCTTGATGGGCGCGGACAGGAGCGGTGCGGAGACCGGCAACGCACCCGGCGGCCAGGACCGGGCGCCAAGTGCGCGAGCGGAGTCCGCGAAGGCGCCGGAGGCGCAGCAAACGGGGCTGCATTCCTGTTTACGGCAACCGTGCCGACGGAGCCTTCATGCGGGGATGTTCTCGGGGCCGCAGATCCACAACCTGCCCGGCGCCGCTCGCTCGGAGCCAGGCCAGGAAGGTGAGAACGAAGATGCCTTCCACCACCAGGGACAGGACGCCGTACGGAGGCTCCCAGTCGGATTCGTGATAGCCCGGCAACCCGACGGTGCGGGACAGCAGGAATCCGATGATCATGCCGATGCTGGTCACCGCCCCGATCAGCCATGCGCCGAGCGGCTGCCTCTGAAGGGCGAGTCCTGCGGCGACGGCGAGCAGCACCACGCTGCCGACCAGGAACAGGATGCCGATGTAGGGCTTCTCCGCCAGGTGGGAAGGGACCAGCGAGAGGTGGATCACCGCGTTGGCCAGGGCGCACGACGCTGCCGTCCCGCGCAGGGCGAGGTGGGTCGTGCGGGACGTCGTCACGACTCCAGGGGTCTGAGGGCAGCCGATGCCGCCATGCGTCTGACAGGGGCTGCGGACCGGGGCCACGCCGGGGCGCGCTCCCGGTGCCCGCCATGCCTTCCGGCCCTGGGACCGGTCGGCCACAGCCGTTCGTAAGGGTGTGCCTGTATTACCTACGGTGCTGTCGGGCCAAGGGTTCATGATCGGCCCGGTTCGGGTCGGCTCCGTGCCGGTTCTTCGGCAGCGCCGAGGGCCGCCCGGCGGAGGCAATCCCTGGGGGCTCGTGTTACGTAGGGAGTATGCGCAGGATTGGCATTCCCCTGGAGCGGGTGCCCGACGAAGCGCTGCTGGCCGGCCTCATGACCGGCGATCCCGAGATCGCCGTGGCTTTCGTCCGGCGGTTCCAGCGTCGGGTCTTCGGCGTGGCCGTCGCAGTGGTCGGTGACATCCAGCTCGCCGAGGACATCGCCCAGCAGACCTTCGAGCGCGCCTGCCGGCACGCTCAGGTCTACGACCCGCGCCGGGGATCGGTGCCCACCTGGCTGGCGGCCATCGCGCATAACCTTGCGATTGACGCCGTACGCGCCCGCAAGGCCACTCCAGTCGACCTCGCAGACCTGGAGAACATGATGGAGACCGTCACCAGCACGCCGGAGCGGCAGGCGCTCTCCGCCGAAACCGCAGCGGAACTGCGTCGAGCGGTTGCCGCGCTGCCGCGCGATCAGGCACGTGCGCTGGTGATGGCCGGCATCTACGGATTGACAGCTCAGCAGGTCGCCGATTTCGAGAAGATCCCGCTCGGTACCGCCAAGACCCGGATCAGGGCAGCCATGGGCAAGCTCCGCGCATCCCTCGCGACCAAGCAGGCGAACCACGATGACTGAGCCCCGTGGATTCACCTGTGAGCAGCTCCGGGAGATCGGTGCGGAGCTGGCGCTCGGCGTTCTGCCTGCCAAGGAGCGGGCCGGGGCGATGGACCACCTGGAGCACTGTCCCGCCTGCCGCGAATACGTCCACGAGCTGGTGGCCACGGCGGACGCGCTGCTGGGTCTTGTCCCGGGAAGCGAACCGCCGGTCGGCTTCGAGGACAGGGTGATGGACCGGCTGGGGCTGTCTTCCGGGCGACGGCCACTGCGGCGCGTGCGGTGGCGGCGCTTCGCCCTCGCCGCAGCGGCAGCCGCGGCGGGTCTTGCCCTTGGCGGAGGCGGTTGGGTGCTCGGCGCATACGCCGGTCGTCCGGCCCCGGTCGCGCCGATCGTCTCCCCGGTGCAGCCTCAGCTGCTCACTGCCCAACTCGCCCACGGGGGCCGGTCGCTCGGGCAGGTCTACCTCTACACGGGGCACTCGCCCTGGCTGTACATGACGGTGGACGCCGGCGGACACTCCGGCACCGTCCGGTGCGAGCTACGGCGGGCCGACGGCTCCACCGTCCAGGTCGGTTCCTTCGCGCTCAGCAAGGAGGGCTACGGCGCCTGGGGCGCGCCCTACCCCGTCGGCACGGCGCCGGTCACCGGCGTCCGCCTGTTCACCGCCGACGGCTCCGTGCTCGCCGCCGCCACCTTCGGCTCTTACCACCACTGAGCAGGGACGGGGATCGGCGCGACGGAGCGGACACCTCAGAGTGCGGACTGACCGGAGGCCTGAGATATCGCGTACACGCGGCTCGCGAATTCAGCGATCTGTTCGTCGCTCAGGTTCTTCGCGAGATTGGCTTCCGTGATCATGCCGACCAGGCGGTGGCCGCTCTGGACGTCGATCACCGGCAGCCGCTTGATCTGATGCTCCTCCATGGTCGTCAGGACCTCGGAGGCGTCCGCTTCGGCATCGATCCAGTGGACCTTGCCACTGAGGGACCCGGCCTGCACGGTCGCAGGGTCGATGCCTTCGGCGCAGCACTTGATGACGATGTCACGATCGGTGATCAAGCCGGTGAGCCTGTTGTTGTCGCCGCAGATGGGCAGACAACCGACGTTCAGATCGCGCATCATCTTCGCCACATCGAACAGCGACTGGTGCGCACCGACGCACTGCACGCCACTGGACATGATGTCTCGCGCTCGCAGCTTGGCAGCCATGATTTCCTCCGTCCTCGACAGCGTCGCCCCCTGCTATCGATCACAACACGAATGGCTCAGCACCGCTCCCCGGATGCGTCGGCGACGTGGCGGTTCCCGAACAGGCCGCGATCGGGCACGGATTCAGGTGCTTGTACAACCCGTCATGGGCCGTTGCCCGTGATGCCGGTCCGGCGACTGGGCGGCACGGTCACCATCCGGAGCGCCGATCTCTATGGCTCCACGTGACCGAATCCCACCTCGAAGCGCTCGACGGAGACAACCCGTTGGCCTTCCCTGTGTGCGACTTCCTCGCGGAGCCGGGTGGCCCGGTCCTCGCTGGCCCGCATGGCCTGCTCGTCGTCCCACAGCGTCAGGGACTTGGTCTTCCCGGAGGCTCGGTCGACGAGGTAGTACACGCCGCGGAAGCCGGAGTCCTCCCGGATCTGCGCGAGAATCGCTTCCCAGTTCGCGGTCAGGTCTCCCTCTGCGGGAACCGGTGAACCCTGATAGGTGCTCAGCCTCGCGAACATCGCTGTCACCCCTTTTTCTGGCCGGCTGCCGGTCGGGGGACAAGCAGCCTCACGACCAGCGTGCTCCGGCAGGCCGCACGCCGCATGCCGAGCAGCGCTCCCAGGTGTCCACAGGCCCGGTGGGGGCCGATCCGGGCGGTTACGAGATGCGCACCGGGCGGCGAACCGGTAGTGGCGGTAAACACGTTCGGCATCGACGAAGACGGGGCTCCGGTCACCCTCAGTGCACGTGTGCTGTCGATTCGGTCGGGCCGGGAGGCCGGCGGCGGTGTCGCAAGCGGTTCGGATTCGGCGCCTGCCTCCGGTGGCCGGGCCTGGCCTGCGTCTCCCGCCCCGGTCTCACGATGCAGTCCGACTTGACATTAGTTCGCCTTATGAAAGATAAAGAAGGTCCTTTGGGCTGAACTTCACACAACGTGACATTCGATGTGTGGCAGCCGACGATCGTCTACGCGAATGAGTCAAGCCGTGTCCCACGCCGCCGCCCCGGATCAGCCGACCGACCCCGCCGCGGACTGGGAGGCCTGGCGCGCCGAGCGGCGCCGCTCGGTCACTTCGCCCGCGGGGAACCTCGCCCTCGTCGAGACCCGCTGGGCTTCCGCCGGTGAGCGTCCTGACCTCGATGCGGCCCGCGCAGGACAGCCGGAGACTGTGACCGTCACCACAGTCGAGCGCACCGACTTCGTCACCGGCGAGCCCGAGCACGGACTGCGCTTCTGGGACGCGCGGTCACCCGCGATCCAGAACTTCGATCGCACCGATGCCTTCCCGTACGACCCGGCCTGGGTGCTGGAGGCGTCGTACACCCCGGTGCCCGGTGCCCGTCGGGTCGGGTTCGAGCACATCCGGGACAACGGCGGCACCCGTGACCTCGCCGTGCCGGGAGACATCGTGCTCACCCTGGACGGCCGGGACTACACGCTGAGCGCCTTCGACGACGACGGCACCCTGCTGCTCGTCTTCGGTGACCCCACCAATGGCGACACCACCTACGGCGCCGGGCGCTTCCTCTTCGTCACCCACGTCGGCGAGGGCCGGGTTCTTCTCGACTTCAACCGCGCCTTCGTGCCGCCCTGCGGATTCTCCGACCAGTACAACTGTCCGATGCCGCCGCGGCAGAACCGTTTCCACCTGCCCGTCGAGGCCGGCGAGAAGCGCCCCGTCTTCCGCGACGGCTTCCTCGCGCAGCACTGATCACCCCCCCGTACTCCCGTCTCGCAGCACGAAAGCGCGTACTCCTCATGAGCATCAAGAAGACCTCCCTGTACGGTGGCGCCACCGCCGCTGCCCTCGCCCTGACCCTCACCGCCTGCGGCGGTGGCTCCAACGGGGGCGGTGCTTCCGCAGGGGCGTACGACAAGAACGCCACCGTCAACATCGGTTCGCTCTACGAGCCGCAGAATCTCGACAACACCGCGGGCGGCGGTCAGGGCGTCACCGAGGCGCTCAACGGCAACGTGTACGAAGGGCTGTTCAAGCTCACCGACGCCGGCAAGGTCGAGAACCTGCTCGCCCAGGACTACAAGGTCAGCGATGACGGACTCACGTACACCTTCACCCTGCGCGACGGCGTGAAGTTCCACAGCGGCAAGAAGCTCACCAGCCAGGACGTCAAGTACAGCCTGGAGAAGGTGATCGCCAAGGACTCGCAGTCCGCCCGCAAGAGCAATCTCGAGGTCATCAAGTCCCTCGAGACACCGGACGCGCGCACGGTGAAGGTCCAGCTGTCCAAGAAGTCGATCTCCTTCGTCTACAACCTCTCCTACGTGTGGATCATCAACTCCGCAGCGGAGGGCCTCAAGACGAGCGAGGACGGCACCGGCCCGTACCAGCTGAACAAGTGGACCCACGGCTCCGCTCTCAGCCTCGACCGGTTCGACGGCTACTGGGGCGACGCTGCCAAGAACAAGCAGGTCGTCTTCCACTACTACAAGGACGCGACCGCTCTGAACAACGCGCTCCTGACCAACGCCGTGGACGTCGTCACGAGCGAGCAGTCGCCCGACGCCCTCGACCAGTTCAAGAGCAACCAGAACTACAAGGTCAACGACGGCAATTCGACGACCAAGCTGCTGCTCGCCTTCAACGACAAGGCCAAGCCGTTCACGGACGTCAAGGTTCGCCAGGCCGTCTCGGCCGCCATCGACGACAAGAAGCTCCTGGAGTCGGTCTGGGGCGGCTACGGCAAGGTCATCGGCTCGATGGTGCCGCCCACCGACCCCTGGTACGAGGACCTCACCAAGGTCAACGGCTACGACACCGCGCGTGCCAAGAAGCTGCTCGCCGAAGCCGGATACAAGAACGGCTTCACCTTCACCCTCGACACCCCGAACTACGACCCGCACCCGACCGCGGCGACCTTCATCAAGTCCCAGCTCGCCAAGGTCGGCGTCACCGTCGAGATCAACACCATCACGCCGGACGAGTGGTACACGAAGGTCTACAAGAACCACGACTTCACGGCCACGCTCCAGGAACACGTCAACGACCGCGATCTGGTCTGGTACGGCAACCCCGACTTCTACTGGGGCTACGACAACAAGCAGGTCACGAAGTGGGTCGAAGAGGCCGAGCAGGCCTCCGGCACGGCTGAGCAGACCGAACTGCTGAAGAAGGTCAACCGCCGGACCGCCGAGGACGCGGCCAGCGACTGGCTGTACCTGTACCCGCAGATCGTCGTGGCGAACAGCAAGCTCTCGGGGTACCCGGTCAACGGCCTCAACTCGCAGTTCTTCGCCTACGACATCGAGAAGGGCTGATGGCACGGTATCTCCTGCGCCGTCTCGCCTTCCTGCTGGTATCGCTGGCGCTCGCGAGCGTGGTCCTGTTCGTGCTGCTGCGGATGCTGCCCGGCGACCCCGCCAACGCACTCACCTCGGTGGGCGCCAGCCCCGAGCAGATAGCGGCGGCGCGGCACTCCATCGGTTCCGACAAACCGCTGCCCGAACAGTTCGTCCACTGGATCGGGCAGTTGGCGAGCGGTGACCTCGGTACGTCGTTCGTCAGCTCGCTGCCGGTGGGGCCCGAGGTCGGCTCGCGGCTGAACGTCACCATCCCGCTCACGCTCACCGCATTCGTCCTGGCGGTCCTCATCGCCGTCCCGGTCGGCTTCGTGGCGGCGCACCGGCGCAGGACCTGGTACGGCGCGTTGCTCAGCGGGGTCTCCCAACTGGGCATCGCCGTCCCCGTGTTCTGGCTCGGGATGATCCTGATAGCCGTCTTCGCGCTGAACGCCGGCTGGCTTCCCGCGGGCGGCTTCCCGCAGGACGGCTGGTCGCAGCCGGCCGAGGCGATCCGTTCACTCGCCCTGCCCGTCATCACCATCGCGCTCGTGATGAGCGCCTCACTGATCCGCTACGTCAGGTCGGCCACCCTCGACGTACTGGACAGCGACTATCTCCGCACCGCGCGAGCCCTGGGCTCGTCGTTCGGACAGGCCATGTGGCGGCACGGGCTGCGCAACGCCTCGGTACCGGTGATCTCGATCCTCGGCATCGAGTTGGCGTCCACGCTGCTGGGCGCGGTGGTCGTGGAGTCCGTGTACGCGCTCCCCGGCCTCGGCTCCCTTCTCGCGACCGGCATCGCACAGCACGACTATCCGGTGATCCAGGGCGTGCTGTTCGTCTCCACGCTCGCGGTGCTCATCATCGGCTTCGCGGCCGACTTCGTTCAGCGGATCATCGATCCGCGGCTGCGCGGCAGGCTCTCGGGAGGTAACCGGTGAAGCAGTCGACGACGCGCTCGTACACCTTGAGCGTCGGATGCGTACTGGCCGGCCTGATCGCTCTGCTCGCGCTGGTCTCGGCCCTCTGGGTCCCGTACGCCGCCGACGACACGTCCGGCGGACGGCTCACGGGCCCCGGCGCGGGACATCTGCTGGGCACCGACAAGCTGGGCCGTGATCTGTTCACCCAGCTGATGACCGGCTCCCGGGTCGCTTTCGAGGCAGGCCTGGGCTCGGTTCTCATCGCGGCCGCGGTCGGCGTCACGCTGGGGGTGCTGGCCGCGTTCGCCCAGGGCTGGCTGGACGACACGCTCTCCGCGTTCCTCGACATCCTGATCGCCTTTCCGACGCTGCTGCTGGCGATGCTCATCGTCGCCGCCCACTCGGCCACCTTGGGGTCGGCCGTGCTGGCGATCGGCCTCGCGCAGAGCGCGGTCGTGGGACGGCTCGTGCGGATCCTGGTCAAGCGGGTCCTGGCGCAGGACTACATCACGGCCGCGCGCACGTCGGGCACCTCGTGGCCGCGGATCGTGGCCGGGCATGTGCTGCCCAACATCTGGCCGACGCTCGTGGTGAACCTGGCCCTCCAGTTCGGGCTCGCGGTGCTGGCCGAGGCGGGCCTGTCCTACCTGGGTCTGGGAGCGCCACCGCCCAACGCCTCGTGGGGCCGCATGCTCCAGGAGGCACAGGCCACCTTCACCACGGCCCCGGCCGGCGCGCTGGCGCCCGGCATCCTGCTCGTCCTGCTCGTCATCGGCGTGAACCTCATCGCCGACGGACTGCGCGACACCCTCGACCCGGCGGCCCGACGGAGGCGCGCATGAACATCCTCGACGTGCGCGACCTCGGGATCCGTACGGCCGACGGGCGCACGCTCGTCGACGGCCTCTCGCTGACCATCGCCCCCGGCGAACGGCTCGGCCTCATCGGAGAGTCGGGTTCCGGGAAGTCGCTGACCACCCTCGCCGTGCTCGGCCTGCTGCCCGACGGCATGACGGCCACCGGCGGCGTCGAACTCGCCGGCACCCAGATCGTGGGCGCGAGCGAGAAACAGCTCACGGGTGTGCGTGGCCGGGACGCCGCCATCGTCTTCCAGGAGCCGCTCACCGCACTCGACCCGCTGATGCGTGTCGGCAGGCAGATCGCCGAACCGCTGGGCAGAAGGCGAGGGCTGAGGAGGGCCGAGCTGGAGCGGGCCGTCGTGGACGCGCTGGAGCAGGTGCGGCTGCCCGAGCCCGACCGCATCGCCCGCGCCTTCCCGCACGAAATCTCCGGCGGTCAGCGGCAGCGCGTCGCACTCGCCATGGCACTGGCATGCGACCCGAAGCTGCTCATCGCGGACGAGCCGACCACCGCACTCGACGTCACCGTGCAGTCCGACATGCTCGACCTGCTCGACACCCTCGTACGGGAACGGGACATGGCCGTCCTCTTCGTCAGCCACGACCTCGCGGTCGTCTCGAAGGTCACCGATCGCGTCGTGGTGATGAAGGACGGCCGCGCCGTGGAGGAGGGCGACGTCCGCACGATCGTGCGGGAGCCGCGTGAGGAGTACACCAAGGCGCTGGTGGCAAGCGCGCGGCAGCTGGAATCGGCTCTTGACCTGAGGAACGCGTGATGACGCCCGTACTGGAACTGGACGGAGCCTCCTTCGCCTACCGCGGACACACCGCGCCCGTCGTCGAGGACATCTCCTTCACCGTCGAGACCGGGCACAGCCTCGCCCTCGTCGGCGAATCGGGAGCGGGCAAGACGACTCTGCTGCGGCTGCTGCTCGGACTCGCCCGGGCAACCTCCGGCACCGTCCGGTTCGACGGCGACGAGCTGAAACCGCGCGACCACGAGCAGATGCGACGTTTCCGGCGCAGCGTGCAGTGCGTCTTCCAGGATCCGTACTCGTCGCTGGACCCGCGTCGCCGCGTCGGCAGCATCGTGTCCGAACCACTGCGATCCCTCGGTATCGACAGCCGGAGCACGGCCGCGCCCAAGGTGGCCGAGGCCCTGAAGCGGGTCGGACTTCCGGCCGACGCCGCCGAGCGCTATCCGCACGAGTTCTCCGGCGGCCAGCGCCAGCGCATCGCGATTGCCCGCGCGACCGTGTGCGACCCGCGGGTGCTGCTCGCCGACGAGCCCGTCAGCGCACTCGACGTCACGACCCGCGTCAAAGTCGTCGACCTGCTGAACGAGTTGAAGCAGGAACAGGGCCTCACGCTCGTCATGGTCTCCCACGACTTGTCGGTGGTGGCCTCGCTGTGCGAACGCACCGCCGTCCTGGAGAGCGGCCGCATTGTCGAACAGGGCGAAACCGGGCAGGTGCTGGGTGCTCCCGCGCACCCGTACACACGTCGCCTGGTCGACAGCGTGCCGCGACTGCCCGTATGACCGGTGGGCTCGATCTCCGGGCTCCTGCATCGCCTGGGCCGACCCATTGCGTCCGGCGGTCGGTCGGGCGTGATCTCCGTCAACGCCACAGCCGGGCCGAGCGCTGCTGATGGTGCCGGATGCCTCAGCGCCTCACGGTCCTCAGCTCGTCCTGGTCCATGCGTAGCGGTGTTCCGGTCGGCCCGTGTCGCCGTACTTGAGACTGAGGCTGATGCGACCCGCGCTCTCCAGATA
This sequence comes from Streptomyces atratus, assembly GCF_040655115.1. GTDB lineage: Bacteria > Actinomycetota > Actinomycetes > Streptomycetales > Streptomycetaceae > Streptomyces > Streptomyces atratus_D. Next base: position 126,010 of record NZ_JBFAJH010000005.1, on the reverse strand, counting down.
CTTGAGGTATCGCTGGGCAGTGGAGCGGCTCAACCCGGCGCGGACAGCGACCTCGTGTGCCGACAGCGGTTCGTCGGCTGCCGACAGGACGTGGCGGATGACGTCGGCGGTGGGCGCGGAGTGTCCCTTGGGCAGGCCGGCCGCAGGAACGGCCTGCGGGGTGCGAAGCGCCCCGAAGATCTGGTCGACCTGCTCCTGCCCGGCCTCGCCCCGGCCGCTGCCCACGCCTTCGAGGGTGCGGCGCAGGGCGGTGTAGCTCTCCAGCTTGGACCGCAGACCGCTGAAACTGAAGGGCTTGACCAGATACTGCAGGGCGCCGTAGCGCATGGCGGTCTGCACAGTCGTGACATCCCGGGCGGCCGTCACCATGATCACGTCTGCCGTGTGGCCGCGTTGGCGCAGTCGCCGTACGAGCGTCAGTCCCGTCTCGTCCGGAAGATAGTGATCGAGCAGTACGAGGTCGACATGCTCGCGCTCCAGCACGGACAGTGCCTGCGTGGCGGTGTGGGCGCGGGAGACGACACGGAAGCCGGGCACCTTGGCCACGTACGCCGCGTTGATCTCGGCCACACGGAAGTCGTCGTCCACCACCAGGACGTCGATCATTGAAACTCTCCCACTTCGGTCAGCTGCCGGACGGCGAGTGTCTCGGGCAGGACGACGGTGAAGACCGCGCCACCGCCGGCCCTGGCGCTGACGCGGGCCACGCCGCCGTAACGTTCCGCGAGACGGCGTACCAGTGCCAGGCCGAGCCCACGACCCCGGTGCGCGGGGGACTCCTTGGTGGACCAGCCCTCGGTGAAAATCTGTTCGCGCAGGTCGGGTGCTACGCCCGGACCGTTGTCGCTCACCCGCAGGACCGCTGTGGTGCCCTCCGCGAAGAGTTCGACCTCGATGGCTGAAGCGACGTCCAGTGCGTTGTCGATCAGGTTGCCCAGGACGGTCACCAGATCGCGCGGGTCCACCACCACGTCGGGGAGCAGGGTGCTGGGGGAGATGCGCAACGACGCGCCCCGCTCTGCGGCGATGGCCGACTTGCCCACCAGCAGCGAAGACAGCAGAGGGTCATTGACGCGTTCCGCGACCTGCTCCGCCGACGCCCGGTGACCATGGGCCACCTCCGCGACGAACTCCACCGCCGCGTCGTGCCTCCCGAGTTCCAGCAGCCCGAGCAGGGTGTGGAGCCGGTTGGCGTGCTCGTGGTCCTGGGCGCGGAGCGCGTCGAGAAGGCCGTGCGTGGAGTCCAGTTCGCGGCCGAGCAGCTCCAATTCGGTGCGATCGCGCAGGGTGACCACAGCCCCGCCGTCACCGGTCGGCATGCGGTTGGCGACGAGCACGCGTCCCCTGCACACGGTGAGCAGGTCCGCGCCGTCGACCTGCCCCGTCAGCACCTCTGCCGCACGGCCCGGCGGCAGCACCTCGCTCAGAGCACGTCCGACGGCGTCCGGCGTCAGCTCCAGCAGACGCTGCGCCTCGTCGTTCAGCAGCCGGATCCGCCCCCGGGCGTCGAGGGCGAGAACTGCTTCGCGGATGCTGTGCAGCATGGCCTCGCGCTCGTCCAGCAGCGCCGAGATGTCGGCGAAGGCCAGTCCATGCGTGCTGCGCTGCAGGCGTCGTGAGACGGCCAGGGCAGCCAGCACACCCGCGGCGAGGGCAGCCCCCGCGTAGAGCAGAAGTCCGGGAATGGTTCCGAGCAGCCGCTCGCGGACGCTGTCGTAGGCAATGCCCACCGAGACGGCACCGACGATGGTCCCGCGCCTGTTGCGGAGGGGGACCTTCGCGCGCGCGGAGCGGCCCAGGGTTCCGTCGTCGATCTGCATGATTTCCCGGCCGGCCAGGGCCGTGCTGGGATCGGTGGAGACGTGCTTGCCGATCTGTCGGGTGTCGGTGTGCGACCAGCGGACCCCGCGGGTGTCCATGACCACGATGTAGAGAGCGCCGGTGGCCCGCCGGATCCGTTCCGCTTCGGCCTGTACCGGTCCGCTGGGGCTGGGCTCGGTGCTCGTCAGGTGGAGCACCAGCCCGGGTTCGGCGGCAGTGGTCTCGGCGATGGACAGGGCCTGACGCATCGCCTGGTCGTCCAGCTGGTGGCTGAGCGGGGCGAGGAAGAGTCCGGTGACGAGCATGACCACCCCGGTCGTGATGGCCACCTGAGTGAGCAGGACCTGCGCGAAGACACGGCGGGGCCAGTGAATCCGCATGCGTTCACCCTCTGCCTTCCGCCAGCCTGGAACCCGAAGATCCGTTTTGCCTTGTGTTAACGCAACGTAAACGTCGCCGCCGCCTCTGACTAGCCCTCGTTGCGCTTTCGTTCTGCGAGCGTGAGCAGAACGAGCAGAACCGCAGGTTATGGGCAGAAGCGGGAGTTGTGAGCGCAAGGGTGCCGCCGTGCCCAGGACGCACCTAGCGTCCCGCCTCATGAACAGCGAAACGAGCCCCGCCATCGAGCTGCGGGGCGCGAGCAAAGCGTTCCGGACACCGTCGGGGGCGCTCCACACCGCCGTACGAGATCTGGACCTCACGATCGGGCGCGGTGAGTTCGTTGCCGTGGTGGGACCGACCGGATGCGGCAAGTCGACCACGCTGACCCTGGTCAGCGGCCTGGAGGAGCCCACCGAGGGCGAGGTGCTGGTGGCCGGTGAGCCGGTGCGCGGCATCGGCGACAAGGTCGGCTTCGTCTTCCAGCAGGATGCGGTCTTCCCCTGGCGCACCGTGCTCTCCAACGTGATGGCAGGTCCCCGCTTCCGGGGGGTGCCGAAGCCCGAGGCGAAGGAACGCGCCCGGGAGTGGCTCGCCCGGGTCGGCCTGTCCTCCTTCGAGGACCGCTATCCCCACCAGCTGTCCGGCGGTCAGCGCAAGCGTGTCGCGCTCGCGGCCACGTTCGTCAATGATCCCGAGATCCTGCTCATGGACGAGCCCTTCTCCGCACTCGATGTGCAGACCCGGGCCCTGATGTCGGACGAACTGCTGGAGTTGTGGGCCGGGACCGGCGCCTCCGTCGTCTTCGTCACCCATGACCTGGAGGAGTCCATAGCGCTGGCCGACAAAGTCGTGGTCATGACTGCGGGACCGGCCACCGTCAAGGAGGTCTTCGAGATAGACCTGCCCCGCCCGCGCAAGGTCGAACAGGTGCGTCTGGAGCCCCGGTTCCTCGAGATCTACCGGGAGATCTGGTCCTCGCTCGGCGAAGAGGTTCGCATCACCCGCGAGAGGGGCGCTCTCCATGCCGCCTGAATCCATCACCGCGAGCGCCGCCGTGACCAAGACCGAGCGGACCCAGGCCAGAGCGCGGGCCACCCGCAACCGCAGGCTCCTGGTGCTCGGCAGCCGGATCGCACTGCTCTTCGCGGTCATCGGGCTGTGGGAGTGGCTGGCCAGGACCGCGGTCATCGACCCGTTCAACTTCTCCATGCCGTCGAAGATCTGGGATCAGATCCGTACCTGGGTCGTCGACGGCACGGCCCAGGGCTCCCTGTGGGAGCAGATCTGGTACACGCTCTACGAAGCACTGCTCGGCTGGATCATCGGTGTGATCGCCGGTGTGCTGCTCGGTATCGCGCTGGGTCGCATCCGCTTCGCCGCCGATGTCCTCGGCCCGTACATCAAGGTGCTCAACGCCCTGCCGCGTATCGTGCTCGCCCCGATCTTCCTGATCTGGTTCGGCCTCGGCCCCGCATCGAAGGTGGCCTCCGCGGTCGTCCTCGTGTTCTTCCCCGTCTTCTTCAACGCCTTCCAGGGCGCCAGGGAGGTGGACCGCAACCTTGTTGCCAATTCCCGCATCCTGGGCGCCAGCAACCGTCAGGTCACCCTCCAGGTGGTCATCCCCTCGGCCACGTCGTGGATCTTCACCAGCCTGCACGTGAGCTTCGGCTTCGCGCTCATCGGCGCCATCGTCGGTGAGTACATCGGCGCCACCAAGGGCCTCGGACTGCTGGTCGCCGCCTCCCAGGGCACCTTCAACGCCGCCGGCGTCTATGCCGCCATGGTCATCCTGGCGATCGTCGCGCTGCTGGCCGAAGGGTTGTTGACCTTCCTCGAGAAGCGGCTTTTCCGCTGGAAACCCGCTGACGCCGACACCGCGCGCTGACATCTCCCGCCAACCCATTGTTTCTTCACAAGGACGTGAAACTGATGCGTAGATACACCCGGATCTCGGCCGCCGCCGTCGCAGGCGCACTCGCCCTGACCACTCTGACCGCGTGTGGCGGAGACTCCACTTCCGCCTCCGGCGACAAGGACGTCAAGGTCAAGATCATGGTGGGGGGCCTCGACAAGGTCATCTACCTGCCCGCGATGCTCACCGAGCGCCTGGGCTACTTCAAGGACGAAGGAGTGTCGGTCCAGCTTCTGACCGAGCCCGCGGGCGTCCAGGCCGAGACGGCCCTGGTCTCCGGTGATGTACAGGGCACCGTCGGCTTCTACGACCACACCCTGGACCTTCAGGTGAAGGGCAAGCAGGTCCAGTCGGTCGTCCAGTTCTCACAGGCTCCCGGCGAAGTCGAGATCGTCTCCAACCAGGCGGCGGACGACATCAAGTCGGCGAAGGACTTCAAGGGCAAGAAGCTCGGAGTGACGGGCATCGGCTCCTCGACCGACTTCCTGACGAAGTACCTTGCCGTGAGCAACGATGTGAAGACGAGCGAATTCACGCCCGTGGCGGTCGGAGCGGGGCAGACATTCATCTCCGCCCTCCAGCAGGGCTCCATCCAGGGCGGCATGACCACGGACCCGACGGTCGCCACCATCCTGGACAAGAAGCTCGGCAAGATTCTCATCGACATGCGCACCCCCGAAGGCTCCAAGCAGGCGCTCGGCGGGCTCTACCCCTCCTCCAGCCTCTACATGCAGACCGAATGGGTCAACAGCCACAAGGAGACCGTCCAGAAGCTGGCCAACGCCTTCGTCAAGACGCTGAAGTGGATGTCCACGCACAGCGCCGACGAAATCGCGGCCAAGATGCCCGCCGACTACGCACAGGGAGGCGGCAAGGCTCTGTACGCGCAGGCCATCAAGAGCACGCTGCCGATGTTCACCACGGACGGGGTCATGCCCGCCGACGGACCCGCCACCGTGGAGCGCGTGCTGAAGGCCTTCAACCCGAACCTGCAGAACGCCAAGGTCGACCTCGCCAAGACCTACACCACCGAGTTCGTCAAGAACGCGCACTGACCGCACGCGTCGATCGCGCCTGCGCACCGGCGGGCTGCTCGCCCGTACACCCGGTGCGCAGGCGCCTCCGGCTCACGCGACGGCGCGCACGGCGTACCCACTGGGTGGCGGAGCCTCCGAACTCGAACGTCTCGCCTCGGCGGACAAATCGTTCTCCTCGGGGGCTCCGCTTCCTGCGAACGGCCGAACGGCCGAAGCGCTGGACGCCGTGGGCGCAACGCGCGGCACGCGGCCGGGGCGACAGCGACGGGGCCCCAGACAGAGACAGCGTGCGTGATCCGGCACCGAGAGTCCGGCCCTCTCCGCGAGGCGCCTTCGACGCCTTCTGGCTATGGTCGACGAGGGGCCGAGCAACGGATCGACGGAGGCTCCCATGATCATGAAACTTGACACACGCGATGTCGCCCCGCGCCTGGCCACTGGTGCGTTCATCCTGAACTCCGGGTTGAGCAAACTGAAGGCGGACGAGGAGACGGCCGTGGGCATGCACGGCATGGCCTGCGTGGCGTATCCGTTCCTGAAGAAGTTGGACCCCCAGCGTTTCACCCGGCTGCTCGCCTGGTCGGAGATCGCGGTCGGCGGAACACTGCTGGCTCCCTTCGTTCCGACCCCGCTGGCCGGACTCGCGCTGACCGGGTTCTCCGGGGGGCTGGTCGGCCTGTACCTGCGTGTCCCCGGAATGCGGGAGCCCGGCAGTCTGCGACCGACGCAGAACGGCATCCCGCTGGCCAAGGACTTCTGGATGCTGGGGATGGGAATCGGCTTCCTGAGCGCGGCATCGCACCGGGGAGGTGGATGCGCGACCCGGTGCCGGCGGCGCCGGTGCCGACGGCACTGACGGGACGGCCGAAGCCGGACCGGCGGTGCTTTTCGACGTGTCTCGACGGCAGGGCCCGGATGGGGGAGCGACGAGGGTGGTGGCATGAAAAGCGCAGACCTTCTGACGGATGCGTTCACACGGGTTCAGGAATCGGTGCACTCGGCGGTCGAGGGCCTTTCCGTCGACGACCTGCACGTTCGGCTCGATGACGGAGCCAATTCGATCGCATGGCTGGTGTGGCACCTCACTCGGATTCAGGACGACCACGTCTCGGACGCGTTCGGTGTGGAGCAGATCTGGTTCTCCCAGGACTGGGCCTCCCGTTTCGATCTGCCTTTCGAGAGGGGAGCCACCGGGTACGGGCACAGCAGTAAACAGGTCGCGTCCGTGCGGGTGGGCTCGCCCGAACTGCTGCTCGGTTATTACGACGCGGTCCATGAGCAGAGCGTCGAGTTCATTCACGGGCTCGACGCCAGGTCCCTGGACCGCATCGTGGATGAGGCCTGGTCGCCGCCGGTCACCCTCGGCGTCCGCCTGATCAGCGTCATCGCGGACGACCTCCAGCACGCAGGCCAGGCTGCATTCGTCCGGGGCTCGGTCGAGCGTCGGTAGAACCGGACATCTACGGGACGGCCGCCCAGGTGTCCCGCGGTCCGCAGACGCGCGTCGGCCGCGGTGTCGAGAGCCCTGCGGGTGGTGCGGGCGGTGGCGGTGGGGCCGACCGGTCCGAGTCGCCCGCCCGGACCGTCGTAGCCGCCCGCGATTCACGCGCAGCCGTCGGCAGCGATGCCGACGGCCTGTGAAGACGACCCGTCGACCGCTGCTCCCGAGGCCCCGTCCATCGTGCCCGCGGCGCGAGCCACCGGGCCCTGAATCGCCCGGTTCGACGGTCCGGCGCTGAGTCCGGCCCGGCGCGTATCCAGGGCAAACCTCCGACTCCGTGGCTCCGCATCGATCCGCCCTGAGGCACGGCGCCCCGCTGTGGGCGACAATGGAAGACGCAGGCAGGACACTCGCAGCCGCCGATTCCCGTCCGGAGACCCCCATGGATTACCCGGAAAGTTACGAGCTGGTATTTCAGGCGTCCGCCGTCGAGGACGACACCGTGATCGTTCGCCGCACCGCGAAAGAGGGCGCCGGCGGCTATCCCATCTACGAGGACGAGACGGGAATCGTCCGTGCGGAGATCAGTGAACTCGGTGAGGTACGGATGGTGGCCAGCGGCGGGCACCAGGTGTTCGGATCACCGCAGGTCCGCGCGGTTACCGAGCCCACCGAGCCCTGAGGAGACCGCGCCGTCTCAAGCGCCGCGTGGACCTCAGACACCCGCGTGCACCTTCTGAAGTGCAGCGATGTCGAGCTTCTTCATCGTCATCATCGCTTCGGTGGTGCGGCTCGTCTTCACTGGATCGGGGTCGCCGATCCAGTCGATGAGCATGTTCGGCACGACCTGCCACGACACGCCGTACTTGTCCTTGAGCCACCCGCAAGGGCCTTCCTCGCCGCCTTCGCAGAGCCTGCTCCAGTAGTCCACCTCGACGGGTTACGGTCCGCCATTCGGCAGCAAACCGCTGCACCGCGGTGAACCGCTCTGCCGGATCCGTCCGGGTGGCCCGTGCGAGCACCGCCAGCTGTGCCGGACTGCCCCGCCACGCGCGCTCCTCGTCCCCGGAGTCCAGGAGAAACCGAGCCGCACGGCCCAGGGTGAACACCGTCGTCCGCGTGTCGGGGCGGCATGGTGCCACCGCCCGTCGGGCGTCTGCGGACCGTCCGTCGGCTGTTTCGGCACCCTCGCGCCCGTGCCCGACCCGCGAGAGGCGGCCGGGGCGGCTCCTGGATGATGGCCGCACCACCAGAGGGTCGCCCTGACCACCATGACCGGAGGTATCCGATGAACGGCGCTCCCCACGTACGGCACGCGCGCCCCGCCGATCTGCCACGCATCGCCGAACTCGCGGCCGAGCACGCCGCGTACGAGAAGGACGCCCCGCCGTCCCCGGGCCTGGCGGAGCGGCTCGCGGTGCTCCTCTTCGACGTTCCGGACCCGCGGTTGCGCTGCCTCGTGGCGGAGCGGGCCGATGGAGAGCTCGTCGGGTACGCGACCTGCATGCCCGAGCTGTCCACCTGGGAGGGGCGCGAGTACCTCCACATGGACTGCCTGTTCCTCCGCGACGGCAACCGGGGACTGGGCCTCGGGGCGCTGCTCATGGATGCCATGACCGTCGAGGCACAGCAGTTGGGGCTCGCCGAGGTGCAGTGGCAGACTCCCGCGTGGAACGAAGGAGCGATCCGGTTCTACGACCGCCTCGGCGCCCGGGCCAAGGAGAAGATCCGCTACACGCTGCCGGTCATGGACTGAGCGTGTGCTCCTGGGTGGGGAGCCGGTTGCCGTGCAGACCCAGTGGCACGCGTACGGGGATGCGGACCCGGGCGACCGGACCCGATCCCGGGTTGTCGGCGGGGAGCCAACTGGTCGCTTCCCTAAGGTCGGTGGCGTATGTGGCTCGACTGGATCAGCCCCGTCGCCCTGCTGGTTCCGGTGGTCCGCTTCACCCGGCGCCACCCCGAGTACGTGAAGGAGCGCGCAGCAATGGCACGTGTCTGGGTCTGAAACATATCCGAACGGAGAGCGAGGCCGATGGCCTGCCACTCACTCATGGAAGAGCGGCAGACCATCGACCGTTCACGTGGTGCGGCTGCTACTTGGACCGACGCACGTCGCCGGAGCCCATGTTGCCGAGCTGCTCGCTCTGCTCCTGCAGCTTCCGCGCCTTCTCCTGGAGCCGCTGACGCTGCTCCGGGTCGGTCGCGCGCTCCGCGGCCTCGGTCAGATGCCGGGCCTTGTCGCGCATCTCCTGGGCGCGGCCACTGGTTTCGCCTGCAACGCTCATCGTCACTCCTAGGACGGTAGGGAAGAGCGGGCTCATTCAGAGAACCAGCGTCCGGCTGTCGCCGCATTCCGAACCGCTACGCTGCGTTACCGGTCGGCCGTGGGGCCGTGGACCGGATCGGCGCTGGCATGATCAGGGGTATGAACGAGCGCATCATCGCCGCGTGTGACGGGGCATCGAAGGGGAATCCGGGGCCTGCGGCCTGGGCATGGGTCGTGGCCGATGCCCAGGGGAGTCCGCAGCGTTGGGAGGCGGGGCCGTTGGGCACCGCGACGAACAACGTCGCCGAGCTCACCGCACTCCAGTCGCTTCTGGAGTCCACGGACCCGGCCGTGGAGACCGAGGTCCGGATGGACTCGCAGTACGCGATGAACGCGGTGACGAAGTGGCTGCCGGGGTGGAAGCGCAACGGCTGGAAGACCTCGGCCGGCAAGCCCGTGGCCAACCAGGAGCTGGTGGTCCGCATCGACGATCTGCTGAGCGGCCGGACCGTCCGCTTCGTCTATGTGCCGGCCCATCAGGTGGACGGGGATCCGCTCAACGCCCTTGCCGACCAGGCAGCCGGCGAGGCCGCCGTGAGGCAACAGGCGGCCGGTACGGCGCACGGCTCCCCGCTGCCGACGCCCGCGCCGGCCAGGGCCTCCGACAGCCGAAGCGGCGGCGCGGCGGCGAAGAAGAGGACGGCGGGCGGGGCACGCCCCGCCCGCACCGGGGCCACCATCCGGGCCAAGTTCGCCGGGCGTTGCCACTGCGGAAAGCCGTACGCGGAGAAGGACATGATCGCGAAGCATCCGAACGGATGGGGCCACCCGGAGTGCGGGTCCGCACCTGCCTGAGCCGACAGCCTTCGGGGCGGGACAGGGGGAGTGCTCACCTGACAGGGGTTCTCCGTGCCATGATGCGGCTCCGACCGCGGCGCTCTGGCGTTCCGCCGATGCTGCGGGAACGGCTGGACGCTGGGGGGCGGATGGGATCCACAGTCACGGTGCTGCGCGAGTTGCGCGGCGCACAGAAGACCGCAAAGGGTGTGTCGCTCTACTCGCGGTATGTGAACCGCCCGGCCGGGCGGGTGCTGGCCGCAGGTGCGTACCGGATCGGGCTGACGCCCAATCAAGTCACCTTGGTCAGCGCGGCATTCACTTTCACCGCAGTCGCCTCGGTGGCGCTGGTCCGGCCCTCCTGGGGGCTCGCCCTCGCCGTGTACGCGGGACTGGCCGTCGGCTTCGCCTTCGACTCGGCCGACGGGCAGCTCGCCCGGCTGACCGGACGCGGCGGGCCGGACGGAGAATGGCTGGACCATGTCGTGGACTGCGCCAAGCTGATCCTCGTCCACACCGCCGTCCTGATCGCGTTCCAACGATTTGCGCAGCTGCCCGACGAGGGCTGGCTCCTGCTGCCGCTGGGCTTTCTGTTCGTCGCGGTGCTCACCTTCTGCGCCGGTCTGCTGCGCGAACAGCTCGGCAAGGCGGCGGCCCGCCCCGCACCGGCCGGCCGTGCCACGGCTCCGGCCCCGGTGTCCCGGGTGCGGGCCGTGGCACTGCTCCCCGCGGACTACGGGGTGTTCTGCCTGGTGTTCCTGTTGTACGGCGACGAGACCGCGTTCCGCATCGGCTATGCCGTACTCGCCGGCGTGCACGCGCTGTTCCTGGTGGCGTTCCTCGGCAAGTGGTTCAGGGAGCTGAAAGGGCTCCGGGCCGCGGACTGACGAGGGTGTCCAGCGCCCGGCGCAACTGGGTGCTGGACGTGTGCACGGTGTACGGGAAGTAGACCACCTCCACACCGACCTCGGCGAAGTCGCGCTCGAGCCGTTCCCCTTTCTCCGTGCCCCGCCAGTCGTCCCCCTTGAAGATGACGTCGAACCTGACCTGCTGCCACGTTTCGACCTTGTCGGGCACGGTCTCGACGAAAGCTGCGTCCACATAGCGCACACTGCGGACGATCTCCAGCCGCTCCGGCAGCGGGATCACCGGCCTGTGCCCCTTGGCGAGCGCGGCCATCTCGTCCGAGACGACGCCCGCCACGAGGTAGTCGCACTGGCTGCGGGCGTGCCGCAGGATGTTCAGGTGCCCTACGTGGAACAGGTCGTAGACCCCCGGCGCGTAGCCGACCCTGTGCACCATCCGTTCTCTCCCCCCACGGTGAACATGATGTCCGTGTTCCGGCCACAGGTGTCCGGACATGGCGTCCGGTCCTGCGGGATATCGGTATCCGTGCTGATGGTGCAATGACCTTACTGTGAAGACCACTTGCGCATCACGTGAACGGATAAGCTCACTTTTGGGGTTGTTCCCTCGAGGGAACAGAGGCTGTACCGGGGGGAAGGTGGTTGCTCGATGTCCCATGCTGATCAACACAAGCCGTTCGCATACCGCAGGCTTCTCGTGGTGTCGACCAACTATGCGCCGGAGCTGACCGGAATCGGCCCGTACGCCGCACAACTCGCCGAGCACTGGGCCGCGTCCGGAGCGGAGACCCACGTCCTGACCGGCATGCCGCACTACCCTTCCTGGCGCACGGACGCCGACTACCGAGGGGTCTGGCGCACTGCCGAGAACCGCGCCGGAGTGCTGGTCCATCGGCGAAGACACTATGTGCCGCACCACCAGACCGCCCTCCGCAGAGGTGCGTTCGAGGCAACCGTCCTCGCGCACGGTCTGCTCGCACCGCCCGGGGCGCGGCCGGACGCGGTGGTCTCCCAGATGCCGAGCCTGGCCGGCGGTGTCATCGGCGCCCGGCTGGCCCGCCGCCACAGGGTCCCGTACCTACCCGTCGTGCAGGACCTGATGGGCGCCGCCGCCGCGCAGAGCGGCATCCGCGGCGGGGACCGGGCGGCAGCCGTCGCCGCGAGGGCCGAGCGCTATGCGCTCCGCTCCGCCTCCCTCGTCGGCGTCATCCACGAGAGCTTCGTCCCCCGCGTCACCGCCTACGGCGTCGCCCCGGGACGCGTCCGCGTGGTTCCCAACTGGAGTCATGTGCAGCGGCCTTCGGCCGACCGCTCCGCCACCCGGGCCCGGCTCGGCTGGCGCGCGGACACCCCGGTGGTGCTGCACTCCGGGAACATGGGGCTCAAACAAGGGCTCGACGTCCTCGTCGACGTGGCCCGACTGGCCCCTGATGTGCGCGTCGTGCTGATGGGCGACGGCAATCAGCGCGAGGAACTGCGCACCCGCGCGGCCGGCCTGCCCAACCTTCACTTCCTGCCGCCCGCCGGCGCGGACGAGTTCACCGACGTGCTGGCAGCCGCCGACGTCCTCGCGGTGACGCAGCGCGCTTCCGTACTCGACATGAGCGTGCCGTCCAAACTCACCTCGTACTTCGTCTCCGGCCGCCCCGTCGTCGCCTCGGTGGCCGACGAGGGCGGCACCGCCCAGGAGGTGCGCCGCTCCGGCGCCGGGATCCTGGTCGCACCCGAGGACCCCGGCGCGCTGCTGGCAGCCGTACGGAAGCTCGTCGGGGGACCGGCCGAAGCGGACGCGCTGGGCGCCCGCGGGCCGGAGTACGTCGCACGTCACCTGAGCCGCGAAGCGGGCCTCGCCCGGTTCGACGCCCTGCTCACCGAGGTCCTCGAAGACCCACAAGGGAGACCACGCCGATGACGCATCCGATCCGCGCGCTGGAGGAGCAGGACGAACCCGCCCTGCTGCGCGACCAGTTCCGGCAACTCCTGCGCTACCGCGCACTCCTCGCCGTCGGCGTGGTCGTCGGACTGCTGGGCAGCGGCTGGCTCGCCCTCAGCGGTGAGGCGAGCTACACGGCCACCGGCGAGGTGTTCGTCCGCAACGCCACCTCCGATCCCTTCGCCACCGGCGCCTCCGCCGACAAGGGGATCAACATCGGCTCCGAGCGGCAGACCGCCGTCAGCGACGCGGTGGGCACCATCGCCGCCCGCTCCCTGGCGCGGCGCGACGACCGGGTGAAGGTCGGGAAACTGCTCGCCGGGCTTCAGGTCACCAACCCGCCCAACACCCTCGTGCTGCGCTTCTCCTACACCGCCCGCACCCCCGCCCTGGCCAAGCAGCGGGCCGAGGCGCTCGCCGACGCCTATCTGGAGATACGCAGGGAGCGCACCGAGAACAGCATCGGCAACATGGTCGACGGCTACCGCGCCCAGCTGAAGCCGCTGACCGAACAGCGCGACAAGCTGGCCGGCGAGTCGACCGGGACCAGCGGCGACGACGTGACCAGCGCCCGCGCCAACCTGGTGGTCGCAATCTCCGAACTGAGCAGAAAGATATCGGAGTTGCGCGCTCTGGACACCACACCCGGCTATCTCAACAAGAAGCCCGTCGCGCCGGAGAGGCCCACGGGGGCGGGACTGCCTCTGCTGCTCGGGCTCGGCGGCGTCGTCGGACTCGCGCTCGGTCTGCTGCTGTCCTGGGTGCGTCTCGTCTTCGACCCGGCGGTCCGTTCCACCCGGGAGCTGGTCCGCTCGCTCGGCGCCCCGCTGCTCGGCACCCTGCCGAGGGAACGCCCCTCCCAGGGGGCGCTGCTCGCCATCGGACGCAGCGGCAGCAGGCTCGCCGAGGAGTACCGGGCGGTGGCGTTCCGGCTCGCCTACGACCCTTCGTTCGAACAGCGCCGACGGCTCCTCGTCACGGCGCCGCGCGGGGACAACGAAGCGGCCACCGCCGCGGCGGTCAATCTGGCAGCCGCCTTCGCCGAAATGGGTCGTGACGTGCTTCTCGTCGAGGCCGATCTCCGTACCCCGTCCCTGGCCCGCGACCTCGGCCCGGCCGTACAGGGAAGGCCCCGCTGGGCCGCGGACGGCGATGACCGCGCCTGGCCGTCGGACAGCCGTATGAACGTGGACGTGCCCGGCTCCGGCGCCTTCACCCTGATCGCCGGACGCCGGATCGACAATGTGCCGCGCGCATTGACCTCGGCGCCCGTCAGCCGCATCGTCGCCGAGGGGGACCGCCCCGGCTCCGTGGTCATCGTGCTGGCCCCACCCGTGCTGTCGTACGCCGACGCCGTCGCCCTGATCGACCGCGTCGAGGGGGTCGTGGTGGTCTGCGACCCGCGCGAAGTCCACCGCAGCGACCTGGAACGGATCCGCGAGATCATCGGCGCGGCCGGCGGCACCGTACTCGGCACCCTGCTGCACCCCGGCCGCGGTCGCTTCGAGCGCAGGGCGCGCCGGAAGTCCGGCAGACGTCGCACCAACGGGGGCCGGCCGGGGCAGGACGGCCAGGCCGACGGCGGTGGACCCGAGGGCTCCGAACGCACCGGCGACCCCACCGAAACCCTCGGGCTGCGCACCTTCGACACCTCCGCAGGGCGCAGGTGAGAGCACGCACCGCGGTCGTCAGCTCCGTCGCGGACCAAGGGGTGGCGGCCCTCACCAACATCCTGATGCTGGTGGCGGCCGCACGGCTCTCCACCGTCGCCGACTTCGCCCGTTTCTCGGCCGTGTATCTCGTCTTCACGGTGCTGCTGGGGATCTCCGGCGCCTACACCGGACAGCCGCTCGTGCTGCGGCGCGGGGACAGCGAGGACGTGCGTGGCGCCTGCAGGTCGGCGGTCGCCTTCGCCCTGCTCGCAGCGTCGGCACTCGGCACGCTGCTGGCCGCGGTCTGCCTGTTCGTGCCCGGGGACACCGCGCGCGCCCTGATGGTGCTGGGGCTCGTCCTGCCCGTCGTCCTCGGACAGGACACCATGCGCTACGCCTTCTCCACCCTGCAGCGGCCGCACCTGGCGCTGGCGAGCGACGTGCTGCGGCTCGTCGGTGTGCTGGGCGCCCTGGCCGTTCAGCCGTACGGCGCCCCGGCCGCACGGCTCGTCGCTGTCTGGGGGCTGTCCGCGCTGCCCGCACTGCTGCTCTCCGCCGTCCTGCTGCGCCGCCATGTCGCCGGTACGCGGCGGAGGTTGAAGGTTCTGATGGGGCGCGGACACCTCGGGCGGCGGTTCGTGGTCGAGTTCGGCGTGGGGAACGCGACCAGCCAGCTCTCCGTTCTCGGCCTCGGTGTGTTCGGCAACCCCCTGGTCGTCGGCGCGCTGCGCGGCGCGACCACGCTCTTCGGACCGCTCAACGTGCTGTTCACCTCAGCCACCAGCTTCGGCCCACCCCTGCTCGGACGGCTCGGCTCCGAGCGGCGCCGGATCCGCGCCACCGCCGGTCTGGCCGCGGTCCTGGCGGCAACCGCCGCGGTCTGGGCCACGGCACTCGCGCTGCTGCCCGACGGCGTCGGCCGCCATCTGCTCGGTGACACCTGGCCCACGGCGGCGGCACTGCTGCCGGCGACCGGCAGCCAGTACACGGCGATGGCCGTCGGCACCTGCGGGTTGCTGGCGCTGCGGATGCTGGACCCGCGTACCACCCTCTCCATCCAGGTGGTGTTCTCGCTCGCCGCCGTAGCGTTCCTGGCGGGCGGCTACGCGGTCGGCGGCGTGCCGGGTGCTGCCTGGGGGCTGTGCCTGGGATCCGTCGGCAAGGCGGTCGCGACCTGGATCCGGGTGGCCGGGCTGCACCGGCGCACCGCACCCGCGCGGCCTCCGGTCAGCGTGTCCGCGGCCCGCCCCGGCCCCTGAAGCTCGTGACCAGCAGCAGACAGAGCGCTCCGACGGCCAGCTTCCCGGCGGACTGCAGCAGCGGTCCGCGCAGCAGGATGAATGTGTACCCGGCGATCAGCGGCGCCGCGATGGCCAGGACACTTCCGGGCCCGGGACCGTCCCGGGAGACCGCCAGCGCGTATCGGCGGTCGGTGCGCGCGGCGGCGTACCCGATCAGTGCGAGACCGCCGACCATCCCCGGCGCACCGAAGTCGACCCAGAACTCGGTCCACAGCGGCGCCGAGAGGTTGGTCATGTTCATCCCCATCCACTGGCCGACCCGCACCCCGGTGTCCTCCGGCTTGCCGCTCCACACCGCCCGTGGCACGAAGAACAGTGCGGAGCCGGCCAGTTGACGGCCGTACGTGTGGTCGCGGGTGTCGACCCAGGAGATGGTGTTCGCGAACATCACCGTCTGGTCGTAGTCCTTCGTCGCCAGCGGTTCGAAGACGGACGACGACTGCACCGGCCGGTACCCGGCGTCGTCGTACCGGAACCGGTCCGCGTACGGGAACAGCACCAGAGCCCCGACCACCCCCATCGCGAGCACCGACCGGTACATCGCGGCGCTGCTCGGGAACGCGGTGAACAGGAGCGAGACCAGGACCGTCAGAAACCAGTAACGTGCATTGGAGATCGGGTTGTTGACGATGATGTTGAGAATCGCGAGCGCCAGCCAGACCAGGACCGTCGAGGGGGAGCGCCGGGCCCGCCGCGAGGTCACCAGCCGACGGGTGTAGAACAGCAGCGCCAACAAAGCGGGCACCGTACCGAAGCCCTTGAGGAAGGCGGAGCCCACGTTGGACTCCGAGGACGCGACCGAGCTGACGGCTACGGTGGCGCTGATCTCCTGGCGGCTGGTGAAGAAGATGGCGGGCCCGCCGAGCTTCAGGATGTAGTACCCGCTCGCGGCGAACGCGAGCAGCACCAGCAGCCGGAGCCTGATCCGGTGGACGGTGGCAGGGCCGCCCCTGCCGCGCGCCGCTGTGCGACGGCGCAGCGGCCGCCGGGACGCCAGCAGCGCACCGAGGTCGAACGCCGCGCAGCCCACCAGGATCAGCGAGATCGCCGTCACCAGGTCCGACCGGGGGCCGACCATCGGCGTCGGGGTCTGGCCGATGACCGCCTGGGCGAACGGCGCCACCCCCATCGCGATGTACACGAACATCCAGAAGACGCCCTGGAGCAGCCGTCGTCCGGTCGACAGGATCATCGTGGCCAGCCGCGCACCCGCATAGCAGGTCAGGACGAGCTGCAGCCAGTAGGCGGTGTCGCGGACGCCCGTGCCCGGCTGGGCGGCGATCACCGCGGGCAGGAAGCAGACCAGGCCGAGGATGAGCGGCACGGCCAGCGCCCGCGAGAGCATCGCCCAGGACATCGGCTTCGCCGGAGGCTGGACCGGCCGGACACCGCCGCCCCGCCGTAGGGGTACGGGCGGCGCTGTCTCGTGCACGGACGTCATACGCCCCCCGTTCCGTGGACCGGTGAACACTCTAACGAATCAACCCACTTGGGGTAATCAGGATGACTATTCTGTGAAGAGTAGGCCGAGGTCGAGGGGAACCCTGGTGAAAATCCTGCACGTCGTCACGCTGCATACTCCGGACCATGCGTTCGGCGGTCCGACCCGGGTGGCGCTCAATCTGTCGAAGGTCCAGCGCGCCCATGGCGACGACGCCCGGATCATGGCGCTCGGCGACGGCTTCGACGGCAAGCTGCCGAGCGAGGTCGAGGGCGTGCCCGCCCACCTCTTCCAGGCCCGTCACCTGCTGCCGATGTTCGAGGTCAGCGGTATCACCTCGGGCGCGCTGCTGCTGGCCGCCCGGCGCATGATGCGAGGGGCCGATCTCGTCCATGTCCATCTCATGCGCGACCTGGTGACGCTGCCCGCCGCTCTCCTCGCACTGGCCCTGCGCCGGCCGCTGGTCGTCCAGACACACGGCATGGTGGACCCGACCGAGAAGCGCGTCGCCCAGCTGACCGATCTGCTCGGTGTACGGAAGGTGCTGCGTGGCGCCGACGCGGTGCTGCACCTGACCGAAAGGGAGCGCCTCGATGTGAATGCCGTGGCCGCCCCCGTGCCGCTCACCCGCACCGTACGGCTGGTCAACGGCGTACGCCCGCAGAAGCGCAAGCCCGCCCGGGACCCCGGGCAGCCGCCGACGGTGCTCTTCCTGGCCCGGATCCAGGAGCGCAAGCGCCCGGAGGACTTCGTCGCCGCCATGCCCGCAGTCCTCGCGAAGTACCCGGACGCCCGGTTCGTGCTGGCAGGACCGGACACCGGAGCACTCCCCGGAACGCTGGGACTGGCCGCGAGACTGGGAGTGCTGGAGTCGCTCGACCATGTGGGACCGCTCGGCCACGAAGAGGTTCTCGCCGCCGGGCGGCGCGCCGACGTGTACGTACTGCCGTCGATCGAGGAACCCCTCGGGGTCTCGGTCCTCGAAGCGATGTCGGTCGGCACGCCCGTGGTGATCACCCGTACCTGCGGGCTGGGCCCCGATGTCGCGGAGGCCGGGGCGGGCCGGGTGATCGACAGCCGGGTCGGCGAGGACGAGGCCAACGCCCAGAAGGTCGCGCAGGCGATCCTCGAACTCCTGGAGCCCCGGGCCAACGCCGAAGCAGGAAACGCCGCGTGGCAGCTGGTCACCGAGCACTTCACCATCAGGGCCGTGACGCAGACCCTCCGGCGGACCTATGAGGACGTGGTCCGCCGGGAGGCCGCGGCCCGCTGACACCGGAGGCGGTGCGGGAGGCTCACCCCACCTTGCCCTCACGGGACTTGAGTGCGATCTGCCACCGGTAGAAGCTCATCGCCAGCGCGAAGTCGAAGCCCGCCCGCCCGTCGAGGAAGCCCCGCCGGTAGACGTACATGTACGCGAACGACACCAGCGGCTTGAACGGCGCCTTGTGGAACAGCTGCCCCTGGCGCGACTTCACCTTCCGGACCTGCTCCTTGACGTCCGGATGGTGCTCCAGCCACGCCTCCCAGTCCGAGTAGCGGTTGTGCCGCTCGAACCACGCCGTCACCGGGTCGAGGTCCTGGTGCTCGATCGGGTTGCGGAGCGCACCCGCCGTCGGCGCGACCGGCTGGTAGTGCCCCTCGACCTCGCCGATCCCCGGCGCCGCCAGATCCCCCACCTCCGGATAATGACACCGGGTCCGGTCGGTCAGGGAACGCTTGCGGATGGTGTACCCGTGGCGCAGCCTCCGGCCCGAGAACCAGTAGCCCAGCGGGATGTCGTACGCCGCCGGTTTCGGCGCCGCCGGATCGGCGAAGATCTGCCGCAGCTCGGCCAGCAGACCGGGGCTGAGCCGCTCGTCGCCGTCGAGCAGCAGGATCCAGTCGAGGTCCGTGCGGACGTTCTCCAGGCACCACTGCTTCTTCCGCGGATGGCCGCCGTCCCAGGTGTAGGTGACCACCTCGGCGCCGCAGCTCTCGGCGATCTTCGCCGTGTCGTCGGTGCTGTGCGAGTCGACGACGACGACCGCCTCGAAGTGGCCAAGGACCGATTTCACCGCCTCGGCGATGTTGAGGCCCTCGTTCTTCGTGGGGATCGCCACGGCTATCGGCAGCTTGTTCATCCCTTGTCTCCTTCGGGCAGCCAGGCGTAGCAGCCTGTGGAGGTGAAGGCGCGGGCCGTCGTCGCGACGGTGATCCCCACCCGCTTCCCGGAGCCGGAGGTGCCCGACGTCAGGTTCTTGCCGCCCGCCCCCGTGACCTGCCAGGTGCAGCTCTTCGTGGGGGTGACGGCGTAGTAGCGGCCCGGCCGGATCTGCTGGTTCTTGTACGTGCCGTCGGCATATCCCAGAGCGGCCCGGTCCACCAGGTCCTGGTGGCCGGGACAGAGGTGCGCGACAGCGGGCTTCGCACCGGCGACCTCACCGGTGACGATGGCCGCGACCGCGGTGTCCTTGTCGACCTTGACCAGGTACGACAGCTTGTCGCAGGTCTCCTGGCCGGTCTGGAGCACCGCTGCTGGGTCCATGCCCTTCGGTACCCGGTCGACCAGGTACTCCTTCTGCTTCCTCGTGAAGGAGCCGGTGGCCGGGGTGAGTTCGTCGGTGGGCAGTTTCGGTGGTTCGCTCGTCTTCTTCGCCGACGGGCCGGCGGACGCGCCGGCGTCGGGCGCGGCCGCCGGCCCGGCGACGGGGGACTCGGCGGCCGACGGCTTCGTGCCGCCCGCCTCCCGGTGGTTCCCGTCGGAGGACGAGCCGCAGGCGGCCAGCGCCGCCGTCAGTACGACGACGGCGGCGCCGGCCAGGATCGGATACCTCATCCACCCGTCCTCAGGGCGTAGTGGGCACTGATCGCGGAGCTGCTGAGCGCGGTCGGGTAGACGGCGGTCTCATCGATCTGCCCGGCGAAGAAGTCGCTCGTCGGACGGTTCGGCCAGCTGCCCAGGTTGTCCCCGCCGACCCGCCAGTACCCGTTGTAGCTCTCGTTGGCGGTGTACAGGATGTTGGACGCGCGCAGCTGTCCGTCCACGTACAGCGCCATGCCGGAGCTGCCCTGCGTGGCGACGACATGGTGCCAGGCGCCGTCGTTGTAGGCCCCGGAGGTGGTGATGGTCCGGGTGCCGCCGCTGTAGACGCCGAAGGTCAGCCGCCCGTCATTGAGCATGTACACATGCTTGTCGTACTGGTTGCTGTTCTGCATGGTCAGGTTGCCGAAGCCGATGATCTTCCCTCCCCTGGTGGTGGTCGTCTTGATCCAGGTCTCCACCGAGAACTTGGTCGGCTGCGCGTGCCGATTGTTGCTGTACGCGTACTGGGTGGTGCCGTTGAAACCGATCGCGGTCGACGGCCCGGAGACCGCGGCCGGAGTCTGTCGGTAGGCCGGGGAGTTGCGCAGGAAGCCGTTGTCCAGACCGGCCCCGGTGTCCGCGGCGAACGTCGACGTCCCCTCGTCGTACCGCCAGTACAGCGACGCACCGTCGGCGAGCACCCTGGCCGGGTAACTCTCCGCGGCGGAAGCCACGGTGGCGCTCTGGGCGGGAGACTTGGCACTGGTGTTGGTGCCGTCGCCCGCGCTGATCCGGTACGTGTGTGTCTCGCCCGGAGCCACGTCGGTGTCGGTCCACCTCAGCTGCGGCCGGTCCCAGAACACCGAGCTCCCCGTGGTCGTGTATACGGGGGTGCTCGCCCCGTCCTTGTAGATCCGGTAGGTGAGTTCGCCGTCGTCGGTGTCGAAGCTGGTCTGCCAGTTGACCTCGATCTTGCCCGCGGCGACCGTGGAGAGGCTGACGTTGGGCACCCACGGAGCCCCGGTGTCCGGGCCGTCGGCGAACCGGGTCAGGCCCTGCTGGGCGGAGCCGTTGACGGTGGTGAACTCGCCGCCGACCCACAGGTAGTGATGTCCTCCTTGGTCGGTCTGGGCCATCACCCGCGGTCCCACCGGCTCCCCGATGCCGTCGTTGGTGTCCGGGAACCACGGCAACAGCTTCGGGTCGTTCACCGACTGCGCGAGAAGATGCTTGCGCGGCTGGTCGGGGAACTCGCCCATACTGGAGCAGTCATGGGCGTGACTGCCGCTGTACAGGACCCCCTCGTGGACCAGCACGGCCTGCGTGGCACCGAGGCAGGTGTCCCGCCAGCGCTGCTCGAAGTTGCTGAGGTTCAGCGCGATCCGCCCGTCGAAGACACCGCCTCCGGTGCCTTCGTTGGCGGTGTAGAAGCCGGTGGCGTCCGTGGTCAGGTCCTGCACCGTGGAGGTGTTCGGGATGAAGCCCGGGTAGCTCTTGGTGATCGCACCCGTGGTGGCGTCCACGACGGCGAGGGCGTGCGAGGCGGTGCCGTTCACGGTGAAGAAGTCGCCGCCGATGAGCACATGCTGCCCGTCGGGCGTCACCTGGACGGCTCGGCCCACCTCGTCCGTGTTGGCCGTCCACGGCTTCAGCTGGGCGCCGGTGGTGACCGCGGCGAACTTGTTCCGGGTCTGACCGGCGACGGTGTTGAAGTCACCGCCCAGATAGACGGTGTCATCCGTGACGGACAGGGCCCGTACAGTCGCCGAGACGGCGACCTTGAAGTCCTGGCGCGGGGTGCAGGTCGCCGTGTCGATCGCCGCGATATTGCTGACGCCGACCCCGTTCACCGCACCGAACTGCCCACCCGCGTACAGCGTGGTGTTGTCGGGGGAGAGAGCGAGGGCCCGAACGGTCGCTGTTCCGGAGGAGAGGGTGAACGACAGGCTGCAGCCGGTCGGTGCGCCGGTCGCCGCGTCGAACGCGGCGAAGTTGACCGCGGGCTGTTCGGACGTGCCCGCCGCCGCGCCCGGGGGACGGACGGTGGAGAAGGTGCCGCCGGTGTAGACGACCCCGTCCGTCGCCGCCATCGACCACACGATGCCGTTGGTCTGCCAGGTGGAGAGGTTGTCCGCGGTGAGGGAGACCGGCGGCGTGAGAGCCGCCGCCGGGGAGGCCCCGACCGCGGTCGCGGCCAGGGCTCCGGCGAGCAGGCAGAGCGCGGCGGACGCGGCACGCACCCGGCCACGTCCCGCGCGTCTGCGCTCCGTATTTCCGTTCATCATTCAGCTCCGAAGGTGAGAACAAGCTTCGGCCGGTAGGCCGCGGTTGATACCTCGCTCGACCAGATGCGGAGACTGTCCGTCCCGCTGCTGGTCAGGGCGAGTGAGTAGACGGAGCCGAGTGCTCCGCCCAGCGCCGGTGCGTTCAGCTCCACCGATTGGTCGGTGGAGACCGAGGTCGCGCCGGTGATGGTCCCCAGCACGGTCGAGGAGAGCGACGGCCGGGTGTTGTAGGTGACCGCCGACTCGGTCCAGGTGCCGGTGACCGGCACCACGGTGTGGCTGTCGGAGGAGCCCGCCGTCGAGTCCGACGACGTGCGGAATGTGAGCCGTGCGCTCTTGAGGAACTGTCCGGCCGGGGCCGAGGGCACGGTGAAGCGCAGATAGCTCAGATACGCCGTGCTGCCGCGCGAGGCGAGCTGGCTGTCGTTGTAGTTGGTGTTCGGGGCGACGCTGTTGACGTACGCGTCGTCGTCCGGAGTGAGCGTCACGGTGGTGTCGCCGGGCCCGGGCGGGGTGTCCGCCAGGGCGTGGTGCGCGGCGACCTGGGCGGCGGTCAGCGCCGATGGGTAGACCGCGGTCTCGTCGACCTGACCGGCGAAGTAGGTGCTGGTGGGACGGTTCGGCCAGGTGGTCGGCATCGCGTCGCCGCCCACCCGCCAGTACCCGTTGTACGAGCGGTTGCCCGCGGTCGTGTTGGAGCCGACTGCCACCCCGTCCACGTACAGCCGCATGCCGGACGGTCCCTGGGTGGCGACGACATGGTGCCAGGTGTTGTCGTTGTAGGAAGCCGTCGTGGTGAGGGTGGGCCTGCTGCTGGTGCTGCCGACCTGGACGCCGAAGGCGAGGCGGCCGTCATCGGTCATGTAGACGAGCTTGTCGGAGATGCTGCTGGTGTGGCCCTGGGCGGTGCCGATGTTGTTGCCGTAGCCGACGATCCGGCCGCCGCGCGTGGTGTTGGTCCGGAACCATGTCTCGATGGAGTACGGCGTCGGCGAGGTGTAGTGGTGCAATCGGTCGCTGTACACGTACTCGTCCGTGCCGTTCAGCGACAGTGCCGTCGAACCCGCGACCGCGGAGGGAGCGGACCGGTACGTCGGCGCGTTCATGTACACCCCGCCGTCGTCGCCGGCCGAGGCGTCGGCGGCGAACGCCCCGCCCGCCTCGTCGTAGCGCCAGTACAGACCGGCGCCGTCCGCGAGCACCCGCTCCTGGTACGGGCTCGCCGAGGAGGCCGCGGTGACGGCGGTGATGGCCGACAGGGCGCTGGTGTTGGTCCCGTCGCTCGCCGTGATCCGGTACGAGTACGTCCGGCCGGCCACCACATCGGTGTCGGTGAACGTCAGCTGCGGGCGGCTGAAGAACAGCGAGGACCCCTGCGTCGTGTACACGGGTGTCGAGCCGCCGTCGCGGTAGACCCGGTAGGTGAGCAGGCTGTCGTCCAGATCCAGGCCGGACCGCCACCGGACCTTCACCTCACCGGCCCGGGGAGCGGACACACTGACGGCGGGCACGGACGGCGCGCCCGTGTCCGGCGTGTTGGCGAACCGGGTCAGGGACTGCTGGGCGAGCCCGTTGACCGTGGTGAACTCGCCGCCCACCCAGAGGAAGTCGCGTCCGTCGCGGGAAGACACGGTCAGGGCGCGCGGCCCGACCGGCTCACCGATCCCGTCATTGGTGTCCGGGAGCCAGCCGAGCATCGCCGGATCGTCGACGGACTGGGCGGTGAGGTGCTTGCGGACCTGGTTGGGGAAGCCGCCCATGGTGGAGCAGTCGTGGACATGGCTGCCCGCGTACAGCACACCCCGGTAGACCCGCAGTGTCTGCGTCGCCCCCTGGCAGGTGTCCCGCCACCGCTGGTCGAACGTGCCGAGCCGCATCGCGAGCCGGCCGTCGAAGGAGCCGCCTCCCGTGCCTTCGCCCGCGACGTACCAGCCGTCGGATGCGGTGTCGGTGACGATGTCCTTGATGACCGCGGTGGACGGGATGAAGTTGCCCGTGTAGGTGCGGGTCGGTGCGCCCGAGCCGGCGTCGGTCACCGCGAGAGCGTGCGAGTCGGCGCCACCGACGGTGAAGAAGTCGCCGCCGATCAGGACGTTCCGGCCGTCAGGGGTGACCTTGAGCGCCCGGCCGGGATCGTCGGCGTCCGGGTTCCACGCGGTGACGGCACCGGCCGCGGTGACGGCGCCGAAGAAGCGCCGGGTCTGACCGCCTACCGTCTGGAAGTCGCCGCCCGCGTAGACCGTGCCGTTCGCGGCCACGTCGAGCGCACGCACGGTCGCTCCGAAGTTCGGCGCGAACCCCGAACGAAGAGTGCAGGTCGCGGTGTTGATGGCTACCAGTCCGTTGGCAGCCGTCCCGTTGACCGCGTTGAAGTAACCACCCGCGTACAGCGTGGACTTGTCGGGGGAGAGCGCGAACGCCCGGACCGTGGCGGTGCCGCTGCTGCGGGTGAAGGAGAGCGAACAGCCGGTGGGCGCCCCGGTGGCCGCGTTGAACGCGGCGAAGTTGACGGCGGGCGTCGTGCTGCTGCCCGCCGGGGCACCGGCCGGCCGTACGTTGGCGAAGGTGCCGCCCGCGTACACCACCCCGTTCGCCTCGGCGAGCGCCCAGACGATCCCGTTGGTCTGATAGGTGGTCAGGTTGTCGGCGGTGAAGCCGACCGGCGGAGTCAGAGCCGCGGCCGGGGGAGCGGCGACCGCCGAGGCGGTGAGTACGCCCGCGGCGAGCGCGAGAACGGTGGCGCACACACCACTGCGTCCGAGACGTCCTGGCGCTCTCATCGGTCCACCCGCACGGCTGCCCCGGAGAGCTGGTCGGAGAGCTGCCGGATGTCCGCCTCGACCATGATCCTGGCCAACTCCTGCGCCTTCACGACGGGCTTCCAGCCGAGCAGTTCCTCGGCCTTGGTGGCGTCACCGATCAGGGCGTCGACCTCGCTGGGACGCTCGTACTTCGCGTCGTACCGGACATGGTCCCGCCATTCCAGCCCGGCGTGCTCGAAGGCGAACTCCAGGAACTGCCGGACGCTGACCCCCTCACCGGTGGCCACCACATAGTCGTCCGGGGAGTCGCACTGCAGCATCCGCCACATCGCGTCGACGTACTCGGGGGCGTAACCCCAGTCGCGGACGGCATCGAGATTGCCGAGGTGAAGGTGCTGCTGGAGCCCCGCCTTGATCCGGGCGACGCCGCGGGTGATCTTGCGGGTCACGAAGGTCTCGCCGCGACGCGGGGACTCATGGTTGAAGAGGATCCCGTTGACCGCGAACATCCCGTACGCCTCACGGTAGTTGACCGTCGCCCAGTACGAGTAGACCTTGGCGACGCTGTACGGGCTGCGCGGATGGAACGGGGTCGTCTCGTTCTGCGGCGGCGGGGTGGCGCCGAACATCTCGGACGACGACGCCTGGTAGATCCGGGTGTCGATACCGCTGGCGCGGACCGCCTCCAGCAGACGGATGGTGCCGAGTCCGGTGATGTCACCGGTGTACAGCGGCGCGTCGAACGAGACCCGGACATGCGACTGCGCACCCAGGTTGTAGACCTCGTCGGGCTGGATGTCGCGCAGCAGGTTCACCAGCGCGACTCCGTCGGCGAGATCCGCGTGATGCAGGACGAAGGAGCGGTTCTCCTCCTCCGGGCCCTGGTAGATGTGGTCGATCCGCTCGGTGTTGAAGCTCGATGAGCGGCGTATGAGGCCGTGGACCGTGTACCCCTTGTCGAGCAGCAGCTCGGACAGGTACGAGCCGTCCTGTCCGGTCACGCCGGTGATGAGCGCGGTCTTCGCCACGACTCCCCCTTCTGTGGTCGCCTGCGAGGCTGTTGTGCACCGAAATTTCGTGATGTGAGTGATCTGCGGCAAAACGTCACCGTGACGTACAGCTGCTGGCACAATCCGAACCATGACGACTGATCTCCCCGGCCCTCCCCAGGAATCCGTCCGCCCCCTGCTACGCCGCGGCGCCCGCATATTCGTCGCGGGACACCGAGGTCTCGTCGGCTCGGCGGTGGTGCGCCGCCTCATCGCCGAAGGCCACGAGGTGGTCACCCGCGGCCGTGACCGGCTCGATCTGCGCGACGCCGCACCGACCGAGGCCTTTCTGTCTGACATCCGCCCGGACGCCGTGGTGCTGGCCGCCGCCAAGGTCGGCGGGATCATGGCCAACAGCACGTATCCGGTGCAGTTCCTCGAGGACAACCTGCGCATCCAGCTGAGTGTGATCGCCGGTGCGCACGCCGCCGGGGTCGAGCGACTGCTCTTCCTCGGCTCGTCCTGCATCTACCCCAAGCGAGCCCCCCAGCCGATTCCGGAGGACGCCCTGCTCACCGGCCCACTGGAGCCGACCAACGAGGCGTACGCGCTTGCCAAGATCGCCGGGATCGTGCAGACCCAGTCGTACCGGCGGCAGTACGGCGCGTCGTACATCAGCGCCATGCCCACCAATCTCTACGGGCCCGGCGACAACTTCGACCTGGAGTCCTCGCACGTCCTGCCCGCCCTGATCCGCCGCTTCCACGAGGCGCGACGGGACGGCGCGCCGGAGATCACCCTCTGGGGCTCCGGCAGCCCCCGGCGCGAATTCCTCCACGTCGACGACCTGGCCGCCGCGTGCCTCCTGCTCCTGGAGCGTTACGACGGTGACGAACCCGTCAACGTCGGCTGCGGCGAGGATCTGACGATCCACGAACTCGCCTCCATCATCCAGGATGTGACGGAGTACCAAGGTCGCATCTCGTGGGACACGACGAAGCCCGACGGCACCCCGCGCAAGCTTCTCGACGTCACCCGCCTCTCCTCCCTCGGCTTCAAGCCGCGGATTCCACTGCGCGACGGCATCGCCCGCACCTACGCCTGGTGGCTGGACCACCAGGGCGCCCAGGGCTGACCGCGCCCCGGCCCGCCGGGCCGGGCCGGCCGCCGCAGAGCGACGGCGGCCCGCCCGTCCGGCCCCGCGCTGCCGGTCGAGGTCGATCTTCCGCATCCGGCCCCGCCGCTCTCAGTACGCCCCGCGGCCGTCGGTGACGGCGCGCAGCGTACGGGCCATGAGTCCCAGGTCCGTGGCCACCGACCAGTTGTCGACATACCACAGATCGAGCGAAACGGTCTCCTGCCAGGAGAGGTCGGAACGTCCGCTGACCTGCCACAGCCCGGTCAGGCCCGGCCGGACCGCGAGCCGCCGGAGCTCGTGCTCGTCGTAGCGGGACACCTCCTCCGGAAGAGGCGGACGAGGACCCACCAGGGACATCTCGCCACGGATGACATTGAGCAGCTGCGGCAGCTCGTCGAGCGAGCTCCGGCGCAGCAGCCGGCCGATCCGTGTCACCCGGGGATCACTGCGGATCTTGAACATCGCACCGTCGTTCTCGTTCGCCGCGACGAGCTCCGCCTTGTGCGTTTCGGCGTCCTCCACCATGGTGCGGAACTTCCACATGGTGAACGGCCGGTTGTGCCGGCCCTGGCGGGTCTGACGGTGGAACGCCGGGCCGTCGGAGGTGAGCCGTACGGCTGCCCCGATCAGGAGCAACAATGGTGCCAGCAGCACCAGTCCGAGCGCCGCACCCGTGCGGTCCACCGCACCCTTCAGGGCCATCTGCGGACCCTGGCGCAGCGGGGGCACGATGTGCAGCAGCGTCAGCCCGGCCGCTGAGACCGGCCTGACCCGGCCTGCCGCGATCTCCGAGAGGTCCGACAGAACGGACAACTGCAGGCCCCCGTCGTGCAGGCCCCAGGACAGTTGCCGGACCCGTTCCCCGGAGAGCTGTGGCCCTGGTATGACCAGCGCCAGGTCCGCCTCATGGGCGAAGGCTCCGCCCAGCACCGTCGACACGTCGTCGTCTGCGGGAGCCGGTGCGAGGTGCCCCGGCACCGGAGCCTCGCAGTCGAGTGGTGTCTCCCCGACGGGGATGGCCGCAACCACCCTGTATGCGTGGTCCGTTCGGGAACCGAGCAGCCGCACCGCCCGTTCCACCCCCGAAGCCTCGCCGACCACCAGCACGCGGTGCTCGGCGGTCTGTCGCCCTCCTGGCCAAGGGAGTTGGCGCACGAGCGACACGGTCACGGTCACCAGCAGGCCGGGCAGCAGCGCCACGACCGCGGTCACCGGTCGTACCGGCTCGCCGAACACCGTGCTGAGGACGGCCAGTGCGCCGATCAGCAGCAGCCAGTCGCCGGGAGCGGTCAGTGCATCTCTGAGGCCCCCCGGCCGCCTGGTTGTGTACCGGCCACGTACCAGCCGGGCTCCGCACCACACCAACGCGGCGACAGATGCCGTAAGTTGGGCCTGTGGTAGCGCGCCGGCGCGAAGGACGAGCCAGGCCGGTAGCCCCAGCCCGAGGAGATCGGTCGCGACGACGAGCGGCAGGTACCGGCCCGGTCTTCTCTTCGGGATGGGCGTCTGGTCAGAACGTTCGCGCTGTACGGTCGGGGCGCTCCACAGCTGTTCAAGTTCCTTGCTGCGAGGCCGATTTGAAGTGGTTCGTGGTCGTGGCGCCCCCGCCAGTCCCACGGATCCAGGTATGTCGGATTCGGGTAGCTCGACATGCCCCATGAACCCCCCAGTCACAGTTGCATCTCCACAAACGGGACGCATCCGCCGATCCCATGGACTGACGGATGCGCCCTCGCTCGGTGCACGATATCCACACACGTGCCATTTCGCTGGAGTTCTCGTGAAGTTCAGACATACGCGATGGCTCGGATCTCGTCCCGTTCCGCGCTGGATCAGGAGGTCTGCGGTCGGCTGTTGGCATTTGACAGGTTCCGCACTGAGGTTATGTGCGGACATGTCACGTTATCGTGATGCCGCACCCCCATCTGGGAGAATGCGCCGATGGCGGCGAGCGCCGACAAGCAAGCGAAAGAAGGCGTGCGGTGACTCCCGCGGAGAAGAACTGGGCCGGAAACATCACCTTCGGGGCGCGGCGCCTCCATGCCCCCCGCTCGGTGGCCGAGATCCAGGAGATCGTGGCCTCCGGCACCACGGTACGGGCACTGGGCACCCGGCACTCCTTCAGCACCGTCGCGGACACGGCCGGAGACCTTGTGTCGCTGGCGGGACTGGACCGCGTCGTCGAGATCGACCGGGCGGCCGGCTCGGTCACCGTCGGCGCGGGGCTGCGCTTCGGGGAGTTCGCCGATGTCCTCCATGAGAACGGCTGTGCCCTGCACAACCTGGGCTCGCTGCCGCACATCTCCGTGGCGGGCGCCTGCGCGACCGGCACGCACGGCTCGGGCATGGGCAACCGGTCGATCGCCGGGGCGGTCCGGGCGCTGGAGATGGTCACGGCGGACGGCGGGACCGCGGAGCTGAAGCGCGGCGACGCGGACTTCCCCGGGGCCGTGGTCGCCCTGGGCGCCCTGGGGGTGGTGACCCGGCTGACCCTGGACCTGGTGCCCGCCTTCGACGTACAGCAGTGGGTCTACGAGGACCTGCCGCGGTCCCGGCTCGGCGACCCGGACGGGTTCGACGAGGTGATGTCCGCCGCGTACAGCGTCAGCCTCTTCACCGACTGGCGCGGTGGCCCGGTGAACCAGGTCTGGCTCAAGCAGCGGGTGGACGCCGAAGGAGCGCGGCAGGCACCCGCCGAATGGCTCGGCGCGCGGCTCGCGGAGGGCCCGCGCCACCCGATCCACGGCATGCCCGCCCAGAACTGCACCCGGCAGCAGGGCGTCCCCGGCGCCTGGCACCGGCGCCTTCCGCACTTCAGGCTGGAGTTCACCCCCAGCAACGGGGACGAGCTGCAGTCGGAGTATTTCGTGGCACGGCGGGACGCCGCGGCGGCGTACGCGGCACTGGACCGGATCCGGGACCGAATCGCCCCGCTGCTGCAGGTCGGCGAGATCCGCACCGTGGCCCGCGACGACCTGTGGCTCAGCCCGGCGAGCGGCATCGACGCGGTGGCCTTCCACTTCACCTGGGTCCCGGACACGGCCGCCGTCACACCGGTGCTCGGTGCGGTCGAGGAGGCGCTCGCACCGTTCGGCGCCCGGCCGCACTGGGGCAAGGTGTTCACGACCGCGCCCGATACGCTGCGCGCGTTGTACGGGCAGTACGCCGACTTCGAGAAGCTGATGGCCCGGTACGACCCGGCCGGCACCTTCCGCAACGACTTCCTGGACCGCCACTTCCCGCGGTGACGCACAGCGTGAAGGTCAGCGGCCGTCGCGCTCGTCCCGGTACCGGGACGGCCACGCGGTCGCCGATCTTCCCGGTGCGAGATGGTCCACCACCTCGGCGAGCTCCTCGCAGGCCTGCTCGATTCTGCGCCGGATATTCATGTCCTCGGTGACGATCGAGGCCAGCAGCAGTGCGGTGAGGGCCATGGAGCCGTTGAGGATCGTCAGATTGAGCATGATCTCAAGGATCGTGTGACCGGTGAACGGTCCCACCTTCTCGCTGCCCGCGAGGATCGCCAGCACGGACAGCACCAGGGCACACGGCGCGCTGCCCGCGAGCTGGAAGCGCAGCGCGGCCCAGATGAGCACCGGGAACGCCACGTAGAGCATCGACAGTGAGCTTCTGGTGGCCACCAGGCCGAGCACGACGCAGACGACTGCCAGCGCGGTCGCCTCTGCCCACCGGTCGGTCCTCCGCGGCAGCCGGGCTCTGCGCATCACGAGGAGCAGGGGGGTGACGATGAGGACGCCCATGGCGTCCCCCGCCCACCAGGCCGCCCAGACCGGCCAGAAGTGGCCGAGCGGCAGCCTGCCGGTGAGTGCCAGCATGCCTGTGCCCACGGTGGCGCTGATCAGCATCCCGGCCATCGCACCGAGGAAGACCAGGACCGCCCCGTCGCGCAGCCGGTCCAGTTCCTTCCGGAACCCGGCCCGGCGGAGCATGAGGTACGCGCAGACCGGCGCGAGGGTGTTGCCTGCGACGATGCCGGGGGTGGCGAGATCGACCGGGCCGGTGACGGTGGCGACGACGAGCAAGGATCCGAGAGCGATACCGGGCCAGATACGCAGGCCGAGATAGAGCAGAGCACTCAGTGCGATGCCCGTCGGTGGCCAGAGGGGGGTGACTCTGGCTCCGTGGATGGTCACCTGCCTGAGCAGACCGATCTGTCCTGCCGCGTAGTAGGCGGCGGCAACCGCCAGGATGCTGAGGGCGGTCACCGCCGTACCTCTGGTTCCCTCACTGCGGATCACAGCTCTCATGAGACACCGCCGGCCCGGGGCGGCGGCCGTGTGACACGCTCGGCCCGGGGATGCTCACGTTGTGCTGCCCGACGTCACCGGTCGTCACGTTGTGCGTCCGGTGACGTGTGGTGGCGCAGGACGAGTACGGCGGCATCATCCTCGTGCCCGGTGCGTTCCGCCGCCTGCAGCACCGCGTCGGCCAGCTCGTCGGCGTCGGCCGCGGCGCGGGAGGCCACCAGCCGCACCACCGTGTCCAGGCCTTCCTCGATCGGGAACGACGGCCCCTCGACCACCCCGTCGGTGAGCAGCACGAACGCCCCCGGGGTGGTCAGCCGGTGCCGCGTGACCGGATACTGCGGACCGGCCTGAATGCCCAGCGGCAGACCTCCCGCGTCCTCGGAGATGCCCGAGCGTCCGTCGACCGTCGCCCACACCGCGGCGACATGTCCGGCGCGCGCGGTGTCGAGTACCCACGTGCGCGGGTCGAGACGGACGAATGTGCAGGTCGCGAAGAGCGTGCTGTCGACGGACAGCAACAGGTCATTGGTGCGGCTCAGTATCTCGCCCGGTTCCGGGCTCGTGGCGGCGATCGCCCGCATCCCGATCCGGATCTGCCCCATGAACGCGGCGGCCTCGACGTCATGGCCCTGTACGTCCCCGATGGCGAAGGCGAGCGTGCCGTCCGGAAGCGGGAAGCCGTCGTACCAGTCACCACCGATGTCCAGGCCGCTGCGGGCCGGCGCGTAACGGGCCGCCGTCTGCAGACCGGGGCGGGCGGGCAGGGTGGCCGGAAGCATCTCGCGCTGCAGCGCCTCGGCCAACTCCACGCGCGCCTGGTGCAGCTGCACCTCCTGCCGCGCCCGGGCGGTGAGCCTCTGCAACGTGGTGAGCAGTTCCTCCGCGCTCACCGAAGTGGGAGGACGACGCCGGTTCATGGGCCGCTCCGCAGTGCATTCGTTCGCGAGCCGCAACACACAGGGCCTGACGTGGCGGGACGTATCCGTGAGACCCGTCTTCCGGCTGCCCCCTGCATCATATTTCGACGTTGAACACCCCGCAGTGCGAGCCGCCGTCGGGGGATCGCCTCGTGCCACCCTGATCCGGCCGGGCCGGCAACGCGCGCGTGGACGCGGGAGGAGAGATGCTGAAGGGAGGACGCGTCGTGGCGGCTCACGGTGGGCTGACGCGGGCGAGGAGGTGCGCGATGACACACACGCTGGAATGGAAGCTCCGCCTCGATCTTTCCGAGGAGGAAGGCACGACCAAGGCGGAAGCCGTGCTGGACACCGGTTCCGAGAAGCTCACCGGTCACGGGGTGGCGCGCTGCAACCCGACGGATGTGGACATCCCGAGCATCGGTGACGAACTTGCGGCGAGCCGCGCGATGAAGGATGTCGCGGGCCAGCTGATGAGAGAGGCGGACCGCGAAATGGAGGCGGCGGGCGCCGGCCCCCCGAAGGGTCCCCTCGGCAAGCCGTACGCCTGGACCGACGTGTCGAGTTAGGGAGTGCCTTTCGGACCGGACCGGATCAGGGAGGTGGCCCGCCGCCATGCGGCTGGTCTCCGCGTGATGCGCGCTGCCGCAGGGCGGAGGGGGAGGCAAACCGGACGGGTTTCCCGTATGCCTTCAGGACTGCGGGGAGTTGTGAACCGGCGACAACGCGGGCGGAGGGTCTTCCCCGGGCGCAATCGACACATAGGGGCAGCGCGCCACGGCACGTGGCGCCGCGGTCGTCGTGCCGTCCGGCGGCTGGGGGCGCGGCGGCCCCCGCTGCTCCAGCCCGGATGCGGCGGCTGCACCGGCCGGCACACCGGGTGGTGCGGGCCGACCCGCTCAACGCCGGACCGGGTTACGAACCACTGGCCGCCGGCATGGCAGCCGCGCTGCCCGACGCGCACGCGTTCGTCGAGGGACACAGTCCGCAGGCCCTGGGGCAGCCGGCGGCCGTCGGCGGAGCCGGCACCGGGCGGCGGTGAGCACCATGCGTGAGATCCTCCAGGCGCTCAGCCGTTGGTACGCCTCGGGTGAACCGTTCGGACTTGCGACAGTCGTCGCGGTCACCCGCAGCGCGCCCCGCGGTCCCGGGGCGGCGATGGCGGTGGGCCCCGGCGACGAAGTCGTGGGCAGTGTCTCCGGCGGCTGCGTAGAAGGCGCCGTTTTCGACCTGGCCAAGGAGGTCGTGGAGACCGGACGGGCACGGCTCCGCACTTTCGGCTACAGCGACGAGGACGCCTTCGCTGTCGGGCTCACCTGCGGAGGCGAGGTCACCCTGCTCGTACGCCCCGTGTCGGCCGCCACCGACCCCGCGTTCGGCGAGGTCGCCGCGTCGGTCGCCGCACAGGGCCCGGTGGTGGTCGCCACCGTGACCGACGGTCCCGCCCCGCGCGGCGCCGCGCTCGCCGTATGGCCGGACAGGGTGTCCGGCTCCCTGGGCACCAGCGGCCTCGACGTCGCCGTCACCGCGGACGCCCGGGGCGAACTGGCCCAAGGGGCAACGGGCCTGCGCCACTACGGACCGCGCGGCGAGCGTCGCGAGGACGACGTCACCGTGTTCCTGCAGTCGTTCGCGCCGCCCCCGCGCATGCTCGTCTTCGGTGCGATCGACTTCGCCGCCGCCGTGGCCCGCATCGGTGCGTTCCTCGGCTACCGGGTCACGGTGTGCGATGCCCGCCCGGCCTTCGCCGATCCCCGCCGCTTCCCGGCCGGGGCGGAGGTTGTCGTCGACTGGCCGCACCGCTACCTGCGCGGCACGGACATCGACGAGCGGACCGTGATGTGCGTACTCACCCACGATCCGAAATTCGACGTCCCGCTGCTGGAGGTGGCCCTGCGCTCCCCGGCGGCGTACATCGGCGTGATGGGGAGTCGCCGCACCCACGAGGACCGCCTGGCCCGGCTGCGCGAGACCGGACTCGGCGAGGCGGAACTCGCGAGACTGCGCGCGCCCATCGGTCTCGATCTCGGCGCCCGTACCCCCGAGGAGGTGGCCGTCTCGATTGCCGCGGAGATCGTCGCGCTGCGCTGGGGCGGTACCGGTGCCCCCCTGGCGGACTCGGCCGGGGCGATCCACCGGCCGGGACCGAAGTACGTGTGAGGGGGGACCAGGACCACACAACCGCACAACTCATTCACCATGCCGATCCCGGTCGACGGCCGGCCCGGTTCGGCCGCGGCGTGACGGGCGACGTCGGCCACAGGTTCGTCGAGCCGTTCGCGGACTGCCTCTCCGCGCGGCTGCCGGAGGCGCCAGCGGCTGCGCGCGAACCCGAAGCGCAGACCGGCGCCACGGAACCGGCTGCGCGCGATCCCGTCCCGCGGAACGGTGCCGCGGAGCCCGACCGTGTCTCGTCACGATGCCGTCGGCATCGCGATCGGACGACGCGTCCTCGGGCACCCGGTCCGGCGTCGGACGGCACCGCCCCCACACGAACCGAGAGATCGTGCGGGGCATCGGACCGCCCAGGCCGGACCAGGCACCCGAGGACGTCAGGGAACCCGCCCACCCGCAACGGACCGGTCCCCTGGAGGGCCGTCACCGAACGGGACGCGAGAGCGGGAACCCGGCGCATCCAACACCGTTCGGGATGCGCCCGGTACGCAACAGTGGGTCCAGGACTCACTCATGCGCACTGGATAGGAACGGTTCGGTACGCAGCCACAGGGTGCGGGATCTCGACTCCATGGGAACCAAGCTAACGCGCGCCGAAGTGCCGCTCCACGACAGCCGTGGTGTCGGTGCCGCGCGGCAGGATGCCGTACTGGTGGCCGCGGTCCTCGCCCAGGCGTGCGGCGACGAACGCCTCGGCCATGGGCGCCGGAGCGTACCGGAGCATCAGCGAGGACTGCAGGGCGAGCGCCATGCCCTCGACCGTCGCCCGCGCACGGAGCTCCGCGGCGAGCGGATCGCGCAGATCCGCGGCCAGCTCCTGACGTACCCGACGCACATGCGCGTCCAGCACGGCACCGGCACCGGCCGTGGTCTCCAACTCGGCCCAGAAGGCATCCAGCGACTGCGGGGTCCTGGCGATGCCGCGCAGCACATCGAGCGCGATCACATTGCCGGAGCCCTCCCACACCGCCATCACCGGTTGCTCGCGGTAGCGCCGGGCGAGCGGCCAGTCCTCGGTGTAACCATTGCCGCCCAGACACTCCAGCGCCTCGTACGCGTGGTGCGGACCGCGCTTGCAGATCCAGTACTTGGAGACCGCGGTGGCCAGTCGGCGGAACATCGTCTCGGACTCGCTGCTGCCGGTTTCGTACGCACGGGCGAGGCGTAGCGAGGTCCAGGTTGCGGCCTCCGTCTCCAGGGCCAGATCGGCGAGGACCGCTGTCATGGCGGGCTGGTCGACCAGCCTGGCACCGAAGGCGCTGCGGTGCTGCGTGTGCCAGATCGCCTCGGACACCGACTGGCGCATGCCCGCGGTGGTGCCGAGGACACAGTCCAGACGGGTGTGGTTGACCATGTCGATGATGGTGGGAACGCCGCGACCGGGTTCGCCGACGCGCACCGCCCAGGTTCCGTCGAACTCCACCTCGGACGATGCGTTCGACTTGTTCCCGAGCTTGTTCTTCAGCCGCTGGATACGGACGCTGTTGCGGGTGCCGTCGGCCAGCACCCGCGGTACCAGGAAGCAGGTCAGCCCGGCCGGGGTCTGGGCCAGCACGAGGAAGGCGTCCGACTGCGGGGCCGAGAAGAACCACTTGTGGCCGGTCAGCAGATGGGCCCGGCCGTCGGGGTCGGAGGCCACCGGAACCGCGCGGGTGGTGTTGGCGCGGACGTCGGACCCCCCCTGCTTCTCCGTCATGCCCATGCCGAACGTCAGCCCCGACTTGCTGCCCGGGGCGATCAGCCGCGGGTCGTACGAGCGGCTGAGCAGACCCGGAAGCCAGTCCCGGCCCACCTCGCCGTCGCGCCGCAGGACAGGGACCACGGCGTGCGACATCGACATCGGGCAGGCATGGCCCGGTTCGATCTGGGCGAACAGCATGAACGACGCCGCCCGTGCGACCGCGGCACCCGGCTTCGGATCCGCCCAGGCCGCGGTGTGCGTGCCGTAGCCCACGGCCGCGCCGACGACCTCGTGGTACGCGGGGTGGAACTCGACTTCGTCGACGCGATTGCCGTACCGGTCGTGGGTGCGGAGCACGGGGGGTGACGTGTGCGCGAGCTCCGCATTGTTCTGGAACGGTTCCGAGCCGACCAGGCTCCCGATCTCGTGGAGCTCCGGCTCGTGCCAGGCCGCGCCGAATGCCCGTACCGCCTCGACGAGCGGCGCATTGGTGCCGTACTCGTCCAGGCCGGTCCGGGGCGGCACCTGATTGGTGACCTCGTGGGTGGTGTGCGGTGCGGGAGCCCCCGGCCGCAGGCCGGTGGGGTGTGCGGTGACGGTCATGGCGGCGGTCCTGTCTGACGTCGGCGATGGGAATTTCGGCCGAGAGCTTGGTCTGCTACGGCGGTGCGGTGCGGGGGAGCGGCCAGGTGCCGCCCGCTCCCACCGCTCTCAGGCACAGCGTGGCGATGTCCGCCACGACCGGCTCCGGGTCGGTGCGCTCGCCCATCGGGGAGAGCGGGCCGAGCAGCGCCTCGCTGATCGCGCCGATCACGGCGGCGGCCGAGAGCCGGGCGTTCTGCGCGGGCAGTTCACCGGCGTCGATCCCCGCGGCGATGACCGTCTCGGCGAGGGCGTGGTAGCCGCGGCGATAGGTCAGCCGCTCCGCCTCGACCAGCGCATCGACCGGCTCGGCCAGTAGTGCCCAGGCCGTGCGGGGCGTCCGCAGCGCCCGGAAGGCGAAGACTTCGACGAGGGTGCGCAACTGGTCCGCCGTCCCGCTCGTGGCGCCCACGGCATGCTGCACCGCGATGAGCTCATGACCGGCGACATGCCGGAAGACCGCGGCGAGCAGCTCCTGCTTGGAGGCGAAGTGGTTGTAGACGCTGCCGGTGGCGACTCCGGCCCGCTCGGCGAGCGCGGAGATGCTGGCCGCGGCGTATCCGCCCTCGGCCAGCAGCTGCCGCGCGGCGTCCAGCAGCCGCTGGCGATGCGCGAGCCGGGTCGCCTCGGTGCGGGCGGTGGGGCGGTAGGCCATGATGTTCTGAACCTCGATTCATAACTTCAGCTCCCACTGAACCACCGTTGTGCTCGCCGCGCAATGATCGGCAGCCGCCAGGGGCGGGGAGGTAGAACTTCCTTTCTCGTTCGCTCGGATAGCAGAAAGGTCGTTCGAGGTCGAGCGAGCAGCGGCTGTTACAGAATTCTGTGCCGATCCCCCAGGGGTGACCCGTGGCGCGCGCCGGCTGACGCGGCGCGCGCGTG
Source organism: Streptomyces atratus (assembly GCF_040655115.1). Taxonomy (GTDB): domain Bacteria; phylum Actinomycetota; class Actinomycetes; order Streptomycetales; family Streptomycetaceae; genus Streptomyces; species Streptomyces atratus_D. The sequence goes on along the minus strand of NZ_JBFAJH010000005.1, from coordinate 88,595 downwards.
TCGGTTGTGCCGGTGCCGAACGGGTGGGTGCAACGGTCAGTGATTGACGGGTGCCCAGGTAGTTGAATGCGTGCCTAATGCATGTGCGTGTGACGGAAATGTCTGCATTTCGTAACACGTATCGAGGTGTCTGTCGTAAATCGGGCGATCGGGCCAAAGTGTGCGCTCTCGGCATCACGCCGGGATCGATCAACGCTCGGACCATACGGCCCGGGCCTGCACCTGAGGGGTTTTCATGTCCCGTTCCGCACGGCGGTTCACCGCGAGCGTCATCGCTGCCGGCGCGCTGGTGGCCGTCGCCGCTTTCCCGGCAGCCGCCGCCGACCACGACCGCGGTTACGGCCGGCAATCCTCGTATTCCGGCGTCGTCCTGGGCGAGATCCAGTACGACAGCCCCGGACACGACAACGGCACCAACCGCAGCCTCAACGACGAGTGGGTCACCGTCACCAACACCAGCCGGCATACGGTCGACCTCCGTGGCTGGACCCTCAGAGACGAGAGCCGCCGCACCTACCGGTTCGACCTGAGTCTGGCCGGCCGCTCCTCGGTGCGGGTCCACACCGGCTACGGCCGCGACAGCCGTTCGGACGTCTACCAGGACCTCCGCCGCTACGTCTGGGACAACACCGACACGGCGACGCTGCGTAACGAGGACGGCTACAAGGTCGACTCGAAGTCCTGGGGCCGTCACTACGACGGGTGGTGGGGCCACGGACGTGACGACGACCACCGCCGGCACGATGACCGCCGGCACGATGACCGCCGGCACGATGACCGCCGTCACGATGACCGCCGTCACGATGACCGCCGTCACGATGACCGTCGGCACGATGACCGCCGTCACGACGACCGTCGGCACGATGACCGTCGGCACGATGACCGCCGGCACGACGACCGCGGCCACGACGGTCGTCGCTGATCCCCTGCGCCACCCCCCTGCCCTGACCCTCTGACCCCGCTCCCTGACCCGGGAGCGGGACCTCGTCCCTTCCGTCCGCGGCGCACCCCGGCCCCCCTCGGCCGCGGTGCGCCGCCTGAGTCGCGAGCAGCGGTCCACGGGCCCGTGTGCCGGAAACCGTCCGCGGCGCGAGCTCGCAGCACCCCGCCCGCCTCGTCATGGAACCCCTCGGGCCGGCAATGCCAGTTGTCTTCCTCGCCGGTCGGGAGGCAGGCCACCGGATCCACATGTCATCGACGACGGGACGGGTGCGATCCACGCCGATATGCGCGCCCTGGAGGCACGTTCACACGTCGCGGTGCCGTACGACGATGACGGCGAGTGCGACTGCGATCAGTGGCCAGAGCGCGTACACGATCCAGGAACCGGGGATCGTGGCGCTGAGCGTCCGGGATGCAGGATCCGGCGGCCAGTTCTGGACGAGGCGCCTCCAGGCTGTGAGGACCATCGCGTGGTTGACGTGGGCGGACCAGGGCTTGGTGTTCGAGAAGAGCTGGGGCAGTATCAGAAGCGTGAAGGTACTGGTGACCATGGTCGCGGCGCTGTGCCGGATCAGGACGCCGAGGCCGAGGCCGATCAGTGCGCAGACCGGGGCCAGCAGCGCGGAAGCCACCAGCGCCCGAAGCACCCCGGGATGGGTGATCGTGACCCCGGCGTGCCGCCCGCTGAGGATGGCCTGGGAGACCAGGAAGGAACCGGTGGAGAAGACCGTGCCGACCGCGGCCCAGAGCGCTGCGGTGACGACCGCCTTGGCCAGCACAACCGAGCTGCGGGCAGGTACGGCCACGGTGGTGGTGCGGATCAGGCCGCTGCTGTACTCGCTCACGACTGTGATGGCGCCGATGCTGCCGGCGACGAGCATCAGCGTCCAGTGGCCGGCGGGTGGATAGGCGTCGAAGGGCAGGAAGTCGGGGGGCTGCCTCGTACTCGGGCTGGAGCCCGCGAGGTTGTTGTAGTCCGCCAGCGCGGCCACGGCGGCGGACCCGATGACGAACAGGGTGGTGAATGCGATCGTCCACGGGGTGGAGCGCAGGGACCGCATCTTGATCCACTCGGAGGCGAGCAGGTCGCGGAAGCGGGCGGGCGGCTCGGCGACGGGTGCGGCCGAGGTGGTCATGGGGGCGGAGGCGAGTGGGGTCATCGGGGCTGTCCTGCCAGGTATTCGACGCTGTCGGCGGTGAGTTCCATGAATGCCTCCTCCAGAGAGGCGGTTCGGGTGGTCAGCTCGTTCAGCAGAATCCGGTTCTCGAAGGCGAGTGCTCCGATCCGGTCCGCCGGCAGCCCGGTCACGGCGAGCTTCTCGGTGCCCGCCGAGCCCTCCGGCTCGACCGACGCGCCTGCGGCGGTCAGCACCGCTGCCAGCTCGGCGGCCTGCGGTGTGCCCACCACGACGCTGAGCCGGGTGCTGCGGGCCGCGAAGTCCCGAACCGACTCGGCGGCGATGAGTCGGCCCCGGCCGAGGACGACGAGCTGGTCGGCGGTGTTCTCCATCTCCGACATCAGATGGCTGGAGAGGAAGACCGTGCGGCCCTCGGCCGCCAGACGCCGAAAGAGGCGGCGCACCCAGAGCACGCCCTCCGGGTCCATGCCATTGATCGGCTCATCGAACACCAGCACGGGCGGGTCGCCGAGCAGGGCGGTGGCGATACCGAGCCGCTGCTTCATGCCGAGCGAGAACCCGCCGATGCGGCGGGTCGCCGCCTCGGCCAGTCCCACCTCCTGCACCACCTCGTCCACCCGGCGCAGCGGGATGCCGTTGCTGCGGACCAGGGCGGACAGGTGGGCCGCGGCGCTGCGTCCGCCGTGGACCTGGCCGGCGTCGAGCAGAGCGCCGACGTGCCGCAGTCCGCGTGAGTGGCTGTGGAAGGGGACGCCGCTGACAGTGGCGGCGCCGCCGGTGGGTGCGTCCAGGCCGAGGATCATCCGCAGGGTGGTGGTCTTGCCGGCTCCGTTGGGGCCGAGGAATCCGGTGACCTGGCCCGGCCGCACGGTGAAGGACACATGGTCGACGGCGGTCTTGCTGCCGTAGCGCTTGGTGAGGTCGTTGACTTCGATCACAAGAACAACCCTGCCGGGAGGTCCCCGTCCGGGCATGGGGCCGTGGAAGGCAATCGTGCGACCGGGTTGGCCCGTGGGCATACATCCTCGGGCCGATGCCGCGCGGGCGGCGACTGGTTACTCTCGGGGCATGGACGCCACACCGACCACCCCGTTGCCTGCGCGCGTTTCGCATCGCGCGCCCCTTCCCGAGAAGGCACACCGCCGATGACGAGAACGAAGGGCATGTCCTGGGCGGGCGGCGTCCTGTACCTCTTCATGCTGCTTCTGCTACTGGGGGGCGCGCCGCGGGCTTCGGGCACGGTCCACGCTGTCGGGTCGCTGCTGGCTCTGAGTCTGCTTGTCGGTGTGCTGCGACGGATGCCGCTGCTGGCTCTGGCCTTGGCGCTCTCCGGATCCACCGCCGTGGTGGTGGGCACTCCAGGATCCGCCCGTACGAGCCTGTCGGTGTCGTATCAGGGTCAGTTCCTGTCGTATCTGGCGGTGGATCTCGTCCTGGGCTTCATTGTCGCTACCTGCACGCGGCGAGCTTCGATCGTCGCCGTGGCCGTATCTTTCGCCGTGCAACTCCTCGTGATCGGAGGCTTTGCGCACGGGGACAACCTGACCGTCAACGGCGTGATCGCCCTCCTGGCGATGGCCGCATCCTGCATGGTCGGTCTGCTGCGCCGGGAGCGCCGCGAGCACGCGGTGACGCTGCGTTCGCAGGAGGTGGCCGAGGCCGTGACCGCCGAACGGCTGCGGATCGCACGGGAGTTGCACGACATGGTCGCGCACAGTATCGGCATTATCGCCATCCAGGCCGGGGCGGGGAGCCGGATCATACAGACACGGCCCGCAGAGGCCCACGAGGCGCTGCGAGCCATCGAGGCCACCAGCAGAGAGACCCTGTCGGGCCTACGGCGCACGCTGGTGGCGCTTCGCCAGGCCGACCCGGGCGAGGCGGCCCCGGGACGGTCACCGCTCGGGCCCTCGCCGGGACTTGACGACGTCGAACGGCTGGCGGCGGCAACCGCGGACGCGGGGATCCGCGTCGAGGTGTGCCGCAGTGGGGAGCAGCGTCCGTTGCCGGCCGACATCGATCTGTCCGCCTACCGTATTGTCCAGGAGGCGCTGACCAACGTGGTCCGTCACGCGGGCACCGGGCGTTGCCGGGTGGCCATCGACTACGGGGACCAGGAGCTGTCCGTGGAGGTCGTCGACGACGGACGGGGCGCCGCCGGGAACGGCTCGGCCCACGGCTTCGGCATCGTGGGCATGCGGGAGCGGGTCGGCCTGCTGCACGGCCGGCTCAGTGCCGGGCCGCGTCCCGAGGGCGGATTCCGGGTGGCGGCCCGGCTGCCGCTGCCCGAACCCGTCGGAGTTCCGGTGGAGGTCCGATGACCGTGCGGGTTGTGCTCGCCGACGACCAGCCGTTGGTACGGTCCGGCCTGCGCATGACCATGGCCGAGCACCCCGACCTGGTGGTCGTCGGCGAGGCCGCCACCGGCTCCGAAGCGGTTCAACTCGTCAGGGAGGTCAACCCCGACGTCGTGGTGATGGACATCCGGATGCCCGGCATGGACGGGATCGAAGCCACGCGCCGGATCACGGCCGGTGCGGCGACGACGCGCGTCCTCGTCCTGACCACCTTCGACGAGGACGACCACGTCTACGGCGCCCTCCGGGCCGGTGCGAGCGGCTTCGTGGTCAAGGACATGGCGCTGGACGACATCCTCGCGGCGATCCGCGTGGTCGCCGCCGGCGACGCACTGATCGCGCCGGGTGTGACGCGCCGTCTGATCGCAGACTTCGTCGGGCGCCCCGAAGTTTCCCCGGAGCGCTCCCCACGGCTGGTCGAGGGCATCACCGAGCGGGAACGGGAAGTCCTGACCCTGGTCGGACGCGGCCGGTCGAACACCGAGATCGCGGCGGACCTCTGCATCACGGTGGGCACCGCCAAGTCGCACGTGTCACGGCTGTTCACCAAACTGGGCGCCCGGGACCGGGTTCAGCTCGTGATCACCGCCTACGAGATGGGGCTGGTCACGCTGCCCCGCTGAGTGCGCCCCAGGGCCCATGGCGAAGTCGGACATGTCGTTTCGCCCCCGCATCGGCTCCTTCATGGCCGCCGGCGCCCAGCTCACTCGTCCTCGTCGTCCCCGACCACACTGTCGATCTGCTGGTCGGTGAACTCCCGGACGGTCTCCGGCGGCAGCACGACCTTGAGAGTGGATCAGCACCGCCTTTGGGACCGGAAGCCGCGCCAGGAGTTCCCTGGTGACGCCAGACGCCTCCGGGGCGACGAGCACGTGGTTGTCCAGCTGGTGGCAGGTCTCCTCGTCGTCGAGCACCGGCTGCTGGAGCGATGGGGACACCACGGTGCTGCGAGCCGTGGCGGTCACGGCCATCACCAGCGTGCACAGGGTGACGACGAAGGCCAGGGTGCGCAGCGGTGCGGCACTGCGCCGCTTGCGTGCGGTTCTCCGTGGGACGTGTGCGTGCCCATGCCCGTATGCTCCGTCTTCCTGCGGATCGGGGCGAGCGGAGGGCCCCCTCGTCATTCGGGGCCCGCGACCTCCTGTTCGGCCCAGAGCGTCTTGCCGGTCCGGCCGTATCTGGTGCCCCAGTGGGTGGCGAGCTGGGAGACGATGAAGAGCCCGCGTCCGCCTTCGTCGACGGTCCTGGCATGGTGCAGGTGCGGCGCCACCGGACTGCTGTCGTGGACCTCGCAGGTCAGCGAGCGCTCCAGGATGAGCCGCAGGAGCAGGGGCGGGGTGCCGTAGCGTACGGCGTTGGTGACCAGTTCGCTGACGATCAGTTCGGTGGCCTGGACCGTCTCGTCGTCGAGGTCCCAGCCGTCGAGCCGGTCGCGCACGAGCGTACGGGCGATGGCGGGTGTCGTCCGGTCGTGGGCCAGCTCCCACGTGGCGACGTGGTCGGGCGGGATAGTGCCGGTCCGGGCGAGGAGCAGGGCGGCGCCATCGGGGTAGCTGCCGGCCGGCAGGCTGTAGACGACGTCGTCGCACAGGTCCTTGAGGCTGCGTCCGGGGTGCGCGAGCGCGTCCCGGACCCGCGCGGCGGTCTCGGTGTCGGGCAGCATCGCGCGGGTGCCCAACGCCAGGATGCTGCCCTCCTCGAGTTGGAGGGTGGCGGCGGCGAACGGGGCGCTGTCGGCGGAGAAGAGGGCAGGCCCCTCGGGTACGTCGAAGGGCGGCGTGCTGCCGTCGGGGCCGATGACGATCGGATCGGGATGCCCCGCCAGCGCGATCGTGCAGCTGCGCGAGAACGGGTCGTAGACCCCGTACAGACACGTCGCCGTCAGAGGATCCCTGTGCAGGGAGTCGCCGGGGGGCAGTGCGGCACGCTCCTTGGCCAGACGTTCGGCGGTGTCGCTCAGCCGGGCCAGGACCTCGTCGGGTTCCAGGTCGAGACCGGCCAGCGCATGGATGACCGTACGCAACTGCCCCATGGTGATGGCCGTCTGGAGACCGTGCCCCGCGACATTGCCGACGACCAGTGCGGTGCGGGCGCCGGACAGGCTGATGGTGTCGAACCAGCAGCCGCTGTTGCGGCCGGGAAGGAGGACATGCGCGGTGTCGACCGCGACATGGCTGCTCTCGTGCTGCGGCAGCAGCCGCCGTTGGACCGTGGACGCGATCACATGGTCGTGCTCGAACCGGCGCGCATTGTCGATGCTCAGTGCGACATGGGCGGCCGCGGTCAGCGCGAGGGTGACGTCGTACTCGTCGTACGGCTCCGACCCTCCGCGGCGGTACAGGCTCACCAGGCCGAGGACGGCGCCACGCAGCTTCAGCGGGGCAACGATCAGCGAATGGGCCCCGATCGCCCGGATCAGCCGGGCGCTCTCGGGATCCGCGACCAGCCACGGAGTGTCCGCGTCGAGCCGGATCCGACGGGGCCGCAGGTCGGACACCGCCAGGGCGAACGGGGTACGAACGGGCAGCCTGCGTGTGTCGCCGACGAGACCGTCCTGGGGACCGGTGCCGTCGGCACCTCGCAGCGCTGCCCGCCGCAACGGCACTTCGGGCCCCAACGGGCCCACCCGAGGATCCGCACCGCGCAGCACATCGTCGACCACCTCGACCACGGCGAAGTCGGCGAACCCTGGCACGACCGCGTCGACGAGCCCCTCGCAGGTGGTCGCCACATCGAGGGACCGGCCCACCTCCTTGAGCACACTGGCCAGGGTCGCGGACCGTGCGCGGGCCTTCTCACGTTCGGTGACATCGACGACCGAGGCGAGCAGGCCGAGGGTCTGTCCCTGTACGTCGTCGAGGCGGTAGACGGAGACCATGAGACTGCGATCCGGACCGGGCGTGTCCTGGAGGCGGCCCCGGATGAGGCGGTCGCGCACGGGCGTGCCGGTGTCCAGCACGCGTTGCAGCACCGCCCTGGTCTCGTCGGGTTGTTCGAGATGGTACGCGTCGGAGAAGGGCTGCCCGACCAGCCGCTGGGCGTGGACGGGGTCGGACAGGGCATTGATCCGCACCAGCCGCAGCTGCGGATCGAGCACATGGAGGCCCACCGACGACTGGGTGAACAGTCTTTCGAGGAGCGCGGTCCCCATGGTGTCGGGCGGCATCGAAGCGGGGACGGTGGGACCTTCGTCCGACACGGTTGCACCCCGATCGCGCTCTGCTGACCTCTGTGAATCGGAACGTACGGGATCAGCGTCCGCGCTGCCCGCGCGCCCGGCCACCGATGCGTGGCGGACGGGTGAGGGCGTAAAGGGGGGAAAGGGCCCAGGAGGAGACGGAGCCGACCTGGGACGCGCTTCCGGGGAGGGAGGACGCCGGGGAGGACTGCGCTGTCAGGGACTCCGTGTTCGCCGGCTCCGGGGCAGACCGGGACGCGGGCGACCCGGTGACGGGCGGCGGCGCGGAGGACGTCGGCTCCGGGGAGGGCGGGGACGGCGAGTTCGGCGGCTGGGTCGACGGCGACTCGGGTGCGGGCGAGTGCGAAGACGTGGACTCGGACGACGGCGACACCGATGACGGTGACGTCGAGGTCGCCGAAGCAGACGGGCAGGGGCCGGTGGACGGGCAGGGCACCGGTGTGTGCTCGGCGGGCGGCTCGGTCTTCTTGTCGCTGCCGCCGGTGTCACCCGCCTTGCGGGCGAGCCAGCCCCCGGACTTCGGGTCGAACAGGATGAACACGTCCACCACCTGGGCCGCGGGTTTCACCACCACGACGTGCGAGGAGCTGAATCCGGGCCAGGGGGTGCCCTTCAGCTGTGTTCCGCCTTTCACCGCGACCGGCGGGAGCAGCGGATTCCCGCACGCGCAGCGCACGCGCGGCACACCGTGGTCGTCGACGAGAACGGCTGTGCCCGCCTGAAGAACCGCCTGGTAGCTGGTAGGGGCGCCGTTCCGGTACCCGTGATTGGTGACCCGGGTGTCCATGCGCAACTGGACGGGGGTCAGCGCCCGCAGATAGTCGGGGACGCCGGACGCATCGATGCCCAGGACGGAGGCGAAGGCCTTGTTCTTGCCCGGATCGGCCGTCAGCGCGGTGATCTGCTTCTCCACGTCACAGCTGGCGACCTTGCGGGTTCCGCCGTACAGACCGGGGGTCGCCCCGTCCACGCCCTGGGTGACGTTGGCCCGGGTCTCCGACGGGTTGGGCACCGCCGTCGGAGTCGCCGGGGCGCTGGTGCGCGCCGTCGATTCGGTGAACGGATCCTGCCCGGCCGATCCCGCCGGCTGCAGGAACACCTCACCGGGCGCCACCGAACTGCCGCCGGGGCGGGTGAGCACGATGGTCAGGATCACCGCGGCCACGAGGGCGGTGCCGATCGACGCGACCACGGGTACGGAACGCCACCAGGGGCGGCCCGGACCACCGGATCCCCCCGGCCCGCCCGGTACGGGCGGCCCACCCGTACCGCCACCGCCCGACGGGACATCGGGCGGTGGCGGCACGGAACCCGGCTGCGAGGGGCCCGAGAGCGGGCCGGAAGGGGGGCCTGTCGGGCGGCCGGACGACGGCGGTTGGGCACTCACGGGCTCTTCTTCCCAACGGAGGGATCAGTCCCAGGTTCTTCTGATACCCGCTCATTGTCTGCCCCGTACCCGGACGGCCCGCAAGCTGACGCCGTCGGGCCCTCCCAGGGGGCGGATGGCCGCGCTCCTGCCTAGCGTGGCAGCGTGAGCCACCAGGGATCCATCGACCGCGGCGGAGCGCCGCGCGCCCCGCACGGCTGGGGTGACGCCCTCCTGGCGGTGCTCGCCGGACTCGTGGTCATGGCCGTCACGGCGGCCCTCGGCCTCTGGGCGGCGGGTGCGACCGGTCTCCCCGGGGGCGCTTTCCCACGCGTCGTCGCGGCCGTCGTGGTGATGGCGGTGGGCGGCTCCGTCTCTCTCTCGGGAAACGCCGGGGAACTGGTCCGGACCCATGCGGAATTCTCGGTGCTTCCGCTGTCGGTGACTCTGGCCGGGGCCCTGGTCATCGCCGCCGGCTTTCTGCGGCCCCTGCGCCACCGGGCCGTCGCGGGCGCGACCGAACTGGCAGGCTGGGCCGCGCGGGTGGCGGTGCTGTGGGTGCTGGTCCTGATCGGCCTGTCGCTCCTGGCCAGGCAGAGTTTCGACCTTCCGGCCCAAGCACCGCCCGGGGATGTCGTCGGTGACCTGCTGGACGCCTCGCCGACGGTCGGATTCAGGACAGACGTCCCGCTCACCCTGCTGTTCGGTCTGCTCTGGCTTGTCGGCGTCCTCGTCCTGGCTCTCGCCGTGTCGCGCAGTGCCCCGCTCCCGGCCCGCCTGCTGCGCTTCCAGGAGTCGGTGCGCCCGGCCGCGTACGCGATGGTGGCGCTGCTGCTCGCCTATGTCGTCCTGGGCGTGATCGTCGGACTCGTCGTCGTGGTGACCCAGGGACACCCGGCCGCGACGTTCGCCGTGATCCTCCTGGGGCTGCCCAACCTCGTCTGGCTCGCGTACACGCTGGGGCTCGGGGCGTCCTGGGAGGGAAAGGTGGACGGACCGTTCGGGCTGCCCATGCCACAGGTGCTGGACTCGGTTCTGCGTACGCCGGACCTCTCCACTCTCAGCGTCTCCACGCTCGCCGATCATGACGGCCGGGCCTGGTGGCTGGTCGTCGTCGCCGCCGTGCTGACCCTGGCCGCCGCCTTTCTCATGGCGGTCCGCTCACCCGGCCGGATGCGGCCGTGGCAGCACGCCGTACACATGGCGGTGGCGCTCGTCCTCACCGTGCTGACCATCTGTCTCGTCGCCAGGATCTCGGCGCACTACGGTCTGTCGCTGCTGGGCATCGGGGACCTCGGCGGCGGTCTCGGCGGGGAAGTGACGCTGCGCCCGCGACTGGGATCCGCACTCATTGTCGCTGTCGCCTGGGGGCTGGTCACCGGCTTCGTCGGCAGCCTGCTCGCCTCAAGGGTCCATCGGCGGGGAGAAGTCCCGGCGGACGGCTGAGATCCTGTCGGGTGACCTCTGATCGGGCGGCCACGCCCTGGCACGCACGCTTCCGGCGTTGCCGAAATGCCTGGTGGCTCCTTCCCCGAGCTCTCAGCTTCGTTCGAGGAGGGGAGACCCCGTCCGAGGCCATCGCGGCGCCTTGGAATCGCACGCACCATGCCGCGTCCGCTCTCCGATCGAAGGTCACCCGACAGGCTCTGAGGCGGTTACCGACTTTGCGTCCCGTACCAGCCCGGGGAACACGGGCAGTGCCCATCGCGGCGGCGCGGGCGGCGGTTCGGCCCCCGCCCCCGTGGCCCACGCACCGATCCGCATGTCCACCTGTGTCGGCGGATGGTTCTCCCGCATCACGGCCCGCGCCGCCCCGCGCAGCGCCGCCACGAACTGCAGACACGAGTCGTACCGGTCGTCCGGGCTCTTGGCCAGGGCCTTCGCCAGTACGTCGTCGACGGCAGCCGGGAGATCGGGGCGCCGGCCGGTCAGCGGTGGTGGCGGGTCGAACTGATGGGCCCACAGCAGTGCCATGTCGTCGTCGCGCTGGAAGGGCGGCGTACCGGCCATCGTCTCGTACACGACACAGGCCAGGCTGTAGACATCGCACCGGCCGTCCACCGGGCGGCCGGAGATCTGTTCGGGTGCCACATAGTCGAGGGTGCCGACGAACTGGCCCACCGAGGTGAACCCGGTCAGTGACAACGACTTCTTCGTCAGCCCGAAGTCCGTGAGGTACACATGCTCCGGGTGGTCGCTGTCCGTGCCCGCCGCGACCAGGATGTTCCCGGGTTTGACGTCCCGGTGCACCAGATCGTGGTCGTGGGCGGCGTCGAGCGCGGACGCGACCTGCGTGGCGATCCGGACCGCCGTCCCGATCGGCAACGGCCCCTGACGGTCGATGAGGGCGCGCAGGTCCTGCCCTGCGACGTAACGCATCGCGATGTAGAGGATGCCCTCGGTCTCCCCGGCCTCGAAGACCGGCACGATATGCGGATGATCGATCGCGGCGGCCACCCGCGACTCATGGGTGAACCGACTGCGGAAGGTGTCGTTGCGGGCGAGTTCGGGAGCGAGCAGCTTGAGGGCGACCGTGCGGTCCAGCCGGAGATCTCTGGCCCGGTACACGACGGCCATGCCGCCGCGGCCGATCTCGCTCTCCACCCGGTAGCCCGCGATCTGTCTGCCGACCAGATCGGACGGGCGGCCCGCGGGCAGCGCCGTGTCCTGCCGGGGGCCGGGGGAGTGCGGGGGGTCCGGCGCGGGGGTGGGGGACATCATGCGTCACCCGTCCGGGTGGGTGGATGCGCGGTGTCCGTCCCGGACCGGTCGACGTGCCGCAGGAGCTGCGTCGGCTCGGCATCGGCGAGATCCTCCGGGCGGTCCGCCGCCACCCGTGCGGTGTCGACGATCTGCGTCGGCTCGGGCTCCGGTGTGTGCCTCTCGCCCGTTCCGCGCTCAGTGGGGGCCCTGCTCGGCCGGCCGGGACCGCCCGAGGCGGCGTACGTACTCAGCTGTGTCCCGTCGCAGTACACCCAACGCTCGTGCTCGGCGTCGTACAGCCACACCGCCTCGCCGTCGACGACCATGCCCACCCGCAGCCCCTGGGTGCGGCGGCGGAAGGTCTCCCCGTCGATCCGGCGCTCGGTCAGCTCCTCCGCGGCGCGCCGGTACTGGGCCAGCGACTCCTGGACCCGCGCCATCAGCGGTCGGGGGTCCGCGGTGCGCGCGAGCGGCTGTCCCGCCTCCGGCGGGCCGTGCGGTACGGAGACGAGCAGCCGGCCGTCGACCCATGCCGACCAGCCGTTCGCGCAGAGGATCTGCCCCCAGTCGCCGCGCCGGCTGAGTAGCTGGACGGGAAGCAGCGGGTCGAGCGGCTCGGCGGGCCGGGACACGTCGGGTGCCTCCCAGGCGGCCATCCCGTCCGGGGGGACCACGTGTGTGGGGCGGAACTCCGGTGTCGTCATGGACTCCCGCCTCCGCTACTTCCGCATGATGGCGGGCTCGTGCCGGCGAAGCAGCCGTGCCACCGCAAGTCCGAACACGACCGACAGCACCCCCAGCATCCCGATGTTCAGCAGCCAGACCGCAGCGGAGTGCTCGAACAGCGGATCCGAGCTCACCTTTCCCGGCACGATCCTGGCAAGCCCGATGGTCCCGCCCATGGCCGCGAGCGCCCACCGGGACGGCACCAGCCACGCCAGCTGCTCCAACCCGGGCACCCCGTGCAGCTTCAGCAGCGCACCGCAGAACACGACCTGGACGATGGCGAGGAGCACCAGCAGTGGCATCGTGACCTCCTCCTTGCGTACCAGCGCGGAGACGAGCAGACCGAGCATCATCGCCGTGAACGACAACAGGGCCACGGCCAGCGTGATTTCGACCAGCGGTGGCAGGAGTACGCCCTTGCCGCCCGGGGCGTTCAGATCGACGCCCACCAGACCGACCAGGGTCAGAACCACGGCCTGCAGCACCGTAATGGTGCCCAGGACAACCACTTTGGACATCAGATACGCCGATCTGGACAGCCCGACGGCCCGCTCCCGCTGGTAGATCGCCCGTTCCTTGACCAGTTCACGCACGGCATTGGCGGCGCCGGTCAGCACGCCGCCCACACAGAGGATCAGCAGCGCGTTGATCGCTGTGTCCTGGGTCAGCCGGCTGCCGGCCAGGGCCCGGGTCATCGCGCCCATCACGAACGGAAGAGCGATCATGACGGCCAGGAAGGTCCGGTCGGCGCTCAGTGCGGCGGCGTACCGGCGCACGAGCGTCCACAGCTGAGCGCCCCAGCTGCGGGTCTTCGGCGGCGGTGCGACCGGGGCGACCGCGGCGTGCGGCAGCCGGGGCTGAGCGGCGGAGTTCGCGATGTACTGCCGCTGGAAGGGAGACGCGCGGTACTCCGCCGACCAATCCCGGTCCCGGTCGTTCTCGAACGCCTCGAACGCCTCCGGCCACTGCTCGAACCCGAGGAGGGCGAGTGCGTCCTCCGGGGGTCCGAAGTAGGCGGTCTTCCCGCCGGGTGCGAGGACCAGCAGCCGGTCGCAGACGTCGAGGCTGAGCACACTGTGTGTGACGACGATGACCGTACGCCCGTCGTCGGCGAGCCGACGGAGCACATGCATGAGCGAGCGGTCCATTCCGGGGTCGAGCCCCGATGTCGGCTCGTCGAGAAAGAGCAGCGACGGCTTCGTCAGCAGTTCCAGCGCGACGCTGACGCGCTTGCGCTGGCCGCCGGAGAGGCTGTGGATGGGCTGGTTCGTCCGTTTTTCCAGACCGAGCTCAAGGATCACCTCGGCGACCCGGGAACGGCGTTCGGACGGGGCGGTGTCGTGCGGGAAGCGGAGCTCGGAGGCGTATCCGAGGGCGCGGCCCACGGTCAGCTGGGAGTGCAGGATGTCGTCCTGCGGCACGACCCCGATGCGATGGCGCAGCTCGGCGTAGTCGTGGTAGAGGTCGCGGCCGTCGTAGAGGACGCTGCCCTCGTCGGCCGGGCGGAGGCCGGTCAGTGCGTTGAGCAGGGTGGACTTACCGGAGCCACTGGGACCCACCACGCCGAGCAGACACTTCTCTCCCACCGGGAAGGAGACACGGTCGAGCAGGCTCTTGCGGCCCCCGTCCACGGTGACTGTCAGGTCCTGTACATCGAGTGAGACCTCACCGGTGTCGACGAACTCCTGCAGCACGTCACCGATCAGAGAGAACTCGGAGTGACCGATGCCGACTATGTCGCCGGCGGCGACCGGGGCGCGGCCGACCAGCTGGCCGTTGAGATACGTGCCGTTGTGCGAGCCGAGGTCGACGATCTCGTACGTTCCGTCCGGATGCGCCCGCAGTTCGGCGTGCCGGTGCGAGACGGTCAGGTCGTCGACGACGAGGTCGTTGTCGGCGCTGCGGCCGATGCGTACGGTATGGATGGGCCGCGGCCGCACGGTGGTCGGCTGCCGGAACGTACCGGTGGCCGCGGGCATGGTGACGGTGGGCGGGCGGTCCGCCGGATGCAGCGCGGGGGCCGGGGGTTCCTGGCCGACCAGAACGGCGCAGGGCCCGTTCGCGGGGTGACCGAACCGGATGACGCTGCCGGGTCCTACGCCCGACTCATGGATGCGCCTGCCCCCGGTGTAGGTACCGTTCGTGCTGTTCTCGTCCTCCAGGGACCAGTGGTCGGCCACGGGCCGGAGCACCGCATGGTGCCACGAGACCCGGACGTCGTCGATGACGATGTCGCTCAGCGGGTCGCGGCCGACGTGGTAGTCCCGGCTCGGACTCATCACCGTGGGTCCTGTGTCGGTTTCGAGAATGAGCTCGGGCGCAGTCGGCGCGACAGGCCTCTCTGGCATGGTCGAATTCTATCTATTGGCACGGATATATGCTCATAGGTGCACCTCGGACCTCTCTTTCGGATCATGCCGGGCTCGCCGGACCCTGCACGCTGTCCCCCCAAGGCTCACGGGCCCAGGGGGACTCCGCCGTTGGCGTCGGTCTTCTTTGGGTGCCGGTAGTTGTGGGCAGGCAGGGACTCGGCCTCCGGGCCTCGGTGACGAGACCGGCGAGGAGGGCGGCCGGGTGGGGCGGGTCCGTCGGCCGCCGACGGACCATGGGGGCGCCCCCGGTCCTTCGGTCCTGGACACCCGGTACGGCTACCGCGATGTGATGGAGGGACTGCGGGCCGGCCGGGTCCGGGTGACCACGGGCACCTTCTCGACGGCATCGACGTCACGGTGAACGGCGAGCACGGCCCCGGTGTTCGTGGACGTCGTCCGCTGAGCACGGGGCTGCCTCCCGCGATGGCCGGCGTCGCACGGGCGGCAGCCTCCCGACCGCTCAGGCGCCCAGGGCCGCCGAGACCACGGCCTTGGCCTCGTCCTGCACCAGGTCGAGGTGATCGGACCCGAGGAACGACTCCGCGTAGATCTTGTAGACGTCCTCGGTGCCCGAGGGGCGGGCGGCGAACCAGGCGTTCTCCGTGGTCACCTTGATGCCGCCGATCGGTGCGTCGTTGCCGGGAGCCGAGGTGAGCACCGCCGTGACCGGTTCGCCGGCCAGCGTGTCGGCCGTGACCTGCTCCGGCGAGAGCCTGGCGAGTACCGCCTTCTGTTCACGGTTCGCGGGGGCGTCGATGTGGGCGTACGCGGGCTCGCCGAAGCGGGCGGTGAGCCCGGCGTAGTGCTCGGACGGCGACTTCCCCGTCACGGCGAGGATCTCCGAGGCGAGCAGCGCCAGAATGATGCCGTCCTTGTCGGTCGTCCACACCGATCCGTCGCGGCGCAGGAACGACGCGCCGGCCGACTCCTCGCCACCGAATCCGAGCGACCCGTCGACCAGACCGTCCACGAACCACTTGAAGCCGACCGGCACCTCGACCAGCTGCCGTCCGAGGTCCGCGGCGACCCGGTCGATCATCCCCGACGACACCAGGGTCTTGCCGACGCCCGCCGCGTCCGGCCACTGATCACGGTGCGCGTACAGGTAGTCGATGGCGACGGCGAGATAGTGGTTCGGGTTCATCAGGCCGCCGTCCGGGGTCACGATGCCGTGCCGGTCGGCATCGGCGTCGTTCCCCGTCGCGATCTGATACCGGTCGCGCTGACCGATCAGCGACGCCATCGCGTACGGCGAGGAGCAGTCCATGCGGATCTTGCCGTCCCAGTCCAGAGTCATGAACCGCCAGGTGGGGTCGGTCAGCGGATTGACGACGGTCAGATCGAGCCGGTGCTGCTCGGCGATACGGCCCCAGTACGCGACGGACGCGCCGCCCAGCGGGTCCGCGCCGATCCGGATCCCGGCCGCGCGGATCGCGTCGAGGTCGAGCACGGACGGCAGGTCGGCGACATAGGTGCCGAGGAAGTCGTACGTGGAGGTGGTCGGCGCCGCCAGCGCGCGGACGTACGGCAGCCTCCGTACCTCCTTCATCCCGGCCGCGATGATCTCGTTGGCCCGCTCCTGGATCCAGCCGGTCGCCTCGGACCCGGCCGGGCCGCCGTTCGGCGGGTTGTACTTGAATCCGCCGTCGCCCGGCGGGTTGTGCGACGGGGTGACCACCACGCCGTCGGCGAGCCCCGAGGTACGGCCCCGGTTGTGGGTGAGGATGGCGTGCGACACCGCAGGGGTGGGGATGTAGCCGTCGGCGGAGTCGATCAGCACGGTCACGTCATTGGCGGCGAACACCTCGATCGCGGTGACCCGTGCGGGCTCCGACAGCGCATGGGTGTCGGCCCCGAGGAACAGCGGCCCGTCCGTGCCCTGCCGCGCCCGGTACTCGCTGATGGCCTGGCTGGTCGCGGCGATGTGGTCCTCGTTGAACGCCGTGGCCGTCGACGTCCCGCGGTGACCCGAGGTGCCGAACGCCACCCGCTGGTCCGGCTCGGCCGGATCGGGGTGCAGCGTGTAGTACGCCGTCACCAGCCGGGCCACATCGGTCAGGTCCTCCGGACGTGCCTGCTGTCCGGCTCGTTCGTGCGGCATTGCCCACTCCTCCGTATCGGTCGGTCGTTGCGATCTGCCCGCCGGATCAGTGTCCCTGGCGGCCGAGGTGGACCTGCTGCTGCCCCGCCGTACGCACCGCCACGGCGGCGGCGTACCCGGCGGGGGCCAGCACATCGGCGACGGTCCAGCCCGGGGGACCGGGCTGGGGCACGGGCCCGGTGCCCAGATGGTCCAGCGAGAGCTCGCGTGCGAGCCCGATCCCCTCGCCCTTCAGATACGCCTCTTTGCGGGCCCACGCCCGGGCGAAGGCGACGGGACGCTCCTCCGCGCGGAGTTCTGCCAACTCCCGTACCTCCGCCGGATGCAGCATCGCCCCGACGTCCGCAGCGGTCCTGTCGTTCGGTACCGCCTCCACGTCCACCCCGACCGGCGCGGCGGCGAAGGCCAGCAGCGACAGGTCGCCGCTGTGCGAAAGAGAGAAATGCAATCCGCCGTCGGTCGCGGGACGGCCGTGCGGACCACCGCAGGACGGGCACGGTTCACGGACCAGCCGTACCTCGCGCGGTTCGAGACCCAACTGGGCCCCGAGCAGCATCCGCAGCGCCACGTGGGCCGTGACATAGCAGCGCCGATCGGCGGCAGCTACGAATCCCCCGGCACGCCGCTGTTCCCCGGCGTCGAGAATCCCGGGTGCGAGCTGCTCTGCCGGATCGCCGTGCCGCGCAGCGTCCACGATCCACAGGGCGGGTATCCCGGCGGTCCAGGAGGGCGACACGCCCCGGGCGCCGTCCGCCGGGTCGAACTCGATAGGCTGATGCACCGGTCTGATCATCCAATCATCTGGCGGACGCCGTGAGGGAGTGTCATCGGCGTGGGGAGCAGCGCCAATTCTATGGAGACCCCGACAGGACCCGGCGTGGATTCGTCCACGGCGTGAGCAACTCACCGCGCCGGGCAGGCGTCGCTGCTCCTGGCGAAGGCTCTCGAGATCTCCCCGGCGGAGCTCACCCTGCACGTCTCCCAGCGCAAATCCGAGGCACGGGCCTTCTGCGAACGGCACCGGTTCACCGCACGACGGCCAACGACTGCCACGACGGCAGCCGCAACGAGGAGAAGGAACCCGACGTCATGTACCGGTGGGTCGCGCAGGGCTGACCGACCGGCCCGGCGGCGTCGTCCCGCACGCACCGCCTCGTACGGGTGTGGACGTGACCTGTTGCGCTGTCCGGATGATCACGCTCAAGGCGGCCGTGGGTCCCGGACGAAGGACAGGTGTCCGCTCTTGTTCGCGTTCGATCCAGGCATTCCAGGAGTCATGCATGCGTTTGCGTACACGATGGGCGTCGGCCGCCCTGCTGCTGCTCGTACCGCTGATCGGCACCACCTACGCCGCAGCCGCCGCTCCGGGTGACGGCGGCGTCGTGGTGGAACATTCCCCGCGAGCCGTTCCGGGGCAGTACATCGTCACCCTCCAGCCCGAGTACGCGGCGTCCTCCGTCATGCAACAGTTCGGCGTGAAGCCCCTGTTCACGTACAACAGTGTGCTGAGCGGTTTCGCCGCCGTGCTCAGCCCCGCTCAGCTGGCCACGGTCCGTTCGTCACCCGATGTGGCCGCGGTCGAGGAGAACTCCGTGGTCACCGTGAGCGAGCCGCCCGCCGCGTCCGTCGCCGCGCCGTCGCGCTCCGCGTTCACGGCTGCGAGCTGGGGACTGGACCGGATCGACCAGCGGAACCTTCCGCTCGACCACGCGTACAACGTGACGGCGACCGGCAGGGGTGTCACGGCGTACGTGGTCGACACCGGGATCGACACCCGGAACAGTGAGTTCGGGGGACGCGCGGTCGTCGGGTTCGATGCAGTCGGCGACGGTCGGGCCGGTCAGGACTGCCATGGCCACGGCACGCATGTGGCGGGCACGATCGGCGGCGCCACCTACGGGGTCGCCCGATCGGTCTCCCTCGTCGCCGTGCGCGTTCTCAACTGCAGGGGGAACGGGACCTCGGCCGGGATGCTGGCCGGATTCGACTGGGTGGCCGGGCATGCCAAGCAGCCCGCGGTCCTGAACGGCTCCCTCGGCGGCCCCGGGTCCACGGCGGTCGACGACGCCGTCAACGCCATTGCGGCCAGGGGGACCGTGCCTGTCGTCGCGGCGGGGAACAGTTCGGTGGACGCCTGCACCATTTCCCCGGCCCGCGCGGCACACGTGGTCACGGTCGGGGCCAGCGATGTTCGGGACCGGCAGACCGACTTCAGCAACTACGGCTCCTGTGTGTCGATGTACGCCCCCGGCTCGGCGATCGTCTCGGCCAAGCTCGGCGGCGGTTCCGTGGCCTTGAGCGGTACTTCCATGGCCAGCCCGCATGTCGCCGGTGTCGCCGCTCTCTACAAGCAGTGGAAGCCGGGCGCCACGCCGGACGACATCACTCGCTGGCTTGTCGACCAGTCGACCAAGAACGTCCTGTCGTCCCTGGGGGCGGGTTCGCCGAACCGGCTCCTCTACACCGCGGGGCTCTGATCCCGACCCGCTGGAGCCGTCCGACCGGCGGGGTCCGCATCGCGGGCCCCGCTTGCTGCTGTGCCGTGCACAGTCCTTTCTTCCTGACCTCTCGCCGCTCGCCGATGGAAGATACGACGTGGCCGACTACCGCACCGCCGACCCCGCCTTCGGCACCCTCGCCGAAGCCGAGGAACTGATCTTCTGCCCGACGCCGCCCACCTCTACCAGGGGAGGAGCTCGGCCTTCCGGAAGCGGACACACCGCGGGACCGGATCCAGGACCCGATGCACTTCCACTCCGGCGGGACCGACCCCGGACGCGACGGCTGCCGGGTGCCGCTGCCCTGGTCGGCGCAGGTACCGTACGCCGGGTTCGGATCCGCCGTGGAGCCGAGGCTGCCGACCGCGCCGGGGGTGCTCGCCTTCACCCGTACGAATGGGCCGATCTGTGTCGTGAACATCACCGGGGAGACCGTCGAACTGCCCGGTCGCACCGAGGTTCTGCTCACCAGCATTCCTCCGGCCGACGGAGGGAGGCTCCCGCAGGACACCACGGCCTGGCCGCGGGCCTGACGGCGGCGCGGGCGGATCGCGGCGGTTCCGAGGCTGCGGCACAGTGGTCGTATGGATGATCTCAACGCCCTCGCCGACGAGCATCTGGCCGCCGCCCGTACGTCCCCGCACGGCCGCAGCGCCCACCTGCTGCTGCGGCAGGAGCCCCTGCGGCAGACGGTCATCGCGCTCACCGCGGGCACGGCCCTCGACGAGCACAACGCGCCGCCCGCCGCCTCGCTCCAGGTTCTGCGGGGGTCCGTCCGCCTCACCGCCCCCTCCGGCGACGTGGAAGTGACCACCGGAGGGCTGCAGCCCATCCCGCACGGGCGGCACGGACTGCTGGCGCTGCAGGACGCGGTGGTGCTGCTGACCGCGGTCAACGACTGATCTCACCGCGCCCGGACCCGTACCCGCTCCAGTACCCAGAGCACGAAGCTGCCCGCGGCCAGCGAACCGCCCAGGACGCAGATGCCGGTCCAGCCCGCGCGCGACCAGACCACCGAGGCGAGTGCGGCTCCTGCGGCACCTCCCAGGAAGAAGAGGGTCATGAACACGGAGTTGATCCGGTTGCGGGCCTCGGGGCGGAGCACGTAGATCACGTTCTGACTGCTGTTGAGTGCCGCCTGCTGGGCCACGTTCAGCACGATCATGCCGAGCGCGAGCCAC
The DNA here is from genome assembly GCF_040655115.1 of Streptomyces atratus. GTDB lineage: Bacteria > Actinomycetota > Actinomycetes > Streptomycetales > Streptomycetaceae > Streptomyces > Streptomyces atratus_D. The sequence goes on along the minus strand of NZ_JBFAJH010000005.1, from coordinate 68,011 downwards.
AGCGGCGAGGACTCGCCGGCGAGGAGCGGCAGCCAGGAGAGGGTGAGCAGGGTGGCCGAGGCCCCGGAGACCGCCTGCACATGGCCGCGGTCGCTCAGCCGGGCCGCGAAGTTCATGCCCACCACACCGATGACGCCCACCAGTCCGAAGAGTCCGATCGCGGCCGCGTTCCAGTTGTAGGGCGCCCGGGTCAGCAGGAAGGTCAGCGCGGTCAGCTGCACGCTGTACGAGGCCATGGAGAAGGCGGCGACGGCGGACCGCCAGCGCAACAGGGGCTCTGTGCGCAGCAGGGAGAGGGCGGAGCGCAGTAGCCCGGCGTAACGCATCGGGGCGGTGTTGTCCGAGCGGGGCAGCCGGGGCAGATTGCGGTGCAGGAGAACCGCCATGGCTGCCATGAGCAGGGCGTTCACCCAGTACGCCGTCCGCCAGCCGCCGAGCTCCGACAGCGCGCCGGAGGCCAGGCGCCCGACCAGGCCGCCCAGCAGGACGCCCGACATGACGAGGCCGACAATCCTGCCGCGTTCGGCCGGTGCCGCGAGCGTCGCCGCGAACGGCACCACGACCTGGGCGCCGACGGAGGTGAGCGCAGTGAGCGCCGTCCCGACGATCAGCAGAGGGCCGGTGGGGGCACCGGCGGTCAGCAGCAGGAAGAGCGCCGTGAGCGCGAACAGGCCCACCGCCAGCTTTCGGCGCTCCATGACATCCCCGAGCGGAACCAGCAGGATCAGGCCCAGCGCGTAGCCGCCCTGGGCGGCGGTCACGATCAGGCCCGCCGCCGTGACACCGATGTGCAGATTCGCCTCGATCACGTCGAGGAGCGGCTGCGCGAAGTAGTTGCCCGCTGCCGAGAGCCCGGCCGCGACGGCCATCAGGAGAACGAGCCCGCGGCCGAGGACGGGCGACGCCTCGGGCGGGATCGGCAGGGCCGTGCTGCGCCGTGGCGCCTGTGTGGAGTGAGCCATGTCCCTCAGCTTCGGGGACCGGACATCCATGAGTCCAACACATGTTTTTCATTTGATCGATCGTGATTCACGATAGATGTATGGAACTTCAGCAGATGCGGTACGTGGTGGCGGTGGCGGAGCTGGAAAACTTCACGCGCGCCGCGAAGAAATGCCTGGTCGTCCAGTCGGCCCTGAGTCATCAGATCGCCCGTCTGGAGAAGGAGCTCGGAGCCCGGCTGTTCGATCGCACGAGCCGCCAGGTCCGGCTCACCGCTGCCGGTGAGGCGTTCCTGCCCGCGGCCCGGCAGGCGCTGGACGCCGCAGAGCGGGCCCGCGCCGAGGTGACGGCGGCGGCGGGGGAAATCAGCGGGCGTCTCGGGATCGGAGCGATCCCGACGCTCTCCGCGGTCGACATCCCGGCCGCACTGCGGGAGTTCCATCTACGCCACCCGAAGGTCCGCATCGACCTGAGGGAAGGGGCGAGCAAGGACCTCGTCCAGGAAGTGCGGGGCGGGACGCTCGACGTGGCGTTCCTCGGTGTACTGCCGAGCTACCGGCCGAAGGGGGTGCGCGACCGCGAACTGGGGCGCGGGGAACTCGCCGCCGTGGTGGCGCCCGGCCACCCGCTGGCCGACGAGTCCCAGGTGGACCTGGAACGGCTGGCGGGGGAGACGTTCGTCGACTACCCCGCCGGCACCGCGGCCCGCGCCCAGTCGGAGGAGGCCTTCGAGGCGTCCGGACTCACCCGGGAGGTGGCGTTCGAGGTCAGCGGAACCGACTTCATCGTCCGATTGGTGCGCAGCGGACTGGTCGTCGCTCTCCTGCCCGCCGCGTTCGCGGCGGAACTGAAGGGTCTCACCGTCCTTCCGGTGCGCCATGCGCCCGCACGGACGGAACGGCTGGTGTGGAGCCGGTTCCGCCCCACACCGGCGGCTGCGGCATTCCTGGCGGGTCTGGGAATCGGGGACGACGAGCTCTCTCCACAACCCTCTGAGGATGGTTCTGGTTCTCCCCGCTCAGCGCCGCACCGTCGCAGGTCCGACTGCGGAAGCGGTCAAGGAGACCTCTGAATTGCCGACATGTCACAGATACCGGTCGACGACAAGTCCCCTGTCGCAGCACTGCACCCCTGGCGGAAGAAGTGTCCGGGCACGCGATGAGTTTCACCTGCCCGACCCGTCTTACCTGTATCCGGGATCTCCGGCTACCCACCAAGGAGACGTCAATGAGCCAGAGCACCCTTCCGCCGCAGGAGTACACCTACACGCTGACCCGTGACCTGGACGCCTCAGCCGCCCGGGTCTTCGAAGCCTGGACCACACCGGCGCAGTACGAGCAGTGGGCCGGCGCCGCACCGGGGACGGTGAAGATGGACGCGCGGCCGGGCGGGACGTGGAAGGCGGTGATGGTCACCCCCGACGGGCAGCAGTTCCCCCTCACCGGCTCCTACCTCGACGTGGTGCCGGGCAAGCGTCTGGTCATCGGCATGGACGTGCCCGGTAAGTCCACACCCGCCACCATGACCCTGATCCTCGACGAACACGACGGGGCAACCACCCGCATCACGCTGACCCAGAGCTGCGACAGCGTCCACGAACGCGACCTGGCAGAACAGGGCAGCACGATGCTCCTGGACTCTCTCGGCTCCTACCTCACCGACCACTGACCAACTCAACAACCAAGATCAGCCGTTGAATTGACACACCCGACACCCGGTCCGGCGTCGGACGGCACCGCTCCCACACGACCGGAGTGATCGTGTGGGGCATCGGACCGTCCAGGCCAGGCCAGGTGACCGGGGGCGTGAGGGAACCCGCCCAACCACAACGGACTGTGCCCACGAAGGGCCGTCGCCGAGCGGGAAGCGAAAGCGGGAACCCAGCGCATCCAACACCGTTCGGGATGCGCCCAGTACGCAACAGTGGGTCCAGGACTCACTTACGCACACTGGTGAGGAACGGTTTGCGCTCTTGCTCAAGTTTTTCGAGGTGGAGGCCTGGTTCCCGGAGTCTGCCAGGGAGATGCCCGCGGCGGCGGTGGAGCGGAAGGTCGACAAAGAGCTCAACGCCGAGCTGAAGAAGGTCCGGGGCAAGGAGGGCATGCGGCTGCGGGCCGCGGAGGGCGCTTTGTCCGAGCCGTCCGGCACTGTGCGGCGGGTGATCTAACCCGTGAATCGGCGGGGAGAAGACGCTCAAGGCGCCGGCGGCGGAGGCCGCGGCGAACGAGGCCCGCTACAAGGCCCGGGTCCGCACGGTGCTGCGGTCGTCGTATTCGGCGCACTGGCGCCGGATGCTCTCGCCGCCGCTGGGCGCGCTGGAGCTGAAGTGCAACATTCTCTGCACCTCGTCAAGTTGGATCACGATGGGCCGTCGAGACGGCGGGTATCGCTCCCAGCGCCGACTGTCAGTGCCGGGTGGGAGACTGCCTGGCATGATCGAATCGAAACCGAAAGCGGACCTTCTCCGCTACCTGCAAGCCGCTCGCGAAGCCCTGCTGTGGAAGCTCGATGGGCTCTCGGAGTACGACATCCGCCGCCCGCTGACGCCTACCGGCACGAATCTGCTGGGGCTGGTCAAACACGTCGCCAGTGTGGAACTGGGCTACTTCGGCGACACGTTCGGGCGGCCGTCCGGTGAGGCGTTGCCCTGGTTCGCAGACGACGCCGAACCCAACGCGGACATGTGGGCCACTGCCGACGAGTCGCGCGAACAGATCGTCGGGCTGTACCACCGGGCGTGGAAGCACTCGGACACCACCATCTCCGGGCTGACGCTTGACGCGATCGGCCACGTGCCGTGGTGGCCCGAGGAACGAAGCGAGGTGACACTGCACCAGATCCTGGTGCACATGATCGCCGAGACCCACCGGCACGCCGGCCACGCCGATATCGTCCGGGAACTCATCGACGGGGCCGTCGGTCTGCGGGATGGTAACGACAACATGCCGCCAGGCGATCAGTTGTGGTGGGAGAACCACCGGCTCCGACTGGAGCGCGTGGCGAATGAAGTCGGTCACGGCTGATCCCGCCTCAGGGGCCGAGGAAGGCCGAGGTGTACGGGTGCGCGTTGAGTGATTCGTGCGGCTTCGGCTTGCTTGGTGCGAAGGAATGTCAGGGTCAGGTCGATGCCTTCGATCTCGCCGAGCCACTGCTCAGCCTCGGCGCGCTTGCGACGAGCAAGCAGGTCTGCCTCAAGTTCGGCGAGTCGGGGCAGCATCTTGGGGTTGACCTGGAGCATCGGACAACGGATGCAGGCTTCTCTGAACTACCGCTTGGTTCCTGCCGAATGCGCTGTCGGGCTCAGTCACGCCGGTAGCCGGTCAGGTCCGAACCTTACGACCCTCAGTACGTCTTCCCGATCTTCAATGCTCGCGCCCGCTCTCCGGCGTTCTCTGGGCGGATTCGCTCGGCCAGGCACTGCCGGTGGGAGATGATGGTGTGGCTTCCTGGACCGTCGTTGCTCCGCGAGTCCAGGACGAGGGCGTCTCCACCTGGGCTCAACGTGATCCGTTCACCACAGAAGTCGCAGCGCCAGGCCAGCGACTCCAGGTCGGCATATCGGATGCTGAGCCGCACTGATACCGGCGGATGCCAGCGGTGGATTTGCTCGATCACTGCATCGATCTGCGAACCGATCGCTGGAAAGAGCGCGAGTAGTTCGTCATGGCTGCTTGTGGTCCGGGAGAACTGCTGGATCATGTCGATAGAGGCCGACAGGCCGGCGTTCTCGTAACCGACGATCTCAACGACCACACCCCATGGGTGTTGGCTGAGGACCCTGGCCCGAACCTTCTGGCCAGGCATAAGCGCCAGACTCTTTGTCTCGAACCTTTCCATGAACCGCTTCCCCATCCTCTAGTCCAGCAGGCCGCGCACGGTAGCGCTCGTGCGCGCGTGCTGTCGACGTCGGAGCCGGCCACCGAGCTCAGAACCCGCAAGGCGTCATCGTATTGGTGACGGTCAAACCGGAACGGACCGAATGCCGCATAGTCGCGCGCTCGGCCTCGGCGATGCGGGCGACGAGGTTGTCGCGGGTCTCTTCCAACCGGCCGCGCTGGGCCGGGTCCGGCCGGAGGAGCGAGCAACGAACACACGCGTGTTCATGAACACAAGGACTTGCAAAGGCACGAGCGCAGGTGCCGATGGAGACCTTGCGCTTCTCGAAGTGCGCGAGGAAGGCCTCCCATTCCTCCTCGGTGGGCGTCCGATACTCATCGCTGGGCCGGGTGGCCCGGCGACGGGCGATGAAGGCGCGATGGGCCTCGATCGTCTCGGCCGGGTAGATCGCCTTGTAACCCATCGTCGTATCAAGACTCTTATGCCCGCAGATCACTTGGGCGATGTACGGCGGCAGGCTGTTCATGATGGCGTCGGTTACGAAGATCCTGCGGAAGTCGTGCGGTGAGAAAACGAGCGGTTCGCCGCCGGCAGTTCACCGCCGCGGACCGCAGGGCGCTGTCCCCGCTGTTCTGGACACACGTCAATCCGTACGGCCGGTTCGAGCTGGACATGAACAGCCACCTCGACCTGGACCGTTGCCCGGGACACCGAAGCGTCCCGGGCAACGTGCGTGAGGGGTGGCGGGGCTGCCGGGAGGGCCGCGGGTCCCAGCCGTCGTCTGCGCGGACCAGGGCGGGGGTGTAGATGGCGGGGGCGGGGCGCCCGGCCTCTTTCCACTGGTGGAGCCAGTCGCGCAGGACGGTCAGGGACGGGGAGTCGGGGGCGTCGGCGAGGATCGTGCCGTCCTGCTGGACGACGGCGGCCGTCGTGGTGGTGGAGGGGCCGATCGCCCACAGGTCCGGGCTGAGCCCGGCCATGGTGAGGCGGTGGTCGCGAGGGGTGGAGGCGAAGGTGAGGTCGGAGTAGTAATGGCACAGGAAACCGGCGTCAGAAGTGCTGACAGGCCATGGTCTGGGCCGTTCAGCAGCCTCGTTGGGGTGTGAGAGGTACGCGCCAAAGGCGGCTGAGAAGGCTCGATCATCGCCCGCGCCGCCAGCGTCGATCACACCTTCCTTTACCGCCACCGCGACGTGCTCGATGCCCTTCACGCCGCCGCCCACGAATCGGCGGCAATGCGCTGTGGGCGCCTCCACCCGGGACTGCGGGTAGATGACCTTGAGGTGGATGCCTCATGTCTCCGTAGGCGGCTTCGAGGGGCTCCGCGGAGCAATTCCAGGCCGTGCCCGGGTCCCTTTTTTCAGCGGACCGCGACACCAGACGAGAGAATCCATGCATGGCGATCTAAGGAGCTTTAGTGCGCCATGTGTAGGGGGGATCGCCTGGATGGCTGCGCGGTCGCCAAGGGGGCGTCCAGGGGACTTGTGGCCCTGTCTGAAATACTCGTGTCGGGTATGCAAAACCTAGTTCTCGGTTCTATGGTGAACCTTGCGGAACAGGGCCTGGCCGGTCGGCGGGGCCCCTGCACCGACCTCCGTCCGACGTCATGCCGCTCCCGCCCCACTGGGTGGGAGCACGGTTTGTCGTGCCAGAAAAGAGAGCGCCCCTGTGACCGATCCCGGCATTCCCTCCGACCATTCGGCCGACGCCACCGCACCCGCGCCCACCACGGGCAACGTGGGGGACACGTCCTACACCGGCAGCCAGATCCAGGTCCTGGAGGGCCTGGAGGCGGTCCGCAAGCGGCCTGGCATGTACATCGGCTCGACCGGCGAGCGCGGTCTGCACCACCTGGTCCACGAGATCGTCGACAACTCGGTCGACGAGGCCCTCGCGGGGCACGCGGACCGCATCGACGTGACGATCCTGGCCGACGGCGGGATCAAGGTCGTCGACAACGGGCGTGGCATCCCGGTGGACATCGTGCCGTCCGAGGGAAAGCCGGCCCTGGAGGTCGTACTGACGGTGCTGCACGCGGGCGGCAAGTTCGGCGGCGGCGGCTACGCCGTCTCCGGCGGTCTGCACGGCGTGGGCATGTCGGTGGTCAACGCCCTGTCGACGCGGGTGGAGGCGGAGGTGCGCTGCGGCGGGCACCGCTGGAGCCAGGAGTACGAGAAGGGCGTGCCGACCGCCGCGCTCAAGCAGCACGAGGAGACCTCCGAGACCGGCACCTCGCTGACGTTCTGGGCCGATGGCGACATCTTCGAGACCACCGAGTACTCCTTCGAGACGCTGTCGCGCCGCTTCCAGGAGATGGCCTTCCTCAACAAGGGCCTGACCCTGACGCTGACCGACGAGCGTGAATCCGCGAAGGCCACGGTGGGCGCCGACGACCCGGACGCGGACGTGTCCGAGCCGGTGGCGCGGACGGTGAAGTACTTCTACGAGGGCGGCATCGTCGACTTCGTGAAGTACCTGAACTCGCGCAAGGGCGACCCCGTCCACCCGTCGATCATCTCGCTGGAGGCGGAGGACACCGCGCGCCTGCTGTCGGTAGAAGTCGCGATGCAGTGGAACGCCCAGTTCTCCGACAGCGTGTACTCCTTCGCGAACACGATCCACACGCACGAGGGCGGTACCCACGAAGAGGGCTTCCGCGCGGCGATGACGGGTCTGGTCAACCGGTACGCGCGGGAGAAGAAGTTCCTGCGCGAGAAGGACGACAACCTCGCGGGTGAGGACATCCGTGAGGGTTTGACGGCGATCATCTCGGTGAAGCTGGGTGAGCCGCAGTTCGAGGGTCAGACGAAGACCAAGCTGGGCAACACGGAGGCGAAGACCTTCGTGCAGAAGGTCGTGCACGAGCACCTCAACGACTGGTTCGACCGGAACCCGAACGAGGCCGCGGACATCGTCCGCAAGTCGATCCAGGCGGCCACGGCGCGCGTCGCGGCCCGCAAGGCCCGTGACCTGACGCGTCGCAAGGGGCTGCTGGAGTCGGCTTCGCTGCCGGGCAAGCTGTCGGACTGTCAGTCGAACGACCCGACGAAGTGCGAGATCTTCATCGTCGAGGGCGACTCGGCCGGCGGCTCCGCGAAGTCCGGCCGCAACCCGATGTACCAGGCCATCCTGCCGATCCGCGGCAAGATCCTGAACGTCGAGAAGGCGCGCATCGACAAGATCCTCCAGAACACCGAGGTCCAGGCGCTGATCAGTGCCTTCGGTACCGGTGTGCACGAGGACTTCGACATCGAGAAGCTCCGCTATTACAAGATCATCCTGATGGCGGACGCCGACGTCGACGGCCAGCACATCAACACCCTGCTGCTGACCTTCCTGTTCCGCTTCATGCGGCCGCTGGTCGAGGCCGGTCACGTCTACCTGTCGCGCCCCCCGCTGTACAAGATCAAGTGGGGCCGGGACGACTTCGAGTACGCCTACTCCGACCGCGAGCGCGACGCACTCGTCACGCGCGGAACCGGCAGCGGCAAGCGCCTGCGCGACGACACCATCCAGCGCTTCAAGGGCTTGGGCGAGATGAACGCCGAGGAACTGCGCATCACCACCATGGACGTGGACCACCGCGTCCTCGGCCAGGTCACCCTGGACGACGCCGCGCAGGCCGACGACCTGTTCTCGGTGCTGATGGGTGAGGGCGTCGAAGCCCGACGCTCCTTCATCCAGCGCAACGCCAAGGACGTCCGCTTCCTCGACATCTGAGCCGGTGGCAGTTGCACCCTCCCGGTACGGGGCCCGCGTCCGCGGGCCCCGGCCGCGTCACCCACCCATCCTCTGTACTTGGAGCGAATGCGTGAACACTCCGCCTTCCGCCCGTTCCCGCACCCCGGCGAAGGACAGCGCCACACCTGTGGCACCTGATAGGTTCCCCGACATCGCTGCCGAGCTGCGTCGATTCACCTCGATCCCATTGCGCAACACGGATCGGTGCTGCTCAGCCCCGCCGTCGCGGCGCCCCCGGCCGCCGGGCCCTTACCGAGCGGCGGCGCGCAGGCGCCCGGCGGCCCGGCTCCGACCCCGGGGCTCGCCACGGGCAAGTCGGCCACGGCGACCCACGGAACGCCGTCGGTCCCCTCTGTACGGACAATCAGCTCAGCTCCAGCAGCGCGACCGCAGCCCCGAGTAGTTACTCAGCGCTACACGCCCCACCTGGCCGTAGCCATACGAGAACAGGGCCTACGACGAGGTCATGCTCAGCCCGCCGGCAGAGCCCGGCGCCGACGGCGAAGGAACTCCTGCTCGGCGGCGTTCTGCGTACGTGCGACCGCCGCGTCGTACGCCGTCGCCGCCTCGGCGGTACGCCCCAGGCGCCGCAGCAGGTCGGCCCGTACGGCGTGGAACACGTGATAGCGGTCGAGTGCGAGTTGCTCCACGAGCGGGAGCGCCGCGCCCGGTCCCTCGACCTCGGCCACCGCGACGGCACGGTTGAGCGCCACCACCGGCGTCGGTGCCTGCGCCAGCAACTGGTCGTACAGCCGCAGGATCTGCCCCCAGTCGGTGTCGGCCGCGGTCGGCGCATCGCTGTGCACCGCGTTGATCGCGGCCTGGATCTGGTAGGGGCCGGGCCGGTCGCGGCGCAGACACTGCCGTACGAGCGCCTGACCCTCGGCGATCAGCTCGTTGTCCCACCGGCTTCGGTCCTGCTCGGCGAGGGGCACCAGCGCACCGTCCGGGCCGATACGGGCGGTGCGGCGCGATTCGGTGAGCAGCATCAGCGCCAGCAGTCCTCGCACCTCCGGTTCGTCCGGCATCAGACCGGCCAGGAGCCGTCCGAGGCGGATGGCCTCCGCACAGAGGTCATTGCGCACCAGTTGGTCGCCGGAGCTCGCCGTATGCCCTTCGTTGAAGATCAGATACACGACGGCGAGCACCGACCGGACCCGGTCCGGAAGATCGGCGTCGGCCGGTACCCGGTAGGGAATCCGGGCATCACGGATCTTCCCCTTGGCGCGCACCAGTCGCTGCGCCATGGTCGGTTCGGGCACCAGGAACGCATGCGCGAGCTCCGCCGTGCTCAGCCCGCCCAGCAGTCGCAGCGTCAGCGCGACCTGCGCACCGGTGGAGAGCGCGGGGTGACAGCAGGTGAAGATCAGCCGCAGCCGGTCGTCATGCACGGGACCCTCCTCGACCGGTTCGTTCCGGGCGTTCAGGGACTGCGCCTGCGCCGCCCGGGCCTGACGGTCGGCGCGGGAGGCCTCCCGGCGCAGGCGGTCGATCGCCCGGTTGCGCGCCGTGGTGATGATCCAGCCGGCCGGTGCGGGCGGCAAGCCGGCCGACGGCCACCGGTCCAACGCGGTGGCGAACGCCTCCTGGACCGCCTCCTCCGCGATGTCGATGTCACCGAAGGCGCGCACGAGTACGGCCACCGAGCGGCCGTACTCCTCGCGGAAGAGACGCTCGATGTCCGTGGTGAGTACGGTCGATGCGCCGGTGGGAGGGGGCGGCTCGGCGGCGCCGGGTTGCCGGACAGCGCCGGGCATCAGCCCTCCACTTCACCCTCGAACGGTCGGACCTCGATGGGCAGGGTGATCGCCCGCGCGGCCTTCCGGCCCCAGTCGAGGGCCGCATCCAGATCGGGCGCCTTGATGATGCACAGCCCGCCGAGGTACTCCTTCCCCTCGGCGTACGGGCCGTCGGTGAGCAGTGTGCCGCCGTCCTTCGCCCGCACCACGGTCGCCGTGTTCGGGGCGTTCAGACCTCCGGCGAACACCCAGGCCCCGGCCTCCCGGAGCTCCTGGTGGAAGGCCTCGACGTTCCGCATGATGCCTTCCAGCACCTGGGGGGCGGGCATCTCTCCCTCGGTCGGCGTGATCACGCTGAGCAGATAGTGCTTCATGGTGTTCCTCCTGGGGTGCGACGTCGGCACCGTGCCGGCGTCTCACCTTCTATACGAACGGTTGCTGCCCGGATCGACACGCAACCCCGTCGTGTTCCGAGGAATTTTCTGCCGGAGTCCGCGTCATTGCCGGTGGACCCGACGCGTTCTGCTGGTTTCCGCATACGGAGACTTGTGGGAGCGCTCCCAGTATCGGCAGGATGAGGCGATGACCCAGCCTCCCGGCCCACGGGCCTACCACCCCGACGACCACCCGGCCCTTTCCGACATCTGTGTCCGGACGGCCGACAACGGCGGGGACTCCCGGCATCTGTATCCGGACCCGGAACTGGTGCCCTCGATCTTTGCCACGCCCTACGCCTACCTCGAGCCCGATCTGGCCTTTGTGATCGACGACGGCACGGGCCGGGCGGTCGGCTACATCCTGGGGACCGCCGACACCGCGCAGTTCGTGACGGCGTTCCGGAAGCAGTGGCTGCCCCTGGTCGAGGAGCGCTTTCCGGAACCGGACGGCCCGCCGCGCACCCCCAGCGAGGAGATGACCGCCCTCCTGCACAACCCGGAACGGATGATGGTCCCCGAAGTGGCCGCCCACCCCGCCCACTTGCACATCGATCTGCTTCCCGCATGGCAGCGGAAGGGGTACGGCAGAGCATTGATGCGCACGTTCCTGGCTGCTCTGCGAGCCAAGGAGGTCGGGGCCGTGCACCTGTCCATGCTCACGGCGAACACTTCGGCCAGAGCCTTCTACGACCGCCTGGGGTTTGCCGAGATCGAGGTTCCCGACCCCGGACCGGTCACCTATCTGGGACGGAGCACCGCGTCGGACCTGTAGGGACTTTCCTTCCGGACCGTGCCGGGCCCGATCCGGAAGAAGGACCCGAGGACGTGTCGCAGAGTCTCGCCGTCCACCCGCATGCCGGGCGAGACTCCGCGGAACGCCCTGGCGCCGGGCTCATCGCGTCCGTTGCACGCACATCAACTGGTCTCGTCCGTCCCATGGTTCCGTGTGCGTGAAGCCGAGCCGCTCGTACAGGGCGACGGTGCCCGTGCGCCACCTCCACGCGGACAGACGGACCGTCGGGACCCCGCACTCCTCGGCGTACGCAAGGGCAGCGCCGAACAGCCCGGACGCGATGCCTCGGCCCCGGACCCCGGGTCCGTCCACAGCCGCTCGACCTCCGTACGTCCCTCGACCGCGGCCGTCACGACGAGACAGCCCACGGGCGCGTCCCCGATGCAGGCCGTCAGGACGGGATCGTCACGGAGCACGGACCGCGCATCCGAGATCTCCGTCAGGCACCGGTCGGGTAGCCCCGTCACACCGACGACGGCCTCGCCCTTCTCGGCCTGTGTCTGCCGACGGCAGGCCGCCAACATGCCGGTCGGTTCGTCCGCGACGGTCGGAGCGAGGCCGTGACCTGGGTGACGATCGACGGCCACCCGGGCTGGATCACTCATGCGCCAGGATCACATACCGCGACGTGTCATCGATCGGCCGGAGGCGTGTGCGGGGCCGCCGCCACGCCGAGGGATGCCCAGGCAAGGACCTGGGCAGGTACTCGTGTAGCCGGACCAGTGACGGGCAGCCGCGCAGAAGGGTGTGCGATGTGAGCGAGCGGACCGAGTGGCAGTTCTCCGACGACCGTGGACAACTGTCGAGTGCCGGGCGGCGCCCGGCGCGTGTGCTCGCCTATGTCCAGGCCGGAGCCACGCTGTGGGACCACGGGATACGTCCGAGCGGGATCTTCGGCTCGGACCACGACGGCGAGGCGCCCGACCGGGCCAAGACCGGATCGCTGCCGCTCACCGAGGTCGATTATCTCGGTGCGGGCAGCGTCCTGGACGTGGACACCCTCTTGCGGGGCGAGCCGGACCTCGTGGTGGCCGTCAGCTACGGGGGAGGGCATGTCTACGGGCTGGCCCCGGAGACCGCCAAGCACCTGGAGGAGCACGTTCCGGTCGTCGTCATCGATGTGGGGCAGGCCCGCACCCTCGCCGGCATCGCTGACCGGTTCGCCGAGCTGGCCCGCTCACTCGGGACCGAGGGAGGGGCCGTGGCGACGCAGGACCTGGAAACAGCCCGGGAGCGGCTGCGCGTACTCGCCGCCGGTCCGTCCCGGCCCCGGGTCCTCGCCCTGTCGCCGGCCGGGCAGGACCAGGCGCATCTCGCCCGTCCCCGCATGTGGCCGGAGCTGCGTGTGCTGGCGGAGCTGGGCGTCGACCTCGTGGACCCGGCCGAGGGGCCCGGCGCCAACTGGTCCACGGTCCGCTGGGCGGAGGCGGCGCGACTGCGGCCCGGGATTCTGCTCACCGACATCCGGTCCAACGCCGCGCCCCTGGACCGGCTCCGGTCGAACGCGGACTGGTCGGCGCTGGAGAGGGAGGCCGCGGTGGTGCCGTGGAATCCGGAACCGGTCTGCAGTCCCCGAGCCCATGCACGGTTCCTGACGATGGTGGCGGACGCGGTCGAATCGGCGCAGGGCCGGTAGCGCGCGCCGGAACCGTCGCACCGCCCGGTACGTCCGACGGGCAAGCGGCAACGGCCGCGGGCCGAGCGGGGACAGGGGCGGGGCATGAACAGAGACAGGGTGGGCGGAACGATCGCGGTGGTCCTGGTGACCGCGCTGTCGGCGGTGGCGTGCGGCGGGGGTGTCCCCGACGACCTTGTGACCGAGGGGAACCGGCCGGCCGCGCCCTACAGCGGTCCGCTCCATCTGCCCCACCCGAACGTCGAAGGCGACACCCCGCAGGCGAGGAGGACGGAATCGGGGGCCGCCGGCCGCGCTCTGGAGTGCGACGGGGACATCTACTCCGGCGGCGGCAGCGAACCCTGGAGCAAGAGTGACGGCGGGGCGACCCCCGAGGAAGGGCTGAAGCTGCACTTCGAGATCGAGCAGCCCGATCTGCCCCAGTACGGCTACCGCGTGGAACGCAAGGAAGCGGACCGGGTCCTGTACTCGTTCGACGTGGACCGCAGGACGAAGATTGCCATCATCGTCGCCAAGGACCTCAAGGGACGTCCGGGCTGGGGTCCGGAGACCACCGCCACGTGCGACCCGGCGGAGCTGCCGGCGAGCTATACGGACAAGCGGCCGTACCGGGTCTGGACCGACAAGAACGGCCGCCGGGTGCCCGTGTCCAAGGTGAGCAGCTCGGCAGGCTCGGCGCACTGCGACTGGCAGAAGGCGGACTTCCTTGAATGGGGTACGGGTTCGGGAGGGGAGGGCTCGGCCGACCGGAAGGTGTACGCGCGTGATCCGGAGGGCGTACTGCCCTCGGGCATGCTCACCTCGGCGTACGACGGTGACGTGACGATGCCCGCCGATGCGCGGTCCACGGGCTACCACCTGGACGACCGGGAACTGTGGCTGACCGACGACATGTCCAGGGCCTATGTCCGCACCCCGGACGGGGTGGAGGCGTGGCCCGCCATGAAGCAGCAGATGGGATGCCTGTGATCTGTCCGGTGTACCGAGCCTCATGACGGGTCGGAGGGTCCGTCACCGAGCGCTGGACCGTGCGGTGACCGCAAGCCGTAGGGCTACCGGCATGAGGCCGCAGACCGGGGCAACGGCCGCGAACAGTCCGACAAGGCCGGTCCGCTCCCTACAGCGTGAGCCAGAGGAAGCCCACAAGACCGACGGGCGTCAGGAGGCAGAGCAGCCCCGTCGCCAGGAATACAACTGACAGGATCTTCAACGCTCTTGCTTGCTGGGCACGGCATGCGGCGAAGCAGGTGAAGCTCACGATGGCGAGAACGGGCAATGAGATGAAGACGAAGCCCAGCGCACCCATGCTTCGTCCCCCGTGGTTCCCGCCCGCCCCTTGCCAGGGAAGAGTGTGCCAGCTTCTTGGGTCGTGCACGGTCGCGCCTCAGGAGCGACTGCCCGGGGCGTTCACGGAACCGCGGTAGAAGCCACGTCAGGGTGACCGCGCATGCTGAGTGACATCATGCTGAGTGACATCCAGCGGCTGGTACGGCCCACGAGACGGTTGCGTGCCCTTGTGAAGCAGTCGGTGACTCGACCGGAGTCGTGAAGGCACCTGTTCGTAGCCGTGGCACGGCACAGCCCCCCGTACGGACCGTCTGCGATCGCGCCCACCGGCTTCGTTCGCGAGGCTGGGCTGAGCCGAGTCCGTACGTACGTCCCCCAGGAGCAGGCATGCAGCAGGACAAGCACCCTTCCTACCGTCCCGTCGTCTTCCGCGACCGCTCCGCGGGCTACGCCTTCCTGACCCGGTCCACCGCGTCCAGCGACCAGACCATCGACTGGGACGACGGCAACACCTACCCCGTCATCGATGTGGAGATCTCCGCCGAGAGCCACCCCTTCTTCACCGGCAAGGCGCGGGTCGTCGACACCGAGGGGCAGGTCGCGAAGTTCGAGCGGCGGTACGGGGAGGAGGGGCGCGAGGACGCCTCCTGATCCGCCACCGCGCCGGAGTCCCCGTACGCCTTTCAGGCGTGTCAAAGGACACCGGCCGTCGCCCCTCTTGACACCGTCGGCCCACCCCTCGTAACTTGCCTGCAACATCTACTAACGCGCGTTACTAAAGCGCGTAACCAGAGCGTGGCCCGCCACCGGCGGGACGCAGGGGGCAGTCGAACATGGCTACGAACAAGGGGCGCCGCGTGACGATGAGCGATGTCGCCCGCCATGCGGGCGTCTCGCGGACCACCGTCTCCTTCGTGCTCAACGAGCGTGCCGACGCCGCCATCCCCGAGGACACCCGGGCCCGCATCCGGGCCTCGATCGAGGAGCTCGGATACCGGCCCAACGCCGGAGCCCGCGCGCTCGCCGCCAAGCGCAGCGAGTGGTACGGGCTCATCACCGAGATCGTTACTGCGCCGTTCGCCGTCGATGTGATCAAGGGTGCTCAGGACCGGGCCTGGGCCGACGGGAAATTCCTCCTCATCACCGCGGGCGACAGCGACCCCGCCATGGAGGCCGCAGCCTTCGACAAGCTCCTCGAGCAGCGCGCCGAGGGCTTGCTGTACGCCACGACCTGGCACCGCGCTGTGACACTGCCGCCCGCCGCCCGTGAGGTGCCGGTCGTCCTGGTGAACTGCTTCGACGTGGACGGCGCCCTGCCGTCCGTGGTGCCCGACGAGGTGGCGGGCGGGTACACCGCGACCCGGCGGCTGATCGACGCGGGCCACCGGCGCATCGGGTTCATCAACCTCGACACCGGCATCCCGGCCGCCGTCGGCCGGCTCCAGGGGTACGAGCAGGCGCTCCGCGAAGCCGGCGCCGACATCGACGACACCCTCGTGGTGTCCGGGCATGCCACCGCGGACGGCGGCTACGCGGCGGCCTGCGAACTGCTCGACCGTGCGGATCCGGGTCACTGCCCGACCGCCCTGTTCTGCGGTAACGACCGGATGGCGATGGGCGCCTACGACGCCATCAAGGAACGCGGACTGCGGATCCCCGACGACATCGCCGTCATCGGATTCGACAACCAGGAACTCATCGCCGCCTACCTGCGGCCCGGCCTCACCACGGTCGCCCTGCCCTTCGAAGCCATGGGAGCAAAGGGCGTTGACATGCTCGGCGCTCTCACAGCGGGCCAGCCGCTCACCACCACACAGGTGACGGTCGACTGCCCGCTGATCGAACGCTCGTCGGTCTGACTGCGAATCAGTCCGACGGGGATCCTCACCCGTCTTCGGCACAGTGAAGAGAGAGAAGAAGCCACATTATGGCACCGACCATACGTGCCCGGCGTTTCCGGCCCGCCGTACTCGCCGCCCCCGTCGTCGCCGCGGCCCTGCTGCTCACCGGCTGCAGCGGCACCGGTACGAACGCCGCGGGGGACACCTCCGGCGACCAGCTCCTCACCATTCCCCGTGAGGACTTCGCCACCTTCACCCGGAACTTCAACCCCTTCGCCCCCGGCCAGGTCGTGGCGCCCCTGACCACCCAGGCGATCTACGAGGCGATGCTCGTCTACAACCCTGCCAACGGCAAGGCCACGCCGTGGCTGGCCACCTCCTGGGAGACCAGTGCCGACGGCCGGACGGTGACGTTCACGCTGAGGGACGGCGTCACATGGTCCGACGGCAAGCCGCTGACCGCCGAGGACGTCGCGTACACCTTCGCACTGCAGAAGAAGCTGATCGGCGGCTACGAGTATCTGAAGGCGGCGACGGCCGAGGGCGCGGACAAGGTGGTCTTCAGCCTCACCAAGCCCTACTCGCCCGGCCTGTTCGAGTTGGGCAAGCAGATCATCGTGCCCAAGCACGTGTGGGAGAAGGTCAAGGACCCGGCGAAGGACACCAACCCGAACCCGGTCGGCACGGGCCCGTACACCAAGGTCGCCAACTTCCAGAGCCAGTCGTACGAGCTCCGCAGGAACCCCGAGTACTGGCAGCCGAAGAAGCAGCAGGTCGCCGGGATCCGGGTGCTCGGTTTCTCCGGGAACGACAGCGCCAACCTGGCGTTCGTGAACGGCGAGGCGGACTGGACGCAGTCCTTCATCCCCGACGTGCAGAAGAGCTTCGTCGACAAGAACCCGAAGCACAACGCCTTCTGGTACCCGCGGACCGGGTCGATGGTCGAGTGGACCATGAACACCACCAAGGCGCCGTTCGACGACCCGAAGGTGCGCAAGGCGCTCAGCCAGGCCGTCGACCGTGAGAGCGTCACCAAGGTCGGCATGAACGGGTACACGGAGCCGGCCGACTGCACCGGCCTGTCCGGCGGTTACGACAAGTGGCGCGACGCCGCCCTCGCCGCGTCCTGCACCTGGACGAAGCACGACGCCGCCGCTGCCGGCAAGGCGCTCGACGAGGCCGGGTACCCGAAGGGCTCGGACGGCAGGCGCAGGCTGAAGAACGGCAAGCCGTTCACCTTCGACGTCTCGGTCGGCTCGGCCTCCTCCGACTGGCTGTCCGTCGCCAACATCATCAAGCAGAACCTCGCCGGGATCGGCGTCACCGCCCAGGTGAAGTCCCCCGACTGGGCCGCTGTCGTCAGCGGTTACGAGACCGGCGACTACGACACCGGAATCGTGTGGAGCGACAACGGCGCCACACCGTTCCAGTTCTACCGGACCACGATGGGCACCGAGTCGGTGAAGCCCGTCGGCACCAAGGCGGTCAGCAACTACCACCGCTTCGGCGACAAGAAGGCCGACCGGCTGCTGAACGAGTTCGCCGCCGCCACCGACGAGGCCGGTCAGAAGGCGAAGGCCGACGCGTTGCAGAGGCTGTTCGCCGAGGACGCGCCCGTGGTGCCGCTCTTTCCCGGCCCGGAGTGGGGCGCGTACACCGACATCCGGTTCACCGGCTGGCCGACGGCGGACAACCCGTACGCCACGCTCACCAACCGCGGTGACACCACCGTCCTCGTCCTGACGAGCCTCAAGCCCGTCAAGAACCGACAGCACTGACGTCCCCACTCACCCCGGTGGCCCGCCCGCGCCGACAACAGCTGCGGCGGGCCACCGGCCCCTCAAGATCGGAGAGGGACCAGTGCGTTACCTCCTGCGCAACCTGGGCTTCTACCTGCTGGCCTTCTGGGCCTCCGTCACCCTGAACTTCATGCTGCCCCGCTTCATGCCCGGCGACCCGGTCTCCCGGATGTTCGCGCGTTCGCAGAGCCAGATGCAGCCCGAGCAGATCGACCAGCTCCGCCGGCTCTTCGGCCTCGACCACCGGCCGCTGTGGCAGCAGTACCTCGACTACGTCAAGGACGTCTGCACCGGGCACATGGGCATCTCCATCTCCCGCTTCCCGACCCCCGTCTCCGAGGTCATCGCCTCGCAGATCGGCTGGACGCTGCTGCTCGGCGGAACCGCCCTGGTCGTCGCCGTCGTCATCGGCAATCTGCTGGGCATCCTCGCCGCCTGGCGCCGCGGTGGCGTCCTCGACTCGGTGTTCCCGCCGCTGCTCGTCTTCGCCGGCTCGTTCCCGTACTTCTGGCTCGCCATGGGCGCCCTCTACCTGTTCGGCATGACGCTCGGCTGGTTCCCCATGCGGCACGCCTTCGACGTCGGCTTCAGCCCGGACCTGTCCTGGGCATTCGTCTCCAACGCTGCCTCGCACCTGGTGCTGCCCGCACTGACGATCGTCCTCGTGTCGATCGGCGGCTGGATGCTCGGCATGCGCAACACGATGATCGCCACGGTCGCCGAGGACTACATCACGATGGCCGAGGCCAAGGGGCTCAGCCCCAGCCGGATCATGTTCCGCTACGCCGCACGCAACGCGATGCTGCCGTCGGTCACCAACTTCGGCATGGCGCTCGGATTCGTGGTCGGCGGCGCGCTGCTCACCGAGGTCGTCTTCGCCTACCCGGGCGTCGGCTTCCAGCTGCTCGCCGCGGTCCAGGGCCTCGACTACCCGCTGATGCAGGGGATCTTCCTCACCATCACCGCCGCCGTACTGGTCTCCAACTTCCTCGTCGACCTCGTCTACGTCCGTCTCGACCCGCGTGTGCGCGTCCGCTGAACGACTGGAGAAGGAGAAGCCCCATGAGTGTCCTCGACTCCCGCACGGAGCTCGCCGTGCCACGGGCGGCGCCCCCGGTCGCCGCCGCCCCGAAGGTCCGTCGCGCCCGTGCCGGGCTGCTGCGCTCGCTCCTCGCCAACCGCAAGGCGCTGTTCGGTGCCGTCGTCCTGGTGCTGTTCGTGCTGCTCGCGCTGCTGGCGCCGCTGATCGCCCCCGGCGACCCGTCGAAGATCAACAGTCTGGGCGCCGTCGCGCCGTCGGCGTCCCATCCGCTCGGTACGACCGCCAAGGGGCAGGACGTCCTCGCACTGACCCTGTGGGGTGCGCGCAGCTCGCTGCTCGTCGGCTTCTCGGTCGGGATCGCCGCGACCGCCCTCGCCGTGTTCGTCGGCATGGCGTCCGCCTACTTCGGGCGGCTCGTCGACGACGTGCTCTCGCTCGTCACCAACATCTTCCTGCTCGTGCCCGGCGTACCGCTGCTGGTCATCCTCGCCGCGTTCATGCCGCCCGGCACCACGACCGTCATCCTGGTCCTCGTCGTCACCGGCTGGGCGGGCTCCGCCCGGGTGCTGCGCGCCCAGGCCAAGTCGATCCGTGGCAAGGACTTCGTCGCCGCGTCCGTCGTCACCGGTGAACGCGCCGTACGGATCATGTTCCGAGAGATCCTCCCCAACATGGCGTCGGTCGTCATGACGACGCTGCTCGGCTGCGTCATCTTCGGCATCGGCGCCCAGGCGGGCCTGGAGTTCCTCGGCCTCGGTGACGCGAGCGTCGTCAGCTGGGGCACCAACCTGTACTGGGCCGGCAACGACGGCGCGCTGATGACCGGCGCCTGGTGGGTGTTCGTGCCCTCCGGCCTGTGTATCGCCCTCGTCGCCTTCTCCCTCGCGATGGTCAACTACGCGGTCGACGAGATCACCAACCCGAGGCTGCGCGCACGCCGCCCCAGGACCGCCACGAAGAAGGGCTGAACGATGACCGTGCCCTCCTACCGGACCGCCTCCCCCCACCGGCCGGTTCCCTCCCGCGAACCCGTCCTCGACGTACGGAACCTGCGCGTCGAGTACGGCGGGGACGGCCGCACCGTCGTCGGCGCCGACAACGTCTCCTTCACCATCGGCGCGGGCGAGATCTTCGGCCTCGCCGGGGAGTCCGGCTGCGGCAAGTCGACGGTCGCCAACGCCGTGATGCGCCTGCTGAAGCCGCCCGCGCAGATCACCGCCGGATCGGTTGTCTTCAACGGCCGTGACGTCCTCGCCATGGACCCGCGCGAACTGCGCGCCTTCCGCTGGCGCGAGATCGCCATGGTGTTCCAGTCCGCGATGAACTCGCTCAACCCGGTCCTCACCATCGGCGAGCAGATCGGCGACATCTTCACCACCCACGAGCGGACGAGGAAGCGCCAGGCCCGGGCCCGCGCCGGGGAACTCCTCGAACTCGTCGGCATCGACCCGGCCCGGCTGAAGGCGTACCCGCACCAGCTCTCCGGCGGAATGCGCCAGCGCGTCGTCATCGCCATGGCCGTCGCCCTGAAGCCGACGCTGCTCATCATGGACGAGCCGACCACCGCGCTCGACGTCGTCGTGCAGCAGGAGATCATGGACCAGATCGGCGACCTCCAGTGCGAGCTGGGCTTCTCCGTCCTGTTCATCACCCACGACATGTCCCTGATGGTCGAGCTGTCCCACCGGATGGGCGTGATGTACGGGGGGCGGCTCGTCGAGCTCGCGGCGGCGAAGGAACTCTTCGCCCAACCGCTGCACCCCTACACCCAGGCGCTGATGAACGCCTTTCCGCCGCTCACCGGACCGCGCGTCGAGCTCACCGGCCTCGCCGACACCCCACGCACGGAACACGGCTGCGGCTTCCACGCCCACTGCCCGGACGACCGGTCCGACTGTTCGACCAACATCCCCGACCTGCGCGAAGTGGCCGCCGGCCGCTTCGTCGCCCGTACCAGCGGAGGCGCGCGATGACGGCCCCGGCCACCGCGACCCGTGCCCCGCTGCTGAGCGTGCGCGGGCTCACCAAGGACTTCCGGATGGGCGGGCTGTTCTCCCGTGACCGTCACCGGGCACTGAACGCCGTCGACCTCGACATCCCGCACGGCCGGATTATCGCCCTCGTCGGCGAGTCCGGCAGCGGTAAGTCGACCCTCGCCCGTTGCCTGGCCCGGCTGGAACAGCCGAGCTCCGGTCAGGTACTGCTGGACGGCGAGGACGTACTGAAGACGCAGAAGCGGGGCGCGTCCCGTGCCTACCGCTCAACCGTCCAGATGGTCTTCCAGGACCCGTTCGGTTCTCTCAATCCCGTTCACCGGGTCGAGCACTTCCTGCGTCGGGCGCTGCTCGTGCACGGGCGGCCCGCGGGCGAGGACGAGTTGCGGGAGCTGATCACCACGGTCGGGCTGACCGAGGACATGCTCCAGTCGTACCCGCACGAACTCTCCGGCGGTCAGCGTCAGCGTGTCGCCATCGCTCGCGCGCTCGCCGTCGACCCCCGGCTCGTCCTCGCCGACGAGCCGACGTCCATGCTCGACGTCTCCGTACGCGTCGGCATCCTCAACCTGATGCGGCGGCTGCGCGACGAGCACGGCATCTCCATGCTGTACATCACGCACGACCTGGCCTCGGCCCGGTATGTCGCCGACACGACGCAGGTACTGTTCGCCGGTGAACTCGTCGAGGGCGGCGACTCGCTCGCCCTGATGGACCGCCCCGCCCACCCGTACACCCAGCTCCTGCTGTCGGCCGTGCCCGACCCGGAGCGCACCGGGGGCTACGACCCGGTTGTGCGGGCCGGGCTGCGCGCCGCCGTGCTGACGCCCGAGTCGTGCCCGTACGAGAACGAAGGCACGTGCAGCCGCACGGAGCCCGTCCGTCACCTCATCGGTGAGGACGACGGACAGCCGCACTGGGTGCGTTGCCATCTGTACGCCCCCGCCACCCCCACCGCGCGCCGCGTCCTGACCGCGGCCACCCCGGAAGCCGAGAACGTCTGATCATGACCCATGACCTCACCCTGCCCCGCGCCCGCCACCAGGACGCGCCGAAGGGCTTGGCCGAACGGGCCGTCCTCGACCCGCACCGGCCCCGCTTCCACTTCACCGCTCCCGGCGGCTGGCTCAACGACCCCAATGGGATGACCCATTGGGACGGCGTCTACCACCTCTTCTACCAGTACAACCCCCTCGCCGCCGCGCACCACCGCATCCACTGGGGCCACGCCACCAGCCGCGACCTCGTCACATGGACCGACGAACCCGTCGCCCTCGTCCCCGGGACCGACGGCCCCGACCGTGACGGCTGCTGGTCCGGCGTCCTCGTCGACGACGGCGGCACCCCGACCCTCGTCTACTCCGGTCGGCACGGCGATCGTGAACTCCCTTGCGTGGCCACCGGATCGCCCGATCTGCGCAGCTGGCGCAAGGACCCCGCCAACCCGGTGATCGCCGCCCCGCCGGAGGGCGACCTCACCGCCTTCCGTGACCACTGCGTGTGGCAGGAGGACGGCACGTGGCGCCAGCTCATCGGCTCGGGTATCCGGGGCGTCGGCGGCACGGCGTTCCTGTACGAGTCCGAGGACCTGCGCAGCTGGCGGTACGTGGGCCCGCTCCTCACGGGCGACGCGAGCGCCGGCACGGCGGCCGACCTCGACTGGACCGGCACCATGTGGGAGTGCGTCGACCTGTTCCGGATCGACGGCACCGACATCCTCGCGTTCTCCGCCTGGGACGAAGGCACCACGCACCACCCGCTCTACTGGACCGGACAGTACGAGGGCGACACGTTCACACCGCGCGAACTTCACCGACTCGACTACGGACAGAGGTACTTCTACGCCCCGCAGTCCACCCGCGACGCACTCGGCCGACGCATCATGCTCGGCTGGCTCCAGGAGGGCCGCGACGAGGACGCCATGGCCGACGCCGGCTGGTGCGGAGTGATGTCCCTGCCGCGCGTGGTCACCCTGGGGGCCGACGGCCTGCTCGCCCAGGCACCGCTGCCGGAGCTGGCGCGCCTGCGCCGCGACGCGGTCCACACCGGTGCGTTCGCCGTCACCGACGGGACCTACGTCCAGCTCGACGACGTCCGCGGCGACCAGTTCGACATCGAGACGACGCTTCGCCTCGCCCCCGGGGCCGTTGCCCGGCTCGTGGTGCGCGAGACCCCGGACGGTTCGGAGCGGACCTTCATCGAAGCGGCACGCGCCGAGGACGGCACCGGCACCCTGCGACTGCGCCGGGAGGGCAGCAGCCTCGACCCGGCTGTCGACACCGAACCCCGTTACGGGGAACTGCCGTTGACCGGCGACGGCACGGTGAACCTCCGGGTCCTCGTCGACCACTCCGCGCTGGAGATCTTCGCCAACGGGCGCGCGCTGGCCGCCCGGATCTACCCGACCCGCCCCGACGCCCTCGGCGTGGGCATCGCCGCCGTCGGCGCAGTCGCCGTGGAGCGGTTCGACGCCTGGCAGATGGCCGCCGTCTTCGACGGTCCGCGCCCGCTCTGGCCCTGAACGACGTCCCCCACCTTGAGGAGACGACCGTGTCCCTTTCCCGGCGTGGGCTCCTGTCCTCGGCCGGTCCGACGCTGCCGGCCCCCTCGGGGGGACCGGCCGGGCGTCGGCCGCGCCCTCCGTCCCCGTTCCGGCTGGGCGCCGAGCGGCGGGTCGGCTCGGTGACCTCGCCCCGCGCCGTGGACGGTTACGCCGTGAACCTCGACCCGAACCTGCGGACCACCCGGTTCTTCCGCAAGGATGGCGGTGTGACGACCGTGCCGGCCGACGCGCCGTTGCTGGTCCGCGCCGGGCCGGCGCTGTCCTTGCGGATCGGCGCCCGGGGAAGCCGGATCGAGGTGTTCGTCGAGGGTCTGCCGACCATCGACGTGACCGACACCCGGCACGCGCGAGGCAGGATCGGACTCGAGGTGTTCGGTGGCCGCGCCGTCTACCAGGACACGTACGTACGCGCACTCTAGGAGAGATCGCACCCATGCCCGAAACGGTCGACACCCTCGACTCACCCGGCTCGCCCGGCTTTCTGGTCATCGGCGAATGTGTCGCCGACATCGTCCGGCTGCCGGGCGAGGACGACCGGGTCCACCCCGGCGGCAGCCCGGCCAACGTCGCGTACGGACTCGCCAGACTCGGCCGGTCCAGCACCCTGCTCACCCAGCTCGGCCCGGACGCCGAGGGACGGCTGATCGCGGACCATCTGGCGTCCGCCGGAGTAGTGGTGCGTACCGACGGCTCCACCGGGCCCACCCCGTCCGCCTCGGTGGCGCTGGACGCGGTCGGCCGGGCCGCATACACCTTCGACATCACGTGGACGCTCTCCCCGGTGGAACCGGAGCGGCCGCCCCACCATGTGCACACCGGCTCGATCGCGACGGTCATGGAGCCCGGCGCGGCCACCGTCCTCGCCGCCGTCGAGTCGCTGCGTACCCTCGCGACCGTCAGCTACGACCCCAACGTGCGGGCGGCCCTGATGGGCGACCACGGCGAGGCCGTTCGCCGGGTGGAGCGCTGCGTCGCACTCAGCGATGTGGTCAAGGCCAGCGACGAGGACCTGCAGTGGCTGTACCCGGGGGAGTCCCCGGGGTCCGTCGCGGCGCGCTGGCTGACCACAGGTGGACCCGCCCTCGTCCTCGTGACCCGCGGGGCCGACGGCGCTTCGGCCTTCACTCCGGCCGCGCGGACCAGGGTCGACGCGCCCCGCACCGAGGTCGTCGACACGGTGGGGGCGGGCGACGCGTTCATGTCGGGCACGCTGCACGCCCTCGCCTCGCACGGGCTGCTCGGCGCCGCAGGACGGGACAGGCTGCGTGCCATCGATCCGGAGACCGTCACCGATGTGCTGCAGCACGCGGCTGCTTCCGCGGCGCTCACCGTCGCACGCGCCGGTGCCAACCCGCCCGACGAAGCGGAGCTGCGCGCGGCGCTGACCCGCGTCTGAGCACGGCTGTGCCACCGCCCGCCCGACGGCGCAGCGGGGCCTGCGGTCACGCGTGCGGTGACGGGAGCATGTGCGGTGGGCTGTCGTCGTCGAGGAACTCCACGACCGCCAGGGCGAACAGAGCCGCCAGGGCGATCCACACCGTGACGAGTCCTGTCGGCCGGTCCCACACGAGCAGGACCGCCGCGGCGACCGCGACGACCGTCCAGTCGAGCCACTGCTTCGCCCGGTGCACCCAGGCGCCGACCGGACCGCCGGTGAAACCGGCCGCGTCGCGTACGGCGCCGATGCCGTCGTTCCACATGGCCTTGACCCGGGTGGCGGCGCGGCCCTCGCCGGAGAGCCAGGCCGCGAGCGCCACGACCACGCCGAGCGTGACCACCAGCCGGACCACGGCGCGCAGATAGATGACCAGGGCGTCGAAGACGGAGGCGGCCGCCGGCTGCGACACCGACGCCGGAAGGCTGTCCAGATAGAAGGCGCGGAACACCCACAGCGCCAGGCCCAGCACCGCACCGCCCACCGCGATCGCGAGGGCCGCCGTGATCAGTGCGCGGCGTCGGCGCACAGCGAGCAGCACCCCGCCCGCGGCGAGCACCAGAGTCACCACCGGCAGCCAGAACCCGGCCAGTTGCAGCAGCCGGAACCCCTTCTGGGCCTTGCCGACCGCGTCGGACGTCAGCACGGTGAAGTCGGTGTGGATCTCGGGGATCTTCGCGGCGATCGTCAGCCCGTGATCGACCAGGAGTTGCTTCACCCGGTCGATCACCGGGGCGAGATCGATGACGACCCTGTCGTCGGTGAGCTTCACGGTCCCGCCCCCGCTGCCGGTCAATGCCTTGACGGCCGCCGCATGGGCGTCGCGGTTGAGGCCGACCCACAGCTTCTCGAAGGCGTCCGAGGCCACGAACTTCTCCACGGTCCCGTGCACGAAGTTCGTGAGGCCCGTGGTGAGCGGGCCGCTCAGCCGCCCCAGCGCCTTGTCGAGAACCGGCCGGTCCGCGGGGGCCACCTGTTCGAGCAGCGCATGGACGTCCAGATGCGTCATGACGACGTCGGTGACGCGGTTCGACACCGCGGCCTGCACATCGGGGTCGGACGCCAGGGGCTTCATCATCGCCACATAGCGGTCGGTGTCACCGATGTCGTTCTTGGCCCAGACGGCGACGACGCTCAGCGGCGTGAGGACGGCCGCGACGAGGATCAGCAGCACCGCGAAGAGCGAACGGATCCGGGGCCGGGACCGCACGGGCGTACGCGCCTCCAGCTGTGTCACCCGCGCACGCAGCGCGTCCAGTTCGTCGTTGGCCGGGAGGGGCTGTGACTCGTCGTGGTCCTCTGATGCCATGACCCAAGGGGATGCCCTGCGCGTCCGGGCAGCACGGCGAGTTGCTCCGGACGGGTGAGCCGGGGGCGCGTGCGGGGCGTGAGCCGTTTGTGCTCGCGGGCTCCTCGCGCCCCCGTTCGGCCCAGTGAACGCATCCTCACCGGGGTGACGGCCGTTCGCCAGCCGGGGCCTGACCGGTTGCGGGGATCGGAGCAGCGAGTGCCGAGGGGATACGTACTCGACGGCGGCGTGCAGCCGGATGCGGGGGCGGTTACGGGTGAGCGGAATCACCGCCTTCGGGGGCGGTCCGGCCTGGAGTCCCGCCGTACTTCGCCGGCCAGGAACCCGCACGGACCACGCACAGTGCGCGACGGAAGGAATGGCACATGACGCAGGCTGACACCGGGGTCGCGGTGACGGGAGTGGGGCTGGTGACCCCCGCGGGCGCCGACGAACAGGCCTTCTGGGCGGGGCTGTGCGCGGGACACTCCGTGGCGCGGCGCTGTGACGAACTGGCCGGCCTGTCGGTCGACTTCGCCTGCCCGGTCGACGGACTCGACCTGGACGCGGCGGTGGGCCGGCGCTCGGTGTGGCGGATGGCACGGTTCGTGAAACTGGCCGTGATCGCCGCCGGGCAGGCTGTCGCGGACGCCGGACTCTCGCCGGAGGACTGGGACGGGAGCAGGGTCGGCGTGGTGCTCGGCGTCGGCGTGGGGGGTGTATCCGTCCTCGTCGACAACCTTCGCAAGCTCGACGGGGCGGGACCGGACGCGGTCTCTCCGCTCCTGGTCCCGATGATGATCCCGAACGCGGCGGCCGGGGAGCTCGCCATCGCGCTGTGCGCCCAGGGGCCCAGCCTGGCGCCCGCCACTGCCTGCGCGTCCGGGGCGACTGCGATCGCTGTCGCCCGTGATCTGCTGACGAGGGGCCGATGCGATGTGGTGGTGGCGGGAGGTGCGGAGTCCGCGCTGACCCCGCTCGTGGTGGCGGCCTTCGCAAAGATGGGGGCGCTCTCCACCCGTAGCGGCGATCCTGCGGGCGCGTCGCGGCCGTTCGCCACGGACCGGGACGGTTTCGTCCTCGGGGAGGGGGCAGCCGTGCTGGTGCTGGAGCGGACCGCCGACGCGCACGCCCGCGGCGGACGGCCGCGCGCGCTGCTGACCGGCGTGGGTTCCAGTACGGACGCCCACCACCCCACCGCCCCGACACCCGACGGGCGCGGTGCGCAGCAGGCGGTGGAGGCGGCGCTGCACGAGGCGGGCTGGGCGCCCCACGAGGTCGACCACATCAACGCGCACGGCACATCCACTCCGCTGAACGACGCGATGGAGACCGCGCTCATCTCCCGGCTCTTTCCGCACCGGCCCTCGGTCACGGCACCGAAGGGCGTACTCGGACACACCCTCGCCGCGTCCGGGGCGATCGAGGCGGTGGCGACCGTACTGACCCTGGAGCAGGGCATCGTGCCGCCGATCGCCAATCTGGACGCGCTGCCGGACGGGTTCGTGCTCGACTGCGTGACCAAGGAGCCGCGCCGGCAGTCCGTCCGGCGCGCCGTCAGCCATTCCTTCGGTTTCGGCGGACACAACGTCGCACTCGCCTTCCAGCGCGTCTGACCGGTCGGACCGCCCGTCGGACCCGGTGGGAGCGGCGAGGGTGTGTCCTCGCCGTTCCTTCATCGTTCTCATGTTCATGAGCGCAACGATCGACAGCACCGCCGTCCACTCCACCGCTGATCTGTTGAGAGGCGTCCTCTTCGGCGCGAACTTCCGCCAGGAGCACGGCTCCTGGCGGTGGCTGATCTCCACCGAGCCGTTCCGCCGCCCGGCCGGCGGCACTCCCGGCGAACGTCTCTCCCTGACGTACGAACGGCTGAGGATCCTCAACAGCGCGCTCGAGAGCGCGGCCGGGCCGGCCGCCGACCCCCGCGCCCTCGCCGCGCTGCACGAGTGGCTCGGACCCGTCGATCCGGCGCTCACCACCGTGGCGGGCATCCACTACAACCTCTTCCTCGGCAGCCTCCTCGACCACGACGGCGACAACAGCCGTGACCTGTCGGACTTTCTGCGGCTGCGGCGCATCGGCACCTTCCTCTGTACGGAGGTGTCGCACGGAAACGACGCGGCGGCCGTCGAGACCACGGCGACGTACGACCGCGCACGCGACGGCTTCGTGCTGCAGACCCCGCACGCCGGGGCGCAGAAGTTCATGTCCAACACCAGTCCGGCCGGCGGCCCCAAGACCGGGCTGGTCGCGGCGCGCCTGCTCGCCGACGGCGCCGACCACGGCGTCTTTCTCTTCCTGGTGCCGCTCACCGACGACACGCGCGCTCTTCCGGGGGTACGCGTCCGCAGGCTCCCGGCGCGCCTGGGCAGCCCCGTCGACCACTGTCTGACCTCCTTCGACCGGGTCTTCGTGGGGCGTGACGCACTCCTTGGCGGTGAGCACGGACGGATCGGCGACGACGGGGAGTTCAGCAGTGTTCTGCCCAATCGCAGGCGCCGCCTCCTCACCTCGATCGCGCGCGTCACGGTCGGCAAGATCTCCATGAGCGCCTGCGCGGTCGGTTCCGCGCGCGCGACACTCGCCGTCGCCGTGCGCTACGGGGGCCACCGGCTCATCTCAGGGACGCGCACCACGGAACGGGTGCGGGTGATCGCCCATCGCAGCCATCACGGGCCGCTCGCCGAGGCCATGGCCACGGTGTTCGCGATGAGCCTGCTGCACCGCAGGGCCCTCGACCGATGGGAGGAACAGCTCGGGACCGGCACCGAGACGGGACGGGCCGAGGCGGAGCGGCTGGTCGCCGTCGCCAAGGGGTGGATCACCTGGCAGGCCCGTACCGTCGTCCTCGAATGCCGCGAACGGTGCGGAGCACAGGCACTGTTGGAGAACAACGGCATGACCGAGCTGATCACCGGTGCGGAGGCGGTGATCACCGCCGAGGGCGACAATCTGGCCATCCACGCCAAGGCCGCCGCCGAAATGCTCTTCGCCGCCTCCTCGGCCGCGGACTGCGGCACCGCGGACCGAGCGACCGGACAGCTTGCCGACCCCCGGTTCCTGGGGTGGCTGCATGCGCAGATGGAGGACATCTGGTTCGCCCGCGCCAGGGAGCGGATGAGCAACGCACCGCACGGTGATCCGCTGACGCGGTGGAACGCGGCGTCCGGGCCCGCCCTGCGAGGCGTCGAGGCGCACGCCCGCCGGAAGGCGGCCGAGGCGTACGCCGAGGCGGTCGCAGGACTGCCCGAAGGGCCGGGCCGCGAGAGACTGGCCGAACTGGAGCGGCTGTTCGCCCTCCAGTGGGTGGCTCGCAACAGCGGTGATCTGCTGGCCGCCGGTCATCTGACCACCGATCAGACCAATGCCCTGCCGGACGCCGTCGAGCAACTCATCGCCGTCGTCGCCGGGCATCTGCCCACCCTGATCGAGTCCTTCGCGCTGCCGGACGAGGTGCTGGCGGACTGGCCCATCGCGGGGGCCGACTACGTCGATGCGTACGACGATCCGGAGGCGTCCTGGCACACCGGCACCGAGACGGAGGGGGAGCGGTGACGGCTTCGGGCGAGCGCACATCCGGGCAGTTGCGCCGGGCACGGGACATCGTCGGGGCCCTCGGAATCCGGGCCGTTCTGCCGGCGTACTGGGGCACCGTATCCGTCCTTTCCCGGCGCTGTACGAAGCCGCGGGTGATCGTTGGCGAATCGGTTCGCCGCAAGGCGTAACCGGCAGATCGGAAGCCCGTTACTTCGGCGTCGGGACGGTGCGTTCCGCAGTCCCGGGTATCGGCACCCACATGACTCGCACGACCTGCGCGACCTAGCGAAGAGGAAGATCATGAGCGCGATTCACCCCAGGATCACCGACGTTCTCACGAACACCTTCAAGGTGCCCGCCGCCGAGATCCTTCCGGGTTCCACGATGGACAGCCTGGAGATGGACTCCCTCGCCGTCGCCGAGTTCGCCGTCATCATCAAGGAGACTCTGGGGGTCGAGGCCGACTCCGACAAGCTCTACAGGGACGCCACCCTCGCCGACATCACGACGTTCATCGATGCTGCGGTGAGCGGCGACCCCGCGATGAGCAACGCCCGATGAACAGGCCTGCCGTCGCCGTCACCGGCCTGGGGATGATCACCCCGGTCGGCAACGACACCGGCACCACCTGGGACGGAGTGTGCGCCGGGGTCTCACCGGCCCGCACCGTCCCGGAACTCGAAGGATGCGCGATCGACTTCGCCTGCACGGTCTCCGGCATCGATCTGGACGAAGCGGTCGGCGGCCGCACGGCCTTCCGGATGGGGAGATACGTCAAGCTCGCCGTCCTTGCCGCACGGGAAGCGGTCGCGGACGCCGGACTGGACCCGGCCGACTGGAACGGCAGCCGGGTCGCCGTGGTCGTCGGCACCAGCAGCGGAGGCTCCGCGGGCCTGACCGAAGAGGCCGTCGCCCTCGACCGGCGCGGACCGGGGGCCACTTCACCGGCGGGGATCCTCCTCACCATTCCGAACATGCCCGCGGCGGAGATCGCCATCCAGATGGGGGCGACCGGTCCCAGCCTGGCGCCGTGCACCGCCTGTGCGTCCGGGGTCACCGCGCTCTCCGTCGCCCGGGACCTGCTGGTCACCGGGCAGTGCGACGTCGCGATCGCCGGAGCCACCGAATCGATCGTCTTCCCGGTCGCGATGACCGGATTCGCCCGGTCCGGCGCGGCCGTCACGAGGGACGGCGACCTGGCCCGCCTCTGCCGGCCGTTCGCGGCCGACCGCGCCGGTCTCGTCATGGGCGAGGGCGCCGCCGTCATGGTGCTGGAACGGACGGACGACGCACGGGCCAGGGCGGCGGTCCCGCGGGCGCTGCTCGCCGGGACGGGCGCCACCACCGACGCCCACCATCCCACCAGCCCGCACCCGTCCGGCGCCGTCGCCCGGGCCGCGGTCGAGGCCGCGCTGCGGGACGCGGGCTGGCGGGCCGAGGACGTCGAACACGTCAACGCGCACGGCACGTCGACACCGCTGGGCGACGCCACCGAAGCCGCACTCATCAGCCGGGTCTACCCGCACCGGCCACCGGTCACCGCCCCCAAGGGGGTACTGGGCCACTGCATGGGGGCTGCCGGAGCCATCGAGGCGGGGCTGACGATCCTCACACTGCAGCACGGGATCGTACCACCGATCGCCAACCTGGACGCCCCGGCGCCCGAGTTCGACATCGACTGCGTCACCAGAAAGCCCCTCCGCAGACCCGTTCGCCGTGCCGTGAGCCATTCCTTCGGGTTCGGCGGCCACAACGCCGTGGTCGCCCTCCAGCGCCCGTAGGCACGGGGCGGACCGGGTCCGTGCGGTACGGCCGGGGCGCCTCCCGGCCGTACCGCACCGCCGCCGAGCCACGCGGACCAGCGTGATAACGTGCCGAAGCCAGTCAAACTCCACGTAGGGGTCAGGGAATCCGGTGCGAATCCGGAGCTGACGCGCAGCGGTGAGGGGGACGGGCGGGGCCACGGCCACTGGGACATCCACGGGTGTCCTGGGAAGGCGTCCCGTCCGAAGGAACCCGAGTCCGAAGACCTGCTGGCACCTGCCATCCGGTACCGGGCGGCAGCACTCCGTACACCGGGCCCCGCGCATGGGCCCTGAGACGCAGAGGGACTCCGTGCCGTCCATAGCCAGCCCTGCCCGCACCGCCGCCCTGCTCTCGGCGGCGTTCCTCCTGCTGAGCGCGTGCGGCGGCGGGACCCACAACTCCACGGCCAAGTCAGTTGGTGGCGAAGGCTATCCGGTGACGTTCAGGAACTGCGGCCGCACCGTCACCGTCGAAGCCGCACCGCATCACGCCGTCTCCGTCGACCAGGGATCGACGGAGATCCTGCTCTCCCTCGGCCTCGCCGACCGGCTGGCCGCCACCGCCACCTGGACCGACCCGGTGATGAAGGAGCTCGAGAAGGCCAACGCGAAGGTGCCACGCCTCTCGGAGAACCGGCCGTCGTCGGAGAAGGTCCTCGACCAGGAACCCGACTTCGTCAGCGCCTCGTTCGAATCGA
Source organism: Streptomyces atratus (assembly GCF_040655115.1). Classification (GTDB taxonomy): domain Bacteria; phylum Actinomycetota; class Actinomycetes; order Streptomycetales; family Streptomycetaceae; genus Streptomyces; species Streptomyces atratus_D. The sequence goes on along the minus strand of NZ_JBFAJH010000005.1, from coordinate 35,594 downwards.
CCCTCGCCAAGGGCGGCGTCGCCCCCCGCGAACAGTTCGAGCAGCTCGGAGTCCCCACCTACGTGTCGCCCGCGGACTGCACCGGCAAGGACAACAGCGGCGGCGGCGACGGAGCCCGTACCGAAGCACTGACCATGGACAGCGTCTACGGTGAAGTGCGCGACCTGGCCGAGGTGTTCGGCGTCCAGAAGCGCGGCGAGGAGCTCGTCGCCCGGCTGCAGGAGCGGGTGAGGAAGGCCACCGACGGCATCGACGCCTCCGACGCCACCCTCCTCTACTGGTTCTCCGACTCCAAGGCCCCCTACCTGGCGGGCTGCTGCGGCGCACCCGGCGTCATCACCAGGGAACTCGGAGCAAAGAACGTCTTCGACGACACCCATGAGGAATGGCCGCAGATCAGCTGGGAGACCGTCGCCGACCGCAATCCCGACGTCCTGGTCATCGGCGATCTGACGCGCAGGGCACAGACCGCCGAGAGCGCCGCGAAGAAGATCGAGTTCCTGGAGTCCAACCCCGCGACGAAGTACATGGACGCGGTCAAACACCGGCGGTACGTGCTGCTCAGCGGCCAGGCCATGAACCCGTCCATCCGGACGGTCGAGGGCCTGGAACAGGTCGCCGCCGGGCTGCGGACGTTCGGGCTCGCCGGGTGACGGACACCGGACGGACCGCGGCGGTACGGACGGAGCAGCCACCCGGAACCGAAACGCACCGCCGGACCGGTGACGCACGGGGGCTGCGCGACGGTGTGCTGTGGGGCGCGGGCGTCGCCCTGCTCGCGCTGTCCGTCGCCGTCGCCGTCACCATCGGCCCCGCCCGGATCTCCGTCGCCGACGTCTGGTCCGCGGTGGCCGCCCATCTCGGCGTGGGCGACGCGCGGCTCACCCCGATCCGGGACGGCATCATCTGGAACCTGCGCATGCCCCGCACCCTGCTCGCCGCCGTGTGCGGCGCCGGGCTCGCGGTGTGCGGCACGGTCATGCAGTCCCTGCTTCGCAATCCGCTCGCCGACCCGTTCGTCCTCGGGGTCTCCTCCGGGGCGTCGACGGGCGCGGTCGTGGTCGTCGTGCTCGGGGTGGGCGGGGGAACGGTGTCGATCTCCACCGGGGCATTCGTCGGGGCGCTCTGCTCGTTCGCCCTGGTGATGCTGCTCAGCCACACGCTCGGCGGTACGACGGACCGGGTCGTCCTCTCCGGCGTCGCGGCCATGCAGCTGTTCTCCGCGCTGACCTCCTTCGTGGTGATGACCTCGGCCGACGCCGAGCAGACCCGCGGTGTGCTGTTCTGGCTGCTCGGTTCGCTCAGCGGGGTCGGCTGGACCGATGTATGGGTCTGCACCACTGTGCTCGGTGTGACCCTGCTGATCTGCCTGGGGCACGCCCGTACGCTCGACGGCTTCGCCTTCGGGCAGGACGCGGCCGCCGCCCTGGGAGTCAATGTCGGGCGCACCCGGATCGTGCTGCTCTGCGCGACCGCGCTGCTGACCGCCGCGCTCGTCAGCTCGGCGGGCGCCATCGGCTTCGTCGGGCTGGTGCTGCCGCACGCCGCCCGGGCGCTCACCGGCTCCGGGCACCGGCGGCTGCTCCCGGTCACCGCACTGGCCGGGGCGGTGTTCCTGGTCTGGGTCGACACGCTCGCCCGGACCGTCCTCGATCCGCAGGAGGTGCCGGTGGGCGTCGTCACCGCCCTCATCGGCGTACCCGCGTTCGTATCAGTCCTGTACCGCACCCGGAGGACCACATGACACCCATCGGCACCGCCGCGGGTCTGCGCGCCGAGCGGGTCTCCCGGGAGGCGGGCGGCCGTCTCGTCCTCGACGGGGTCTCGCTCGTCCCGCCGCCCGGCGCGACCGTCGGGCTCATCGGACCGAACGGCTCGGGCAAGTCCACGCTGCTGCGGGTGCTCGCGGGCGTCCTCACGCCGGTGGCGGGCGTGGTGACCCTCGACGGCGAACCGCTCGCCGCGATCGGCCGGCGCACCGTCGCGCAGCGGGTTGCCGTGGTCGACCAGCATGCCGATACCCAGGTCGAGTTGAGCGTCCGGGACGTCGTGGGGCTCGGCCGCATCCCGCACCGCCGCGCCTGGTCGGCGCCCAGCCGCGCGGACGACGACGCGGTACGCGAGGCGCTGGAACGCACCGGTCTCGCCGACCGCGGCGACCAGTTCTGGCACACGCTCTCCGGGGGCGAGCGCCAGCGTGTCCAGATCGCCCGCGCACTGGCGCAGCAGCCGCGTGAACTGCTGCTGGACGAGCCGACGAACCATCTCGACATCCAGCACCAACTGGAGCTGCTGTCCCTGGTCACCTCGCTGCCCGTCACCGGCGTCATCGCCCTGCACGACCTCAATCTGGCCGCGATGTTCTGCGACCGGATCGTCGTCATGAAGGAGGGGCGAGTGGTGGCCGCCGGTGCCCCGGAGCAGGTGATCACCGAGGAACTCATCGCGGATGTGTACCGGGTCCGGGCGGTGGTCACCCAGGACGGCCCGGACGGGCGTCCCTCGGTGCGATTTCTGCCCGGACGGGCGGAGTAGCAGGACATACGGAGCAGGGGGCGGACCGGTACGGTGCGGGTCCGCCCCCTGGCCTGTCCGCTACCGGGCCCTTGCCTGCCCGGTCGCCGAGAGGGGGCGCGGAACTCACCTGGTGAGGTCGTAGTGACGGTAGAGCTCCTCCTCCTCGGAGACGGAGAGATGCGCATCCGCGTCCACCCTGGGGGCGCCCTTCACGCGGTCCTTCCGATGGGGGATGTGCAGATCGGAGCCCACCCGGCGAGCGCCGTCCAGGGGCACGAAACTCTCCCTCATGCCGAACAGGCCGGTCTTCACCGTGATCCAGTCCGGTCGGCCGGTGGCGTCGTCGAGATACACCCGTCCCACGGTGCCGACCTTCTCGCCCTCGGTGTCGTACACCGTCAGGCCGTCGAGCTCCTTGGAATCCGTGAAACCGTCAGCGGTTCCCATGACCGGTTCCTCCTCGCCCGGGCGCGTCCTGTGGGCTGCTCCACCAAGGCGGGCACGTCCGGCTTCCATCGCGCCCCACCCGGAGGGACGATGCAACTTCCCGGCCCGGAACGGTGGCCCGTCGCGTCCGGGGCGGCAGCGTGCGATGCCGGTGGTGGGGGAACAGACCCGGCGTTGGGCCGTTCGAGTGAGGTCGTGACGGTGTGGAGGCATTACGTGGGATCGCGGACGGCTACCTCGGGCGGTTCGGCCGAACGGTGCGCCGACCGTACCGCCGTCATCGGCATCGACATGATCTCCGAACTCGGCGTCTTTGCCAACACGTCCGTGGTCGGCGCGCTCGTGGCGATGCTCATCGGCCGCATCCCGCTGAGCTTCATCCGCACGGAGCCGTGCCGCCCCTTCCGCATATGATCGACAGGCCGTTTCCGACCGTGGTCCTGCTGTGCCATCGGGGGTGCATCATCCTCTTGGACCCACTGCTGCGTTCTGGGCGCATCCCGAACGGTTTTGGATGCACTGGTTCCCCGCTTTCGCTTCCCATTCGGCGACGGCCCTTCGTGGGCACGGTCCTTTGTGAGTGGGCGGGTTCGCTCAGCAAACCGACAGCAGCTCGCAACCCCCACGGACCGGTGTGCATCGCCTCACCGGAGCCTGGACCCGGCGCGGCCGGGGAACCGTTCGCGGGCCCGCGCTCGACGTGGGGATCGCGACTCGCCCGAGCCGTGCACACCGCCGTACGGGAAGCGCACTGCGGCACCCTTGACCTCGCACCGCCCACGCGCCGACGAAGGGACCCTTGCTCTCATGACGTCCACCCCTGCCAACACCATCCCGAAGCGGCCGACCGTGGCCGTTCTCGGCACCGGGATCATGGGATCCGGGATGGCCCGGAGCCTGCTCCGCGCCGGACTCGACGTCCGCGCCTGGAACCGTACGCAGGCCAAGGCGGCCCCCCTCGCCGCCGACGGCGCCACGGTCACCGAAACGGCGGAGGAAGCCGTACGCGGCGCCGACGTCATCGTGACGATGCTGAACGACGGACTCTCCGTGGCGGCCGCGCTCACTGCCGCCGCGTCGGGAGTGCACCGCGGCCAGGTCCTGCTGCAGAGCTCCACCGTCGGGATCGATGCCACCACCGAACTCGCCCAGAGGGCGGCGGACTTGGGGCTCGTCTATCTCGACGCCCCGGTTTCCGGTACCAAACAGCCCGCGGAACAGGGCGCGTTGACCGTCTTCGTATCCGGCCCGTCCGTCGTCCGCCCGTCCGTGGACCCGGTGCTCGACGCGATCGGTCAGCGAACCGTCTGGGTCGGTGAATCACCGGGCGCGGCCTCGCGGCTGAAGCTCGTGGTCAACACCTGGGTGATCAACATGGTGGGCGGCGTCGCCGAGTGCCTGAACCTTGCGGAGGGGCTGGGCATCGACCCGCAGTCGTTCCTCGATGTCATGAAGGGCGGCCCGCTGGACTCCGCGTATCTCCAGGGCAAGTCCGCGGCGGTCCTCTCCGGGGACCTCACCCCCAGCTTCGCCCTCTCCACCGCGCTCAAGGACACCCGCCTCATCCTCGCAGCCGCCGAACAGGCCGGGGTGACGCTGGACCTCGTCGCCGCCTCGGCGGCCCGGTTCGAGCGAGCGGAGGCGGCGGGACACGGCGGCGAGGACATGATCGCCACCTACTACGCGGGTCGCCCCGCGGAGAAGGACGACGACTGATCGTCCCCGGTCGCGGCGGGTGCCGGGGCCACGCTCCGGGTGGCTCCGCCGAACGCCGGGAACGTGGTGCGCGCTCGTGTCCCCCCCGGCCGCGTCGCGGACGGCTGCCATGACGGCGGGTTCGAGATCCCCGCCGAGCCGCACACCCGACACGACGCCGCCGGTACGGCTGCCGAGCTTGTGGAGGGTGACGGAGGTGCGAGGGGCGTCGGAGGTGTCCATGGCGGGCGCGGAGGTCATGACGGAGCCTTTCCGTACGGAACGATGCGCCTGTGACCTGGGCTGTTGTTCCGAGGCAGGCAGGTCTGCGGAGACCGGTCCGGACGGCTGGCAGTGGTTGCCCGGGACGCGGTTGATTTCGTTCGGACGTGATGTGCGGGCCCCGACGACGTCGGGCCGCTCACTCCTCGCACCCCATGCCTCGCCGCTCACTCCTCGACGAACATGCCGCTGCGGAGCTTCCGCAGGATCCGGCTGAGCAGCCGCGACACATGCATCTGGGAGATACCGAGCTCCACGCCGATCTGCGACTGCGTCATCTCCTGACCGAAGCGCATGTCGATGATGCGCCGCTCGCGCGCGTCGAGGTGGCCCAGCAGTGGGGCGAGGGCGTGCAGATTCTCGACCGTCTCCATGCCGGGGTCCGGGGCGCCGAGGGCGTCGGCGAGCGTCCGCCCCGGCGGGTGGAGCCGTCCCGCGCCCGCCGGATCGGACGGCATGTCCAGTGATCCTGCGGTGTAGCCGTTGGCGGCGACGATCCCTTCGGCGACCTCGTCCTCGCCGATCCCGAGCTGTTCGGCGAGCTCCGGCACGGTGGGGTCGCGGTCGAGCTCCGCGGCCAGTGACTCCTTGGCCTTGGCGATGTCGACCCGCAACTCCTGCATTCGGCGGGGCACATGGACCGCCCAGCTCGTGTCGCGGAAGAACCGCTTGATCTCACCGACGATGTACGGCACCGCGAAGGAGGTGAACTCCACCTCGCGGGACAGGTCGAACCGGTCGATGGCCTTGATCAGCCCGATCGTGCCGACCTGGACGATGTCCTCAATGTCGCCGCTGCCGCGGTTCCGGAACCGGCCCGCGGCGAACCGGACGAGCGAGAGGTTCATCTCGATGAGGGTGTTGCGGGCGTACTGATGGGCGGGGGTGCCCTCCTCGAGGAGCTGGAGGCGTTCGAAGAACAGCCGCGACAGAGCCCGCGCATCCTTCGGGGTGACCGTCCCCGCATCCTCGATCCACGGAAGTTCGCTCGCGGAGCCGGTCATGCCCGGGGCGTCTGCACCGGCCGTCCGCGCACTGTGCGCCGTCATCTTGTCACGCTCCCCTGGTCGTAGGCCATGAGGTGTATGCGCCTGCCCCCGGCAGGGGCACCCATGCGTGAGAGAACGAGTCGATCCGGCCAATCGGTGCGAATGGCCGGGAAAGTTCGTGTTCCGGTGCCACAACTGTGCAGGTGAGGAGCGGGAGAACACAGAACCGCCCCACCGGTACGGGGGAGCCCGGTGGGACGGCCACTATCAGACTGCCACAGCAGGCGGCGGAATGTGGCCGACCGACATGTAATGATAGGCAGTTGGGTCGAAATCGATTCCGGATGGGGCAGCGGGGGCAGTCAGCCGCGCGGGTATCCCACGACGGTGTGGGTGACGGCGGGGGAGTCCCGCGTCGTGCAGTAGTGGCTGCTGAGCCCTGAGAAGTGCGCCGCGTCTCCCGTCTCCGGCAGATACGGGACGTCGTCCACCACCAGTGTCCCTTGGTCGGACGTCACCAGCACGTACTCCACGGAGTCCGCGCCGTGCGAGCTGATCCGGCTCTGCGCGTGAAGGTGCGGACGGGTGCGGCAGATCTCGATACGGCCCAGCTCATGGTCGGCGAACAGCCGATTGACCGAGGTCTCCTCATCCGGTCCGTCCAGCGACGAGGCGCGGTTGATCTCCGGCCGCAGCAGGGGCCGGCGCAGGAGATCCGTGCAACCGGTGTCCCGTACATCGGCGATCGCACCAGCATGTCGACGGTCGGATTGGCTTCGGCACGCTCGATCCGGGACAGCAGTCCCTTGCTGACGCCGGTCGCCTGCGGGCTGTTCGCGCAGACTCCAACCGCGGCCCAGGCGGCGGCGGTTGAGGTTTCCGGCCGGCGACGCGCGCACCGTCGCCGCGCCGGGCTGCCGGGCGCCCGGCGGATGTGGGGGGCGGGCAGGCCGGCTCGACGTACTCGGCCTCGGCTCGCACCCGCAGGGCGACTGCTGACCGGCGCGTGGAGATCCGGAAAGACCAGCGGGTCCACGGCATCCGGGCGGCCCGCCCCGAGCCCCGCCCGTCGGGCCCGCGGGACGGCTCCGAGCTGCTCCTGTGCCGCTCGATCCGGATTCATTGTGCTCAACCGCGTGAACGGCAGCCCCCGGTGCCGAGCCGCGAAGAGGTGGTCACCCAGTTCACGTCCCGCGCGAGATCGCCCGGGTTGTGGACCAGTTGGTCCACCGCGGCCGGCTCCGGTTCACGCTCCGGCCGGCGTGTTCGGGCCACGCGCACCCCTTCCGCGCCGCGCCTGTCAGGGGTCGCGGCCGTGGGGAGGCCTGGCTGCGCGGCGGCGGTGGTCGAACGGCAGGTGACGGGAAGGCGTACAACCGTTTGCCCGTGCTGCTGGTCTTGTTGACTACGGTCTGGGGCTTCCGCTCCACCGCCTCCGGCATCACCACCTGCTCCTTCTCGCCCGGCGGCACGGTCGGCACGGGCATGACCCCGGCCTGCTTCGGCGCGGCCTCTACCTACTGACCCCGACTCATGCACCGCACAGAGCAATGGGAGTGGCATGAACAGACGTGCGCTGCGATGGAACCTCGGACTCGTCACCGTGCTCGCGGTGAGCAGCGCCGTGACCGCCCCTGTGGTCGCGCACGCGCAGGGGAGCGCGACCGGCCGTGCCGCCCCCGGCATGGAACTTCCGGACGACTTCAACGGCGACGGATACTCCGATGTGGCGATCCCCGTGCCCTCGGCGACCGTCGGCGGCAAGGCGAAGGCCGGATATGTGGCCGTGATGTACGGCTCGTCCACGGGCCTGAAGACTTCGACCAAGCAGGTGTTCCACCAGGACAGCGCCGGCATTCCCGGCGTCGCCGAGGCCGGGGACGGGTACGGAAGTTCGGTCACCACCGGTGATCTGGACGGCGACGGGTACGCGGATCTGGTCATCGGCGCCTCCGGCGAGGATGTCGGAACCGTCACCGACGCGGGCTCGCTCGCGGTGATCTGGGGCGGCGCGAAGGGGCTGTCGGGTTCCGGTTCCGTGACACTGGCTGTCGGCGACGGGTCCTACGACAGGCTCGGGAACACGGTCAGGGCCGGGGACTTCGACGGGGACGGCGACCTGGACGTCGTCGGCGTCGAGAACTACCTGAATCTGCGCGTGCTGTCCGGGCCGTTCGGCCGCGACGGCTCCGCGCAGAGCACGGTCCGGATCACCGACACGGACGACATGCGACTCCTGGACCTCGCCACGGGAGACATCAACGGCGACGGGGTGGCCGACCTTGCCGCGGTGGTCAACTCCCTCGACGAGTACGACTGGCGGCACATCCGCTACTGGACGGGCACGAAAGCGGGACTGACCGGACCCGATTCGGTCAAAGGTGCGAACGGCCGCTGGCTCCAGGGCGGTGAGAGCCTCGACATCGGCGATGTGAACAACGACGGCATCGAGGACATCGTCGTGGGGCGGGCGGTCGACGGCTACGACAGCGACCTGGGGATACCGACCGCCCTCGGCGGCATGATCACCTACGTCCCCGGCGGCAGGTCGGGCCCGGTCGGTACTCGGGCGAAGGTCTTCAACCAGGACAGCGCGGGCATCCCGGGTGTCGCCGAGAACAACGACGCATTCGGTGAATCCGTCCAGGTCGCCGACATCAACGGCGACGGTTACGAGGACGTGTCGATCGGCGTTCCGGGTGAGGACTTCGACGGCAAGAACCAGGCCGGCTCGGTCGTCATCCTGCGCGGTACGGCCTTCGGCCTCACCGGCAAGGGCGCCAAGAGCTACTCGCAGGACACGTCGGGGGTACCCGGCGTCGCGGAGAACAACGACCGCTTCGGCGCGGCCGCCAAACTGGTCGACACCAACGCCGACGGTCGCGCCGAGCTGATCGTCGGCGCACCCGGCGAGAACGCCGACGCCGGCTCGGTGTGGGTGTTCAGGTCCACCTCCTCCGGGGTGACGCCGACCGGTTCGTTCACCTTCGGCGCGGGCACGCTCGGCACGGTCGCGACGCGCGCGCAGCTCGGTTCGACGTTCAATTAGCCACGACCGCCGACTGTCTTGATCACCAGCGTGGGCGACGCTGGTGATCAACAGCGAGGACCGGTCCGGGCGATCATGCGTCCCCCTGCTTGTTCGGCGTGCGGGGCAGATGGTTTGAGGCACTGGCAGCGCAGCGCGGCCTCCCGGAGGACGCTTCCCGTGCGGCAGCGAGGGCCTTCGTGGCACGTCGCTCGAGCGCCGTGCCGAACTCACCGGGACAGGCCACGGACCGCCTCCGTGCCGGCGAACACTGTCCTGAGGGCACTGAAGGGCTCCGGCGACCAGAGCTCTTCCGCATTGCCCGGCTCACCCGACGGCAGGCCGTTCCGGACGAGGACTGGGCGGACGCTTGACGCGGTTGGCTCGGACGAGAGGCACGACCGGCGGACGGGGCATCGCACCGGACCCCTGTGAGGGTGGGACCGGGACCGGCGGGTCACCTGCGGTGTGCGGGCAGGGCCGTCCGTATCACCGTGGCCCCGAGTCCCAGCCAGAACGCGGCGAACAGCCAGCCGGCCACCACATCGGTCACCCAGTGCACCCCGAGCAGAGCCCGACTCAGCCCGACGGCCGCGGCCCAGCAGCCGAGCAGGACGGCGGCGATGCCGCCGGCCCGGCTCCCGCACGCCCGGTGGCCGATCGCCGCCACCAGCAGGCCTGCCATGAGAGCGGACGTCGTCGCGTGCCCGGACGGGAAGGCGAACCCCGAGGCGTGCGTCGCCCAGTCGGCCACCGGCGGGCGGGACCGGCCGATCGCTTCCATCAGCCCGTAGCGCAGTGCCTGCCCCAGCAGCAGGAAGACCAGGGCCCCCGTCGCGTACCCCAGACGGCGGCGCATGTCCCGGCCCGCGATGAGTCCGGCGGCCACTGCGGCGGCGTACGGGAACACGCCCGTACCCGTCGCCGTGACCGCCCTGGCCACCGAGACCAGGGCGGAGGGCCGGTGGTGCAAGGACCATGCGTGCACGGCCCGATCGACGGGCAGCACGGCCCCGTGCCGGGCCGTGAGAACGACCACGGTCAGGCCGAGGAGACCGACGAACCCGATCAGTACGGCCCCGAGCGCCGTACGGATACGGGGTTCGACCGGGCCCGCAACAGACCGGCGCCCGGCTGCCGCGTCCTCGGTCACCGCGCCGCCACCAGCGGGCGCAGCTTGGTCTCGCGCAGCCGCACCACGACCGGGGCGCAGCGCCGGGCGGCGATGGTCAGTGGCCAGGCCACGAGCGCGCCGGTGACCAGCCCGATGAGCACGTCATGCGGATAGTGCACACCGATCCAGACCCGGGACGCGGCCATCAGCAGCGCCGCGGGCACGGCTATGGCACCGAGCCGGCGGTCGGTCAGCAGGATCGCGACCGCCGCGGCTGCGGCGATGGCGGCGTGATTGCTGGGGAAGGACCAGTCGCCGAGCGGAGGGCACGCTTCCACTGTGACCGCGTGCAGGGTCTGGCAGGGCCGCTGTTCATGGACGGCCATCTTCAGCAGGTCGTTTGCCACGTAGGCGGCCACCACGACCAGGGGTGCACACAGCGCCATTGCCAGGCGGGCGGGGGCGTCGGAGCGGGACCGCCACCAGGCGGCGAGCATCAGCAGGGCGAAGAGCGCGAGACCGACGTCGGACCAGACGCGGATCGCGGAGTCCAGTGCGGCGGGGGAGCGCTGGGCGAGCTCGGTGATCCAGGTGTAGAGGCCACCGTCGAGGGAGGTGGCGGCAGAGGCGAGCAGCATCAGCTGGGGTCCCCTTCAGCGGTGCGGCGGCCGCGCGAGCGCATCAGCTCGGCGGCGAGGGGGATCAGGGAGACGATGACCACGACGGCGATGATCGGCAGCAGATAGCGGTCGACATTGGGTACCGACGACCCCAGTCCGTAGCCGGCGAGCACCAGTGCGACGGTCCACACCAGTCCGCCGACGATCTGCCAGACCGTGAAGATCCGGGCCGGTACGTTGAGAGCCCCGGCCAGCGGGTTGAGCACCGTACGCACCACGGGGACGAAGCGCGCCAGCACGATCGCGCGCGCGTGTCCGTACCGTTCGAGGAGTTCCTCGGCGCGGGCGGCGCCCTCGTGCAGCCGCTTGGCCCGGCTCCGGGCCAGCAGAGTGCGACCGCCGCGGCGCCCGATCCAGTACCCGGTCTGCGCGCCGAGGAGCGCGCCGACCACGGCAGCGATGAGCACCTGTGACAATGAGAGGTGGACCGCCCCGTGGCCGCCGGGCACGCTCAGCAGTCCCGCCGTGAAGAGCAGGGAGTCGCCAGGGAGGAAAAAGCCGACGAGCAGCCCGGTCTCCGCGAACAGCACGACCGCGATGCCGAGCGCGCCGAACGTGGCGAGCAGCGACCCTGCGTCCAGCAGGTTCACTGCCTGCGGCACGGCCGCCAGTGAGGATACGGACACGGCGGAAGGCCTCCCATAATGGTGACTGGGCGCACCGACGGGACGCCCGACTGACTACAGTGCTGTAGACGGTCTATGTCACTGTAGACGCTCGGAGCGGGAGGAGAGTTCCAGGTGCAGGGGATATCGAGCGAGGATCCGAACCCTCGCGCGGCCGGCGAGCCGACCCCCGGGCCGGACAGTGAGCCGGACCAGGCTTTCGCTCCGGTGCCCGGCCCGGCACCGGAGCCCTCTTCGGCGCCGGAACGGCGACCGGCCGGCGAGCTGGAATCCACCGTTCTCGCGGCTCTGTGGGCGGCCGACGCCCCGCTCACCCCCGGACAGGTGCAGGCCGCCCTCGGCGCGCCCCTCGCCCGCACCACCGTCACCACGATCCTGACCCGGCTGTACGAGAAGGGCACAGTCGCCCGTACCCGCGCCGGGCGCGGCTTCGCCTACACCCCCACCGAGGACGCGCCCGGCCTCACCGCCCGCCGGATGCACAGCGAACTGCAGAAGGAAGAGGACCGCAGCACTGTGCTGGCCCGATTCGTCTCGCAGCTCACCGACGAGGACGAGCAGCTGCTCCGGGAACTGCTCGACGGAGACGCCCGATGATCTACGCTGTATGGGTCCCGCTGCTCATGCCGTTCGTCGCGGTTCCCGCCGCCCGCCGGCTGGCGGACGCCCTGCCGCCCCTGCGTGCCGTGCGGCTGCTCGCCTCGACGGCCGTGGGTCTCGCCCTGTGCAGCACGCTCGCCCTGGTGCTGCTGGTGGTGCCCGGCGCGACCCAGCTGTCCACGGTCGCCACGGTCGGTGAACTCGTCAAGCCGCTCGCCGACGCGCCCGCCGCCGTGGCCGTCCCGCTCGCCCTCGCCGCCATGGTCATGCTGGCCGGCTGCACCGCCGCGGTCGTTCGTACCGCCCGCCGCCACTGGGTGGAGCTGCGGCGCGCCGGACAGTCGGCCGACTGCTCCGGAAGCGAACTGGCCGTCCTGCGTGACAGCCGCCCCGACGCCTACGCGCTGCCCGCGCTCCCGGGCAGCCCCGGCCGGATCGTCGTCACCACCGGTATGCTGCGCGCCCTGGACCCCACCGAACGCGACGCCCTGCTTGCGCACGAGCGTGCCCATCTTGCGGGTCGGCACCACCTCTTTCTCGCCGCCGCCGAGCTCGCCGCCCTCTGCCATCCCGCCCTGCGTTCGCTGCGCGCACCCATGGGCTACGCCCTGGAGCGCTGCGCCGACGAGGCGGCGGCCACCGCCGTCGGCGACCGGCGGGTCGCCGCGCGCGCGATCGGCCGCGCCGCCCTCGCGGCGCGGGCGGCGGAAGGGGTGCGGGCGCGCCCCCGCGTGGCGCTCGCCGCCGCAGCGGGCCCGGTGCCGCGCCGGGTCGCGGCGCTGCTCGGCCGGGCCACCCACCGGCCGGGCGTCGGCCGTGCGGCCGCGGCCGCGCTGCTGGCCTGCCTGATCCTGTCCGGGTCCGCCGCGCTCGAAGCGACGAACGATCTGCACAGCAGCATCGAGATCGCACAGGGCGAGGTCCACCAGCGCTGACCGCGCGAGCCGCCTGCGGAGTGCGTGGCGCACGTGCTCCCATCCGCCCCAGAAGCCGGCAGCCCTCGCGGGGCGACGCGACGCGGCGGCACGCGGTGCCCGTGCCCGCCCTCTGCACCATCCCGGGCCGGGACTGCGCCACCTACTCGGCGGGCGGGGCGTCCGACACGGCCGAGTACAAGGCATGGATCGACGCCGTCACCCGCGGCATCGGCAGCCACGACGCCCGGCCCGGCCGACGCGTCGGCCAGGCCGAAGCCGAGTGCTTTCACTGCCCACGGGTTCGGCGCGCTCGCGGTGCGCACGGCCTGAGACCGAGCGAGTGTTGTCGAACCGTTGATCCGCGGGACGTCCGGCCGTACGGGCACGCCGTCCGAGGTTCTCCGGACCATGCGCGATGCCGGTCAGGGGTGGCCAGGTGACCCCTCCGGACGGGGCCGGCGGACCGGGGAAAGCAGAGCCACTGCCGCGACGAGCAGGCAGCAGACGCCGGCGGCCAGACCCACCGGGGCCGTTCCATGGCGCTGTGCGGCCCAGGTGAGAACGGCCGCGCCGACCGGGGCTGCCGAATAATGGATGGTCCAGAACGCCGAGGTCACCCGCCCCAGCAAGTGCTCAGGCGTCACTTCCTGGCGTAAGGACATCGAGCACGTGCCCGCCATGCTGGTGCAGCCCAGGAATGCTGCGGTCAAGATGGCAGTGCCTGCCACGCTGTCGGCCCGGCCGATGCCCGCCACGGCGAGCCCGCAGACCGCAACGGTGCCGATCCATGTTGCGCCGAAGCCGAGCCTGCGGCGGACCGGGGCCACGAGGAGGGCTCCGGTGATCGTGCCCATCGCTCCGGCTGCGAAGACGGTTCCGACCGCGCTGTCGCTCTGACCGAGGTCGTGCTTGAGGTGGTAGATGAGCAGGTCGTTCAGGCCGAGAGTCAGCAAACTGAAGACGGTCAGAAGGAGGGTCAAGGCCCGCAGCACGGGGTGTCGGCGCAGGAAGGTCACCCCGGCCAGCAGGTCGTCCCGCAGCCTCGGCCGAGCCGCTTTTGCTTCCGGCGCCGCGCTGGTCCAAGCCGCGCGCGTGCCGCCCGGGAACCGTACGAAGCTCAGGCAGGCTGCCGACACGCCAAAGCTCGCCGCATCAACGCCGACAGCCGCTGCCGGGCCGAACCAACCCGCCACCACGCCCGCGCACAGCGGGCCGATCACCCCAGCCGCCGCGGCCGTGGCGTTGAGTCTGCCGTTGGCCTCCGTGATCCGCCGGCCACTCACCAGGCTCCGGACGACGGTGACGTACGTGACGGAGAACAGCATCCCGACAGCCTCACCCAGAGGCAGCAGCACGTAGAGCAGCCAGGTCTGCGGGCCGAACGTCCATACCAGCGGTATCAGTGCGTACAGCACCATGCGGACGACATCGCTGGCGATCAGCAGCTTCCTGCGGTCCATACGGTCCACCACGACCCCGGCGAAAACCCCTGCGAGGAGCGAGGCCGCGCCGGCTACGGCGGTGAGCAAGCCCATCTGCGCCACGGATCCCGTCGCGTGCAGCACCAACAGCGGCAGCGCAATCAGGGCGAACGAGTCCCCGACGACCGAGAGGGCCTGCGCCGCCCAGAAGATGCCGAAGTTGCGGTCACGCCACAGCGGGCGTGACCCTTCCGATGAAGGTCCGTTGGCGGCGGGTTCAGACATATCGTGGAGCGTATGGGGGACTTGTGCGACGCACACCCGATTTCTGCAGGTCAACACGTTGTTCTGTGAGGGTGTCAGGTGGCGCGCGGCTGTGCTTTCTCGCCACTTCGGCCGAGGGCTGTGACGGGCCGCAGCCGGGACCTTCCCCCGGTTGAACGGCGGATCCTCGATCGCCGACCCGGGGCAGAGCGCGAGGCGCACACTGCCCGCCACCACGGCCGGTGAACAACGGAAGTGACCCGCGAGTCCCAACGCCCTTTCGGCTACGCCGTTTCCCTATCGCCGTTCCGCGACCGGGGCGGCCCGTGCGTAGCGGCTCAGGGTCCGTCCGGCGCCTGCCCGCCGCTCACATGGTCCCGCAGTCGGTCGACGAAGACCCGTTGGCCCGCGACGAGACGCTCCGCCGCCTCCTCCGGTGTGCACCAGGCGAACCGGTCGATCTCCGGGAACTCCCGCTGCACGCCCGACCCCCGGGGCCATTCCATGGTGAACGTCCCCGGCTCGGCCCGGGCCGGATCGACATCACCCTCCAGAGCCCACACCACCACCGTCTTGCCACCGGTCTGGCGGGACTCACCGAGCGGTACCCAGTCCCCGTCCGGCGCCGGACGGCCGAACTCCTCCTCGAACTCGCGGCGGGCAGCTGCCTCGGGTTCCTCCCCGGGCCCGTACTCACCCTTGGGGACCGTCCACGCGGCAGCCTCGCGGGCCGCCCAGAAGGGGCCACCCATGTGCCCGAGGAACACCTCGAAGCCGGCGCCACCGTCCACCGACCGGAACAGGAGAAGACCCGCACTGCGCTTCTGAGACGACATGCCGTCAAGTCTCCCCGATGATCACGGGTGTCATCGAGTCGACGCACCCTGTTTCCCCTGAGGTTCCGGAGGCCCTCTGGTGCGTGGCAGTACGCGCGGCCATGCTGTCCGCCGACAGCGCTTACTGCCCGCGCAACCATCGTCATTCCAGGAGGATTTGTGGGCCCTGGCATAGTCGGCAAAGCAACGCGTCCGCTCGTGCTGCTCGCGACGGTGTCCGCGATGACGGTGGGAGCCATCGTCCCCGCCGTCGCCGATACGACCCCCGACCCCCGTCCCCGTAACTCCGCCGAAGTCCTCAGACCCGTCGCCCCACCGGCGGCGAGCAACGCGGCGGGCGACTCCCGATCCGTCGTGGACGGCGACGGCATCGAGACCGCCCGCACCTCGCGCCCGATCGCCCCCGGAGTCCGCCTCAACTCGTACGACCGGCTCGAATCCGACAAGTGGCTGCGTGTCGACTCCCTCTCCGTCGACCTCGACGGCAGTGGCGTGCAGGCCGACTACCTCTCCACCGGCAAGGTCTCCGACCGGCGCACGGTCTCGCAACTCGCCGCCGGACACGACGCGGGCCCCGGCCGCCGGACCGTTGCCGCGATCAACGCCGACTTCTTCGACATCAACCAGACCGGTGCGCCCGAAGGTGTCGGTATCAAGGACGGCGCGCCCGTCCAGTCACCCGCGCCCGGAGTCAACCGGGCGGTCGGCATCGGCCCCGGCAGCGCGGGCCGCATTCTGAATCTGTACTTCGAGGGCACACTCACTGTGCCCTCCGGGCAGCGGCCGCTCGCCGCGTACAACGCCGCCAATGTGCCGAGCGGGGGAGTGGGCGCGTACACCTCGGCCTGGGGTACCGCCGACCGTGCGCTCACTGTCGACAAGGCGACTCCGGTCGCCGAAGCGGTCGTACGCGACGGCAAGGTCGTCTCCGTGTCGGGCACCCCCGGTTCGGGCGCCGTCCCCGACGACACCACGATCCTTGTCGGACGCGAGGCCGGAGCCGCCGCACTCACGTCGCTCCGGCCCGGCGACCCCGTGTCGCTGACCTACCGGGCACGCACCGACAGCGGAGACGTACCCCGCACCGCCGTCGGCGGCCGGGAACTCCTCGTCGTCGACGGCGTCGCGCAGAACCACGACGGGGAGGGCAACGACACCGCCGCCCCGCGCACCGCCGTCGGCTTCTCCCAGGACGGCCGCACGATGCAGATCCTCACCATCGACGGCCGGCAGGCCGACAGCGGCGGCGTCACACTCACCGAACTCGGCCGGATGATGCGGCGCGCAGGCTCGTACAGCGCACTCAACCTGGACGGCGGCGGCTCCTCGACCCTCGTCGCCCGCGCACCCGGCAGCGACGCGCTGCAGGTGGAGAACAGCCCGTCCGACGGCACCGAGCGCACCGTACCCAACGGCCTCGCCCTCACCGCCCCCGACGGCAGCGGACGCCTCAAGGGCTTCTGGGTCGAGACCCGCACCCCGGCGGCTACCGCACCGGGCACCGACCCCGTCAAGGGCGGCCACCCCGAGCGGGTCTTCCCCGGACTCACCCGCAGCCTCACCGCGATCGGATACGACGAGACGTACGGCCCGGCCACCGGCACCCCGCACTGGCGCACCGCCCGCAACAACGTCGGTACGGTCGACGGCAACGGGCTCTTCACGGCACGCCACAGCGGCACCACGGAGGCACGCGCCGAACAGGGATCCGCCCGCGGCAGCACCGCACTGACCGTCCTCGACACGCTGGCCCGGATCGAGCCGACCACACAGCGGGTGGGCCTCGCGAACGCCGAAGCCACCGGTACCTTCGGCGTCGTCGGACTCGACGCGCACGGCACCAGCGCCCCCGTCGAACCCCGCGACGTCACCCTCGACTACGACCACGCGCTCTTCGACATCCGCGACGACGGCAAGGGCAACTTCACCGTCACCTCACGCACCGGCAGCGGCGCCGGACGGATCAAGGCGACCGTCGCGGGCACCACCACCGTCCTCGCCGTCAGCGTCGGCCTCGCCGAGCAGGCGGTCTCCGACTTCGGCGACGCCGGGTCCTGGAAGTTCAGCCAGGCCCGGGCGAGCGGATCCCTCTCCGCCACACCCGACGGCCACACCGGCACCGGGCTCGAACTCACCTACGACTTCACCCGGTCGACCGCGACGCGCGCCGCGTACGCCACCCCGCCCCAGCCGGTCACCGTGCCCGGACAGCCCCAGTCGTTCAAGCTCTGGATCAAGGGCGACGGCAAGGGCGCCTGGCCGACGCTGCACCTCAAGGACGCCGCGGGCTCCGACCAGTTGCTCCGCGGACCGTACGTCACCTGGACCGGCTGGCGGCAGGTCACCTTCGCCGTGCCGGCGGGCGCGGCCATGCCGCTCAGGGTGTACCGCTTCTACCTCGCCGAGACGGCGGCCGCCCAGCAGTACACCGGTGCGATCGTCATCGACGACCTCACCGCCCAGGTGCCGCCCACCGTCGACCTGCCCGAACAGTCCGCGACGGTAGACCCGTTGATCGATCCGGCCGCGGTCACCGAACACCGGGACTGGCAGTTCGCGGTGATGTCGGACGCCCAGTTCGTGGCCCGCGACCCCGACAGCGCCATCGTCACCCAGGCACGGCGCACCCTGCGCGAGATCAAAGCGGCACGGCCCGACTTCCTGGTCATCAACGGCGACCTCGTCGACGAGGGATCACCCGCGGACCTCGCCTTCGCACGCCAGATCCTGACCGAAGAACTGGGCGATTCGCTGCCCTGGTACTACGTGCCCGGCAACCACGAAGTGATGGGCGGGAAAATCGACAACTTCGTCACCCAATTCGGTCCCGCCCAGCGGACGTTCGATCACAAGGGCACCCGGTTCATCACGCTCGACACCTCCAGTCTCACCCTGCGCGGCGGGGGCTTCACCCAGATCAAGGAAGTGCGCGCCCAGCTCGACGCGGCGGCGAAGGACCCGGACGTCGACTCGGTGATGCTGATCGAGCACGTCCCGCCACGCGACCCGACCGTCCAGAAGGGCAGCCAGCTCGGGGACCGCAAGGAGGCGGCCCTGCTCGAACAGTGGCTCGCCGACTTCCGCCGTACGACGGGCAAGGGCGCCGCGTTCATCGGCAGCCATGTCGGGGTCTTCCACGCCTCGCACGTCGACGGCGTGCCGTATCTGATCAACGGCAACTCCGGGAAGGGGCCGGCCGGACCGGCGGACGAGGGCGGCTTCACCGGCTGGTCCCTCGTCGGCGCGGACCACGTCTCGCCCGGCGAACAGGCCGCCGCGCGGGAGAAGCCGTGGCAGGGCGCGCCCGACTGGGTCTCGGTGCAGACCCGGGCACATGTTGACGCACTGACACTCGATGCCCCGTCGGTGCTCGGCGCGGGACACGCCACGAGGTTTACGGCGACCGTCACCCAGGGCGCCCGCAGTGTCCCGGTCGCGTTCCCGCTGGCCGCCGACTGGACCGGGTCACCGAACGTCCACATCGGTGACCGGGACGGCGCCCGCCACCGGCACACGGCGGCCTTCGCCCCGTCCACCGGCACCCTCACGGCGCTTCGGACGGGCACGATCACGCTCGCGGTGACGGTCAACGGCACGACGCAACAGACCCGGATCCGGATCGCCGCGGCGGGCACCGCCTCGGCAGCCTGACGGAACACGCGCACCCCACGTCGGTCCCGTACCCGGTCCCACGAACCGGGTACGGGATCCCGTACTCCCGGTCCGCTACAGCTTGCGGTAGCCGTACGCCTCCGTCGCCGCGGCCTCCACCGCGGCGAGATCACCGCCCGCCGACGCCGTGACCAGTGCGGCGACCGCGCCCTCCAGGAACGGCGCGTCCACCAGCCGTGCCCCGTCCGGCAGTTCGTCCCCCGCGGCCAGCATCGCCTTGACCGTGAGCACCGCACTGCCCAGGTCGACCAGTACCGCGACGCCCACGCCGCCGTCGACCGACCGGGCCGCCTCGGCGATCAGCTCCGCACTGGTCCCGAGCGCACCCGACGGCGTACCGCCGGCCGCGGCCACCGGCGCCGTCGCACCACCGGCTGCCAGCCCCTTGGCCAACGCGGCCACCGCCTCGGCCACTGGCCCGCTGTGCGACACCAGAACGATCCCTACCTGCTTCTCCTCGCTCACGAGCCGCCTCCACTGCGCTCGTACGACTCCGCCAGCGTGGCGATCAGCAGCGCGGACGACGTCGCCCCCGGATCCTGATGCCCGATGCTGCGCTCACCCAGATAGCTGGCCCTGCCCTTGCGCGCAAGCATCGGTACGGTCGCGGTCGCACCCGCCTCGGCCGCGTCCCGGGCAGCGGCGTACGACGTGCCGAGCGCTTCCACGCCCGGCAGCAGAGCGTCGAGCATCGTCTTGTCCCCGGCCTGCGCACCGCCCAACTGCCCCACGGCGGCGACACCCGCGACGAACGCCTCGGCCAGCTGTTGATCCGTCACGGTGGGCACATCGCCCAGCGCCTTTCCCGTACGCCGCAGGAGTGTCCCGTACAACGGCCCCGACGCCCCGCCGACCGTCGAGATCAACTGCCGTCCCGCAAGGAGCAGTACGGCCCCCGGTGTCTGCGGATCCTCCTTCTCCAGTACCGCGGTCACCGCGGCGAATCCGCGCTGCATATTGCTGCCGTGATCGGCGTCCCCGATCGCCGAGTCGAGTTCGGTGAGGTGGTCCGCCTCACGATCCACAGCGGCCGCGGCTGTGACCATCCACCGGCGGAAGAAGTCGGCGTCGAGCACATGGATCTCCTTGTCCCTGGAACAACGTCATGGGCGTACGGGCTCTGCTCAACGGCCCCAGCGGAGCGCGGGCGTCTCGACCGGCGCGTCCCAGAGCCGCAGCAGCTCCTCGTCCACCTGGCAGAGCGTCACCGAACAGCCCGCCATGTCGAGCGAGGTCACATAGTTCCCCACGAGCGTACGAGCCACGACTACACGCCGCTCGGACAGCACCCGCTGCACCTCGGCATTGAACCCGTACAGCTCCAGCAGCGGCGTCGCCCCCATCCCGTTGACCAGCAGGAGCACCGGATTGTCCGGCCGCAGATCCTCCAGAATCGCGTCCACCGCGAAGTCCGCGATCTCCCCCGACGTCATCATCGGACGCCGTTCCCGCCCCGGCTCGCCGTGGATACCGATGCCCAGTTCGAGCTCGCCCGGCGGCAGATCGAAGGTGGGAGAGCCCTTGGCCGGCGTGGTGACGGAGCTCAGCGCCACCCCGAAACTCCGCGACGCCTCGTTCACCTGCCGGCCGATGGCCGCCACCCGCTCCAGCGGCGCACCCTCCTCGGCCGCCGCCCCGGCGATCTTCTCGACGAACAGCGTCGCACCCGTGCCCCGTCGCCCCGCCGTGAACAGACTGTCCGTCACCGCCACGTCGTCGTTGACGAGCACCTTGGCGATCTGCACGCCCTCGTCCTCGGCGAGCTCGGCAGCCATCTCGAAGTTCAGCACGTCGCCGGTGTAGTTCTTGACGACGAACAGCACCCCCGCACCACTGTCGACAGCGGCTGCGGCGCGCACCATCTGGTCCGGAACAGGCGACGTGAACACTTCCCCGGGACAGGCGGCGGACAGCATCCCGGGCCCGACGAACCCGGCATGCAACGGCTCATGACCGGATCCGCCCCCGGAGACGAGCCCCACCTTTCCGGCGACGGGCGCGTCACGTCGTACGACGACACGGTTGTCCACATCCACGGTCAGCTCGGGGTGGGCGGCGGCGATGCCGCGCAGGGCGTCCGCTACGACGGTCTCGGGGACGTTGATCAGCATCCTCATGGGTATCTCCTGGCAACGCTGGCAATGTGGCTCTGCCCTATGTCTTTCTCCTTGCAGCTTCGCCCATACCCGGGCACGCGACCATTCAGTGAACTGGCGGTGAGCTCCGGATGGGCCGAACACGGGCGGGGCCTGTGCCCAGGTACAGCCGTGATCGCCACGACGGTGATCGCGGCCGGCACCTCCCGGTCTCCGTGCCGGCGACGGCCACCACCCCAAGAGCGCTTCGGCGCCTCCGTCACCGCCCGGGCGACTATGCCCTGCGCGTCACCTTCTTGACCAGCCGGGCAAGACCGGAGGATCCGTCGCTGGGCTCGGCCTCGTTCAGTGCCATCTCCAACTGGGCGAAGTGGTCCTTGCGGGTCCGGCTCAGGTATTCGTTCGAGGCCAGCGGCCTGGCTATCTTCCAGGCGCGGCGGTGGTCACCCTCGTAGTGGGCGACATAGGCCTTGGCGAGTTCGATCACGGCCTTGAACGGGATCCCGTCGGTGTAGTCCCGGTCGACGACATCCTGGACGGCCGACATCAGCTTCAGCTTCTCGTCGGTGTCGAAGGCGTCCGCGGCTATGGCCTGCAGCACGTCCTGCGGGATGGGCTTGATCACCTCGAAGGCCAGTGTGGAGCGGATGGGCGGCCCGGCGATCTCGATGTACGGCAGCAGCAGACCGGTGCTGTAGTGCAGCCACGGCAGCCGGGGGCTGGCGAAGTCCTGGTGCAGCAGCACGGAGCCCGGCACCAGGCGGGGCAGGAAGCGCTCGGCCACACAGCGGTGGACCCGCGCCGTCTTGGCGATGTCGACGTGCAGGAGCTCGATGGGGCTGTGGTCCTCGGGGTCTGAGGTCTGCCAGATGTCACCGGGGTGCAGCTCGATGAAGTCGATGAATGGCTTCAGCTTGTCCTTGAAGTCGTCGAGGAAGGAGTTGGTGTCCTCGGGTGCGACCCCGGCCGAGAAGAATTTCTCGGAGGCGAAGGTGCCCTTCCCGACCCGGAAGAAGTCGTACGCGTGCAGCTTGTCGGTCTTCTTGTCGAAGTCCGGGTTCTTTCTCAGACCGAGTGCGAGCGCGTACGTCGATCCGCCGCCGCCCGACCCGAGCTCGATCACCTTGCCCTCTCCAGTCAGGTGATGGCGCCCCAACAGGTAGAGAAAGCGCAATTCCCATGTGCTCACCTGGGAGTAAGGGATTGTGTCCGGAAGTTCAACGTCGTCGAGCTGGAGGTAGAGCTTGCTGAGGGGCGCCACGGGTACCTCGCGGTCTCAGTCGGATGGACGGGTCGCGATATTAACGTCGTTCGCCGGAGATGCTCGGCGAGAACCGGTGATGGATTCGAGGATTTCCCCGGCCGTCACACTCCGGATGAATGGTGTTGGGCCGGCGTTCCTCTACTGGATTCGAGCGTGGATGATGTCGGCTTCATGTGGCCGCGTGGCGAGCGCCGTACTCGCCGCACCGCGGCAGCTTGTATGCAAGCAGCCCACCACCCCTGACCGGGCAATGCCTGTCGCGTGCCAGTTCGCCGACCACGACCGGGGGCGGGTCCTGGTGGACCGGGAGTTGTATCTGCCCAGGTCCTGGACGGAGGATCCCGACGCTGCAAAGCCGCCCCGGCGAAGCGCGCATGGGGGCGACTTGAGCCGGTCACTCCTGTCGTATGGACTCCGCCATCTCGCTGACCTGCCGAACCTGATCGGCGGTCAGCCGACGGACGTCCCGGATCAGCCCGGCCACGTCGGCCGCCGCCGACTTCTGCGGTGGCCTCCCGTCGGGCAGCGCGATTGCCGGTCAAGGCAACCAAGTCGTCGGCAGGGGTTGCCCAGCCCGGTCGCGAAACCGGCCACCGGATCGGGGGCTTCGGACCAGCAAGGACGCCCCGGCGCCACGTCCGAACCGGCCCCAAGGCCTGGGAGGGCGCCGAGCACCGGATCGCCGACCTCGAAGGGAGGGAGGAGCGCGGGGAACTGCGAACCTTCGAACACGCGGGTGACCCGGACAACAGGTGCAGGGCGCACGGCTCGTGGTGTCCACCGTCCGAAACCCGCATGTCGCCTCGGGCCCGCTGGAAGGATTCCGGTCATGACTGACAGCGCCCCGGGCCGGCAGGCCCGCGAATTGCTCGCCAAGGCAACCCAGCACCCGATCGCCAGTCCCCAGCGCGACGCCCTGGTGGCCGAAGCCGCCGTATGGGCACGGCTGGAGCACGCGGCCATCGTGGACAAGTACACAGCCGCAACGGTCGATATCGAGTCCGCACTGGTCTCCCTCGCCGACCCTGTGCGGAAACTCGCCAGCGAGGTCGGTGACCTGACCGGACGCATCAAGCTCGGCCAGAAGTGAGCGCGTACGTACCCAGGCCGCAGGGCAGCTCTCCGCAGCGGGGCACCGGAAAACGGCCAGAAGGGCACATCCGTGAGCACGCCGAGGATCGTGTTCGTCATCCAGCACCGCAGGCCGGAGCGGATCACCGGCCTGCGGCGCAATCCGCGCTGTGGCCCCGGCAGGGGAGGCAACGGGCCCTCACAGCCATCGCCGACTCCGGCCGGGCCCGCGGGGGAACCGAACGCCAGGCGAGGAACAACGGCTACCAGGACGTGGTCCGGGAGGAGTTCACCAACCCGCTCCCGGGGGGGCGCACCTCATCTGCACGGCGCGGTGGAGGCCGCCGGCGCGAAGACCAAGGTGTTCGAGGGCATAGCGTCGGAGTTGCTTCTGGGCCGCCCCATGACCCGGCGCTGACCGTTCGGTACATGCCGATACCCCGGAACCTGCGAGGGCCCCGGGGCATCGGCATCAGCGACGCGGGAAGGGGCGAGGTCCCGCCGTCCGCTGCCGGATCGGTCAGGCCGGCCAGTACCGGTCCACCCTGGGATCGTGCGCCTCTTCGAATAACCGGCGGGACTTCGGGTGGCCGGCGCTACCACCCCCGAATCGGAGTAGAACCGGATGGTCCTCACGGGCAAGCCGGTCCGCCGGCAAAGCTCCCCGATCGAGTTGAGGGTCGTCACGTCCATGTCCCCAACTCTGCTGTCTTCAGACACTGGAAACTCAAGGCTGTCCCCCCAGATGGGCCCCCGACCGAGACGTCCTCCGAGTTGCTGAGCACGCGGCACGTGGTTTCCGCTGACCGCCGGGACGACGGGCAGGCCTTGCACGCGCTGGGCGAGCGATGGCAGCGACATGTGCCATCGCTCGCCGGCGGCCCATGGCCACGAGCCCTTGGGCTCACTCATCTAGGCACAGGATGGGCACAGCCCGCGGTAGGTGACCTCGACCTCGGACACCATGAAGCCGAACCGCTCCACCGCCGGGAGGTCGGCCAGCGGATTGCCGGTCGGGTGGACATCGCGGATGGTGCCGCAGTTGGAGCACACCAGGTGCTGGTGCGGGTGGTGTGCGTTGGGGTCGTAGCGCTTGGCGCGGCCGTCGGTGGAGACCTCTACGACCTCGCCGAGGGAGACCATCTCGCCCAGGGTGTTGTAGACGGTCGCCCGGGAGATCTCGGGCAGCCGCTGTGCCGCGCGGGCGTGCACCTCGTCGGCCGTGAGATGCACGTGGTCACCGTCGAGGACCTCCGCAACGACACGCCGCTGGGAGGTCATTCGCCAGCCACTCCCTCGCAGTCGTTCCAGCAGGTCACTCATATCGGTTCACCTATTCAGGTTCGGTGGGATACCGGAATTTTACCAGCGGGCGTCCGGGTTCCGATTTGATATGGAGTTGGCGCGCTTCTTGACTTGGACTCTGTCCATCGTAGGATCGGTTTGGGCGACAGCCAAGGGACAGGAAGACTTCAGCACGGCATGAGACAGAGACGTGACGGGACCACCGCCGAGGAGCTGCGCGGTGCCGCTCTGCGGGTGACGGCCGCCCGCGTCGCGCTGCTCAAGACCGTCCGGGACGGTGACCACCTCGGCGTCGAGGCGATCGCCTCCAGGGCGCGCGATCGCGTGGGCCCTGTCTCCCTGCACGTCGTGTGCGAGGCTCTCCACGCGTTCACCGCGGCGGGACTCGTACGCCGCATCGAACAGGCCGGCAGGCCGACCCGGTTCGAGGGACGCCTCGGGGGACAACCACCACGTCGTGTGCCGGTCGTACGGTGTCGTCGCCGACGTCGACTGCGCGGTCGGCGTGACGCCCTGCCTGACCGTCGCGTTGGACGACCACCGCTTCTCGATCGACGAGGCCAAGGTCATTCACTGGGGCCTGTGCCCCGACTGTCCCACCGCCCGCAGTTCCTGAGCACCGTGATCCGCCCAGTCCGGAAGGATTCCCATGTCTGAGAACCATGACGCAATCGTCGTAGACGCGACAACGGAGGGCGGAGATGGCTGCCCCGTCGCGCACGGGCGCGCCCCGCACCCGACTCAGGGCGGCGGAAACCGCCAGTGGTGGCCGGATCGGCTCAATCTGAAGATCCTCGCCAAGAACCCCGCCGTGGCCAACCCCCTCGGCGAGGAGTTCGACTACGCCGAGGCGTTCAATCGCCTCGACCTCGCGGCCGTGAAGAGGGACATCGCGGAAGTACTGACGGACTCGCAGGACTGGTGGCCGGCCGACTTCGGTAATTATGGCCCGTTCATGATCCGGATGGCATGGCACAGCGCGGGCACCTACCGGATCAGCGACGGCCGCGGTGGCGCCGGCGCCGGCCAGCAGCGCTTCGCCCCTCTCAACAGCTGGCCGGACAATGGAAACCTCGACAAGGCCCGCCGCCTGCTGTGGCCGGTCAAGAAGAAGTACGGCCAGAGCATCTCGTGGGCCGACCTCATGATTCTCACCGGCAACGTCGCCCTGGAGTCGATGGGCTTCAAGACCTTCGGCTTCGGCGGCGGCCGTGCGGACGTGTGGGAGCCCGACGAGGACGTCTACTGGGGTCCCGAGACCACCTGGCTCGGCGACGAACGCTACACCGGCGAGCGAGAGCTGGAGAACCCCCTCGGCGCGGTCCAGATGGGCCTTATCTACGTCAACCCGGAGGGCCCGAACGGCAACCCGGACCCGCTCGCCGCTGCCCGCGACATCCGTGAGACGTTCCGCCGGATGGCGATGAACGACGAGGAGACGGTCGCGTTGATCGCGGGCGGTCACACTTTCGGCAAGACCCACGGGGCGGGCCCGGCGGACAATGTCGGCCCCGACCCCGAGGCCGCCCCGCTCGAGGAGCAGGGCCTCGGCTGGAAGAACTCCTTCGGCACCGGCCGGGGCGGCGACGCGATCACCAGCGGTCTCGAGGGTATCTGGACGAACACCCCGGTGACCTGGGACAACAGCTTCTTCGAGATCCTCTTCGGCTATGAGTGGGAGCTGTTCCAGAGCCCCGCCGGCGCGAATCAGTGGAGGCCGAAGGACAGCGCCGGGGCCGGCACCGTCCCCGATGCCCACGACCCGTCGAGGAGCCACGCCCCGACGATGCTGACGACCGACCTCTCGCTCCGGTTCGACCCGGCCTACGAGCAGATCTCGCGACGCTTCCTCCAGAACCCCGACGAGTTCGCGGACGCCTTCGCCCGCGCGTGGTTCAAGCTGACCCACCGCGACATGGGCCCGATCGTGCGCTACCTCGGCCCGGAGGTCCCGGCCGAGACGCTGCTGTGGCAGGACCCGCTCCCCGCGGTGACGTACGAGCTCATCGACGACGGGGACATCGCCTCCCTCAAGGGCCAGATCCTCGCCTCGGACCTGTCGGTGTCCCAGCTCGTGTCCACCGCGTGGGCGTCGGCCTCGTCCTTCCGTGGCAGCGACAAGCGCGGCGGCGCCAACGGTGGGCGCATCCGCCTTCAGCCGCAGAGCGGGTGGGAGGGCAATGACCCCGATCAGTTGGCGACGGTGCTGCGCACCCTGAAGGCGATCCAGGAGGCATTCAACGCCTCCCGGACCGGCGGCAAGCAGGTCTCGCTCGCCGATCTGATCGTGCTCGCCGGTGGTGCGGCCGTCGAGCAGGGCGCCAAGGACGCCGGCTTCGACGTCGAGGTGCCCTTCACACCGGGCCGCGTGGACGCGTCGCAGGAGCAGACCGACGTGGAGTCGTTCGCCGCGCTCGAGTCGACCGCCGACGGGTTCCGCAACTACCTCGGGAAGGGCAACCGGCTGCCGGCCGAGTACCTGCTGATCGACCGGGCGAACCTGCTGACCCTGAGCGCGCCCGAGATGACGGTCCTCGTCGGTGGCCTCCGCGTCCTGGGCGCGAACTACCAGCAGTCGTCGCTCGGCGCCTTCACCACGACCCCCGGGTCCCTGACCAACGACTTCTTCGCCAACCTGCTCGACCTGGGCACGACATGGAAGGCGACGTCCGAGGACGCGAACACGTTCGAGGGCCGTGACGCCGCCACGGGCGAGGTCAAGTGGACCGGCACCCGCGCCGACCTCGTCTTCGGGTCGAACTCCGAGCTGCGCGCGCTCGCGGAGGTCTACGCAAGCGATGACGCGAAGGAGAAGTTCGTGAACGACTTCGTCGCGGCGTGGGACAAGGTGATGAACCTCGACCGGTTCGACCTCGTCTGATCATGACGTCCAGGTCGGCCGACGCCGGCCGACCTGGACATCCTCAGTCCGAAGGATCTCGACATCGTCCGCCTCCAGCGCGACGTCGAGACTCGCGGTCGAACAGGGGGCGCACCGCTGAGCGTGCCCCGCGCGGTTGGCCGATCCCCGGACGGTACCGCGGGCGCGGTCCCGGGATTCACACCCGGTCCCGGGACCTGCCCGCCTACTGGGGGTCGGCCGGACGGGTGGACCGTCTTCCGGATCCAGTGCGAGTACACCGGCACGTTGGTGTAGAGGCCCGGCCCGGTCGAACAGGTCGGGTCGGGGTCACCGTTGCCCGATGTCGTACCGATGAGCTCCCAGCGGCCGTTCCTCGCGCGCTGCAACTGCGGGCCGCCGGAGTCCCCGTTGCACGCCATGGCACCCGGCTTCAGGCTCACCGTGCACAGCCGGGTGCTCCCGGCTCGATCGAAGCATTCGGCCTCGGATCCCCTGCTGGTGTCCAACTGCCGGAGCCGCTCCGGAAACACCCACTTCTCCGGGTAATCGCCCTCGACGGCGGTACCGAAGCCGAGAATGCGGGTGGGAGTTCCCACAGGTCCCGCCTGCTTCGCGATCCGGACGGGCTTCTGGGCGACCGGGCGGTCCAGGCGTACCAGCGCGAGGTCGTTCCGGTTGGGGGTGCCGTCCTCGCTCTGGGCGTACCCCGGGTGCATGAGCCTGGGACCTCTCGGCTCAGGGACGTGGTCGGGGCGCAGGGCGGCGACGGTGTTCCGGTGCAAGCACGAGATCGACCAGCGTCGTCACCGGCCCGCCCGTGCACAACAACGCGTCGCACAACTCAACGAGATTGTGGCCGGGCTCAACCGGAAGCGGCAGGCCGGCCGGGGACTCCGTCGGAGTCGGGTGTCGCAACTGTGTCGAAACGCCGTCGTCCGAAGCACAGGAATGCACGGCTTCGACGGCCCTCCCATTGTGCTGGCCTCAGCAGCAGTGACTGAGGTCTCCCGTCTGTTCGATGTTTTCGATGTGGACGAGGTGTTCGCGCTGGTGCCCCGGACCGGTCGGAAGCGGGACAGGGGCGGTTCGTATCAGTGTCGTCCTGACCAGGATGATCCGTTTGGCTCCGGCGTCCGGTGAACAACAGTTTCCTGGGCGTTCACGAAGTCCTCACGCCTGGGCTTCGTACGGGCTGGAACTGTGGCTTAGCGTCACAGGGTCCAGTCCTCCGATGTACATGAGGTCTCCATGTCCCTCCGGCATGCAGTTGCCGCGCTGGCCGTCGTACCCGCGCTCGTGGTCCCCGCGACGGCCCAGGCAGCCACGGCTCACAACGGCCACATTCCGCCCCAGCAGACCCACTTCGACCTCCAAGCCCACCGCGGCGGCATCGGCATGACCACCGAGGAGTCCCTGGAGGGCTTCGGCAAGGCCCTGCGTCTCGGAGTGACCACCTTGGAGCTGGACACCCAGATCACCAAGGATCAGAAGGTCGTCGTGAACCACGACCGGCAGATCAGCGCCCAGAAGTGCAAGGACACCGGGCCGGTGACGCCGGACGACCCGATGTACCCGTACGTCGGAAAGTACATCAAGGACCTGACGCTGGCCCAGGTCAAGACTATGGACTGCGGCTACCAGCAACTGCCCGGCTTCCCCGAGCAGGAGCAGGTCAAGGGCTTCCGGATGGTGGAGCTCAAGGATGTCCTCAACCTCGTCAAGAGTTACAACGCCAAGCAGGTAAAGCTCAACATCGAGACCAAGGTCGAGGCGGGCGCGCCCGAGCAGACCGCGCCGCGCGAGCTGTTCGTCCGGCGCGTCTATGAGGAGATCCACCGCTCGGGGATCGAGCGGCAGGTCAGCATCCAGTCCTTCGACTGGGGTGCGCTGAAGGAGATGCACAAGCTCGCACCGTCCTACCCGCTGGTGGCGCTGACCAACTACGACTTCCTCCAGGTCGGCAAGCCCGGCGCCTCCCCGTGGCTGGGCGGCATCGACGCCGACGACTACGACGGCGACTTCGTCAAGGCCGCCTCCGCCGTCCCAGGTGTCACCGCGCTCTCCCCCAACTACGGCTTCCCGCAGAACGGCACCATCGCGGACCCGAACTTCCGCTTCTACCCCGACGAGAAGATGATCTCCGAGGCCCACGCCCGCGGCCTGAAGGTCATCCCGTGGACCTGTGACGACAACGCCACCGTCGAGGCGCTGATGGACATGGGCGTCGACGGCATCATCACCAACTACCCCGATCACGTGCGGGAGATCATGGCCGAGCGCGGTATGCGCCTGCCCAAGGACTACCCCGCGCCGCACCACCACTGACGCGTGGCGGCACGCCACAGACGCGTATGCATCCCGGAGCGCCGTTGCTCCGGGGGCGTACGCAGTCACAGCGAGATGGCGCCACTGCTCACGACAGGGCGGCCACCGCGTTCTGCGCAGTGACCGAGACGTCGTCCTCGGTCGCGCACGTGCGGCAAGTCGTGTGGTGCCGGGCCACCGGGCCCCGGTGGCAGCGTACTGATCTCAAGTCGGTTGAACATCAGAACCCGTGCAGGTCCGGTGCGGGCATGGAGCGTCGGCACCGGGCCCGCACCACGCCCCGCGGGATGCGCCCGTCCCGTCCTGCTTCGCGCCCGGACACGGCCACCTATGAGGCGGTCGGCCCTGGCCCGGGGATGGCAAAGCCACGGCGCATGTGGGGATGCGGAACCGGCGCGGCGCTCACTGGAACCTCGAGTCGACCCCGTGGGCCGGAGGTGTCGCAACGCACGCACCTGGGGGAGTGGGGCTATCGGCCCGGCCGGACCGCTCTCGACACCGTCACCACGCTTCTCGTCACCGCCGCGGTCGCCGCGTCCGGGCCGTCATCCGCCTCTGAGCTGCCGGCCGCAGTCCAGGCGATCACGATCGGGCAAATTGCGTCGCGTCCCGGGGGATCTGCCATTCCGGTTTCTACGCTCCCCGCCATGACGCGACGTTACTTCCGTGGCAGCCGTAAAGGGCAGACACACACACGTGACACCAGGGCTGTGCTCGTACAGAGTCCCTCCCGCCTCCCCCGTGACCATGCAGGCGGATATGCCAGAGATGCCGGACCGGGCGTGGAACGAGGCAGCGCCCAGGGTGCGGTGGTTGAGGGTCCGGATCTCTTCGGTGGCCGCGTAGGCAATGGTCTGCGGTTCATGGTTCAGATCCACGGGGCTGCTCCTCCCCGTGTGGGCGTGTCCGGCGAGTACAGCAGCGGTATCTGGCGGTCCGGTGGGAACGCGGTAGGTTCAGTCGAGATGGTCGTACCTGTCCGGTTCCCAGTCGGCGAACAGCGTCAGCGCCTTCTCCGTCTCGGTGCGTTCCGGCGTGACGGAAGTCGCCGGCCACCAGTTCTCCACCTGATGGGCATCGACAAGGACGAAGCCGCGGTACCCGTCGAAGTCGCCGGGGTCGCTTGCCACACCGATGTGGATGGGTGCGTCATCGGGCAGGTCTTTGAGGGCGTCGCGCAGCTGTGCGGCGTTCCAGATTTGAGGGGCGTGCTCGAAGGTGTCGGCCATGCTGACAGGGTGCCGCAGTGAGCTGTCCTGCAGGCGGAGACACGGCTGCTTATCGGGCCAAAGCGCTGAACCGGTGCAAAAGTGAGGCAAGGAACGGACCACCCGCAGGGAGACACCGTGATGGGGTCCCGGTCAGAACTGTGTTGACAGCCGCAAATGGGAAGGGGCTTCCCGTGTCAATCCTCGTACGGTGAACGCAGACTCGTACGGCTGCGGTGGTTGACGTCCGGAGTGGACCATCGGCGTCCGTGGCACGGTCGCCGATCGTCCAGCCGCTACTGCGGAGCGGGGCTCGCCGGGCCTGACGACACGCGGAAAACCGGCCCTCGTGGCCCCAGCAGCCCGGGGACGCCCTGCCGCAGCGCGGCCCTGTTCGCGAGCTCCCAGCCCGCGGTCGCCCGGGGCCGCGCCCACCGGGCCGCGGCCAGCGGGACCAGCATGACGGCGGCATCACCTGATGGGCCGCCAAGCTGATGAGCAGCATCCAGCAGGCCGACACACCCGCGAATCCCGCTGCTGAAGCAGGTCCCACACGAAAGCGCACGGATTCGCCGAATCGGACGCGTCCGGCGGGTCGGGGCTGTCAGGCAACAGGCCCCGTCGCCGCGCCCCGCAGGCCACCACGCTGCGCACCCTCGGCGGCCGGCTCACCGCCGCCGAGGGTGCGCATCGGTCCAGCTACTCCCGCGCGGACCGCGCCCACTGGCCGGTCAGGACGTGAAAGGCACCCGGGTCCAGCTCAGGACATCCTTGTCCCCGGGGTTGATGGTCACCTTCAGCCAGGTGTTGACGTCGGTCGACCCGTCGATAGTGACCCGGGTCAGATTCGGCGCGGCGGTGCTGACCCCGTAGAAGGAGAGCCACTTGGAGCCGGCGTCCAGCGGCTTGTCGCTGTTGCGGACGTGGCTGTCCCCGTTGAAGAGGTAGACCGGGCCGCCGAACGTGGCCGACTCCTTGGCGATCGCCTCGACGATCGACTGGAAGGCGGAGTAGTCGGCGAAGGCCGGGTTGGCCACCGTCGGGTCGAACATATCGGCCTGGGTGAGCAGGACAACGGCCTTGTTGTGGTCGTCCTTGGCCGCGTCGAAGGTCTTGTGGATCTCCTGCAGCACGGCGTTGACGCGTCCGGCTACCTCAGCGGCCTGTTCCTTTGTGGGCACGGTGTTGCCGGTCCACGGGGCGAGGCTGTTGTTGCTGCCGACGATGTGCAGAGCGGCGAATGCCACGTCGGACCGGGTGTACCGGACGTTCTCCGGGTAGCCCTGGTCAGCCTGCGAGACCACGTGCACACTGTGTTGCCCGAGCGTCCGCCCCGGCTGAGGGAAGAAAACCTGCCGGATCGCAGCCAGGCGCTCGAGCGGGTTGTACCCACCGTTGTTGGGCCGGTGGCAGTCGGTCCACTCGTTGTCGCCGACGGTATAGACGAGCGGATCCTTGAACTGGTCGAAGTCCGACTTGATCTGCTGGAAGTAGGTGTCACTGCAGACCGTCGAACCGTTCTTGATATCACCGAGGTGATCGACGAACTTCACATCGGGGTCGGCATTGATCTGGTTGACGACGTTCGGGAAGTTGGCGATCTGGGCGTCGCCGTAGGGGACGTCACCGATCACGGCAAAGGTGAAGGGGGCTTCCTTGGCAGCTGCCGGCCCGGTCGAGAGAGCCAGTGCCAGCGCACTGACGGACAGTACGGCGGATGCGGCGCGGCGCCACGGTTTCATCGCGAGTCCTCCTGGTCATGGGTGGACCCATCCGAGTGCGAGCGCATGAACTGACGTGCGACGATCGGGCAGAGCGGGGATGAACGTTCGCCATTATCGCGGTGGTCGATCGGGTGTGACGCAAGGTCAGGTGTGGCTGGTTCGGCGTGCTGCTGCGCGGATCAGCAGCAAGCGCGAGCCGGCGCGCGTGAGTCGTGGTCGGCCACAGTACGTGCGGACCCACCTCTGGTTCTTCAGCCTTCGGCCGATGGACGGAAGTCAAAGAACAAGCTCAGCCTGCGGGGCATCAGGTGAAACTCTTGCCGCCGAATCGGAAGCGTGGGGCATGACCACCGCGGAGACCTGGGCTGCCCAACGGCTCGGTACGGTTGCGCGGGACTGAGGGTGATCGGCGACATGGCCGCCGACGGCTCGCGGCCAGGGCCGCGGGAGCCGACGGAAGCTGAGCACACCACCCACCTCACTATGGCGTGCGGGCCCAGGCCCTGTTGGGTAACGCCTTCAGCGCTCAGCGGGCCGTGAGGCTGAACTGGTGGCGGAAGACGCGTGTTCGCCGCGCTTGGTTGTGCGATCACCGTCACCGTGTGTTCGAAGAGTTCTATGTCCAGACGGCCGCGCGCCTCACGGGGCGGTTTGATCGGGTCGCCCACCGTCATCCAGGCTGGGCCAGGGACATACAGGCATCCGGCGTCGACTTTGGCTCTGGCTCAGGTTCTGTGGAGCTGTAACTGAGAGTACGGTGCCCGGATGATCGGGATACCAGGCGCGTTCGCGCGCAGCACCATTGAGCGAGAAGGAGAACCCGGAGCGGCGTGGCTCGCCGAACTGCCCAGGATCGTGGACGAGTTGCTGGGGCGCTGGGGGTGCGTGCCGGACGGCGAGGTCATGCACGGGGGTGTAGGAGTCATCGTCCCGGTGTGGCGGCGGGGCGGGGGGACCGCTGTGCTGAAAGTTTCGTTTCCGCATCCCGGCAACGTCCATGAGCCGGACGCATTCACGGCGTGGGGCGGGCGCGGAGCCGTCCTGCTGCACAAGCGCGACGACGCTCGTTTCGCAATGCTGCTCGAGCGGGTCCAAACATCGACCCTGGCGGAGGTCGAAGACGGCGATGAGATTGCGACGGTCGCAGGGCGGATCAATCGACGACTGGCCATCCCCGCGCCGCCTGGCCTGCCCCGGCTGTGGGAACAGGCCGACACTTGGGAGGAGCATCTCTGCAAGGATGCTGAGGAGCTGACACACACACTGTCGCGTCAGGTGATGGACGCAGCTATGGCGACCGTCCGAGAGCTGGGCCGTGTCCAGCCGGACGTCCTCATTCACGGCGATCTCCATGCCAGAAACATCCTGCGCGCCGATCGTGAGCCATGGCTGGCCGTGGATCCCAAGGGGTACGCAGGAGATCCCGCTTACGACGGCGGCACGCTGCTCAGATCTCGCGCGTTGACGCTCCTCGAAGCGGATGACCTGCGCACGGCTGTGCACCGCATCCTGGACGTCTTCGCCGAGGCTGCGGAACTCGATCGCGAGCGCGTCCAGCGGTGGGCCCAGTTCCATGCCGTTCAGGCTGCGTTCTGGGGCCGCCGTCACGGATTCCGGATTGCCCGCAGTGGATCACGGTTGGACTGGCTCACGGATTTCGCAGACCGCCTGGCGGAGTTGCTCACGGAACGTTCGTAGAAGGTTATCGGGCGGGGGCGCGGGCGCGGGCGCGGGCGGGGGCACGCCGGTGACGAGGCCGGCGGCCGGACTTCAAGCGGCGAAATCCGCCAACAGGAGTCCCTGTTCACGCCACTGCTGCCTCTCACCCAAGGAGAACGCGCTGCGCAGGAGGCTGAAGCCGGCCTCACTCTGCCCTGGAACTCCGGCGTCGCCGAGGGACACGTCAACCGTATCAAGATGCTCAAGCGCCTGATGTTCGCCAGGGCTGGATTCGCCTCCTGCGAAAACGAGTTCTCCTGGCGACGTGAAGTTTCCCCGTGATCTTGGACACGATCTTGTTATGCCGCGAGGTCCTGGTCTTGCTGGAAACGCAGGCGTGTCTCGTGGGGCGTGAGGTAGCCCCAGTGGATGTGCTTGCGCAGTCTGCGGCGGTTGTAGAAGGTCTCGATGAACGTGAAGATCTCGGCGCGGGCGGTGGCCCGGTCGGGCCAGAAGCGGGTGCCGATCTCCTCTTTGAGGACGGCCCAGAAACTCTCGGCCGCGGCATTGTCGTAACAGATCCCGGTCCTGCCCATGCTCTGGCGGCCAGCCAACTCGCCTATTTTATCGCGGAGTTGTGTCGAGGTGTATTCCGATCCTCGATCCGAATGGATCACGCAGCCCGGCTGCAGACGGCCGAGGTTCGCGGCCATGTCGAGGGCGTCGACGACCAGCTCGGCGCGGTGGTGGTCGGCCATCGAGTAGCCGATGACCTCGCGCGTGGCCAGATCGAGCCAGCCGGCGAGGTAGAGCCAGCCCTCGGAAGTCGGTATGTAAGTGATGTCCCCGACGATTTTCGTGCCGGGGCGGTCGGCGTGGAAGTCGCGGCCGACGAGGTCGGGGGCCGGGGCGGCCTTGGTGTCCTGCTTGGTCAGGCTGCGGCGGCCCGTGCGCCGGGTGTGGCCGGCGATCCGGTGCTCGCGCATGATCC
>NZ_JBFAJH010000004.1:265360-329984 GCF_040655115.1 Streptomyces atratus | reverse complement strand
AGGGCGCATTTTCCCCCTCCGGGCGCTGACACGGCCGACGCGGCATGGCGTCACGCCATCCGATGGCTCAGCCAACACCTCAACCCGCCCCGCCGAAAACGCTCACACCCGCGAGTCGTCAAACGCAAGGTCCTGAAATGGGCCGCGAAACGCTCCCACCACGCACACTGGCCCCAGCCCAAACACGGCCCCCGTATCACCATCCGAGTCCACTAACTGAACGGTATTGAGGCTAAGGCGGCCGTTTGGCCCGTCTCGAATCCGATCCGCGTCGTGGTCGTCCTGCCCGTCGTCCTCCCAGAAGCACACGGAGCAGATCTCGTAGTTGCCGCGCTCGCCGAGCGTGACGAAGCCGCAGCAGGGACAGCGGTACGGGCCGTCCTCGGCCTTCCCATGGATGTTGACGAAAGGAGTGACCACGGCTGCATCCTGCCCTGCCGTAGAAGTCCACCGCGACCCTATAGATGCGAACTACCGGCGGGACGGTTGCTGAGGTCTCCAAGGCCGGTCACGCGGTGGCCTGGGGTGGGACCGGTTGGCTGCGGTCGCTGTGGTTGCTGTACTTCGCTGCTGTACTGCACTCCGCGTGGGTCACCGCCTTGGGTGTTCGGTCAGAGCCTGGCAGATCACGGGCCGAGTGGACTCCAGTTGAACCAGCCTCGGGAGGTGTTGTACAGGTTCGTGGGTTCGTCGCAGGTCTGAGATGTCCAGATCTGCGAGGCGACGGTATCCGCGCGCGCCGCATAACCGTCCGCCAGAACCACCAAGATCAGAACCGCAGACAGCGTTAGCACGGGGAGAACCCGCCAGCGGCGTACACGTGAGACGACCAGTGCTGCCGCGGACAGCACTAGCCCGGCCAGCAGGAGCCACCGGTTCACACTTGCTTCCCGGTCGAGTTCTTTGGACAGCTCGACAAGGTCACCGCAGAGTATGTACGTCTTCGGTCCGTCGAGCAGCGACAGGCAGCGTTCCAGTACTGCGGCCAGCACGATGAACATCCCAAGCACCGGCAGCAAGCTGGGATCTCTCTCCGCCGCCACCGACCTGCCCTGTCTTCCAACCCCCATAGCCCCCTGCCCTTCGACCACCAGACGGCCCAGATCCCTCCTTCCGCGCAGAGTACAGCTCGGCCGACGGGTAGAGGCTCTGGGGTAGAGCTGCCATAGGGAGGGAGATCGGGGCAGCTCATGGCGGTGCCAGTGGCGTCGATTGTGGACATCGGGCTCCCGTCATCGGGGCATGCTCACGTGATCGACGGAACGACTTTGGCCGAGAGCTGCTTTGGGGCGAGTGAACATGGCCCCGTAAGCTTCCGCGTGGTGGATACGGGTGTCAGCAACCTTTCCTAGTTCGAGAAGGGGCTGTCCGACTTCCTGCCGACAGGTGCGAAGTGGGAACACAGCGACGCCTTCGACGAAGAGGTACTGAGCAAGTTCAACGGCGGCCAGTGCTACCTGGACAGGGCGACCGACACAGCCTTCGTCCGGGCGGTCAACCCGATAGGTTCGAGTGTGCCCACCACCGCCACGCCCGCTGCAGCTTCGTCGTCCTGAGAGACCACCTCGCTCGGCTCTGTGACTCGTCACTGGCCACCTGCAGGGGTTGTGGATGCACCCGCTTGGAAGATCGCGTATGCGCTCCCTGGTTGACCTGGCAGAACGCTGACCTCGGCGGACTACGCCAGATCGCCGCGGTTCCCCGTGAGTGCCCCCTGCAGCCCCTCGGAACGTGCGCGCCAGGGACACGCCGCCGGCCTACACCTCGTACTCGTCCGGGACGCACAGCATGCGGTGAGCGGGCACCACCAGCTCACTGAGCAATGGTTCGATGCCCCGCAGACGGACGGCCACGAACTCGACGGCCACACTCGAATGCCGGGCTGGCCTCTTCACGAGTCGCCAACGATAGCGAGCCGGCACATCCTTGGCGGGGAGCTCTCTCATGGCGAGGCTCGCCCACCGGTCGTAGTTGGTCGGGTAGAGACGAACCAGAGCCCCGCACTCCTCACACGTGGGCGGCTCGATCATTGGCACGTGGTCGGGGTCAGGCTCGGGCCTTGGAGTGGCCGTGGCGCCTTCGTTCAAGGCAAGGCTGTTGGCGACCCTGTTCCAGCAGGGATCGCAGAGTGTGGCCAAGAGGTCGATCCGACCGCGTCTGCGCACGGTCGGGGCTTCCCTACAACAGACTTGGCATGCGACCCAGCGGATGTCCCCTGTTGCGCCCATGCGTTCGAGTGTGATCGGAAAAGCAGGGATCCCGACAGATCGCGATTTGGCCTCATTGGCGTAGTCGTGACGGATTCAGTCGCGACCCGCGTCACGCCATTCAAGTGGGGCGGCCTTCCCGACCGAGCCGGGGCAGGCTGACACCCGCTTTAGGAGTTCGATCCGGGCGCCGCGTCCGGCGTGGCGGGGCGGCTCCGGCCGGTGGGGGAGTTGCCGTCCGGGTCCGCCCGTTTCCGCTGCTGTCCACCGCCGTTGATGTCAACCATGGATGTCAGGCGGCGCGAGCTTGCTCAACCCTTGTGACCTGCCCGGGGAACGATGCGCACCGCGCGGTAGTCGTACCCGTCCTGTTTGAACCCCGGCGCTTCCCACTCAAGAGTGACTTGCTGGCCGGCCTCCAAGGTGCGGAACCCTTCCATCTCGATCTCCGCGTACCAGCCCCAGCAACCGCCCGGTGTCTCGGGGCAGTCGAGCACGCCCCATCCCTCCTCGTCATGCCATTCACGCACGATTGCAGTCACCATGCGCGGAACAATAGGCGAGGACTCAGCCTGACGCCCTCGATGCGAACTACGGGCCGGCGGTCGCTGAGGTCCGCCAATCAAGTCAGTTGGGCGTCTGCGGCTGGTGGGGGTCGGTTGTGGGCTCGGTGGTTGCTGTATCTCGCTGCTGTACAGCACCGGCTTGGAAGGCTGGGGCTGCTGTGTACTGGTATGCCGTTGCCCCCGATGGCTCCGGCCGGTAGGACCGTCGGTAGAGGCCGAAGGCACTGAAGAGGAAGCAGAAGCCCACGATTGTGGCGAAAGTCGCCATTGGCGTCGATTCCAAGTGGCGGTGCACAGGGCCCACGATGATCGTGCCCCCGACGCCTGCGCAGACGTCCGCCCAGCCTCCAAGGCGCGGCGATGAAACGGTCTTCCTGAACCACGGGGGGACCCATCCGACGCAGATGGCGGCAACGCCAGGAACGAACGTCAGGAGCCAGTACAGGGCCAACACGGTCCATCCGATGACATCCACAGCAAGTCCCCCATGCAACAAGTGTGCGACTCGATGGCCGCCAGGCGTGATCTTTGCATGGCAGGCTTGCCGCCGGTAAGGGACCTGGGCTCACGCTCCGTGTGTACGCGCGGAGGAATGTCGCGACGTCGGCTGGTGTATGGAAGCGGGCGGTGGAGGTGTCGATGTGGTGGCCGTGCGCTTCCAGGAGCGGGTGAACTTCCTGTTTCGCGCGGCTGATGGTCATGGCGGTGACGCCGAAGAGCTGGCCGAGGAGGTCCATGGTGGCGAGCTTGCGTAGGTGGAGCACGGTTACCAGGATTCGGTCGGCTGCGGCGAGTTTGGCCTTGGCGCCCGTGCCGGGGGCTACCAGGCGCTCGTGACCTCGACGCGCGCGGAGCACTTGCTCGCGTTGGACTTCCAGCGCGGGAGTCAGTGTGTCGATGAGTTTGCTGAGTTGTTGGCGGGGCATACCGGTCAGTTCAGGGTCCTGCAGCGAACGCGGCGTCAGGCGATGCTGCTTGTTCGCCGGCTCCTGGTTCGCCCCCGCCGCTGCCGCCGTGTTGTTGACCGGCGGCGCGTCCAGCGGCTGCTGGGGGTGGAGGGTGTAGTTCCAGTCACCGTGGAAGCGGTGCCGTGTGATCGGCAGGGCGGCGATCTCGTCGTCGCTGACCTTGATGCCTGTGGGGTACTGGTCGGTGTCGAGTTCAGCGTGCACCGTCAGGCCGGTCTTGGTGGTGGTCGCGGCGATGCTCTGGACGATGACTTCGTGGCTGGTCAGGGGCCTGCCGCGCCAGTTCATGGTGATGTGGGAGAACAGCCGGTGCTCGATCCGGTTCCACTTCGAAGTTCCCGGAGGCAGGTGGCAGACAGTGATCGTCAGGCCGGACTCAGCTGCGAACTGGGCGAGTTCGGTCTTCCAGGTGCGGGTGCGATAGCCGTTGGAGCCGCCCGCGTCGGCGGTGATCAGCAGTCGGTCGGCCGCCCGATAGGCAGCCCGCCCGACTCCACTGGCTGGGTCAACGTGGGCACCGACCACGACACCGCGGCCTTCGTGTCCACACTGATCACCGGAGCCCCGCCGTCTTGGTGGTTTCGGGCCTGCTCGTTGAGGTAATGGAACTGCGCGTCCCGGTCGGGGTGCTGCTTGCCCTCCAGGATCTTGGCGTTGCTCTGCAGGCTGAAGCCTTCCTCGCGCAGAAGGTCGCCCACCGTATCCGCGCAGATCCTGTGGCCCTGGCGGGTCAATTCCCCGGCGAGCTTGCGGGTGGATTTGGTGGTCCAGCGCAACGGCGACGTGGGGTCCCCGCGGACGTCGGGCTCGACCAGGGCGAGGAGCGCCGCCCGAAGGGCCGGGTCCAGGTCGACGACGCGTTTGCGGCCGCCGCCGGCCCTGCGGACCCGTCCCAACGGAGCGTCATCGGAGTCGAGTTCCCGCACCCCGAGCGACACAGTGGCCTCCCGGACACCGGCGGCACGGGCGACCGCCCTGATTCCGCCGTGGCCGAGCGATCGGGCCTCCGCCCCTATCAGCAGACGACGCTGCCGCTCGTCCAGATGCGGCAGAATCGCCCCGAACTTGGCTGCCAGCACAGCCCGTTGCCCTTCCAACTCGCTCATGCCAGACCAACGAACCACCGAACGGAAAGCCACGGGTTAATGATCTGCACGCCCTAAGCAGAGGACTGGACTCGGCTCGGTGAGGACTCAGTTCCGGGGCGCAGCGAGAAGCGCCGGAAGCGCGCGGGCGTCGTCCATTGTGTGCAACCGGCCGACGGTGTCCGCGAGAGTCAGGGCCCGGGGCGCGGGCAGGATGCGGGTGGCCAGTTCATGGAACTTGGCGGCGACGGCCCGCTCGTCAAGGGGGTTGGTGGCAGAGCCCAGCGGATCGGTCACCTGTTCCCGGTGTAGGGCGCCGCTGTGGGTGGTGACGGTGATGACAGGCTCCGTCTGGGAGTCCATCGCCGGATCGACCTCCAGGACGATCCGCTCGAGGACCGAGCGCATCTGCGGCGAGTTCCGGTTGGCCTCGTCGTAGGCACTGAGTCCGGCGGTGCCCAGCGCGACCCGGGCCGCGACGGCGTACGGCAGGCTGAGTTGAGCGGCCGCCAGTGACTGCACCTTGGTGCCGCCACACATGCCGTGGACGAAGGCGTTTAGGCGTACGTGGATCCCGGCGATGTCGTCGGGTGCCAGACGATGAGTGTCGAGGATGGCGCCCACCGCGTCGACCGAAGAGTGGATGCTGCGGCAGGAGGCGTAGGGCTTGATGGAGCAGCGGGAGATCCGCCAAGAGCGGACCGGGCCCGGATTTGGGCTCAGGCCCGCGGTAAGGGCAGACGCGTCGGTGCTCGTCGGCGCGAGCGTGCCCAGGAAGCCGCCCCAGACATCGTCGAAGACCTGGCCCGGTCCGGTGACGCCCTGCGCCGCGAGTAGTGCGGCGGTGACCCCGGCCTCCGCCGCGCGGCCCGCGTGCAGGCGCTTGCTCATGGCACCGTCGTGGACGAACGCCCAGATGCCGCCGCTGAAACTGGCCGCGAGGGCGAGGGCGTGCGCGCTCTCGCGCGCGCCAAGTCCGAGCACGGAGCAGACGGCCGCGGCGGCGCCGAACGGGCCGCAGGTGCCGGTGGAGTGCCAGCCCGCCCGGTTGTGGGGCGTATAGCCGCCGAGCGCCTCCAGCACGCGGCGGGCCACGTCGTAGCCCACGACGACTGCGGTCAGCAGCCGTGCCCCGGAGACGGGACGGTCCACGGTGTGCAGGGCGGCGAGCGCCGCGGGGACGACGACGGCGCCGGAGTGGTCGCAGCCGCCCGAGTCGTCGAGCTCGAGGGCGTGGGCCGATACGCCGTTGACCAGCGCGGCATTACGGGCCGAGAGCAGCAACTCCGTGCCCCAGATGGGGACGTGGGCGGCAGGCTCGGTGGTCGTGAGCATCCGCAGCAGCGCGGTCGTCTCGGTGCTCTGCGCCCCGGCCAGGGCGGCCCCGAGCGTGTCCAGGAGGTGATGCTCGGCCTTGGTGACGACGGCCGTGGGCAAATCGTCGAACCGGGTGGTGGTGGTGAGGCGGGCGAGTGCTTCGAGCGCGCCGCCCATGCGCGGCAGGTCCGCGATGGCGGCCGCGGGCGTCATGAGACTCCTCGGGTGAGCCGGGCGAACACCTCGGCGGGATGGTCGGGTTCATTGCACTCGTGCGTGGCCGCCCACCAGTCGGCCACCTCACCCGCGGTCGCCAACCACACGTCGTCGTGGCCACGGATGTGGGTGAGCAGCTCACGGACCAGGGCGATGCGGCCGGGCGTGCCGGCCACTTCGGGCTGAAGTCGCAGCACGTAGCACAGGCCGAAGCGGCGGTAAGCGGCGAACTCGGTCTTCCAGTTGCTCAGAACCTCGCGGTAGGAGGCGATGCGCGACTGTCCGGAGGGGAAGGCCGGGTCCAGGTTGAAGAAGAAGTAGGGGTGGTCCTCCAGCTCGAAGTGGACCGGGATTTCGACGAGAGGCCCGGCCGTTCCGGAACCGGCCGGGTGGAGGTGGGGAAGGTCGTCGCCGCGCATCGATGACGACCAGGTGAATCCCAATTCCCTCAGTACGTCCGGCAGTTCGGGTGCCCACTCGCCGTCGGGAATGCGGAAGCCCTTGGGCCGCTGTCCGACGACCCCGGCGAGGGCCGCGCTACCGCTCTCGATCACCGCTCGCTGGCCGGCCAGGTCAAGGAGGTCGAAGTTCTCGTGCGCGTGGCCGTGGTGGGCGATCTCGTGGCCGGCCCGGGCGATCTCACCGACCAGGCCGGGACGGATTTCGGCCTGGCGTCCGGGCACGAACCACGTGGTGCGTACGCTCAGTTCGCCGAAGGTCCGCAGGAGCCGGTCAACGCCGCGGGTGGCGCCGTAGCGTCCCACCGAGAGTGTCTTCGCCCGCCGGGCGATGTCCGGGGACGAGGCGAGCAGCGGCAGTTCGGCATCGAAGTCGACGCTCACGATGACCGCGCAGCGCGCGCCCCCCGGCCAGCGGCCTGCCGCAGAATTGACCTCAGACATACTGACCGCCCCCCTGCAGGACGGCGGGCGCTGCGGGGCGCGACCACCACTCGGCCACCTCACCGCAGGTGGCGAACCAGACGTCACCACCGGAGCGCATGTGCTTCAGGAAGCGTTCGAGCAGGAGCAGCCGACCCGGCTTCCCGCACACCTTCGGATGGAACAGGGTGGTCATGCACAGCCCTTCGGCGTGAGAGCCGTCGAACTCGCGAATCCAGTTGTCGAGCGTCAACTCGTAACTGGCGATGCGGTCCTGACCGGCTGGGTAGTCCGGATTGCGGGTATAGGCGAGCGACGCGTAGTCGTCCAGGTCCCAGCGCCCGGGGATCTCGACCAGTGAGGTGGCCCGGCCGTCGATCTCGTGCAGGTACGGGCGGTCGTCGCCGCGCATCGAGCTGGAGTAGGCGAACCCCGCCTCCACGAGCAGCCGGGGTGTGTCGGGGTGCCAGTCGCCGGAAGGTGTACGGAAGCCGGCCGCCGGGGCGCCGAGCACCTCGCGGAAGATCTTCTGGCTGCGCTCGATCACCTCGGCCTGCTGGTCGGGCTCCAGGTCCCAGTAGCGCTCGTGCTGGTAGCCGTGGTGGGCCATCTCGTGGCCGCGCTCGACCACCGCGCGGCAGGCCTCGGGCCAGGTCTCGACGACCCACGCCGGGGTGAAGAACGTCGCCCGTACGCCGGCCTCGTCGAGCAGGTCCAGGATGCGGGGCAGCGCGCGGTGGGGACCGTAGGCGCCCAGAGCGAAGTAGCTGGGCTTGCGCCAGATCGAGCCGTTCAGCATCGCGTCGCCGGTCGGCCCGTCGACGTCGAAGGCGAGCGCGACTGCGCTCTGGTAGCCGTCGGGCCAGTACCCGGCTGCGCCGGGATCGGTTGTGCTCACACGTGGTCCTAGGGGATGAGAGGAAAAGCGTCGCGGGTCCCGCCGGGGCGGGACCCGCGACGCCGGGGCGCTACTTGGTCCCGTTCAGGGCCGGGGTGATCACGGCGTACTTCATGCCGCCCTCGCTGAGGATGCGCTCATAAGTACCGTTCTTGACAAGGGCGTTCATGCCCTTGAGGACGGAGTCGGACATCTTGGAGTCGCCCTTCTTCAAGACGATCCCGAAAGGCTTCGACTCCAGCGGTTCGAGGACGGCCTCGAACTTGCTGGGGTCCTTCTTCTCGAAGTAGGCCAGGTTCTCCGCGCCCTGCACCGCGATGTCCACGCGGCCCTGCTCGAGCTGGAGGCGGGCCGCGGACCCCGAGTCGGTCGGCAGGAGGGTGATCGCGGGCTTGCCGGCGCCGGAACAGTACTTCTTGCTGAAGTCCTCGGCCTGCTGGTAGTAGTCCGTCTTCTTGCTCACCGCGAGGGTCTTGCCGCAGGTGTCCACGGCCTCCTTGTACTTCGCGGCGTCCTTCTGGCGGGTGTAGAAGCGGCCCTGGGAACCGAAGTAGTCGATGAAGTCGACCGTCTTCTGCCGCTCGGCGGTGTCCGAGAGGCCCGACATGACGAGGTCGACCCGGCCGGTCTG
This sequence comes from Streptomyces atratus, assembly GCF_040655115.1. Taxonomy (GTDB): domain Bacteria; phylum Actinomycetota; class Actinomycetes; order Streptomycetales; family Streptomycetaceae; genus Streptomyces; species Streptomyces atratus_D. Next base: position 321,215 of record NZ_JBFAJH010000004.1, on the reverse strand, counting down.
CACGGAGTTGAGGAGTTGGTCGAATGACTGCTGGACGAACTCGACCTTCACGCCGAGCTGCTTGCCGAGCGCCTTCGCCAGCTGCACGTCGATGCCGGAGATTTTCTTGGTCTTCTCGTCGAGGTACTCCATCGGCGGGAAGTCGGGGGACATGCCCACCCGAAGGGTGCCTGACTGGGCCACGGCAGCGGGCAGCCCGCTCTTCGCGGCGGTGTCGCTGCCGGCGGCGTTGCCGCTGCCGCAGGCGGAGGCGAGCAGGACCGTGCCTATTGCGAGCACGGGCAGGGGCTTGAGGACACGGGTGCATCGGGGCATGGCGCAACTCCAAGGGGGACGAGCGGAGATGAGGGGAGCGTGGTGTTTGACGCGCGGGCGACGCTGACCGGCGATATCCGGACAGGGGACTACAGAACCCGCGACAGGAACGCCTTGGTGCGCTCGTGCTGCGGGGCGTCGAGGATTTCGGCGGGGGTACCGATCTCGATGATCCGGCCGCCGTCCATGAACGCGACCCGGTCGGCCACTTCGCGGGCGAAGCCGATCTCGTGCGTGACGACGATCATGGTGAGACCGGTGTCGGCCAGGTCCTTCATCACGGTGAGGACCTCCCCGACGAGTTCGGGGTCGAGGGCCGAGGTGGGCTCGTCGAAGAGCATCAGTTGCGGTTCCATCGCCAGAGCCCGCGCGATGGCGACCCGCTGCTGCTGACCGCCGGACAACTGCCGGGGGTAGGCGTCGAGCTTGTCGGCGAGACCTACCCGCCCCAGGAGCTGGGTACCGCGCTTCTTGGCGGACTTGGGATTCTCGCCCTTGACCTGCACCGGTCCCTCGATGACGTTCTGCAGGGCGGTGCGGTGGGGGAAGAGGTTGAACCGCTGGAAGACCATGCCCATGGAGCGGCGTTGGTGCACGATCTCCCGCTCGGGCCGTTCCACGAGCTTGTCACCCTGCCGACGGTAGCCGATGGTCTCGTCGCCGAGCCAGATCAGGCCGGAGTGGATCGTCTCCAGGTGGTTGATACAGCGCAGGAGGGTGCTCTTGCCCGAGCCCGAGGGGCCGAGCAGGCACAGGACCTCGCCGGGCTTGACGTCCAGATCGATGCCCTGGAGGACGTGGTGGTCGCCGTAGTACTTGTGGACCGCCTCGGCGCGCACGACAGGGGGCGTGGTCATTGAAGTGGTCATCGCAGCACGGGCTTTCGTCCGGCGGCGGCGCGCAGCCGCCGCAGGGGGGTGGGGGGCAGCGGGCGGGAGGAACCCTTGGCGAAGTGCCGTTCGACGTAGAATTGGAGCACGCTCAGGACGGAGACCGCCGCCAGATACCAGACAGCGCAGACGATCAGCAGCTCCATGATGCGGTTGTTGACGTAGTACGCGTGCTGGGCCTCCAGGAGGATCTCCGTCACGCCCACCGCCGACGCCAGCGACGTGGTCTTGAGCATGCCGATGGTCTCGTTGCCGATCGGGGGAACGATGACGCGCATGGCCTGCGGCAGCACGACCCGGTACATGGTCTTCAGGCGGCCCATGCCGATGGCGTAGGCGGCCTCCACCTGCCCCTCGTCCACGGAGAGGATGCCGGCGCGGACGACTTCGGAGGTGTACGCGCCCTGGTTGATGCCCAGGCCCAGGGCGGCGGCCACGAACGGCGTCATGACTTCGACGGTGCGGGCGCTGTAGATGCCGGGGACGGACACCATGGGGAAGATCAGCGCGAGGTTGAACCACATCAGGAGTTGGAGATAGACCGGGGTGCCCCGGAAGACCCAGACGTAGAACCATGCGATGCCGCTGGTGATCGGGTTCTTCGACAGGCGCATGACGGCGATGAGCACGCCGAGCGCCACACCGAGCAGCATGGCCACCACGGTGAGGAGGATGGTCATCCCCAGACCCTGGATGAGGAATCCGGCGCCGAGGTAGTGGCGTACGACGCCCCAGTCGATGGCTGCCTTGGCGAAGGCGTTGATCAGGAGGGCGGCGACCAGGAGCACGGCCGCAGCGGCGGCCCAGCGCCCGGGGTGCTTGCGGGACTCGGTGAGCAACTCCTCGGCAGCGAGGGGCGGATCGGTGCTGCTGGCAGTCTTGGTAGCGGATGTACTGGGCATTGGGGGCTCCTCACGGCGGATTCCGGGGACCGGACTGGGGTACGGGGTCGAGGGGAGAGCGGACGGGGGAGTGGGGAGGCCGGCGGATGGGGCGATGGGGCGATCAGACGCGAGGACCGGTGTACACGGCGGCCCAGTCGCGGTGGGCGAGAATCCGTTCGGCGAACTCGTCGATCTGCTCGACGACCCGCGCGGGGGAGGTTCCCCCCCGGCTCGAGCGCGCGGCCAGGGCGGCCTCGACGGTCAGGACCGAGCGGACCTCGGGGGTGAGTCGGGGGTCGACGGCCGCGAGGTCGTCGTCGCTCAAGTCGGGCAGGTCGATGCCGAGGTCCTCGCAGCGCCGCACCGCGCTTCCGGTGATCTCGTGCGCCTCCTGGAAGGGCACGCCGCGCAGCGCGAGCCAGTCGGCCATCTCGGTGGCCAGGGTGAAACCGGCGGTGGCCTGGGTGCGCATCTCGGCGGTGTCCACCGTGAGTGTGCGGATCAGGCCCGACATGGCGGGTAGCACGGTAAGCAGCGTGTCGACGCTGTCCATGGCTGCGCGCTTGTCCTCGGCGAGGTCCCGGTTGTAAGCGAGGGGCAGGCCCTTGAGGGCGCCGAGCAGGCCGGTCAGGTTGCCGAGGAGGCGGCCGGCCTTGCCGCGGGCCAGCTCGGCGATGTCCGGGTTCTTCTTCTGCGGCATGATCGACGACCCGGTGGCGAACCGGTCGTCCAGACCGACCCAGCGGAACTGCCGGGACGCCCACAGACAGACTTCCTCGGCGAGCCGGGAGATGTCGACGGCGAGCATCGAGGCGGCGAAGGCGAACTCGGCGACGTGGTCGCGGGCGGCCACCGCGTCGAGCGAGTTGCGGCACACCCGGTCGTAGCCCAACTCCGCGGCGGCGAGCTCCGGATGCAGGGCCACGGCGGACCCGGCCAGGGCGGCGGCGCCGAGTGGGGACTGCGCTGCGCGCCGGTCCCAGTCCCGTATACGTTCCGCGTCCCGGTCCAGTGCGTGTGCGTGCGCGAGGAGTTGGTGCCCGAAGGTGATGGGCTGGGCAGGCTGCAGATGGGTGAAGCCCGGTGCGGGCGTGTGCGTGTGTTCGGCAGCCTGGGCGAGCAGCGCCTCGATGAGGCCGACGGTGGCCAGGACGACGGCGCGGGACTGGTCGCGCAGGTAGAGGCGCAGGTCGTTGGCGGCCTGGTCGTTACGGGAGCGGCCCGCCCGCAGCTTGCCGCCCAACGGCCCGAGGCGCTGGGTGAGAACCCTCTCCAGGAACGTGTGCACGTCCTCGTCGTTGGGGGACGGGGTGACCGTGCCGGTGCGGTAGTCCGTGTCGAGCTGGTCGATTCCTTCGAGGACGGCCTGCAGTTCGGCCTCGTCCAGGATTCCCGCACGCCGCAGTTCGCGTGCGTGTGCGCGGGATCCGGCGAGGTCGTAGGGGGCCATGTCGAAGTAGCCGGGCTCCGAACGGGAGAGCTTGGCTAGGGCCGGATCGGAGGCCTCGCGGAAGCGCCCGCCCCACAGCTTGGTCGTCGTACTGGTCACGGAACACCTTTTCGTTTGTGAGCCCGATGTTGGGCGCACGTCGGATCGTCGGACAATGTTGAGGATGCGAAGTCCCGTGCGTCAATACATCGTCCGACATTCGGACAATCTTGCGCTAGATTGGAAACATGGAATCGATCAACCTCGACCGCTCCAGCATCGTGGAGCAGGTGGCGAGTGCGCTGCGCGAGCAGCTGTTTATTGGACGCCTGAAGCCCGGTACGGCCCTGCGTGAGGGCGCCCTCGTGGGGAGCCTCAAGGTGTCACGAAGCACCGTTCGGGAAGCGATGCAGCTACTCATCGGCGAGGGGCTGCTCGTCAGGGAGCCCAACAAGGGCGTACTGGTCCGCCAGCTCACCGAGGCGGACGTCGAGGACATCTTCCGCGCCCGGCGCATCCTGGAGCTCTCCGGGGTGCGCGCGGTCGTCAGCGCCAGCCGACGGGACCTGACGACCCTGAGTACCAGGCTTGAGGAGTACGAGGTAGCGGTCGAGGACGGTGGACCGGTCGAGATCGCCCGGACCCACATGCAGTTCCACTTGGCCATTGTTGGACTGCTCGGCAGCCCGCGGCTGACGGAGGTTGCGGGCTCCCTGCTCGCGGAACTGCAGCTGGCCATCTCCTCGGTGGACCAGTCGAGCGACGACCTGCCGGAGATGCTACAAGCGCACCGGAAGATCGCGGAGATGATCCGGAAGGCCAAGGTGGAGGAGGCGGTCCAGCTGCTCGACCAGCACATTTCCAACGCCAAGGCCTTTGTGCCTGCGTTGCCCTGAATCCGCTCCGACCGGCTCTGTCCGGCGCGGGGGCGTTCATGGGGAACGGACATCGGGCCCCCTGGAGAATCGGTGCTTTCCGGCACACTAGGTACCGAATGTTTCAGGCATGTTGTGCACACGATCCGGCGGCATTTCGTCGCCTGCCCGCTGGGCCGGCCCGCCAGGCAACGGGACGACCGCCCACGCTGGCTCCGTAGAGGCTGAGACTTGGGCCGTTACGGGCGGTCTCACGTGTAAGGGCAGCCTCCAACCCCAGGATGCGACCGGTGCTCCGCCACCCCGAGCAGTCTCCTCAAACCGTCGTCCTGCCTGCCGCTCAAGCCGCGCTTCAGCGTCGCTCCCTATGGTCACGCCCGGTGCTGCCCTCGGGTGAGTGGCGGCGAACACCGAAGGAGATGCCATGGAGATCCCGGTACGGCTGCGACAGGCCCGCTCCGCGCTGCTCCTGGTCTTTCTCGTCCACGGCGCGGCCTTCGCCCTGCTGGTCACCCGCATCCCGGCGATCCAGGATCGGTACGGCCTCAGCGACGCCGCACTCCCGCTGTTTCTCGCCGCCGTGCCGGTCCTGGCCGGCGTGGGCAGCGTCACCGTCTCGCGTGTGGTGCGCCGGGTTCCTGCCCCCGTGGTGGTACGCGTGCTCCAGCCCTTGATCTGTCTGTGCCTGGTCGGGGTCGGGGCGGGCGAGACCGTCTGGCAGCTCGTGGCCTGCCTGGGCGTCTTCGGGCTGCTGGTGGGTGCCATGGAGGCGAGCCTGAACATGACGGGCGTCGGGATCCAGCGCGGCTACGGTCGCAGCATCATGCTGGGCTTCCACGGTGCCGCCAGCCTCGGCGGCATCCTCGGCGCCCTGCTCGCCTGGGCCGGAGCCCACTGGCACCTCTCCCTGCTCGCCCTCTTCGCCGGTTCGGTCGCCCTGCTGCTGCCGTTCGCGGTGTCGGTCGGCCCGCGCCTGACCCGGCAGCAGGGCGGGCCGGGCACGGTGACCGGCGGCCGTGCCGCGGCCGAACCGGCCGCGCAGCCCTCGTCCACGAAGCCCTCCTCCCCACGGCCCGCTCGCCCGCACGGAGTCCCCTGGAAGCCGCTGCTGCCGCTCTGCCTGATCATGACCGTGGCCGTCATCGCCGACTCCACCGCCACCAACTGGAGCGCCAAGTTCCTTGAGGACACCCTGCACAGCTCGGAGGCGATGGCGACCGTGCCGTACGCCCTCTACATGGCGGCCACCCTGGTGGGCCGTGCTCTCGGGGACGGCTGGGTGCAGCGGTGGGGAGCGGTGGCCGTGGTGCGGGCGGGCGCCCTGCTCTCCGCCGTGGGGTTCGCCGTCATCGCCACCGCACCGGAACCCTTGACCGGTGCATTCGGTTTCGCCGTCCTCGGCGCGGGGCTGTCCGTGATCCTGCCCCAGCTCTTCGTGGTTGGTGCGCAGCGGCTGCCGGGGACGGTGGACACCGCCGTGGCTCGCATCAACCTCTTCAACTACGTGGGCTTCCTGATCGGCCCGCCCCTGGTCGGGGCCGTCGGGGCGGCCGTCTCCTACCGGGCGGCCATGTGCGTGCCGCTGCTGCTCATCCTGGGCGTCCTCCTCGTCGCCGGCTCCCTGGCCCAGCCGGACCCGGCCGAATCCGACTCCGGCCCCGAATCCGCGCCGCCCGTCCCGCGGTCCGAGGCGACCACGACGACCGCCGGCTGACGGCGCCGCGCCGGCACCACGGGCACGAACACCCGCCACCGAGTCGGCCAGCGGCTGTGCCTTCGTCTTCCCGGCCTGCGCCTGGGCCACCAGTGGAGCGATCCGGGCGAGTTGCGTATCAACACCGACCGCGGTAGCCAGCAGCAGCCCGCCCGCGTTGACGGCTCCCCCGACCACGGCAGAGCCCGGATGAACCTCAACCGGCTCGCTCTCCCCGGTCACAGGGGACAGATCCACGGCGGACTGCCCTCCACCGCCTCTCCGTCCGTGGCCACCCGCTCACCAGGGCGCACGCCGAAGACCTGCCCGATGGCCAACTGCTCGATTGGGATGAGCCGTTCCGCATTGCCGTCCCGTACGGACACTTCCTTGGCGGCGAGTTGGACCGGCGATCGCAGCGCGGCCCCGGTCCCGTGCCGGGCCCGCGCCTCCAGGAAGCGCCCGGTCAGCACGAACAGAGGCACGCCGACAGCCGCTTCGAGGTAGATGCGCACAACCGTTGCTTCGGCAGCCGGTACAGCGACAGGATCAGCTTCCTGAGGCGGGCGAAACGGCGTCGGCTGCGGGCCGCTCGGCGGACGCGGTCACAGCGAGGCGCCCGCGCACATGACCAGCGTCTGCCCGGTGACCGAGCCGCCTTCCACGCCCAGCAGGAACGCCGTGAGGCCCGCGACGTCCGAAGGGGCGACCAGGGTGCCCAGCGGCGGCAGTACCGGCGGGGTGGCGGCCCGCCCGGGGTCGCTGAGCATGGGGGTGTCGGTGGGGCCGGGTGCGACGACATTGACGGTGATCCGGCGCGGGGCGAGCTCCGCGGCCCATGAGCGTGCCAGCGCGGCGAGCGCCGCTTTGGTCGCCGCGTACTGGCTCTTGCCCGGCACGCCGGTCATCGTACGGCTGCCGATCAGTACCACCCGGCCGCCGTCCGCGATCCGTCCGACCAGGGTGTCCAGCAGAACGGCCGCCGCCTGCACATGCACGCTCCACATCAGTGCCCCGTCGTCCGCGGACAGCGCGCCCAGCCGTGCGGAGCGCTGAAGTCCGGCGGCATGCAAGACCGCGTCGACCGGGCCGACCTCCTCCAGCCGCGCGGGAAGTCCCGCGGTGTCGGAGAGATCGGCCGGGATCCAGCGGAGTGCGGGGCGTTCCGTGGGCGGCCGGGTGCGGCAGAGCGCGGTGACCTGCCACTTCTCGTCGAGGAGTCGCGCGGTGATGGCGGTGCCGATCCCGGAGCTGGCTCCGGTGACGACGGCGTGGCGCGGCTCAGGCATCGGTGGCCCAGTCCGGTGCGACGCGAACGTACTTGATGGCCTGTCGCCAGTAGGTGTAGGCGATGTGCAGCGTCCCGTCCGGGCTCTGCAGGATCGTCGGGTAGGAGAACTCCCGGTTGAGCCGGTCGCGGGAGTTGTTGGTGAGGCAGTGGCCGTCACCGGCTTCCAGGTCGCGGCGGGCCGGCCAGGTCCGGCCACCGTCGGCGGAGAGTGCGAGGGTGAGGGGCGCGCGGGGCGCTCCCCAGAACGCCGTCCTGACGCCGTCGGCGGCGGCGGGGGACTGGGGCTGCGGTACGGGGGTTCCGCCTGCTGATCCGTCGCTCGCCAGCCCGTCGTCGTCGATCTCGTCGTAAAGCGAGACGCGCCGTGCGGTGGCGTCGGCGGCGCTGCTGTGGTTGTGGACGAGGGCGAGCCGCCCGTCGGCGAGCGGTACGTACTGCACCGAGGAGTTGTTGTTGGGCAGTTCGCCGGCCTCCGGTTCGCTCCAGGTTTCGCCGTCGTCCTCGGACCGTGACATGTGGACGGCGTCGGCCCAGCGACTGCGGTAGAGGGCGAGGAGGGTGCCGTCGGCCAGCGCGTGGATGTTCATGTGGACGCAGCCGGTGCTGCCCGGCACCGGCTGCTCCGTCCAGGTGCGGCCCTCGTCGTCGCTGATCATGACCGCGCTGGTGTCGTGGTCGCCGGCCCAGGGGACGCCAGGAGTGGCCACGCAGTGGAAGACCGGCAGCAGCCAGCGCCCGCCGGGCAGCACGGTGACCGGTTGCCGGACGAAGACACCGCCGCGTTCGGTGGCGGGGAACAGTGTATGTACGGGTCCCCAGGTGCGGCCGGAGTCGTCGGAGATCCGCATCCGGACTTCGGCGGTGTCCTGGTTGCCGGCCAGTTGAGCGGTGTAGAGGAGCCACAGTGCGCCGGAGGGGGTGAGGAACAGCAGGGGGTTCTGTTCGGACCGGGTGGCGTCGTCGGAGAGCTGTACGGGTTCGCTCCAGGTGCCGTCGGTGGAGAGGCGGGAGAAGTACGCGGAGATGTCGGGGACTCCCTCCTGGGTGCCGGCGAACCAGACGCACCCGAGGTCGCCGTCGGCGAGCAGTGCCAGATTGGCCGCGTGGTTCTGTACGGCCGGCGCGGGAAGGAACGCCTCGTGCCGGGCGGGGTCGTCCGGGCGGGGGCGCACGACGCCGTCCGGCCGGGGCGGGGGTGGCGGGGAGGCTGCGGGCTGTCGACGGGTTTCCACGGAAGGTTCCTCGTCCTGTTGTGTGCGGGCGGAACGGCGGTTCGAGGTACGGAGGCGAGCGTGAGCGCAGGTGGCCGGCGTATCGGGGCCCGGAATCCGAGGGCAGGGGTCAGGTGGCGGAGGGGCGGCGGGCCGCCCCGAGATGGTCGCGTGCCACCTGCTCCAGGTGGGTCAGGTCGCTGGCCACCGAGGCGTACGTGAAGCCCTCCGCCAGCCGACGGGCCGCGGTGATTCCGTCCGGGGTGTGGATGCCGACCGCGATGCCCGCGTCGTCGGCGGCCTCCCGGACGGTCGTGAGCGCGGCCTCGAACTCGGGGTCCACGGCGGGGTCGGTGGAGGTCGCCCCGCCCAGGGCGATCCGCAGGTCGGAGGGGCCGATGTAGACCCCGTCGAGGCCGGGCACGGCACAGATCTCCTTGACGGCGGCCAGCCCCGCGACCGTCTCGATCATGGCCAGGACCACGGTGGCGTCGTGGGCCTCGGCGGGCGCGGGGCCGATACGCAGCGCTGCCCGCATGGGCCCGTACGAGCGCCGCCCGGCCGGTGCGTACCGGCAGGAGGCGACGGCGGCGGCTGCCTGCTCCGGGGTGTCGACGAACGGGACGATCACCCCGGCGGCCCCCGCGTCCAGCGCCCGGCCGATCGGCACCGGGTCGTTGGCCTCGACCCGGACCAGGCCGACGGAGGCGCCGCCGGCGTCGATGGCGGTGAGGCTGTGCAGCAGTCCGCTGTAGCCGAGCAGTCCGTGCTGGCCGTCCAGGCACACGTAGTCGTAGCCGAGGCGGGCGATCCGTTCGGTGGCGACCGGCGTGTCCAGTACCGACCAGTAGCCGATCATCTGTTCGCGGGAGCGCAGGGCGGTGGCGAACCGGGCAGCGTTCATCAAGGCTCTCCTTGGTGGGGAGGGGGTCAGCGGTTGTAGGCGGGCATCGGGCCGCGCAGTGCGGCGCCGACCTTGTCGCAGGCTGCGGTCACGTCGGCGGACAGCGGCCCGGCCTGGGCGGCGTCGATATTCGCCCGCAGGTGGTCGAGGCGGGAGCCGCCGAGCAGCAGGGCGTGCACGTCGTCGCGGCCCAGCAGCCAGCGCAGCGAGAGGTCGGTGAGCGGGATCCCGGCCCCGTCCGCGATCGCGGCCAGCTGTTCGACGGCGGCGAAGAGACGGGGGTCCCAGTAGCGCTGCCGGTACATGGCGGCGAGTGCGGAGTCACCGAAGCGGCCATCGGCCGGGGTGTCGCCGAAGCGGTGGCGGCCGGTGAGCAGACCGCCGCCCAGCGGGTTGTAGACCATGGTGAACAGGCCACTGGTGCGGGCGTATTCGAGGTACTCCTCCTCGACGCGGCGGGCCAGCAGGTTGTAGAGCTGTTGCGCGATCACGGGCCCGGGTGCGCCGATCCGTTCGGCGGTGTGGACGACCTCCGAGATCTGCCAGGCGGCGAAGTTGGAGACGCCCAGGGCGCCGATCTTGCCCTCGGCGGCGAACTCGGCGACGGTGGCCAGGGTGTCGGCCAAGGGGACCGTACGGTCCGGCTGGTGCAGGTAGAACAGGTCCACGTGGTCGGTACGCAGCCGCCGCAGGCTGCCCTCCAGGGCGAGGCGCATGCCGGTGGGGGAGAGCGGTGAGTGGTCCCCGGTGTCGGGGTGCAGCATGCCCGCCTTGGTGGCGAGCACCATCCGGGCCCGCCGGGCGGGGGTGAGGGCATCGGCGAGGATGGTCTCGGTGACTCCGCCGACGTAGGCGTTGGCGGTGTCGACGCCGGTGATTCCGGCGTCGAGTGCCGCGTCGAGCATGGTCAGGGCGTCGGCAGGGCCGACGGTGTCGCCGAAGGTCATGGTGCCGAGTACGAGCCGGGACAGCGGTACGGGGACACCGGGCAGGGTGGTGCCGGCCGGGCCGGCGCCCGTCGACGGGGCGTCCGGCCGGAAGTTGTCCGTATGCGGGGTGCTGGTCATCTCACTCATTCCACGGTCCCCGGGGCGGCCGCCGCGTCGGCAGAAGCCCGGGGCCCGGTGTCGGTGTCGTTGCCCGTGCCAGTGCCTGTACGGGTGACGGTGCGGGTGTCATCGGTGGTGGTTCCGCCTGAGCAGGCGGCGACGACGTATCGCGGTTTACGCCCCCGCATGGCGGCCGGGTCGAGGGCGGCGCGGCGCAGCGCCCGGGTGTAGGGCTCGACGGGCGAGGCCAGGACGGCGCCGGTGGCGCCGCGCTCCACGATGCGCCCGGAGCGCATCACGATGACCTCCTCGCTGATCTCGCGGACCACACCCAGGTTGTGGGAGATCACGATGAAGGTGAGCCCGGTGCTCGCCTGGAGGTCCCGGAGCAGCGCCAGGACCTGCGCCTGTACGGAGACGTCCAGCGCGGAGGTGGCTTCGTCGCAGACGAGTAGTTCGGGGTCGCTGGCCAGCGCGCGGGCGATACCGATGCGCTGGCGCTGCCCGCCGGAGAACTCCGCGGGCCTGCGGTGCAGGGCGGAGCTGGGCAACCCCACCCGGTCGATGAGTTCGGCGGCGCGCCTGGACCGGGCGGTGCGGGACCGTTCACCGGCCAGCCGCAGCGGCTCGGCGACGATGTCCTCGGCGCTCAGGTGCGGGTCGAGGGATCCGTACGGGTCCTGGAAGATCATCTGCACCCGGCGACGGTGCGGGCGCAGCCGCCGCTCCGACAGCGCCCCCAGATCGGTGCCCTCCAGCAGGATGCGGCCGGAGGTGGGGCGGACCAGCCGGACCAGGGAGTGGGCCAGGGTGGACTTGCCGCAGCCGGACTCGCCGACCACGGCCAGGGAGGTGCCGCGTTCGACGGTGAAGGAGATGTCGTCGACGGCCCGGAACGTGCCGCCCGGGGCGGGGTACTCGACGACGAGGTTCTCGACGGTGAGGAAGGGGGTGCCCGCCGCCAGGTCGCGGGCAGTGTCGCCCACCGCAAGGTCGCCCGTCGTGCGGGCGTCCATCGATGGCGGGTTCATGGACGGCGTGTTCATCGGACGGCCTCCTCGTCGGCGGGAACGGCGGGAACGGTGCCAGGGGTCTCGTCCCAGGGGCCGAGAACGGGAACGCTGGCGAGCAGGTCGCGGGTGTACTGCTCGCGGGGTGCGTCGACCACCTGCTCGACGGGCCCGGATTCGATGAAGCGGCCGTCGCGCATCACATGAATCCGGTCCGAGACCAGCCGGGCCACTCCCAGATCGTGGGTGATCATCAGGATGCCGACGGCGGTGCGTTCCTGGAGCTCCATCAGCAGGTCCAGGATCCCGGCCTGCACGGTGACGTCGAGGGCGGAGGTCGGCTCGTCGGCGATGAGCAGGACGGGCTCGGCGGCCAGCGCGATGGCGATGAGGACACGTTGCAGCATGCCGCCGGAGAGTTGGTGGGAGTACGCCTTCCAGACGGCGTCCGGGTCGCCGATCCGGACCCGGGCCAGGAGTTCCAGGCCCTTGTCACGGGCCTGGCCGCGGCTCAGGGAAGGGTGGCGCAGGGCGATCGCCTCGCCGAGCTGGCGGCCGACACTGTGCACGGGGCTGAGCGCGGTCATCGGGTCCTGGGGGATCAGCGAGACTCGGCGGCCCCTGACCTTCGCGGCGGCACCGGGGTCGGCGACGACGTCCACCCCTGAGATCCGGGCCGAGCCGGAGAGCACGGCGAGCCCTTCGGGCAGCAGCCGCAGGATGCCCATGGCGGTGGTGGACTTCCCGGATCCGGACTCGCCGATGATGGAGACGGTCTCGCCCGCAGCGATCTGGAAGCTGACGCCGTCGACCGCGCGCACGACGCCGTGCGCGGTGAGCAGCTCGATCTGGAGGTCCTCGACGTCCAGCAGGGGGCGCTCGTTGGCGGTACCGGCCTCGGCGGTGACAGGGGTGTTCATGAGGTGACCTCTGCTGTTGGACGGCGGGTGCGGATACGGTCGCGAAGGCCGTCGCCGATCAGGTTGACCCCGACGACGAGCAGGACGATCACCAGGCCGGGCAGGGTGACCAGCCACCAAGAGGTGGTGATGTAGTCCTGGCCGTCGGAGATGATGCGTCCCCAGGTGGCGAAGGGACGCTGCGGCCCCGCGCCCAGGTAGCTCAGTGCGCTCTCCAGGAGCACGGCCTGGGCGAGGAGCAGCAGTACGACCAGGCTGGCCTGCCCCACGATGTTGGGCACGATGTGGCGCAGCAGGATGCCGACTCTGCGCAGACCCAGCACCCGCGCCGCGGCGACGTACGGTTTCTCACGCTCCACCAGCACCAGGGAACGGGTCAGCCGGGCCACCTCGGGCCACTGGGCGATGGCGATGACGGCGGTGATCACCGGTATCGAGGGTTCGAAGAGGGCCACCACCAGAAGCAGCATCATCAGCAGCGGCAGGGAGAGCTGGGCCTCCAGCAGACGGGAGACGACCGCGTCCACCCAGCCGCCGAAGTACCCGGCGGCGGCTCCGGCGGCCAGTCCGATCACTCCGGAGACCAGGACGGCGAGAACACCGATGGACAGGGAGACCTGCCCACCGTGCAGCACCCGGGACAGCAGGTCACGGCCGAGCTGATCGGTGCCGAAGAGGTGGCCGTCGGTCAGCGGGGCCAGCCGGCGCCGGCCCAGGTCCTGGTGGTCGGGGCCGGGCAGGGGCAGGACGGAGGCCAGCGCGATGGGCAGCACCACCAACAGGGTGCACACCGAACCGGCCCAGAGCTTCAGCCGGGAGCCGCGCCGCCGGCGGGTGGCGGAGGATCGGGCCTGCGCGGTGGCGCTGACGGCGCTGGGGCGTTCGGGAGCGGCCGGGCCAGGGGACTGGAGTGCGGTACTCATGGCTCAGGCCGCCTTTCCGAGGCGTACCCGCGGGTCGAGCAGCGGGTAGGCGAGGTCGATGAGGAGTTGTACGAGGACGGCGAGGGCCGCGGTGACCAGGACGGTGGCCTGGATCAGCGGGTAGTCGCGGGTTTCCAGGGCGCGGACCACCAGGGAGCCCACGCCGGGCCAGCCGAAGACGACTTCGACGACCACCACACCGTTGAGCATCCCCGCGAACCGGGTGCCGAGGGCGGTCAGCACCGGGATGGTGGAGTTGCCCATGGCGTACCGCCAGGTCAGAGCGCGTTCCGAGACGCCGCGCGAGCGGGCGACGGTGACGTACGGGGAGGCGAGGGTGGTCATCATCTCCCGGCGCACCAGCCGGGAGATCAGTGCCATCTGGAGGATGGCGACGGTGACGGTGGGCAGGACCAGGCCGCCCCAGGTGGTGAAGCCGGAGGCGGGCAGTACGGGGAAGAGCACCGCGAAGACGGTGAGCAGCATGACGCCGCTCCAGAAGTCCGGCATGGACTGCCCGGCGATGGTGACGACGTTGGCGCCCAGTTCGCGGGCGGTGTCGGCGCGGCGGGCCATCCACACCCCGAGTGGCACGGCGACGGCGGTGGTGAGCAGGATCGCGGAGGCGGCGAGGGTGATGGTGTACGGGAGCCGGTCCAGGACCACCTCCAGGGCAGGGGACCGGAAGGAGTAACTGGTCCCGAGGTTGCCGGTGACCAGGTCGCGGAGGAAGACCCCGTACTGGGTGAGCAGCGGCTTGTCGAGGCCGAACTGTTCGCGGATGCGCGCGAGGTCTTCGGTGGTGGCGGTGGGGCCGGCGTACGCGGAGGCCGGGTCGCCGGGGGCCAGGCGGACCAGGACGAACACGGTGGTGACGGTCATGAAGACGGTCAGCAGGCTCTGTCCGAGGCGCCGTGCCAGATAGCGGGGCATCGCTCAGCCCTCCAGGCGCACGGTGGCGAGGTCGTAGGAGTTGACGGACTGCAGTCCCAGGTCCTGGACGCGGCTGCGCCGGGCGGTGACCACATCGGGCACGAAGGCCCACAGCGCGGGCCACAGTGCCCAGATCTCCCGCTGTACGGTGCCCAGTTGGGCCAGGCGGCGGGCGGTGTCGGTCTCGGCCGAGGCGTTGGCGAGCGCGTCGGCGATCCGGGGGACGACGAAGCCCTGGTAGGTGTCGCGGGTCATCTCCTTCTCCGCGGTGCCGCCGAACATGCCCTGGAGGGTGGTGATGGCCTGGCCTGCGGGGCTGCCGTAGCCGTTGCCGAGGATGTCCCAGTCGCCGCGACGCCCCTGGCGCCACTGCAGGATGTCTCCGCCGGGTTCGAACTGCTGGAGGGTGGTGGTGACGCCGACCTCGCGCAGCATCTCCAGGACGGCCTCCATCACGGAGGTGTCGGCGGCGAACTCGCCGGTCTCCCAGATGATCTTCACCTTGAGGCCCCGGACTCCCAGCGCTTCCAGCATCTTCCGCGACTTGCCCGGGTCGTAGACGTACGAGCCGGTGCGTACCGCGCCCGCCAGAGCCAGTGGCACCACACCCTGCGCCCCCTCGGCGGAACCGGTGAGCACATCGCGCACCAGCGCCTGCCCGTCCACGGCCAGGCTCAGCGCCTGCCGGACCCGGGGGTCGGCCAGGGGTTCGCCCTTCTTCTTGCGGAAGTTGAAGAAGAGCTGGTTGATCCGGGTGCCGGAGACCCGCTCGATACGCACCCCGGGCAGCCCGGCGAGCTGGTCGGCGGAGTCGGGGGTGAGGGAGTCGATGACGTCCAGCTCCCCGGCGCGTATCGCCATCACCCGGCTCGACTCCTCGGGCACGAACCGCACCCGCACGTTGTCGATGCGCGGACGGGCGCCCCAGTACGCGGTGTTGCGGGCCAGGGTGTATTCGCCTGTGCCGCCGTTGGCGGACGTCACGATGTACGGCCCGGAGCCGACGCCGCCGGACAGTTCCTCGGGGCGGTTGGCCTTGGCAGGGGTGATGAGGATGTTCGCCATGAGGTAGTCGAGTACTGGCACGGGACGTTCGGTGCGCAGATGGAAGGTCCTTGAGTCCACCGGCTCGACGGTCGGCAGCTCCGGGAAGAGACCGGTGATGAAGGAGCCGTTCACCTCGCCGTACATCTTCAGGGCGGTGGCCACATCGGCGACCGTGACCGGGCTGCCGTCGGAGTAGCGCACCCCCGAGCGCAGCCGGACCGTCCAGCGGGTGGGTGCGGTGAGTTCGAAACGGTCGGCGAGAACCAGCTGGAGCTTGAGTCCCTCGCCGACCCGGGTGAGTGACTGGCGGACGGCGCGTTGCACGGTGAGGGCCGCGTCGAACTGGTTGAGCTTGTTGTCCAGACTGACCAGGGAGCGGTTGAACCCCAGACTGATCGTGCCCGGTCCGGGAGCCCCGGTCGGCCCGGCGCACGCCGATCCAAGACCGAGCGTGAGGCCGGCACCGGCTCCGGCGCCGATACGCAGCAGGGTGCGTCGGCTCAGGGGCGCACCGGTATCGAAACGGGTCATCGTTGACCTCTTGACATTTACGGGGGTTGCGTCTCGCTGACCCCGGTTGGTATCCACCGGCGGCGGGTGCCAGGTGTTTCGTGTCGGTCACCGTGACATGACGTGCGCGATATGCGCAAGGTCTCTCGCGCGAATCGCGCAACGTGTGTCAGTATCGAGAGCGCCCCGCCCGGCGGGACGCGCAGCCGTCCAGCGCGGGTCACCGGCGGTGCGACTTCCATCTCCACCAGCAGATGATTCCTACCCGAGGAGGGCCGTCTTGCCGCTCGGACCCGGTCAGCGGATACTCGCCGTCGCCGACGATCTGTCGGGCGCCGCCGAGACCGCCGCCGCACTGCTCTCGCGCACAACACGCACCCGAGTGCTGCTCGATCCGCGCACAGCCGCGTCTGCGCCCGCCGGCACCACCACCGTCTTCGACCTCGACTCCCGGCAGCTCTCCGCCGCCGGCGCCGCCGCCCGGATCACCGCCGTCATGACCGGAGCCGCCCCCGGCACCCTCGTCCTGAAGAAGGTCGACTCCCTGCTGCGCGGGAACCTCGCCTCCGAGATCGCCGCCCTCGTGGCCACCGGCCGGGGCGTACTCCTCGCCCCCGCACTGCCCACCGCCCACCGCACCGTCCGCGACGGCGTCCTGCACACCGACAGCGTTCCCCTGCACACCGGGCACGCCTGGCGCGCCGAGGCCACCCCGCCGCCGCGCTCGGTCGCCGAGGCACTTCGCGTCCCCGTTGCGCTCCTGGGCCTCACCGCCGTACGGGATTCCGCCCACCGCCTGCGCACCGCCCTGTGCGAAGCGCTCGCCACCGGCCTGCCCGTCGTCGCCGACGCGGAGACGGACGCCGACCTCGACGCGCTGCTCGCCGCCGCACTGGACGTCGACCCCCGTGTCGCTCTGGCCGGCTCCGGCGGACTCGCCCTCGCCCTGGGCCGGACGCTCGGCGGCGGGCCACCCGCGCGACTGCCCCCGCCCGGCCCCGCCGCCCGCCCGCTGCTCGTCGTCGTCGGCACCGCCGAACCCGTCGCCGCCGAACAGGTGCGGCGTCTGGTCAGCGACGGAGCGGCGCTGTACGCCCTGGACCCGCGGGCGGCGCACCCCGGCGACCCCCCGCCCCCGCTCCGCTCCGGCATCACCGTGCTCACCCTGCGCCAGAACGGCCCGCCCGACCCCGCCGCAGCCCGCGCCCTCGCCCAGAACCTGGCCCGTACCGCCGCCACCCTGCTCGACGCCGCCCCCGGCCCGGCCGACCTGGTGCTCACCGGCGGCGAGACCGCCCGCCGGGTGCTCGACGCCCTCGCCGTCCGCGAACTGCGCCCACTGGGACAGGTCCACCACGGGGCAGTATTCGCGGTCACCCCCGACGGCCGGAGCGTCGTCACCCGGCCGGGCAGCTTCGGCGACGCCGACTCGCTACGCGTCATCGCCCGCGCTCTGCGCAATCCGGCTGCCTGCACGCCGACGGCCCCACCTCCCGCCCCCGGCCGACCGGCCCCGAAACCCCGCCGCTCCTCTCACGACCACGCGAAAGGCACGTTCATGAATGCCACCCCCGCCGCTCCCGCCGACACCGCACCGACCGCCGCCGAGAACATCGACGCGCTGCCGGTCATCGCCGTCACCATGGGCGACGGCGCAGGGATCGGCCCGGAAGTGATCGTCCCCGCCCTGCTGGACCCCGGCACCCTGAGCCGTATCCGGCCCGTGGTCGTCGGCGACGCCGAGCGGCTGCGCCGGGCCGCGGAGCTGGTGGGACTCGCCGGCCAGGTGGAGATCGTCACCGTCGAAGGGCCTGCGGACGCCGAGTTCACCCCCGGCCGGATCAACGTCATCGACCTGGGGCTGCTCCCCGCCGACCTGCCCTGGGGCAAGCTCTCCGCGGTCGCGGGCGACGCCGCATACCACTACGTACGGGTCGCCGCCGAACTCGCTCTCTCCGGCGCTGTCCAGGGCATCTGCACCGCCCCCCTCAACAAGGAGGCCCTGCATGCCGGCGGCCACCTCTACCCCGGCCACACCGAACTCCTCGCGCACCTGACCGGCGTCGAGGAGGTGTCCATGATGCTGTCCACCGACACCGTCAAGGTCATCCACGTCACCACGCACATCGGCCTGATCGACGCGGTCAAGCGGATCGAACCCGGCCTGGTGGAGCGCACCGTCCGGCGCGGCCACGACGCCCTGGTGCGGGCCGGGGTCGAGCACCCGGTGATCGGGGTCTGCGGAATCAATCCGCACGCCGGGGAGAACGGGTTGTTCGGCTACGGCGAGGAGGAAGAGAAGATCGTCCCCGCGCTGGAGATCCTGCGCGCGGACGGTATCGACGCCCGGGGGCCACTGCCCGCCGACACCGCGTTCTTCCTCGCCGGCCGAGGCGACTACGACCTGATCGTCGCCATGTATCACGACCAGGGCCATGGCCCGGTCAAGATCCTCGGCCTCGAGGCGGGCGTCAACCTCACCGTCGGCCTGCCGGTGATCCGTACCTCCGTGGACCACGGCACCGCCTTCGACATCGCCGGTACCGGCACCGCCGATCCCGGTAGCATGATCGAGGCACTTCGGCAGGCGGCCGCGCTGGCCCCCAACCCCACCGGCTGACCCGCCACGCCCACCGCCACCGCCGCGGACGTCACGCTGCCGACTCAGATCACCACAGGACGGGGGCACATCCACCGTGAGTGTCACGGGTTCACGCCGTCGCGATCAGATCGTCCACCTCGCCACCACAACCGGACTGGCCAGCGTCGAGGAACTCTCGCGCACCTTCGAGGTCACCGCGTCCACCATCCGCCGTGACCTGGCCCGGCTGCACGGGGAGGGCCGGCTGGCCCGCACCTACGGCGGTGCGATGGCCCTGACCGCGCACCCCGAGGCGAACCTGCGCCAGCGCACGGGCGAGGCGTTCGACGCCAAACGGGCCATCGCACGCTGGGCCGCCGCCCGGATCGTCCCCGGCGAGAGTGTCTTCCTGGACGCCGGGACCACCGTGGGTGCCCTCGCCCATGAACTGCGCGGCCACAAGCCGCTCACGGTCACCACCAGCAGCCTGACCGCCCTTCAGGAACTCGGCGACGTCGACACCCTCGACGTCCAGTGCCTCGGCGGCACCCTGCGCCCGCTCAGCCAGAGCTTCATCGGCCCGCTCGCCGAGGCCGCCCTGGAGCAGATGACGTTCGACCGGGCGTTCCTCGGGACGGACGGGGTGACCGCCGAACACGGCCTCTGCGAGGCCGATCACCGCCAGACGCGGCTCAAGCAGCTGGTCGCCCGCCGCTCCCAGCGGGTGTACGTTCTCGCCCACGCCGCGAAACTGGGCCGCCGTCCCTTCCACGCCTGGACCCGGCTCGCCCCGCCGTGGACCCTGGTCACCGACACCGAAGCGGACCCGGAGACCGTCAAGGCCCTGCGTGGCCAGGGCGTCACGGTCACTCTGGTAAGGCTCGGTCAGGCCGACGGGGGGCCTGGGTAGCCGGCGTGCTGTTCGAGCAACAGCCGGGCGGTGTCTGCCATCGCTTCGTCGACCATTTCTCCTTCGAACGTGACCGCGCCCGCACCACGCCTCCACCCTTCCTCGACGGCCGCTACCAGCCGTGCGGCGCGGGCGAGTTCGTCAGCACCCGGCGAGAACACAGAGTTGATGACGGCGACATGGGAGGAGTCTGACGGCTCTTCACCGACCCGCTCCCACCGGGGCGCCCGTCGGTCGTGACCGCGGGGGGCCGCTGGCCGACCATGCCGAGCAGTTCGCCAAGCAGCTCGCCTCTGCCACCGAGCTGGGGCTGATCCCCGACCCGGACGCCGTCCGCGCGGTCTGGGAAGACGCCGCCGCGCCCGACTGGGCGGGCCCGGCACTGTGGCTCCATGGCGACCTGCATCCGGCCAATGTTCTCACCGCGGACGGCACCTTCTGCGGCGTGATCGACTTCGGCGACCTCTTCGCAGGCGATCCAGCCTGCGACCTCGCCGCCCCTTGGGTACTGCTGCCGGACGGCGCCGCCGACCACTTCTACGGGGCCTACCGGCCGGCCCCGGACGCCGCGACCTTGCGTCGCGCCCGCGGCTGGGCGGTGCTGCGCGCCCTCGTCTGCATCCTCATTGGAGATGCCGGCGTCCACGGCCGCCCCGGCGGCAAGCCGACCTGGGGCCCACCCGCCCACGTCACGCTGCGACGCCTCGTCGCAACAGCCAGCTGAACGACCGGGCCGAGCAGGCCGCCGGAGCAAGGTGGGCCTTTGGTGTTCTTGGTCAGCTCTCGCATTCAACCGTCATTAGATCCCGTGGATTGTGGGCGGGCACGGAGTTGATCCGCATCGTGGCGCGGACCCGGGATGGCGTGGCCGTTGTGTGTCCGGGCTGCGGCTGGTCCTCCGGCTGGGAGCACAGCCGGTACGTGCGGCACGTCGCGGACGAGGCGGTCGGCGGCAGACCTGTGGTGATCGATGTGTCGGCCGCGACGACGAGATCGCACAGGACCTGCGCGCGGGTATCGAGCAGGTCCGACATCGCTCGCTGTGACCAGCGCAGCAGGTCCCGCGCTCAGTGCCTGGCGCGGTGTCAGATGCGGTGGACCGTGTGCAGCTTCTTCGCGTAGGTGCCCGTGCCGTCCAGGAGCGAGGCGCCGCCCAGGTCGGACATGGTGGGTCCATGGATGGTCTTGCGGCTGGAGAGAAAACGGCGCTTGCCGGCCGTGTCCTTGCCCAGGTAGATGCCGACGTGGTCGACCGTGACCGTCGCGTTGTCGTCGCCCGAGTCGGCGTTGAAGAGCACCAGGTCGCCGGGCTGCAGCAGAGCTGCGGCGGGCGGGGCCGTGCCGTCAGTCGTCTGGTCGATGCGCACGCCGGGCGCGTAGTCGACCATGTACCGCGACTTGCGCGGGATGCGGGTCTCGGAGGTGTCCTCGCCCGCGGCCATCGGCACACCCATGTGGTAGCCGTAGACCATGCGCGTGTAGCCGGAGCAGTCGAGGTTGCCGACCTGCTTGCTCGACGGACCGGTGTAGGTGCCGTCGGGGAAGGTCCAGCCGACGTTCATGTACTCGTGGAAGTCGGCGCCCTCGTAGCGGTAGCCCTGCGGGTTCAGGTAGCCGTACCCCGACTCGCCCAGGACCTGCTTGTCCTTGGCCGGTCCGGAACCACTGGTCACCGCCGGCGCGCCGGCGAGGAACATCGCCGCGTACGCGAGGACGTCCGGCACCGTGGAGCCGGCCCAGCCACGGATGATCTGCTCCAGCGCCGGAGTCCAGGTACCGTTGAACGGCTCCGGGAGCACGCGCACCCAGTCGTCGTGTGTGACGCTCGGCGGCGTCGCCCAGTTGGCGGCGTCCACCTCGAAGCGGCTGACGAGCAGGTTGACCGGGAGGTTGGTGCAGTCGTCGTTGGCGAGCGCGCGCAGGCCGACGCGGCCCTTCTCGAAGGTGGAGTCGGTGACCTCCACTGTCCACGCGGATGGCTCTGTGGAGGAGGAGCGCCATGCCTTGACCTGGACGCGGGCGCCCTCGCGGCGCACCCGGATCGTCCAGTCGGTGCCCGCGGGCACGCCCGTGGCGAGGGTGACGACCGCGGTCAGCTGGGTGACCGTGTCGGCGACTTCCTTCTCGACACGCAGTTCGACCGCGCCAGACGTGAGGAAGGACAGCCGGGCCCGGTAATTGTTGTGGGTGTCCTGGTAGCCGAAGGACAGGGCGTACGAGCAGGCCTGGCCGGTGGGCACCTTGTCGAACCGGGCCACGGATCGCACATCGACGTCGGTGATCTCGTTGTCGCGCAGGGTGGCGTGGCGGCTGGCGAAGTCGGTGGTGAGGGCGATGATGCCGGTGCCTGGCACGACCGAGTAGTCGGTGTCGGCGGGGCCGAGGGTGGACCAGCTGCCGCCGCCCGGAGATGTGCCCCAGTACTGGCGGTCCGCGACCGGAAGGGACGTGTCCGGCAGCGTGCGCTGGAAGTCGTCCACGAACGGCTTCTTGTTCTCGGTGAACGTACGCGTCGGGCCGGGCAGGACGACGGTCCGAGCGCCGTGGGTCAGCAGCGCTACGCGATTGCCGCCGGAGGTGACCTCGGTGCGGGTCGCGGTCCCGGAGAGGACTGTGGCGGTGAGCGAGGCGTTCAGCGTCAACGGTGCGAAGTACGACGCGTTCAGCGGGGGCAGCGTCACGGATGAACGGGCCGAGGTCAGGCCGGCTGGGCCGGGGAAGGGCTCAACGGGGACGGGCGCCGGCCCGGCGGCCTGGGCCGGGGCGGCGACAAGACCGCTCAGCGGGACGGTGGCGGCCGAGGCCGCGAGGATGGCGAGCAGGCTGCGCCGTGAAGTGTGGGACATGAGGTCATGATCCGTGCAGGTCCGGTGAATGAGAACATCACCCCCGGCCAAAGCCCGTTCTCGTACCGCACGCGCACTGAGCCCCGGTGTGGGGTTTTTATGTAGCTGAGCGACGGATCGGCTGACGGCCCCTCAGGAGGGGCCGTCACGCTGTTGAGTGTGCGCGCATGACGGTGCGTCGGGTGTGGTGGGCCCGGGTCGTCGCCGATGCCGCCGACGGCCGCGGACACAGTGGTGTCGGCCGCGCCCGGGCACTACGCGAGAACCCCCATGCAGGTCCGCCCGTTGCGCGGGCACGGGAGCGACGGGCGCGTGCCCCTTGAGGTGCTTGGGTGCCGAAACGAACGGTGACGGACGTGATCGTCAGAGGGCCGTCCGACGGCCCGGATCTCTTCGAGGGCTGGTGGCCCCCGAGGAAAGGTCCCTCCAGGGCCGTTACGGCCGGTGGATCAGCGGATCGCCATGCCGAACGCCTTGCCTGTGAGTGCAGGTCGCCCAGACCGGGCTGATAGGTCGTCACCGTTGCGCCCGTGCCGCCCATGACGTTCGACCAGGACAGGCCGTGGATTGAGGCTGCCCCCGGGATGTGGACACCCTGGCAATGGATCTTGTTGTTCCGAGGAAGGATGTCCTGGTGGGACGCAAATCTCCGTATACGGCGGACAAGAAGGATGCTCTGGCGCTGGATGATCCCGGCCGAGAGGAGCGCCCGGCGATGATCCTCGACATTGAGGTGACTGTAGGTCTCGGCCGTGGTCTGCGGGCTGGCATGACCAAGGAGTTCGGCCACGACCTCGATCGGAACATCAGCCCGCAACAGCCGTGTGGCGTAGGTGTGCCGGCAGGCGTGTGGCGAGAAATGGGCGATGCCGGTCCGCTTCTGCAGGCGTTCCACCAGTTCGTTGACGTTCGCCCGGGTCATCGGGGAGCCGATCGGCTTGCGGCAGAGGTTGGCGGACACGAAGTCGCAGTCCAGCGTGCCGTACTCGCTCTCCATGTAGGCGGCGTAGCGGTCGAACAGCTCCGGCCTCACGGGGACGATCCGGCCCTTCATGCCCTTGACGCGGGCCCGGTTGGCGTTGTTCTCGCGCGGAACGACGTGCACCTCGCCCTTGCGGAGGTTCAAGTCGGCATGCCGCAGGCCCAGGGCCTCGCTGATCCGCAGCCCCGAGTCGTCGAGGAGGGCGATCAGGAACCGGTCCCGACGCCGGTTGCAGGCGCTCACCAGCCGCTGGACCGCACTGGATTCGGCTCCGCTGTTCAACGAGATCCGGGGTTCCCTTCTCGCGGCGCTCAACGGGGAGAAGGGCGGGTACGCCGTGGTACGTCTGGGGAACATCGCCCAGGCCCTGAGGGTCGAGGAACAGTTCCTCCGCTTGGCGACGGCGATTCTCGCCGAAGTGGCAATCCCCTTCCAGCCCTTCCAGCGATGGTCGCTGTGGAAGGAAATCGGGACCAACCTCAACGCCAATCCCGGCCTGTCCACCGGTACGGGGTACAACGCATTCCACATGGACCTGGTCAACGCAACCCTGCCGCCGGACCACACCACGCTTCTGTGCGTCCGCCCCGACCCGCTCGGAGCTGGCGCGAGCGTCCTTTCCGATGCTCGCGAGGCCGTATCGCGCCTGACGCCATCGAGTCGCGCCCTCCTGGCATACGTGGCGTACCGCTACGGAGGCTTCTTCGGCCTGTCCGACGTCGGCGAGGAGTACACGCCGTTCCCTGTCCTGGACGGGGAGCCCGAGGACCGCGGGTTCGTGCGGTTCACCGCCAAGATGCTCGCCGAGTCCGGCCTCGACGAGGAGCACGCCCAGGCGGCCAAGGAACTCGCGGAGCAGATGGTCGCCGGCCAGGTCTCCTACACGCTCCAGCGCGGCGACTTCCTGATCGTGAACCAGCACCGCTGGGTCCACGGCCGCGAGCCGCTCGGCGATGGCCAGCACGGTGTCACGCCCGAGAACCGCCGCCTGCTGCTCCAACTGTTCCTGCGCAATGCGGGCGCCACGGGTCAGGCCGCCTCGTAGGTCGTGCGGGCGGGTGTCTGGCCGGGTCTCGCGGAGGTTCCTAGATCCGCGAGTTGCGCAGCGACTGCCACACAGCGCCGGCCAGCGCCCGCGTCGCCCGCGGGACCGACAGTCCCTCGTGCTCGCGGTACAGCTCCCAGTTGTACGGGACGAGCGACAGCTTGTTGGAGGACAGTGACCCCGCCTGGTGGGACCTGTACACCGCGAGCGGCTCGGGAAGGCCCCGGGCGTCAGCGCCGTCGCGCATGTTACCAAGGGGCCCTGTCTTCATGCACGCACGGCCTGAAGATCACCCGATCCGGACGTCAACACCGGATACCCGTTCGCCTCGCACACCCCAAGAGCGGTAAGAGGACAGCTTCTCAAGACGCCCCAACACCGATCCCATCGCCATCACCTCGCCCGGCACCGTAGGAGACAACCATGACCCACCGCAGCCCAACCAACAACATCCCAGCTCAGCGCTTGATCAGAGTCCCTGCGGAAGAGCCACACCCAACCCACTTGGCGTTTGCTTATGGCCTGTAGCGGTTGAGGAGACCAACGGAAACGCCAAGACCAGGAGGCGGCGCTGATTTTTCTGTGGCCTGCCCTGGCTTTCTGCCGGCTGTAGTCGGACGGAGCGTGTCAGTTCTCGGCGAGGCGGCCGGACAGACCGCATGGTCGCTCCCGACCACGGCGTTGACCCGACCCGCAGACGTGCCGCACCTGGGCTCGGACAGCAGTGTCTGAAAGGCGGTGCGCCTGCGGCTCGGCGGCGAGGACGTGGACTTCGGGCCCACCGCCGGGTCCGAGGCCGCCGGGGGCGCGGTCGCCTGATCCTTGGCTCCGGCCGGCGGATCGACCGCAGGGCCATGTACGCCGAGCCGCCGCCCGTTTCGCCGCCCTGGGGATCAACTTCGACCCGTGTCGTCCGGCGCGCGGCTGGGCGCGCGCCCGAGGCGCCGGCACGCGAACTCGACACCAGCGAGCGGGCCCTGCGCCGCAGGTTGCGGGCCCTGTGCGACCTCCTTGACGTGGGACGCCGATCGAGGCGGTCGTCTGGGCGGTTCGCGGTGAGCTCAGCTGAGATCGCCGCCGCCACGGCTCGACAATGTGTCGTTTCAATCAACGGTAAGCGTGGGCTCGGTGGCGTGGTTGCGCACCTGGGCGCGGTCAAGTGCGGTGGCCGATGTTGTCCAAACCCTTGACATGTGACGACTGCCACATCATTTTTGGAACGTTTCACCTCGCAGTGGGAACCGCGAGGGCCCCCTCTTGCCACGAAAGGCCCGTCGGCATGACGCCTGCCAGACCAGTTGCCGCACTCCCTGTCCCACCCGCCGCCCCAGTGGGGCGCCGGTTCTTCGCGCTGCTTGCGGCCCTCGTCATGGTGACCGTCGCCTTCCTGGTCGCGGACCCGGCGGCCGGTGCAACGAAGGGGAACGGCCTCGCGGTCGGCGCTCTCCAGACGAACGCCCGGACCGACCCGCTCGGCATCGCGGGCAACGCCCCGACGTTCAGTTGGAAGTCGACGTCGGGCGCCCGTGGCGTGGTGCAGAGCGCGTACGAGGTCCGGGTCGGCACGAGCGCAGCCGCCGACGACGTGTGGTCCTCGGGGAAGGTCGAGTCGAGCGACCAGCTCGACGTGCGGTATGCCGGGCCGGACTTGGCCTCGCAGACCCGCTACTACTGGCAGGCCAGGGTCTGGGACGGCGACGACCAGGCCGGCGACTGGAGCGCTCCGAGCTGGTTCGAGACCGGCATCCTGGACGCCGCCGAGTGGACCGGCGACTGGATCGGCAAGTCCGCCGGCGGCGAGATGGACAAGTGGACCGACTACACCACAGACGTCGACTTCACCCTCGACAACCTGGCGTTGGGCGTCTACCTGCGCGCGTCGGACACCGGGAACGCGTACATGTGGCAGGTCAGCACCGCCGACGGGACCGCAGTCCCGAAGTTCCGGCCGCACAAGAAGGTCAACGGCGGCTACTCCCTGCTCGGGAACATCCCGATCACGACCCTGACATCCGCCCAACTGCTCACCGGCACACACCGCCTGTCGATCACCGTCGACGGCCCCACGATCACCACGAGGCTCGATGGCGCCGAGATCGACAGTCGCGCCGATGCCACGTTCGCCAAGGGCTTCATCGGTTTCCGCCAGGACCTCGCCAACGAGGGACCCGAGACAGCGCACATCCACGCGGTCAAGGTCACCTCGAAGGCCGGCGACGTGCTGTTCCGGACCGACTTCTCCGGGCCCACCGACCCGTTCACCGGCGGCACCCTGACGCCGGACGGCCTGCTCGTGGAGAAGAAGCTCGACGCGATCCTGCGGACCAGCGACAGCAATCTGCCGCTTCTGCGCAAGGAGTTCACCACCGACCCCGACAAGACGGTCGCCCGGGCCAGGGTATACGCCTCCGCGCACGGCACCTACGAGCTGGAGCTCAACGGCAAGAAGGTCGGCGACCAGTTCCTGGCCCCTGGCGACACCGACTACAGGAAGCGCATCCAGTACCAGACCTATGACGTCACCGATCAGCTTGCCAACGGCCGGAACGCGATCGGCGCGGAGCTCGGTGACGGCTGGTGGGCCGGCAAGGTCGGCATGTGGGGCCCCGGCATGTTCGGCAACTCGGTCGGCCTGATCGCGCAGATGCGCATCGACTACACCGACGGCACCCATTAGGTCATCAAGACCGACGGCACGTGGAAGAGCCACTCGGGTCCATACGTGGCTGCCGACAACATCGACGGTGAGACGTATGACGCGGGGGCCGAACAGCCCGGCTGGGACCGCCCCGCCTACGACGACGCGGCGTGGAACCCTGCCACGGTCGGCGCCTCCGACACCGCCAAGCTGGTGCCGCAGCCCGATGAGCCCGTGCGCGCGACCGGCGAGCTTCCGGCACTCACCAGGACCAGTCCTTCCGCCGACACTTACGTCTACGACCTCGGCCAGAACATGGTCGGCGTCGCCCGGATGCGCCTGCAGGGCGTCACGGGACAGACCGTCAAGATCCGCTACGGCGAGGTCCTCAACAAGGACGGGAGCCTCTACACCGCCAACCTCCGCGCGGCCAAGGTCACCGACTACTACACGTTCAGCACGAGCGGCACGGTCGTCTACGAACCGAAGTTCACGCAGCACGGCTACCGCTACCTCGAGATCTCGAATGTCACGAGCGCACCTGAACTCGGCGATGTCACCGGCGTCGTCTGGGGTTCCGATCTCAAGGCGACCGGAACGCTGACGACCTCCAACGCGATGCTCAACCAGCTCCAGAGCAACATCTCGTGGGGACAGCGCGGCAACTTCCTGTCGATCCCGACCGACACCCCGGCCCGTGACGAGCGCCTCGGCTGGACCGGCGACATCAACGTCTTCTCGCCGACCGCGAGTTACCTGCGCGACACCCGCGCGTTCCTCGGCAAGTGGACGACCGACCTGCGTGACTCCGCCTATAGCAATGGCAACTACCCGGGCATCGCTCCATCGGTGCCGACGATCGACATGGGCAGTGGCCTCGGTTGGTCCGACTCGGCGGTCACGGTGCCGTACGCGGTGTGGCACGCGCAGGGTGACAACGCCATCGTGCGGGCCAACTACGCGTCGATGAAGAAGTTCCTCGGCTTCGTGAAGAACGGCGCGGGCGACGACCTCATCGACTCGGCGCGTGGCAACTGGAACGACTGGCTCAACCTCGACGACAACACCGGCACCGATGTCCTCGGCACCGCGTACTACGCCGAAGACGCGCGCATGCTTTCGGAGATGGCGAAAGCGATCGGTGAGGACGCCGACTCGGCGACCTATGCGAAGCTCTCAGCCGATGTGCGCGATGCCTTCACGTCGAAGCTCGTGGCGGCCGACGGCACGGTCCAAGGCGGGAGCCAGACGGCATACGCCATGGCGCTCGGCATGAACCTCGTGACCGATCCGGCGCTGCGCGAGAAGGTCGGCGAGAAGTTCGTCGCCAAGCTCAAGACCAGCGACTACCACCTCACGACCGGGTTCCTCGGAACACCGTGGCTTCTGCCGGCGCTCAGCAGCATCGGGCGGTCCGACCTGGCCTACACGATGATCCTCAAGAAGGACTACCCGTCGTGGGGCTACGAGATCGAGCACGGTGCCACCACGATGTGGGAACGCTGGAACTCGATCAACCCCGATGGCAGTTTCGGCGATGTCAGCATGAACTCCTTCAACCACTACGCCTATGGCGCGGTCGGTGACTGGATGTATCAGAACATCGGCGGCATCTCGGCGATCAAGGCCGGCTACAAGGAGTCGAAGATCGCCCCGGCCATGGGCGGCGACCTGACCAGCGGCCATGGAACCTACGAATCCGTGTACGGGACGATCGGCTCGAACTGGAAGAAGACCGATCAGGGAATGTCCCTGGACATCACGGTCCCGGTCAACACGACCTCGAGAGTCAGCATCCCGGCCCGAAACATCGAGGCCGTGACCGAGGGCGGCACGCCGATCACGAAGGCCGATGGTGTCAGCGATGTATCGGTCGGCAAGGGTGTCGTGACGTTCACCGTCGGCTCGGGTTCGTACTCGATCCACTCCGACACCAAGCGCGCCCTGTTCGGCGACATCGTCTCTGAAATCCATAAGACCGACGACCATGCCGGCGACCTGGCAACTGCGGGTGACCTCGGTGCGGCGAGCCGCACCCACATCGGTGGGGCACTCGACACCGCGAGCGGCAAGGTCGAGGATGCCCTCGCGGCGGACGTCGCAGGCGATTCGGGTCAGGCATCGCAGCGGCTGAGCGACGGCGTGGCGACAATCCGTACCCTCAAGACCTGGCTGGCCGACTCGTCGGTCGACGGACCGGTCAAGAACGACCTGACGACCCGTCTGGAGTCGATCGAGGCGCTGTTCGGCAAGGCGGTCGCCGCGAGTCTCGGAATCTCGGTGGTTGTCCCGCCCGTCGCCGAGCCGGGGCTGCCCGGAGCGAGCGTCCCCGGAACGATCGGGATCGCGAATGCCGGTGATGTCGCGATCAGCGATCTGAAGGCCGTCGTGACGGTCGACGACTGGAATGTCGACCCGACCAGCTCGACCAAGGACACGGTCGGAGCGGGCGACAGCGCACAACTGCCGTTCACGGTCAGTGTGCCGAAACACCAGAAGCCCGGCACGTATGACGCCTCGGTCAAGCTGACCTTCACCAGCCAGTACGGGACGTTCACCCTGAACGACTCGACGCCGTGGGTCTCGGTGACGTCGGGCGTTGACATCACCACCGTGACGTCGGCCAACCCGGTCGACGGCTCCGACGAGAAGGCCACTCTGACCGCGACTGTCAAGAACAACAGCCGCTCCGCCGTGTCGGGCCAGGTCACGGCGGTCCTGCCGGAAGGGTGGAAGACCCCGCCCGCCTCCGACCGGGTCACGATCGAGCCCGGGGCGACCAAGGTCGTCGTACTCCCGCTGTTCCCCGGACTCGAGACCGTCGCGGGTGACCAGGACGCCGAGGTCGACTTCGTCGATGAGGGTGCGATGCTCGCCAGCAAGAACGCGACGATCAGGGTCAACCTCGCGGTACCGCCGACGCAGGATGTCCTCGACTACGTCGACTTCGGCAACGCGGCTTCGGAGAATGCCCACGCAATCATGGCCGCACCGGCCAGCGGGACGAACATCGAAGCCGGCCTCGACCGACGCTATGCGAACTCGGCCAACCCGGGCTCGTGGTACTCGGCCGTGGTGCATGTGACGCCGGGTAAGCCTTTCATGCTCCGCAACCGGGAGACGTTCGATGGCGCCAGGACGAAGAAGTACAACATCTACGTCGACGACACCCTGGTGAAGACGTACATGCTGAAGCGCACCGAGACCGGTATGGGCACGAAGACCTATCAGACGGTCATCGATGATCCCGCCGCGATCGACAACGACGGCACCGTACGGATCAAGTACGAGTTCCCGCTCGATGCCTCGGGCTACTTCGACCCGTCGATCGCTGACAGCTGGGTGCTGCCGGTGTCCGACGACAGCCTGGCTCCGCTGGCCTCCGCGACGGTGACCAGTGCCGCCGCGCCTGGCGACAACGGCTGGTACCGGGGTGACGCCTCCGTGGCCGTCGCCGCCGTCGACAACCGGGACACCGCTCCCTCGGTCGAGGTCGGCCAGTCCGCCGGCTGGCAGGCGTACGTCGCTCCGGTCATGGTCAGCGGTGACGGCAAGCACTCGGTCTACTACCGGGCGAAGGACACGGCCGGCAACTCCACCGGTCAGCGGACCGCGCAAATATGGATCGACGGGACCGCTCCCGTCACCCAGCTCGCGGTCACCCGCGGGCCCGGGACGGCGGAGGCAGACCGGGCCACGGTCGGCTTCACCGCCCAGGACACGCTCAGCGGCGTCGCGACGACGACCTACCGGATCGACGGGAGCGCCTGGAAGGTGCTGGCCGGCGAGACTCCCGCGGTCGAGGGCTTCGGCCGGCACACGGTCGACTTCTTCTCCACCGACGTGGCCGGAAACCCGGAGCCGGTGCACTCGGTGGCCGTCGACCTGGCGGACGTGGACACCATCAAGGCCCTGGTCGCTCCCCAGATCGCCGGGACACCGAAGTACGGCTCGGTGCTGACCGCGACCACGGGTTCGTGGAACACCAAGGGCCTGTCGTTCGCCTACCAGTGGCGCCGCGACGGGCATCCGATCGGCGCCGCGAACGCCTCGACCTACCGGCTGGTCCGGGCCGACATGGGGCATCGGCTGTCGGTGACGGTGACCGCGTCCAAGGCCGGAAAGGCTCCGGCGTCGTCGACCTCGGCCGAGACCGCCAGGGTGACCGCGGCGAAGTCTCAGGTCGTCGTCGGCCTCTCCGCGACGTCGGTGAAGAAGAAGCAGTCGGTGACGCTCACGGTCACGGTCTCGACCACGGCGGGCACACCGGGCGGGAGCGTGCTGGTCTACGAGAACGGGCACCGGGTCAAGACCCTCACACTCTCGGCCGGCGGCACGGCCTCGACTGCGCTGACGATGAATCAACGGGGCCTGCGCACCCTGAAGGTGGTCTACGCCGGCGACGCGTCGGTCGAGGGATCCTCCTCCCAGGTGCACGTTCGCGTGCTCTGATCCACGAGCCCCGCCCGATCCACCGCCAACCGCCAACCGCCAACCGCCAACCGCCAACCGACAGCCGAGCCGAGGAGTCCCCGTGAAGATCGCCCTGCGCGCCCGGCTTGTCACCTTCACTCTGGCAGCGGCCTTCGTCGTGGCGGTGCTTCCCGGCGTGACGCAAGTGGCGCAAGCCGCGTCCGCCGAGCCGACGTCCTGTGGGGACAACGCCGGCTCGGCGGGCTTCCAACCCGTGCTCCAACTCGACGTTCCGACGGGCGCCGACTGGAGCAACCAGGACGTGCCGTACTCATTCGACGACACCGCTTCGGTGTCCGGCGGTTTCGACCGCGTCGGGTACTGCCTGGAGACGACTTCGGGCTCGGGCACCCAATGGGTGTGGGCCGACATGGAGGCGTTCACGGACGATCCCGGACGTCTGGGACTGCCCACACGGCCGGGGCAGATCACGCGCCAGCGGGTCGACGACCTCGACGTCGCCTCCAACGTCCCCGGCGTCAGGACCGGCACCGGGATGCCCGGGTACCTAGAGATGTGGCCCAACTCGTACGAGAAGACCGTCAGCGACCAGATAGCCGACGCCTCCTCCGCGGCGTATGACGCCGATGACGTGCCCTCGCCGGGCTTCTACGGCAGCTTCCAGGTGCACAGCGTCGGCGCGGATCCAGACTCGGCGGTCGCTCCGAGCACGGCCTTCGCGGTGAACCACTTCACGGGTGGCGGGCCGATGGACATCGGTATGGGCAACCAGCCGGCCGGCGAACCGGACTGGACGTTCGCAGCCGACGCGGGCTCCTTCGACACCCGTACGCTGACGGTGTTCGCCCGGCCGTCGACCGTGAAGCTGACCTCGGCACCGCAGGATCGTCAGCTCTATCCGCGCGGCGCCGACAATGGCGCCGACGTCAGGATCGCCGGCGCCGTGACGTCGCCGGAAGTCGACACGGTGCGCCTGACGACCACGTCCGAGGGCAAGGACGAGGTCGAGGAGCAGCGGGCCGGTGACTCGTTCTCCTTCGACCGGCACCTCACGGCGGGCCTGCACACGTACGACTTCACCCTCGAGACGGTGTCCGGCGGCCGGGCACGCACCGTGGGTCACTGGACCGATGTCGTCTCGGGAGACGTGTTCGTGATCGAGGGTCAGTCGAACGCTCAGGCGACCGCCTGGGTCGAGCCGGGATCCCGTGGCGAGATGTCGCCGTTCCTGCGGACGTACGGCACGAATGACTTCCAGCCCGACGTCTCGGGCGCCGACCGTGAGTGGAAGTTCGCCGCGGGGGAGCCGTTCTACAACCAGGGAGCGGTCGGGCAGTGGGGTATCCGCATGGCACGGGTGCTGTCGGAGCAGAACAAGGTGCCCGTCGCAGTGATCAACGGCGCACATGGCGGGGCCCCGATCGGCTTCCTGCAGCGCAACGACAGCGATCCGGACGACATCTCGACCAACTACGGCCGACTGCGGCAGCGGCTCGTGAAGTCCGGAACGATCGACAAGATCTCCGGCGTCCTGTTCTATCAAGGGGAGTCCGAGGCGGACAACGCCGCCCAGCACGTCACCGGGTTCACCAACCTGCTGGTCGACTGGCGTGACGACTTCGGCGGCGCGCGCGGCGCCCAGGAGCCGCGGGTGTACGTGACCCAGGTCCGGACGTCCCCGTGCCTCAACTCCGAGGCGGTCGCCCTGCGCGACGCCCAGCGTCGGATGCCGGAGACGCTCGACGTCACGGTGCTGTCGCCGACCGGGCTGAGCAACCACGACAGCTGCCACTTCGGCTGGTCGAACGGCTACAAGCTGTTCGGGGAGCAGGTGGCGGCGACCCTGATGCGTGATCTGTACGACGGACCTTCCGACGGCGTCGCCGCGCCCAATCCGGTGTCCGCGTCGTTCACGTCCCGCAAGGCCGACACGATCAGGGTCCAGCTCGCGTCCAAGACCGACCCGCTGACAGTGGACCCCGGCGTAGGCGCCGACTTCCGGCTGCGCGGAACTTCCGCGAAGGTGACGGATGTCCAGTACCTCTCGCGGGGCAGGCTCGAACTGAAGCTGTCCGCCCCGGCGCTGGACATCACGAGCCTCGCGTACGTCGCGCACAACGGAGCGGGCCCCATGATCCGCACGTCCCGCGGAGTCGGGCTGCTGGCCTTCGACGCGCTGCCGGTCGCGACCACACCGGCTCCCGACCTCTTCGACACGATCGTCGACGCGGTGCAGGGCCTGGACGCCCGAGCCGGCGAACTGGCGGATGTCGGTGACCTCCCGGCCGCGCGGCGTGCCCGAGTGCATGACGCGATGGCCGCGGCGCTGGCCGATGTCGAGGCCGCCACCCCTGACGGCAGCGACGTCTCGACCGAGCCGCAGAAGCTCATCGACGCACTGACCACCGTCCAGTACCTCCACGCCGAGCTGGACGGAGCGGGGATCGACGAGCCCGTCCTCGGCGAGCTCGACACCCGGTTGGTGAGGCTCGAGCAGCTCCTGGGCCGGGCCGTGTCGCTGAGCCTCGGCGTGCGGGTCACCATCCCTCCGCTCACCTCAACAGCCGTGCCGGGCCAGGACCTCGCTGGCACGGTGCAGCTGACCAACAGCGGCGATCATGAGCTCACCGGCGTCGCCGCGAAGGTGTCCGTCGACGGGTGGGACGTCAAGACGGCGTTGCCGTCGACCCAGTCGTTGGGGGCGGGGGAGACCGTCGCGCTGCCATTCACCACGACCGTCCCGAAGCGCCGGACGCCAGGAGGCGTCGACGCCGCGGCGACCATCACCTTCACGACCGATGCGGGCACGTTCACGATGACCGAGTCCACCTGGTGGGTCGAGGTCGCCTCTGGGATCGTCATCGATTCCGTCGGCGTCACGACGGTCGACGGTGACCCGGCCGACCACGCCGTCGCCCACGCCGAGGTGTCCAACGACGGACGCACCGCGGTTCGCGGCCAACTCGTCGTCGACGCACCGGAGGGCTGGGCCGCGCCCGTGCCGTCGGACCCCGTCACGATCGAGGCCGGGTCGTCGGCGAGCGTCACGGCTCCCGTCGTCATCCCGCAGGATGTCGTGGCCGGCGCCGGCGCGGTCACTGTGCGATTCGAGCGCGAGGGCACGACGCTGGACCAGAAGCCCGCGCAGATCCCGGTCACGCTGTCCACCCCGCCGACAGGGGCCGCGCTGGACCACGTCGACTTCGGCATACCGGAATCAGAGACCGCCCACGCGCTCCAGGCCGCTCCGAACAGCGGGACCAACGTCGAGGCCGGGCTGACCCGACGCTACGCCAACCAGGGCTATCCCGGCAGTTGGTTCTCCGCAGAGGTCGCCGTCGAGCCCGGCAAGCCGTTCATCCTGCGCAACATCGAGACGTTCGACCAGGCCAGGACCAAGAAGTACCCCGTGTACGTCGACGGTCACCTGATCAGGACCCAGGTCGTCGAGCACGAGGCCGCGGGCATGGGCACGGAGACGTACGACCTCCTGGTCGACGATCCCGAGGTCCTCGCCAACGACGGCACGGTGCGGGTCAGGTACGAGTTCCCGAGCGGTCCCGAGCGCACCTTCGATCCCTCGATCGCCGATCTGTGGGTTCTCGCGGTCAGCGCCGACGACGTGGCGCCGTTCGCCGGTGCCACGGTCGACTCCGCGGCACCTGCCGGCGACAACGGCTGGTTCCGCGGGAATGCGGCCGTGACCATCCACGCGTCGGACCAGCGTGACGCCACGCCGACCGTCCAGGTCGGTGGCGCGGACGGCTGGCAGGCCTACAGCGGTCCGGTCGCGGTGACCGGCCAGGGCAAGCACTCGCTGTCGTACCGGGCCAGGGACGCTGCCGGAAACTCGACCGGCGAGCAGACCGTCGATGTCTGGATCGACTCGACCGCCCCCTCGACGCATATCTCGATGAGTCGTGTGCCGGGTGCCGACTCGGCCGACCAGGTCGCGGTGACGTTGACCGCCGACGACGCGCTGAGCGGTGTCGCGACGACGAGCTATCGGGTCGACGGCGAGGACTGGAAGGTTCTCAGTGACGAGAAGCCCGTCGTCAAGGGCTTCGGCAGCCACACGGTCGACTACTTCTCGACCGACGTCGCCGGCAACCCCGAGCCGATGGCGACCCTGGTCATCAACACCCAGGATGTCGAAGTCATCGAGGTCGTGACGCCTCCGAAGGTCACCGGTCCGGCGGTGATCGGGTCCACCGTGACGGCAACCCCCGGGACGTGGAACACGACCGGACTGGCGTACGCCTACCAGTGGCTGCGTGACGGCCGGCCCATCACCGGCGCCACCGCAGTGGCGCGCACGATCACGTCGGGGGATGCCGGCCATCGGCTGTCGGTGACGGTGACCGCGTCCAAGGCCGGCAAGTCCCCGGTGTCGTCGGCCTCCGCGGCGACGGACAGGGTCACCGGGGCGAAGTCCCGGGTCGTCCACGCCGGCAACTCCACGGTCAACGGCGCAAGCTCACCGATCGGGCACACCCGTGTCGGCCCTGGCCTCGTATAGCCACGGCGGCCAGGTGGCGTGTGGCGTCTCGTACAGGTCACCGCCACCTCCGTGGCGGTCGGACTCCTGCCCGACCGGTCATCTGCCACAGCAGGACTGGGGGCTGGCATCTGCCGGGGGCGTCGCCTGTGCCCGCTGACTGCGCAATGGCACCGTGTTGCCCTTGTGGCCCCGCGGAAACTATGGTGACGCCTTCAGCCTTGGGGGGCCTCGGCGTGGGCTTGGTTCGCGCCGCGCTCGCGAGTCCTCCATAGTGGCGGCTGCCTCTCGTATGCGACATCGGTGATGCCATGTCCTTGTTCGTTTCCGTGAACGGAGTTGGGTGCAGATCCAATGAGGGTTCTGGTGATCAAGCCGCTGGTATGAGCGTGTCGCGGTATCGGGCCTGGTGGTTGCGGGTGAACTCCTGTGTCTCCTGCCAGGCCCAGTAGGTATCGAAGTCGCCGTTGCTGCGCGGGGCTCGGAGTTTCAGGACGGCTTTTGCGCCGGAAAGGCCCCAGCGGGCTCCGGTGATGTCGAGGCGGTCTTTGACCAGGTGGCGGCACGCCCCCTCGATGATCCCGGTGGCGATCGGGAAGCCTTCGGTCAGCGCTGTGTCGTAGCGCAGGTAGGCGGCCTTGTTCTTCAAGTAGCCGATGGCGTCGTCGATGCCCTTGCGTGAACCGGGCCTGAGCCCGACGGCGTCGGCGGCGGCGCTGATCGAGGCCGCGGCCTGCTCGGAGCCTCCGGCCAGGATGGTGCGGGCGTGTTGGGCGACCCAGGTCTCTGCCGCGCGGTCGCCGGCCGGGTGCAGGCAGTGCGCGGCGCCCCACAGGTATTCGAGCACGTGGCTGATGTCGATGACGATGTGCACGGTGACGTTC
The DNA here is from genome assembly GCF_040655115.1 of Streptomyces atratus. Lineage (GTDB taxonomy): Bacteria > Actinomycetota > Actinomycetes > Streptomycetales > Streptomycetaceae > Streptomyces > Streptomyces atratus_D. The sequence continues at coordinate 284,513 of NZ_JBFAJH010000004.1, read as the reverse complement.
CGGCGCGCTGCCTCGGCTCGGATGAGGTCGAGCCGGTGCCGGGCGCCGTCGACCAGCACGACCCAGGTCCGGCGGTGCCCGGGGTCGCGGGCTTCGGTCTGGTCGAATACGGCGGCGATGACCTGCTCGGCGGTGTCGTTCACCGAGCCGCACAGCCACTTGGACCTGGCTTTCGGTCCCGGGCGACGCTCCTTCACGGGGTCAGCGGGGTCGGCGATGATGTCGTCGACGCCGCGGACGGCAGGCTCGGTGTCGTAGACGGTGCCCAGGGTGGCCATCCGTTTGCGGCCGTTCTTTTCCCCGGGCGCGAGCCTGCTCGCCATCTTGTTTCCGTTCTTGGCCGCGGCGGCCTTCGCCGTGGCCTCGCGCAGCGCCTCGGGCCTTATCACCACGCCCTTGCCGTCGGTGGACAGCACCAGCAGCGTGGCGTCGGTGCACGGCTCGGGCACCAGGGCCTGGTAGAAAGCGTCGATGTCGGCCGCGGCGAGCTCCTGGACCTGCCGGTGGCCGATCCCTGCGCCGGTCAGCGCGTTGACGCGGTTGACCGCCTCGGCGAAGGAGCCGCGGGCGGACTCGGTGGCGGCGAGCTTGGCCAGCCCCAGGCTGTGCATCCCGGCCGGCATGTTCAGCGCGGCGTCGGCCAGGTGCAGATCGGCCGAGCCGGTGGTCCGATAGGCGATCCGGGTCGCGGTGACCTTCCCGAACACCGTGGCCAGGATCCGGGTCCGGCCCCGCTCGATCCGGGTGCGCTCGACACCGGCCGCATCGACCACCGGATCGGCCCGCCGCTCGCGCACCGCGCGCAGATCCAGATGGTCCTGGAACAGTTGCCGGGTCACCTCGCGCATTCGCGCCGCGAGCAGGTCCTCCAGCCCTGAATGCGTCAACACGGCGGCGTCCGGCGACGTCAGATCCGTGGCGACCTGCTCGAACAGGCCGCGGGAGGCGGCGAACGCGGACTCGGCCACCACCAGAGGGCCGGTCTCCAGGGCGGCGCTCACCAGCCCAACTCCCGTCCGTCCACCCTGAACAGCCCCGGCGCGGTCTCGGCCAGGATCCCCCGCTCCACCAGACGCTTCAGCTTCGAGCGCATGCCCTCCACGTGACGGGCCTCGGTCCCCAGCTTCAGCTCCACGCACACGTCCTTGCATCGCCAGGCCGACCCCGACGTCGCGAACAGCGCGATGATCCGCTGGTAGTCCGGCCACATCACTGTCACATCGCCCGCGGCCTCATCGGCCAGCAGAGCCCCTTCGGTCCCGCTCTGGGTCCGGCAGGCCGGCGGCGGTCAGCAGCTCCTGCACGCGGGCGGCCGTCGCGGGGTCGCCGTCGACCCCCTGGTAGCCCCACGAGGTGTCCAGGTGCAGGTTGCGGCCACTCAGCACGCGGCCGTCGTGGAAGTACTGGAACCAGGGCGGGACCGGCTTGCCGTTCTCCTCCTCGTACTCCAGGAGGCAGACGTGCGCGCCGCCGCGCGATACCGGTGCCAGCGTGCCGAACTCGCCCTGCCAACCGCCGTACGCGACCGCGTACGACCGGTCCCCGGCTCGGCCGAGGCGCAGACCGATACCGTCGAGGGGATCGCCGTACGTGTCGTCTATGAGCTCCAGAAGGGACTCTCCGGCGTGCTCCCCGACCGCCACGGCGATGTGCTCCGTGTCGTACAGCACGGACACGGCGAGGCGGTCGGCAAGCTCTTCCGGCGACAGCCCGCGGGCGAGCACCACGTAGTAGCCCCCGAAGGCGATGGATTGAGGGGCAGCAAGCCAGGTTGTTCCGTCTGTCATGACCGGCATCCTGACCGCTGCCTCTGACAACGAGGGTGTAGAGACCTGTAGTTCGAACGACTTGTCAGGGTCTGTACGGTCAACGGTGGATCTTCGCACAGGAAGTAACACCTGATGACAGACGTGATCGTCTCGGCTGAGGCCGTCGAGGAAGTGCAGCCCGCTGGGATGCCGGAGGCCCTGGACGACCAGTTGATCGGGCAACTGGTGGACCGCGCGAAGGCTGGCGGGATCAAGTTGACCGGTGAGGGCGGGCTGCTGCAGCAGCAGCTGACGATGAGGCTCGTGGAGTCCGCTCTCGAGGGTGGGATCACCGATCATCTCGGCCACGAGAAGCATGAGAGGGCCGCCGACGGCAACACCCGCAACGGCACTCGTTCGAAGACTGTGGTGACCGAGGTCGGGCCGGTCGAGATCGCGGTCCCCCGGGACCGGACGGGCAGCTTCGAGCCGCAGATTGTCAAGAAGCGGCAGCGCCGGCTGACCGGCGTTGATGAGATGGTGCTCTCGCTGTCGGCCCGCGGCCTGACCCACGGGGAGATCTCCGTCCATCTCGCGGAGGTCTACAGCGCTGAAGTCTCCAAGACGACCATCTCCACGATCACGGACAGTGATAGTGGTATCCGGGTTCCCGGTGGTCGTGACTCGATCACTGACTGACGTCCTGCTGGGCTGTCTTCGCCTTGGTCTGTCCACCCGGCCGGGGCCCGTTCCCGAGGCCCCGGCCGGGTGGATCATGACCTTATAGGAGCCTGGCCAAAGGCCCCATCACTGTCCTGTCTGCCCCGCCCGGCCGGAGCCACCTCCGGTCAGGAAGGCATTTCCAGCATGACAGGAACGGACACCGAAGCCGTCGTCGAACACGTGGTGATCGGCGGAGCGGACTCCCACGCCGACACCATCCACGTCGCCGTGGTGACTGACCGCGGCGGGCAGCTCGCCGACGCCGAGTTCCCCACAACGGCCGCTGGATACAAGGCTGCTATCGCGTTCATGGCCGCTCATGGCACTGTCGTCTCCGTCGGGGTGGAAGGCACATCCTCCTACGGCTCGGGGTTCACGCGAGCGGCCCGCGAGGCCGGCCCGACCGTGATCGAGGTCAACCGGCCGGACAAGGCCGAGCGCCGCAGGATCGGCAAGTCCGATCCCATTGACGCCTACGCCGCCGCTCGGGCGGTCGTGTCCGGCCGGGCCACCAGCGCCCCCAAGGGCGATACCGGCACCGGGATCCGGGCACTGCACAACGCGGCACGATCCGCGATCAAGGCCCGTACCGCGGCACTGAACCAGATCGGACCCATCCGGATCTGCGCACCCGACGGGATCCGCGCGAAGTACGAGGTGCTGCGGGGCGACATGCGCGTCGCCGCCCTGGTCCGGCTCCGCATCGGCAGCGATCCCATCCACGCTCCGGTCCTGACCGCTCTGCGCACGCTCGCGCGGCGCGTCCAGAGCCTGACCGCCGAACACATGGCTCTGACCTCGGAGTTGGACGTCCTGGTCACGCGGCTCAACCCTGGCCTGCGCGCCGCCTACGGCATCGGGCCCGACACCGCGACACAGCTGTTGATCACGGCCGGTGACAATCCCGCCCGCTTGCGCACGGAGGCGTTCTTCGCCGCCTTGTGCGGCGTCGCCCCGGTTCCGGCCTCCAGCGGCAAGACCAACCGGCACCGGCTCTCCCGCGGCGGGGACCGCGCGGCCAACGCGGCCCTCCACCGGATCGCGCTCGTCCGTATGCGCCGAGATCAGCGCACCCGTGACTACGTTGCCCGACAGACCGACGCCGGACGGACGAAGAAGGAGATCCTCCGGCTTCTCAAGCGCGCGATCGCACGTGAGGTCTTCCGTCTCCTGACCACGACGGTCGCGGTCCCCGAGATCGCGGACCCCAGGCCAGCCCGCCAGGCCAAGACATCACGCTCACCGCCGCCGCGAACCACTTCGGGATCTGGCCCGCCGTCATCTCCTCGAGCGGGGCCTTCGCCGCGATGACACCTTCGCCAGCACCTACCGCGAGTGGCTCGCTGCCGCTTGACCAACGATAGGAGCATCAAGGTGATCGACGGCATGAACGAATGGCAGAACCGGCCCCTCGACTCGGTATACCCGGTCCTGTTCATTGACTGCGTGCACGTGAAGCTGCGCGACGGGAAGGTGGCCAACAGGCCGATCTACGTGGTCCTGGCGGTCACCGTCGAGGGCACCCGCGAGATCCTCGGGCTGTGGGCCGGCGACGGCGGCGAGGGCGCCAAGTACTGGCTCCAGGTGCTGACCGAGATCAAGAACCGCGGCACGGAAGACGTCTGCATGGTCGTCTGCGACGGCCTCGAGGGCCTCCCGGACGCGGTCGGGGCGGTCTGGCCGCAGGCGATCACGCAGACTTGCGTCGTTCACCTGCTGCGGGCGTCGTTCCGTTACGCGGCCCGGCAGGGCTGGGACAAGATCTCGAAGGCGCTCAAGCCGGTCTACACGGTTCCGACCGAGGACGCCGCCACGGAACGTTTCCTGGAGTTCAGTGACGCCTGGGGCGGGAAGTATCCAGCGATCGTGAGGCTGTGGGAGAACGCCTGGGCCGAGTTCGTGCCGTTTCTCCAATTCATATCGAAATAAGGCGAGTTGTCTGCACGACGAACGCCATCGAGTCGGTCAACGCGCGCATCCGCAAGGCCGTCCGCTCCCGCGGACATTTCCCGAACGGGCAGGCAGCGATCAAGTGCGTCTACATGGCCGTCATGAGCCTGGATCCGACGGGGCAGGGCCGCAAACGCTGGTCACAGCGATGGAAAGCCACACTCAACGCCTTCGAGATCACCTTCGACGGTCGGCTCTCCGCCGCCTGCCGCTGACCCACTAACAACTCCAGAACCGCCATTAACTTTACAGACCCCCCGGTCACTGCGCAGCGGTATGAGGTTCCAGTCCAGCCTCTGGTCCTCGTCAACTACCGGCATGTAGCCGTTCAGGGGCTGGTTGGTCTCGAGAGACGTGGCGATCGCCTCCATGAGCAGCGGCAGGGACGTCCACATCTCGTGTGATACGCGCATAATGCCTTCCACGGCCTCGGCTTCGTGGACGCGCCCCCGGTCGATCTCGGGACGGTGGTCCAGTACGAGGCAACCCCCGCCGACGTTCCGCGCGATGGGGATCAACTGCGGATGTCCGTACAGGAGGCTGCTGACCCCGATCTTCATGAAGTCGTACTCCACCTCCTCTCCTTCCTCATCCGCCGTGCGCTTGTCGTAGAAGCCGGTGAAGAGTTGCCACGCGGCCGCTATCTCGCGTGCACTCATCGGTCTGTAGAACCCTGGCAGCAGCGAGCCCCGCTGGTCGAGGAGACCGTCGTGCCGCAGCAGCGACATCACCAAGGGCTTCAGTAGTGGCCGGCCGATGACGCGTTCGGTCGCGGCGATGTCCGCCGGATCCGCGGGCGGCGCCAGCGCGGCATAGGTCGCCGGGGCGTGCTCGGCCAGCCAGTTCTCGATTCGCGTCCACGACTCACTGATCGGTGCGGTCATAGCACGGCATCCTGCCACCTGGTGCTGACAACCTCCGGGCACAGCCAGACGGGGGCCGTGACCCCGATACATCCGACTGGAGCCGTCTCCGGGCCGTGCGAGGGGACTCAACGATGACAGGCGACGACAACCGCCGACCGCTAACCCGCAGGCCAGAAGGGCGGCGGCTGGAGTACGTGCAGGTCAGAAAGGTGCCGCGTCACTTCTTCGGCTACTGATCGCGCTCGATGGAGCACAGCGCCTCGCGTCCGCCCGTCCTCCAGCTACGGCGCCACTGGTAGACCGACTTCTCACTCACCCGTAACTCCCGTGCGATGCACGGGACTTCCCCGTCCTCCTCGAAAAGGTCAACGGTCCGCATCCGCACCTCTTCCCGGCGCTTGCGCTGCTCGGCGGTCAGCCCGCCCCCATCCGGATACCGCATGTCTTCGGCGTACCAGCCCGGACGGACCGCGTCACCGGTCCCGACACAGATCCAGACCCCAAGACGCCGAAGTCAGTGACGACTTTCGATTCGGGCTGCACCGGGCCCCGCGGAAGATCCGCCACGAGGTTTCCGCAGGCCTCCAGCGCCGACGACCTTTCGTGGGCAGACGCCGGTGCGGGCAGGAATTGGCTGATCGAGAGGCGTTCAAGCGTAGGCGTCCTCGACAGCGACTCGTCGCACCGTACACAGCGTCGACCGGAGGCTGTCCAGATCGGTTGAGCCCAGGGCGAGGCGGATCGCCTGCGGTGTGTGGACCGAGGTGGTGAACGGCTCGGCCGTGGTTACCGAGATGTGCTGACGGGCGAGGGTGGCGGTCAGACGATCGGCGCGTGCGTCGTCGGGCAGCGGCAGCCAGGTGAAGTAGGACGAGGGGTGGCTGATGAGCGGGAGCCCTGCCAGCTCTTGTCCGGCAAGTGCTCGGCGTGCCTTGGCGTCGTCTCGTTTCCGCGCCTCCAAGTGGTCCACCGTGCCTTCGTCGAGCCAGCGGCAGGCGATCGCGGTGGTGAGGGCCGGGGTGTTCCAGATGGTCGCCCGAATCGCGCGTTCGAGCGACGGCACCACAGACAGCGGGGCGACGACGAAGCCGACCCGCAGGCCGGTGGCGACACTCTTGGACAGTCCCGAGACGTAGACGGTGATGTCCGGCGCGGTCGCGGCCAGAGGTGGCGGTGGGTTCTCGACCAGGTAGGAGTAGGAGGCGTCTTCGAGGCGTTGTCAGGTTGAGTGGTGGCTTTCTCAGACGGCGTGATCATCTGTCTGGTCGAATCGCTGGAGGGGCTGTCCGTGGTGACGCCGTCGTACCGGGGTTTCCGCTACCCTCCGGAGGTCATCTCCCACTGCGTGTGGCTGTACCACCGCTTCAACCTGAGCCTGCGCGACATCGAGGAGCTGATGCTCGAGCGCGGCATCGAGGTCAGCCACGAGACAGTCCACCAGTGGACGCGCCGGTTCGGCCCGGCTTATGCCGCTGCTCTACGTCGGCGCCGTCCGGGGCCTGGTGACAAGTGGCACTTGGACGAGGTGTTCGTCAAAATCAACGGCGTGCAGCGGTACCCGCGACTTGCCGGCCGTCGGCTGGGCGCCGAGAAGCACCAGGACCGGCTGGTCCGGCTGGGGCTGGTATCGACCGAAGACATAGCGCCGGACCGTGTGGTCGAACAATGCCTGTAACTGCTCTTCGGTCAGGAAGTACTTGCTCGCCTCAGCCACGTTCGGACGACTCCAGTTCCTCGATCTCTCGGGTCCATCGGACGATGTGGGCGATGAGCTGATCCCGATCGTGGGCCGGTACGGCACGGCGCGCGTCGCGCAGTGCCATCACCTTGTCCCACCACTCCTCACGCTCCTCGGCGGTCGCTGCCCTTTTCGAGCGGCCGTTGAAGAGGCCGGTGAGCGTGGTGGCCGTCTCCGAGAACTCGTCGAAGACCACGGTCGTTGGCACGTCCTGGTAGGGGTCGGCCGGAGGCTTGGCATGGTTGGTCATTCACTTCTCCTCATGTGTCGTTCGGCCGCCCCACGAGGTGAGGGGCGACAACGGGCCGTGCAGACCCACACAGAGCCCAGACCCAAGGTCAGCTCGTCAGGCCACGCCACCAGTCGGCAACCTGGGGATCCATCCGGTAGAGCATCTCGGACTTGCCGCTGTTGCCGTTGTAGCTGCCCTGCCAGTTCTCGATCGGCCACCGCTTCTCCCCGAACAGCTCCGCTGCAACACGGCTCAGGCGTGCGTGTTCGTTGCGTTGCTGACGTTCATCGAGCCCTGAGCGCTCAAGGACTTCGGTAAACGTGACAGTCGCGCCGGCGTGCTCGATAGCGACTTCGAACAGGGCACGTACCCCTGCCAGGTGCCGGACTCGCCCCCACAGCAGACTGACCTGCTCTCGCGTCCAGAGCCCCTGCCGGGGGATGTTCACCGAGAACGCCGTGCCGTCGATGTCGGCAAGCAACCCCGTGAGCTTCTTCTGAACGGCCTCAACGTCCGCAACTGAGAAGCCGCGGCGCTGGCCCATTGGCAGTCCGGTAAACGCGGGCGTGAACCCCTTGCGGTCTCGATCCATCACCCCTCCAAAGTCGTACACGACTCCACATGAACCTACTGAGTCGTGCACGAGGTGCCACGCTCGGCCTGGGCCGCCCGTAGGGGTGGGAACCGAATACACCAGGAAGGGGCCGTGGGGGTTGTTCCCGCTGGTCCGGCTTTGTCCACGAGAACGAGCAGCAGATGTTCACCACTTCGGGAGGCACTGCTGCCGCCGCCTGTTCGATGTTCACGAGAAGTCCAGCACGCTGCCTGGGGGCAGTGATGGGGCGCGAGAACGGATGGTGGTCTCTTCTGCCAGCATGTTCCCGTGAGTACTACACCTGATCAGCGTCCTGATGACGCCACAGTCGACTTCCTGCGTTCCGCGTTCGCGCCGGAGTGGCGCGAACCCCCGCTGGGCCAGGAAGGCGTCGCCGCGTGGGAGGCCGAGAACCGGGTGACGCTTCCGGAGCCGTACAGAACATTCGTCACAGAGGTCAGTAACGGCTCAAGTCTCGGCCCCGCCGAGGACGGTGGCCTGCAGCCCCTCGGGTGGCTGCCGGCGAGCTGGCCGGACCTTGGCCCTCGCACGCCAGGAGAACCGTTCCCTCTTGAAGCAGCCTGGCCATGGGAGGACGACGACACCGTCGATGACGACGACCCGCGCATCAACACCGTGTACACCCAAGGTTCGGTCGTTCTCGGCTCTGAAGACGGGCAGTCGTTCTGGATTCTGCTGACTGCTGGATCCCGCCGCGGCGAGGTCTGGATGGTGGCGGACGTCGGCGCGATCCCGGTGCCCGCGGACGAGGCATGGGGCTTTGAGGAGTGGGTGCGGCACTGGCACTCCGGTAACGACTGGTGGGCCTGAGCACGACGCCAGACGCTGTCGACACTCACCGACCGTTCGAATCTGCCGACGCCCAGGCGCCTCCCGAAGTGGTGAACATCTGCTGCTCGTTCTCGTGGACAAAGCCACTGGTCAGAGGAAAGACAACATCCTTGGTGGACCTTCGGTGTTCGCATCAGACGCGAAGGCTTCGCGTCTGATGCGAACACGATCCGGCTGTCGAGGCGACTGGACAGCCGGCATGGCCGGTCCCGCGTGCCAGGCCGCGAGCATCAGGACCAGGCCCCAGCCCTCGCTCGTCATCCGCACCTCATCCTCGACGGACACCCGGTAGTACGCCCTACTTCGGTGCCTGGAAGCCGCCGATCTTCTGCTCGAGCAGTTCGGCCAGCCGCAGCGGGGTGCGGTCCTCGAACATCGGACCGATGAGCTGCACTCCCACCGGCAGACCCTCGGCGGACCGGCCCGCTGGTATGGCGGTGGCGGGCAGGCCGGGCATAGTGGCCAGACCGGCCCAGACGAGCTGGTCGAAGTACGGGTACCCGACGCCGTCGATGTCGATCCGGCGTTCCAACACATTGGGGTTGTGGTCGTGCGGGAACGCGGGAGTGGGCGTGATCGGACACACCACGGCATCGAACTCGGCGAAGAGCTGCCGCCAGCCGTGGCGGTGGAGTTCGCGATGGTTGTTCGCCTCGATCCAGTCGCGGTGGCTGAACACCATGCCACGCAGCCGCGTCGCGTCGAGGCTCTGGTCGTCTGCGCTCAGTCCGGCGGCGCGGGTCCGCAGCTGCTCGTACGCTTCGACGGGAAAACGCGCAACGGAGCTCGAAAACAGCAACTGCGTGTAGAGCGTCGCGGCTTCGGTCAGATCGGGCAGCAGCGGAGTGTGCCGTTCGACGCGGGCGCCGCCGTCGACAAGGGCGTCGGCCACCCGGTTCACGCCCGCCCGCACAGCGGACCCGGTCGGAATGAGCGGATGCTCGTCGACGACCAAGACCCGGAAGTCGCCGAGCCGCTCGTGGCGCGCGGGCGGCAGCGTCAAGTCGTGCGCCTTGCCGAGCGTCAGCGGGTCCGGTCCGGCCATGACGTCGAGCAGGAGCGTGAGGTCGCGGGCAGTGCGCGCCATCGGACCGACGACGGCGAGGTCGAGGTCGACCGGCAATGGCGGTGCCGGCGGCGCGACCATGCCGCGGGTTGCCGCCAGTCCGAGTGTCGGCTTGTGCGCATAGATGCCGCAGAAATGCGCGGGGGTGCGCAGCGAACCGGCGAGGTCGGAGCCGATGGACAGCGCGCAGAATCCGGACGCCAGGGCCGCCGCTGATCCGCCGGAGGATCCGCCCGGCGTGCGATCGTGATCCCACGGATTGTTAGTGGTGCCGTAGATCTCGTTGAAGCTCTGGATATCTTGCAGCCCCAAGGGCACATTGGTCTTACCCAGCACCACCGCGCCCGCGGCCTTGAGCCGCGACACCTGTACCGCGTCCTCGGCCGGCACATAGTCCCGGTGTTGCGGCATGCCCCAGGTCGTGGGCAGCCCAGCCATGTTGTAGGACTCTTTGACCGTCACCGGAATACCGAGCAGCGGCCGGACCTCGCCGCGGGCGCGCGCCTGGTCGGCACCGCGCGCGGCGGCCCGCGCACGGTCGAAGTCCGGCACACAGATCGCGTTGGTCACCTTGTCGTCGCGCTCGATACGGGCAATCGCCTCATCGGTCAGTTCCGCCGAGGTCACTTCACCGGCACGCAAGGCAGCCGCGAGTTCTTCTGCAGTCTGAAAGTTCCACTCCATGAATCCGACCGTACTGACCTCTGGCAGAGGTCATAAAATGCCGATTCGCACAACGGGATAGATGTCTCAACTCATCATGTTGCTTTCCGGCCACAGAAAATTCGCCCGACCGCTGGCCATGGCGAGGCGCGGCGGTCTGGCACACCTACGGAGATGGTCACGACGGAGGCGCCCCAGCGCCCCGATCGATGGCGATATGACACGGGCGCCGACCCCAACCAACGATTGCCGCGCACCGTGATTGTCATAAATGACCGTTTGCGAGACGTGAGTTGACAACTTCCCTGCACGTGCCATTAATTCATTGCATGTGCCGAGGAGTTCTATGGAAACTACTGATCTGACGGGCGACAGTCTGGTGAAAGTCCTGGCGACCCCCGCCAGTCCACACCGGATGCGTGTACTCGCTGCCCTGGCAACAGGCCCCACCTACGTGAGCCAACTGGCTCGGGACCTAGGGATCAGCAGGGCGCTGCTCCAAGTGCACCTCAAACGGCTGCAGACGGTTGGCCTGGTCGCGGACCACATCGAAGTGTCAGATGACGGCAAGGCGATGAAGTTCTACGAAGTGGTGCCGTTCGCGCTGTGCCTCACGCCGCAAACACTGGCCACCGCATCCGAGTCACTGACCGACAGTGCCGACCGCGGCGAATCCACAAAGAAAGGGACCTGAAGCAAATGTCCGATTGGCTCATCGAAGAGATAGTCCTCTTCCTCGTTATCGGCGCCGTGCTGGTGGGAGTTGTTCCAGCACGCATACCGCGTACGCATCGCGGTCCACCGCCCCCTCCGGCAGGTCCGCGTTCGCGTACACCGCCTTGCGCCAGTGCGACGGAACCAGCTTGTCGTCGACCTCACGCGGCAGCAGCGGCTTCTCGCCCACCTTCCTCCGCGAGAGCGCCGGGAGCCGCTGTACCCCGGTGAGAATCCGCCGGCCGTCGGGCGCAGCGTCCGGCGCCTTCGACTCACCCAGCAAGGACAGGAACGGCTTGACGGTGTTGTAGCGCAGCGCCAGCGCACTCCGCAGCGTGGTCTAGGTCGTGTCGTCGCCCTCCGGCACCAGGCTCACCACCATGACCGCCGCGCTGGACAGTGCGGCCCGGGGTGCGACCTCCTCCAAGGCCCGCCACAGCGCGCTGACGTCGACATCGCAGCCGGTCTGCTCGATGAGCTCCAGCTCCTCGATGAACACCGTCGCCGCCCTGGTCACGATCCGCGATGCCTTCTCCAGCTGTGGCAGGGTCGACAGGCGCTGCTTGTCCGTGGACCGTTTCGCGGTGCTGATCAATCGGGTGGCCATGAGGATCTCGAAGTGGTCCAGGGCGTCGTCGATCGCCTTGGCCTCCAGGTGGCGCATCACCGCGGTGAGCATCGCCGTGCGCTTGGGCTCCGGGGTTCGCTCCAGCTTCGGGGCCTTGGTACCCAGTCCCTACCGGGCCAGCGCGGAGAGCCGGTTCGGCGGGATCTTGTCTCCCGGGGTGGAGACTGCGGTCGGCGCCGTCACGGTGTCGGCAGCGGGCTCGGTCGGGTCGATGACTGTCGTCGTGGGGGAGGCGGTGGTGTCCGGGATGCCGTGCACCGCCTCGCCGGTGGGGGCGGCCTGCTGGGCGCGGGCCGAGAGGACGACAGGGATGCGCGCCACGATCCCGAGGTCGAAGTCGTCTGCGGGCAATCCGGCCGTCAGAGCGCCAGCGAGCCGGCGGGCGGCGGATGCCAGATCGTCGGCGAGCGTGAGACTGCTCGCACCCTCGTACTCCCGGAGCAGCGCCTGTTCGTCTGCCGCTGCGGCACGGTGCCCGGCGTGCTGCTGCCGGGTGCGGTACGCCTTGGCCTGGCAGGCGCGGGAGCAGTACCGGCGGGCACGGGGGCCGCGCTGGGCGGGCAGCTGTTTGCCGCAGACGGTGCACGTTGCCATGAGCTTCCGCCAATCATCACGTGATGATTGATGTCGCCACGGTACCGCCGCACGGCTCAATCGTCACGTGATGATTGAGCCGTGCGGCGGGATGGGCCAAGGTACCTACGCGTCGGCGCGCTGGCGTTCGGCATCAACCGCGCGCCGCAGCTGCTCCAGCTTGAGCGGCAGCAGGGTGCGCAGCCCTTCGTACCGCAGGCGCCCGAGCCCGTACGCACTGATCAGCCCGTTTTCCTCCAGCGGCATGCCCACGCTCGGCCTGCATCTGCGCCGCCTCGGCGTCGCGAGCATCGCCTGGCGACGCTCCTGCCGCTCTGTGACCCATGCCACATGCAGTTCCTGTCAGCAATCGGGGCGCTGTTCCGCTCAAGTCACGAAGGCAAGCGAACAGACAGGAGCGACACATGAAGCACCGCATCGTCGTCCTCGGTGCCGGCTATGCCGGGGCCTATGTGGCCGGGAACCTGGCCCGTCGGCTGTCCCCGGTGGACACCGAGATCACCGTGGTCAACGCCGTGCCGGACTTCGTCCAGCGGCTGCGGCTGAACCAGCTGGCGGCCGGCCGGGACATCGAAGCTCCGCAGCTCGCCGATGTCTTCGCGGGCACGGGGATCCGGCTGCGCGTGGCTCGGGTAACCGCCGTCGCCCCCGAGCGCCGGGTCGTTGCCGTGGCCGACGCTGACGGCGGCGGCGACCTCGGCTACGACACGCTTGTGTACGCGCTCGGCAGCCACGTCGCCGACCACGGCGTTCCCGGCGTGGCCGAGCACGCCTTCGACGTCGCCGCCAGGCCCTCGGCGCTGCGTCTGCGCGAGCGCCTGGATGGCCTGGGCAGGCGGGGCGGAGGCGGGAGTGTGGTCGTTGTCGGCGACGGGTTGACCGGCATCGAGACCGCCACCGAGATCGCCGAAGCCCGGCCCGGCCTGTCAGTGGCGCTGATCGCCCACGGTGAGCTGGGCGCCCGGCTCTCCGCCGGAGCCCGCAGCCACCTACGCCAGGCCTGCGACCGGCTGGGCGTCACCGTCCTGGAGCACACCAGCGTCGAAGCCGTCGAAGCGACGCGGGTGCTGTGCGCCGACGGCACCGCCCTGGCGTCCGACGCAACCGTGTGGACGGCCGGGTTCGCGGTCAACCCCATCGCCGCCGCCGGCGGGCTGGAGGTCACCGGGAACGGCCGGATCCTCGTCGACCGCACCATGCGGTCGGTCTCTCACCCGAACGTCTACGCCGTCGGCGACAGTGTCCATGCCCTCGGCGACAACGGCCTGCCGCTGCCGATGTCCTGCGGCTCGGCCGGCTACACCGGCCGACAGGCCATCGAGGCGATCGTGGGACGCCTGACCGGCTGCAAGATCGCGAACGTCAAGTTGGTCTACCTGTACAACGCCATCAGCCTCGGGCGGCGGGACGGGCTCTGGCAGTCGGTCGACGACGAAGGGCAGGCAAAGCCGAAGTACATGGGCGGGCGGAAGGCCGCGCGGATCAAGGCGGCCATCGAAAAGGGGGCTCTGTGGGGCACCTCGCACCCGACCCTCGGCCTGCCCAAGCGCAAGCGCCGCCTGGCCGCCGCGCCGGATGCGTCCGCCGAGAAGAGCGGTCGCGTAGCCGCCTAGGGTGATCCACGTGGACAGCACCGCCACTGATCGCTTCGACACCAGTCGGTTCGAGGCCAGCCGGAACCGGCTGGCCTCGCTGGCGTACCGGCTGCTGGGCTCCGCTGCCGACGCCGAGGACGCAGTGCAGGATGCGTTCCTGCACTGGCAGGCCGCGGACCGGCAGCAGATCAAGGTGCCGGAAGCATGGCTGACCAAGGTCGTCACCAACCTGTGCCTCGACTGGCTGCGCTCGGCACAGGTCCGCCGCGAACGCACCGCTGGCGCCTGGCTGCCCGAACCTCTCCTCGACGGCGACCCGATGCTCGGCCCGGCCGACACATTCGAGCAGCGCGAATCGGTCTCCCTGGCCGTGCTGACTCTCATGGAGCGCCTGTCACCCGTCGAACGGGCCGTCTACGTCCTGCGCGAAGCGTTCTCCTACAGCCATGCCGAGATCGCCGGGATCCTCGACATCACCGAGTCCGCGAGCCAGCAGCACCTCCACCGGGCCCGTCGCCGCATCACCGCCGCGCGCCGCGGCGACGGCCCGGTCGACCCAGCGTCCGCCCACAAAATTGTCGAGGAGTTCCTCGCCGCCGCCACCTCGGGCCGCACCGAACGGCTGGTGGCGCTGCTCACCGACGACGCGACCGCGGTGTCCGACGGCGCGGGCCTGGCCAAGACGCTGCTGCGGTTCGACACTCCGGAGCGCATCGCCGCCGTCGCACGGGCCGGTTTCAAGCCCTCAGCCGTGAAGCGGCGCCTTGCCGGCGGTACGCCCGCCATGTACTTCGCGCTCGTCAACGGCACCCCCGCCATCGTCACCGTGGTCGGCGACCGGGTGGTCGGCTCCGTGACCTTCGATCTGGCCGATGGCAAGATCGCCACCGTGCGCGGCATCGCCGCCCCCACCCGCCTCGTCCGCCTCACCGAAGCCTGGCGGCAGCACGGACCGGACACCCCGCTCATCACCCAGTGGTGACCCGCCGACCGCGGCCAGGCGCCGTACCCGCGTTTCATAGGTGGTCACTGACCGCCTATACACAAGGGTGGGGACGCCGTAAGGAGACGTCGTGAGTCAGGACAGCGCGCGGGGTGCGGGGGATGAGCTCCGACGGATCGTCGCCGGGGGTACAGGTGGAGGTTCCGCCAACCGTGAACGCGAGCTATGGACGCCGTGCGCATGGCTCAGCGGGTGAGGTTGGCGAGGAAGGACTCGGCTGCCGACCACGGGGTCAGCTCGATGCCGAAGCCGCTGTGTGCATCGGGTCCTTGGATGTGGACCAACCGGCCGGACAGGTAGACGACGTCGCCGGTGCGAAACGCCCCGGTGTACGCACCGAGGCAGCTGCGAAGGTGGGTGATCCGGCGGGCGAACACGGACGGCTCGTCGACCGTGGACTCCGTGACCGTGTCCACCTCGATCCCGTAGAGCGCCGGCGTGACCAGGCCCTCGGAGTGATCCGTGATCCGGGCAAGGACGGAGATCGCCCCTACCTCTTTGGCAACCACCCCGGCGAACATCTTGTCGCCGTCAGCCCTCAGCGGCTCACAGTTGATGTGCGCCCCCGCACCGGCTGTCAGGCCCTGCAGTTTGCGGGCCTCCTGGCGCATGAGCGCGTCGAAGCTTCCCCCCACCATGTACTTGGCGCGCCGCACGTACAGCCGGGTGAGGGTCTCGCCCTCGTACGGTTGGATGAGGGCGCGTTCGGCGAACAGTGCTTGCGCCGCCTCGTAGCCGCGCGGCCCGTAGCAGACCAGATCGATGTCGGAGCGGGCGTTGCAGGCGTCGACCAGGAAGGACCCGGTCACGCCGATGACGTCCGCAGCGCCGGCCGCGACGGTCCAGTTGATGATGGCGAGCAGGTCCTCGCTGACCGCCGTTTGGTCCAGGAGGCCGGGGGCCTGGTGCAGTGCGGCGAGGGTCTGGCGGCAGGAGTAGTGGGTGACGATGTCCTCGCGGGGCACGCCGGTGATGACGCACCCCACGGCGGGGGAGTAGAGCTAGCACTCGGGCCGGTCGGCGAGGATCCCGAACGCTTTGGACACGACGCTGTTCTGCCGGTACGTCCGGCCGAACAGCACCCGGTCGCCGCGGGCGTCCGGGTAGTACTTGACGTACCCCAGGAAGTGCGTGCCGGGATGGACATCGCCGATGACTTTGAAGATCACCCCGGCGCGGTCCAGGAGGTAGTCGCGGTCACGGATGGTCGCCGGCGCTGTGCCCAGCGGCGAACTCTTCGAGGCTGGGAAGAGGGCGGTATCGACCGTCCCGGTGCGCTCATACTGCTCGAGTCCCTTCGTGAAGAGGTGACGGCGGTACTGCCACTTCAGGTGCTTGTCCGTACGGGAGGGGTCGGTAGGCCGCATCAGGGCGAGGAAGAACAGGGCCTTGACGAGCAGGTATGCGCCCAGGTTCTGGGTGACCGGCTGTCCGGTTGCGTTCAGGCTCGCGTCGTCCAGCGCGGCGAGGTAGCGGCGCCGCTGGCCGGGGCTGGCGGTGTAGCCCTTGTTGCCGCCCTTGAAGGCGATGATTTCCAGGGCCGGGAGGACGTCGTATCCCAGTGGCACCAGGCCGTGGTGCTGCCAGTCGATGACCCCGGCCGGCAGGACGTTGGGCAGGCCGTAGTCGAGGTGGCCCCGCACCAGCGGAACCGTGCCCAGGTGGTCCAGCGCGTGCTCGAGCGCAGCGTGCGTCCGGGTGTTGTCCAGGTCGGGGTTCTCCTGGAAGACGTTCTGGGTGAACCCGGCGCTGTCCAGCCACTGCCGCAGTGTGCCGGGCGCGGGCTGAACGAGGTGGGCGGCCTGGGCGCGCAGCAGCCGGGCGGCGACCTGCGCGGCGGTGTCGGCGACGTCGTCGGGCAGGTTGCGGTTCCCGTCCAGTGACGCCACCGCCCGGTCGTGCAGGGCCTGGTCGCCCAGCGACTCCTCCACGACGTAGTAGTGGCCGTCGTCGGTGACGCCCTCCTCCAGGACGTGCGGGACCGGGTAGTCCAAGCCCGCAATCTGGCGCTGGAATTCTGCCTCCGCTTGGAGCTCGGCTCCGCCGGTGCGCCGGTACCGGGTTCCGTCGGCGGAGACGTACACCGCGCCGTCGGCGGCGGTCCGCTTCTTGACGAACCGCCAGTTGTTCTCGTTCATCAGCTCGCTCCCTCCGGCTCTCCTGTGCGGAACTGTGGGTGACCGGGTACTCGGGGATGGCCCGGGACAGGGTCCGGACGTCCATGACCCAGCGCATATCACCGGCCGCGACGCGGCGTCGCAGTTCGGCGAGGACGTCACTTCCGGGTGTGTTCGGCCGGGCCAGGTGGGCCGCGGTGCCAGAATTTCAGCAGGCCCGGGAGCTGTGCCGCAGTGATACCCGTCCGGATGTGCAGTGCCCAGCCGGTCAACGGCAGTGCGGCGGTGGTCAGGAGGAGGGTGCGCTGGCCGATCTGGCCCTGAACGCGCAGGAGGGACGACATACTTGGGTTCTCCGTCTCGTCTCGTACGGGATGGATGGGCCCGGGACAGTCGTCGAAGCCGCCAAGCAGAGCGGCTGTTTCGGGGCAGAGCTACAGGTCGATGGGCCTGGAGTTGAGCCAGCTGTACGGGCTCCTCCCGGGGCCGGCCTGCGCGGCGGGCCAGTCGAGCTCCCAGCCGGGCCGGTAGCCGCAGGCGCCCCAACCGTCCGGGCGCCCGTGGGGAATCTCGAGCCCGGCCTGCGACGCGGCGCGCGCCGCGTCGCAGACCTCGAGCGCGGCCTGGACGGCGGCGCTGCGGCTGTCGGCCCGGCCGGTGAAGACGTGCACGCCTTTGTGACCTTCAGCGATAGTTGGCCAGAGGCGGTGCAAGGCCGCTGGTGACCGGGCTCGCTCAAAGACAGTTGGCCATTTTGCGCAGAGATAATTGGCCCTCCGGGGGGCAGCGGCACGGTTGGTGATGGTGGGGCACGTGGTGGCGAGCGGTCAGCGTTTGATGCGTCCGCGGACGGCGAGGGCTGCGAGGGCGAGCAGGGTGGGTTCCATCAGGCGGGAGGCCATCTCGATGTAGGTGCCGGCGGTAGTCAGGTCCTGTCCGCTGGAGCGGAACACGACGGAGTTGAGCGTGACGTTCAGAGCTTTCTCGAAGCGGTCGCCGGTGATCCTGTACCCGATGGGGTTCTGCGGGTCCTCCTTGTCGATCTCGAAGGTGATCCTGCCTCCCCCCGGCGGCACGGTGCCGGTCGCCTCCTGCTTCGGGGAGTGGCCGGGGAGTCCGAAGCCCATCAGCAGAAGGATGGTGACGAGCATCGCGGCAACTAGCCAGCCCAGGGCCCGGGAGGCGCGCAGGCCGTAGCCGGACAGCAGCCAGTAGCCGTGCAGCAGCCCACGTTCAGAGCGGCTGGTGCCGGTACGGTCATGGCGGCGCATCTCCATCTCGCCGTAGTAGAAATCCGCCGCCCCCGGCTCGTTCTTGCCGTCCTCGAAGGCCTTGCGCAGCGCACGGTACACCGGCGCCAGCTGTGCCGGGCCAGCATGCCCGGCACCGGGTGTCGCCGTGTTCCAACCGGGGACCGCTGCCGACTGTCGCGCGCGCCAGTGGTGTTCCTCAGCGAGGGTGTGGCGCTGCGTGAACCGCACCGGGCGCCAGCGCCGCCAGTGCAGGCCGGGCGGGACGTCGGCGAAAGAGCATGTGCCCTCCAGCCGTAGCTGGTCGAGATGCACTGTCCCGGTGAACAGGCACCCCGACAGGTCGACGTCAGCGAGGACCAAGTGGGCCGCGTCCACTCCGCGCAGCGATGCCAGCCGTACAGCGGCGTCGGGTGTACCGGCACACGCCTGTTCCCCGACTGGTTGTCCGTCGGGGAGAAGGAAGAGATCAGGTTCTGCGGCGATCGTAAGGGGGTATTCGAAGACTGCGTGGGCGAAGTCCACCGTGGCATAGCGCAGGCGCAGCTCGGCCGTTGACGACCAACGCGTCCGCCGGCACTCCACTCGGCGCCCAGCGAACGAGAGCGTCACCGGACCACTGAACACCGCCCCGGACAGCACCACACGCCCAGAGCACACCAAGGGCCCGACGCTGTCTGCCCGCTCGAAAACCGCCTGTACGAACCGGGCGTCGCGCTCGAAGGTTGCCGACTCGAACCCGGCAGCGCCCCCGAAGGTCGCCGACTCGAACCAGGCGCTGTCCTTGAAGATCGCCGACCCGAACCCCGCGACGTCCTT
>NZ_JBFAJH010000004.1:45800-265268 GCF_040655115.1 Streptomyces atratus | reverse complement strand
ACGTCCTTGAAGGTCGCCGACTCGAACCGAGCGTCGCTCTCGAAGGTCGCCGACTCGAACCCAGCGAAGTTCTCGAAGGTCGCCGACCTGAACCCGGCGACGTCCTTGAAGGTCGCCGACTCGAACCGAGCGTCGCTCTCGAAGGTCGCCGACTCGAACCCAGCGAAGTTCTCGAAGGTCGCCGACCTGAACCCGGCGACGCCCTTGAAGGTCGCCGACCTGAACCCGGCGAAGTTCTCGAAGGCCGCCGACTCGAACCAGGCGCTACTTTCGAAGGTTGCCGAATCGAACTGGGCGGCGCCCTCGAAAGTTGCCGACTGGAACCAGGCGCTCTCCTTGAAGGTCGCCGACCCGAACCCGGCGGCGCCCTTGAAGGTTGCCGAATCGAACTGGGCGTCGACCTCGAAGGTCGCCGAATCGAACCCGGCGGCGCTCTCGAAGGTCGCCGACCCGAACCCGGCGGCGCCCTTGAAGGACGCTGAGATGAACCAAGCGCCGTCCTCGAAGGTCGCCGAGGCGAACCAGGCGGAGTCCTCGAAGGTCGCACGGTTGAAGTCGGCCAAGCCCATGAAGGTTGCCGAATCGAACACGGCTGTGTCCTCGAAGGTCGCCGAATCGAATCGGGCTACGCCGAGGCGGGGGTGTCCGGTGGCGGGGTCGCGGAGGGCGTCGAGGAGGGCATTCAGGAGAAGCTGGGTGAAGGGCGTACCGCGGTGGTCGATGTCGGTGCCGGAGGCCAGGCCGGCCAAGTAGGCGTCGCGATCGATGTCGGTCAGGTGAGCCAGGCACGCGGTGTGGCCGGGGGCGTGGATGCCTCGGCAGCCGACAGCGTCGGTGACGGGGTCCGCGCCGTGCGCGCAGTACGGCCAGGAAGGTGCCCCGGGCATAGGGGGTTGGGGTGTGCTCATCGCTTGGCGGCTCCGCTGATCCGTGCCGGTTCTGGGGCTCATTCGGATAGGACGTGGGGTTGTTGCTGGCCAGTTCCTGTCTGGTGGCAGCCAACTAAAAGCCACACCCGGCACCCCTGGGAGGCCCAACCATACGAAGGGCTCGACCATCCCGTCCCAGGAACGTAAGGTCAACTATTGCTGCGAATGGCCACCTATCGCTGCGAGTCACACTCAACTGGCCAGATAGCCCGCTCACTGGACAACTAGCGGTGGTTTGTTGAGCCGGGGAGTAGAGGTCAAGCGGGTGGCCTGCGCCGACGGCGTTGATCAGGGCTTGGAGTTCCGGTGGTGGGGGTGCATTCGTCCAGGCTCGCCAGCATCGTTGGAGGCTGGTCCAGGGGTCGAGCCAGGCCCGGACGGCGCGTATTGCCTTGGGCCAGCTGGCCGTGTGGGGCTGGTGGGGTCTGGTTGGTCCCCCTCTCGGGCCGGCCCGGTTCTTCGGGCGGCTCCGGTGGTGCTGTGCCGGGCGAAACCTTGGGTGGCGGGCTGGACCAGGCGTCCCAGCAGAACGAGAACGCGCAGGTGACCAGCGTCTGGTGGCGGCGGATGGCGGTGTCGGAGCGGACCTGGAAGTCGGCCCGCCCGAGTTCGTCCTTGACCTGCTTGTAGTTCTGCTCGATCCAGTGCCGGATGCCGTAGATCCGGACGACTTCGTGCAGGTCAGCGGCGGGTTTCGGGACTGTCGGCCTCCCGGAGGCCGCCGGGTCGGGGCAGGTCGGTGGCCATGTACCAGGTGGCCTTCGCGGGCAGAGTGGCCGGGTCTGCGGTCGCCACGACCAGACGGACGTTTCCGTCGGGGCCCCACCAGCCGAGATGGGCGTCGGCGGCCCACCAGGTCTCGGTGTGCCCGTCGCGGAAGGTTCGCTCGATGGCAGTTCCAGTCGCCGGGATGCTCGGGGTCTGTCCAGGTCAGGGCACGGGCGGCGTCGGCGGGGGTGTAGGCGTCCTTGCCGTAGGCCCAGGTGCCGTGGCTCGGTTTGAGGGCCATGACGAACGGCAGTCCCGCCTCGCTGAGTTGTCTGCGGAAGCTGTCCTGGTCGCCGTAGGCGCAGTCGGCGGCCACGGCCCGGAAGACCACCCCGGTGGCCTTGGCGGTGCGGGCGAGTTCTGCGGCGATCTGCAGTTTCGTGCGGAAGCCGGGATCGCTCCTGCCCTTGGGGAAGTGATGGCCGGTTCCTGTGTGCGACATCCCGTGAGTTCTTCTGAGCCTCGCTGAGTCCCTGGCCACGTGGCCAGGGGGTTCTTCCTCCTTCGGGTGCCCTGTGGCCTTGTGACGTAACTTCGGGATTCTTGAAGCGTTCTCACCTCGTCCGACCGATCCGCAGTCGGGTCGAAGGCGAGGAGGCTCGGGTTGGCGGCGCTGGCAGTCGTACGGGACCTGCGTGAGCACTGGGCACCCGGGTCGGCGGAGGAGCTGGAGCGGTTCGAGACCGACGTGCTGTCCGGGTTTGTCCTTGCGCGGGCCTCGGCTGGCCTGGCGGACGGCACGATTCGTGGGGACGTCGGGCACCTGGACCAGATCAGGTCCTGGTTCGGCCGGCCCCTGTGGGACATGGAGCGCGCTGACGCTGACGCGTACGTCGGGAAGGTGCTGCGGAACTCGCCCAGCGGCACCCGGCTGGCCCGGTCGCAGGCGCTGACGACATACTTCATGTTCCTGGAGTTGCGGCACAAGGTCGAGCTCCACCGGATGACCGGCCGGGTCGTTGAGTGCCCGATCGACGAGATGAACCGGCCGCGTGGCAGTCCGGGCCCAGCTGGATACTGTCGCCGACATGCTCGGCAGACAGTTCCCCAAGGTCAAAACCATGCTGCTGGAGGCGAAAGAGGACCTCACCGCCTTCGCCGACTTCCCCCAGCAGCACTGGAAAAAGATCCAGTCCACCAACCCGCTGGAACGGATCAACCGAGAGATCAAACGCCGCACCGACGTCGTCCAGGTCTTCCCCAACCCCGAGGCCGTCCTACGACTGGCCACCGCAGTGCTGGCCGAAATGCACGACGAATGGATCGCCTTCCCCCGCCGCTATCTCTCCGAAGAGAGCATGGCCACCGTCTACGCCACCGTCGACACCGAGGCCCTCCCCGGCACTACCGAGGGCTGATCCCCTGCATCACGGCAGGGGGACACGATCGACTAAAATCGCTCATGCGCCATGCCGGACCATGTGCAGCTCACCCGGCCGCGCGGCAACCGGGTCAACTTGCCGGGCTGGTCAGGACGCAGTTCGGATAATCGTTGTCCGGATCGCCGACGGCGACCCAGAGCTTCAGGAGCTTGCCTTGCCTCAAGGCGGCGTAGGAGTCGGGCTCCCGCTCATACGTTTTGGGGTGAGCGGCGTCGAAGCCCACGGGGTGAGCGGCGTCGAAGGAAACAGCGACGAAGCTTTGCTCCTTGTTGGAGCCTTGCTCCCAGGTGCCTGTTCCGGACCAGGTCAAACCGTCGTACCAGTCGACGGCGACGCAGACTTTATCGGCGATGAACGTCCCGTCCTGCTTCAGCGTGAGGGTGCCGCCGTCGGCATCGGTCCACGCGGTCGCAAGTTCGGCCGGCTTCAGAACGACCCGTTCGCCGTCGGGCGGCGGCATGACGGTGAACCTGCCGCAGGCCGTCAGGGCGAGGGCCATGGCGAGCAAGATCAGCGCAGTACGACAGGAACGCAACACACTCCACCCCTAGCGGGTTCCGCAGGCCGCGTGCGCGACCGATGGGCTCAAGAACTCATGCCGTACCCTGGCACGGAGTTTGAACGCGTTCAAGTCGTAGTTGTCGGCGGCCACTCTTCGCGAGGCGTGAGGCGGTACGGCAGCGAAGTACCGCAACCACAGTGGCCGATCGAGGTCGGGCCGCAAATAGCCCATGGATCAACTTCTTCGCGAACCGCTTCCTGGCCCGGCGCACGCGACGGTCCATGCCATCACCACTTGACGCGACGGGCACCGCGACAGGTTGCTGACCACCCAGGGCAGAGAACAGCTGCCCGCCGCTACACCACACCAGGGGACATGACCGGCCAGCACCCCTGTGCATGCAAGAGCTGTAGGACTTTCGAGGTCATCTGCCGGGTGGTCACGCTGCCGAGGCGACGTGTGCTCATTCTGAGGTCGTCGCGCGTGCCCACCAAAGCCAGGGAAGCGGACAGGCAAGGACGGAACGTCCGGCCGTATGCGCCTTGCGGCGGCGACAGCAGGACGGACCAACCGGGCCAGAAGCGCGAGGGGATCTTGTGAACGCGCTGGTCCGCCAGGCTTCCTCGAGGAGACGGCCTGGAGGGGAGGAAAGCCGGAAGCCCGTAGCGGAGTTGATCACTCGGTCGCAGCATCGGTTCCTGAGCCGTCAGCTGGACGGCGCTCAGCAGCGGAGTGATGCCGTGCATCCTGTGGAAACCCGTCAGATGTTTGATCGTTTCTGAGGGGACTTCGGCGGCGACGAGGTGCCGAAGCTCACGGCCGGCTATGTGGACGTCGGACTGCCCGAGGACTTGGAGGGCGGCGGCGATCCCGATGGCCTGGACGGGAGCAGTCAGGCTGCGCCGGGCAGGAACGGCCCCTGTGACTTCGGGAAAGATCCCTTTCACGCCCTCATAGATCTCCCGCGTGTCGTGCGGCAAGACCGCTGTCCGCGGCATCGACCAGGAGCCGGGAGGGGAGGGCACGAAGATCAGCCAGTGCCGCCAGTGCCGAGAAGCTCTGTGGAGTGCTGGCGTAGATGCCGAACCTGAGCTTGGCGTTTAACCTCGCTGACGCTGTGGCGTGCTGAAATGCGATGTTTCCGGGACAGCAGGGGCGGCCGCCCCTCACGCTTTGAGATGTCGAGTAACAGAGCGCGAGAGAACGGCCGCTGTGATGAGTCTTCCGGTTCAGGTCTCCGACGTCGAGCCGTTGTCCGTGTTGTCCCGGTTCCGGATCGAGTTCTACGACTGCCTCTACACCCGCGCGGACGCGCTCTTCGAGCTGACCGACGCGGTGCTGTGCGCGGACGGCCCGGTGAAGTCGCTGGTCGAGCTGACGCTCGCGGCCGAGCACCGGCGCGGGCACGGCGCGATGTACGACGCGCTGAACTCCGGCTGGCTGGAGCCACGCCGTCTGCGCCGCGTCCTGGACAGCCTGCCGATCCCGCGCACATCGCAGGGGCGTATCGCGCTGGCCGTGGACGTCTCCAATTGGCTGCGCCCCGACGCCCCTACCAGCCCTGACCGGCTGTTCTGCCACGTCTACGGGCGTGGCCGCAGTGCGGATCAGCGCATCCCGGGCTGGCCCTACTCCTTTGTCGCCGCCCTGGAGCCGGGCCGCACCTCGTGGACGCGGGTCCTGGACGCCGTCCGGCTCGGACCGGCCGACGATGCGACCGCGGTCACCGCCGCCCAGCTCCGTGAAGTCGTGGGGCGGCTGGTCCGCGCCGGGCATTGGAAGCCCGGTGATCCGCACATCCTGATCGTCATGGACTCCGGCTACGACGTCACCCGCCTCGCCTATGTCCTGGCCGACCTGCCCGTTGAGGTGGCCGGGCGCCTGCGCTCGGACCGCCTCATGCTCCGCGACGCCGGCGAGCGCCGCTCCGGTCCACGGGGCGGACAGCCCCGCAAGCACGGCGGGGTCTTCACCCTGAAGAAGCCCGACAGCTGGCACGAGCCGGAGACCACCACCACGACCGACATCCGGGTCCGGCGCTGCCTGGTCCGGGTCCGCCCCTGGTTGCCTTCGTCGAGAGGCTGGTCCCTCACCAGCCGGAGCTGATTTCGACGCGGGCGTTGAGGCCGCCCTTGCCGGTGCCCTTGTAGAGGTAGAGCTTTCCGGTGGCGCCCGGCTGGGACTTGACGGCTACCAGGTCACCCGTACCGTCACCGGTGAAGTCACCGCCGGCGTAGTCCGAGATGCCGTTCCAGCCACGGGAGCCGATCTCCGTGCGGGAGGGACCGGCGTCGATGGTGCCGTTGCCGTGGCCCTTGTAGAGGTAGAGCTTCCCGGTGGACTTCTCGGTGGCGACGATGTCGTCCCTGCGGTCCCTGTTCATGTCACCAGGACTGACGATCTTGTCCATGCCGTTCCAGCCACTGGAGCCGATCTCCGTCCGGGAGGAACCGGCGTCGATCGTGCCGTCGCCGTGGCCCCGGTAGAGATAAAGCGTCCCGGTCGACGTCCCGACACCGCCGAGGTCATCCCTGCCGTCACCCGTGAAGTCACCGACGAAGGTGTTGTTGATCCCGTTCCAGCCGCCGGAACCGATCTCCTTACGACGGCCCGGACCGCTACCGGTACCGGGGTAGAGGTACAGCTTGCCGCTCGCGACCTCGGTGCCGACGAGATCGTCCTTGCCGTCCGAGTTGAGGTCACCGACGGCCAGATTCGCCATGCCGTTCCAGCCACCCGTACCGATCAGCACCCGCGAGGTCAGGGTTCCCGTGCCCGTACCGGGGTACAGCCAAAGATTGCCCGTCGACACCTCAACGGCCACCAGGTCCTTCCTGCCGTCCCCATTGAAGTCACCGGCCGTCAGTTTCGTCATACCCGGGCTGCCCATGGTCACAGCCGCGCCGACGTCGACGTAGTCCCGGTCGATGTTGATCGTCGTCCCGCCGTACGACTCGGTGACATTGCCCGCGTGCTGGTGAACGCGCTGGTGCTCGGACCAGTACCCGGCGGGGATGTTCACGTCGGCGGTGTTGGCTTCACCGTTCCAGTTGGCGGACCAGACCACGTTCGGACGCTCCAGCGCCGTGGACGAGTAGACGGAGGAGAGGTCCTTGATGCCACTGGAGGAGGAGCTGTACACGCCTGACCGGTAGCGCAGTTCGTGCAGACGGGCGGACCAACCGGAGAGAAAGTTGAGGACGTTGGTGCGGTACCCCGAGGAGTACGCCTCCATGTCGGTGTACAGCACCGTGCCGGTGACGAATCCGAGCCCCTGTGCCAGATCGACCGCCGCGTCGGCGGCCGACCGGCCCTGGCTGGTCGCATTTAAGGAGGAGATGCTCGCCGCCTGAAGGCCCGCGTAGATGGGGAGCAGATGCCAGCCACGGCCGCTCTGCTCGGCCACCCATGAAGCGGTGAGGTTCGGCTGGGAGCAGGCCCGGCTCGGTCCGCCCATGTAGATGCCCACTCCTCTGTAGGGCGAGGACGCCCAGTCCGCCATGGCGCCCGAAGAGGGTGCCGCGCAGGCATCGAAGGCTTTGCCGGTGTAGCCGGTGCCCGGGATCGCGGAAGGGGCGGACGGGAAAGCTCGCTTCCGGGGCGCCGGAACTGTCTGCGGCTCGGCCGCGCTGCTGGTGGTGGCAGAGCCCAGGACCTTCTCGATCGCTGCCGTCGACGAGCCGTAGCTGACGGTTGCATAGACGCCGGCGCCCTCGAAGGCCAGCCGTACTTCGCGGGAGTCGCCGGCCGGGAGGACACGGGGAGCGGGAGAGCCCGCAGGGACGTTCACGGTGGGCACATCCTCTCGGGGTGCAGCTCCGGTGAACGGCTCCAGCACGATCGCATCGGTCTTCGCCGCGATCAGGTGGCCAGGGCAGAACTGCTCGGCTCCTGGATGCCCCAGATACACGGCGTGCTGATCGAGTCGTACGCAGGCGTTCGGGTCCGTCTCCAGGTCCACCAGCCTCCACCCGGCCGGAACGTCGATGGAGAGTCCCCGGTACTCGACGTGGGTGAGCGGTTCCGCCGCCGAGGCGTTAGCGGAGTGCTGGAACATGGCGGTCAGTCCGATGACGGCCATGAAGGCAGAGGCCGAACGGCGCAGATGACGGTTCTTCATTCTCTCTTCCAGAAGTCGGGGTCCGATGCGGCACGGCCGGCGCGGTCGGGGTGTGGGAGCGCACAGAGGCGGGGCGGGGCCGCAGCGAACTCGAACCCGCCTGATGGAGTTGTCACCAGCCGCCGGTGCCGATGTCGATGCGGGCGTTGAGGCCGCCCGTACTGTTGACCTTGTAGAGGTAGGGCTTTCCGGTGGCGCCCGGCTGGGATTCGAGGGCTGCCAGGTCACCCGTACCGCCACCGGTGAAGTCACCGCCGACGTAGTCCGAGATCCCTTTCCAGCCACCGGAACCGATCTCCGTACGGGAGGAACCGCCATCGGTGGCGCCGCCGCCATGACCCTTGTACAGGTAAAGCGCCCCGATCGACGTCCCGACACCGCCGAGATCATCCCCACCGTCACCCGTGAAGTCGCCGACGAAGGTGTTGCTGATGCCGTTTCAGCTGCTGGAACCGATCTCGGTACGACTGCCCAGCCCGCTACCGGTTCGAGCCCCTGCTCACGCGTGGATCGGGTCTTGACCAGCAGCAGTAAGCTGCACCGATCATGAGCACGCACGCCATCCCCGAGCGTCTGCCGGATGACGCTGCCGGCACCGACCTTCGCGAGGCATGGCGGACTGGTCGAATCTTCGGCCCGCCGATCCGGCGGACCTTCCGCGACGTCATCGCCGACCGTCTGCCAGGCCCGCAGCCGCCGCAGGCCACGATGCTGTTCGAACCCTCTGCGGACCCGCACTGGGACAACGACAGGTTCTTCCTCGGCGACTTCTACAACGCGATCCTCCACCAGGACACCTGCCAGCCGCACACCGCCGACGGCGTCGCCTTGCTCACGGCCCTGGCCGTCGACGACCGAGTGCCTCCCCAACACCGCTTCCAGACCCTGGTCCTGCTGATCGACATCGCCACCGTCGCAGACCGCCACCTCGCGCGGTGCTGGCCGGACACCCCGCCACATGCCGATCCCGGCAGTGAAGGCAGGGCCCGCGACGCCGTACGGTCCTGCACTCCGGACCTGTTGGCCCGATGGGCGGTCGAGTGCCCAGCGGTCCGTCTGGCACTGGCCGGCCTCGCCGTGGTCTTCCCAACGGTCCGTACGCTGCCCGCGTTGACCCCACGGCTTCAAGGCTTCGCCGACCAGCACCGTCAAGGCACTGACATGGGCGACTACGTACGATTCGCCCTGGCGCTGGCCGCTCGCGACGACCACCACACCCTCACCGCTGTCGAGACGCTCACGGACGCCTACTGGAAGGGCACCACACGCAGAGCGCCCACACGAGGTGGCGATGCTGCTGCTGCCGCTGCCGATGCGGCCGGACTGGGGGCCGGAGATGGAGTGGCCCTACCCCGGCGCCCCGGCGGCGTCGGTGGCCGAGCTGGCCGGGCACCCGGTCGCCGGGCTGCCGTTCTTCGCTCCCGAGACGGTGACCAGCGACCACGGCGCCGTCTACAAGAGCCACCACTTCGTTCAGGCCGCAGCGACGCTCGGGATCGATCTGCTGC
Organism: Streptomyces atratus; assembly: GCF_040655115.1. Classification (GTDB taxonomy): domain Bacteria; phylum Actinomycetota; class Actinomycetes; order Streptomycetales; family Streptomycetaceae; genus Streptomyces; species Streptomyces atratus_D. The sequence continues at coordinate 256,059 of NZ_JBFAJH010000004.1, read as the reverse complement.
CGGCCCAGGCGATGCGGCCGCCCGACAAGGCCGCCTGCGAGCGGGCCTTCGCCGGGATCCAGTCGCTGCTGCTGGAGCTGCTCCTCGGCTACCGCGGCATCGACGTCGCCGACCGCGGCGCCAACCTGGAGGGGGACGCGTCCTGGACGCCATCGGAGATGGAGCACCTGCTGGCCACGTGGATCGTGAAGGTCTTTACCGACCGTGAGTTGTGCTGCCCGTGATGTCCGCCTGGGTCTGTGACATGGACGTCATGGGCTCGTTTACCGACCGGGACCGGAACGTCTGCCATGTTCCGGAGTCGGTACGGAGGACGAGTGGTACGGCACATCGTGGTCGGGGACTTGAGGGTCCAGCGGATCGAGCGGAAGGACGGACGGCGATCGTGGACGATCGTCTGGCCCGAGGGCACCCTCCATACGGACGCGGACCGGTTCCTGCGCGTCCATGACGGCACCGGCACCCAGAAGACGTACGCGTACTGCCTGGTGGATCATCTGCGGTGGCTGGAGCGTGAATGCCTGGCCTTCGACACAGTCCAAGTACGCGACCTCGAACGGTACATGGGCATCGTCGGCGCCGAGGTCCGTATGCCGCTCGGCGAGCCCTGGAGGGTCGGCAAGCGCCCCTACGGCCGGTCCGCACTGTCGATCGCGGCGTCCTGTCTGAAGGGCTTCTACCTGCACCAAGCCTCCCTCGGCATCAACGTCGACCTCGGCGAGAAGCTGGATGGCACCCGGCTCCCGTCGCGGGTGGACCGTCGTCGCTCGTTCCTCGGACACGTGAAATCCGCGATGCCCGCGAACCCGCTCGCGCCGAAGGGCCCACTCCGCCGGCATCCGAAGATGCTCCCGGAAGGGGCGAGGGACAGACTGCTGGAGAGGGTGAACTCGGCCCGGGACCGGCTGGTGGTGACCTGGCTCGCCGACGGCGGTCTTCGGGTTGGTGAGCTCTGCGGGCTGCACCTGGTTGACCTGCATCTGCGCGAGAACGCGGCCTGCAACGAGTGCCGCAGCCCTCACCTGCACGTCTGCCATCGTCCGAACAATCCGAACCGCGCCGAGGCCAAAACCAAGCACTCCTGGCAAGTTGAACACGGCACGGTGACAGGCGGGTTGATCAAGCGGGTCAGCCCGGCGATGGTGCACGCCTACTTCGAGTACATGACGACCGAGTACCCGCGCGGGGCCGGACACGGCATGCTCCTGGTCCAGCTCCACGGTGCCGGCACCGGGCAGCCCTGGGCTCCGGTCGGCGCCCGCCGGATGCTCGGCCGGGCCGGGAAACGCGCTGGCCTGGGACTTGTGAAACCCCACGCCTTCCGGCACTCCTTCACCTCCGCGGTTCTTGATGCGGCCGACGGCAATCTGCTGATCGCCCGAGACGCTGGCGGCTGGGCCTCAACGGCCACGGTTGACGAGGTCTACGGACATGTCGACGTCCACGACCCCACTTTCGACGCCGCCCTGCGCACTGTCTGGGGTGAGTCGAAGTGAGCATGGCGACAGCTCTACTGCCGCAGCAGGACCCCCGCGCTGGCCGGGACCGGCTGGAAATCCTCACCGCGCTGATCAGCGCTCCGTCGTTCGACCCGCTGTTCCGCCCCGATGTCATCAAGATCCCGCCGAACCATCCTGTCTACCGGTGGAATTGCCTCTGCGCCGACTGCGAGCGGTCCACGATGGGACATGGCGACTTGTGCTCTTCTCACGAGACGCTCTGGCGCGAGCACCGCGACCTGGGTGGAGAACGAGCCGAGTTCCTCCGCACCGCGCCGCCCGTCGGCCCTGGGGAGTGGATCGAGCAGAGGTCCTGCCAGATCTGTCCCGGGCGGCCCGCTCGGCACCACACGCTGGCGCTCTGCCGGTACCACGAGTTTCGTTGGTACAACCAGCGCGGCCGCCGCGGCGGTGACCTCGACCTCGATGCCTGGCTGGTCGATCAGGAATCGCATCCCGGCTTCGGCGATTGCCAGGTCCAGGTCTGCCCGGAACTTGCAGATTCCCCGCTCGGGCAGTGTTTCCGTCACGAGCGCCGCTACCGCAGGCACGGCAGGCCGGGAGGAGCGACGCTGCCGTCGCAGTGAGGCACCCGCTTCGGGCGCCGGGGATTGGTCACGCCGGTCAGCTACGAGGACGAGTTCACGTTCCGGCGCTGGTGCGGGAGTGCCGGGGCCGTGCTCCGGCCTGCACAGGTCAATCTTCGGGGGCTGCATCCGCTGCTGCGGGCCGAGATCAAGTGGGGCATGTTCACCTACACCCAGAAGGCTCACGGCCGCTGGGAACTGGTCACCTGGCAGGGCTTGGCGAACTTCGCCCGTGAGCACGGTCTGCGGTCGCTGACGGATGCGGGCCCCGAGGAGGAACGGCTGCTGCAGAAGGCAGCCAGCCGCGAGGCGGTCCACATCGTCCGGGCCGTGGCCGGCTGGCTGCAGCCTCTCTACGTGACGCCGGCCGATACGCGCGAGCTCGGATACATCCTCACCGAGCACTTCGGACGGAAGCTCACCGACCGCTCGGTTCACATGGACCTCACGGGCGTCTCCCAGCGATGGCTCCGCGACCTCATCTGGGACCACCTCGTCGCGATCCTGCGCTCTCCCGGCTGTCCGCGCAGCGGAAGCACTTTCGACGACATGCGCCGAGCCGGTCTGGAGCTGAGTACCTTCCTGGAACTCCACGCGCCGTCCGGTGGCCACGACCCGCGAGCCTTGACGGCAGACCATATGCATCAGTTCGTCGCCGACCAGCGGCAACGCGAGCGGGACGGCCTCGTCTCGCTCGCGGCCAGAGGGCGCCCGGGCAAGCAGTCGATCGTGACCGACAACACTCACCAGCGCGTGTTCTACCGCACCCGGCGCCTCCTGCGCGGGGCGATGGAGTCGGGAGAGGCCGAACGCATCGGCCTGGACCGGGCGTTCATCGCCGCCATGCCCTCGCCAGGGCGGACAGTCCGCCGTTCGCGACCGCCGTTCGCCGACGGCGTCGCCCGCGCGCTCGCCGACGAGACCAACCTGCGCGGCCTCTCCGAGACTTACGACCCGTTCGACCGCGGCCTGCGGGACGCCTGGGAGACGATCATCGTCACCGGCCGCCGCTGCATCCAGCGGATCACCACCGAGAACACCACACTCAAGCAGCGGGTCCGCCAGCTCACGACCGACAACCGCACGCTCGACGAGCGGCTCAAGGCTGCCCGCTCCAACCTCCGCTTCCGAGACCGCCGCGTCGCCGACCTCGAAGCCCGCCTCACCGACCCGGGATCAGCGACGTGATCCTGTCCTGCCGACCAGCTCACGGGCCGTCCACCGTCCCGGTGGACGGCCCGTCCCACGAGACCGGGCGTGAGTAGTTGAGGTACAAGATGTGCCGCTGAGATTGATCTTGCCGGCGTCCGACTGGTTCGGTTGGCGCGAAAGGCCAACCGAAGCGCTCGCACACGCCTGCCCGGGGGCTTGCCGCTGTGTTCAGCCGCGCTCGGGCTCCACCGGGAGCCACAGTTCGGCGTCGGCCTCAGTCTTCTCCGGCGACAGGCGGGTGCGCAGGATCTCCGGGCCGGTGCGGGTGCGATACGGGTTCGACGGGAACCACTCGGTGAACACGTCCCGCCACAGCTCCTGGATGGCCTGCGGTGCCGGCCCGGAGGTGGTGAAGACCGCCCAGGTGCCGGCCGGGACGGCCAACGTGGTCGTGCCCTCCAGCGCGGCCGGGGAGGTGATGACGCCGTGGTGGTAGTCGAGTTCAGTGCCCTCGGCGCGGCTGGGGTCCATGCCGTCGCAGACCGCGACGATGCCGTGCGGCTCCTGGTCCGACAGCTTCTCCAGGCGCTCCAGGGTCTGCGGGTCGATCCCACGGACAAAGTCCATGATCGCCTGGTTCGGCCCTGCATGCACCAGCGGTACCCGGGTCTTGAGTCCGACGACGTTGAAGTCCGCCTTGTCCACAACGCGGTATCGCATACTGCTGCTCCCTTCGATGGTGAGGCGGAAAGCCATCCGGGACTGGGAGGTGAGCGCTGCGCCGGTACGTCGGGCCTCGCCCGGTCCGATGCCGTGCATGGCACGGAACGCCCGCGCGAATGCCTCGCCGGAGCTGTAGCCATAGCGCACCGCGATCTCCAGCAGCGTCTCACGCCCCGCGAGTACTTCGGCACCTGCGAGGGTGAGCCGGCGGCGCCGGACGTACTCCGACAGCGGCATGCCCGCCAGCGCGGAGAACATCCGGCGCAGGTGGTGCTCCGAGGTGGCCGCGAGGCGTGCCAGCTCCTCCACGTCGACGGTCTGGTCGAGATGGCACTCGATGTGCTCCATGGCCTGGTTCAGCCGCTCCAGCATGCCCGGCCTCCTTCCTATTCCCTCATGGCCACTTTGCCAGCGATGGTCGTGAGGCACGTTTACGCTGCGCTGCGGTCGATGCCGTCCCCGTCCGGACCGGGGGTGTCCTGCCCCAGGCCCCGGCGGATCGCTATCTCCACGGGTGAGTACGCGCCGTCGGCCCGCTCCAGTTCGTACGGCGCGGCCGGCATCAGCGGCGGCTGGGCCATAAAGCGCGGCCGCACCCCATGGTGCGATTGCGCCGCGTGCACCAGGAACGGATGACACAGGAAGACATCGCCCGGGGACCCGGTGGCGAGGGCAAGTAGCCGGTGGTCGGACGCCGCCACCAGGTCGGGCGCGAGGGTCAGCCCGCTCGCCCCGTCCTCCCCGTACTTCTCCAGCACCTTCGGCACGTCGAGGTGCGAGCCGACCCGGATCCGGGTCGGGGCGTCCTCCTCACCGACCTCGCTGAACAGGAACAGCATCAGCAGCGCCCGGCCCTGGGAGCGCAGATTCGTGAAGTACCAGCTCTCGCCCTCCGGCAGATAGCTCCCCTCGATGTGCCAGCCCGCGTCGTCCGGCTCCTCCTCGTGCGGGAAGCGCAGCGGGAACGTGCCCAGCGAGTAGCGCGGCTCCCAGCGTCCCGCGCCGACGAGCAGGTCGTACGCGCGCTGCAGCGACGGGGAGTTGGGTGCGGCGGCGAACGGCCCCTGCGCCATGCCGCCCACCCAGTGCACGGGCTTCGTCCACGTCGACGGGTCGTCCGGGTCGCAGCCCGTCTCTCGCCACAGCAGCCGCGCGCAGTCCGCGGCCACGCGCGGCGCGACAGCGCCCTCCAACTTCACGAAGCCGTCGCGGAGGAAACGGGATACCAAGGTCGTGTCATCCATGCCCCCATCGTGCGGCGACACCGGCCCCGATCACCCGACATTCTCCGCACCGCCTTTGTCGGGTGATCACCGGAGCACCGCCTAGCCGACCATGATCAATCTCAGCGGCACTTCCTGTACCGCAACTACTCACACCCGGAGAGCCCCGTGAGTTCGTGACAACTGAAGGGTTCTCGGTAGGAACCCACGGGGCCGATACCAGGTTTTCCGGCGAGAAGGCCCGGGTTCACGACGAACCTGGGGTGCGGGGCCGGCTACAGAGGTCGGTAGTTGCCGTAGTTCCCGGCAAGGGAGGTAGTGGCGGCTTCGGCGACATCGGATCGGGGGCTGGAGGCGCATGAGGTGAGGAAGTCGTGCACTCGCTGCCCCGTCCAGCCGGCCGCGGCAACAGCGGGCCAGAAGTAGAGCCCATTGTGCGGGGACCTGTCTTCGATGAAGTCGAGGACGTAGGTGACGGTTTCCTGATCCGGGACAAGCCGGATCATGGCCACGGCTTGCAACGCTCCGCCCACAAGCGTCTCGTTACTGGTACTGAGGCACCAGCGAATCGCTTCTGTGTGGGAGTGCTCCATGTAGCTCAGACGGATGATGGCGTCGCCCCCGGCAGTGTGAACCGCATGGAGAGTTTCGCGCTGAAGGACGAGATCTCGCAGGTAGGGGAGGTCGGACGGGGAGCCGCAAGTACCAAGCGCCATTGTCATCTGATACTGGGTCTCCCAGGTCCGCGAATCCCTTACCTCGTTCTTCAGGGCTTCGAGCAGGGCAGGACCGGCATCTGGGTCGCCCAGCTTTCGAAGTCGCTTCGCGGCCGAGCGGCGCTTGGCGGAACTCCGGTCTTGAAGCTGGCGGATCGCCTCAACGGCGTTGAGAGCCACGGTCTCTCCTACTGGATATGGACGTCACTGGACCCTATTCGGCTCCTCTGACAGTTCCGCCGGGGGTCTCACCGGGCGAGGCCAGAAGCAGCTGACGGGCCGAGTCCGCGTAACGCATCGCGGTCTTCTCATCGAGTCCGAACACCTCGGCAAGGTGGAGCGGGTCCGGGCCTTGAATCATGGCCTCTTCGAGTTGGCGGTCGACGCGGAGCCGCTCCAGCGTCGCAGTCTGGCCCCGCATCGCGGCGCTGATCCAGTGGTTGCTGGCCCGGGTGGTCTTGTTCGCGGTCTGGTTGTTGATCAGCAGGTGGAGGTTGGCGGTGTTCGGCCAGCGGGTGCGTCGGTGCTCCAGCCAGTCCAGCAGCAGCTTCAGGATGAGGTCGTCGAGCGGGCGGGCGTGTCCGGCGATGGTCAGCCGCCGGTTGCCGAGGTCGACGTCGACGAGCATGAGGTTGGCGATCTGGGCGACCCGGGCGGCGTGGACCGCGGCGAGGGCGAGGATGAGCTGCGTCGCCGGGGTAGTGGCTGCCGCGACGGAACGGTCGACCTGCTCGGGGACGAGCGGCTGCAGCACGGCGTACTCGTATTGCCCGACCTTGATCCGGCTGGTCGGGTTGCGGAAGATCAGCCCGTTCCGCTTGGCCCAGCTGAACAGCGAGCGCAGGGCGAAGAGTTGGTCGTGGCGCTGGTGGCCGTGCAGCGTCTTGATGTAGGTGAGGACGTCGTCGCGGGTCACTTCCCGCAGGTGGTCGTAGCGGTTCAACCATTCCAGCAGGGCCGGGCGGACCCGGTTGAGGTAGAGCCAGACCGTCCCCTCCCGTCGCGGGAGGCTGCGGGGGCCGCCGTCGCGCAGGACGCGGGTCCAGCGCTCGGCCTCCGAGCGGATGCCGGGTGCGAGACCCTCCAGCCTCTCGGCGAGTCAGCGTTCGAAGGGGGGTTCGCTGTCGTCCTCGAAGATCTCCATCTCGTCGAGAACCGTGACCGGTGTGGCCGACCGGCAGGTCCAGGGCCCGCAGCGGGGCGAAGATCTCCGTGTGCCGGATGACGTCGCCCTCGATGTAGCCGGTGAGGACGAGGGCCAGGCCGCGGTTGACGGCGAAGCGGATGTTGCGTCCCCGGCCGCGGGCCTCGACGAGCCGGTGAGCGAGGTACTTCGCCCAGGCCAGCCAGGGGCCGGCCAGGTCGGAATTGGCCAGGGTGAGCCGGCTGTAGTCACGGGGGATCTGTGCGAACAGCGGTGGCTGCCGCCAGCCGGGATCCGGGCGCCCGGCCGGTGCAGGAGGCGGCTTGCGCGGGGCTCCCCGCCCCTCGGGTCCAGGTCAGCCCGACGTGCCCGCTGGAGCGGAAGACGGCGGACACCGCCAAGTCCCGGTCGTTGGTCTGCCAGCTCCGTTCGCCGTCCCATCCTCGGAAGTCGGCAGCGAGCTCTTCCAGGAACGGGGCGAGATCGCTGTCCCAGATCCAGGCGACGACCTCGTTGACGCGAGCGGTCAGACCCGGGGCCCACAGCTCGACGGCATAGTGCACAGCGTCTGCGTCGAAGGTGAACCGGTCGCAGAACGTCACGCCGATGGACGCGTTGCTCTGGCAGCGGATAGTCACGCGGGACCTGACGTCAGTGCCGTCGTCGAGAGAGGTCATGGGCAGAACGCTAGGTCAGGACCGCGTGTGCCGTCACTCGGATTCATCGCCGGTGGAGTCAGTGGAGGACGGCCCGCCGCTAGGAGCGTGTCTCAGTAACCGGCTACCCGCTGTCGGAGTGCATCCGGATGTACCCAGTCACGTACAGCTGAGCGTGCTCAGGATGCCTGCACTGGATTCAGCTCCGCCGTCTGAACGTGCCGGGGGCTGTCCCGTGCGTGCGCTTGAACGCGTTGGCGAAGGCGAACTCGGAGGCGTAGCCCACTTGGGCGGCGATGGATTTCAATGGTGCGTCCGATGCCCGCAGCAGGCGCGCGGCCGTGGTCATCCGCCACCAGGTCAGGTAGCTGAGGGGTGGTTGGCCGATCAGTGTGGCGAAGCGCCTGGCGAACGGTGCGCGGGAAAGCCCCGCTTCCGCGGCGAGTTTCGCCACTGTCCACGGCGCCGCCGGGGCCCGGTGGATGGCGTGGAGGGCGGCGGTGACCGGCGGGTCGTTGAGCGCGGCGGCCCAGCCGGTGGTGTTGCCCCGGGCGGGCTGTTCGTTGAACCAGATGCGCAGGATGTACAGCAGCAGTGTGTCCAGGAGCGCGGGGACGGCCGCGTCCGTGCCGAGGCGCGGGTGCTCCAGTTCGGCGGCCAGTAGCTCTACGGCCGAGCGCAGTTCCGGGTGTCGATCCGGGTGCGCGGGGAGGTGGATCCGGTCAGGCAGGTCGCGCAGCAGCGGGTGGGTGCGGGACGGGTCGAGCTGGTAGGTCCCGCAGAGCACGACGGTGACCGGACCGCCGTCTCCGGTCCGGTCGACGCTGTCCGACGCGTAGGGCTCGGACAATCGGGGGTCGTCGGGGCCGCAGGCGGGGGCCGTCGCCAGGGTTTTGGGGCTGTCGGCCAGGGTGTGTCCACTGCCGTGAGGCAGGAACACCACGTCGCCCACGCCCAGCGGGACGGGCTCTGCGTCTGGAGGGAGTAGCCAGCAGGAGCCCTGCAGGATCACCTGAAAGCCCGCCGACCCCGGTACGGAGGCGAACTCCTGCCCCCACGGGGCATGCCACCGCACGTGCGCCGACCGAGGCCGGCCGGTCCGCATCACCGCGATGACGTCACTGAGCACATCCATGCGGTGAGACTACGCGGGCGAGACGTACGCATATGAACTGGGCACTCTGCCGCATGGATCGTCTCCGTGTGCGGTCGTAGATTCGCGGCATGAAGATGAAGACCGCACGTATCCACGACTACGGCGACGCGTCCGTGATCCGCTACGACGACGTTCCGCGCCCTCAGCCTGCATCAGGTGAAGTGCTCATCCGTGTCGCCGCGACCTCGTTCAACCCCACCGAGGCCGCATTGCGGGGCGGACTGCTGCGGGCGTTCTTTCCCTTGGACCTGCCCTACACGCTCGGCTGGGACGTCGCCGGCACTGTCGCCGAGATCGGCGCGGGTGCGGAGGGGTTCACCGTCGGCGACCGGGTCATCGGGCGGCTCGACAGCGCGGGTGCGGCCGCCGAGTACGTCCGGGCGCTCGTGGCCACGCTGGTCGCGGCTCCCGACTCCGTCCCTCTCGCGAACGCTGCGGCCCTTCCCGTGGCCGGTCTCACGGCGTGGCAGGCGGTGTTCGAGCACGGGAAGGTAGCCGCCGGTCAGCGGGTACTGGTCAACGGTGCGGGCGGAGGCGTCGGTGGCTTCGTGACGCAACTCGCCAAGTACGCGGGAGCCGAGGTGATCGCCACGGCCGGCGCCCGCAGCGCCGAGGCGGTCCGGCGGCAGGGGGCGGACCAAGTGATCGACTACACCGCCACGCCGGTGGTTGCCGCGCTCGACGGCCCGGTGGACACGCTGCTCAACCTGGTTCCGCTGAGCCCGTCGGACGCCGCGGTTCTGGCGCCGCTGGTGCGGCCGGGCGGGCGGATCGTCTCGATCGCCACCCCGATCGAGCCGCCTGCCGATGCCGGGGTGACTGCGATGCACATGGTCGCCCGCAATGATGTGGAGCATCTGGCGGCGCTGGTGGAGCTCATCGACGCCGGCGTGGTCGCCATCGACATCAGCGAGTCACGCCCACTGGCCGACCTCGGCGCCATCCACCGCCTCAGCGAGGCCGGCCGGATCCGAGGCAAGGTCATCATCGTTCCTTGAGCCGCCGACGGCCGGACCTTGCTTTCAGCCTCCACGCCCACTTCCCTGTGGGCACGCTCCCGCGTATCTGGCTGAGCACTTTGGCGAGTACGCCGACACCCGGCTGCGTTTCGTGATCATTCGTGCGGGATGATGTTTGTATGCGTGGTGGGGATGGGCTGTTCGAGGTCGAGCCGGTCGAGAAGAAGCAGCCGCAGGTTCGTCCGGCGAGGGTGGATAAGCGGTTCCGGGCGTTCGACCCGTACCAGGTCCTGCTGCTGCCCCCGTCGCTGGACGACTGGCTGCCCCAGGACCATCTCGCCCGGTTCGTCGCCGACCTGGTGGACGAGGTGCTGGACCTGGGGCCGGTCCTGGCGGACTACACCGAGAAGCGCGGCTGCCCGCCCTACGATCCGCGGCTGATGCTGCGTCTGCTGATCTACGGCTACACCACCGGGGTGCGCTCCTCGCGGGCGATCGAGCGCAAGTGCGCCGACGACATCGCGTTCCGATACCTGGCCGCCGACCAGGCCCCGGACTTCCGCTCCATCTCGCGGTTCCGCCGCCACCTGGACGCCCTCGCCGGCCTGTTCACCCAGTCCCTGCACCTGGCGACCAGGCTCGGCATGGTCAAGATGGGCCGTGTCGCCCTGGACGGCACGAAGCTGGAGGCCAACGCCTCCAAGCACAAGGCGAGAGCTACGGCCGCCTGATCACCAAGGAAGAGCGCATCGAAGCCGAGATCGCCGACCTGGAGGCCATGGCCCAGACGCTGCCGGCCGACGCCGAGGTCACCGACACCGCCGAGGACCAGAGGTTCGGCATCGACGGCAAGGACACCGACCTGCCCGCCGAGCTCGACCGGCGCGAGAAGCGCCTGGCCAAGCTGCAGGCCGCCCGCGCCCAGATCGAGGCCGAAGCCGCCGACAAAGCACGCGAGCACGCCAAGGACAAGGAACGCCGCCGCCCTGGCCGGCTGACCAGCCGCCTCCCGGCCCCGTCACGGGCCCTACCGACCGGACACCTGACGGGCAGGACCCAACTGCCGCCTCACAGGTGCCGGCGGGGCGACCGCGACCAATCCCATCGATCACGGTCAGCTGGCCGCTTGGCCGTTACCGACCCACGCTCCTAGGCGTTCCGGCTGCTGGTCGCGGTACTCGCAATCGCCGACGGACGACGGCGCGAACGCTCCTGCGCCGACGGGTGCGGTCACTGGTGGCACAGGCCGTCCTCCGCAGACTGAGCTCTCCGTCGGCACCTGCGCACGACTCGCCTCCTGAATCCAGACGCGAACGTCGCCAAACGGACTGACCGCAGCATTGAGTCACTGCTGCGTCAGCGCGGCGGATGCCGATTCACGTGAAGGTGACGCGCATCCCGCCCTCGGCCAGAACTTCGAGCACCGTGGCGACCAGGTCATACGGCTCGCCCTCCGGCGCCAGGACGCGGGACAGGTGCTCACGTGCGGTTACGGCATCCCGCCAGAGAAGGGTTGCGGGGGCGGTGTAGCCGAAGTTGCCGCGCAGACAGTCCACCAGGGCGTCCAGGCAGCCGCCGAAGTAGCCGCCCGGCCCGTTGACGGCCTCGCCGAGTGCCAGGTAAAGGCCCGGTTCGTCGGTGATGTGCTGGCCCTCCAGCTCGTACGCGTGTCCGGTCGGCTGGTCCTGGTGCTCGAGCCGGCAGCCCCGCTCACGGACGAGATCGAGCCAGGCTCCGCGCTGCCGGGTGTCGAGGCCGGCCCATGCACCAGGGGCGTCCGGTGGGCCGGACAGCCAGCGCTCCCAGATGGGCTGGGCGTACCCCGGTACGGGTGCGAGCTCTCCGTCGAGTTCCAGATCGATCAGATCCGGCCTGCGGGAAGAAGAGCGCCACGAGCGGACTGTGGGCCGCAGCAGCCGGTCGGTGAGCGGCTCGCCCCGATCGTCCCGTATCTCCAGCCAGGCCTCCGCCAGGTCCAGCGTGCGCCGGGTGCCCGACGTCAGTGCCCGCCGAAGCCGATCACCCGGGGCGAGCCCTCGCAGGACGAGCGGTGGCTCTGCGTGCCCAGGCGGCAGGACGCGGGCGAACTCCCGGCAGGAGCCCAACCACCGGTAGCCGTCGTGCAGTCGGACAGGAGCCCGGTGTCCCTCGGGCGGCCCCTCGTAGTCGTCCAGACCAGTGAGCACGAGACCGTCCGTTCCCGGGTGCCCTCCGAGGCTCTCCGCGTCCTCCAGCAGCCAGGCATCGAGGGTCCTGTCTTCCGGCACCAGCCACACACGGCTGCCGACCCAGCCGCGCACCTCGGCTTCATCCGGAACCCAGCCGAACAGTTCGTACGTCCCACGCCGGGGTTCCCTGAACAGGCCCTCCGCTTCGGCGCAGACGCCCCAGAGATGGCCGCTTCCCGTGTCCGTCAGCCTGTACCGTCCCTGCCCGCGATGCTGCCTGTTCTCATGCACGATGGGAATCATGCCGGGACCATGAGTGGACCGTGAAGTTCATTTCGTTGTCGGTCAGGGTGACTCGAGGCTGAGCGCTCCATCTGGCGCATGGCGCCAACTGGAGTTCTCAGAGGGCGTTTGAAGTAGGCGTATTGCTGGTTATGCCCTAGTAGGTGCCTCGCCAGGTGAGGGTCGTCTCGTCCGTTATGCGCTTGGCGAGATTGTCGATCGACGCGACGTAGATAATGGCTTCGGAGTTGGCAGGGAGGGTCTCGTAGTCGCGGGCGAGACGCCGGTGCGTCGTGATCCATCCCAGACTCCGCTCGACGACCCAGCGCCTTTTCACGACATGGAAGCCGCGAACTCCAGGGTTTCTGTTGACGACTTCGACATCGATTCCGAGTTTGGCGCCGTGTTCGATGACGGCGTTTTTGAAGCCGGTGTCGACCCAGTTCTTGGCGATGGTCGGGTAGGTGTTCTTTACCTGGTCGAGGAGGCGTATTCCCAGAGCGTTCTCGGAGAGGCTCGCAGCGGTGACGGTCACGGCGAGGATGAGTCCGATCGTGTCGGTGAGGATGCCGCGCTTCCGGCCGACGATCTTCTTGGCGGCGTCCGTTCCCTGGCTGGTCAGGGGAACGTTGGTGGAGGTCTTCACGCTCTGGGTGTCGATGACGGAGGCCGTCGGTTCGGCTTTTCGGCCCTCTTTCACGCGGGCCAGGCCGGTCAGGTCGTAGTTGAGGTGGGCAAGGATTCCCTCGTCGCGCCAGGCGGCGTAGTAGGCGTAGACGGTGCCGTGGTTCGGGAAGTCGTGTGGGAGGTATTTTCAGGGGATTCCGGTGCGGTTGACGTAGAGAATCGCGTCGAACACGTCGCGGAGGTCGACCTTGGCCGGCTGGCCGGTGGGCCTGCGGTCGAGCCGGGCCTTTCTCCATGCCGTCAACGTCGGCTCGATCAAGGCCCATCGGGCGTCGGACAGGTCGCTGGGGTACGGCTTGCGCCGACTCACGTCGTAGCGTTGGAATGGACGCGGCGGACGATATCGTTCCGCTGCCTATTAGGCATTTCTGCCGCATCTTCAAACCAGACGGACTTCACGCACGAGAAGCGGAGCAAACGGGTGGCTGGGTCAACGGCTCGTCGCACGCGAAGGTGCACACATGGGGCAAATACCGTGAAAACCGTTGACCGTAAAGTTCACTTAATGACACAGCTTGCCTCTAAACGCCCTCCAAGAGACGTAAAACGCCGGTTCCTCGCGTACTCCTCTCCATCACGCTTGCCGGACTCGCCCCATCTGGCAGTACTGGACACGTCCCGGCTTTGTCAGGGCTGCTCTCACCCTCCCCGGCATCACCCGGATCAGGCTGCCCTCAGCTTCAACCCCACTGCTGCGACAGCAGGTTGGTTCAGGTCTTCCACCTCCACGCGAACCAACAGCGCCTCACGGCGCAAACGGAATGTGTGCCAGAATCCGAGTTTGGGCAGCTCTCGAAGCTCTGCAGAAATCGAACAGTTCATGACTTCAGGCAGCACGGGCCCCTGCCGAGAGTTCAGCAGGGGCCCACGGTGCAGAGAGTTGAGGAAGGCCGGGACCTGTCCTCGATGAGCGGCATGCCGGCCGACATCAGCTACCGCCTGCTGCCGGTCTGACGGCCCGGCCTCACTTCAGATGTCGGGTGAAGAACTGGGCCGCGGCGTCCCCCGCGAACTGCGGGACGCCTGTGTGCCCGCCCATGTTGGCGTGCAGGGACTTCTCCTTGGAGCCGAAGGCGTCGAACAGGTCCAGGGCCGACTGACGGTCGTTCCCTTCGTCGTCCCACTGCGGCAGGACGTGCAGCGGATTCCCTTCACCCGCTCCACGCAAAGGCCGCGCCACCGTCCGCAGATCTTTGCAGCAGTGTCACAAGGGCTGCGCATCACCTTCGGCGGGTGCCAGTAGCGTTGCTGCCCGTTCGATACCGCGTGCGAAACCCGAGACAGGTCGCCGACGTCCCTGGCGGCGCAGCCAGCACAGAAAGATCGCAGATGGACTACTGCTCCGCGTGCCGCCGGATTCTCAATGGGGCACTCGTGTGTCCAGGGTGCGGCGCATACGCTCCCGACATTGCCCCGCCCGTCCGGAGCCTCTCCGGCGCGGCCTCCTCTACTGCAACGACCAGGCAGGCATGGCGCGCGGAGGAGATGCCCGCTTCGGGGTCCTACCTCGGCACTCATCACACCGATGCCGAACCGATCGGCAGCGGCGCATTCGGAGACGCGGTGGTGGATGCATCGGGCACTGGCTCGATCAGCGGCCGCGAAGGCACCGCCTCCACCGGACAGGGCCGGGCGGCTCGGCGTCGGCAGCTGGCACGTTGGAAGAAGAACAAGCGTCGGGCCGCGGCCGCAACGGCCGTTGCCCTTGTCGGTGGTGGCCTGACCGTTGCCGCGCTGCCGACCACCAGGGCTTCCAGCAGTCACACACACGCAGCCTCACCGCCGGAGCCGGTGACCGCGGCCACACCCCGAACAGCGACCACCGACTCGGTGTCGGAGCAACCGGACACTCAGGTTTCGCGGCATCCCAACCCTCACCCACCCACGACAACCAGCCGCAAGCAGGGCGCCACCGTTGCCGCGCCTCACACGGGGACGACGAGCCGGCAGCCAAAGGCCGCCACCATGGCCCCGTCTCCCGCGACCCCGAGCGCAACGCCGCACACCACACTCGAGTCGGCCAACGCGACGCACGTCGGCAACGCCGACACCCCAGCCCAGGCCCAGGCCCCAGAGACGACCGCGCCCGCTTCCGCCGAACGCCCCGGCGCAGGCACATCGGCTGTGGACCTGCTACCGATCACGTCGCCGGGTGATCCGACATCTCCGACGCAGATCTGCCTGATCGCTGTGTGCGTCGGCTGACCGCGAAGGCCGCCCGCAGGGCCGGAGAATATCCGGGTGGGCTACCCGGTCAAGACATCGCTCGACGTGGGGGAACAAGGCGAACACCATTGAGATTGTTCGCTCGAGTCGGGTTCACCGCTGCGCGAACCGCTCGAACGCTCCGTACAGTGCTGCGCTCATGGCAGCGCTGCCCTTGTGTCCCGAGTCTTCGATGGTTACCAGTTCCGCGCCGGGCCAGGCGTGGGCGAGTTCCCAGGCCGTGTCGAGCGGTCCGCTCATGTCGAGCCGGCCGTGAATCAGAACGCCGGGGATGCCTGCCAGGCGTCCCGCGTCGCGGATCAACTGCCCCTCCTCCAGCCACCCCCCATGGGCAAAGTAGTGTGAGCAGATCCGCACGAACGCCAGCATGGCCCGGGACGGCATTTCGCCGTACGGGTTGGGCTTGCCATGGGGCTCTGCGGAGAGGACTGCGTCCTCCCAAGCGCACCAGTCGATCGCGGCCTTGGCCCGTACGTCCGGGTCGGGGTTCTCCATGAGACGCGCGTACGCCCCGACGAGGTCGCCGTCGCGGTCGGCCTCGGGAACACCGTCGCGGAATCGCTTCCATGCTTCGGGGAAGAACCGGCGCACGCCCCGGTAGAGCCAGTCGATCTCGTAGCGACGGGTGCTCGTCACAGCGACGAGGACGATCTCTGACACCCGCTCCGGGTACCGTTCGGCGTACGCCAGGCTCAGCGTGGAGCCCCACGATCCGCCGAAGAGCAGCCACTGGTTGATACCGAGGTGTTCGCGCAATTGCTCCATGTCGGCGATCAGGTGCTCGGTGGTGTTGAGCTTCATGTCGGTGGCGGCGTCGCTCGCGTGGGGTGTGCTTCGGCCGCATCCGCGCTGGTCGAAGAGGATGATCCGGTAGCGCTCCGGATCGAAGGACTTGCGCGGTCCTGTCGAGCAGCCCGAACCCGGGCCACCGTGGACGACGAGGGCAGGCTTTCCGTCGGGGTTGCCGCAGGCCTCCCAGTAGACGAGATTTCCATCGCCCGTATCGAGCATTCCGTGGTCGTAGGGTTCGATCGGCGGGTAAGGGGCGGCCATGGTCGGGCTCTCCTCCATCGAGTTCGTCGAAGGCATGAACAGAACAGAGTACGTGCGGACCAGGTCCCCTTCCTCAGCCTTCGAGCGATGGCTGGAAGTTGACGCATAAAGATCGCGTCGGGGCAGGTGGGGTTGGTACGACAAGGAACGCGCTGCCGGACCGGCCGGAGCATGTCGTCGAAATCCCGTCCGCCCGGGCGGCGTCCGGCGTGCGCATGCCGGCACTCCACTGACAGAAGATGTCAGTGGAGTGCTGCTAACTTCCCGGCCATGAACGCCATAGTCGAACTCCGGCAGTACACCCTGTACCCGGGCGCCCGGGACACGCTGGTCGACCTCTTCGAGCAGGAGTTCGTCAGAGGCCAGGAGGCGGCCGGTATCACCGTCGGCGGCCGGTTCCGGGACCTGGACGACCCGGACCGCTTCGTCTGGCTGCGCAGCTTCCCGGACATGACTGCGCGGGCGCGAGCGCTGCACGCCTTCTACTGCGGTCCCGTCTGGCAGGCCCACCGCGAGGCGGCCAACGCGACCATGCTGAACTCGGACGACGTCCTCCTGCTGCGCGGGCCGGGCTTTGCAGCCCCGGACGCCGCGGGGCCGGTCGTCGCGACCATCTGCCACCCCTTGGACGTGGCCTTCGCTGACCACTTCGAGCAGTATCTGCGACCCCGGCTGGCCGCCGCCGGAGCTCCTCCGCAGGCGGTCCACCGCACTGAGCACGCGGAGAACGACTTCCCCGCATTGCCGGTCCGTACCGGTGAGGACGTCATGCTCTGGTTCACGGCGGGGGAGGCAACATCCCTTCCGGACCTCTCGGCCCATCTGAAATCGGCTCCGCAGCAGCTACGGCTGGAGTCCGTCCGGGGGCGGCGCTCAGAGCCTGTCGGGTGACCTCTGATCGGGCGGCCACGCCCTGGCACGCACGCTTCCGGCGTTGCGAAATGCCCTGATAGCTCCTTCCCCGAGCTCTCAGCTTCGTTCGAGCAGGGGAGACCCCCATCCAAGGCCATCCCGGCGCCGTGGAATCGCACGCACCATGCCGCGTCCGCTCTCCGATCGAAGGTCACCCCGACAGGCCCTGAGGGCTGTCCCGTCATCCTTGGTGGATCACAGCGCGGCGTCGGATGTGGTGCATGGCAAGGCAGAGGGGCGTCCTCGCAGGAGGCGCATTCGGGAGTTCCGGCAACACGGCGAGGTGCCGTCGCTGTCGTCGGGCGCCCGCCAGGGATGACGGGACAGCCCTCGGCTTGTCAGACCGGCTCGGCGCCCGAACAGGGCACAGCCGGTGGGCGGCGAGGGGGGTCGAAGCCGAGGTCCCGTTCCGCGAGTCATCGACACTCGCTGCCGACTGTGACCTTCGCAGCCGGCCCTGGTTGCGAAGTCAGAGAGCTTTCGCTCCGACCAGGCGACAGCGTCGGCCGGACCCGTGCCTGTCATGTGCGTGCGTCGTTGAACGTAGCGTGCGCGGCCATGTACCAATCCACAGGATGCACACACCAAAACCCCGGTGTGTGTCCAGTCCGTGCTGCCCCGGCGAACCTCTGCCCGCAAGAACACAGGCGACCGCGCGAGTGGCGTGCCGCCACCCCGGGGCGGGGGGATGGCGGCGCGCCTGGGTTCCCCGAGAGGCCCGCGATCAGTGGCGGGCGGGAACCAGATCAGCGGCGGTGCCAGCGGTCGCCGTAGCGGTGGTCGCGGTCACGGCCCCAGGACTCGGTGTCGATGGCCCGGCCGCGGTCGTTGCGCAGCGTGGCCCGGTCGGAGTGGTTGCCCCAGACGTAGTCGCCGCGGTCCTGGTAGACATCGGCGCGGGTGTCACGGCCGTAACCGGTGTGGACACGGACCGTGGCCCGGCCGACCAGGCGCAGGTCATCGAAGGTGTAACGGTTGCCGTCCCTGTCCGACAGCGTCCACCCGTCCAGATTCACGGCCCGGCGACCGGTGTTGGTGACCTCGACCCACTCCTCGTTCAGCGAACGGTTGGAGTAGTCGTCACGGCCCGGGCTGTTGTACTGGATGTCACCGAGCACCACCCTGGAGTACTCCTGGTGGTGACGGTCACGGTGGTGGTGGCCGTCGTCGGCGGACGCCGGCATCGCCGCCACGGCGACGACGGAACCGGCCGCCAGACCGGTGGCGACAAGACGACGGACGGTACGAGAAGCAGACACTGATGTCCCCTCAAGGTGAGGCGCCCAGGCCCAGGTCAGGGCCATGCTGCGCAGTGTGGGTCCCGGCCGAACAAGCCGAGGACCCACACCTTGAAGCACCCGCCCCGGCGCCGGCGGAGACTCCGGCCCCCGTTACGCAATGCGGACATTTTAGTAACGGACAACTGTAATGGTCATGCACTCCGTGTGAGCGTGGCCCTGACATTTACTGGGAGTGGCACTCATCCCGGCCGCGTTCGGCGGCAAGCCCTTTCCGGCCCTCGGTGCACTGTGGGGCCCTGCCCTGCGCCCTGTCATCGCGCCACGTAAATCGGGTAACAGGCGCAATGCTTAATAATTCGGACAACGGCACGATGATCACACATCCGCGCGAGTGGCTCGGGTCGGCCGGCGGGCCGCTTCGCTCTCGGCGAAGCAGGGCAACGCAGGCTCATAGTCCGTGTTTGAGTGGGCTGATGGAGATCTTGGTACTGGGTGGAACGGCGTGGGTGGGCCGCGAGGTCTCGCGGCAGGCACTGGAACGCGGGCATCGGGTGAGCTGCCTGGCCCGCGGAGAGAGCGGCGAAGTGGCCGAAGGCGCGGCGCTGGTCGCCGCGGACCGGCGTGACCCGTCGGCATACGAAAGACTGACGGGCCGGGACTGGGACGCCGTGGTCGAGGTGTCGTGGCAGCCGGGTTTCGTCCGTGGGGCGCTGGCGGCGCTCGGCGAGCGGGCAGGCCACTGGTCGTACGTGTCGTCGGTCAGCGCGTACGCCTCCCACGCAGAGCCGGACGCGGACGAGTCGGCGGAACGGCTCCCGGCGGCCGAGGGGGACGAGGTCGACCGCGAGGAGTACGGGGAGGCCAAGGTGGCCTGCGAGGACGCCTCGACGGCCGCGGTGGGTGACCGGCTCCTCATCGCGCGGGCCGGACTGATCGGCGGCCCGGGCGACCACAGCGGCCGCACCGGGTACTGGGTCAGCCGCGCGGCGCGCGACCCGCTGGCGCCGCTGCTGGTGCCGGCTTCCTCCGGCATACCGACGCAGGCAGTCGACGCGCGGGACCTCGCGGCGTGGCTGCTCGACTGTGCGGAGAAGGGGACGACCGGAACGTACAACGCGGTCGGCCCGATTGTGCCCTTCGCGGAGTGGGTCGCACTGTCGCGGGAGATCGGCGGGCACACCGGGCCGGTGGTGGAGGCCGACCCCGACTGGCTGCTCGGGCAGGAGGTGGGTCAGTTCATGGGCCCGGAGTCTCTCGCGATGTGGATGGCCGACCCGGACTGGGCCGGCTTCAGCGCCCGCAACGGTGCCGCGGCGAGCGGGGCCGGGCTGCGGCATCGGCCCCGGGCCCAACTGCTGGCGGACACGCTGCGTTGGGAGCGGAAAGAGGGTCTGGACCGACCCCGCCGGGCCGGTCTGAGCACGGAGCGCGAGCGTGTTCTCCTGGACGCGCTGAGGTAAACGGGGCAGGCGGGACACGCGCGCCGCCGAACCGGGGTGGCGGATCCGTCCGGAGCCGGGACCTGACCGCAACACACCGTTGCCGGATCGCTGTCCGCAAACCGGCCTGACGGCCCGGGTGTTGTCGATCGAGGTGTCCTTGCCGGGCGGGCCCTCCGCCCCGCCGCGACTCCTGGGCTGTTTTTGATCCGAACGGGAAGGGGCGGGGCGCATGGCGACCTGGGGACTGGTCATCGAGACGACTGTGGGCGTGGGTGAGCGCAAGCACACCGAGGCCTGCGTGCTGGCGCACATGGAGGGTACGCGCGACGAGGCTCTGCTGGAGCTGGAGCGGCGTGCCCGGCGCCATATGCCGGAGCATCCCAGGAGTCCGAAGCGGCGTCGGCTCTTCCGGGAAGGCGACGGCTACCTTCTGGTGATCGACGGCGCCTGGCAGTCCTTCAGCACTCGATTCACGGTGGCGGAGCTGCTGGACGACAGCGCTGCACCGCCACGCCGAACGGTCACCCTCGAGGTTGAACCGGAGCCTGCGGACGCGGTGCAGCCACCGACCTCGTCGCCGCCGGTGGAGCGATATACGGACGGGGTGCCGGTGCGACCGATCTGGCTGGACCGCACCGATCTGCCGTGACAGCCGGCGTACCCCGCCGGCTGCTCCGTACCGGGGCCGGGCCTCGCCATGGGCACCCGGCACGATCGACCGCAGGGCCACCGGCCCGCGCCACGCCTTGGGTCGACCCGGCCCTTCGGTTCGCGCCGCCGGCGCACTGCGTCCGCGGGAGCCCGCTTCCCACCGAACGGCTGAGCCCGCGGTCGTTGGCGGGGACGTACGGATCCCCGGGGGAGTGGCGGTGGCCGCGCTCCTGCCCCATCCCCCCGTGGATCTGGCCGGCACCGTCCCGCGTATGGGTGCCGTTCCCGCCGCGGGCGAGCACACCGACAGGACCCTGGCCGGACTGTGGAGAAGGATGCGCGGTCACATGGGCCCAGTTCCGTCCGATTTATGGTCGCGTCCCGCACTTCGGTGAAGATTCGCCGTCGATTTGGTATGCGGTGTCCGATAACTGAACATGGAATGGATTCCCCGGAGGTTCCCCGCAGCAGGCGTGCGCCCGCACGCTGGGCCGCCGCTGCACGGGCCGGGGGCCGTGGCGCTGCCCCGCGGGGCAGGCAACGGTACCCAGCACGATGAAAGGCGCACCATCCCCATGCACGACACCGGAACCGTCTCGCAATCGGCTCCGGCCCCGGGTACCCCCGCTCCGGCATCGACCCAAGGCCCTTCCTCTGCCCAGACGGGGCACATTCCGTCCCGGGAGCGGGAAGGGGGCAGCCGGCACGCCCGGCGCTTCGGGCTTCCGGTCGCCACCGCGCTGGTCATGGGCAACATCATCGGCGGCGGCATCTTCCTGCTCCCCGTGTCGGTTGCCCCGTACGGCACCATCAGCCTCGTCGCCTTCGGTGTGCTCACCGTCGGCGCCATCGCGCTCGCCCTCGTCTTCGGGCGGCTCGCGCAGCGCGACCCGCGCACCGGTGGGCCGTACGTCTACGTGCGCGAAGCCTTCGGCGATTTCGCGGGCTTCCTGGCCGCCTGGTCGTACTGGATCACCTCCTGGGTGAGCAACGCGGCGCTCGCCGTCACCGCCGTGGGCTACCTGGACGTGCTGCTGCCTCTGCACGACTCGCCGTGGCTGATGATGACCGCCGCACTCGTCGTGCAGTGGCTGCCGGCTCTCTCCAACCTCGCCGGGACCCGTTATGTCGGCGCGGTGCAACTCGTCTCCACCGTGCTGAAGTTCGTGCCTTTGCTGCTGGTTGCGATCGGCGGGCTGATCTTCTTCGACCCGGACAACCTCGGTCCCTTCCGGGCCACGGAAGGTGGCGCACTCGGCGCGGTCTCCGCGTCTGCCGCGATCCTGCTCTTCAGCTACCTCGGCGTCGAGTCGGCGGCGGTCAGCGCGGGTGAGGTGCGCAACCCGCGCCGCAACGTCGGGCGGGCGACCGTCCTGGGCACGCTCGGCGCCGCGCTGGTGTACCTGCTGGGCACTCTCGCCGTCTTCGGTACCGTCCCGCACGACAAGCTGCTCACCTCCAGCGCCCCGTTCACCGACGCCGTCAACGTCATGTTCGGCGGCACGTGGGGCGGCGCGGCGGTCGCCTGCGCGGCGCTGGTATCGATCGTGGGAGCGCTCAACGGCTGGACGCTGCTCAGCGCCCAGACCGCGTACGCCGCCGCCCGGGACGGGCTGTTCCCGGAACGCTTCGCGGTGAAGCGGCGGGGCGTGTCGACCTTCGGCGTGATCGTCACGGTCGTCCTCGCCTCGCTGCTGACTGTCTACAACTACATGGCCGGGACGGCCCGGGTGTTCGAGATCCTGGTGCTGGTCACGACCTTCACCGCGACCGTCCCGTATCTCCTGGCGACGGCGGCCCAGCTGTACTTCCTTGCCTCGGGGCAGCGCGACCGGGTCCGCCCGGCTCGCCTCGCCCGTGACGCCGTGCTCGCGCTGGCCGCCTTCGGCTTCTCCATGTGGCTCCTGGCGGGCTCCGGCTACGCCGCCGTCTATCAGGGCGTGCTGTTCCTCTTCGCGGGCGTACTGGTCTACGCATGGATGTCGGCCCGTAGGGCGCGCGCCTGACGCCTCGGTGGGGCACCGGTCGGAGGACCGGCCGGCTGTGGACGGCGCGTCGGCATGCGTGTGCTCGACGCGTCGGCGGTCATCGGGCGCTGTCCTTCGCAGCCACATGCGGACTTGCCCCGCGCGGCGCCGTTTGCCGGACGGTTCCAGCGGTGGACGGGGCTGTTGCGCAGGGTTCGGACGGCTCCGGGACGTCCCCGTGGTCCACCGTCTCCGCCGGCCGTCCTCGTCGCAGATCGGCAGCAATGCCGCGGAGTCACCGGACGTCGGAATGTGCCTGATCCGGTGCCGTCGCCCCCGAACCGGGGTGGGTGTCGTGCCGGCTCCGCCGACGCAGGCAACCGGCTCAGCGCACCGACGCGGCCGGTGGGCGCTCGCGCAGGGCGCCGTAGGCGAGGAAGTATGCCGGCAGGCGGTTCAGCCACCGTGAGGTCGTGATGAGCTCGCTCAGCCGCTGGGCGCGCTTCGGGTCGCCGAACGCCGGGCGGCCCGACAGGACCGGTTCGATGACGTTCGTGTGGGCGAAGCGCTGCAGGGCCTGCGTCGCGGCGGTGGTCGGCCAGCGGCGGCACTGGACGCGGCGTACGGTCCGCAGGCCGACCGCGCCCGCGCGCAGCGGTTCGACGAGATACCGGGCGGCGGCCACCGCGTCCTCGACGGCGAGGTTGATGCCGATGCCGAAGACCGGTGACATCGCGTGTGCCGCGTCGCCGATGCACAGCAGTCCGGGACGGTGCCAGCGCCGGAGGCGGTCGAGCTGTACGTCGAGCAGCTTCACGTCGTCCCACGACCCGAGCGCGTGCACCCGGTCCGCGAGCCAGGGGACGGCGGATGTGAATTCGCCCATGAACCGGTCGAGGCCGGCGGCGCGGCGCTGGGTGTCGGTTCCCTTGGGGATCAGTGCGGCGCACTGCCAGTAGTCCCCGCGGTCGATCATGACGGTGAGGAACCGCTCGCCGACGCCTCCCACGAGCCCGCGCGGATCGCCCTCCCTCCGCGGCAGCCGGAACCACCAGGCGTCCATCGGGCAGGTGAACTTCCGCAGTCCCAGTTCCGGCAAGGACCTGGCCAGTGAGCCCCGGCCGTCGCAGGCCACGGTGAGGGTGGCCCGCAGCTCGCCGGTGCGGCCGTCGGACGTGCGGTACCGGACCCCCGTGACCCGTCCGCGCTCCCTCACGAAGGCGGTCGCCTCGGTGTTCATCCGTATGGAGAAGGACGGCTCCCGCGCGGCCTCGTCCACGAGGAGGTTCAGCAGATCCCACTGCGGCACCATGGCGATGTAGTTGTACGTGCCTCGCAGCGCGCCGATGTTTCCGACGGTGACCAGCGAACGGTCCGGGCCGAGCGGCAGCTGGACCGTCGTCACCCGACGCTGCGGCAGTCGGCCGAACCGAGCGGCCAGCCCCAGGTCCTCCAGCAGCGCCAGGGTGGACGGATGCACCGTGTCACCGCGGAAGTCGCGCAGGAAGTCTCCGTGCTTCTCCAGGACCGTGACCGCCACCCCCGCCCGGGCCAGCAACAGCCCGAGAACCATACCGGCGGGGCCGCCGCCCACCACACAGCACGTGGTCCGTTCCATGGCAACCGTTCCCCTCGGTGGCGTCCCCGGGTCAGCTACATGGGGACATATACCCTCAGTCCTGACAAGTTCGCACTAAAAGGGTGCAACGTATCCCCGGAGGCATCATGAGTCAGCAACCGGTCCTTCTGCCGTACACCGACCCGGCCTTCGTCGCGGATCCCTTCCCGCTCTTCCGCCAGCTGCGCGAGGAAGGCCCGGTGCGCCGTGCCGTGATCGCCGGAGGCCTGGAGGCATGGCTGGTCACGCGGTACGACGACGGTCTCGCGGCCCTGGCGGACCCCCGGTTGAGCAGCGACGTCCGCGACGCCTCGGATCCCCAGCTGCTGCGGCAGCTGCCCGCGACGGAACGCGAGTCGATGATCAGCAACATGCTTCGCTCGGACCCGCCCGACCACACCCGCCTGCGCCGTCTGGTCTCGAAGGCGTTCACGGCGCGCAGAGTGGCCGAGCTGCGGCCCCGTATCCAGGAGATCAGCGACCGGCTGCTCGACGCGGTCGTACCCGCCGGACGGGCCGAACTCGTCGCGGACTTCGCGCTTCCGCTGCCGGTCACCGTGATCAGCGAACTGCTCGGTGTGCCCGTGGAGGACCGGTACGACTTCCAGCGATGGACCGACGACATGCTCCTGAGAGGGGCGGAGCCTCCGGACTCGGCGCTGGTGAACGAGTCCTGGCAGCGGATGCACTCCTACCTGACCAAGCTCCTGGAAGCCAAACGGGCCCGGCCCGGGGATGATCTGCTCAGCGCGCTGATCACCGCCAGGGACGAGGAGCAGCAGCTGAACGAGGACGAGCTGATCGCCATGACGTTCCTGCTGCTGGTGGCGGGATACATCACCACCGTCAACCTGATCGGCAGCGGTATCACGGCGCTGCTCGCCAACCCCGGTCAGCTCGAGATGCTGCGGGACGATCCGGCGCTGCTGCCGGGCGCGATCGAGGAATTCCTGCGCTACGACGGACCGGTCAACCCCGGCATCGCCCGGTTCGCGCGCGAGGACGTCGAGATCGCGGGCGTGAACATCCCATGCGGCGCGACCGTGCTGATCGCCTCCGCCATCGCGAACCGGGACCCGGCACGGTTCTTCGATCCGGACCGGCTGGACATCACCCGGCGGGACACCGCCCACCTTGCGTTCGGGCACGGCATCCACTACTGCCTGGGTGCACCGCTGGCCAGGCTGGAGGGTCAGATCGCCATCGGAACCGCCCTGCGCCGCCTCCCGGGCCTCGCGCTGGCCGTGCCGCCCGGCGAGCTGCGCTGGCGGCCGGGCGGACTGCGCGGCCCCGAGCGCCTGCCTGTCACCTTCACATCCGGCGGCGCGAGCTGAGGGCGCCAGAATCCGGAGCGCGCACACGCGCCGCCGCCGGTGCCGAACGCCGCGCCGCCGACCGGCCCGAGGACGGTCAGGCCGAACCGGCGCAGGACCTCGACATCCGGCCCGAGCTCACGTCTTCCGCGCGGGGCCCGACAGCGGGTGTGGGCGAACCGGGGCCGGCCGCAGAGAAGCAGTCAGGATGTGTTCAGGTTCGCCGTGCCAGCCTCACCGCTTATGACGAATGAAACAGCTGCGTATCCGGTACGCGCCGGGGCTCGGCAGATGCTGAACAAGGTCCCCGAAGTCACGGTGTACTTCTGGGTGATCAAGGTGCTGTGCACGACGGTGGGCGAGACCGCCGCCGATCTCCTCAACGAAAACCTCGGTCTGGGGCTGACGAACACATCGCTGGTCATGGCCGTGCTGCTGATCGGCACGCTCTGGTTCCAGTTCCGGGCCAAGAAGTACGTCCCCGGGCTCTACTGGCTCGCCGTGGTGCTGATCAGCGTGGTCGGCACGCTGGTGAGCGACAACCTCACGGACAATTTCGGGGTGGCCCTGGAGACGACGACGGCCGTCTTCGCCGTGGCGCTCGTCGCGGTGTTCGCCGCCTGGTACGCGAGCGAGCGGACGCTCTCCATCCACTCCATTCGCACCGCCCGCCGTGAGGCGTTCTACTGGGCGGCGATCCTTTTCACGTTCGCTCTCGGCACCTCGGCGGGTGACCTCACGGCGGAGCGGATGGACCTCGGGTACTGGGTGTCCGCAGTGCTGTTCGCCGTGCTCATCGCCGCCGTGGCCGCCGCCCACTACGGGCTCGGCCTCGCCGCCGTCCCGGCGTTCTGGATCGCGTACATCCTCACCCGCCCGCTCGGCGCCTCGTTCGGCGACTATCTCTCTCAGGCGCGCGCCGACGGCGGTCTCGGCCTCGGTACGGTCGGCACCAGCGCGATCTTCCTCGTCCTGATCCTGGCCCTGGTCAGCTATCTGACGGTGACCCGACGGGACGCGACCCCCGCTCCCGTCAGCCCGTCGGGAGGCTGACCACGAACCGCGCTCCGGCGGCGGCCGGATCCCACTCGATGTCGCCGCCGGACGCGCGGGCCAGCCGCCGGGCGAGGGCCAGCCCGAGGCCGGCCCCGTCATGACCGTCGTCCGGGTCGGCGCGACGGCCCGGCTCGAAGACCTCCGGGCCGGTCTCCGCGGGCACACCCGGGCCGTCGTCGGTCACGGCGAGCTCGACACCGTCCGGGGTCTGGGTGTACGTCAGGGTGACGGCGGTGGCGGCGTAGCGGCGGGCATTGTCGAGCAGCGGCATGAGCATGCGTTCCACGAGCGCGGGGGAGACCCCTGCGGTGACGGCGGCGCCGCCCCGTACGGACAGCGGCGGGGCGTCGGGGTGCTGCCGCGCGTACTGCTCGGCCACGTGATGGGCCCATTCGGGCAGTCGGCAGCGGCCGGGCGACTGCTCGGTGCGGGCGCGGGCTTCGGACAGCAGGGTGTCGCAGATGTGCCGCATGCTCGTGGCGGCGGCAGCGATCGCCTCGTGGGAGGCGTGCTGTCCGGCCGCGTCCCGTGGCCGGGCGGTGAGCCAGTCGGTCTCGGCCACGATGCGGGCCAGTGGGGTGCGCAGCTCGTGCGAGAGCTCGGCGGTCTGAAGCTGTTCGTGGCGCAGTACGGCGGCCAGCCGGTCCAGGAGCTCGTCGAGGTTGGTGGCGAGCGAGGCGAGCTCGTCCGGGCGGTGGCCGGTGCCGAAGCGTTCGGCGGCGCCGAGCTCACTCCAGCGGGCGGCCCGGGAGCTCATTTCGGTGACCGGGCGCAGGGCCCGCCCGACGATGGTGCGGGTGAGCAGGTAGACCCCGGCCAGGAGCAGCAGCCCGAGGACTGCCGAGCCGGCGAGGGCGGCGCGGGCGGTGCTGCGGTACGGGTCGAGCGAGACGGCGACGACAACGGTGCCGGTCTGCCGGTTGCCGACGCGCACCGGCAGGGCGTACAGCCGGGAGGCGTTCCTGCCGCCCGACTCCTGGTATCTGATGCCCTGGCCGGTGAGCCCGTCCGCCTGCCGCTGGAGGGCGGCGGGCGCGCTCGGCCGTTCGACGGCTGCGCCGCCGCGGTAGATCCACGTGCCGACATCCAGGGCACGGTCGTCGGCCGGTTCGTTGACGACGATGCTGCCGTCCGGGCGCGCCTCGACGGTGGCGGCCACCGCCGCGGCGCGGGTCTGCAGCAGGTCGGCGGCCTGGCTGCTCAGCCGTCCGGCGAGAACGATGTTGAACGCGACGGTGAGCGCGGCGACCCAGGCCGTGGCGGAGGCCAGGGCGAGCAGGGCGAGGCGGCCCCGCAGAGTGCGGGGCAGCGCGGCGCGGAGTCGTCCGGTGAGGCGGAACCATTTCATATCAGTCGGTACCCGACACCTCGTACCGTACTGATCTCCTGTGGGCTGTCCGCCTCGCGCAGCTTCCGGCGCAGCCGGGTCAGGTACTGGTCCAGCGTGTTGTCGCTGACCTGAGCCCCGTCGGGCCAGGCCGCCCGCAGCAGGTCCCGTCTGCGTACGGTGGTTCCGGGCGCCGCCATCAGTGCCGCCAGCAGGCGGAACTCGGTGGGGGTGAGTGCCACCGGCTTGCCGTGCACCTCCAGGAGGTGGCGTACGGGATCGAGCCGGAGCTCCGCCAGCTCGACCACGGGGTCCGGTCCGGCGCGGCGCAGTGCCGCGCGGATCCGGGCGGCCAGTTCCGCCAGGTGGAAGGGTTTGGCGAGGTAGTCGTCGCCGCCCGCGGAGAAGCCCGAGAGCCGGTCGGTGAGCGTGTCGTGCGCGGTGAGGAAGACCACCGGGGCCTGCAGCCCCGCCGAACGCATGGCCTGGCACACGTCCCGGCCGTCCGAGTCGGGCAGTCCGATGTCGAGGACGACGGCATCCACCTGGTCGTCGAGGGTGCGCAGGGCGCCTGCTCCGCTGGCGGCGGTCACGACGGCGAAGTTCTCCTCGCGCAGTCCGCGGGCGAGCACGTCGCGCAGCCCGTGGTCGTCCTCGACGACCAGGACGCGGCGTTGCATGAGTTCCGTCACGGCAGTCGACTCCTTCTGTCGGGGCCCGCAGCCCGGTCGCAGCACTATCGTCTACAGGACTGTAGACGAGACTGACCGGCTCATGCTCCGCCGTGATCGTGACCTGTACTGTCGGTCTCAAGGCCGTAGCCGTTTCCTCGCGGTGTCGTGATCCGCGACAGGTCCAGGGGCGCCGCCGTCGCATCGGCGGCCCGCCTGGAGCCGGCTGCGCAGCGAGGTCGTCGTCACATTGAAGGTCTTGGCCGGACCGAACCCAGAGGTGGGACCGGATCCGACCGCGGAGCGGGTCCCGCTGATGTCGGTGACGGTTGCGGTTGTGCCGGCCGCTGCCGGAGCAGCCGTGCCACGTCCTTCCGATGCGTGCCGCCGGTGTCGACGAGGAACGCACCGAGGGCGTCGCTGCCGGTCCTCCGGGCGATGACGAGGCGTTGGCGACGAAGAAGCTGTTCTTCGGCGCGGTCGGGAACTCCTTCACGACGCCCGCGTAGGAGGAAGGGCACGGTACGGAGGGCCCTGCTGCGGCTGTCCTGTGTACGCGGCTTCACCGTGTCGCCCGGCGAGGGCCGGAAGTCGTGCACCGTAAGGCGGAGGAGGGAGTCGACGCCGAGCGTCGGTGACTGACGACAACGCGGCAAGTGGAGTCGCAGAGCGTCGGGAGCACACTCCCTGTCGCGGCGGAGGCTGTCAGTCGAAGAGCGTGCGCAGGAACGCGGCGAGGTTGGTCCTGGTGCGTTCCACCTGCTGCTCCAGCGTCAGCGATTCCTTGAAGCGGCCGCCGGGGGCCGGGACCTTCCTCCCGCGTACGTACAGCGAACAGGCGAGATCGGTGCAGATGTACACGCCGACCGAATTCCCCTCCCGCCCGGCCGAGCCCGTCTTGCGGGCGGTCATCAGGGAGACACCGCTGCCCGGGTGCGTGGTGAGGCAGAGCGAGCACATGCTGCGGTGCAGGAACCCCCGCTGCTGGGAGGGGTACCGGAGGCTGATGCCGGTCAGTTCGCCGTCGTGCTCGGTGACGATGTAGCTGCGACCCGGCGCGGAGAGATCGCGCCACCCCAAGAAGTCCAGGTCGTCCCAAGGCTGCTCGGCAAGATCGCGTGGCATCGGCAGGCGCCTCGCCTCCCCCTTCGAGCAATTGACGAACGACGCCCGGATGTCCTGTTCACTCACGGCCTTCATGCCGAGGACGCTAAACGTGCCTAAAACTCCTAGGCAAATGATTAAGAGGACTAGGTTACGAGGCGCGGCGGTCCTGATGTCCAGGCGGTGCGTGGGGGATGGTCGACGTCCGGACCGGGGCGCCAGGCCGTGAGGATCTGTGCCGACGGAACGAAGAGCGGTCCCGGCAGGGCGTCGAGACCGGTCCACTGCCAGGCGCTGATCCGATGGGGCTCGGTCTACCGGGGGCTCGCGTCCCGCACCGACACGAGGGCGGCCATGGTCACGCGGTTGATGCCGGCAGCCACGTCGTGGAGCATCGCGAAGACCGTCACCCGGTCCTCGGGAACATCGAGTGCGGTCTCCTCGTGGAGCTCACGCACGGCAGCGGCAGCGGCGGCGATCGGCGGAGCTGACACGCGTGAACTCGGGGCACTGGACCGTCGACTTCTACGATCTGACCATTCCGTCTCCCGCTACGGATTACCCAGATTTGCATCGGTTCGGTGACATATCTGCCAGAGCGATAGCGAATGGGGCTAGGCACGGAGCCCCGGTCATTCTTTCGCCTACCGGGAGGCCCGACTGGCGAATCAGTCTCTTCTTCCGCAAAGGGGCCATGGTGGACGCGGAGCCGGGTACTTGGCGCCGCTACGCCTACTCAATGATCGTCTGGCTGGACTTCCTGGAAGCGATCGGCGTCGCGTGGGATCGCGCAGGCTGGCGGGCTCCCTCCCGACAGGGCGGCGCCGGCTTCGGTATGGCTCGGTGGGAGATGTCCCTGCCGACCATCGCCGTAGGGGATGACGTCACTCAGGACGTCTCGGGAGTGGATGCGCCCGTCAGTGCGGTGGCCCAGCTGTGCGGGGGCGATCTCGGGCTGCCGTCGGTGTCGCGTCCGCAGTGCCTCACGAGCCGGGGTGCGTGGTGGTGAGCGGTGGCGTGTCTGCTGCTGCTTGTTCCCTCTGGCGCCAGTTTCCTGGCGGGTGTCCGTGGTGGCGGCGGAAGGCGGCCGCGAACGCGAAGGGCGAGCCGTAGCCGACGGCGTCGGCGATCTGGGCGAGGGTGAGGTCGTCGGCGCGCAGGTGGTCGCGGGCGAGTGTCATGCGCCATTCGGTCAGGTACTGCATGGGGGCTTGGCCGAGTGCTTCGCGGAAGGTTCGTGCGAAGGCGGCGCGGGACAGGCCGCTGATCGCGGCGAGTTCGGGGACCGTCCATGGGTGGGCGGCGTTTTCGTGCATGGCTTGCAGCGCGGCGCCCAGCCGGGGATCTGCGGAGGCCCGGTACCAGCGTGGTGCGGTCATGCTGCGGCGGAAGTCGCTGCGGATGGCGAGCACGAGAAGCAGGTCCAGGAGGCGGTCGAGCACGATCTGCTGGGCGGGTTCGGTTTGGACCAGCTCGCGGGACAGCAGGGTGATCACCTCCCGCAGGGGATCGTCGATCGCCGCCGCGAGGGTCATGACCTGGGGTAGTGCGTCGAGCAGTCCGCTGCCGACATCGCCGGAGAACTGGTAGGCGCCGCAGAGGAATACCGTGGCCTGCGGGTTGTTGTTGGGGCCTGCCTGGGCGTGGCGTGCCCGGAACTCCTCGGGTTCCAGGCAGTTGGTGCCCGGCTCGTGCCCGATGTAGTGATTCGGCCCGCCGCGTACCAGCGCAACGGTTCCCGGTGTGAGTTCCACCGGCTGGCCGGGGGTGTCCAGCCAGAGGTAGGCCCGTCCGCGGACGACGGTGTGCACGGCGAGCTGGATCGAGCCGCCCAGCCGAAGTCCCCACGGTGGTTCGGCGACCGTCCGCGCGAACACCGCGCCGGTGGCGCGCGCCCGCACCAGATGATCAGACAGCACGTCCATAAGATCATGGTCGAGCAGGACGAGCGTGCGGGTCAAGGCGCGAGAGCTTCGCGTAAAAAGTCGAGCGAAGCGCACATGGATTGTCTCGGCCACGGCTTCGATCATGGAGCCATGAACAAAGAAGCACCTACCGCACTCATCCTGGGCGGCACCGGCCGGACCGGCTCGCTGCTGACCGGCCCACTCGCCCGCCGAGGCATCACCCCCCGTACCGCCGCGCGCCGCGGAGCCGACGTCCGGTTCGACTGGGACGACCCGGCCACTCATCCGGACGCCCTAGCCGGCGTCGACCGCCTCTACCTGGTGACACCGGTCATGCGCCTCAGGTACGCGGACCAGGTCGCCGACTTCCTGGACCTCGCCGAGACGTCCGGCGTACGCCACGTCACTTTCCTGAGCACCTACAATGCCGACCAGGCACCGGCCGGGATCGACATCGCGGCCATCGAGGCCGACCTCGCCTCCCGGCGATCCATGACGCATTCCGTTCTGCGCCCCGCATGGGTGATGCAGAACTTCGCCGACGACCACCTCCCGGTCATCGACGGGGTGATCACAGCCCCGAGCAACGGCGGCAGGGAGGCTTTCGTCGACGCGAACGACATCGCGGCGGTCGCGGCCCAGACGCTGCTGGACCCCGAAGCCCACGCTGGGGCCACCTACTCGCTCACCGGCCCGCAGGACCTCACCTTCCGTGAGGTCGCCGACACCCTCGCCTCCGTAAGTGGCCGCCCCGTCTTCTACAACGACATCGACCAGGAGGCATGGATCAACGGCGCGCTCGCCGCAGGCGTCCCCGCCGACTACGCGGTGATGCTGCGCTGGCTCACCGGCGCCATCATCACCGGCAACGGCGCCACACCCACCGGCGACATCGAGAAGGTCACCGGCCGCCCGGCCACCACCTTCCGCGAGTTCGCCGAGCGCAACGCCCGCGCCTGGACGCTGGAGGCATCATGAGCAAGACCGTCGGCGACAACGCTCCCTTCGGGGCGAACAGCCCGTTCTTCCGCATCATCAAGGAGGGCCTGGACGGCCTGGCCGACGGGGAGGACTACTTCGATCTCCTCGCCGAGGACGTGGTCTTCGAGTACGTGATCTCCGTGCCGGGGTACCCCAAACGAGTCGAGGGACGGCAGGGAATCATCGACCT
Source organism: Streptomyces atratus (assembly GCF_040655115.1). Classification (GTDB taxonomy): domain Bacteria; phylum Actinomycetota; class Actinomycetes; order Streptomycetales; family Streptomycetaceae; genus Streptomyces; species Streptomyces atratus_D. The sequence continues at coordinate 223,448 of NZ_JBFAJH010000004.1, read as the reverse complement.
CTACAGCGACTACGGCGACTACATGAAGCTGCGCAGTGCCGACAACCTCCGCGTCCACCGAGACCCCGAAACCTCTGTCGTGGTCCTGGAGTACGAAGTGCACGGCACGTCGGTCCAGACAGGCCGGCCCTACGACAACCGCTTCGTCTCGGTCGTGACCGTCAAGGACCGCAAGGTGACCCACTGGCGCGACTACCTCGACCCCGTCGCCGTGTTCGACGCAGCCGGATGGCCGCGCCGCCACTCCTAACGGCCAGCGCATCAGGCACCTGACAGCCACGCCCACATCGGGCGCCGCACAGCCCACAACAGTCATTGAACGGGACTCACCCGAGGAGATCCGCCATGTCCGAATACACCCCGACCGCCCCGGTGTTGGAGCAGGCCGCGTCCGAGTTCGCCGCCGCGACCGCCAACCCGCCGTACCTGTTCGACCTCGGCCCGGTGCAGGGCCGCAAGACGGTCGACGAGGTCCAATCGGCCGAGATCGCCAAGCCGGCGGTCGATGAGGAGTGGATCGAGGTGGCCGGCGGGCCGACCGGCTCGGTCCGGGCCCGGATCGTCAAGCCGGCTGGTGCTACCGGCCCCCTGCCCGTCATCGTCTACATCCACGGCGCCGGCTGGGTCTTCGGCAACGCCCACACCCACGACCGCCTGGTGCGCGAGCTCGCCGTCGGCGCGGGCGCGGCCGTGGTCTTCCCCGAGTACGACCTCTCCCCGGAGGCCCGCTACCCGGTCGCCATCGAGCAGAACTTCACCGTCGCCCGCTGGGTCGTCACCGACGGCGCGAGCAAGGGCCTGGACGCCACCCGCATCGCTGTCGCCGGCGACAGCGTCGGCGGCAACATGACCGCCGCCCTCACCCTCATGGCCAAGGAACGCGGCGGCGTCCCGCTCCTCGCCCAGGTGCTCTTCTACCCGGTCACCGACGCCAGCTTCAACACCTCGTCGTACCGCCAGTTCGCCGAGGGCTACTTCCTGCGCCGCGACGCCATGCAGTGGTTCTGGGACCAGTACACAACCGACCCCACCCAGCGCGCCGAGATCACCGCCTCCCCGCTGCGCGCCACCACCGAGCAGCTCACCGGCCTCCCCCAGGCGCTGGTCATCACCGGCGAAGCTGACGTCCTGCGTGATGAGGGCGAGGCATACGCCAACAAGCTCCGCCAGGCCGGCGTCCCGGTCACCGCCACCCGCTACCAGGCCATCATCCATGACTTCGTCATGCTCAACGCCCTGCGCGGCACCAACGCCGCCGAGGCCGCCATCACCCAGGCGATCGACTTCCTCGCCAAGGCGCTCAACGCCTGACCAGCCCTCGTCCTGCGCCCGCGCCCGCTCAACAAGCCGACGCGGGCGCGCGGCCTTCGAGTGCCCCTGAGCCCCCGAACACGATGCCAGGCCAGCAGGGCTGACGATGGAATCGGAAGTCATCGAGCAGCCGACCCGGCGACAGCCGCGCATCAGCGGCGGGCGTTCCCGGGCGCGAGCACGCTGGTGATCTCGGCGATCGCCTCCGGAGACGGCTTGAAGTAGCGACGGACGTTCTCCGGCTTCCTGTGCCGGGACTCCGCCATCAGCATGAGCAGCGAGGCACCATGCTCACCGAGGTGGGTCAGGGCGGAATGGCGGTACTCGTGCAGGTCCCAGCCCGTTCCCGGTCCGCGCAGCGCGGTGTGCTCGTCCAGCAGGGCACGCGCCTGGCCGTACGAGAGGCGGGCCCGTCCAGTGTCGGGGCAGACGTCGCGGGCGCTGGCGACCTTGCCGGGGCCCGGGCTCCGGTGTGTGACAAACACCGGCCCGCGAGTGCGGCCCTTAAGCAGGCGGGGAAGCAGGCGCGCAGTGCCAGCATCCCAGTAAACGGTCTCCAGTTCGAAGTCCTCCCGCATCTGGCCCCGGCGGCGGGTCTTGGCCCGAGCGCCCTTCGCCTTCAGTTACCCGACCGCGGTGCCCGACCCCGCCACCGGTGAACTCATCTCGGACGCCGAAGTCGCCGAGATACCCGAATACACTGCGTTCGCCAGCCGTAAAAAGAGCGAGCGGGTCACTGCCCGGCTGATCGTGCGCCGGGTCCGTGACCTGGCCAAACCGCCAGTTGTGGGCGAGCAGGGCGAACTGTTTCCCGTCTGGCGCTACCACCCCTTCTTCACCGACCAGCCCGCCGCAACGCTGCAGGCCGAGCGGGAACACCGCCACCACGCCGTGGTCGAGCAGGTCATCGCGGACAGCAAAGCCGGCGCCCTCGCCCATCTGCCGTCCGGGCACTTCCACGCCAACGCGGCCTGGCTCACCCTGTGGGCGATGACCTACAACCTGCTGCGGGCCACCGGCTCCCTGACCTCCGCGTTCCACGCCAAGGCCACCACCGCCACCCTCCGCACCCACCTGATCCAGGTCCCGGCCCGCATCGCCCGCTCCGCACGACGCATCACCCTGCACCTGCCGCACAACTGGCCCTGGCAACACGCCTGGACACACCTCTTCGACACCGTCCACGACTCACCCGGCTGACACGAACAGCCCCTGACCACCCCGCCCGCCAGGGCCCAACCGGAACCGAAGAACGTGGAAAAGCTGGGCAGACCAGCAGACACCCCCTACCCATCCACGACCACCGACCCGAAACCGACTCACAAAACGATCAGAAGATCACCTTCAGGGTCTGTCGGCGGATCAAGGCTAAGCCCTCCGTGAGCCTGAGAGCGCTTTGACCTGGGGTTCGTGAGAGGAAGAGCCTTCGGCAGTCGTGTTGATCACTGACTGTCTGGAGGTCCGGAGTGCCAGTAGTTTCTGACGGATAAGCAAGCCGCGAAGTATGCGGCGTATGACGGGGCGCCGTCCCTCGACTGGTCACCCGCGTGTGTGGACGGCTCCCACATCCGCGCGAAGAAGGTGCGAACGGGGCGCGGCACCGGGGCCCTCTGGTGCCGCGCTCAAGCGTGATGCTCAAGTCGGGAACGATCTAGGAGGATTCAGGTGAGCACAAGCGGGGCTCAGGCAGCGGCCTTCTTCCGTGAGATCGCTCGGACTCGTACCGTTTGGTGGGTTCGAGACGACGATGGCAGTCCGACCCCGGTCTCAAGTTCTGGGCAACCAGCTTTTCCCTATTGGTCGTCGGAGACCCGTGCGCAGCGCGCCGCTCAGCTATGGGGTCCTCAATTTCGTGCTGTTTCAATGCCGCTGGATCATTGGCGAAGCGCGGCTTTGCCGGATCTAGCCAAGGATGACTTCCGGGTAGGGATTAACTGGAGCGGACAGCGCCTGACTGGATGGGACTTCGCTGTCGGTGAAGTAGTCAATCGTCTCATTCACTCGCTCGGCGAGCCACCATACGACCGGTAGATTCGGTCGAGTGACGGTTGCGCCGGTTGGGCTCGCGGAACTCCGGGATGCTGTCTCGGGCGAGGCCGTGAGATCGGTTCGCTACGTGGCGCTGCGGGGAGAGAGCTGGCCCGAAGTGCTCGTAACACGATCATGATTGGTGCTTCTTGATGCGTCTCCAGCAGATGAGGCTGCAGGCGAGCGAGATGAAGGCGTCGTGGAGTTCGGGGCGGCGTTCCCATCGGACGGCGAGTCGTTTGAAGTGGTGGAGCAGGGCGAAGGTCTGCTCCACGACCTAGCGGAGCTTGCCCATGCCTTTGATGTTCGGGGCGCCTCTGCGGGAGATTACGGGCAGAATCTTGCGTTTACGCAGCTCACGGCGGTGAGCGTTCGAGTCGTAGCCCTTGTCTCTCAGGAGTGCTTCGGGCCGCTTCCGCGGCCGGCCCGGGCGGCCCGGCCGCCGATGAATACCGCCGCGGGGTGGCCGGCGCCGCCCGCTTCCCCGGTCGGGTGGTCATCGCAGCCCGTAACGCCGAGCGGCTCTTGGAGAGTATCGACCCGCACCTCCATCACGGTGTGGGCATGACCTGCGTGTGGCGCTCCGAGACGGCGGCGTGCCGCCTTGCCCTCCTCGCCCAGGGTCTCCCGGAGCCGACGGGCCCAGATGAGAGCGAGTGCCGCTCCGGCTGCAGCAACCTCGCCTACACCGACCGCAACATCACCGAGCTGGGGCAGGATCTTCACCTGCTGGAGCGGTCCGCGTCCGATCCGCTCGCCCCACAGCCCTTGCGCGACCGCGCTCCGCGCTGGCCGGCCGGACCGCCGCCCACATCCGCCGTCACGCCAGCGGTACGAAGGGAGATGCGACATGAGTCGCAGGCCACGGGATCGCCAGCCCTTGAGTCAGCGCAGGAGGAGAAGGACGGCCAGGGCGAGGAGGAGTGAGTCGATTCGGTCGAGCAGGCCCCCGGAGCCGGCCAGCCAGTGAGCGGAGTCCTTCGCCTGCGCTCCTCGCTTGACCATGGATTCGAGGAGGTCCCCCGCCGGGGCGCCGACCGCCACCGCGACCGCCATCGGCAGGCTCAGCGCGGACAGCGCGGCGAGCACACCGAGGGCGGCCGCGGCACCGGAGAGGGTTCCGCTCCACCGCTTGGCCGGGGAGAGCGGTGACAGCCGTGGCCCGCCCAGCCGTTGACCGGCGAAGTACGCGACGATGTCGCCCACCGAGACAGCGACGAACAGGGCGAGCGCGGTCGCGCCGAGCGGTGCCAGGGCGGCGAGCACGCTCAGCCAGACCAGCCCGAGCAGACCGGCCCCGAGCCGGCGCAGACCGTGGGTGGAGTCACCAGCCAGCAGCGGGACCGCGGCGATGGTCAGCGCGCCGACCGCCACCGCCCGCACCTCGTTTCCGGGGGCCAGCCAGGAAGTCAGCACCACGCCGGAGACGGCCGCGGCCAGTACCGCCCTGTCCGGCCGGGACAGACCCGTCAGCCCGCCGAACTCCATCGCCGCGACCACCCCGACCACGAGCGCGAGGGCCGTCACCCCCGGGCTGCCCCACCAGAACGCTCCGGCGACCAGGGGCACTCCGACCGCCCAGCAGCACCAACGGACCAGCAGTTCGCGGCGCCCGGAGAGTGCCGCAGCGATCCCGCCGAGCGCCAGGGCCCCGCCGAGGAAGGGCGCGAGGGAGGCGACGCTGATCACCGGGCGTGGCCGGCGGCGACGTCGGCCGGGGACCCGGCGGACTGCCGCGAGAGCGAGCCGGGTCGCAGCGTTTCCAGCGCGGCTCCGTACGCCGCTACGATGCGCGCGTTCTCCGCCGCGTCCCTGACCGCGACGCGTACGGTGCGCCCTTCGTACTGCGGCGAGAGGGGTGACAGGTCGCGCAGGTAGACGTCGTGCCGGCGACACTCCCGCACCAGGCGGGCAGCGCTCGGTACGTCGTACGGCAGGGTGATGTTGAGGAAGTTCGCAACGCCCTCCTCGACCACGGCGGTGTCGGCCACCCGGGCGAGGTCGGCGGCCAGTTGACGGCGCAGGGTGTGGGTGCGGAGCCAGCAGGAGCGGTAGTGCGCGGGGTCCCGCAGGGCGGCCACGGCGGCGAGTTGTGCGGGAAGGCTCACCGCCCAGGGTGGCGTCCACCGGCGCAGCAGTGCCGCGGTGGCGGGTTCGGCCACCAGGAAGGCCGCCCGCACGCCGGACAGCGCGTACATCTTGGACAGCGAGGTGCAGACCACGACCCGCGGGTCCACCGCGGCCAGTGGGGCGAGCGACTCCGCCAGGTCCACGTAGCCGAGGTAGGCCTCGTCGATCCACCAACGGGTCCCGGCCGGGGCGGCCGCGATCAGGGTGCGCAGTTCGGCGGCGGATGCGTGGCGTCCGGTCGGGTTGTTCGGGTTGACCACGACCACCAGGTCGTAACGACCCGCCCCGACGACAGAGGCCAGCCGGGCGAAGTCGATCCGCCACCCGTCCCTCCGGTGCAACCGGAAGCGGTCCACCCGGCACCCGATCACGCGCTCGGTGACATGGGCGTATTCGCCATACCCCGGGTCCAGCAGAAGCACCCTGCTCTCCGGGGTCAGCCACCGGTCGAACGCTCTGAAGATCAGGTCCGACGAGCCGGCCCCGGCCACGAGCGTCTCCACCGGCAGTGCCCGGGCCTTCGCGAGTTCCGACAGCAGGCCCTCGGCGCCGGCGGGAGGCGAGGTTCTGGCGGACCAGGCCGGGTCTTCCGTGAGCGCCGCACCTGCCCCGGGAGCGGGCGGGAACCAGGCGTCCAGCACGTCGGCAGCGACGACCTCGTGGCGCCGGTGCAAGGTGCGAAAGTCCGTTCCAATAGCGGTGAAGGAGGCGCCGCCGTGTTCACAGCCGTCCGGCCCGGGCGCCCATTCCATGTCCAACTGCCAGTCAACCACGGAGCCGAACCGCTCCAGGACGGTGCGATACCGGGTGGTGGCCACCTGCGTCAGCCCGGCCACCTCGCCTGTCAGTACCTCGAAGGTCACCGCACCGCTGCGGACGGTGCGTCCGACGGGCCGCAGGCCGACCGCCAGGTACATGTCGAGCAGTTCGGTGCGGCCCATCGCCACCACCGTGCGCCCTCCCCGGGAGGAGATCCAGCGCAGGGCCGCGTACATCAGAAGTGGTGCCACCGCGGTGCTGCGCCAGCACGGCTCCACGGTGAGGATGCGTACCTCGAAGAGTCCCCCCTCGGACAACAGCGGCAGTTCGTCGCGTGTCAGGTACTTGTCCAGGCCGTAGCGGCCCAGCCACGGCGGGGTCAGGCTGACGAAGCCGATGCGGACCGGCCCCCGGGCCGCGACGAGGTAGACGTTGTCGCCGTCCAGTGCGTCGTACAACCGTCGGTCCGGTTGCGGCGCGTGCTGACCGAGCTCCTGGGCGTACACGCGGTGCCTCAGCTCGTGGATCCAGACCAGGTCCTCGGGAGTGGCAGCTCGTATGTGCAGGTCGCGACTCATGCATGTCTCTTTCGGCAAAGGGGGAGTCCCCTTGGGGGTACGGAGGCCGACTGGCCTGGGCGCTCTGCCCCTGAGGAGCAGCTGTGGCGAACAGGGCGACGACTGGATGCCGGGCCCGCCACGAGCGGGGGAGGAGAAGGCCGGAACGCACCTCGTCGAAGATGGGCATTCGCCGTTTCCTCACCAGAGGTTCGTGCCATGAGCACATCTTTGGGGGCGCCTTTCGGCCGCACATGAGTACGCGTACTTGAGTACGTGAGTAGTTGTCGTGGTGGTGCGGCAACGGGTGGGAACTTGCTTTCCGTCGCTCCCTGGCATCGCGGACACGATCGGATCCCTGCCTGCCGGGAATCCCTTGACCATCAAGGGTGTTGGGCACTCCCGTCGAGGTCCTGACCGGGACCGTCGCCACCAGCATCGATCCGGTCGGCGACAAGACCTGCCACGTTGCCGCTTCCCGGGCCGACAGCCCTGCAGATGCCCGGAGCACTCCCCTCCGGACCGTTCATCAGGCCGGGGGTGCCTCGGCTCGTACAACGTCGGCTGGACCATCGACGCGCTCCAGCCCGGCTTCAGCGGCTCCCGCACCTACAGCGACAACGGTCGCTATCAGCTGTTCATCGACTGGAGCGACGCCGCGGTCTTCCACTCCACCCGCACCGGCAGCACCTGGAGCGAGGAGAAAGACGCCGGCACCGCCGCCACCCAGTGCGACCCGCCCGCCGCCGTCTACCAGGACCGCCTCCACCTCGTAGAGCGAGGCACCCCGACAACTCCGTGTGGCGCTCCGCCTTCGACGGCAGCACCTGGAGCACCAACACCACCACCCCGCTGCGCAGCACCTTGGGCCCGGCGCTCGCCGAGTTCGGCGGCAAGCTCCACTGCGTCGCCCCTGGCGCGGATGATCCCAACCTGTGGTGCAGCGTCTACAACGGCAGCTCCTGGAGCACGCCGACGCGCCGAACGGCGACGGGGGTACCGATGACGGTGTCGGGCCGGCCGCTTTCAACGGGCGGTTCTACTGCATGTGGCGGGGGCACGGGGACAACTCCCTGTGGTGGGCGTCCTACGACGGCAGCTCCTGGACCGGCGCGGCACGGACCGCGCATCCGGCGCGGCAGTATCCGACAACGGACTTGCCTAATGCACCCCGGGCAGCTCCCAGGTGCCGCCGTGGTGCCTGCCGAGCAGGATGCGGCCCTGTTCGTCCTGCACGATGACGCCCACGCCGAGTGCCGCTTGGGCGACGGGCGGACGGGTGTTGCGCGTGGGGTTCTCCGGGGGCGGGGCCGCCGCACCCGGTGTGCAGCGGGTGCGGCGGCCCCTCGGTTCAACGGACCTGGGACAGGGCGTACAGTTCGGCGAAGAGACCGTCGCCGTACGCCGGTTGATCAAAGGTTCCTTACTCCCGAATTCTTCCCCGGTCGAGGACGAGGATCCGGTCGACCACCCTCACATGGTCGAGACGGCGGGTGACGACCAGGGTGATCGGGTCCGGGGTCGTCGTCCGCAGCGCCGCGAAATCCGGTGCTCGCTCCGGGCGCCCCTCTTGCTGGTGGGTTCGTCGAGGATGAGGAACCCGGGCCCGCGGTACATGGCCCGTGCGTAGGCCGGCCGCTGCCACCGACCGCCGGACAGCTCGTGTCCGCCCCACACGGAGCGGGTGACGCATGCTCAGACCGCCAGTCGCAGCGAGGTCGCCGCGACGCCGAGCCGTACTGTCTGACTCCATGTCAGTTCGATGGCGTCGGACTCCATTCCGTCGCCGAAGACCACCACCCGGTCCGACTCGACCGTGAGCCGCAGCCGCTGTTCGCGCCCCAGTTCGCCCGCCACCAGCGAGGTGCCGGTCGTGGGCGACGGCCACGCTTCACGCACGAACCAGACGAGCCGGGGGTCGGTCGGGCGCGGCAGCGACAGTGCGCTCCCGCGCTCCTGCCACAGTGAGCGCAGCCAGCCTGTGGAGCCGGTACCGGTGCCGACCAGGACCCCGGAGGACGCCTGTGGTTCGGCGGGGGAGTCCGGGGCGTCGGGGCCGAGACGGTATCGCGCCGTCTGGTGGCCGGGCGGGCCCAGGTAGATCTCATTGAGGGCGAGGAGGCGCTGGGTGTCGTCGGCGACGGCCTCGACCATGGTGAGGTCGTCCGTTGTCCCGCCGGGCGATGAGGCCGCCCGGAGCAGGGCGGCCGCATCGCCCGGACGGTGGCGCACCAGCACCCCCGGATTGCGGCCCGGGTCGGTGTCGATGCCCACGACGGGTTGGCCGGAGAGGTATTTGGCGACGTTGGCGACCAGCCCGTCCTGTCCGACCACGACCACCACGTCCTCCGGAGCGAAGAGGAAGCGGTCGAGGTCCGCGCGCTCGACCCGCGACTGGCGCCAGTGGAGCGGTACGGCTGCCGCCACATCGGCGAGCGCCTGCTGCGTTCGCCCGTGCCGCCGTGCCACCTCCTCGATGGAGCGGCCGCGAGTGGACAGGAAGAACGCGGCCTGGCCGTGCGTTCCGTGCCGGGCGAGCAACTCCTCGTACTCGGTGGTGCGGTGCACGAGCACCGCGCGCGGGGCGAGGCTCACGCGCGTGTCTCCGGGCCGGGCCGGCCGAGCTTGGCGAGCAGGTCGGTGAGGAGATCGGGGGAGCGTGAGGCTGTTGATGCGCGGCAGGTTCTCGGCGAGCCGGGTGGCGGCCAGGGCGTGCAGCGTCGAGGCGTTCACTTCGCCGTGCACCCGCAGCCAGGCCGCCTGCGACTCGGCGCGCGCGGCGCCGACCTCACGTGCGGCCTCTGCCTCGGCGCGGGCGAGCCGCACCTTGCGCGCCGCCTCGGCCTCTGCGCGTACCCCGTCGGCCGCCGCGTTCTCCTCCGCCTCCCGCCGGGTGTTGGTACCACGCTGCTCGACCAACTGCTCCTCGCGGCGGGCGAGTTCGATCTGGCTGGCCAGTTCGTTCTCCGCGATGGTCCGCTCGCGCTCGATGGCCACCGCCCGGCGTTCGTACGTCGCCCGGTCGGCCTCCTGCTGGATCTGCTCCCTGGCCGGGGTGCGCAGCGCGCGCTCCACCTCTGCCTCGGGGCGGATCGCGACCACGCGCACCGCCACCACATCGATGCCGGTCGCGGGCAGTCGGGGCTCGGCGGCCAGTCCCTCGGCGACCCGTTCCCGTACCGTGGCGACCCCGTCGACCAGAGCGCCGGCCAGTGGGGTGCGGGCCAGTACGTCGAGGGTGTGCTGCTGGGCGGTCTCGGTGAGGAGCGTGGCGATCTGCTCCAACGGCGCACCGCGCCAGGCGCCGGTGTCGGGGTCGACGGAGAAGTCGAGCCGGGTGGCCGCCTCGGCGGGGTCACTGATCCGATACGTCACGGTGGCCTGCACGGTGACGTCCTGGAAGTCGGACGTGCGTGCGTGGAAGGCCATGGCCAACTCACGGTCGCTGACCGGCACTTCGGAGAGGGCCGCGTGCAGTGACCGGTACCAGAAGCTCAGTCCCGGTCCGTCGTGCGTGAGCCGGCCGCGGTCGTGGTGGCGGATGTGGGCGGTGGGTGCGGAGCGCAGATGGCGCCAGCCGAACCGCTTGGTGATGTCGGCCATGTCGGAACCCCCTCGTTGTCGTCGCAAAGACGATAAGAGCATTGATTGATATCGTCAAGAGGACGAGAAGGGACCGCTGTGCGCTCGCCCGTTCCGTGCCGCGTCACCACAGCCGCCGTACCCCGACGCCGCGCTCTCGGTGCGGATCGGTCCCGTCGTGATGTGGTTGACGCGCACCTTCGGCGCCCGTTCCGGGGCCGGTGCCCGGGTCGGTGCCGGCAGTCCCGCCTTCGCCGCCGTGTAGGAGGCGGTACCCGGGTGCGGGGTGTGCGCGGAGACGCTGCCGATGTTGATCACTGAGCCGCCGCCGTCCTCTCGCTGCATGACTCGGTGCGCCGCCTGCGCCACATGGAACGGCGCCGGCAGATTCAGTGCGACGATCTTCTCGACGAACAGCGGTCGAGACGGTCCCCGCGTCGGAGTCGGGGGAGCCGCCCGCATCCAGCCGTCCGTACCGCTCCACCGCGGCGGCTGACGCGGGCGGCCGGTGACTCCCGAAGAAGTCACCGGCCGGCCGGACGGTGCGCCGCCCCCGTCCCCACGGTGCGGCGCAGGCGGGTCCTCGTCATCCACTCGGACGACGACCCACGTTCATCAGGACCCGGTGGCGGCCGGGTCCAGTCCCAGTGCGGGGAGTACGGCGCTCTCCACGAAGCGGGTGAGATATGCCTCATCCGCGATCTTCGCCTCCAGCAGCGGCCTGGCCCGCATCACGCCCAGCAGTTGCGCGGAGACGAACTCCGCCGCGGGGTTGTCCATGGGGATCTCACCACGCTCCATGGCTCGCTGGACCATGGTGTCGATCGCTGCGATCTCCGGCAGGATCAGCGACTCGCGCAGCGCGCAGAGCAGCTCCGGGCTCTGCAGCGCGGCATGGCTGAGTGCGTGCATCAGTGGGGTGTCACGCCCGGAACCCGCGCCGATGGCCTGGGCTGCCTCACGCAGGTCACCGGCGAGCGAGCCCGTGTCGATGTGCGAGAGCAGCATTCGCCGGGTGCTGTGCAGCGCCGCGACGACCAGTTCCGGCTTGGAGCCCCACTGTCGGTAGAGGGTGGACTTCCCGCACCGGGTGCGGGCGGCGACCCCCTCCATGGTGAGCGATTCGTAACCGCTCTCCCTGAGCAGTTCGAGCACAGCCGTGTAGAACTCTTGCGCCCGCTCCGGCGTGATCTTCGAGCGACGCGAGGTGTGGGCCTGTTCCTGCACGGAATCGTGCGACGACATGTGCTTTCCCTCTCTGCGACGAGGTCTTCCGATACGCCAGTGTACCGAAACGTGCGTGTACCGATACGCCAACGTATCGGTACACTGGCGTATCGATATGGCGTGGACTGGACCATGCCGCCGTAACAGCGCTTCGTCAGCAAAGGGGCACCGGGTGACGTACGCCCGCAGCGAGCCCGCAGATCGGGAGCCGGACACTTCTGCCCGACCGCCCCTCGTCCGCGAGCTCCTTCTCGTCGTAGGGCTCTTCGTGGACTACAAACTCGGCCGGCAGGCCGCGAACGGTCACGTCGAGGAGGCGTACCGCAACGCCGGACACGTCTGGGACTTCGAACGCGCGGCGCATCTGCCGAGTGAGGGCGCCGTGCAGGGCGCGCTGCTGCACAGCGAGACGCTGATCCGCCTCGCGAACACCTACTACGCGACCGTGCACTTCCCGGCCACGCTGCTCTTCCTGGCCTGGCTGTACGGGCGCCGCCCGCGCCACTACGTCTGGTCGCGCCGGATCCTCGCGGCGCTCACCGGTGCGGCTCTCGCGCTCCATCTGCTGTTCCCGCTCGCCCCGCCGCGGATGCTGCCCGCCGCCGGACTGGTCGACACCGGCCAGGTGTACGGGCCGACGGTGTACGGAGACACTCCGGCGACCGACTCCATGGCGAACCAGTTCGCCGCGATGCCCTCGCTGCACTTCGGCTGGGCGCTGATGGTCGCCGTCGGACTGATCGTGGCGACGCGTTCGCGGTGGCGGTGGCTGTGGCTGCTGCACCCGCTCGTCACCCTGCTGGTGATAGTCGGCACCGCCAATCACTACTGGCTCGACTCGATCGTCGTCAGCGCGCTGCTCGCCGTCACGTTCGCGGTGCTGCGGCTCCAACGGACGGAGCAGGTCCGAGGGCATCTGCCGTGGCCGTCCGGCGCCGGGGGCGAGCCCGCACTCGCCGGTACCGCGCTCCCGATGTCCCATGTTCCCGACCCGGCCGTTTCCCAGGCGTACGCCTCGTCGTCGGGGGGCCGGCCATGAACGCCACACTGATCGCCGTCGCCCTCTCCCTGGTCTCCGCCGCCGCGTACGCCTCGGCGGCGGTGGCTCAGGCCCGGCTCGCCGGGCGCACCCAGCCGGGCACCGGGGTGCTCCGGATGCTCGGGCGCGGGGCGTGGTGGTCGGCGGTCGGACTCAACGCCGCTGGCGCGCTGCTGCACGTAGCTGCGCTGAAGTACGGGCCCCTCACCCTCGTCCAGCCGCTCGGCGCGCTGACGCTGGTCGCCGCCGTACCGTTGGGTGCGCGCGCCGCCGGGCGCCGGGTGACCGGGACCGAATGGCGCGGCACGATCCTCACCCTGCTCGGCCTGGGCGCCCTGCTGCTGACGGCGGGCGGCTCCGCACCGCACGAGACGCTGAGCCTGGTCGAGACGCTCGCGGTCGGTGCGGCGACCATGGCGGTCGTCGCCGGACTCAGCCGGCCGGGAGCCCGCCCCGGACTGAGGCATGCCGCGGCGTCCGGCATCACGTCAGGCGTCGCCTCGGCGCTCACCCAGACTCTGACGGTGGCGGTCACGGACCACACGGGCCCGCTGTTCAGCTGGCGCCTGGTGACAGCGGCGCTGCTCGTCTCGGCCTTCGCGATGGGGGGCCTGCTGCTCTCGCAGACCGCCTACCGGGGTGGTCTCGGCGCGCCGCTCGCGGTCGTGACACTCGCCAATCCCGTCGCCGCCGCGGCGATAGGTCTGGCGCTGCTCGGCGAGCGCCTTCAGGGTGGGACGATCGCGCTGGTCCCGGCGCTGCTGGGGTCGGCGGCGGCGGTGCGGGGGGTCATGCTGCTCAGCCGGGCGCAGGAGGGGACGACGCCGTCGGCGTACCGGGCCAGGATCGAGGCGGAGCCTGCGCCGAGTGTGCCGTCGCGGGTCGTGATCGGCAATGCCCGGACGAAGGATCAGCTGACGCTGCGTCCGGAACTCGGCAGGACGCCGGTCGGCGGGTCGTAACGGCCTCCCCCGCGACAGGGGGTGGGTTCCCGGCGTCGTGCGACTCCGCTTGCCGCGTTGTCGTCAGTCACCGACGCTCAGCGTCGACTCCTTCCTCCGCCTTGCCATCGAAGTCGCACGACGCCGCTCGCCGATCCACTTCCCGTCGCGGGGGAGGCCGTCGGGCGACCGGCGCCGGGTGCGTCCGGTGGCGCTTCTTACGTGGTCCCTCCCATGGCCTCAAGAGCATGGGAGGGATCCCCTCACCCTCTCGGCGGGCTCGAACCGGTGTCCAGGATCCCGTCCAGCGCCCGTGTCAGCCAGCCGATCCAGAAGTTCTCCAGATCGATGCCGCCGCGGAGCACGAGATGCCGCAGCCGGTCCTCCTCCGAGTTCCGCTCCGGCGGGAAGTCCCGCTCCTCGATCTCCAGATACTCGGCCAGCTGCTGCCGGTGCAGCTCCAGATGGCGGCGGAGTTCCACGTCCAGGCCGGGTGCGCCGACCACCGCCGCCGCGCGCATCCGCAGCAGCAGCGGATCGCGGATCTGCTTCGGGTCCTCCCGGAGCGCCACCCATGCGGACAGGGCCGCGCGGCCCGCGGGCAGGACCTCGTACTCCTTCTTCTGCCCACGGGCCGGCTGTGCCGAAGGCAGGGCCCGGATCTGTCCGGCCTGCTCCAGTTTTCCCAGCTCGCGATAGATCTGCTGGTGCGTGGACGACCAGAAGTAGCCGATCGACCGGTCGAACCTGCGGGTCAGCTCCAGCCCCGACGACGGCTTTTCGAGCAGGGCGGTGAGGATCGCGTGCGGGAGTGACATGGAGAGCATCCTAGGGACGGCCCGGGCGTCACAGAGCTGCCGCGAGCTCCGTCCCCTGGCGGATGGCCCGCTTGGCATCCAGTTCGGCGGCCACGTCGGCGCCGCCGATCAGATGCGGCGTGCGGCCCGCGGCGATCAGCTCCTCGTGCAGTTCCCGCCGCGGCTCCTGACCGGCGCAGAGCACCACCGTGTCCACCGGCAGGAGGTGCTGCTCGCCGTCGACCGTCAGGTGCAGACCGTCGTCGTCGATGCGGTCGTACGTGGCGCCCGCGATCATCGTGACGCCTCGGTGCCGCAGTTCCGTACGGTGGATCCAGCCGGTCGTCCGGCCCAGCCCGGCGCCCACCTTGCTCGTCCTGCGCTGCAGGAGATGTACGGTGCGCGGCGGCTTCGGGCGCTCGGGGAGGCGCAGGCCGCCACGCTCCCGGTACGCGGTGTCGACCCCCCAGTGCCGGAAGAACACCTCCGGATCGAGGCTCGCCGCATCGCCGCCGTCCGTCAGGAATTCGGCCACGTCGAAGCCGATCCCGCCCGCACCGATGATCGCGACCCGCTGACCGACGGGCGCCCCGTCGCGCAGGACGTCGAGGTAGCTGACCACGCTGGGATGGTCCAGGCCCGGGATCGCGGGGGAGCGGGGTGTGACGCCGGTGGCGAGGACGATCTCGTCGAAGCCGTCGAGCGTGTCCGGCGTCGCCTTCGTACCGAGCCGGAGCTCGACCTGTTGCTCCGCGAGCCGGGTGCGGAAGTAGCGCAGCGTCTCGTCGAACTCCTCCTTGCCGGGGATCCGGCACGCCACATTCAGCTGGCCGCCGATCTCGTCGGCCGCGTCGAAGAGCGTCACCTCGTGCCCGCGCTCGGACGCCGATACGGCGCACGCGAGCCCGGCGGGACCCGCTCCGACGACCGCGACGCGCTTACGGGTCCGGGTCGGCGACAACGTGAGTTCGGTCTCGTGGCAGGCGCGCGGATTGACCAGGCAGGAGGTGATCTTTCCGCTGAACGTGTGGTCGAGGCACGCCTGGTTGCAGCCGATGCACGTATTGATCGCGTCGGCACGTCCCGCGCTCGCCTTGGCGACGAAGTCCGGGTCGGCGAGGAAAGGCCGGGCCATGGACACCATGTCCGCCCGCCCGGACGCGAGGATCTCCTCGGCCACCTCGGGGGTGTTGATCCTGTTGCTGGTCACCAGCGGTACGGAGACGGCCCCGCGCACCTTTTCGGTGACCCAGGTGTACGCACCGCGCGGCACGGACGTCGCGATGGTGGGGATGCGGGCCTCGTGCCAGCCGATTCCGGTGTTGATGATCGTGGCCCCGGCCGCCTCGATCTCCCGGGCGAGCCGCACGACCTCCTCCAGCGAGGAGCCGCCGGGCACCAGGTCCAGCATCGAGAGCCGGTAGATCAGGATGAAGTCGCTGCCGACCCGCTCGCGGACCCGGCGCACGATCTCGACGGGGAACCGGATGCGGTTCTCGTACGAGCCGCCCCAGCGGTCGGTGCGATGGTTGGTCCCGGCGGCGATGAACTCATTGATCAGATAGCCCTCGGAGCCCATGATCTCGACACCGTCGTAGCCTGCCTGCCGCGCCAGCTCGGCGGTCCGGACGAAGTCCTCGATGGTCTCCTCGACCTCGTCGTCCGTCAGGGCGTGCGGGGTGAAGGGGCTGATCGGGGCCTGGATCGCGCTCGGCGCCACCAGATCCGGGTGGTGCGCGTACCGGCCGAAGTGGAGGATCTGCATCGCGATCCGGCCGCCCGCCGCATGCACGGCGGCGGTGACCTGGGTGTGCTGCTCGGCCTCCGCCTCCGTGGTCAGCTTGGCGCCGCCGGGATACGGGCGGGCACGGTCGTTCGGCGCGATGCCCCCGGTGACCATGAGCCCGACTCCGCCGCGGGCGCGGGCGGCGTAGAACGCCGCCATCCGCTCGAAGCCGCGCTCGGCCTCTTCCAGGCCGACATGCATCGACCCCATCAGCACCCGGTTCGGAAGGGTGGTGAACCCGAGGTCGAGCGGGCTCAGCAGATTCGGGTACGGGGTCATCCGGCGGCTCCTCGCGCAGTGTCGTTGCGCCAGTTGTAGACGAACGGAACGTCATTGTGCAACAAGTTGCACAATGACGTTCGTCGCACCGGGCGGACCACCCGACGCCATCCCGGACGGAGTAGTACCGGGGTACGTCCATTCGTTGCGGCGCGGAGAGTGGATCCGTGACCCCGACCACCCCCCACTACCCCACGGAGCCCCCGATGACCTGCGTCAACCGGCGTGACCTCGGCCTTCTTTTCCTGCGCGTCGGCACCGGCGCGGTCCTGGCCGCGCACGGCACCCAGAAGCTGTTCGGCTGGTTCGGCGGCGGGGGTATCGAAGGAACCACCGCGGGCATGGAGGCCATGGGCTTCCATCCGCCCAAGCACAGCGCCGTCGCCGCCGGACTCGGTGAGGTGGGCGGCGGCGGCCTGCTGGCCCTCGGCCTCGCCACACCCGCCGCCGGAGCGGCGGCGGCAGGCGCCATGGCGGGTGCCGTCGCCGTCCACGCGCCCGCGGGCTTCTTCGCGCAGAGCGGCGGGTACGAGTACCCGGCGTTCCTCGGCTTCACCGCCGCAGCGATCGGACTGACCGGCCCCGGCCGGTACTCCCTCGACCATGTCACCTGGCATGTGTTCGACCGGCCGTGGATGGTCGCGCTCGCCTTCGCGGGCAGTGCCGCCGGGGTCGTGGCCGTGGTCGGGAAGCGGTCCAGGGGTCTGAGGAAGAACGCGGACGCGAAGTGAGCCGACGGTGCATCAGGGCCGCACTGGCCGCCCTGATGCACCGTCGTCCCCATGGCTGCGTTTTCGGCCGTCGGGTGGCCGCAGGACTTTCCCCCTTTCGAGTGACTCCGCCGCCCTGTGGTGACGGAGCCCGTCGGGTGTGACCGAGGCTTGCAGGCGGCCGGACCTGCTCCGGTCGGGAGCCGCAGAACCTCAGAGCCGCTGGGAGTCCGCCGTGCACATCCTGCTCGTCGCGAGTGCGTTCAACAGCCTTACTCAGCGCGTCCACGCGGAGCTGCGGGACCGGGGCCACACCGTGGCGGTCGGACTCGCACTCTCCGATGACCATCTGCGGGGCGAGGTCCGACGGTCCGCACCTGACCTGATCGTGGCTCCGATGCTCAGGACTGCCATCCCGCGGGACGTGTGGTCGGCGTACACCTGCCTCATCGTCCATCCCGGACCCGTCGGCGACCGCGGACCGTCCTCGCTCGACTGGGCGATCCATGAAGGCGTCACCCGCTGGGGCGTGACGGTTCTGCAGGCCGACGAGGAGATGGACGCCGGAGACGTCTGGGCGTCGGCCGAACTCCCCGTACCACAGGTGGGCAAGAGCGACCTGTACCGCAACGAGGTCTCCGACGCGGCGCTGACGGCGGTGCTGCAGGCCGTCGACCGATTCGCCTCGGGAATGTACACACCCCGGCCCCAGGACAGCGCACGCGCCACCGACGGCACCCGGCCGTATTTCCGACAGGAACTCCGCCGGATCGACTGGCGGTCCGACTCCACCGAGACCGTGCTGCGCAAGCTGCGGGCGGCCGATTCGCAACCCGGCGTGCTGGACGAACTGCTCGGCGGCGAGTGGTTTCTGCACGGAGGACACCCCGAGGACCGGCTGCGTGGCCGCCCCGGAGAGCTGCTCGCCACGCGGGCCGGCGCGGTCTGCCGGGCGACCCCGGACGGCGCCGTATGGATCCCGGAACTGCGGGCCAGACGGCGGCCGGGAGAGCCCGCCCCGCTCAAACTCCCCGCCGTCCTGGCGCTCGGTGACCGATTGCCTCCGCTGCCCGAGGACCCGGTCCCGCCGGACGCACCCGAGCGCCGCGGAACCTGGACCGACATCCGCTACGAGGAGACCGGCGCCGTCGGACATCTCATGTTCTCGTTCCCCGGCGGGGCCATGAGCACCACGCACTGCACGCGCCTCCTGGACGCGTACCGGACCGCCTGCTCCCGGCCCACCTCGGTCCTGGTGCTGGGCGGCGGCCGGGACTTCTTCTCCAACGGCATCCACCTGGGCGTCATCGAGGCGGCGGCCGACCCCGGCGAGGAGTCCTGGGCCAACATCAACGCGATGAACGACCTGGTGCAGGCCGTCCTGACCACCACCGACCGGCTGGTGATCGCCGCCGTGGGCGGCAACGCCGCCGCCGGAGGAGCAATGCTCGCCCTGGCCGCCGACGAGGTCTGGTGCCGCAAGGGATCGGTCCTGAACCCGCACTACCGGCTGATGGGACTCTCCGGCTCGGAGTACTGGACCCGCACCCTGCCGCACCGAGTGGGCCCCGATGTCGCCGAACGGCTCGTCCATGAAGCGCTGCCACTCGGCGCCGAAGCCGCCGAACGGCTCGGCCTGGTGGACCGGACGGTCGCCTGCCCGCCCCAGGACTTCACGGGCGAGGCCCTCCGGCTGGCCGTCCGGCTGGCCTCGTCGACCGGCGTACAGGCCCGGATCGCCCGGAAGAAGACGGTGCTGGAGCGCCAGGAGGCGGTCAAGCCGCTGGCCGTCCACCGGCAGGAGGAACTGGCCGCGATGCGGTCCATCTTCTTCGACCCGGACGCGCCCTACCACTCGCTGCGCCGCGCCTTCGTGCGCAAGGAACCCCCGGTCCGGACTCCGAACCATCTCGGCACCGGCGTTCCCGGCACGCGTACGGCGGAACCTTCCGCCGGCCGGGTCCGCAATGTCACCGCAACGGCGGCGCTCGCCGTCGCACCTGGACCGACCGACTGTTAGCTGGACATGAACGCCGAAATGCGGGCATTCATTGCAGAGCTCTCCAAGGAGGCATCCCCATGGATGCAGCAACAGCGAACACGGTCGGCGCCCCGGCAGAGGGAGCGGCCGCCGACGAGGAGTCCCCGATCCACATCCTCTGGATCAACGCGGGGCTGAGCTGTGACGGCGACTCGGTGTCGCTGACCGCGGCGATGCAGCCCAGCATCGAGGAGATCGTGCTCGGTGTGCTGCCCGGGCTGCCCAAGATCCAGGTCCACTGGCCCCTGATCGACTTCGAATGCGGTCCGGTGGGCGGTGCGGACACCTTCATCGAGTGGTTCTTCAAGGGCGAACGCGGCGAGATCGACCCCTTCGTGCTGGTCGTCGAGGGGTCCATCCCCAACGAGTCGATCAAGAAGGAGGGGTATTGGTGCGGCTTCGGCGACAATCCCGAGACAGGCCAGCCCATCACCACCAGTGAGTGGATCGACCGGCTGGCGCCCAAGGCCCTGGCGGTCGTCGCCATCGGTACCTGCGCCACCTACGGCGGCATTCATGCGATGGCCGGCAATCCGACCGGTGCCATGGGCGTACCCGACTACCTGGGCTGGGACTGGACCTCGAAGGCCGGTATCCCGATCGTGTGCGTGCCCGGCTGCCCGATCCAGCCGGACAACTTCTCGGAGACCCTCACCTACCTGCTCTACCAGGCGGTGGGATCCGCACCGATGATCCCGCTGGACGACAAGCTGCGCCCGGCCTGGCTCTTCGGAGCCACGGTGCACGAGGGGTGCGACCGGGCCGGCTACTACGAGCAGGGCCAGTTCGCCACCACGTACGACTCGCCCACATGCCTGGTCAAGCTCGGCTGCTGGGGTCCCGTCGTCAAGTGCAACGTGCCCAAGCGCGGCTGGATGAACGGCATCGGCGGCTGCCCGAACGTCGGCGGGATCTGTATCGCCTGCACCATGCCCGGATTCCCCGACAAGTTCATGCCGTTCATGGACGAACCGCCCGGCGGCAAGGTCTCCAGCGCCGCCAGCGGAGCGTACGGAGCGGTGGTCCGCAGGCTCCGGTCGATCACGGCGAAGACCGTGGACAAGGAACCGAAGTGGCGTCACAAGGGCTCCAAGCTGACCACCGGGTACCGATCGCCCCGGTGACCGGCGCGGCGTCCGCCGGGCGCCCCGCACCCCGCGATCGGTGAACGTCCCGTTTCCGCCCCGCTTCCCTCCTCCACCAACTCCCACTCCCCAGAAGGGTCATGGCACACACAATGGCACCCACGACGAAGGCGGCCGGTGACGGCAGTGGCCTCGTCGAGATGGCCTGGGATCCGATCACCCGGATCGTAGGCAGTCTCGGCATCCACACGAAGATCGACTTCAAGCAGAAGCGGGTCGCGGAGTGCTACAGCACCTCGTCGGTCTTCCGTGGCTACAGCGTCTTCATGCGGGGCAAGGACCCCCGGGACGCCCACTTCATCACCAGCCGCATCTGCGGGATCTGCGGCGACAACCACGCCACATGTTCTGTCTACACGCAGAACATGGCCTACGGGGTGAAGCCGCCGAACCTCGCTGAGTGGATCATCAACCTGGGCGAGTCGGCGGAGTACATGTTCGACCACAACATCTTCCAGGAGAACCTGGTCGGGGTCGACTACTGCGAGAAAATGGTCCGTGAGACCAACCCCGGAGTCCTGGAACTCGCCGAACGCACCGAGGCGCCGCACGCCGGGGAGCACGGCTACCGCACGATCGCCGACATCATGCGCTCCCTCAATCCCATCGAGGGAGAGTTCTACCGCGAGGCCCTTCAAGTGAGCCGCTACACGCGGGAGATGTTCTGCCTGATGGAAGGGCGCCATGTGCACCCCTCCACGCTCTACCCGGGCGGTGTGGGCACGGTCGCGTCCGTCCAGCTCTTCACGGACTACCTCAGCCGCCTCATGCGGTACGTGGAGTTCATGAAGCGGGTCGTCCCCCTGCACGACGACCTGTTCGACTTCTTCTACGAGGCGCTGCCCGGGTACGAGGAGGTCGGCCGCCGGCGGGTGCTGCTCGGCTGCTGGGGAGCGCTCAACGACCCCGAACACTGCGACTTCACGTACGCCAACATGACGGACTGGGGACGGAAGATGTTCGTCACCCCCGGCGTGATCGTGGACGGCAAACTGGTCACCAACGACCTCACCGAGATCAACCTCGGCATCCGGATCCTGCTCGGCAGTTCGTACTACGACGACTGGCAGGGCAAGGAACAGTTCGTCACCCACGACCCGCTGGGCAACCCGGTGGACCCACGCCACCCGTGGAACCAGCACACGATCCCCGCACCACAGAAGCGGAACTTCGACGACAAGTACAGCTGGGTGATGTCGCCCCGCTGGTTCGACGGCAAGGACCACCTGGCACTGGACACCGGCGGCGGCCCCATCGCCCGCCTCTGGTCCACCGCCCTGTCCGGGCTCGTCGACGTCGGCTATGTGAAGGCCACCGGCCACAGCGTCGTCATCAACCTGCCGCGCACGATGACCAAGCCCGAGACCACCTTCGAGTGGAAGATCCCGAAGTGGAGCAACGCGCTGGAACGCAACCGCGCCCGCACCTACTTCCAGGCGTACGCCGCCGCGATCGCGCTGCACTGTGCCGAGAAGGGGCTTGAGGAGGTCCGCGCCGGACGCACCCAGACCTGGGAGAAGTTCGACGTGCCGGACGAGAGCATCGGCGTCGGCTTCACGGAGGCCGTACGCGGCGTGCTCTCCCATCACATGGTGATCAGGGACGGGAAGATCGCCAACTACCACCCGTACCCGCCCACCCCGTGGAACGCCAGCACCCGGGACACGTTCGGCACCCCCGGCCCCTACGAGGACGCGGTGCAGAACACACCGATCTTCGAGGAGAACACCCCGGAGAACTTCAAGGGCATCGACATCATGCGGACCGTCCGCAGCTTCGACCCCTGTCTGCCGTGCGGCGTCCACATGTACGTGGGCGGCGGCAAGACCGTCGAGCAGATGCATGTGCCCACCGGGCTGAGCGGACTGGCCGGATGAGCGCCGCAGCGACGGTCGTCGCACCGCCGAGGGCTCTCGACGCCGTGGAGGCCGGGCAGCGGGTCGAGGACCTGCTCGACCGCCTGAGCACCACCGGCGACCAGGAAGTGTGCGCCGCAGCAGAGGAGTTGGTGCGGGTCCTGATGGACTTCTACGGCGCCGGCCTGGCCCGGATCGTCGGCCGCCTCGGCACCCCCGCGGACCGGGGAACCGGCGACGGACCGCTCGCCGCGCTGCTCGACGACGAACTCGTGTCGAGCCTGCTGGCTCTGCATGATCTGCACCCGGAGGACATCGGCACGCGCATCGCGCGCGCCCTGGAATCCGTACGCGACCCCGTCGAGGTCGTCGGCTACGACGAGGAGACCGGCATCCTGCGGCTGCGCTCCTCGGCCGAGGCCGGTGACGACGGTGGCTGCGGCTGCCCGAGCACGGGCGCGGCGACGCGGCGCAGTGTCGAGGACGCGCTGGCCTGCTTCGTACCGGAAGTGGACCAGGTGGTGATGGAGTCGGTGACCGTCGATCGGGAGCCACCCCTGCTCCAGATCGCCACCCGCCCGCCGGCCGGAACTGCCGGAGCCGGGGCGACCACTGCCGCGAAGGCGCCGTGAGCGCCCCCCCGACCAGGGCCGATCGTCGCCCGGCCTCCGTTGCCCGCGCCCGAGGCCTGCGCAGATTCGCCGCGCCGCCGGAACCCAGGCAGGAACGGTGCGAGCTGTGCGGCGTGCCCGTGGCCGAGGGCGGTCACCGGCATCTCGTGGACACCGAGAAGCGTGCCCTGGCCTGTGCGTGCACCCCGTGCGCCCTGCTGTTCGAGAAGCCAGGCGCAGCCCACGGACGCTTCAGAACGGTCCCCGACCGCTATCTGTCGGATGCGGACCACCGCCTCGACGACGGTGCGTGGGAGCTTCTGCAGATCCCGGTCGGCGTCGCGTTCTTCTTCCGCAACGCGGCGCTGGACCGGCTGGTCGCGCTCTACCCGAGCCCGGCCGGAGCCACCGAGAGCGAACTCGACCCGGAGACCTGGCAGACCGTGCTCGGCGCCAGTCGCCTCGCCGCCCTGCTCGAACCCGACGTCGAGGCGCTGCTGATGCGTCGCACGGAGGGCCGGGCCGAGTGCTACCTCGTACCGATCGACATCTGTTACGAACTGGTGGGACGCATGCGCCTGTTGTGGCAGGGCTTCGACGGCGGCGCCGAGGCGAGAGCCGATCTCCAGGCGTTCTTCGCACACGTCGAGGGACGCGCCCGGACCCTGGAGAAGGGGCAGCCGCGGTGACGGAATTCGCCTTCACCTGCACCGGGGTCCGCGCCGACCCGTACGCGGCGGGTCCCACGCTGGTCTTCAGGCTGCGCATCACCGCGTCCGGAGAAGCACGGGTGCACGCCCTCGCGCTGCGCTGCCAGATCCGCATCGAACCGGCCCGGCGCGGCTACGAGCAGGGCGAGGCGGACGGACTGCACGACCTCTTCGGCGACCGCTCCCGCTGGGGAAGCACGCTCCAGCCCCTGCAGTTCGCCCAGGTCTCCCTCATGGTCCCGTCCTTCACCACGGAGACCGAGGTGGACCTCGTCGTGCCCTGCACCTACGACCTGGACATCGCCGCGGCACGGTACTTCGACGCACTCCAGGACGGTGAGGCGCCACTCCTCCTGCTCTTCTCCGGCACCGCCTTCGCCGGGGACGGCGGCTTCCGCGTCGAGCCGATTCCCTGGGACCGCGAGGCGCCCTTCCGGATGCCGGTGGCGGTGTGGAAGGACATGATCGAGCAGCACTTCCCGGGCTGCGGCTGGATCCGGCTGCCGCGCGACACCATGAACGCGCTGCTCGCCTTCCGCTCGCGGCAGGCCCTGCCGTCCTGGGAGGCGACCGTCCACGCTCTGATCGACCTGGCCGGAGCCGCAGGAACTCCACCTCCGCAGTCCTCCGAGCGTCCGGGGCACCGGGCCGTACTGCCCCGCGTCACCGAGAGGACGGCGCCGTGACCTCACCCCTGCTCACGCCCGCGCTGGAGTCCCGGTTCGCCACCGCACGGCAGGTGGCCGACACCGTCCTCTTCGAGGGCTATGTGCTGTACCCGTACCGGGCCTCCGCGGCCAAGAACCGGCTCCGCTGGCAGTTCGGGGTGCTCGTCCCGCCGGGCTGGGGCGCCGACCGCGAGGAGCACGACTTCCAGCACACCGAGTGCCTGATGGAGCCGAAGCCCGGAGCGACGCTCGCTGTCGAAGCACGGTTTCTGCACGCCCAGCGGCGCACGGTGCAACAGGCCCGCGACGACGGCACGTTCGAGACCGTGGCCGAACTCGACCTCGCCGACCGGGTGCTGGTCCCCTGGGACGAGGGCGCCGAAGAACGCGTCGAAGTGGTTGTGGACGTCGCCGAACTGGCCGGGGACGGTGTCACCGTCCCCTTCACCCGGCCTGCCCACGAGGAGACCGAACCCGTCCTGGACGCGGGCGGGCGGACAGTGGGCCGCCTGGTCCGCCGCTGCGAGGAGATCAGCGGCGTGGTGCGGCTGTCCGTCCGCGAACTCGACGGTCCCTACCGGGTCGTGCGGCTCACCGCCGTGGTGGAGAACACCAGCACCTGGACGCCGGACTCGGCCGAGGCCGACCGGGACGCCGCGCTCCCGCGGTCCCTGGTCGCCGCCCACCTCCTGATGGGTCTCAGCACGGGCTCGTTCCTGTCGATGACGGACCCGCCCGAGTGGGCGAAGGACGCGGTCTCGGCCTGCCGCAACCTGCACACCTGGCCGGTGCTCGCCGGGGAACCCGGACGCGCGGACCTGATGCTGTCGTCCCCGATCATCCTGGACGACCATCCGGCCATCGCCCCCGAGAGCCCCGGAGCTCTGTACGACGCCACCGAGATCGACGAGATCCTCGCCCTGCGCACGGCGGCCCTGACCGACCAGGAGAAGCGTGAGGCCCGCGGCACCGACGCCCGGGCGGCCGCGGTCATCGACCTGGCCGAGTCGATGCCCCCTGAAGTCCTGGAGCGACTGCACGGCGCGGTACGGGCCCTGCGCGAGATCACCGGACCGGACACGCCCCCGCCCGCCGCCCAGGACCCCCTCCCGGACGGCGCCGACCTCATCGACGCCCGCGGCGTGCTCCGCCCCGACACCCCGTGGTGGGACCCCGCGAGCGACGACACCGCCGACCCGGCCCGGGACCGGATCCTGGTGGACGGCCGGTCCGTGGGCGTGGGCAGCCGCGTCCTTCTGCGACCGGGGCTGCGGCGGACCGACGCCCAGGACCTGTTCCTCAAGGGCCGCAGCGCACAGGTCGAAGCGGTGCTCCACGACGTCGACGGCGGCGTGCACCTCGCGGTCACCGTCGAAGGCGACCCGGGCGCGGACATCCGCCGTGAGCAGGGGCGCTTCCTGTACTTCCAACCGGACGAGATCGCCCCCCTGGAGGATGCGTGAACGCCCACGCGCAGGAACGTCCGAGAACCCTGGTCGCCGGGATCGGGAACGTTTTCCTCGGCGACGACGGCTTCGGCGTCGAGGCGGTGCGCGCACTGTTCTCGAACCCCCTCCCCGACCACGTCGAGGTGGTCGACATCGGCGTACGGGGCGTCCACCTCGCCTACCAGCTCCTCGACGGATACGACACGCTCGTCCTGATCGACGCCACCGAGCGCGGCGGCGCCGCCGGAACCCTGTACCTGATCGAGGTCGACGAACCCGGCGCCGTCGAGCCGCAGAACGCACTGCTCGACGGCCACCGGATGTCCCCCGACGCCGTCCTGGCACTGCTCGGCACCCTGTGCGCGGGCACCGGAGCCGTACCGCCGAGGCGCACGTTCGTCGTCGGTTGCGAACCCGACAATGTCGACGAGGGGATCGGGCTGAGCGCTCCCGTGGCCGCAGCAGTGCCACAGGCCGTACGGATGGTCCTGGACCTCGTCCAGGAAGAAGACCACCGGGCCGCCGCCCAGCGGACGGCGTCCGGTCCTGCCACGAACTGAGCAGAAGGAACCCACCACCATGAAGAAGACCCTCATCTACGGCCTGACCGCCGCCGCTCTCGTCGCCGTCGCCGCGCAGATCCTGCCCGACGTCAAACGCTATCTGCGGATGCGCTGCATGTGACGGCGCCCGCCGCCCGGCCCCTGGCTGCACCGAATGGTGCATGTGCCGTACGGGTACCGGCGAGCCGGTCCGCCGGCCCCCGTCACCCGCCGCTGTAATGACGCACGGCAGGACGGAGATGCAATGCATGAGATGTCGATCGCCATGGCCGTCGTCGACCAGGTGGAGGAGGCGGCTCAGGCGGGCGGAGCCGTCTCGGTCGGGTCGGTCCGGCTCCAGGTCGGGGAACTGGCCGGAGTCGTTCCCGACGCCCTCTCCTTCTGCTTCGGTCTCGCCTGCGCCGGGACCGTCCTGGAAGGCGCCGAACTCGTCGTCGAATCCGTGGCGGCCCGCGCGCGGTGCGAGCCCTGCGCGGACGAATGGGCGGTCGGCATGCCACCCCGGCTGTGCTGTCCGGCCTGCGGCGAGCCGACCGCCGAACTTTTGTCGGGCCGCGAGTTGCAGATCGTCAGCGTGCACTGGCAGGACGGCCCCGAACACGAACACACCCGCGAACCGATCTCCCAGGAGCGCTGAACGATGTGCCGTGAAGTCGACCTGCAGCAAGCGGTACTCGCCAAGAACGACGCGACGGCGCACAGCCTGCGAACCGGCCTCACGGCCCGCGGAACCACCGTCGTCAACCTGCTCTCCAGCCCCGGCAGCGGTAAGACCGAACTGCTGGAACGTGAACTCGGCCGGGCCCGTGAGAAGGGAGTCCCGGTCGCCGCGCTCACCGCCGACCTCGCCACCGAGAACGACGCGGTCAGGCTGGCCCGGTCCGGAGCCCCGGTCAAACAGGTGCTCACCGACGGACTCTGCCACCTGGAGGCCGGGATGTTGGGCCGCCACATCGACGGCTGGCTGCCCGACGGGACCCGGATCCTCTTCGTGGAGAACGTCGGCAACCTGGTCTGCCCCGCCTCGTACGACCTCGGGGAGACGCTCAGGGTCGTCCTCGCCTCCGTGACGGAAGGCGAGGACAAACCGCTGAAGTACCCCACCGCGTTCGGACTGGCCCAGCTCGTCGTGGTCACCAAGACCGACATCGCGGAGGCCGTCGGATTCGACGAGGCCGCATTCCGTGCCCATGTCCAGCAGGTCAACCCCGGTGTGGAAGTGGTGCTCACCGCCGCCCGCCGCGGGGAAGGGGTGGGAGCGCTGCTCGACCGGGCCCTGGCCGCCGGGGAAGGCACCCCGGTCCACACACCGGTGATGGCCCGACAGCACCCGTACCAACCGCACGCGCACACCCACCACGACCACGGCACGCACGACGGCCAGCACACCCACACCCACACCCATACCGGCGTGCATACCCACACGCATCCGGACATCGGTACCCACGATCACCCGCACACCGGCCCCCACGCACACGCGCACCCCGACGAGCCGCTCGTCGTGACGACGGCACCCGTCTCCGCGGCGCAGCACCGCCCGTGACCGCCCCACAGCCCGGGACCCCCGTCGCCGGAGCCGTGCAGCGGCGGCGGGTCGTGGTCCGCGGCGTCGTGCAGGGAGTCGGCTTCCGCCCCTACCTGTACGCCCGCGCCACCGGGCTCGGGCTGGCCGGACACGTCACCAACACCACCGAAGGCGTCGTCGCCGAGGTCGAGGGCGCGCCGGCCGCCGTGGCCCTGTTCTGCGACCGGATCGCCGCGGACGCCCCACCGCTCGCCCTGGTGGACTCCGTCGACCACAGGGAGGTCCCCGCCGCCGGCGGCTCCCGCTTCAGCATCATGGACTCCCGGACCGGCGGACCGGCCCGGACACTGGTCTCCCCGGACGTGGCCACCTGCGCCGACTGCCTCACCGAACTGGCCGACCCGGACGACCGGCGCCACCGCCACCCCTTCATCACCTGTACGCACTGCGGCCCCCGCTTCACCATCGTCACCGGAGTGCCGTACGACCGCGCACACACGACCATGGCCCGATTCCCGATGTGCGCCGACTGCGCCCGCGAGTACGCCGACCCCGCCGACCGGCGCTTCCACGCCCAGCCGGTCGCGTGCCCCGCCTGCGGCCCCCGGCTGCGACTGCTCGTCGGGCGGCCGGACCGCGCCCTGCCCGCACAGCCCGCGACCGGACGCGACCCGGTCGCGCAGGCCCGCCGGCTGCTGTCCGACGGCGCGGTTCTCGCGATCAAGGGCCTCGGCGGCTACCACCTCGCGTGCGATGCCGAGAACTCGGCCGCGGTGTCCCTGCTGCGCCGCCGCAAGGCCCGCGGCGACAAGCCGTTCGCCGTGATGGCCCGCGACATCGACGCCGTCGCCCACCTCGTGCAGGTGGGCGGTGAGGAGCGGGCCCTGCTCATCGGCGGTGTCCGGCCCGTCGTCCTGCTGCGCCGCCGCGTCGGCGCTCGGCCGGGCCCCGGCACCCCCTGGCCGTCCGACGCGGTCGCCCCGGGCAGCCCCGACCTCGGCGTCATGCTCCCGTACACCCCGCTGCACCACCTGCTGCTCGGCCTGCCCGGTGACCCGCCGGGACCGCGCCTTCTGGTCATGACCAGTGGCAACGTGGCCGGTGAACCGATCGTCACGGATGACGACGAGGCGCTGGATCGACTGGCCCACCTCGCCGACGCCTGGCTCACGCACGACCGCCCGATCCATGTGCCGTGCGACGACTCCGTGGTGCGCGTCTGCGACGGGGAGCGGCTGATCGTACGGCGCTCACGCGGCTACGCCCCGCTGCCGCTCGCCCTTCCGCACCCGGTACCGGCGATCCTCGCCACCGGCGGCGACCTGAAGAACACCTTCTGCCTCGCCGAGGACCACAGGGCCTGGCTGTCCGCCCATGTCGGCGACATGGACGACCTCGCCACCCAGCACGCCTTCGAACGCGCCGAACAGCACGTGGAGACCATCACCGGAGTGCGGCCCGGCATCATGGCCACCGACCGGCATCCCCGCTACCGGACCGGCCAGTGGGCCCTGCGCCGGGCCGACGGTCGGCCGGTCGTCCGTGTACAGCACCACCACGCGCATATCGCCGCCGCGATGGCCGAGCACCGAAAGGACGGCAGCCGCCGGGTGATCGGCGTCGCGTTCGACGGCACCGGTTACGGGGACGACGGGGCGGTGTGGGGCGGCGAGATCATGCTGGCCGACTACGAGGCGTACCACCGCTTCGCGCACCTCGCGTACGTTCCGCTGCCCGGCGGCGACGCCGCCGTGCACCGACCCTACCGCATGGCGCTCGCCCATCTGTACGCGGCCGGCATCGGCCGGACGGAGGAACTGCCCTGCACGGCGGCTTGCCCGCCGGACGAACAGCGCGTGCTGCTGCGGCAGTTGGAGCGCAACCTCAACTGCGTCCCCACCTCCAGCATGGGCCGGTTGTTCGACGCCGTCTCCTCGCTGGCGGGCGTCTGCCACCGGGCCGGCTACGAAGCCCAGGCAGCCGTCGAACTGGAGGCCGCCGCGGTCGGCGCCGCCATGGACCTCGGACCCGGTTACGGCTTCGCGCTGCGCCCGGCGGACGCGGGCGACGGGCAGCCGTTGATCATGGATCCGTCGCCGGTACTGGCAGCCGTCGTCGACGAGGTGCGTGCCGGTACGGCGCCGACGCTTGTCGCCGCACGCTTCCACGCGGCCGTCGCGGACCTCGTGTTCCAGGTCTGCGTCGCGGCCCGCGAACAACACGGCCTGCACGAAGTCGCCCTGACCGGAGGTGTGTTTGCCAACGCCCTTCTCTCCTCCCTGTGCGCAAGGACGTTGAGCGAGAACGGTTTCACCGTCCTGCGCCACCGGGAGGTCCCCCCGAACGACGGCGGACTGGCGCTCGGCCAGCTCATGGTGGCCGCCCGCACCGAAGCGGCGCGCACGAGCGCCACCGCCGACTGACGTCCTGCCCGGCCGAGCCGGGCAACACCCCACAGCAAGGAGCAGCCATGTGCCTGGCGGTACCCGGCAGAGTGATGGACATCGAGGAACGTGACGGTACCCGGATGGCCACCGTCGACTTCGGCGGTGTGGTCAAGGAAGTGTGCCTGGAATATCTGCCGGACCTCCAGGTCGGCGAATACGCCATCGTCCATGTGGGGTTCGCGCTGCAGCGACTCGACGAGGAGTCGGCGCGCAAGACGCTCGAACTCTTCGACGAACTCGGTCTGCTCCAGGAAGAGTTCGGGGATCCGTGGGAACGGGCCGCAGAGGCCGGCGGAACGTCCCCGACCGGTGGCGCCGACGCGCCTCAGGAGGTTCAGCGGTGAAGTACACCGAAGAGTTCCAGAACCCGGACCTGGCGCGTCGGCTGCTCGACGACATCCACTCCGTCGTGACCCGCCCGTGGGCGCTGATGGAGGTCTGCGGTGGGCAGACGCACACCATCATCCGGCACGGCATCGACCAACTCCTGCCGGACCAGGTCGAGCTGATCCATGGCCCGGGTTGTCCCGTCTGCGTCACGCCACTGGAGGTCATCGACAAGGCGCTGGAGATCGCCTCCCGCCCCGAGGTGATCTTCTGCTCGTTCGGGGACATGCTCCGGGTCCCCGGCACCGGCCGTGACCTGTTCCGGGTCCGCAGCGAGGGCGGCGACGTGCGGATCGTGTACTCGCCGCTCGACGCGCTGAAGGTCGCCCAGCAGAACCCCGACCGTGAGGTGGTCTTCTTCGGGATCGGTTTCGAGACCACCGCACCGCCCAACGCCATGACGGTGTATCAGGCGCGCAGGCTCGGCATCCCGAACTTCAGCCTGCTGGTGTCCCATGTGCGGGTCCCCCCGGCCATCGAGGCGATCATGCAGTCGCCGAGCTGCCGGGTGCAGGGGTTCCTCGCCGCCGGCCACGTGTGCAGCGTGATGGGCATGCGGGAGTACCCGGAGCTGGCCGAACGGTTCCAGGTCCCCATCGTGGTCACCGGTTTCGAGCCACTGGACATCCTCGAAGGCGTACGGCGGACCGTCCTGCAACTGGAGCGCGGTGAGCACACCGTGGAAAACGCGTACCCGCGCGCCGTGCACCCGGACGGGAACCCCGCGGCGCTCACCATGCTGGAGGACGTCTTCGAAGTCACCGACCGTGCCTGGCGCGGCATCGGCACCATCCCCGACAGCGGCTGGCGGCTCTCCACCCGCTACCGGGACTACGACGCCGAGTACCGCTTCTCCGTCACCGGTATCGACACCGAGGAGCCCGCCGAATGCCGCAGCGGTGAGGTCCTGCAAGGACTGCTGAAGCCCCATGAGTGCGAGGCGTTCGGGACCACCTGCACCCCGCGCAACCCGCTCGGGGCCACCATGGTCTCCAGCGAGGGCGCCTGCGCCGCGTACTACCTCTACCGGCGCCTCGACATCAGGACCGCACCCAGGGAGACGAGCCCCGTTGCCTGAGACCACCGAAGCACTGAACGCCACCGTCACCGCGACAGCGGCCGTCCCCGGCGAGCCGCCCGTACTCGACCTCACGGCATGGACCTGCCCGGCACCGCTGCGCGACCAGCCGCGGGTGGTGATGGGCCACGGCGGCGGCGGGGCACTCTCGGCCGAACTGGTCCAGCACGTCTTCGCGCCCGCCTACGGGGGCGACGTGCTCGCGCAACTGGCCGACTCCGCCGTGGTATCGCTGGGCGGCGCCCGGCTGGCCTTCTCCACCGACTCGTACGTCGTGCGGCCACTGTTCTTCCCCGGCGGCAGCATCGGGGACCTCGCGGTCAACGGCACGGTCAACGACCTGGCCATGAGCGGTGCCAGGGCCGCCTATCTCTCCTGCGGTTTCATCCTGGAGGAGGGTGTCGAGGTCTCGGTCGTCGCACGCGTGGCCAACGCGCTGGGCGCGGCCGCGCACACTGCCGGCGTCGAGGTGGCGACCGGCGACACCAAAGTCGTGGACGCCGGTCACGGCGACGGCATCTTCATCAACACCGCCGGGATCGGACTCGTCCCGGCCGGCGTCGATCTGCGTCCCCAGCGAGTGGTCCCGGGCGACGTCGTGATCGTCAGCGGCGCGATCGGTGTGCACGGCGTGGCGATCATGAGTGTGCGCGAGGGCCTCGAGTTCGGCGTGGAGATCGAGAGCGACTGTGCGGCCCTGGGTGGGCTGGTGGAGACCATGCTCGCGGTCACCCCCGACCTCCATGTCCTGCGCGATCCCACACGTGGCGGGCTGGCCGCGGCACTCAATGAGATCGCGGTGGCCTCCGGCACCGGTGTCGTCATCCAGGAGCGCAACGTTCCGGTCCCGCCGGCCGTGGCGAACGCCTGCGCCATCCTGGGCCTCGACCCGTTGTACGTGGCCAACGAGGGCAAACTCGTCGCGTTCGTCCCCCGTGAGCACGCCGAAGCCGTTCTGGAGGCGATGCGGGCGCATCCGCTGGGAGCTGAGGCGACCGTGATCGGCGAGGCGGTGGAGGCGCATCCGGGCATGGTCGTGGCCCGCACCGGGCTCGGCGGGACGCGCGTGGTCGACCTGCCGATCGGGGAGCAGCTGCCGCGGATCTGCTGATCCGATGCTCCTGCGGACCGCTCGCGCGGATGCGGGAGCGGCGCCGTGTGGGGACCCTGGAGAGGTGGGGGTGACTCGCTGAGGAGGACCCATGTCAATGATGGACAAGATCAAACACATGCTGAAGGGCCACGAGGACAAAGCGGGAAAGGGCATCGACAAGGCGGGCGACGCCGTCGACACCAAGACGCAGGGCAAGTACACCGGCCAGGTCGACACGGCCCAGGACAAGCTCAAGGACCAGTTCGGTTCGGAGCCGGGCCAGGACCGGCCGCCGCAGCCCTGACCGCGCCGCCCTGCTCCCGCGGATCGCGCGGACGCCCGATGATCACCACGATCCCCTGTGTTCCGTGCCCGCTGCCGTTGAGGGTGTGGCCGCGTCGTGCGCGGCCACACCCTCAGGGCGAGGACGCCGCATCGGGCTCGCACGAACCCGATGCGGAGTGTCGTCACGCGCCCGGACGCGGAGTGAAGCCGGTGGCCGGGCGTTCCATCCGCTCTCCGTCCACGATGATGTCGACGGCTTCGTTGTAGAACGCGATGAGGCCCTTGACCGCCCCCGCGGCCGGGATGGGGTCGGGGTAGCTCCACGCCACATCCGCCGGTGTCTCGCTGTCCGTGTCGGTCAGGGACCAGTACACGGCTGTCCCCTTGTAGGGGCATCCCGTACGCAGACCGGTCGGGGTGAACAGATCGAGGCGGACGTCCTCGCGGGGGATGTAGTAGCGGACGGGCAGGCGTGTCTCGAAGAGAAGCACCGGGCTGCGGGTGTCCGCGACCAGTGTTCCGTCGATCTCGATCCTCACATGCCGCGAGCTGCGGAGCGCGTCCACGCGCGAGTACGGGTCGCGGGGGTGGACGAAGATCTCCTCGTCCTCCTCGTACCAGTGGTCGGGGCCCACGCCGACGCGTCCGAACCACTCGAAGGCGATGTGCCCGGCGAGCTCGGCGCCCGGGAAGGTCCATGCGGCGTTCGGCTCCGTGACGCCATCCACGACGAGGTCGTAGAAGACCGTGGAGCCGGAGTGCGCACCCGCGTGGGGGGCGGCCGCCGGGCGGAGCAGATCGGTGCGGACGTCGTCCTGGGGGAAGGCGTAGAGCGGCACGGCATGGCCGGGTTCCCACACGAGGACCGGTCGGCGGCTGTCGACGACAACGGTCGTGCCCTTCTTCCCGCGCACCCGGCGCTCGCTCGGCTCCCAGGTGAGGGCGGCGTCCGGTACCGGGTGACGGCGCTCGACGGCACGTGCGGGTGGAGCGGTCACTGAGTCCTCCTGCGCGAGGGTGCTGATCGAGGTGCCCGTCGAGATCTCTGCGACAGTCCACCGGACCCGGCTCCAGGGCTCCATACGCCCCGCCGGTCCAGTGCCGGCCGGGCCGATGGCGGGCCGTCCCCTTGTACCCGCAGCCCAGCGGGTACCGGACCGGCCTGTCTCAGCGTACGTCCGCACGCGGGCCGGAGCACCGGACCACGTCCGCGTACCGAGGGCGGGCACGGACCGTTTCGTCCCGGCCCACCACACCGCCCCCTCGGCACGCCACCTGGTGAAGAGCTTCGGCGGTGCGGGCACCCAACGGGGAAAGCGGTGGTCGGGGCGTCCAGCAGGCAGAAGAGGCGTGAGCTGCTCGGGTTTTCGACCACACCGCGCGGCAAGCGACCACACGTGGTCGCGATTCCGTCTGCTCGGCAACCACTGCCCCGAAGTCGGCCCCTGCGGCCACGCCTTCCGGCGACGGATCCGCCCCAACCCCTTCGAATGCGTCGTGCCCGTCGCCCGCGAGATCGACAACCCGGCCAAGGAACTCGTCCAGAGCGCAGGGCCCGGCATCCTCCAGTGGCTCATCGACGTCGGCGAGCGGCGCCGAGGGGCGGGCCTCGCAGCAGCCTGACCACTTCGTCGTGGTCCAGCCGGGCGATCCCGTCCACCAACGGCCTTTCGTGCGGGGTCTGCTGGGCGGTGACATACCGTCGTAGCCATCGTCGGCCGCCTTCCCCTTCAGCGCGGCTTCAACGCATCTGCCCCGCCCTGTACTTGGGACTCGGAGGGAATCAACGGGCCCTCCCGTGCTGCCCAGCGAGGGGGACGCAGGCAGCTGCTTCCGCGCCTTCTCGACGACGCACGACTGGTATTTCCTTTCGTTTCGCCACCCGATCCTGCCCTGTTCACCTGTGCTGCCCAAGATTGTTGCCATGGGCATGCAGCGGGCCGCCGCGGTATGCCCTACATCGTGGGCGACAGGAAGGACGACGGCTGATGCAGCCGACAGCGCGACGAAGACGGTTCGGTGGCATACGCGGTGGGTACCCCATCGCTGCCGTGGCCATGGCCGCGGTGCTGCTCATGGGCGGGAGCGCTGCGGCGGCACCCGCGGACCCCGGCCCGGCCAGGCAGAAGCCGGGTCGGAGCGAGCCGGGCGACACCTCGGGACTGCCGACGCTCACCCCGGACGACGGTGCGTACCTGGAGGGCAAGGCGAAGGTTGCGGCCACGCCGACCGCGACAGACGATGACGTGACCAGCCTCACGATCGACGGGGACGAGCTCGACGCCCGGCAGACGGTGGGTGTGTCCCGGCTGAGCTTCGACGTCGGGTCGAACTCGACGGAGGCCCGATACCACAACTACGTGCTCGTCAACGGCGCGTACCGGGTGGACATCGGCGACCTCGTCAACGAGCGGGCAACGGTCGAGATCCCGAACGAGCACCTGGTGAAGGGCGAGAACAAGGTCGAGATCTTCGCCGGCACGGTCGAGAGCTCGTGCGGCAGCAACTACGACGACTTCGTCCTGTCGGACGTGGGCCTCGAGCTGTTGGGCGAGGTCGCGGACGGCGAGGAGAACGAGTACACGTACTCCTTCGGCGACGGCAGCTGCGGCTCGAACACCTCGCTGCTCACGAAGGCGACGCTCCACTTCTTCGTCCTGGGCGACCCCCAGGGCACGACGGGCCTCGCCGCCGACGTGGACACGGCGAAGCTGGCCAACGGTACGCACACCATCTCCGCCAGGACCGCCTCGGGCGCAACCATCCAGCACACCGTGACCGTGAACAACGCCCCGGCGGGGGCGCCGCGCCTGCTGCCCAAGGACGGCACACTCGCGGTGGGCACGCAGCCCGTCTTCGCGACGACCCCGGCGGGCGGTGACAGTGGCGTCAAGTCGCTGACCGTCGACGGCGAAACGCCTGTCACCAAGGCGACGCTCGGCAACGGCGCGGCGACGTTCTCCTTCGACGTCGGCGCGAACTCGATCGACGACAAGTCCGACAACTACGTGCTGGTCAACGGCAAGCGCATCGACCTCGGTGGCAGTTGGGTGAGCCAGCGGGTGGACATCGCGATCCCGGCCCGGCACCTGGTGCCCGGCGACAACACGATCAAGGTCGTCACCGGCGCCTACAAGGCGTCCTGCGGGAACGACCGCGACGACTTCGCGATCTCCGACCTTGCGCTCACCCTCGACGGAGCCACCGTGGCAGGGCAGGACATCGAGGCGTCGTACGCCATGGGGGACGGCACGTGCGGGAGCAGCGGCACCGCCCTGCGCGAGGCCTCGCTGCGTTACACGATCGACGCCCCGGCGGTGCACGTCCCCGAGACGCTTGGTTCCGGTGAC
This sequence comes from Streptomyces atratus, assembly GCF_040655115.1. GTDB lineage: Bacteria > Actinomycetota > Actinomycetes > Streptomycetales > Streptomycetaceae > Streptomyces > Streptomyces atratus_D. The sequence goes on along the minus strand of NZ_JBFAJH010000004.1, from coordinate 187,095 downwards.
GCGACCCTCGGCTTCACCGTGGGCAGCAACTCGATCGAGGCGAGGTACGGCAACTACGTGCTCGTCAACGGCCAGAAGCTGGTGCTCGAGAGCGACTTCGTGAGCCGGCACGTGGAACTGACGTTCCCGAACGAATGGCTCGTCCCCGGCTGGAACACGGTCGACTTCGTGACCGGCACCTTCCCGACGTCGTGCGGCGACAACCGAGACGACTTCGCGATCTCGGCCGTCACGGTCACCCCGGCGAACGGCACGGCCACCGGCCACATGGTGAAGAGCTCGTACAGCATGGGCGACGGCAACTGCGGCGACAACGTGAACCCGCTGACCGAAATCGACCTCGAGTTCCTCGTGGACGGCCCGGCCCGTGGTCTGCGCGCCGACCTCGACACCACCGAGATCGAGGACGGTAAGCACAACCTCGCCGCGACCTCCGACACGGGAGAGACGGCGTCCCGTGTCCTGGTCAGTGACAACTCGGCACCGAAGGTCGCCCGGAGCACCCCGGCCGCCGGTCAGAAGATCACCGCATCGGTTGTCCTGGACGTCCGGTTGGAGGACGCCTCCGGCGTCGTGAACGGCCCGGACGTCAAGCTCGACGGCAAGCCGGTCCAACTGGGCACCGCGGTGGGCCCCGGCCTGTCCGCGGGTGAGCACACCCTGTCCGTGACCGCCACCGACGGCCCGGGCAACACCGGGACCCGCGAGGTCGTTTTCTCCTCCGCGGGCATCCCGGACGTGCCCGCCGACCTCACTCCGGCGTCGGGCACGACGGACGTGGACGGCGATGTGACGCTCACGGCGAAGGTGGCCGAGCCCGACGGCGGCACGGTGGACGCGACTTTCTCCCAGGCCGAGATCCTCACCCCGAACCAGGTGTACGAGGGCACAGCCGCGTCCCTCCCGACCACCCTGCGGGTCAAGGGCGAGAAGCACGTGTCGGCCAAGGGACTTGAGCCCGCCGACGGCAGAACCCTCGACGCCCCGGCCGGCCAGGATCTGACGTACCAGCGGTTCGACGTCCAGGTGAAGGGACACGTGGACTCCCCGGTGCTGCGCTGGGAGGGCGTCATCGACCCCGAGCGACTGACGGCGCTGCGGGTGTGGAACACGCGGACCGAGGAGTGGGACGTCCTGACGAGTGCCCGCGGCGCTGCCGAGGGCAACACCGTCCTGACTGCCGTGGTCGACCGGAAGTACATCGACCACCAGCAGGTTCACGTCATGGTGACGGGCGAGGACCCGTTCGCCGACGACATCGGCCCCGGCGACCCGAACAGGTTTGCCGACCCCGACTCGTACGACTTCTCGCTCGTCCACTTCACCGACACCCAGTACCTCTCCGAGGGCGCGGTGGAGCAGGAGACCGCCGAGGAGCGCGCGGTCTGGGAGTCCGCCTACGGCGGCATCGTCGACTGGATCAAGAAGAACAAGGACGACCGCAAGATCGCGTATGTCGCCCACACCGGCGACATCATCGAGAACAACATCCGCAAGCCCGTCGACGAGGCCGCCCGGCAGCAGGTCGTCGGCGAGTTCGAGATGTCTTCGAGGCAGCAGGGCGTACTGGACGACGCGGGCGTCCCGAACGGTGTCATCGCCGGCAACCACGACAACCAGTCGGGCACCGAGAACGGTCCCGGCGCGCTCTACAACCAGTACTACGGACCCGACCGCTACGCGGCGCTGTCCAAGGGCTGGGAGCACGCCGAGTACGGCGGTCCGTGGCGCGAGGGCGACAACCAGAACCACTACGACTTGTTCTCCGCGGGCGGGCTCGACTTCGTCGTGGTCGGTCTGTCGTACGGGGTGACGCGCGAGGAGGCCGAGTGGGCGGACTCGATCTTCAAGCGGTTCCCCGACCGCAACGGCATCCTGCTCTCGCACGACTACCTCGCCCCGAGCAGCAACCCCGACGGGCGCGGCGCCGCGTTCTCCGCGCCCGACGGCTCGATGCTCTACAAGACGGTGGTCGAGGACAACCCGAATGTGTTCCTCATCCTCGCCGGCCACGAGCACGGTGTGGGCACCAACGTGAAGACCGAGGTGGGCGAGGCCGGCCACGACGTCGTCGAACTGCTGGCGGACTATCAGTTCTACACGGTGTCGGCCGGCCGGCTCGGACTCACCGAGATCGGCGGGTACCAGCCCACCGATCAACTGCAGTTCGGTGCGAGCTTCTTCCGGATGCTCCAGTTCGACGTCGACCGCTCCGAGCTGGTCGTGGACACCTACTCGCCGCTGCTCGACGAGTTCGGCGCCACTGAGTACGACACCAACCACCGTTACAACGGGCTCGAGGACAACATGGTCCTCCCGGTCGACCTCAGCACCCGTACGACGACCTTCAAGACCGACTCGCTGGCGCTCTACAACCCCGTGAGCGTCATCGGGACGAGCAAGGTCGACTCCGGTGAGGTCGCCTCGGTGACCTGGAAGCACACCAAGCCCGACACGGCCTACGCGTGGCTCGTCACCGCGCGTTCCACCGGCGGCGGCGTGACGGCATCCGAGCCGAGCGTCTTCGTCACGAAGGACGCCGACGGCCGTCCCGGCACCTGGGGGCCGGAGTCCGAGGGGTACCGGTGGTTCACCCCGTCGAACCGACGGTGACCGGATGAGGCGATAGCTCCGATCGCCGCCGCCCCCGGACCGAACAGGCCCGGGGGCGGCGGCCGCCTCATCCACTCCTCCGACCCGGAATGCCGAGACCTCTCCATGCCTTCGCTCCCGCTGCTGTCCCGACTTCTGCCGCGCCGCCGGCCGCCCACGGCCGTCCTCGCCGCCGCGGCGGTCCTCTGCGGCCTGCTCGCAGCCGGCCTCGTCCACCCCACCCCGGCCGCCGCGCACGACGCGACCACCACCGCCTACGCCGAGGTCACCGGCACAGGCACCGGCAACGACGCCGAGGTCGTGCTCGACCTCGAGTACGACCTGCTCATGAAGTCGGCCTGGCTCTACGAGGAGGCCTATGACGCGAAGGGCCGGGCTGAGCAGGTTCGCCAGCTGCGGATCAACGCCGACGCCGTGACCGAGTACGTCACCGGGCGTTTCGCCGTCGCCTACGACGACAAGCCATGCACGCCAACCGTGACGGGTGACACGGACGTCCACACCCGCGGCGAGCGGCCCTTCGCGGTGCTGACGCTCACCTACGAGTGCGCGGGCGGCGCTGGGGGCACCCATGAGATCTCCAGTGCGGTGTTCCCCGACGCCGAGACCTTCGTCCACAGCACGGAGACGATCGTCGACTACCAGCTCGACAGGCAGAGTGGCTCCGCGGTCCTGACCACCGCCGAACCGACGCTGAAGACGGCCGAACACCAGAAATCCCGCCAGGCCGGGGAGTTCTTCCTGCTCGGTGCCGAGCACCTGCTGTTCGGCCTGGACCACATCCTCTTCCTGCTGTCCCTGCTCATCGGGGCCCGCAACCTGCGCGACGTCGTCCTCACGGCGACCGCCTTCACCGCCGCGCACAGTGTCACTTTCCTGCTGGCGGCCATGGGGGTCGTGGATGTACCGGGAGAGATCGTCGAGCCGGTCATCGCGGCGTCGATCGTCGTCGTGGCCCTCGCCAACCTCCGGTACCGCGACAGCGAGCGGACCGCCGGATGGCGGCTGCCGGTCGTCTTCGCGTTCGGTCTCATCCACGGTCTGGGCTTCGCCGGCGCCCTGGGCATCGACGAGAGCTGGTCCTGGGAGCTGCTGCTGTCGCTCCTGAGCTTCAACGTCGGCATCGAGGCGGTACAGCTGGGCGTCATCGCCATGCTGTTTCCGCCGCTGGTCCTGCTCCGCCGGACCCCCGCGCACCGCTGGACCCTGCCCGCGATGACAGCACCTGTCGTGGCCATCAGCCTGTACTGGCTCTGCGCCCGCATCCCCCTGCCGGTATGACCGCGAGAGTTCCCGGGTCTTCCGTGGTCGGCCCACCCGGAGTCCCGCGCTGCGGCGACCCCGGGGCGTGCGTGTCCGTGGGGCCGATCTGTACAAGACGACGCCCACCAGGACCGACCTGCGCAAGACGTTCCTCGGCGAGGCCAGTCCTCACGACGCCGCGTTCAACGAGGCCGACCCGCGCGACGTGTGGATCTCCCTTGTGAACAGCGCGGCTACGTCGGCGAAGGCCGATCCGATCAGTCGGAGGCCCCGAGCGGAGTACCGACGAGCGGCCCACCCACCTGCTCGATCCCGGGGGGAGGAACCGCAAGGTCCTTGTGGGCGTACATGAGGGACTCGTCCGCCAGGATTCGGTGCTGCGACCGGAAGCCGCCCCTCCCGCAAAACACCGCGGGCAACGACGTCCATCTGCACGTCACCAACTACCAGAACCGCTACTACGGCGGGGCGGGCGGCCACCAGGCTTTGACCAGGAGACCTACCGCCGACGTACTCCAGGAGTTTCGTGGCCGCCCGGTCGGCGACCACATTTCGCGCCGTCCGGGATGCGGCGCGCGCGCCTTCCGGGGAACGTGAGGGAGTGGTGCAGCAGAGTAGAGCCCTGTGGATCCCGGCCTGTGTCATCGTGCTGGTCGTGGTGATCGACCTGGCGACACCGCCCGATGTGACGTCCGCCCCGCTCCTGATGGCAGCGCCGGTCTCGGCCGCTCCGCTTCTGATGCCCGGGGGCATCGTCACGGTCGGTCTCGTGTCGATGGCGGTGCACGCCGGGCTGGCGAAGGTGGACGGCACCCTCGGCTGGCACCACGGCGTCCCCAACCAGGTCGCTCTCCTGGCCGTCACCGTGCTCGCCGTCCTCATCAACCGCACCCTGCACCGTCAGCACGCCAGGACCAGGCGCGCACTCCACGTCGCGGCCGTGGCACAGCGCGCCGTTCTGCCCCGCCCACCGTCACGGCTGGGCGGTCTGGAGATCGCGGCACGCTATGTGCCCGCCGAGAACGAGGCCATGATCGGCGGGGATCTGTACGTCGTGCAGAGCACCCCGCACGGCACCCGACTCATGGTCGGAGACGTGCGCGGTAAGGGGCTGGGCGCGGTGAATGCGGTCTGTGCGGACATCGGCGCCTTCCGGTACGCCGCGGACGAGGCCGAGGACCTCGCGCAGCTCGTGCTCGCGCTGGAGCGGGCCCTGCTGCGCGAGGGAGGACGGCGCGGGGGCCTGGAACAGCAGGAGGGCTTCACCACCGCCCTGGTCGCGGAGTTCTCCACCGACCTGAATGTCGTACGGATGGTGAACCGCGGCCACCCGCCGCCGTTGCTCCTCGACGTGCACGGGACGGCCACAGTCCTGGAACCCTCGCAGGAAGCGCCTCCCCTGGGGATGGTCACGCTGGGGGACTGGGTCTTCCCGGTCGACAGCTTCTCGTTCCCGCCCGGATCGACCCTGCTCTGCTACACGGACGGAATCACCGAGTCCAGGGATGCCGCCGGCACGTTCTACGACGCAGCCGCCCGTCTGCCCGTCCTGCTCCGGCGCGGCGCGCGAGCCGGAACACGTGTCACCCCGTCGCAGACCCTTGACGCACTGGTCGGCGACGTACGACGTCATGCGGGCGGCAAACGCCAGGACGACCAGGCGCTTCTGGCCCTGCACCGCCCGTCGGCGTGACGTACGTCGTCGACGAGCCGCAGACCGACGACGGGGCGCTACCGGCGGGGGACGCCCTGCGAGCCTTTCGGCGCGTCTCGGAGAAGCCGGACCACTGTCCGGGGAGACTCTCGTCATGACCAACGCAATGAAGGCAGTCCTTGAGGGCGGCCCTGACGATCTCCCCGAGCGGATCGTTCCCCTCACCACGCCCGGGTCGGACCTCAAGATCCCGTTCCGCGGCGGGTACGAGCACTTCAAGGCAACGACGCGCCACCAGGAGACCGCCGAGGGGCAACTGCCCATCTACGAATGGTGGGAACGCACGGAAATCCCAGGGTAGGCGCCACACCGGTACGGCCTTCCCACCCGCCCGATACGAGCGCACGGTTCCGTTCGGCCGACGCGTACGCATGTCCCGCTCGGCTCCCGCACTGTCGATGGGTACGCCGAGGACTGCCGTTCGGCCGTCCACCGGTGGCGCGCCCGCACAGGTGGCTGCTTGCGGCGGACCTGGCACCTGACGCCCTGAGCGGCTCCACGGAATCCTCACGGGAAGTCCTGCGGCGGCCGGCCAGACGGCATTCGTGTCCACGGGTGCGCTGCAGTGAGAACGCGAAATATGGCGGCTCGAGTGGGACCATGGAGACATGGTGCTGGATGTCATGGCCCCGCACAGCTGGTGGCCACGGTGACGAACCCCAGCTGCTGCGCAACCGTACCGGTCTGCACTATCGGCGGCGGTGGATAGTTCGGCACCGCCTCTTCCGGTCGATGGGTGTGTCGGGAAGGTGTACCGCTTCACCGTTGCAGAGATCCGTGAGACGCGCGATGAGACGAGCAGCGAACCCTGGTGAGGGGTGGGTGACATGACAACCCTGCTGGAGCGCTTTCTCAACATCCACGGTAGGCGTGATCACTGGAGCGGTAATTTTCGTAGGCGAAATTTTCGGCCGACTCGAGCAGATGGTGAGGGCGGGATTTTCGCGGGAGTGGATGATCAGTGGCGGACCGGTGGGGGAGGGGCTTTCTGGGGGTGTGCTCAGGCCGCCTATGCGCGCAGCCATGAAACCTGGCACTACTTGGCTGAGCCGTATCTGTTCGCGTGGCCTGGCATCATCTTTTCCGTTCCTCGGCCTCACGGGGCCGGGTGTCCGGTCGAACGTCACCTTGCCGGTTCGCCGGAGCGTTCCGGAAGAGTTCATCTGCCCGGTCCGCGGTGTGAACTGCTGGGTCGGCGCTAGAGGTCTCTCATGGCGGGGGAGTACATCGGTGCGGCGTCCGCCCTGCCCGGGCAGGCGAATCGGCTGCCTGCTACGTCTCGTGCTCTGACCGTGAAGGTTCACCGGGTTTCCGTTCGCTGTGCGGGCCGTACGGGCGGTTGGATGTGACGACATCCAGTCCGGTGTGTGGGGGTGCAGTGGCAGAGCCGGTCACAGTCCACAGACCGACCGACCAAGAAGGGCAGAAGCTTCAACAGATCGTGCGTCGGGGAGCACCAGCCGGGCCGCCCGCCCGGACAGCGCCCCGCCCAGCTCGACCCCGACGCCGCCCCCGAAGCCGAAGTGGCCTGAAGGTCCGCGAGAAGCCTTCGCCCCGCCGGGGGTAATTCGAAGGCGGGCACGGTCCACGGCTGCCTACGCTCTCCCCATGCCAAACTCAGAACTGCAGCGGATCAACTCCTTCCTGTCGACCTTCGCCCGCCGCCAGGCCGCGCGCACCGTCGGCCTTCCGGGCGGGTTCGCCGTATATGACGACGCCTTCGCACATTCCCGCGCGAACAACCAGGTCATCATCGACACGGCCGTTGACTCCGAGGCGCTGCCGGCCATCGCGGAGGAGGCACTGCGGCACCTGCCACACCGACTGATCTCTGTCCTTGACGACGAAGTCGGAACGGCGTGCGCAGAGCCACTGATCCGGGCCGGGTACACCCACTCCACCTATCTGGTCATGCTGCACACAGGCCCGGTGCCGGCCGGCGGACCCGCGGAGGAGATGGACCTCGACGCGATACGTATCCCCCTCACCCGGCGATGGCGAGGCTTCCTTCCGGACGTCGACGACGAGGTCCTACGCCATCTCGTCGACCGACGCGAGGCTCGCCGCCGCGGGGCCGACGTCGTTCACTTCATCGGTGCCCGCACGGAGGAGGGCGAGGTCGCCTCATGGGCCGACCTCTATCTGAACCCGGCAACCGGCACAGCCCAGATCGAGGACCTGATCACCTCGGAGGCCCACCTCAGGCGCGGTTACGCCGATGCCGTCCTGGCCACCGCCTTGCGTCTGGCCGCCGAAAAGGACTGCCGTACCCGATTCCTGACAGCTGATGCGACGGACTGGCCACGACACTGGTACGAGCGCCGCGGCTTCTCCGTCATCGGCCACTCCCACTGCTTCGAACGGAGCTGACCGGCTTCACCTCGCTCCACGAGAACCTGGGCGCCACCCCCGGCGACCGTCTGATCTTCGACGTCTTCGCCGCGCTCGCGGAGTTCATCCGCGAGCGCGGCGTCGCGGGGACGAACGAGGGCCTGGCCGCCGCCCGTGCCCGTGCCCGCGGCCGGACCGGCGGGCGCCCCACAACCACATCTCCGACTTGCGCGAACTACGCGCCTCCCGCGTTCCGTGCCAGCTCGAAGCCAGTACCTCGTAGCTCACGGCGGAGCCGTTGTGGCTTTTGGCCTCACCTCGGCTGGACCCCAACACCGACGCCCGTCACCCGACGTGCTGGCCGCTCAATGCTGCGAGCGCGCCCGGATCCGCAGTGAGAAGGGCATCCGTCGGGGAGGACGGCCCCTGGCCACAGCGGCCTGACCGTCCCGGCGCTGCGGTCATAGGGGCAGACAGCCGGGCCGTCGATCAGCCGGCATGTGCGGCGATGGTCCGTGCGCACTCCATCGACTCGGCACGCGCGGTGTCCACCTCCAGGTCATAGATCATGCCCCGGTGGACCACGTGCGCCTGGGACGCCGCCATCCCGATGACCCGATCACCTCGTGCGACCTCACGGCCTGCGGCAACCGCACTGTCACACCGGACGCCGACCCACAGCACCCGCAGTTCACCCAAAGCCTTCTGCCATCGCTTCTGCGAGTCGGCTCCGCCGAGGAAGACCTCATCGACGATGACCCGGGCACCCGCACGGGCCATCGCGGCGACCCCCTCGATCCATGCCGCTTCCAGCGTCCGGAACTCCGGCCCGACGATCACCTGTCCGTCCGGAGCGAACTCGATCCCGGCATCCGATGCCTGCATGGACGCGGGCATCGCCTGAACCAGCATGTCGGTCCCGAGGGCCAGCCACGGATCCGGCAGGACTGCCTGCAGGCACCGGACGATCCCGGACTTCCCCGAGCTGGAACCACCGTTGAGAACAATCACTTGAGTCATCATCGCGCCACGGTAGAGGCACCGCAGCAATGCTCGAAACGGATTTCCGCGAACGCTGCGCCGCCTGCCCACAACCCGGTCGGAGCACGGGGATCCGCTGCTGTGGGCAAGCACAGCCAGTCGACGGAGCCTTCGCTTGTTGACCAGCGCGGCCGACCGGCAGTCACAGAGCAGCGCGTAGTCGGAGTTGGCCTGCGCACTCACGATTGCCCTCCCACCCGGAGGCGGTCGAGTCGCCCGGACTTCGTCCGGTCAGCCCCTCGCCTCGGCGCAACGACGACGCGCCTCCGCCTGCGCTTTCGATTATTCACCGGCTTGGATCATGACGCCTGCCCGCCGTCGCCCGATCCTCGATATGAGGACCGCGCATCCTGAAACGCGGAGAGCGATTCCCTGGCGGGATTCACATCAGCGGAGGAAGCCTTCGTAATCGTGCTGCTGGAGCTGGCTGTTGATCTGCTTTACGGTTTCCAGACCCACGCCCACGATGATCAGGATGCTTGTGCCGCTGAGGCTGCTGGCACCGCCATAGCTCGCAAAAGCAACCGTTGGTACCAGTGCGATCATCCCCAGGTACAGAGCTCCTGGCCAAGTCATCCGGGTGAGGACATAGCCCAGATACTGAGCGGTGGGGCGGCCGGCTCGGATTCCTGGGATGAAGCCACCGTATTTCTTCATGTTGTCCGCGACTTCCTCGGGGTTGAACGTGATCGACACGTAAAAGAACGCGAAGAATACGGTCAGCAGGAAGTATGCGGCAACGTAGTAGGGGTCGTCACCCGTGACGAAGTTCCGTTCGATCCACGTCTTCCAGCCCGAGGTCGAACTGGAGAACTGTGCGATGAGCGCTGGAAAGTACAGCAGCGACGAAGCGAAAATGACCGGGATGACACCAGCCTGATTGACCTTCAGTGGAATGTACGTGGATGCGTGACCGTAGGATTTCCGGCCGATCACCCGCTTTGTGTACTGCACCGGGATGCGGCGCTGGGCCTGCTCGACGAAGACGACCAAACCCACCATGACGAAACCGACTGCAAGGACGATGCCGAAGTTGATCCAGCCGCCGGCGATCTTGCCTTTCTGCTTGATGACCCACAGCGTGCTGGGCAAAGTGGCTGCGGTCGAGACGAATACCAGGATCGACATGCCATTGCCTACGCCGCGTTCGGTGATCAGCTCGCCGAGCCACATCACGCAGGCTGTACCTGCGGTGATCGTGAGCACCATGGTGACGGTGATGAAGATCGACTTGTCCGGCACGATCTTCGAGGCGACTGGGCAGCCGCTGAACAGGGCGCCGGTCCGGGCGGTTGCGACCAGGCCTGTGCCCTGCAGTACGGCGAGCGCGACCGTGAGGTAGCGGGTGTACTGGGTGATCTTTACCTGCCCCGCCGAACCCTCCTTTTTGAGCGCCTCCAACTTCGGAATGACGACGGTCAGCAACTGGAGGATGATGCTCGCTGTGATGTACGGCAGGATGCCGAGTGCGAACACTGCGATATGTAGCAGTGCCCCTCCGCTGAACAGGTTCAACAGGCCTAGTAGGCGGCTGCTGCCTGCCTGTGTTGCATTGATGCAGGTCTGGACGTTCCCGTAGTTCACTCCAGGGATCGGGATGTGTGCCCCGAAGCGGTACAGGATGATCATGCCGAGTGTGAAGAGCAACTTGTTGCGCAGGTCGGGCGTCCTGAAAACGCGGACGATCGCGGTGAGCAAGGTGCCTCCTTCGCCTCTGCGCCGGCGAGTCAGAGATAGCGGTGTCGAGGGTTGGCCGCATCGGCGATTTCCGAGGGGATCCCGCCGTCGGACATAGCGGATGGCTGCGCTAGTGCGAAGCGTCCCACGATCACAAACTCGTCACCACTTGGGTCGAATTCGACTTGCGTAATCCGGTGAGCAGCCTCAAGAGCATGGGCCTCGCCGTGTTCCTCACCGACACCCCCGAAGGGCGAGTCGGACCCGCCGGATACTGGAGTCCCCCGCGCACGGCGGCCTCACCACCGCGGGTCACGGTGGCCACCAGGAAGACCGCTGCCCTGGAGAGCGGTGTGACGACGGGCGGGACTGCTACCGGGCGACTCCCGCCGGACAATCAGCCGCAAACCGATGGAACAGGACAGCTTGGAGTGTCCGCGCGTGAACCAGGACACAGCCCAGCGGCACGGCGACGCACCCCCGCGGAGGATCTGGTACTGCGCCGAGAGTCGAATGGCGTGCATGGATCAACGGGCATAACCTGCCCGAAAATATCGTTTGTCTCGGACCGCCGCGTGGTCGTGTACCACCAACAGCCCGCGCGCCGGCGCGATGACGATCCCGAGGAGACCTGTCAGCGCCCGGTCCTCGACGAGGGCTCCGGCAGCTGAGGGAGAGGCCAGGTCGGACAGCAGCAGAGCCAGCGGTGTGAGGAAGACGACGCCGAGACAGGGGGGCCTGAGGCAAGTGCCGAAGAGTGACCAGCGGATTCTTCGACTGCGGGTGGTACGCGCGCTGTCCCCCTGCTGACCGAGCAGTACGACCACCGTCGGGGAAGGCCATGGATTGCTGATCCGTGGTGGGTCCGGATCCCGACCCGCTCGCCGAGGTCGTCCGCCACGCGCGACGTGGTGAGGGACGAGGGCGTCGTCGGCTGGTTCGCCCCGCTCGGCGCAAGCGAATCCGGTCCCGCCGTCGACGGCACGGCCTCAGTCCGAGGACTCGGCGGCGGGGGAGCCCGTGGCGCAGACGGGGTCGGGCAAGGCGCTCACCGTGTACGGAGGGCGCCCCGGCGCGGCGTCCAGCTGACTGTTGACGACATAGAGACGGCACCTGTGGCGTGCCAGGGTCGTCGGGAGCTCGAAGCGGCCGTCGGTGATCCGATGGGTCACCGTTCCGGCAGTGAGCTCCTCATTCAGCCGCGCGATGTACACACCGTGGGGAGCCCCATAGTTGAGTACTGCGTACAGCGTGCGTCCGTGCAGGACCATTCCGTCGGGGCCGAAGGAGGCCTCGCCCAGGTCGAGAGCGTTCACAGCCCGGGTGGTGGTGTCGACCCGCCACACCGCTTCGGTGCCGTTCGAGGCGACGAGCAGCGTGCTCCCCGACTCGTCCGCGACGATACCGTTGAGCAGCCAGAACTGCGGGGGGAACTGCGGGAACGCTGACCGGATGTCGAGCCAGGGTTCGAGTGGGCCGAGCGTGCTGCCGTGGAGCTCGGCGCGCAGGACGACGGGGTTGGCCCAGTCCGTCACGTACACGGCGTCCCGAGTGATCACCAGATCGTTGAGGTGGGGCGCGCCGAGCGGACCGTCCGGGGCGGTGCGGGAGACGAGGAGTCGTCCCCGCCGGTCGTGCACGGTCAGTTCCGAGCCGCTGACGGAGAACACCCGGCCGCCGCGGTCCGTGTGCACCCCGAGGGTGCTGGGCCGGTCCTCGATTCCGCGCGCCTCGAAGGGCCGTAGTTCCGGGGAGCCGATGTGCCCCCGGTACAGCGCGCCGGTGCCGTCGGAGGAGACGTACAGGGTGCCGTCCCGGCCGACGTCGATCCCCTCGGGCAGCACACCGGGGGCGCGCGAGACCACGTAGGTGTCGGGCAGGTCCCTGGCCGCCGCAGGTGCCGGTATGGCGGTGACACCGGCCAGCAGGGTGGTGAACACGGCGGCAGAGGTGAGGCGGAATGTGCGTCCACGCATGCGGATCGGCCTTTCAATGAGGTGACGAGGGGGCCAAGCGCCGAGCTTCCGGCCCCGACGGGGACGAGGCCCGGGCCCTCGGGGGGGCCCGGCGTGCGGCCCCGATCGGGCGGGCAGGAACGAGCGTTGAGCCCGGAGCGGATCGACGAGGCGGAGTGCCGGGCCCCCCGTGCGGCCCGGCAGGGTTCAGCGTCGCCCGCGCGCCTGACCGACCGCACACCCTTTCACCCCTGGTGAAAAGGGTGTGGCGAACGGATAATCGGTTCGCGTGATGCGCCTTCACTTCACCGCCGACGACCTCGGTCGGATCACGTTCGCGTCCGCGCCCAACGCGCTGTGGGAGACCGCGCTCAGCGCAAGCTGCCTCCGGGCCGGACGGGCGCCCGGCGTGCGGGTCGCGCCGGATGTGGGGGAGTGGCGCCGTACCTTCGGCGCGGAGGCGGCCCGGCGTGCCGGCGTCCTGCGTGAGCTGCTCCAACCCGACCGTTTCGTACCGGACTTCTTCCTCCAGCCGGAATCCTGCGATCTCGACACCGCGCTCCGACTGGCCTCGGAGACGCCGTCCGAACGGCTCGCCACCGACCTGGGGCTCGCCGCCGAGCCGGGCTGGAACGGCGGCATGACCCGGCCCGGAACCTACGCGCGTGAACTCGCGGCCGGTTCGGACGGAGCACGTCGCGCGCTGGCCAAGGACGCCCGGCGCTATTTCGACACGGCCGTCGGACCGCTGTGGGCGAGAATCCGCGCCGACGCCCTGACGGACCGCGCCCTGCGCTCCGAGATGCTGATGCGCGGGGGCGTGGACGCGCTGCTCACCACCCTGGGCGAGAGCTGGCTCTGGCGGGCACCCACCCTCCACATTCCGTCGCCGTCGTCGTACGACATCCCGCTGTGCGGGCGCGGGTTGCTGCTCGTGCCCTCGTGGTTCGCGATCGTCCCGGGCGTCATGTACCGGCCGCGGGCGTCGACGGTCCTCGTCTACCCCATGCGGCACGGCGACGCGCCGGTCGCGGCTTCGGACACGCTGGGCGCCCTGCTCGGCCGCACCCGCGCGACGGTTCTCGACCAACTCCGCGTCCCCGCAACGACGTCAGGCCTCGCGGAGCGCGTCGGCGTCTCCCTGGCGGCCGCCAGCCAACATGCCGCCGTACTGCGCGGAGCGGGTCTGATCGACACGGCACGGACCGGCATGGCGGTGCTGCACACCCTGACACCCCTCGGACAGGCGCTGCTGGGCGGTCGCGGCTGAACGGCGAAGCCGCGGTGAAGGAGAGGCAGTTGTCCATGTGCCCGGCCGCACCGTGAACCGCATGTCCGGCGACTGCCGCGGCGGGGTCGAGGCCGAGACCGACCAGCAGATCCGGGACCTCGGAGCCGAGTTCGGCGTCGTTGCCGGCGATTGCCGCCTGCCCGGACGCCGACGTGCCGGCCCGGCTGCGGGCCGCCGTGCACCGGGCCGAGCCGGCCGGGGGTGGAGAGGACGACGTGCCGGTCGAGACCGACGGGTTCACCGTCGACCCGGCCGCCAAGGCGCGTTGATGTGGCGAGCGGCCCGCGCACCTGCTGTTCGGTCACGGCCAGCGATCAGCTGTGCTCGCTGTCGTCCGGCCATACGGTGATGTGGTCCTCCTCCAGATCCAGTGCCACCCGGTCGCGCATACCCAGCGCCCTCGTGTACTCGGCGGGCAGCTGGAGGCGGCCGACCCGGTCGAGCATCGCGTACTCGCGGGCCACCAGCGTCTCATGGCCGGTGGTCTCGTCGACCTCGCTGCGGCGCAGGACCTCCGTGGAGGTGCGGCCGTCGCGGATGGCGACCGTGCGGCGGACCTCGGTGGCCACGGCGCGGTCATGGGTGACGATGACGATTGTGGTGCCCAGCTTCTCGTTCGCCGTGCGGAAGGCGGCGAAGATCTGCTGGGCGGTGTGGGAGTCGAGCTCGCCGGTGGGTTCGTCGGCGAGCAGCACCGCCGGGTCGCAGGCGAGGGCCACGGCGATCGCGACCCGCTGCTGCTGACCGCCGGACATCTCATGTGGGCGGCGGTCCCGGCAGTCGGCGACCTGGAGCAACTCCATCAGTTCCAGGGCACGTTCGGTGCGGGCCCGGGAGCGGCGTCGCCCGCCCGCCAGCTGGAGGGGCAGGGCGACGTTCTGGGCCGCGGTGAGATACGGCAGCAGGTTGCGGGAGGTCTGCTGCCAGATAAAGCCGACCACCTTGCGCCGGTAGTGCAGGCGGTCCTTCGCGGTCATGGCCAGCAGGTCGTGGCCGGCCACCCGGGCCGCCCCGGCGGTGGGGGTGTCCAGGCCGGCCAGGATGTTCATCAGGGTGGACTTGCCGCTGCCCGAGGCGCCCACCAGGGCCATGAGTTCGCCCTCGCGGACGAGCAGGTCGAGGCCCTGGAGGGCCTGCACCTCCACGCCGTCCGCCGAGAAGATACGGACCAGACGGTCGCAGGTGATGAGGGCGTCGTGGCCGTAGGCGGGCCGAGCGCGGGTGGCGGTCGCCTTGTCTGCCAGTTCGGCGAGGGTGGGATTCGTCGTCATCGGGCTCCTTGGTCAATGGGGGCCGCGGCCGGCCGGGTGCGCGCCGGGGCTGCCGCGTGCGGGCGAGGGCCGCCAGGGTGGGGGCCGGGGCCGCCGAGGCCGACAAGGTCTGGGGCCGGAGCCACCGGAGCCCCTGGGGTCTGGTGCCGTGACCGGAGGCGCCGAGGCCGCCGGGCTCTGTTGCCGGGGCCGCCGGGGACGGGGTGCGCTGCGCTCCTCACCTCGTGTCACCTGCTCTCAACTCCCGCACCGCTCCTCTTCTCCCCGCCCACCACGCCTGTACGCCGGCGATTCCCACCGTCACCGCCACCACGGCCAGCGCCGGCACCGTCAGCGACCAGGCGTCGGTGTGCAGCGGGGTCTGCTCCAGGGGAGCGACCGAGGGCGGTAGGGCCACTGCGGTCAGGTCCATGCCGGGGGAGAGCAGGCGGATCGCGGCCCAGCCGGTCAGGACGCCGCCCGCCGCGGCGAGCACGGCCTGGGGCAGGGACTCCAGGACGAGCAGGCGGCGGCCCTGCGGACGGGTGAGGCCCATCGTGCGGAGGCGGGCGAGCAGCGCGATGCGCTCGGGAGCGGCGCGCAGGAGTGACAGGAGCAGCGCGAGCACGGCGTAGCCGGCACCTGCCGCCACCGCCGCCGTGTAGAGGTGCTCCACGCCGGACTGGAGGGGGGAGTCGACGTACTGGGCTCTCTCGTCGGCGCGGAGGCCGACCGACACCGCGTCCCCGGCCGCCTCGCGCAGGGCACGGCCGTCCGCTTCCGGGCCCGTCACCAGCAGCGTCGTCGGCCTGGCCGCCGCGGCGCTGAGGCCGGCGCGGTCCACCACCAGGAAGTCGGCGCCCAGCACGGCCGGAGTGATGTCCCGGACGAGGACGATGCGGACGGTGACACTGCTGCCGTCCTCCATGCTGACGGCGAACGGAGCCGAGCCGTGGGCGTCCGCCACGCTCGGGGAGGCCACGGCGGGCAGCACGGCGCCGGCCCCCAGGTCGCCCCGGCCCTTCTTCAACACTCCTTCGGAGAAGGCACCGAGCCCCGTCCGCCTCGTCAGCTCCGCGTAGCCGCCGGGATCCACGCCCACCACTGGCACCGCCTGGCGCCCGTCGTTCGGCTCCGCCCGGTACGCGATGCTCGCCGCCGCCACGTCCCGCACGCCGGAGACCCGGCGCACCCGGTCGGTCAGCCCCGCAGGCAGGGAATCCACCATCGCCTCCAGCCGGACGTCGGCCCCGACGGCGAGGAGCGCCGAGTGGTCCCGGGCCTCGCGGATGCCCGCCAGGACCGAGCCGCCGAACGAGGCCGTGGTGAGGGCGGTGAGCAGGGCGAGCAGCGGCAGCACCGCGGACGCGGAACTGCGGCCGGCCCGGGCCAGGGACAGATGGCTCACCACACCGCGCAGCCGCCCGGCCGGGCCGGCCATGCCACGCAGGGGAAGGGGGTAGAGGCGGACCAGCAGCAGCGCGGCGATCACCCCCACCAGCACGGGCGCCGCCGAGATCAGCTGATCGCCGGACCCGCCGGACGTGCCCTGCCGACGCAGGGTCACCACCGCGGCGGCGGCCACCGCCACCAGCGTCAGCTCCGCGACCGTACGTCGCCGGGACGGTCGTACGGACGTCACGTCCTGGCGGAGCGCGGGGATGCGGACGAGCCGGTGGGCGGCCGCCGCGCGCAGGGGGAGGGCGGCGCAGGCGACGGCCGTGACCGCGAGGGCGGCCAGTACGGCGGGCAGGGCCTGGGCGCCGGGGAGGGCCCGCACCGCCACGGCCAGGCCGAGCGCCCCGGCCGGGACGGCGACCACCGCCGTCTCCGCGAACAGGCGCGCGGCGAGGCCCGGCAGCGAGGCGCCGCGGGCGCGCAGCAGGGCCAGTTCGGTGCGGCGGCGGTCGGCGGCCAGGCCGCCCGCCATCGCCAGGACGACGACGGCGACCGTACCGCTGCCGAACGCCGCGACCAAGATCAGCGCGGAGACGCCGGAGTGCAGACGGGAGTAGGAGGCGAGCACGTCGTCGAGGTCGGTGTCGGCGTCCGTGAGTGGGTCGGTGGCCGTGCGCACCTGCTGAAGGCTGGGACCCGACACCAGGGCGGCGAGCGCGGACTTGAGCGCGCCCAGGTCACGGTGGTGCAGGGTGTTCGGGGCGGGGGCCAGCCGCCAGTAGCGGTAGGGCCGCCCCTCGGTGCCCAGAATCGCGGGGGCGGCCTCGGACGGCAGCAGCAGGGCGCCGAGCCAGTACTGGGGCGATTCCGGGTCGTTGGGCGATACCCGCGTCAGCGCGGGCGTGCGCAGCAGGGTGTCCGTCGCCCAGTAGGCGCCGTCCCGGTCGCGCGGGGCGACGATGCCGGTGACCCGGACGGCGAGCGCGTCCCGACCCGCGCCGGGGACATGCAGGACCGACCCGACCTTGATACGCAGGGTTCTGGCGGTGTCCGCGCTGACCGCCGCCTCCACCTCGGGCGTCGTCGCGGTGACCGTGCCGGACGCGCGTGGCAGACGGCCTTCGCTCAGCCGGGCGTGGTCGGCCAGGCCTGCCTGCGCGACGAGGGCGACCCGGGCGGGCAGCCCGCTCGGCCGGGGCAGCCAGGGCTCGGGCACCTCCTGGTCGACGTTCGTGGCCACGCCGTACGACGACTGGCCGGCGTCGGGGACGAAGGGGCGCCGGACCGTGCCGAGGATGCTGGCGTACTGGCGCTTCACGGTGGCGGGGCGCAGTGCCTGCTCGCGCTGGTCCTGCGGCAGGTTCGGCAGGGGCGCCGGGGCGGACAGACGGACGACGCTCCGGGAGTGGGGCACCTTTTCGACGGACTGGCGCAGGCCCGCGTCCTCGTACCGCTCCAGCGCGCGCGGGAACGCGGCGGCCAGGCAGGCGGTCACCGCCACCAGCAGCGCGAGGGCGAGAGCGGCACCGGGGGCCGACCGCAGACGGGTGCGGACCCAGGGGGCGGTGGCACGGTTCACGCGCCTGAACGGGATCACCATGTCACTCAGTCCCCTCCCGCAGCACCTGCACCGGATCGGCCTGTCGCACCGCCAGCAGCGCCACGACGACGACCGGGACGGCGGCCACGGCCGCCAGCAGCGCGGCCACCCGCAGCGGTGGTAGTTCCACCAGCAGATCCGGCACCGGACGGGTGGCCTCGCCGGTCAGGACGATGAGCGGCAGCACCGCTCGGGTCAGGGCGATGCCCAGGCCCGTGCCCACGGCCAGCGCCAGCGCGACCAGGACGCCGTGCTCGGCGGCGACGGCACGGGCCAGCCGGCGGCGTGGGGCACCCAGGGCACGCAGGACCGCGAACTCGGCGTTCCGCTCCCGCAGCGCCCCTGCCGCGCTCACCGCGAACCCGAGCGCGGCCAGCACCGTCGCCGCCCCGGCCACCGCGGTGAACGCGGCCTGCGGGCCCGCCCCGAACGGGTCGTCGCGCAGCTCGGCGGCGATCTCGTCACGCACGACGATCTGCCCGGGATCGAGGTCGGGCCGGGCGCGCAGAGCGGTGGCGATGCCCGCGCTGTCCGAGGGCGAGTCCGGCCGCAGCCACCACTCGGTGGGCGCGAGGGCGGCCCCGTAGCGCGCCTGGAGGACCCGGTTCACGGCGTGCAGATCGACGAGCACCGCGCCGCCGTCACCGTCTCCCTCCTCGCCCTGGGCCGTCGGCAGTTGCCGTACGGCGCGCACGATCCGCAGGGGCACGATTTGTCCCTTGAAGGCGATGTCCATCGTCTGACCGGGGCGGGCGCCGGCGGAGGCGAGGAAGCGGTCGGTGGCGAGGGCGGCCACCGCGGTGGTCCTGGGCTGTGGCACCTGCATGCGCAGCGTCAGTGACGGGCTGAGCCAGGACTGGTCGGACGGGACGTAGCCCGTGCCGTACACCACGGCCGGGTGCGCGGCGGCGCGGACGCGCGGGCGGGTCGGCGAGGTTCCGGGGTCGGCCGAGGCCTGCTCGTCGGTGTCGGAGGCCGCCGTCCAGGACGTCGGCAGGGGCACCCGCTGTGCCGTGCCGGCGGCGGTCGTCGCGGTCAGGGCGTCGAGGGTCAGGGTGTGCTGTTCGGCGTGGGGGGACGGCACGGGCAGCACGAGCTCCACCCCGGTGAACGTCAACGGGCCGTGGTTGCTCGGCAGTTCGACGGACAGTTGGTGCGGGCGCCCGTCGACGGGGAGGCGACCGGACGGCAACGGGTACGGGACGCCGTGGTCGTCCTCCAGCGTCTGGGTCACGGTCGCCGCGGTCTCCGTGTCCCGCACCGAACCGAGCAGGGTCGCCGTCAGCGTCAGCCGGGTCGCCCCGGCGGGCACGCGCGCCCCCGCCGACTTACCCGACGGACCCAGCCCCGCCAGCAGCCGATCCGTCGGGGCGGGCGCCAGGTCGGGGCGCAGCAGGACGGTGTCCGCCGCGTGCGCGGTGTCCAGCGCCAGCACCGTCGCCGTGTGGTCGCCGGACAGCGGCACGGTCGTCCGCACGGCGGGGGCGGCCTCGCGCACATGGGGCACGGCCGCGTAATCCTGCGTACGGCCGAGCTCGCCTTCGCCCGCGCCCAGGACCCGCACCGGTGCGCCCGCCGCGAAGTCGGCCTGGTCGTTCTGCGAGCGCTCCCAGGAGGAGCCCTGGCCGATCGCCAGTACGCCGAGCGCGACGGCCAGGACGAGCAGCAGCAGGGGACCGGCGCCGCGCCCCGGGCGGCGGCTGAGCTGCCAGCCGGCCAGCGCCGCGGCCAGCCCCCGCCCGCCCGTCGCCCGGCGCTCGGCGAGCCGGGCGGCCGACGGCAGCAGACGCAGCGTCAGAACCGCGCCGGCCAGCAGCGCGAGGGCGGGCGCGGCGACCAGCAGCGGGTCGATGCCCAGGGCGCCGGTCGTGTCCGCGCTCACCGCGCCCGACGTGCGGCGGTTCAGCTGCCAGTAGGCGACCCCGGCCACCGCCACCAGCCCCAGGTCCGCCCCGGCCCGCAAAGGAGCGGGCAGGGCGCGGGCGCGGGACGTGCGGAACCCGGTCGACGCGACCGCCGGCAGGGTCACCGCCAGCGCGCACCCCAGCGCCACGCCGGCCGCCGTCAGCCACACCCCGAGCCCTCCGCCGGCCGGCACTTCCAGCTCCAGTCCGAGCTGGGCCAGCGCCCCCTGCCCGGCCAGCAGCCGGGTCAGCGGGCCTGCCAGCAGCGGGGCGATCAGCAGCGCGGGCCCGGCCAGCAGCAGCGCCTCCCGGGCGGCGAGACCGGCGAGGACGGCGCGGGAGGCGCCGCGTGCGCGCAGCAGCCGGGTCTCGCCGGTGCGTTCGGCGGCGAGCAGTCGGGCCACGAGCAGCAGCGCGCAGGCCGCGAGCAGGGCGAGTTGGAGGGCGACGATCAGGAGGGTGGAGCGGGAGACGAGCAGGGAGCGCTCGACCCGGTCGAGGACCTCGGGGAGAGCGGTGCTCGCGGTCGTCCCGCCCTTGCTGTCGTCCCCGGTGGGCAGCTTGAGCAGGGCGGCCGGCCCGGTGCGCGCGGAGGTGCGCAGGGCGTCGATGCGGTCGGCGGTGAGGCTGGCGAAGTCGGCGGAGGCGAGCCACGCCGACCGGCCGGCGCTCACCCGGCCGCCGGTGACGACGGAGGGCGCCGTCAGCAGGGGGCCGTAGGTGGTGAAACTGGCCTTCCGTACGCCCCGACCGCTCAGTTCGTCCAGCAGCCAGTAGGGGGAGGCCGGCTCGGCGGGCCGGTACACGCCGGTGACGAGGATCCGCACGGGCGGCCCGTCGAGCCGGTCGGTGACGGTGAGGCGGGCGCCCGGTGCCAGCCGCAGCCGCCGCGCGGCGGTTTCGGGCATCGCCACCTCGACGTCCGGCGTGCCCGCGCGAGGCAGGCGCCCCTCGCTGAGCCGCACCTGCGTGGAGTCGAGCGCCGCGAAGTGCGTGAGGTCGGGCTTGTCGCCGGGCCGGTTGGCTGTGGCCCGGGCGGTTCCGGCGTGAGTGGTTGCGGGCAGGGCGTACGGGCCGGAGCGCACCAGTGTCCGCACGGTCACCGGCAGCCCGTCGAAGGTACGGCGTGCTCCGTCGCGTACGGCGGTGTCGGCGGCCCGGCGACGATCGGCCGCCGCCACCTCGGCCTTGACGACCAGCGCGGCATCGGCGGCGTTGCGCGGCTCGGCCAGCGAGTGGCGCAGGGCCGCGTCGCCGATCGCGGTCGAGTAGGCGGCCAGGGCCGCCAGCACGGACGTGGTCAGCAGGACCGTGACGAGCGCAGCGATGATCAGCGGGCGATGCGCCTGCGCCCTCGCCAGGACGAGCGTGGCACGCCCCGACCGCACCCTGAAACGCCCCCCGTACGCCGTCACCCGGCTTCCCCCAAGCCTCTGTTGTCACTGGTGCCCAGAACTCCCGGTGATTTTGTCAGACCGGATGCGGTGGGGTCAGCGATGTTGAAGCGGGCTTGATCGGATTGTGACCGGAAATCGGAGTTCTACGACCGGAATCCGCGCTGTGGAGCGCAGACTCCGGCGCGTTGATCATCGACGCCGCCGCGTACGTCAGGTAGCTCCACGGCGCCGTC
Source organism: Streptomyces atratus (assembly GCF_040655115.1). GTDB lineage: Bacteria > Actinomycetota > Actinomycetes > Streptomycetales > Streptomycetaceae > Streptomyces > Streptomyces atratus_D. Next base: position 165,428 of record NZ_JBFAJH010000004.1, on the reverse strand, counting down.
CTGTGCTCCTCGGACAGGCCGAGCTCCTCGACGGCGATCCGCGTGTGCCGCAGCCACGGGTCGTGCGCGGCCGGTCGACCACGAAGGGGGCGTGCCGCATGCGCAGCCGGGGATGGCCGCGGTTCACGCTGTACGTCGTCGGACCGCCCCCGTACTGCATGAGGAACAGCGCCAGCCGCTCCTCGGCCGGACCGAGGTCCTCCTCGGGATACATCGCCCGCACGACCCGGCGCCCGCGGGCCGATGCGCTCGCGCTTCCTGACGCTGCGCGTGCCGCCCGCCGGGCCGGCTGCGTCCCGGCCCGGGCCGCGAGGGAAGTGACCCAGCCCGGGGCTGCGTCCCCAGCTTCCGCCCCGGAAGGTTTGATTCGCTCCGGCATTTCGCCCGAGTCGTGAGTCCTTCCTCACGGGCTGCGAGGGCGCCGAGCCGACATGCGAGGCGATCGGTCAGATTCTGTCCTATGGCGTCGGAGTGGCGCTGAGCCCGTTCCCGATCGTCGGTGTGGTGCTGATGCCCGGAACACCCAGGGCGCGCTCCAACGGGCCGGCGCTGCTCCTGGGACGGGTCCTGGGCCTGGCCCTGGTCGGCACGATCGTGCTGCTCGTCTCCGGCGGCGCGGGCCCGAGCGAGCAGGGGCAGCCGGGTGCGCGCGATCGTCGCCGCGACGATCACGAGCAGCAGGTTCTTCGGGTTGAGGGCGGACAGTGCCACTCGGCCAGGCCTACGGCGTCGCCGTAGGCCCGATTTCATCGCCGCGGTCGCGGCGATGCTCGGGGTGATGGCCTTCGACACGTTGCCCGGCCTCTTCATCGGCATCGGCGTCTCCCTGCTTCTGCTCCTGTACCGCTCCTCGCGCCCGGTCATCAGCGAACTGGGGCAGCTGCCCGGGAACGGACACTTCGCCGCGCTCGACAGGCACGCGGACAGCCGCAGGATCCCGGGCCTTCCGCCCGCTGCGCAGACGCGGGTGCGTGATCACTGACTTGCGCTCGGAAGGTTCGATACGTGGCCCGACAGCTCGCCCGCGGCATGGGGTCCTTCTTCAAGGACTGCGGTTGCGCTCCTGCTCGTCGATCCCGCACAGGAGCACATCGACGGTGGCCGCCTCGGGTTCGGCGGCGTAGGCGTGGAGCAGTTTCGCCAGCAGTTCGCAGGACGCGCCGGCTTGGTCAGCCCCGTGGCGGTCACGCCGACACACCATTCGGCCCTGCTCTCGCGGCAGCGCGGTTTCCCCGGCGTTCTCCAGCCCCAGCAGCACCTGTTTGGACAACGGCGGCCGATCGTACGGCTCGTCGCCGATCAGGGTGAGGGACCCGGTGAAGCCCCGGTTGCGCAGGGTCCCCGCCGCACGCAGGCCGGCCAGCGAGGCACCGGCGACAACGGCAGCAGCGTCAGACGTAGCCCTTGCGCTGCACGAGGCCCAGGGCCAGGGCGCCCAGCGGGACGTTCAGCCAGAACGTGAGCAGCCGGTAGACGAGCACGGCCGAGGTGGCTGCGCCGGCTGCCACGCCGAGCGCGGTCAGACCGGCGATGAGGCCGGCTTCGAGGGCGCCCAGTCCGCCGGGGACGGGAGCCGCGTTGGCGACGAGGCGTGCCGCCATGTAGACGGCACCGGCCTGGACGAAGGGAAGCTCGCCGCCGAACGCGCGCACGCTCAGTGCGAGTCCGACGACCTGGATGAGGGGCAGACCGAGCGCGCCGGTGACGAGGAGGGCCAGCTTGGCGGGGTCGGACGCGATTCCGGTCAGGGTCGACGAGGCCGCGCGCAGGAACGGCCACACCTTCTCGCGCAGGAACCGCCGGCCGGGTGGGGTGACACCGAGCAGACCCCCGGCCGCGAGGGCCAGGGCGATGGCCGGCAGCACATACCGGCCTGCGGGCAGGTGCAGGTGCACTCCGGAGTGGTGCCGTCCGGCCCAGGCGAAGAACCCGGCGGCGAGCACGGCGTTGGAGACGGCGCCGGCCAGACTCTGCAGCCCGACGGAGGCCGTGGCGGCCCCGGTCTCGATCCCCGTCTTCTGCAGGTAGCGCAGGTTGAGCGCCATGCCGCCGACGTTGCTCGGGGTGATCCGGTTCAGGAACGAACTGGCGAACTGCACCTCGTACGTAGGGCCGAATGGCAGCCTGGCCGGAATGGTGCCCAATTGCAGGCAGGTCGAGAACGCCTGGGAAATGAAGGTGACGGGCAGTACGGCGAGCACCCACCACCAGTTGGCGTTGCCGCATCGTGGACGGCCTTCTGGACGACATGCAGGGAAAGTCCCGGATCGATGCCGTCGACGAGTTCGCCTACCCCCTGCCGGTGACCGTGATCTGCAAGGTCCTGGGCGTGCCGCTGGAAGACGAGCCACGCTTCCACAGCTGGATCGAGACGGCCCTGGACGCTTTGGACTTCGGCCCCGAGGCTGCCTCCGATGAGATGCAGAGCCGACTGGCCGGGGGGCGCCGGGCCGTGAAGGAGTTCGGGCAGTTCACAGCTGAGCTGCTCGACCGGTACGACCGGCAGCCCGGCCCGGGCATGCTCTCGGCGATGGTGAACGAGGACGGCCCGGAGGGCGGGATGTCCAAGGGCGTGCTCGTGAGCAATGCCTTGCTCCTGATCTTCGCCGGGCATGAAACCACGGTCAATCTCATCGCCCACAGCGTGCTCACCCTGCTGCGGCACCCCGACGCGCTCGAGAAGCTGCGCCGCCGGCCCGAGCTGATCGTGCCCGGGGTCGAGGAGTTGCTGCGCTTCGAGTCGTCGGTCCAGTTCTGGCACACCCGCTCCGCCGTGGAAGACATCGACATCGCGGGCACCACCATCCCGAAGGGCGCGCCGATCTTCCTGGCGTACGGCTCGGCGAACCGCGACCCGAAGCGGTTCGCCAACCCCGACGAGCTTGACCTTGAACGCCGGGACAACCAGCACCTCGGATTCAGCCAGGGCATCCACTTCTGCTTCGGCGCTCCGCTCGCGCGGCTCGAGGTCCAGGTCGCGGTCGGCGAGTTCGTCCGTCGGGTGGAAAACCCCCGGCTCGTAGAGGACCCACCGCCGTACCGCCACAACCAGATCTTCCGCGGCCCGCGCCACGTCCTGGTCGACATCGACGGGATCCGCGACTGAATCGGCGTGCTAAAGGATCGCTATGCGAGCTTTTCAACTGGTCGGATGGCAGCAACCGCCCGAGCTGCGCGAGGTGCCGGTGCCCGGGCCCGGGCCGGGGCAGGTCCTGGTGAAGGTCGGGGGTGCCGGTGCGTGCCACTCGGATCTGCACATCATGGAGGCACAGGACCACCACCCGGGTTCGCCACGGAACTGCCCTTCACGCTCGGCCATGAGAATGCGGGATGGGTGGAGAGGCTGGGACCGGGTGTCACCGGTTTCGCGCCCGGAGACCCTGTGATGATCTACGGTCCCTGGGGCTGTGGGGTGTGCGCCAACTGCCGGGAGGGCCGGGAGAACTACTGCCAGAAGGTCAGTGGTCGGGGCGGGGGCCTGGGAGGCGGTCACGACGGCGGAATGGCGGAGTACCTGCTGGTCCCGGCGGCGCGATTTCTGATCCCGCTGGGCACCCTCGACCCCCGCCAGGCCGCCCCGCTCAGCGACGCGGGGCTGACCAGCTATCACGCCGTCAAGCGATCGCTGCACCTGCTGGGGCCGGGCTCGACCGCGGTGGTGATCGGGGCGGGCGGTCTGGGCCAGATGGCCGTCCAGATGGTGCGAGCGCTCAGCGCGGCGACCACCGTCGTCGCCGTGGACACCGATGCCGGCAAGCTGGAAACCGCCAAGCGCATGGGCGCGGACGAGGTGCTGCTCTCGGGCGAGGAGGCGGTCACGCGCATCAAGGACATGACGGGGCAGCAGGGCGCTCAGCTCGTGCTGGACATGGTCGGCATAGACCCGACTCTGCGCATGGCTGCTCAGGTGGCCAGGGTGCTCGGCCACCTGACCATCGTCGGTCTCGGAGGCGGAGCCCTGCCCGTCAACTTCTCGAGCCCGCCGCACGAGTGCTCGGTCGCCTCGCCCTACTGGGGCTTCCTTCCCGAACTGATGGAAGTGATCACCCTCGCCACAGCAGCAAAAGATCAAGATGTTGGTCGAGCACTTCCCCTTGGAACGCGCCAACGAGGCATACCAGCTCCTGCAAGACGGCAAGATCCAAGGCCGTGCCGTCATCACCCCCCACCCGTGAGTACTGTCATCAAGGTGACGACCGGGCTGGTGCCGTGGGCCGTAACTTTCGGAGGAGACGTCATGGAGGCGGTGGCCGGTGTGATCGCTGGACCGGGCCGGTGGCGGACGGCACAGTCAGCAGCGGGCGTGGTGACGGCAGGTGTGTCGGTGCCGGGGACTGTGACGTGCGCCGGGCTGACGAACGCGGCCTGTCGGTGCTTGCCATGACCGAGAACGCGTTCCGACCGGTGACAGCTGCGCGGCGGCCGTTTCTGATCGTGAATCCCCGTTCGGGAGGAGGGAAGGCGAGCCGGTTCAGGATCGCGGAAAACGCCCGTGCCTTGGGGGCTCAGGTTCTCCTGCTCGATCCTTCCCGGCCCCAGGACCTCGCGACTGTCGCCCGACGCGCGGTGGATGACGGTGCGGATCTGCTGGGGGTGGCCGGGGGGGACGGCACGCAGGCACTTGTCGCCGGGGTTGCCGCAGAGAGGGGTCTTCCTTTCGTGGTCATTCCGGCCGGTACGCGCAACCACTTCGCGATGGACCTCGGCCTGGACCGTGAGGACCCTTCGGCCGCGCTGGACGCCCTCACGGACGGCGTCGAGCTGTGTGTGGATCTCGGGTTCGCCGGCGAGCGAGTGTTCGTCAACAATGTGTCGTTCGGTGCCTATGCCGCTCTCGTGCAGGACCCTGCCTATCGGGACGACAAGATCGGCACCGTGGTGCGGATCCTCCCGGAATTCCTGGCCCGCCACGAGGGCCCGGAGCTGGTGGTACACGCCGGGCTGCTCACGGCGGACCGGCCGGATGCCGTGCTGGTGAGCAACAACCCCTACCGGGTCGATGACCCGGCCGGGCTCGGCAGACGTGCGCAGCTGGACTCCGGGCTCCTGGGCGTACTGGCCGCCAGGGCGGAGACGCCCGCCGAGACGGCCGCCCGGCTGCGAGGTGGGCAGACGCACGGCCTGACCAATCTGGCCACCTCTGAGGAGGTTGTCGTCGATGCCGACGTCCCGGTCGTCCCCGTCGGGCTGGACGGTGAAGCCGTCACCCTGCCCAATCCCGTGCGGTGCCGGATCAGTCCCCGAACCCTACGGGTACGGGTTCCCCGCCATCGGCCGGGCGCCGCGCCCGCCGGGCGGCCGCCCAGCTGGGGCACCATCCGGCGGTTGGCCTCGGCTGTCGGGCGAACCGTTCACGACCGTCATACCGGCTGACCGAAGCCGAACCGGGCAGAGCGCAGACTCCCCGGCCACCACGTGTGCACACAGCGCGCGGCCCTGGCGGGCGAGGCGCAGTAAGTTTCAGACGGACCGGGCAGATGCGGGATCAGTCGCGATCGTGGTGGACGGCGGTGATCCGGAGTGGTGCGGAGCGGGCGGCGGACGCCGGAGCGATCGTTGTTCCACGGTCGCAGTGCGTTCGCTTCGCGGCCGTGCGGCGTCGGAGCCGGCCGAGATCCCTGCCCGTCGGGGCGGGCGGCTTTTCGCTGTTCGCCGGTGGCCGGCCGATCCGGCTCCGGTGATCAGTGCTGGGCGTGCGGACGGTGGAACAGGGGGCGTCGCTGAGCGGTGGGGGCCGGAGCGAGACGGCCGACTTCGACGCGCATCATGATGGCCCGGACCACCTCGGTCAGCCCCAGGACGATGGCCATGACGCCCACCACCAGGGTGAGTGCCGCGATCGAGGCGAACGGCGAGACGATCAGCACGATGCCCGCCAGAGCGCTGATGATCCCGAAGGCCACGTGCCAGCCTCGGGCCGGCATGTCCTGGGCGGAGGCCGCCGCGGCCGTCTCCAGGGTGCCGCGCAGCAGCCAGCTGAAGCCGATCCACAGGGCGAGCAGCAGAATCGACTCCATGGCGCCCCGGAAGCAGATCAACCCCAGCAGGATGGAGAGCGCGCCTGTGAGGAAGTGCATCACCCGAAGATGCCGGGGCACGTGTGTGCCAAAGGCGCCGGCCAGCTCGAAAACGCCGGTTGCCAGCAGATAGACGCCGAAGAGCACGCCGAGGACCCGCAGCGTTGCGCCCGGCCAGACCAGGGCGATGACGCCCAGGGCGGTGGTGGCCAGGCCCATGGTGAGCAGGATCTGCCAGCCCATGTTCGCCAGGAAGGCCATGCCTTCGGCCAGGGGCGTGTCCTGTGGCTCGGTGCTGCGCGGGGGAGCGGGACCTGGGGACTCGGAAGGGGATGTCATGACGTCTGCCTCCTTCTTGGAGCAGCGTGGTCACGTCAGTGCACGTCCATCGTCACCCGATCGGCTCCGTGTTGCTCGGCGGAGACGGAGCTTGCGGCCGTGATCCGCTGCGGGCAATGGTGAGGTTCGTCCGTTGGTCCCGAGCTCAGGGCTGATGTAACCGACGGCGACAAGAACGTTCCCGGTCCGCTGGGACACTCGATGAGTTGTTCGGGCCAGATCGTCTTCCCGTTCTGGCCATGGCGGCAACCCCGACGTGCGCCGGGTTGAGCGACGAGGAACAGGTGGCATCGCCGACACCCAGCCATGGCCGGCGCCCGGCACGCCCTGTGCGAGACGCTGGGGGTTCGGGACACGACCGCTGTGGCAACCACCGAGTCGATCAATTTCCGTTGGAGTAGTGGCCGTTGTTGAGCTCCTCGATGAGGCCCTGGTGTGTCGGGTGCCATCCGAGCAGTTCCTGGGTGCGGGTGCTGGACGCCTGTACGTCGAGACCGAAGGGGAGGGCGAGCCACCCGAAGTGTTCCTCGGCCGCCGAGGGAGCGACGGACACGGCTGGCAGGCCGAGGCCCCTGCCGATCGCCTCGGCGATGGCCCGGGGCGGTACGCCTTTGTCAGTACCGGGCCAGTGTGAGTCCTCAAACATCTGGCGGCAGCTGACTCAGGCTACGAAGCGATGTAGTCTCCGGATACCGCCCTTGACCTGCAAAGCAGGCAGGGAGCAGACAAAACGGGAGTTTCTCCGTGTTTCGTACCATGTTCAAGTCCAAGATCCACCGCGCCACCGTGACCCAGGCCGACCTGCACTACGTCGGTTCCGTCACCGTGGATGTCGCGCTGATGGAGGCCGCGGATCTGCTGCCCGGCGAGCTGGTGCACATCGTCGACATCGACAACGGTGCCCGACTGGAGACGTATGTCATCGAGGGCGAACGCGGCTCCGGCGTCATCGGTATCAATGGCGCAGCCGCCCACCTCGTCCACCCCGGTGACCTCGTGATCCTGATCAGCTACGCGCAGGTCGACGACGCCGAGGCCCGCACGCTGACCCCGAGCATCGTCCATGTCGACGCGGACAACCGGATCGTCGCGCTCGGGGCCGACGCCTCCGCACCCGTGTCGGGCACCGCCACCGAGCGGAGCCCGCACGCCGTGCCCGCCACCAACTGAGTCCACCCCAGGGAGCCCCCGTGATGGCTGAGAACAGCGCGCTCGAATTCTTCGACGACCGGGAGAACGGCAATCTGCTCGGCCTCGTCGACGACGTGGCCGCCGGCGTCATCGCGTACTTCGTGATGGACGGCACACCCGCGGCGCTCGTGGCCGTGCACACCGTCGTCGAACCGGAGCACAGGGGCAAGGGTTACGCCGGAGCCCTGGTCCAGGAGTTCTACGCCATGGCGGACCGGGACGGCGTGCCTGTCGTCCCGCTCTGCCCGTACGCGGCGAAGTGGGCCCGGAACCACCCCGACCAGGCCCCCGTGGCCCCGGCCGAGCTGGTGGAGCGGGCGAAGGAACAGCTGAAGACCCACCCGGAGCTGTCCTGATGCCCGGGACACTCGCGCTTCTGCACACCTCCCCGGTCCACGTCCCGGTCTTCGAGGAGCTGCGCGACACCGATCACCCCGGTCTCGCCCTGCGCCACCTCGTGTACGAGGATCTGCTCGTCCGAGCCCGGGAGGCGGGGCCCGAAGCGGTGCAGGGGCAGATCCAGGCCCTGCTCGCGGGCGCCGTCGCAGAAGGCGCGAGCGCCGTGCTCTGTACCTGTTCGACGATCGGTGGGGTCGCCGAGTCCGCCGCGGCGGCGCTCGGCGTCCCTGTCCTGCGGGTCGACCGGCCGATGGCGGCGGACGCCGTCGGCCGCGGCCGCGGCCGCGTCGTCGTACTTGCCGCGCTTGCGGACACCCTGGCACCGACCCTGGCCCTGCTGGCCGAGGAGGCGGGTGATCGGGCCGCGGACGTCCGTACGGTGCTGATCGAGGGGGCATGGGCGCGGTTCGAAGCCGGCGACCGCGACGGCTATCTGGAGCTGGTGGCGACTGCCGCCGACCGGGTGACGGACGCCGATGTGATCGTGCTGGCCCAGGCGTCCATGGCCGACGCCGTCACCCGGACGGTCACGCGGATCCCGGTCCTCTCCAGCCCCCGGCCCGGGCTTGCCGCCGCGGCCGCGGCCGCGCACTGAGCCGCCGTACGGGTTCTCGTCCGGTGGCACGGAACCCGTACGTATGCTCTCGGCAGGCGCGGGCAGCTGCTCCGGGAGACGGTGGACAGGAGAGCCGCCGCACTTTTGGAGCCCGAGATGACCAACCCGTATCCCGACCCCGTGCCGCCCGCGCCGACGCCCGGACCTCCGCCCGGACCGCCCTCGCCGCTGCCGGAGCCGACGCCTGCCCCGCCTGTTCCCGGTCCGGTGCCACCCGGTCCTTCGCCGGACCCGATTCCCCAGCCGCCGTCGCCCAACCCCGAACCGGTGCCGGAGCCGGAGCCCACGCCCCACCCCGCCGGATGACGAGTCCGGGCAGGACGGCTACTCCGTGTGCCGGGGACCGATTCCGAGGAGGGCGTCGGCGTGTCCCACGCCGCTCTCCTCGGCGATCGACTCCAGCGACTGGGCGTCACGCACCGGCGCGAATCGCACGGCGTCCTCGCCCGAGCCCTCGCTCCCGGCGCCGACCGTGCTGAACCCGTACACGGCGGGCCTCGGGAGACTGTTGTACGACCAGGGGGTCGAGAAGTAATACGCGCCGGTGTCGTACAGGACCACGAAGTCGCCCTCCCGCAGCTCCGGCAGTTCCCGGGCGTGCGCGACGACGTCCCCGGCGAAACAGCACGGTCCCGCGATGTCCTGGACCAGTGGCGGACCGTCCTTGGGGCGCCCCTCGGCGTCGAACGCCCCGACCCGCAGCGGCCAGTACTCGGGCATGAAGACGGTACGGGTGGCGACCTGCGCGCCCGCGTGGGTGAGCGCGATACGGCGGGAGCCCGCGTCCTTCGTGTACTCCACCAGCGCCCCGATGAAGCCGTTCTTCGCGAGCAGCGACCGGCCGAACTCCGTGACCATCCCGTACCGGCCGTCGAAGAGCCCCGGCGCAGCTTCGCGCAGCGCCGCCACATAGGCGGAAAAGGTGGGCCGTACGGAGTCGTCCTCGAAGTTGACGGGCAGTCCGCCGCCGAGGTCGATGCTGGTGATCTGCCGGGTACCGAGCGTCTCGTTGATCTCCTCGGCGAGCCGGTACGTCTCCGCGACTCCGGTCGCGATCAGCTCCAACGAGCAGCCCTGGGAACCGACATGGGCATGCAACCGGGTCAGCCAGGAGTGTTCGGTGAACGCCCGCACGATATTCTCGCGCGCGCCGGGGTCGTGGAGCGCCACGCCGAACTTGGAGGTCGGCGTCGCGGTGCTCATCGCACTGATGGAGCCTCCGCCCACCTGTGGGTTGATGCGCAGCCCGATGACGGAGACCGAGCTCCGGGGCCGCAGCGAGGCGATGCGCCGTACCTCGTCGAGGCCGTCGGCATTGAGTGCCACACCGAGTGCGAGAGCCTGCCGGATCTCGTCGCGCGTCTTGGCGGGGGAGTCGAGGACGATCGTCGAGGGTGCGAAACCGGCGTCGAGGGCGAGCCTCAGCTCACCGGGGCTGGCGACCTCGCATCCCATGCCGCAGTCGGCGAGCAGCCTCAGCACGGGGACGAGGGACGCGGCCTTGGCCGCGAAGGTGTGCAGCACGGTGGCGGGCGTGTCGGTGAACGCGTCATGGAGGGCGGCGACCGAGGCGCGCACCCCGTCGGTGTCGATGAACCCCGCGACGGGCCGGCCCTCGCCGAGCAGCCCGGTACCGACGGCGTGGCGGACCGCGGCGGCGACACGCGCGGAGGACGAAGGGCCCGGAGCGGGCGTGGTGAGAGACATATGGCGAGAATCGGTGATGGGGGCCCCGCAGGTCTCTGTCGAGCAGAACAGAATCGGCGCCGGACCTTGGCCGCAGGGCCAACGACCGTACGAATCACAGACAAACCTAGCCGCTCAGCCGGACGGCGAGGGTGATGAGCAGCCGGGTGTCGGGGTCGTCCAGATCGACGCCGTACCGCTCCCGGGCGCGGCGCAGCCGGTACCGCAGCGTGTTGGGGTGCAGGACGAGCCGCCGGGCGGCCCGGCCGACATCGCCCGACGTGTCGAAGTAGGCGGCGAGTGAACGGACCAGCTCGCCCCCGGTCGCCAGGTCGGACCGTACGAGCTCGTGCACCGGCCCGCTGCCCGCTTCCCAGACCGGCCGTACGGCGTCCAGGATCCGCAGGACGTCCAGGGAGGGACCGAGCTCGGCCGCCCCGGCGTACCGCAGGGGCTCGGGCTCCCCGCCGCGCGCGGCACGGTTGCGCAGCACCCGTACGACCAGTGCCGCCTCCTCGCACGAGGCGGCGGCCCGCAGGGTGGTGGGCACGACGGGACCCGCCCCGACGCGGACCGGGGCTGAGCCGGGCATCGACATGGCGAGTGTGTCCAACTCGCGTGCCAGGTCCAGCACGTCCCTGTCCCGGCCGCGCTCGACGGGCAGCAGAACCAGCAGCCGGTCCGCGTCGCGCAGCACGCGTGCCGAGGGGTGGTACGAGGATGCCTGCAGGGCGAGTACATCAAGGACGCGGTCGGCCGACGGCCCTGCCGCGCCGTCGCGTTCGGCCACCAGGACCGCGCACGGCGCGTCCGGTGGCAGCCCCAGCGACCAGGCGTGCGTGCGCCGGTCCCCACGCGCGTAGAGCAGACCGCGCAGCGCATGGTTCCTCCGGCGCACGGCCCCGCTCTCGCGCAGTCGGTGCTGCACGAGGTGAGGGGCGGCGACCTCCGCTCCGCGCCGCAGCGCGTCCGCCGCCTGCGGGGAGAGCGCGCGCCCGTCCGTGGCCGCCCAGATGGAGCCGAGGACTTCGGAGCCGCTGCGGACCGCGATGATCAGACGCTCGGGGCTGTCGCCCTCTGCGGCACGGTGGATGACGTCCCGGGAGGTCCACAGGGCGCGGAGGATTCCGCTGCGCCGGAGCTCGGCGACGCGCCACTGGGGAACCCTGCCGCCGAGAATCGTGGACCGGCGGACCCCGTCGGCCTCGGGACGGGTGGCGGAGTGGGCCAGCACCCGGAAGCGGGTGTCCTCGATGGTGATGGAGCCCCCGGTGTTCTCGGCGATGGCCGAGGCCAGGGCTGCCAGCCCGCCGGCCGGGGTGTCCGCCGTGGTGACTGTCTCTGCGGTCCGGCCCGCCTCGGCGTAGGAGAGCGCGGAACGCAGCAGAGTCGCGATGTCGGTCCAGTCGACCCAGGCTGCACGGGCGAGCAGGGCGATGCCCGACTCCTCGGCCGCGGCCAGTACTTCGGGCGCCGTGGGCACCCCCTCCGTATCGCGGAGCACTACGGCGCAGGCGCCGCGCCGGGCGGCCTCACGGACCGGGCCCGCCGCATCGGCGGAGGAGGTCGGCGGGCCGACGGCCAGCACGATGCGCCGGTCGAGCGGCTGCGCCTGCCCTTCGTCACCGACGGCCAGACCGCGGACGCCGACGTCGCGGTCGGCGGGCGCGAGCAACAGACGGAGTGCGCCGCCGTCGTCGAAGGCCAGGATCTCGCGGAGCGTGACCCCGGATTGCGGCTCCCGCTCGGGCTCGGGCACGTCGCGCCTCGTCATGGGAACCGAGCATACGAGCGACCGGCCGATGGCAGGAGTGCGCCCGGTGTCCGGTCGGCGAGGCGCGCCCGATCCGGGCTCCACGAGGGGCGGTTACCCGGATTCGATCAACGGCCACTCGGCTTCCGGGTCTTGTTCCGCGCTTCTCCCACCCCTAGGTTGAGCGCCGAGACAAGTCGATTCAATGTGCCGATCAGCAGCTGGTCGCGTCGTTGCGCGTCCGCTCGAAGTCGGAGCCCCTCGATGCGTTGTACATGCGCATACGCCCGGCCACGCGCCGAACCACCGCATCGGTGGCGGCCCTTGCCGTCCCCGGCCTGCTGGCAGCGACCGCTGCAGCCCCCGCGGCGGCCGCCCCGACCGGGGGCGACGGCCAGGGCAGCCATCGCGTCGAGTACTTTCCGGAACCGGGAGGCGCCGGGAAGACCGTCGAGGTCCCGGCCACCGCACCCGGGAAGAGCGGCCGCAGCGCGGGCGCGTCCCTGAGGGCCGCCGAGGCCGCCCTGGACGGTGCGGTCGGCAGGCAGCAGGTGACCGGCTCGACCGACGACCGGCTCGACGTCGTGATCACCGGTGACGGCTACACGGCCGAACAGCAGGCCGATTTCCATGCGGATGCCACGTCAAGTGGGCCGACATGACCACCGAGCCGTACCGGAGTTACCGGAACCTGTTCAACGTCTGGACCGTCGACGCCGTCTCCAACGACTCCGGCATCGGCGGCTACCCCGGCGCCGACGTCGTCAAGGACACCGCGCCCTTCAGCTACTTCTGGTGCGGGGACACCGGGCACCGGCAGGCAGCGGCAGGGAACCCGGCCCCGGCCGTCAGGCGATGATCGGGACCACGGCTTCCGGCGTCAGCATCCGGAACGTGAACGACTGGTGGAAGTAGAGCCGGATGTGCGTCGCGTCGTGGTCCCGATAGCCGATGGACAGATCCTGGCCCAGGCGCAGTTCGAAGTCGCCGCCGCGGGTGGACAGCAGCACACCGCCCGCGACGGCGGGCGCCCAGAGGATCTGGTCGTCCAGCAGCCGGGCGAGATGCGTGGCCACCGGATAGCCGTGGTCGGACGTCTCGGTCGCCTCGGTGAACGCGTCCGCGCCGAGCAGCAGCCGGTACGGCCCGTCCACGCCGGCCAGCCGCAGCCGGGTCAGCGCCTGGCTCACCGTGGCCGGATAGTCGCGCGCATCGGCGGGCAGCGGCAGTGGAGTGTGCGAGGAACCGTTGCGCAGACCGGTGATCCCGGCCGCCGCGTACCCGTCGATGACGGCCATGTCCTCGGCGAACGCACAGGTCCGGGCGGCGTCCTTGACGGGCTGCCAGTCACTGTCTTCGGAGCCGCGCTCGACATCGTCCACGGCGGCCCGGGTCACCGTGAACGGCACACGCCACTCGATCACCGGCATCGAGGTACGGGCCCGGGCGATGACATCCGGCGTCGGCGGGTCGATGTCGCGCAGATGCCCGTCGCCGACCGCGGCGAACGCCGGTCCCTCCGGATCCGTCACATCGACGACGCGACGGCCCGCCAGATGGCGGCTGAAGGTGCGCCGGGCCTCCTCCTCGATCTGGTCCCAGGCGGCTTCCGTGACAGGGGCGAGTTCGCGGTGGAGGTTGTTCATCACTGGGCGCTTTCTTGCAGGCTGCCGATATGCAGCGAACCGTCCCGCGCATCCGCCGGAACCACGGTCTGTGCCACCGGCGCGGACGCCGGCTGCGACAGGGACTCGGTCCCGGACAGGACGGGGGATGGCGGCGGGGCGTCGAAGAAGTCGGCGCTGGGGGCGTAGAAGAGGGTGCCGGTGACGGCGGTCGAGAAGTCGAGAATGCGGTCGTACGTGCCCGGCGGATTTCCGAGGAACATATTGCGGAGCATCTGTTCGGTCACGTCCGGATCGGCGGCATAACCGATGAAGTACGTGCCGAAATCGCCCTGTTCGAAACTGCCGAACGGCATGTTGGCGCGCAGGATCTCGCGCGCGGTGCCGTCCGGCGCGGTGAGGGTGTTCAACGCGACATGGGAGTTGGGGGGTTTGGCGTCGTCGGGCAGCTCGACGTCGTCCTGCTTGGTGCGGCCGATGACACGCTCCTGCTCCTCCGTGCTCAGCGTGTTCCAGGACGCCAGGTCGTGGAGGTACTTCTGGACGATGACATAACTGCCGTCTGCGAAGGCGGGGTCGGCTACGGAGCTCACGAGCGCCGCCGTCCGCGCGTGGGCGCCGATCGGGTTCTCCGTCCCGTCGACGAAGCCCAGCAGGTCCCGGTGGTCGAAGTACCGGAACCCCTGCGTCTCGTCGACGACCTTCACCGCCCCGCCGAGCCGGTCGAGCAGCCGGGCGGCCCACTCGTAACACACGTCCATCTGCTCGCCCCGGATGTGGAACAGCAGATCGCCCGGGGTGGCGGGGGCGTGATGGCGCGCGCCGTGCAACTCCCGGAACGGATGGAGCGAAGCCGGCCGGGGCCCCGCGAACAGCCGGTCCCAGGCCTCCGAGCCGAACCCGGTGACGCAGGCCAGCCCTGCGCTCGGCATCCGGAAGGCGATGGAACGGGCGAACGCCGCGAGGTCCGGCAGTACCTCGCGCACGGCGCTCTCGCCACCGGGTTCGATCGTGGTGACCAGCACCAGGGCGGCGGTGGTCAGCGGCGCGACGACGGGCTGGGCGGCGGCCGGGTCCGGGACGGCTTCGGGCATGCGGCGGCTCCGAGTGGGGGGTGGCGACAGCTCGGCGGGGGCATCCCGGTGGTGCGGGACGCCGACGGTACTCGCTGCTACTTACGCATACGCACGGCCCTGCCGCATCCCGGGGCGACCCCACCGGGCGATCGACCGACCGCCCCTGTCAGGCGATGGAGACCTCCGACCGGTCGCCGCCCCAGAGCGTGTGGAACGAGCCGTCACGGTCCGTACGCCGATAGGTGTGCGCTCCGAAGAAGTCCCGCTGCCCCTGGGTGAGCGCCGCGGGCAGCCGGTGGGCGCGCACCCCGTCGTAGTACGAGAGCGCGGCGGCGAACCCGGGGGTCGGCACCCCTAGGCGCACCGCCTCGGCGACCACCGTCCGCCAGTCGTCCTGCGCCGCACCGATCTCGGCGGCGAACTGCTGGTCGGAGAGGAGACTCACCAGCCCGGGACGCGCGTCGTACGCCGCCCGGATCCGGTCCAGGAACGCGGCCCGGATGATGCACCCGGCCCGCCAGATCGCCGCCACCCCACCGAGATCGATGTTCCAGTCGTACGCCTCGCTGCCGGCCCGGATCTGATGGAACCCCTGCGTGTAGGAGACGATCTTGGATGCGTACAGCGCCTGTTCGACCCGGTCGGCGAAAGCCGCCGCTTCCGCCCCGGTGAGGGGAACGGCCGACGGCCCCGGCAGCTCCCGTGCCGCCTCCCGGAGATCCGCGTGGCCCGACAGCGAACGGGCGAACACCGCCTCCGCGATACCGGAGACCGGCACCCCCAGATCCAGCGCGATCTGCACCGTCCAGCGGCCCGTCCCCTTCTGCTCGGCACGGTCCTGCACGATGTCGACGAAGGGCTTCCCCGTCGCTTCGTCCGTATGAGCGAGGACTTCGGCGGTGATCTCGATCAGGTACGAGTCGAGGCGGCCGGTGTTCCAGCTGCGGAATGTCTCGGCGATCTGCGCGGGGGAGTAGCCGGCCACCCGGCGCAGCAGGTCGTACGCCTCCGCGATCAGCTGCATGTCCGCGTACTCGATGCCGTTGTGGACCATCTTCACGAAATGCCCGGCTCCGTCGGGGCCGATGTGCGTGGTGCACGGGGCGCCGTCCTTCGCCTTTGCGGCGATCTTCTCCAGCAGCGGCCCCAGGGATTCGTACGACTGGGTGGAGCCGCCCGGCATGATGCTCGGCCCGTTCAGCGCGCCCTCCTCGCCGCCCGAGATACCGACACCGACGAAGTGGATCCCGCGCTCCCGCAGCTCCTTCTCGCGGCGGCGGGTGTCCTCGAAGTGGGCATTGCCGCCGTCGATGATGACGTCACCCTCGTCGAGCAGTGGGGCGAACTCCTGGATCACGGCGTCGGTCGGATCTCCCGCCTTCACCATGATGACCAGTCGGCGCGGCCGCTCCAGCGCCGCCACGAACTCCTCGGGTGTGTGCGCGGCGGCGAAGGTGCCCTCGTGGCCGAACTCCTTGACCAGGGCATCGGTCTTTGCGGTCGTACGATTGTGCAGCGCGACCGTAAAGCCGTTGCGGGCGAAGTTCCGGGCGAGATTGCGGCCCATCACCGCGAGTCCAGTGATGCCGATCTGCGCAGTGCCGCTCATCTGTATGCTCCTGCAATCTGTCGAGGATGCCCGGATGACCAGTATGGATACGGGACGCGGGCACGGCCTGTTCACCGCGCGGCACCGCGTTCACGCCGGCGCGGGAAAACGTCCGTGCGGGCTCGTGGGGGCACCGGACCCGTGGCCAGGACCGCGATCGCGCAGGTTGTCGCAGAGTGCGGCGTCATGGTGACGCGCA
The DNA here is from genome assembly GCF_040655115.1 of Streptomyces atratus. Taxonomy (GTDB): domain Bacteria; phylum Actinomycetota; class Actinomycetes; order Streptomycetales; family Streptomycetaceae; genus Streptomyces; species Streptomyces atratus_D. The sequence continues at coordinate 148,918 of NZ_JBFAJH010000004.1, read as the reverse complement.
CCGGGAGGTCGTTCGGCGCGTACTTCGGCACTCCGCCGATCCCGTGCAGCAGAGACATGCTCCACAACTCGCTCAGCAGGGCGAAGGCGCCGGGCGCGGCGCCGACCAAGGGTGCGTCCCAGACGGCTTCCCCGGCTGCCGAGGTGACCTGGACGACCCCTCACCCAGCACCATGACGACGAACAGGCCCGGGCGCTCCACCAGGTGCGGCACATCGGCGTAGGCCGCCTCGACGACCGGCGCGCGCTCGGAGGGTCCGTGCCGATGGTCCGCGATCCGAGGTGTACCCGTTCCGCGCGTGACAGGCGGGTTCTCGCCCGATCCCTTGTCAATCCCCCTGACGTGCCCATAAGTTGGCCGCTTGCGACGTGTCCTACAGCCAGTGGGGGAGCCAAGTCATGGCCGCGAACGGACGGCACCGCAAATACCAGCCCAGCCGCATCAACCGTGCCTCGCTGACGGTCACGGCGGGTGGTGCGGGCATCGCGCTCCCGCTCGTCACCGCGGTTTCGGCGGGCGCCGCGTCGACGGATGTCTGGGAGAAGGTCGCCGCCTGCGAGTCCACCAACAACTGGCACATCAACTCGGGCAACGGTTACTTCGGCGGGCTGCAGTTCACCCGATCGACCTGGGCGGCCTACGGCGGCACCGCCTACGCGCCGCGTGCCGATCTGGCCACCAGGGAACAGCAGATAGCCGTTGCGGAGAAGGTGCTGGAGGCGCAGGGCCCCGGTGCCTGGCCGACCTGCTCCACCAGGGCGGGCCTGACACGGGGCGGCGACGCCCCTGACGTCAAGCCGCAGTCGGAACGGACCGGCCGTCCTGTCGACGCGTCGTCGAAGGAGACCCGCACGCCGAAGAAGGCGAAGCCGAAGGCCGAGAAGGCGCCCGCGTCGGCCACACCGACCACGGTGCCCGGCAAGCGCGAGTCCTACACCGTCGCGCGCGGCGACTCGCTCTCCGCGATCGCGTCGACCGAGCGTGTGACGGGTGGCTGGCAGCATCTCTACGCGGCCAACCGCGAGGTGGTCGGCGACGACCCGGACCTGATCTTCCCCGGCCAGCGGCTCACCCTGGACGGTGCCCGGACACCGAAGGCCGAATCGAAGACCGGCTTCCGGCCGGGCATGTCCACCGGACCGCAGCAGAAGACGAAGCCGCGTCAGCAGGCGGAACCGAAGCACGAACAGGCCGAGCCCCAGCACCAGGCGGCGAAACCGCACCACACCACGGAGCGGAAGCCGCACCAGGCCGCAAAGCCTCGGCCCAGGAAGACCGAGCGGGCCGAGAAGCACTCCGGGCTCACCGCCCCTGTGGCGGCGACCCGCATCGGCACCTCCTACCACCAGGCCGGTTCCTGGGCCAGCGGCTATCACACGGGCATCGACTTCCCCGTTCCCACCGGCACCTCGGTCGAGGCGGTGGCCTCCGGCACGGTCGTGTCGGCGGGCTGGGCGGGACCGTACGGCTACCAGATCGTCCTACGGCACAGCGACGGCAAGTACAGCCAGTACGCGCACCTGTCCGCGCTCCATGTGCGCGAGGGCCAGCACATCAGCGGCGGTCAGCGCATCGCCCGCTCCGGCTCCACGGGCAACGTCACCGGACCGCACCTGCACTTCGAGATTCGTACGGGTCCCGGCTACGGCTCCGACATCGACCCCGTGACCTACCTCAGGGCGGGCGGCGTCAGCGTCTGAACGCTCCCGGGCTGCTGCGCGGAGGCACCGGCCTCGGCGGCCGACGGGCCACGTCGTCCCACACCGGTGCGCGGCCGCGGCGCGGGGCCGAAGTCGATCCGCCCCGCCCGACGACTCCCCAGCGGCACCGCCACCGGCACCGGCAGCGGGAGCAGCGATGCAATCGGTTCGACGGTGGCCGAGTCGGACACGGCGACGAACCGGGCGGGCTCGGCCTGCGGTCGGTGCGCGGCCGATGCCCCCGCAGGCTCCATCGCGCCGACGGACTCGGCGGCACTCTCCGCGCCCTCCATGTCCTCCGCGACAAGCCCGGCATCCACCTCCGACACAACTGCGCCGACACCCTGGATCCGCAGCTCCTCGCGACGCTCCGCGCTCATCCGCTCCGTCGTCAGCATGATCAGCCCGCCCGCGGCCACCACGCCGCACGCGAGCGCCAGCGCCGTGCCCGCCGTGCCGTGCCGGAACTGCTCGCCGAACAGCGTGATGCCGACCGCCGCCGCGATCACCGGGTTCACGACGGTCACCGTCGCGAGCGGAGCGGTGAGGCCGGCGCCCCGGTATGCCCCCTGGGACAGCAGCAGCCCGGCTCCGGCCAGCGCCGCGATCACCACCAGCGAGGGCAGTCCCGCGCCTACCGCACCCGACGTCCACTCCATCGCCACCGTCTTCGTGAACACCGAGGCGATACCGAACGCGACACCCGCTGCCCCGGCCAGGACCACGCTCCGTACCACCGGCCGTCGCGTGCCCTTCGACACCAGGAGGAGCAGCGCCACCGCACCGAACGTCACGGTGGCGAGCATCAACTGCTTCGGGCCGTCCAGCGTGTGCGACTCGCCTCTGCCGGTGAGCGCGAGCAGACCCGCCAGGCCGACCGTCGCCATGATCGCGCCGCGCCAGGCTGTCGCCCCGGCCCGGCGGCGCACGAAGAGGGCGGCCATCGGCAGGGCGAAGACGATCGTCAGCGCGCCGAGCGGCTGAACCAGGCTGAGCGGGCCGTACGCCAGTGCCAGCACGTGCAGCACCGCACCCACACCGTTCGACGCCACCGCCATCCACCACACGCGGTTGCGCAGGGGGGCGAGCGAGTGCCCGTCTCCGGCCGTGGCGACGCGCTCCTGGACGATCGCCCCGGTCGCGTACGCGACCGCGGAGACCAGTGATAGCAGCACCGACAGTGCGAGGAAGCTCATGTGCACCACGATGGCCCCTCAAAGCCGTCGAGTCGTCGTCCTTGAGACTGCGATCCGACGTACTGCTCTGGTAGTACGGCAGTAGTCCGCGTGTCGTCCTCCCGACGGTAGTCCTCCTCCCGACGGGCCTCAGGACGATCATCCCGCAGCGATACGGTGATGGCGAGCCGCGGTACCCGGGGTGTCCGCGATGTAACCAGGAGTGACCGATGGAACCCGCGCAGGAACAGCGTACGGAGCATGCGGACGCGGGCTCGGTGGGCGGTTTCTTCGCCCTGCGCAGCACACCGGTGCCCGGCGGTGCGTACCGTCCGCTGGCCCGGCTCTACGCGGGGGAGACGGCGCCGCTCACAGCCCGTATCGACGCGGTCGCCGCCGCGCTCCGTACCCCGGAGCGCAGAGTGGCCGCGTCCGTCGCCCATCTGGTTCGGCAGGTCTGAGGGGCTCTCCCCGGAACGGGACTCGAAGGCTGTCCACAGGACCGGGGCCGGGCTGTGACCGGGTCAGCCGCTCAGTTCGAATTCGGCCCGGACCCGCTTGCCCACCGGCACCCGCTCGGCGGTCAGGCGGTCGCACACGGCGACGACGATCTCCATCCCGTGACCGCCGGGTCGGGTCGGGTCGGGGGAGAAGAAGACGGGAAGGGCCGTGCTGCTGTCGTAGACCGTGACGCTGATCCGCTGCGCGGTGCCCTCGAGCTCCAGCAGGTAGGGGCCGTGGGTGAAGCGGTCGGCGTTGGTGACCAACTCGCTCACGGCCAGCATCAGGTCGTTACGGGTGTGCTCGCCGAGCACCGCCAGCCACTCCGTGGTGAGCCGGCTCAGGAAGCGGTCGGCCAGTGCGCGTGCCTGTGCGATGCATCCCTCCTCACCACCGAACCCTTCGGCGATGTGCAGTGCCTCAGTGGGCCGGTGACCCGGATGCGGGTCGTCCGGCCGGGAGAGGGCGTGTTGGTTCATGAGCTCCAGCCAGGGCGCAGCGGGGGAGGTCGGTGACCTTTTCTTCGCGGTTCATCTACCCGTGTCATGAGATCCCACTCCTGGGAATGGCGAGGGTGGTCAGGAGCGGCCCGGCGGTCGTACGACCGTCACGAAGAACTCGTCGATCTGGCGCACGGCCGCGATGAACTGAGCGAGCATGGTGAGTTCCGCCACCTGCTCCACAGACGCTCCCGTGCGGATGGCCAGAACCGCTTCCAGCTCCATGTCCGCGCGGGCGGCGTCGGTGGCGGCCGCGGCATCACTCAGGCGATGCAGGGTCAGTTCGAGCGGAGAGAGATCCATGGCGGAAGCTCCGTACCGCGGTCAGGCCTCCACGGACATCCCCGCGCGCAGCTGTTGGACGATCCGCGCCAGCAACCGCGAGACATGCATCTGTGAGACGCCGAGCTCGGCGCCGATCTGGGACTGCGTCATCTCCTGCCCGAACCGCATCTGCACGATCCGCCGCTCGCGGTCGTCCAGATTCTCCAGCAGCGGCGCGAGCGTGTGGAGATTCTCGACCGTCTCCATGCCGGGGTCGGCCTCACCGAGGACTTCGGCGTACGACCGCTGGTCCTTGTTCGACTCCGTGTCGGCCGAGGGGGTGTCCAGGGAATCGGCCGAGTAGCCGTTCGCGGCGACGAGGCCTTCGATGACCTCTTCCTCGGGAAGGCCGAGACGGGCGGCCAGTTCCTTGACGGTGGGGTCGCGGTCCAGCTCGGCCGAGAGCTGCTCCTTCGCCTTCGCGAGGTCGACACGCAGCTCCTGGAGTCGGCGCGGTACATGCACCGACCAGGTGGTGTCCCGGAAGAAGCGCTTGATCTCGCCGACGATGTACGGCAGGGCGAATGTGGCGAACTCGACGTCACGGGAGAGGTCGAACCGATCGATCGCCTTGATCAGACCGATCGTGCCGACCTGAACGATGTCCTCGGTGTCGTCACCGGCCCGGTTGCGGAACCGGGCCCCGGCGAAGCGCACCAGCGAGAGATTCATCTCGATGAGGGTGTTGCGCGCGTACTGGTATTCGTGCGTGCCCTCTTCGAGTACCTGGAGCTTGTCGAGGAACAGCTTGGAAAGCTGACGCGCATCCTTCGGAGCGACCTTTCCGGTGTCCTCGATCCAGGGCAGATCAGCATCTCCTGCACCGGTGAGCGCACCGGTCGCCTGGTGCAGTGTTCCTGCTCCGCTGATCTGCTCCGACGGGGTCACCATGTCGCCGCCCTCCCTGTTCGTTGGATGTATCGAGCGGCGTCTGCCCTGCTTCCCCTGCGTAATGCGCGAAGATCCGGATTTCTTTTACGCCGGTCCGGTCACGGCACCCTCTGCAGCCCCGTATGTGCGCTTCATGTCCTCCGCCCGGGGCCATGGCGTTTCCTCCCGCGGCCCGCTGTGCCGGCCTGTGCACCCGGATGGAGCAGCGCGGCGGACATGGCAGACTTGAGCGGGGCGTTCGGCCCGTAGTGCGGCGGCTTCGCGCAAGCCCGCAGCCGGGCCTCAGCCCCGTGGATACCAGTCCTCGTGAGCCCGCTACGGCAACGCGCCGGGGCCGCCGAGAGATCCCGGCGGCATGACTGACAGAGGAACGGCAATGACGGTGACAGAGGACAGCACGGAGTTCGCTCCCGGTATCGAGGAGTTCGGTCCCGGTATCGACCCGGAGCGGCTGGCCGTCTGCCTGAGCGTGCTCGACGAACTCGACACCATCGAGGTCGACCACCCGGACGCCATCGCCGTGCGCCGCGCCACCGCCGGTATCTACCGGACCGTGAAACAGCGCCGCCGCCAGGAGCGCCGGGCCGCCAAGACCGCGCACGACAAGGCCGTCACCGAGGCCACCGCCACCGGATCCGCCGAGCGCATCGACGACGAGACCCAGGGTGTCCTGCCGTCCTCCTCGGCCGGTGCCGAGATCGCCGGGATACTCCAGCGGCCCCGCTCCTGCTACATCTGCAAGACCCGGTACGTCGAGGTGGACGCCTTCTACCACCAGCTCTGCCAGCAGTGCGCCAAGGAGAACCGGGACCGCCGCGACGCACGGACCGACCTGACGGGGCGCCGGGCGCTGCTCACCGGTGGCCGGGCCAAGATCGGCATGTACATCGCGCTGAGGCTGCTGCGTGACGGCGCGCACACCACCATCACCACCCGCTTCCCCAACGACGCGATCCGCCGCTTCAAGGCGATGCCGGACAGTGACGAGTGGATCCACCGGCTGAAGATCGTCGGCATCGATCTGCGCGACCCCGCCCAGGTCGTCGCGCTCGCCGACTCGGTCGCCGCCGAGGGGCCGCTGGACATCCTGATCAACAACGCCGCGCAGACGGTGCGCCGCTCCCCGCAGGCGTACAGCGAACTGCTCGGCGCAGAGTCCGCACCGCTGCCCGCGGGTGAACTCCCCGCGGCCCAAGTCATCGGCACCTTCGGCAGCGGCTCGGTCGACCGCGTCGCCGCCCTGCCCGCCGCCCGCAAGGAGGGGCTGAGCGCCCAGGACGTCACCGAACTGGCCCTGGTCACCGGCTCCGCCTCGCTGGAACGGATCGCTGCGGGCACCGCGATCGACGCGGGCGGTCTCGTACCGGACCTGCATCACACGAACAGCTGGATCCAGACGGTCGAAGAGGTCGAGCCGATCGAGCTGCTCGAAGTCCAGCTCTGCAACTCCACCGCGCCGTTCATCCTGATCAGCCGGCTCCGGCCCGCGATGGCCGCGACGGCCGCCGAGCGCGCCTATGTGGTCAACGTCTCCGCGATGGAGGGTGTGTTCAGCCGCGGTTACAAGGGTGCGGGCCACCCGCACACCAACATGGCCAAGGCTGCGCTGAACATGCTCACCCGCACCAGCGCCCAGGAGATGTTCGAGAAGGACGGCATCCTGATGACCGCCGTCGACACCGGCTGGATCACCGACGAGCGACCGCACCCCGACAAGATCCGGCTGGCCGAGGAGGGCTTCCACGCCCCGCTCGACCTGGTCGACGGCGCTGCCCGGGTCTACGACCCGATCGTGCGCGGCGAAGCGGGCGAGGACCTGTTCGGCTGCTTCCTGAAGGACTACGCGCCGGCCGGTTGGTAGGTCGACCCGCTGTCCGAAAGTGACCGAGCGCACACGTTCCATCGAGCATGAATGCGCTCATTTGGTTAGTCTGAGGTGAACGGACGCCACCCGGGGATCCACGAATCTCCCTGGGCCGTCCTGGGACAGGTCTGCAACCAGGCCGCCGTTCCGCCCCACGCCCGGCGCCACCGCGACCGAACTGTTCCTGCCCCGCCCCATATGGGCGGTCGACGTCCGGCAATGAGGCCGGAGTGTCGGCGACGCCCGGGGTTTCGCGACACAAAGGAGTGCGCGGTGACACCAGAACTGACGAAGCACGAGATGGCGAAGCGCGAGAAGCGGCCGACAGAGCGACACGGAGAGCGACCCCGTCGGCCCGAGAAGCTCCAGAACCTCGAAGTCTGGGCCAGGTCCGCGCCGATCCGGCTGGCCGGTTACGAGGACGACCTCGCCGAGCCGCACATCCTGCCCGGCATCGACTGATCCACGGGCCCGGTCCGCGCGGCCGTCCGACGTCCGCCACGCCCGTCAGCCAAGGAGCCCCGGCCCTCCGACCCAACGGAGGTCCGGGGCTCCGGCATGTCCCGGCCCGGTCACCGCACCGCGCGACCGGCCCGGGGGTCCTGCACTTCAAGGGCGCGTGGTCGGGCTGATGCGGGCGGGGGCGAGGGCAACCGGTCTGATGAATTCCCGCACGTAGGTGCGGTGCCACCAGTTCCCGGTGGCACGCAGTTCGCGCCAGGTCGTGTACCGGTAGCGGTACACCCTGGCGCGGAGGTACGTGGGAGGGCTGCCGGGGAACGGGTTGTGGCGCAGCAGCCGCAGTGTGTCCCGGTCGTTCTCCAGCAGTCGCTCCATGAAGGGTCCGAACCAGGAATGGGCGTACGCGGGAGAGAGGGCCGCGAACCACATCAGCCAGTCCAGGCGCAGGTGGTAGGGAGCGAACTGGCGCGGCAGCCTCCGCGGATCGCCCGGCTTGCCGCGGAAGCCGTACTCCTGCCAGACGGTGTCGGGGTGGAGCACCGCCTCGTCGGTGCCCTCGACCGCGATCTCCAGCCGGACCCGGCTGATGCTGCCGAACGCGCCGTACGTGTTGACAAGATGCAACGGGTCGAACGAGCGGTTCATCACCTGGCGGCGGGAGATCAGATTGCGCGCCGGACGGTAGCTGAGGACGACCACCAGCGCGGCGACGGCGAGGACCAGCACCTCGTACCAGAGCGGCGGCGCCGCCTGCGCCGGCTGCGCAGTGACCAGCGACCAGTCGACGGCGGACAGGGCGAGGGCGATGGTCAGCCAGTTCAGCCAGGCGAAGTTCCCGGAGAGCACCAGCCACAACTGGGTGACGATCATCAGTCCCGCGGCCGCACTCGCCACCGGCTGCGGGGTGAAGAGCAGTACCGGGACGAGGAGCTGGGTGACGTGGTTGGCCGCCACCTCGACCCGGTGGACCGGTTTGGGCAGCCTGTGGAAGAACCAGCTCAGTGGTCCCGGCATCGGCTGGGTCTCATGGTGGAAATACAGGCAGGTCAACTTGCGCCAGCACTCGTCGCCCCGGATCTTGATCAGCCCGGCGCCGAACTCGACCCGGAACAGCACCCAGCGCAGCAGCCACAGCACCAGTACCGGCGGGGCCGTGTCCGCGTTGCCGAGAAAGACGGCGAGGAAGCCGGTCTCCAGGAGCAGCGACTCCCACCCGAAGCCGTACCAGATCTGGCCGACCTGGACGATCGACAGATACAGCGCCCAGGGCAGCAGCCACAGCAGCATCGCCGCCCAGAGCGGAACGTATGAATCCACCCCGGCGATCAGCGCGACCGCGAGCGCGCAGCCGGTCCAGGCGACCACCGCGAAGAACCGGTCGGAGTAGTGGAGCCGGAAGAGACCGGGGGCGAACCGCCAGTCCGTTCGCCGCAGGAACTCGGGCGCGGGCAGCATGCCACGTTCGCCGATCAGCGCCCGGAACTGGAGGGCGGCGGCGAGAAACCCGGCCAGATAGATGCAGGCGAGAGCCCGCTGGAAGATCAGCCGGCTGAGCCAGTAGCCATCTGCGGTGAACCATCCCATCACTTCCAGTATCGACGCTGTGGAGCGGCTGAGCGCTTCAGCTCGCCGACACGATCCGTCCCAGCGCCGTGCCGAGCCGACGTGCGTACCACCTCTGGAGCACCGGCACGAGGGGGCCCGCCATCCGGCTGTACCAGCGGGCCGGACGGGAGAACGCCAGCACGGTGAACCACACCGTCCCGTCGTCCGCCAGCTCCACCACGAAGCACTCCTCGCCGCGCTCGGGGTGCCGGTTCCGGGTTCCGTACGCGAAGCCGATGCGCTCCTTCTCGTACGCGGTCCAGACGACCTCGCACGGTGCGGCGAACCGGAACGGACCGAGCCCGATCGACACCCGAACGGAGGTCCCTGGCTCGGCGCGGGCCGTCGACGCCCGCACCCGGGTGCCGGAGGTGCGGTGCATGCGCCAACCGGTGACGGCTGCGCCCGCCGTCTCGAAGTCGGCCCGGCCGCGGCCCACCGGGACCCGGTGATGGAGATGGTGGTAGCCGTCGGGGAGCGGGCCGAGCCGGGTGGCCCCGACCTCCGGGTACGTGAGGGTGCTCATGACGTCCTGCCTTCGTGGTCGGTGAGAGGGGTGGTGGGACATGGGGCGGTGAGGAGCGGTGCGGTGCGGGTCGGGGTAGTACGGGCGGGGCAGGCGCCGTGCTCGAGCCTCCGCCAGGCGAGTACCGAGCAGAGCGCGAAGCCCAGCGCGTTGCCGAGGCCATGCGTGGCGGCCATCCAGGTCGGCGTGGGGGAGCGCGGCCCCGAGTGCGTAGCAGGCGGCGAGAGCTGTCGCGGGTCCGCCGCGCGGCAGCCAGAGGGAGACGGCGCCGGGGGCGGCGAAGAGCGGCCACAGGCGGCGGATCCGGTCGAGCGCGGGCACGCCGGCCAGGCGCAGACCGGTGGGGACAACGACCAGCATGCCCGGCATCACGATCGTATCGACCAGCACGGACATGACACATCCCCCGCCTTGAACGCGTTCGAGTAGTTGCCCGGACCGACTCTAGGTGCTTTCTTGAACGTGTTCAAGACGACTGTGGCGGGGCAGGGGCGACCGGGCTCGCCGCAGTCTGCAGGATGTCCCCGAGATCATTCCCGGACGTGGCGTCGACCTCGTCGAAATCGGTGATCGGCGTGCTCAGGTCGAGGAGCGCGTGGGTCAGCCGCACCACGGGCCCGGCGGTGACCGTGCCGTCTACGACACCTCGCCCAAGCTGATGATCACCTACGCGGCGGACGGCACGGTCGAACTCGTGGAGATCTGCCACAACGGCGGGAGCGGCGACGCCGAAGCCTGCTACGACGGCGTCCGGCTGACCCACCGATTCCTCGATGACGTCGTTGCCGAGCTCCACGCCAAGGGATACACGAGCACCCCGTCCGGCATCGGCCACGACTGGCAGGGCGACCGGAGATCCTGGGTCAGCGCGGGAGAGCCACCTTGAACGCCGTGTGTCCCGGCCGGCTCACGACGTCGGCCGTGCCGCCGTGGGCGGTCACCACCGCGCGGACGATGGCCAGGCCGAGCCCGGTGCTGCCGGTGGCCCGTGAGCGGCTGGGGTCGGTGCGGACGAAGCGCCCGAAGATCTCCGGCTGCAGCGCGTCGGGGATACCCGGCCCGTTGTCCGTGATGGTCAGGCGGACCTCCGCGGCCTCTGCCCGGAGCCGCACCGTCACCTCCGTACCGTCCGGGGTGTGCACCCGGGCGTTGGCGAGGAGATTGCCGATCACCTGCTGGAGCCGATGAGCGTCGCCGGTGACGGTCACGGGCTCCTCGGAGAGGTCGAGGAGCCAGCGGTGGCCGGGGCTCGCGGCCCGTGCGTCATCGGTCGCGTCGAGTACGAGCAGCGTCAGATCGACCGCTTCGTGGTCGAGCGGGCGTCCCGCGTCGAGGCGGGCGAGCAGCAGCAGATCGTCGACCAGGTGGCTCATCCGCCCGGACTCCGACTGTATGCGTTCCAGGGCGTGCCGGACATCGGCGGGAACAGGGCCGTTGTGGCGCAGGGCGAGTTCGGCGTGACCACGGATGTTGGCGACGGGGGTGCGCAGCTCGTGGCTGGCGTCGGCGGCAAAGTGCCGCAGCCGCTCCTCGCTCGCCTGTCTCCGGGCGAGCGCGTCCCCGATGTGTCCGAGCATCCGGTTCAGTGCGGTGCCGACCTGTCCGACCTCGGTACGAGGATCGGTGGCGGGCAGCGGGTCGGGCATGGCGACCTCGCCGCTGGCCAGCGGCAGCCGGGCCACGCCGACCGCCTGTTTCGTGACGCGTCGCAGGGGGCGCAGGGAGACCCGTACCCACAGGGCTCCGGCGACCCCGGTGGCGAGGAGGGCCGCGCCGAACACGACGCCCTCGACCGCTTCGAGCCGGTGCAGGGTCTCTTCCACGGGGTGCAGCGGCAGGCCGGTGATCAGCACGTCCCCGTCATCTCCGGCGACGGCCGCGACCCGGTAGGCGCCGAGCGCGGAGAGTCGCACGCTGCGGCCGTTCCCGTCGCCGGGCACGGCCGCGAGCGCGTGCCGGTCGTCGGCGGTCAGCGGAACCTTGCGGACGTTCTGCTCATCGACCACGGAGGCCTGGGTCACCCGGCCGTTCACCAGCCTCGCGCCCAGGGTGAAGTCGGCCTGGCCCCGCGAGTCGGGGCGGTTGTCGGCGTCCAGCGCGGCTTCGTGCTCCAGGCTGGCGGGGAACCTGCCGTCGGACGCGGTCAGCTGCTGGTCCAGACGGCGCACGAGGAAGCCCTCAAGGGCGAAAACGGTCGTGAGTCCGACCGCGAGACATGCGGCGGCGAGCAGCAGAACGAGCCCGGCCGTGAGCTGCCCGCGCAGTGTGTGCGGCGGCGGTCGCCTCATGACGAATCCGGTTTCAGGACGTACCCCACTCCGCGCACCGTATGAATCATGGGAGCGCGACCCGCGTCGATCTTCTTGCGGAGATAGCTGATGTACAGCTCGACGACGTGGGCGCGGCCCCCGAAATCGTACGCCCAGACCCGGTCGAGGATCTGGTCCTTGGACAGCACACGGCGCGGATTGCGCATCAGGAACCGCAGCAGCTCGAACTCGGTGCGGGACAGCTCGACGACGGCGCCGCCGCGTCGGACCTCCCTGGCTTCCTCGTCCATGGCGAGCTCGCCGACCGTCAGCCGGTGCCGGCCCGGCGCACTGGCCATCCCCGCCCGCCGCAGCAGCCCGCGCAGTCGGGCGAGGACCTCCTCCAGGCTGAACGGCTTGGTCACGTAGTCGTCGCCGCCCGCCGTGATTCCGGCGATACGGTCCTCCACCGCATCGCGGGCGGTCAAGAAAAGTACGCACACCTCACGGGCCTCACGGCGCAACTCCCGCAGCACGCGCAGCCCGTCCATGTCGGGCAGCATCCAGTCCAGCACGACGGCGTCCGGCCGGAACTCGCGCGCCGTGGCCAGGGCGGAGGCGCCGTCCGCGGCGGTACGGACCTGCCAGCCCTCGCCGGTCAGTGCTCCGGCCAGTACGTCGGTCAGGTCGGGTTCGTCGTCGACGACCAGCACCCGCACCGGGCCCCCGTCGGGGCGATGCAGGGGTGACTGTGTGCGGTGGTTGTCCATGATCTGTCCAGCATCCCTCGGCACGGACGACGGCGGGACGCCGGGGACCTCTGAGTTCCCTCTGAGTTGCCTCTGAGCTTCTGCCGGAATCCCGGCGGACCGGGGCGTGGGCCGCCCATTCAGAAGATACACAGAAGATGCGCTGCGAGGCTTGCCGCCGGTGACCGCCCCAGCGGTCCGTGACGAGGGGAGCCCCATATGACCACCACGGCCCCCTCCTCGCCGTACACGAGCAAGGGCGCACGCCACCGCCGCCCGCCGCCCGCCGCGCAGCGCCGCCCCGCACCTCGTGTCCGCTGTCGCCTACGCGGGGGCCGCGGCCGTCCTCGCCCTGTGGTGGAGCGACACGTCAGCCGTCGTCGGCATGGCGGGCCGGCTGACCGACGCCGGGCGCATCACCGGGTTGCCGGCCGGGTACGCGTGCGTGGTCCTGGTGGTTCTGATGGCCTGCGTCCCCCTGCTGGACCACAGCATCGGCGCCGACCGGCTGGCGCGCCTGCACGCCGTCGGCGGCCGTGGACTGTCTCCCGGCATGACCGAGGCGGCGATCCGAGCCCCGAGCCCTGCGCGAGGCCGGAGTGCCACGCCGCCGCATCCACCACGAGTCGTTCGCGTTCTGATGAGTGTCCCGAGGAGAATCACCGTGCGCCGAGCCGCCCTCATCACCACTGGCACCAGTGCCCTGATCGTGGCCCTGCTGTCCCTGAAACCGCACCAGTCTCCCGGTCTCCTCGACGCGGGCAGGCGGCCGGCGACGACGGTCTCCCCGCGCACGTCGACCGGTGCACCACCTGGCGCCGCCGCCGCGACGGGCACGTTCAACGGCGATCCGGTCGACACGCGGTACGGACCGGTGCAGGTCGCCGCCACCCTCGTCAAGGGGAAACTCACCGCCGTGCGGGTGCTCCGGGCGCCCGATGAGAACGGCCGCGACCAGGAGATCGCCGCGTTCGCGCTGCCCCGTCTCACCCAGGAGGCGCTCGGTACTCAGAGCGCGGACATCGACTCCGTCTCCGGAGCCAGCTACACCAGTCAGGGCTATAGGGAGTCCCTGCAGAGCGCATTGGACCGGGCCGGTGGCTGATCCCGCGCACAGGGTGCGCCATGTAGAGCATGTGATGGGGACGGTGTTCTCCTTCGACATCCGGGACCGGCCCACCCCCGCGATCCGCCGCGCCCTCGACCAGGCGGTCCGGGGGCTGCACCACGTCGATGAGGTGTTCTCCACCTACCGTCCGGACAGTGCCGTCAGTCGGCTGGGCCGCGGCGAGTCCGGGCTCGGCACCTGCCCGGCCGAGGTCCGTGAGGTCCTGGACCTGTGCGCGGATGTCACCCGGATCAGCCGCGGCTGGTTCAGCGCCACGCCGGGAGGTGTTCTCGACCCCTCCGGGCTGGTCAAGGGGTGGGCGGTCGAGGCCGCCTCGCAGCTGCTGTACGAGAGCGGCGCGCACAACACCTGCGTGAACGGCGGCGGCGACCTCCAACTGCGTGGTGAGGCGGCCCTCGGCGTCCCCTGGCGGATCGGTATCGCCCACCCGCTGCGCCGCGGGGCGCTGGCCACGGTCGTGACCGGACGTGATCTGGCGGTCGCCACCTCCGGGACGGCCGAACGCGGTGCGCACATCCTCGACCCGCACACCGGCGCACCGGCCCTGGGCCTCGCGTCGATCACCATGGTGGGGCCGGCGCTGACCCTGACGGATGCCTTCGCCACGGCTGCGTTCGCCATGGGCGAGGGGGCGCGCGGCTGGCTGGAGTCGCTGGACGGGTACGAGGCGCTCGCCGTCACCCCGGACGGCCGGGAGTGGCGCACCAGTGGATTCGGCTGGTAGTCGGCCGAAAACCAGTTGTGGTCGCTCAACTGGGACGGGTTGAAGGGGCGGACGTCCGGCGACAACGTCAAGGCGCTCGAGGGCCGCTGAGAACCGCTGAGCGGAAAGTCCGGCCCCGCGGTGCGATCCGCGGGACCGGACCGTTTCTCCCAGCGTGTTCGTCGGCGTTCCGCCTGCCGTCCGTCGGATGGAATCATTCGAAGAATCGGACAATTGGTGGCAGAGTGGCCCGCATGGATGATCGGGTAGCGGGTGTCCTGTCACTCCCGGACGACTGGCCCGCCCACCCGGATCTCAGCCTCGCCCTGAACCGTATGGGCAGCTTCGACTGGGACCTCGACAGCGGACTCATGCATATGGACCGGCCCGCGCTCGACGTGTTCGACCTGCGGCCCGATGAATACGACGACCGGCCGGAAAGCCTCTCCCTGCGCGTCCCGCCGGACGAGAGAGCACGCCTCGATGCCCTGATCTCGCAGGCACTCAAGAGCGGAGAGCGCAACTACGGCGCGTACTTCCGGATGTTCCGGCGTGACGGCACCAGGCGCTGGACCCATACCCAGGGCTTCATCCGCCGTGACGAGACCGGCCGCCCGCGCCGGATCATCGGCATAGTCAGGGACGCCACCCAGGAGCTGGCCGACTCCACCGTCCGCCGTGAGCAGGACGAGGAGCGGCGCCGGCGCACGACGCTGGTGGAGGGCGCCACGGCCGCCCTGGCCCACGCCCGCACCGTCAGGGACGTCATCGACGTACTCAAGAACTCCCAGGGGCTGGTCCTCCTCGGCGCCACCAGCCTCGTCATGGGGCTGATCGAGGCGGGGCGCATCCATCTGGTGGCGGACGGGCCCGAGGGGTCCTTCGTGCCGGGCACGCGGTACACCCGTACGGACGAGCCGTATCCGATGAGTGAAGTGGTCCGTACCCTCGCGCCCCGCTTCATCGAGTCCGCCGAGGACTTCGCCACCTCGTACCCGATCCTGTGGCCGCACATCAGCGACCTCGGCATCACCTCCGCCGCCTATCTGCCGCTGATCGCCCAGGCCCGCCCCATCGGCGCCCTCGGACTTCTCTACAGCGACAAGGACGGCTTCACCGGCGACGAACGCAATCTGCTGGTAGCGCTGGGCAGCTCCATCGCCCAGAGCCTGCAGCGGGCCATGCTCTACGAGCAGGAGCACGACCTCGCCGAAGGGCTCCAGCAGGCCATGCTGCCGCGCCGGATCCCGGACGTGCCGGGCGCGCAGATCGCTGTCCGGTACCGCTCGGCCCGGCTCGGGCGGGACATCGGGGGCGACTGGTACGACGTCATTCCGCTGCCCGGCGGCCGGGTCGGCGCCGTCATCGGCGATGTCCAGGGCCACGACACGGACGCGGCGGCGGTCATGGGGCAGCTGCGCATCGTCCTGCGCGCCTACGCAGCCGAGGGGCACAGTCCGGCCACCGTCATGGCCCGCGCCTCCGTCTTCCTCCACGAGCTCGACACCGACCGCTTCGCGACCTGTACCTACGCCGAGGTCGACCTGACCACCGGGGTGGTGCAGCTGGTCCGGGCAGGTCATATCGAGCCGCTGGTGCGCGACGTCGACGGCAGCTGCCGCAGGCTGCCCGCCGACGGAGGGCTGCCGCTGGGGCTCTCGGCCGAGTTCGGGCGGCTCGAATATCCGGTCAGTACCGTCGAGCTGGACCCCGGCCAGACGATGGTGCTGTACACGGACGGCCTGGTGGAGCTGCCGGGCGTCGATCTCGACGAGGGCGTGCAGCTGCTGACCTCCATGATCCGGGACGGGGCTCAGGATCTTCAGAAGCTGGCCGACCAGCTGTGCGAGGCGGTCGACGAGCGGGGTGGCGAGGACGATGTGGCGGTGCTGATGCTGCGCCGCAAAGCCGCCCACGCACCGCAGCCGGGCGGTCGACTCCAGCAGCATGTCGCCCAGAACGACCCGGAGGCGCTGCGTTCGGCCCGGCACATGATCCGGGCGGCGGCGCGGGCCTGGGGCGCGAAGGAGCGGGCGGACGAGATCGAGCTGGTCGCCGATGAACTGATCACCAATGCGCTGGTGCACACCGACGGCGGGGCGATTGTCACCATCCGGGTGCTCGCCGGGCTCGAACAGCAGCTGAGGGTCGACGTCGAGGACCGGTCGAGCGCGCTGCCGCGTCCTCGTGACGCGGGGGAGTCCGGGGTCTCCGGGCGTGGACTTCTGCTGGTGGACCGGCTGGCGGACGCCTGGGGCGTGGAGTCCCGCGGCTGTGGCAAGTGTGTGTGGTGCGAGTTCATCATCCCGGGGCGGGAGTGACACGTGGCGAGGTTGACGCCGTGGGAGGCGAGGCAGACTACCAGACAGTAACAGAAAGTAACATGTCTGTACTTGACCGTAACCGATCGTGGGCGATTGACTGCGACTGCGAGTCGTTGACTCCGGCAATCTTTGTCTTCGATGACATGAGGACCCGTTGGGCACTGAACTACTGGCACCTCTCGATCTGGCTTTCTGGCACCTCGAAACCGATGCGCATCCCATGCACCTCGGTGCGCTCGCCGTCTTCTCGCCGGCGCCCGCCCCGGCGCCGGGCGTCACCGCGGACGCCGTGGTGGAGCTGCTCGGCGCCCGCGCCGCCGCGATCCCCCGGCTACGGATGCGGGTGCGGGACGTCCTGCTGCCGGTCGGCGGCGCCGCCTGGTCCGTCGACAAGGACTTCGATGTCTACCGGCACGTCCAGCGCGTGCTGCTGCCCCGCGACGACGAGTCGCCGGACGGCGGCTTCATGGCCGGGGCCACCCGGCTCGCCGGTGAGCTGATGGAGCGGCCGCTGGAACGGGGCCTGCCGCCGTGGGAGATGTACGTCATCTCCGGCGCCGACGAGGGTCCCTTCGCCGTGCTTGTCAAGCTGCACCACGCGCTCGCCGACGGCATGCGCGCCGTCGCCATCGGCGCCGGGATCTTCGACGAGATCGCCTCCGTCGGAGCCCGCGCCCGCGGCGGTGCGAGCGCCCGCCGGACGCGCCCGGTCCCGCCCCGCTCGTGGATGCCGGGGCCGCGTCAGGTGGCCGGCTTCGCGCTGGGCCGGATCGGGGAACTCTCGCGGGCGTTCGGGGTCGGTGCCTCCGTCGTGCGCGCCAGCCGCCTCGATCTGCGCGGCGCCCCCGCGCTCACCGCGATCTCCAGCGGAACCCGTCGCCTCGCCACCGCGGAGCTGGACGGTGAGTCCGTCCACCGGATCCGGCGGGTCGCGGGCGGGACCACCAACGACGTCCTGCTCGGCGTCGTCGCCGGAGCGCTCCGCCGCTGGATGGTGGAGCGCGGCGAGCAGCTGCCGATCGCCGACCCGCGCGCCCTCGTGCCGGTCTCCCGGCGCAGGCCCGGCACCGGGGGAGCCTCCGGAAACCGGCTCTCCGCCTATCTGCTCGGGCTCCCCGTGTCCGAGTCCGATCCCTGGGGGCGACTGCGCACCGTCCGTACCGCCATGGACCGCAACAAGGCCGCCGGACCACTGCGGGGGGCGGGCGCCATCGCGGTGCTCGCCGACCAGCTGCCCTCACTGGCCCACCGCTTCGGTGCTCCGCTCGCCGGCGGCGCGGCCAGGATGCTCTTCGACGTCCTGGTCACCAGCGTGCCCCTGCCACGCTCGGCGCTCTCGCTGGGCGGCTGCCCACTGCGGGCCGTCTATCCGATGGCGCCGCTGGCGCGCGGGCAGTCGCTGGCCATCGCCCTGTCCACGTACGGCGGTCGGGTGCAGATCGGCCTGGTGGCCGACGGCAGGGCGGTCCCCGACCTGGAGCGGCTGGCCCGTTGCGCCGAGGACGAGCTGCGCGAGCTGCTCGCCCTGCTGCCGGTCGGTCAACTCTCCCAACAGTCCTGAGAGATCGGACAGATTTCGGCGTCGGCGCGGTAGTTCGTGGGGTCAAGGGTGTTGACGCACCCAAGTGATCCGATGAATATTCGTTGTGCAGGAACTAACGATCATCGGTGAGGGCGGCAGCGGCATGCGGCGAAACAGGCTGGGAACCAGTGCGGTCGAGGTGACCGAGCTGTCCTTCGGGGCCGCAGCCATCGGCAATCTCTTCCGTGAGGTCGACCCGGCCCGGGCCGCCGCCGCCGTGGACGCCGCCTGGGACGAGGGCGTCCGGTACTTCGACACGGCACCGCACTACGGGCTCGGTCTCTCCGAGCGCAGGCTGGGCGCGGCCCTGCGTCACCGGCCGCGCGACTCCTACGTGGTCTCCACCAAGGTCGGCCGGCTGCTCGACCCTCTCCCGGCCGACCCGATCGCCTCGTACGACGGCCTCTCCGAAGGCTTCGCCGTGCCCGTCACCCACTACCGCCGCTGGGACTTCAGCGCCGACGGCGTACGCCGCAGCATCGAGGACAGCCTCGAACGGCTCGGTCTCGACCGCATCGACATCGCCTATCTGCACGACCCGGACGACCACGCCGAAGCCGCCTTCCGCGAGGCCTACCCGGCCCTGGAGAAGCTGCGCTCGGAAGGTGTCGTCGGAGCCGTCGGTGCGGGCATGAACCAGACCGCGATGCTCACCCGCTTCCTGCGCGACACCGACGTGGACACCGTCCTCTGCGCGGGGCGCTACACCCTGCTCGACCAGTCCGCGCTCGCCGAGCTGCTGCCCGAGGCGACCGCACGCGGCCGCAGCGTCGTCGTCGGCGGAGTCTTCAACTCCGGGCTGCTCGCCGACCCACACCCCGGTGCGACCTACGACTACACGGCCGCCCCGCCGGCCCTTCTCGACCGGGCTCTGCGCATCAAGGCCGTCGCCGAGGGCCACGGCGTACCGCTGCGCGCCGCCGCCCTGCACTACCCGCTCGCCCACCCCGCCGTCGCCACGGTGCTCGTCGGCACCCGCTCGCCGGACGAGATACGCGACGCCGCCGAACTGCTCTCCCGCGAGATCCCCGGCGCCCTCTGGGACGAACTGCGCGCCGAGGGCCTGCTCACCGAGGACGGACACCGGCCATGAGAATCGCCCTGCACACCAAGGTCCGCGCCGACCGCATCGAGGAGTACGAGGCGGCGCACCGCGAAGTCCCCACGGAGCTCACCACGGCGATCCGCGCGGCGGGCGCCACCTCCTGGACGATCTGGCGCAGCGGTACCGAGCTCTTCCACGTCATCGAGTGCGAGGACTACGCCCGCCTCCTCGCCGAACTGGAGGAGCTCCCCGTCAACGTCGCCTGGCAGGCCCGGATGGACGAACTCCTCGACGTGGCGCACGACTACTCGTCGGACGGCGCCGAAGCCGGTCTCCCCGTCGCCTGGGAGCTGTGACATGACCGGCCGGCAACGGATCGTCGACGCCCACCACCACGTGTGGGACCTTGCGGTACGCGACCAGGAGTGGATCACCGGCGAGGAACTGGCCCCGCTCCGGCGCACCTTCACCCTGGCCGACCTGGAGCCGGAGGCCCGCGCCGCCGGGGTGCACGCCACCGTCCTCGTCCAGACCGTCACCGTCCCCGAGGAGACCCCCGAGTTCCTCGCCCTCGCCGACGGCAACGACCTCGTCGCGGGCGTCGTCGGCTGGACCGACCTCACCGCGCCCGGCATCGCCGACACCCTCGCAGCCCTGCGCGAACTCCCCGGTGGTGACCGGCTCGTAGCCATTCGTCACCAGGTCCAGGGCGAACCCGACCCCGAGTGGCTGCTGCGCCCCGAGGTGCAGCGCGGACTCTCCGCCGTGGCCGACGCCGGACTCGTCTACGACCTGGTCGTCCAGCCCCACCAGCTGCCCGCCACCGTCCGGGCCGCCGCTCTGCTGCCGGAACTCACCTTCGTACTCGACCACGCGGGCAAGCCGCCCATCGCCGCCCGGAGCCTGCACCCGTGGACGGAAGAGGTCCGGGCGCTGGCCGACCGGCCCAATACCGTCTGCAAACTCTCCGGCCTGGTCACCGAGGCCGACCCGCGCTCCTGGACGGTCGACGACCTCCGCCCGTACGCCGACACCGTCCTCGACGCCTTCGGTCCCGACCGGCTGATGTTCGGTTCCGACTGGCCGGTCTGCCGGCTCGCGGCGAGCTATACGGAGGTCGTCGACGCCGCCCGCACCCTCACCGACGCGCTGGGCGCGGACGAGCGGCAGGCGGTCTTCGCGACCACCGCCGAGCGGACGTACGGCCTCTGAGGGCGGTGGCAGGGGGCAGGGGGCTGCGGCATCCTGGGACCCATGCCCGAACTACCCGAGGTCGAGGCGCTGCGGGTCTTTCTCGACGAGAACCTGGCCGACAAGGTGGTCGCCCGCGTCCTGCCGCTGGCCGTCAGTGTGCTCAAGACGTACGACCCACCGCCCACCGCCCTGGAGGGGGGCACGGTCACCGGCATCGCCCGGCACGGCAAGTTCCTGGACATCGGTGTCGGCCCGCTGCATCTGGTCACCCATCTGGCCCGGGCGGGCTGGCTGCACTGGAAGGACAGCTTCCCCGCCGCCCCGCCACGCCCCGGCAAGGGGCCCCTGGCGCTGCGTACCGTACTCACCGGCGGCGACGGCTTCGACCTCACCGAGGCGGGCACCACCAAACGCCTCGCCGTGTACCTCGTGCACGATCCCGCCGAGGTGCCCGACATCGCCCGCCTCGGGCCCGACCCGCTCGACGGCTCCTTCGACCGGGACGCGTTCGCCGCACTGCTCGCGGGGGAACGGCGCCGGATCAAGGGCGCCCTGCGCGACCAGTCCCTGATCGCGGGCATCGGCAACGCCTACAGCGACGAGATCCTGCACGCCGCGAAGATGTCCCCGTTCGCACTCGCCGCGAGCCTCACCGACGACGACATCACCCGGCTGCACACGGCGCTGCGCACCACGCTCCGCGACGCCGTCGCACGCTCCAGTGGAGTGGCGGCCGGGAAGCTCAAGGCGGAGAAGAAGAGTGGGCTGCGTGTCCACGGCCGCACGGGCGAACCGTGCCCCGTCTGCGGGGACACCATCCGGGAGGTCTCGTTCAGCGACTCCTCGCTCCAGTACTGCCCGACCTGCCAGACCGGAGGCAAGCCGCTGGCCGACCGCCGCCTCTCCCGACTTCTCAGATAGGGCAGTTCAGCGGGTGAGTTCCAGCAGCCGCCGCCCGTCCGCCGCACGCACCTCGAAACGGTCGATGGCGGCCGGGCGCAACGCAGCCCCGCCGTGCACCACCGGCGTCTCCTCGTCCGGCCCGGTCACCGACCACGTGGTGACCGTCTCCTCGCTGCCGTCCCGCCCGACCGCCACCAGCGCGCACACCCCCGCCTCCGGCACCCGCGCCACCTGGAGGCCGACGTCCGTGCCCCACTCCTTCGCCCCGGCCGTGGCCACCGCCGCCATCCCCGTGGACCGGTCCGTCGCCGCCCACCGCTGCGCCTGCACCGTAGCCCCGGACCCGCCCGATGCGCCGATCACGGCGAGCGGCCCGCCCACCGCCAGGACCACCGCGGCGGCCAGCGCCAGCCGCCCCCTGCGGCTCCTGCGCCGCCCTGCCACCACCGCGTCCACCACCCGCCGCACCAGCTCCGGACCCGCCCGCACCACCGGATCCACCCCCGGCGGCGTCCGCCGGGCGTACTCCCCGAGCACGGCCGTCACCGCGCGGAACTCCGCCGCCCGGACCTCGCACAACGGGCACTGCGCCAGATGCTCCTCGAAGCGGAAGGCATCGGCAGCGCTCAGCACGCCCAGTGCGTAGGCGCCGACATGGCGATGAGGTTCCGGGGCGCGCATGCAGTCCGGTACGGAACGCACCCGTGAATCACTCAAGCCGACACCACCGGACACGCTCTACACTCCGGCCTCATGCTGCGCGTACTCGCTGTCGACGACGAAGCACCCGCCCTGGAGGAGCTGCTCTACCTCCTGCGAGCCGACCCCCGCATCCGCAACGCCGAAGGCGCCACCGGGGCCACCGAGGCGCTGCGCCGGATCGGCAGCGCCGTCGACGCCGGACCCGACGACCCGTCCGCCATCGACGTCGTCTTCCTCGACATCCACATGGCGGGCCTCACCGGACTCGATGTCGCCCAGCTGCTGGCAGGGTTCGCAGCGCCCCCGCTCATCGTCTTCGTCACCGCCCACGAAGGGTTCGCCGTCCACGCCTTCGACCTCAAGGCCGTCGACTACGTCCTCAAGCCCGTGCGCCGCGAACGCCTCGCCGAAGCCGTCCGCCGCGTCGCCGAGCAGGTCGGCGGCCGTTCCGCTGCCCTCCAGGACACCGCGGCCGACCAGATAGCCGTCGAACTCGGCGGAGTGATCCGGTTCATCCCGATCGACGACATCACGTACGCGGAGGCGCAGGGCGACTACGCCCGGCTGCACACGGCGGGCGGCAGTCATCTCGTGCGGATCCCTCTCACCACCCTGGAGGAACGCTGGCGGTCGCGGGGCTTCGTACGCATTCACCGGCGCCATCTCGTCGCCCTCGGCAGGATCGACGAACTGCGGCTCGACGCGGGCAGCATGAGCGTCCGCATCGGCACCGCGTCGCTTGCCGTGAGCCGCCGCCACACCCGCGCGCTGCGCGATCTGCTCATGCGGCAGACCGGCCGCTGACCAGGGACTACCCGGGTCCGAAACCTTCCCAGAGCGGCCCCCGCTGCGTACACTCCGGGCCCATGTCCGCAGAGTCGACGCCCCGGCGTGAAGTGGTGACGGGGGAGCCCCGGCGGGTGCGCCCGCTGCCCCGCTACCGCACCCAGTCGGAGATCGACGAGCAGACCGCGCTCGGCGGCGCCTACGTCCGCTCGCTGATGCGCAGCCAGCTGCGCGCCGGACTCACCGCGTTCACCGTCCTCGCCGTCGTCGTCGGCACGCTGCCGCTGGTCTTCGCCGCCCTGCACAGCGCCGCCGTCGTCTGGGCGGTCCTCGGCTTCGCCGCCTACCCGCCGCTGACCCTGATTGCCTGGTGGTACGTGCGGCGGGCCGAGCGCAATGAGCGCGACTTCGCCCGGCTCGTGGAAGGCCGCCCCGCACAGTGAGCCGCACGTACGCGGTGGTGGCCGTCGCCGCCGTCGTTCTCGCCACCGTTCTGGTCGGCGGTTTCGGGCTGCGCATCTCCCGTACGACCTCGGACTTCTACGTCGCCTCCCGCACCGTGCGCCCCCGGCTCAACGCCGCCGCGATCAGCGGCGAATACCTCTCCGCCGCCTCCTTCCTCGGCATCGCCGGCCTGGTGCTCGTGCACGGCCCCGACATGCTCTGGTACCCGGTCGGCTACACCGCCGGCTATCTGGTGCTGCTGGTCTTCGTCGCCGCGCCGCTGCGCCGCTCGGGGGCGTACACGCTGCCCGACTTCGCGGAGGGGCGGCTCGAATCGCGGCAGGTGCGCAGGCTGGTGAGCGTGCTCGTCGTCGGGGCGGGCTGGCTCTACCTCGTACCGCAGCTCCAGGGTGCCGGGCTCACCCTGAAGATCCTGACCGGGGCGCCCGGCTGGCTCGGCGATGTGCTCGTCGCGTCCGTCGTGGTGGTCGCCGTCGCGGCGGGCGGCATGCGGTCCATCACCTTCGTGCAGGTCTTCCAGTACTGGCTGAAACTGACGGCGCTTCTGGTCCCCGCGATCTTCCTGGTGCTGGCCTGGCAGGGCGACAGGCGGCCACGGGTCACCTTCGACGAGCAGCTGTCCGTCTTCCGGGCCGACCATCCGCTGTACGCGACCTACGGGCTGATCATCGCGACGTTCCTCGGAACGATGGGGCTGCCGCACGTCGTCGTCCGCTTCTACACCAGCCCGAACGGCCGCGACGCCCGCCGCACCACCGTCGCCGTCCTCGCCCTGATCGGAGTGTTCTACCTCCTGCCGCCCGTCTACGGGGCACTGGGCAGGATCTACGCCCCCGAGCTGATCCACGGCGGGGACGCGGACGCCGCCGTGCTGCTGCTGCCCGGACGCGTCGTCGGCGGGCTCGGCGGGGACCTGCTCGGCGCACTCGTCGCCGGCGGCGCCTTCGCCGCGTTCCTGTCGACCGCATCGGGACTCACGATGGCCGTCGCCGGCGTCATCACCCAGGACGTCCTGCCCTCGCGCGGTGTACGGCACTTCCGGCTGGCGACCGTCCTCGCCATGTGCGTGCCACTGGCCGGATCGCTGATGGTCAGCCGGGTGCCGGTGGCGGACTCCGTGGGGATGGCGTTCGCCGTATCGGCGTCGTCCTTCTGCCCGCTGCTGGTTCTCGGCATCTGGTGGCGGCGGCTCACCCCTCCGGGGGCGATCGCCGGCCTGGCGCTCGGCGGCGGCTCCGCGTTCCTGTCCGTCGCGATCACCGTCAGCGGTGCGGTGCGCCCGCCCGGCTGGCCGCACACCCTGCTCGCGTGGCCCGCCGTCTGGTCGGTGCCGGTGGGCTTCCTCGCCATGGTCCTGGTGTCGCTCGCCACGCCCGGCCGCATACCGTCCGGCACGAATGCCGCGATGACCCGCTTCCATCTGCCGGAGGCCCTGATACCCGGGAGGCACCGATGACAGGGCCCACGTACGCCGTCCTCGTCCTGTTCGTGCTCCTCCTGCCCGGTGCCGGATTCCTGCTCGGCCGCCGCACCGCCCGACCCGTCCGCCCCAGCGATGTCGGCACCCCCGTCGAGCACGCCACCTTCGAGACGCTGCACACCGCCTCGCTCGCCGCGCCCCCGCTGCGCGCCGGACTCACCGAGGAGAGCGCCCGCAAGTCCGCCCGCAGACTGCGTTCCCTGCTCGGCACCGACGCGCTCTGTCTCACCGACCGGGACCGGGTCCTCGTCTGGGACGGCGACGGCGACCACCACGGCAGACACGTCATGGACCAGGTGCAGGGGCCTCTCGCCAGCGGCCGCGACACCGCCTTCCACAGCGACTGCGACGACCTCGACTGCCCGCTGCGCTGGGCCGTCGCCGTGCCGTTGACCGTCGACCACCGTGTCCTCGGCACCCTGATCGCCTACGCGCCGCGCGAGTCGGCGGTCCTGGCCAGGGCGGCCGGAGAAGTGGCCCGCTGGGTCTGCGTACAACTGGAACTCGCCGAACTCGACCGGTCTCGCACGCAGCTCATCGAGGCTGAGATCAGGGCCCTGCGTGCCCAGATATCCCCGCACTTCATCTTCAACTCCCTCGCCGCCATCGCCTCGTTCGTCCGCACCGACCCCGAGCAGGCCCGCGAACTGCTGCTGGAGTTCGCCGACTTCACCCGCTACTCGTTCCGCAGCCACGGCGACTTCACCACCCTCGCCGACGAGCTCCACTCCATCGACCAGTATCTGGCCCTCGTCCGGGCCCGCTTCGGCGAACGGCTCGCGGTCACCCTCCAGGTCGCCCCCGAGGTCCTGCCCGTCGCCCTGCCGTTCCTGTGCCTTCAGCCGCTGGTCGAGAACGCCGTCAAGCACGGACTCGAAGGCGCCGTCACCCGCAGCCGCATCACCATCAGCGCGCTGGACGCGGGCTCCGAGGCAGAAGTCGTCATCGAGGACGACGGCACCGGAATGGACCCGGAACGGCTGCGGCACATCCTGCGCGGCGAAGGAGGACACTCCACCGGCATCGGGCTGCTCAACGTCGACGAGCGGCTCCGCCAGGTGTACGGCGACGGCTACGGGCTCGTCATCGAGACGGGCATCGGCGCCGGGATGAAGATCACGGTGCGGCTGCCGAAGTACCGTGCAGGGGTGCACGGTTCGTGAGGAGCAGAGGAACCCGCCGTGCTCAGTACAGATGGATCGCCAGATGCCCCAGCGGCAGACCCAGCTGCCACGCGGGCGTCCACACCCGGGCCGGCTCCTCGTCGCCCTCGGTGCCGAGCGGCTCCCACGGCGGCGGCCCGATCGCGTCGAGATCGGCCGCGAGCAGCTCCGTCTCGTCCAGCCACCGCCATGCCCGTCGGGCCAGCGCCAGATCGGGATCCGGAACACCCCGGCGGCCGTCCGGCGAGGGGACTGCGGACGGAGCGTCCAGCCGCTCGCAGACCCAGCGGCGCCAGGCGCTCCCGTACGCCGTCAGCAGCCGCAGCTCGTCCATCCGGGTCGCGGGCAGCGCATCGTCCACCGCCCCGGCGGAGAGGAATACGGTCAGGGCGAGCGCCTCGCGCCCCGCGCGGTACTCCAGCGTCGACGGCTCCATCAGATCGCCGGTCCGCAGCAGTTCGTCGGCGATGTACTCGGCGTACATCCAGGCCATCGGCACCAGCAGCCCGCCCTCACTGGTTCCATCCGTACGTTCCGGACGCATCCCGTCTCGCCTCTTCCTCATCTCGGCACCGGGCCACACGCAGCATTGAACC
This sequence comes from Streptomyces atratus, assembly GCF_040655115.1. Classification (GTDB taxonomy): domain Bacteria; phylum Actinomycetota; class Actinomycetes; order Streptomycetales; family Streptomycetaceae; genus Streptomyces; species Streptomyces atratus_D. The sequence continues at coordinate 122,300 of NZ_JBFAJH010000004.1, read as the reverse complement.
GGGGGAGCGCGCCCCGCGTGGCCAGAAGGACAGGATCCGTCCGACCCGATCCGTCACAGACATGAGGTTGCGATGACCGCCGATCCCGGGGAGGGACCGCACATGCGGCAGTTGCTCGGCGCCTATGTGCTCGATGCGCTCACCGACGGGGAGGCGCGGCTGGTCTCGCAGCATCTGCAGGACTGCGACGGATGCGCCGCCGACTATGTGGAGGTCGCGGAGACGGTGTCCCTGCTCGGCCTGCTGAGCGAGGAGGACCTCCTGGAGTAGCCGGGCAGGTTGCGGGAGAGCAGGCGCAGCGCGTAGTAGGAACGGGACTTGACCGTGCCCGCCGGTATGCCCAGCACCTGTGCCGTCTCGCCCACGCTCAGCCCGCGGAAGTAGATCTGGACCAGCACCGCACGGTGCTCGGGGCTGAGCGTCCGCACCGCCTCGCGGACATCGAGCGCGGCGACGGTCGACTCCGCCGTGTCCTCCGGGCCCGGGGCGCTCTCCAGGACGAGGTCGCCGACCTCCGTCGGCCGGGCCTGCCGGGACCTGCGCGCATCGATCGCCAGCCGCCGGGCGACCGTGAAGAGCCAGGGCCGCATCGATTCGTACGGACTGTCGAACGCCTCGGGGTGCTGCCAGGCGCGTACGAGCGTCTCCTGGAGCAGATCCTCGGCACGCTGCCGGTCGCCGAAGGTCAGACCGAGCAGGAAGTGGAGGAGCGCGGGACCGTGTTCGCGCTGCAACTCCGCGAGGGCCCGCTCATCGGTCGTCGTGGTCATGGTGAACGCCCCTTTCCCGCGGAGGCCCCTGCCGCCTTGCCGCTGTCTGCGCCGTATACGAACGCATCGGGGCCGCGACGAACAGAAGATGCACCGAGGCGTGCGACGAGCGGTCGCACGGAGCGGCGAATGGTGCGGTGAACGGTCGGCCGGGCGGTGAACGGACGGGGGGCGGGCATCGTGCGGCTCCCGCGACCCCGCACTCGGCCGGGCGCGCGGCGGGGCCGAGTGCGGGGTCGGTGGCGGTCAGCGGGGAGCGGGCGGAAAGCAGCGGCTCTCCCCGGCGGCCACCCGCAGCGGACCGCTGTACGCGCTCACCGTCCGCGCCCCGTCCTCGGTGCGCAGCCGGACCCCGCCGCTGCCGTCGCCGGCCCAGGAGCGAGGCGTGACCAGGGGTTTCTCGCGGTAGTAGTTGGTGTTCAGCGGCCGTGCGCAGTGCTCGTCGCGCAGCGAGAGCTGGACACCCGCGGCGGGACCGAGGCCACCGACCTGGTCAACGACATCGTCAGCGGCCGCAGGAAGACCGGCGAGTGGAAGTCGTTCTGGACCGAGTGGCGCTCCCAGGGCCTGGACCGGATGGTCCGTGAGTTCCAGAAGTCCATCGAGAAGAACGCCTGACGGCCCCGGAGGCGGGGCCCTCGCCGACGCCGTCCACCGTTCACGGAACGACGGTGACGGGCCAGCGCCCCGCCTTCACCAGCCGGATCGCCACCGATCCGATGAACCGGTGTCCCGCCGACTCCGACGCGCCCACCACGACGGCATCCGCCTTCAACTCGTCTGCCGCGGTGACCAGGCCGTTGTACGGATCACCGCGGAAGGTGTGGAACTCCCAGCGCACATTCCATATGTCCTTGAGCCGCTCCGTGGCCGACCTGATCTCGCTCACCAGGCCCTCCGCGACCTCGCCGGTCGTGTCGGCGACCGGTGCGCCGAGCGCGGCGCCCGCGGGCATCACCGGCTGGACATAGACGAGGGCGAGCATGGCGTTCTGCCGACGGGCCAGCCCGGCGGCGTACGCGGCGGCACGCATCGAGGAATCGGACCCGTCGAGGCCCGCGACGATCACTTTCGGACCGTCTGTGCCACGTTCGAACTGGTGAGGCTGCTGGTCTGTCACGGCAGTGAGGTTAGCCGCTCCCGGCGCCGCACCCGGCCCGGGCCGCCCGCTGCCCTGGCCCGGGCCGCCGGTTGCCGCCGCGGTGATCCCTGAAATGGGTGCACACCCCTTCGCACCCGACGTCGTCGAGAGGAGGGGGCCGACCGCCGAGATCGCCGACGACGGACGCGCCCTCGGCAACCACTCGTGGACGCATCCGCTGATCACCAAGGTCTCCCGGGCCGGCATCGGCGACGAGCCGTGTGGGGGTCAGAGGGGTGCGACCAGACGGGCGAGGACGACGACATTGCCGTCGTCGGCCTGGCCCCTCGTGCAGCCGCCGACGGTGACGACCCGCAGCTCCGCCCTTCCGGTGTCGCCGTACACCCGGGGGTCGGGGAAACCGGTCGTCGAGAACACCTCGACACCGTAGACCTCGAACACCGCGACCCGGTCGTCGTGGCGGGGCACCTCGATCCGGCTGCCCTACTTCAGCGGACGAAGACCGTGGAAGACCGCCGGTCCCGCCATGGTGCCGACAGGGTCGACGAGGACCGACGTGCCCACCTGTCCCGGTGCGACGCCGTTGCGGTACCAGCCCCTGAGACGGGGGTTCTGCGGAGCCGGTGCCCCGACGCAGGCGTTCCTGTCCAGGTCCACGTCCGTGAGCGGGGCATCGACCCGGATCGATGGGATGATCACGCGTGAGGCAGGGGCATACGCCAGCGGCTTCACCCCGGCGCCCGCCACTGGTTCCCCGGCGGTGACCGGGTGGCGGCCCGCCGAGGCTGCGGCAACGGGCCGGGGCGGACCGGGCGAGAGGTCCGGACCGTTCCGCATCAGTGCGACGCCGGTCAGCATCACCAGGGCGATCGCGCCCCACGGCGAGGGTCCGGTCCGCTCGGGGCGCCAGTGGTCCCGGCCCATGGTTCTCCCTTCGTTGTGACGAGGGGAACGGTAGGCGCGAGGCGGCCCGGCGGCGATCAGGGACGGGCGAATGGGTGGCCGCCCGAAAGGGCCCACTGTTCGGAGCGGGCGAGCGGACAGCGGATTCTGACTGGACATGACCTGCGAATCCGTCAGTTCCTGGGGACAGGGGAACGGTGTTTCGGATCACCGAGGTGGAGCAGTGCCGAAACGAGCCGGATCAAGGGTCTGATGAGGGTTTGTCACGCACAGGGCGGCCTGGGTGGCTCGACGGCCGCCGACCCCACGGAGACGAGCGGCGGTCCGGGCCGCCACCGCGGCGATCGGCGGCGTGTTCCTCGTGCGCCGCTCACGGGATGCGGCCGGCCTGAACGCCGCCAGGGGCCAGGCACGCCCGTCGCCCCGGGTCCTGGATCAGGACCCGGGGCGACGGGCATACCACCGACGTCTGTGCCGGTCAGTGGCTGTACCTCTCGTTGCGTCGGCGCACCACGAAGACGGCGCAGGTGGTCGCGGCCACGGCCAGGGCCGTACCGCCGACCAGCTGCGCGGCATTCATCCGGCCGACGCCGCCGCCGAGACCACCCTGCACACCGTTCGGCGCGATCGTCGTGGAGCCGGCGGTGGGGATGTTGGCGGAGATCGTGAGACCGATCTCCGCCGTGGAGGTCGGCGATGTATTGCAGATGAACGTCACCTCATAGGCAGCGCCCGGTTTTGCATCCCAGTCGACCGTGGCCGAGGCGCTGCCTCCTCTGGGAATCGTGACGCTGTCGAAGATGCCCGAGCTGGCCGTCGCTGTTGTTGGGCACCCCCGTGCGGCCAGGGTGACCTGGCCGCCCGGCGCGATCACCGACGGAGCAACGGTGTATCCGGTCGCGCCCGGCGCGCCCCCTGACGTCTCGGCGTACGAGGTCGTAGCCGGAGCGGTCAGGGCGAGAGCGGCGGCGCCGAGCAGGGCGACGGGTGCGACGCCTATGGGGCGCATGGTGAATCCTCCGGTTCCCCGAGGAGCAGCTGCGGAACGGATTTCCACAAAGTGTCAGATATGCACCTCGATGGAAGAAACGTTAGAAGTGCTGTATATCGTCCGCGATCGGGGACGGGCGAATGGGGCACCGGTGTCCCCCGGGCGGCGCACCGTCAGGGCGTCAGCGCGCCTGTCAGTCAGAGACGTTGGGAAACAGGTCGAGGAACGGCGCTGCCGTGGCCGAGATGCCACGGCCGAAGGGGGAGTCGAAGTCCCAGATCAGGAAGAGCAGGAAGGCGATGAGCACGCTGAACAGCCCGGCCAGCAGCAGTTCCCGGAATGTTCGGCGGATCTGCAGGGTGAAGATGAGCCCGACGGTCACCAGCGCTCCGGTGATCAGACCGAACCAGACCACGCCCGGCATGGTGGCGCCGGCGCTCCGGGCGCGGGCACTGCGCGCGTCGTCGGCAGCGGCGACCTGGTCGACCAGCGGCTGATAGGCCTGCCCCTCGTGGTCGTTCCTCGGCCGGTAGTCGGTGACGTCGGCACGTACCCGGCCGAGGAGTTCGGCGCCCTTGTCGGTGAGGCTGCCGTGCTCCGCCATCGCCTTCCACTCGTCGTGGACGACATGACCGACGTACGCGTCGACATCGGCGCGGATCCTGGTACGGACCGCGGCCGGGTAGACCGAGGAGCGGGCGTTCACCTCGTGCAGGGCCTGGGCCTCCTGGCGTACGTACTCCTGGGCTGTGCTGCGCCCTTCCCAGACGCCCGCGATGGCGAGGCCGAGCACGATGGCGTACACCACACCGATCATCATCGTCATGTACTCGATGACGTCGGGGGTCTCGGACGGGTCGTCATTTTCCCTGACGCGGCGATTGTTGAGGACGGCGATCGTGAGCACGACGGCGCAGGCCGCGGCCATGGCGAGGGTGAGAACAAGCCATTCCGACATGGACTTCTCCGTAGGTCATCGGGAGCGGGGACGTAGTACGGCGACGGCGAACACCGCGGGAGCGGTGATCAGCAGGGTGAGGGTGACCAGGGAGGGACCGCGCTGCGGGACCTTGCGCGGCGGCTTGCGGTAGGTGGGGATCGCCACCGGCTCGGGCAGGGGCGGCGTGGGGCGTACGGAGGGCGCGGGCTCCGGCGGCGGCGGTGTGGGCGCCGGCGCGGGGGGTGGTGGCGGTGGCGGAGGAGGCGGTGGCGGAGGAGGCGGTGGGGGAGGTGGTGGGGGAGGTGGAGGCGGGGCGGGTGGTGGGGGTGTCGGCCGCGGGGTCGGCCTGGGCGCCGGGCCCGCCTGGCAGTGGCCGTCACCCGATGTGGCGACCGCCGAGTTCCCGCCGCCGTCCCCGATCGAGGCGTACGAGCAGTTGTCGGCCGCCGCGGGCACCGGGGCGGTGAGGAGCCAGCTGAGTGCGACGGCTGCGGTGAGCCGCCCGAAGAGGGATCCGTACACGACGGGGAGCATGTTCCGGCCGGTCGGACGGCACGCGGACCGCGGTCCGGATTCCCCTGATGGAGGGGACCTGGGGCGCCGAGGGTTTGCGGACCGGGAAAATTCTGCGGACGCGTTGAACGAAGAAGCACCCGCTGCCCGTACCCAGGGCCATGAACGCCGCGGTCCCGCGTCACAACTGACGGTACGGGAGTTGCCATGAACACCTGGCGGAACCGCCTCGCTGGCGGTCACCGCGGCCGCCCTGTTGGCGCTGACGACGGCGTGCGGTCAGGAGAAGGGCACGGCATCACCCAACGGCCAGAACGTCGGCAATGCCGGCCCGGCCGGCCCGGCCGGGCCGGCGGGCAGCGGCTACGGCACGGACAGTGGATACGGCTCCGGCAGGGGCTACGGATCCGATTCCGGGGCGCAGGCGGGCAAGCCCAAGCAGGCCGGACAGCTCGCGGTGTGGGACAGCAAGAAACTCGGCAAGGTCGTGACGGACAGCGAGGGATTCACTCTCTACCGTTTCGACAAGGACACCGCGAGCCCACCGAAGTCGAATTGTGAGGGTGACTGCGCGAAGGCCCGGCCGGTTGTTCCCGTGGGCAATGTGACGGCCGCCGCCGGCACCGATGGAGCGCTGATCGGCAAAGTCACCCGTGCGGACGGCACTCGGCAGCTCACCATTGCGGGGTGGCCGATGTACCGGTACGCCAAGGACGCCAAGCCCGGCGATGCCAATGGTCAGGGAGTGGGAGGCGCGTGGTTCGCCTCCGCGCCGGACGGTAAGAAGGCCGCGGTGAACGCGGACGGTCCGAACAGTGGTGAGCAGGTTGATCTTGCGGGACTTTCGGTCCGTAGGGACCCGAAACTCGGAGACATCGTCGTCGGCAAGCGCGGCATGACGGTCTACCGGTTCAAGAAGAACACGGCATGGCCGATGAAGTCGGCCTGCACCGGGCCTGCCTCTCGAAATGGCCGGTTGTCGCCCCATTGGCCAAGAATGATGTGAAGGGCGTCGCCACCAAGGGCTTTGTCACCTTCAATCGCCCCGACGGTCTCAAGCAGCAGGCCAGCGACTGCTGGCCCCTCTATACCGTCTCCGGTGACACGAAACCGGGTGACGCCAACGGCCCGGGTGTCGGGGGCACATGGTTCGCGGTGTCTTCCGACGCGAAGTTCGTCGGCGCCCCGAAGTAGCCCCGCAACAGCCGTTCCGGACCGACCCGTCGCCGAATGTCACCGTTAGCGACGAGCCGGTTGCACCTGCCGCTGGTGTGTGACCAATAACGGACCGCTAATTTCCGTTTCCGCTCGCCCTCTTGGCGGACGATCAGTAGCCTCTGGTCAACTGACCATGAACATGGCCGGACCGCCGTGGCGACTTGTTGGAGACATCGATGGAGCGTCCCGCCTGGGCACCGCAAGGTATTGACATTTCAGTGCCGAGCGTGTCTCGCATGTATGACTTCTATCTGGGCGGATCGCACAATTTCGAGGTGGACCGGGAAGCAGCCCGCAGGGCCATGGAGTTCATGCCGGGGCTCCCCAAGATCATGCAGGCCAATCGCGCCTTTATGCGCAGGGCGGTGCGCCATGCGGTGAGTGAAGGCATCACCCAGTTCCTGGACATCGGTTCCGGCATACCGACCTTCGGCAATGTCCACGAAGTCGCCCAGGCCGCCGACCCGGAGGCGCGGGTGGCGTATGTCGACCACGACTCCGTCGCGGTCGCGCACAGCCAGGCCGTACTCGATGGAAACGACCGCGCGGTCATCGCCACCGCCGATCTGCGCCGCCCGCAGGAGGTTCTGAAGAGCCCCGAGGTCAACGAACTCCTCGACCTGGAACGCCCGGTGGTGCTGCTGCTCGTCGCCGTCCTGCACTTCATCGAGGACGCCGACGAACCGCAGGCGGCCGTGGCCGAGCTGAGCGAGGCACTCGCCCCTGGCAGCCTGCTCGTCATCACCCACGCCTCGTACGAGGGCATTCCGCTCACCCAGGAGGAGGCGGGCGGTGTGGTCGGTGTCTACCGGAACATCCGCAACCCGCTGATCATGCGGTCGCGCGACGAGGTCAGCCGGTTCTTCGACGGGTACGAGATGGTCGAGCCCGGGCTCGTGGCCATGCCCAACTGGCGTCCCGACAGCCCCGTGGTGCAGGAGCAGGAAGACCCCTATGCCTTCTCGGGCTTCGGCGGAGTGGGACGCAAGGCGTGAGCATTCCCGCCCAAGCGTCCGAAGCGCCGGACGCGGAGCCCGACGACGCCGAGGACCGGCTCCGAAGATTCGCCACCATCTGGAGCCGGGCCATCTTCCCCTCGACGGCCACTTCCATGACCCGAACGGAGTTCGAACAGCATCTGCTGCCACTGGCCCGCAGTTTGAGCGACGTCCTGCACGCACGTCCCTTCGACCCGGCGCCCGCCAACAAGGTGGGAGCCGCGCTCGTCGCCGCGCACTGCACGGACCCGGACGCGCTCAGCTCCACGTTGGGCGTCGTCGACTCCTACCTGGTGCTCTACTGCGGGGGCAACGGCCCGGTGACCCTGTCGACCGAGGACAGCAGGGCCCGCTGTGCCCGCATGCAGCACGCTTTGGCGGGCGGCTTCACCCAGGCGCTGCGCGAGCGGACCCTGACCGAGCAGGAGGCCATCGCCCACTCGGCGCTCACCGCCCGCTCCAACGCCGAGCAGGCGCTGCACGCCACCGAGGCGCGGTTCCGTGCCGTCTTCAAGGACGCCGCCATCGGCATCGGGATCGCCGACCTGGAAGGCAATGTGCTGGAGGTCAACGACACGCTGACCCGGATGTTCGGCGGACTCGACCACCATGTCCGCAGCCACAAGGTCAACGAGTGGGTCCACCCCGAGGACTCGCCGCACGTGTGGAAGTACTACGAGGAGCTGGTACGCGGCGAACGCGAGCACTACCGCGTCGAGAAGCCGTATTACCGCAACGACGGCACCGTCCTGTGGACCAACCTCACGGTGTCGCTGCTCCGCGACCCCGAGGGCCGGCCCCAGTATCAGCTGGCGCTCATGGAGGACACCACGGAGCGCAGGCTGCTCAATCTGCGGCTGCGCTACGAGGCCACCCACGACGCGCTCACCGGCCTGCCCAACCGCACGCTGTTCTTCGAGCGGCTGGAGAAGGCGCTCTCCGTCGACGACGGGAGTCGCTTCGGGCTCTGCTATCTCGACCTCGACGGTTTCAAGGCGATCAACGACAGCCTGGGTCACGCGGCAGGGGACCGGCTGCTCGTCGAGGTCGCCGACCGGCTGCAGAGTTGTGCGACCGCGCAGGGCGAGATGGTCGCACGGCTCGGCGGTGACGAGTTCGTGGCGCTGACCACCGGCCCGCACACCGAGGCGGAGGTCGACGAACTGGCCTGCCGGATCCTCGGCGTGCTCGCCACGCCGATCCGCCTCGACGGCCGCGAACTGACCGTGCGAGGCTCCATCGGCGTCGTCGAAGGGCCGGCGGGCGAACGCAGCGCCGCCGAGGTGCTGCGCAGCGCCGACATCACGATGTACCGGGCCAAGTCGGCGGGCGGCAACCGCTTCGAACTCGCCGACGCCGAGGCGGACGCCCGCGCCATCACCCGGCACGGGCTGACGACCGCGCTGCCCGCCGCCCTGGAGCGCGGCGAGTTCTTCATCGAGTACCAGCCGCTCGTGCACCTCGGCGACGGCACGGTCCACGGTGCGGAGGCCCTGGTGCGCTGGTGCCACCCGCAGCACGGGGTGCTCGGACCGGACCGCTTCATTCCGCTCGCCGAGCACACCGGGCTGATCGTGCCGCTCGGGCGCTGGGTGCTGGAGGAGTCCGTACGAGAGGCCAACTTCTGGAAGGAGCGGCACAGCGACGGCGGTCCGCTGCGGATCAACGTCAACCTCTCGCCGACCCAGCTGCACCATCCGCGGCTGGTCGCCGAGACCGTCGAGGTACTGGAGCACTCGGGTCTCGAGCCGGGAGCGCTGTGTCTGGAGGTCACCGAGTCCGCGCTCATCGGAGCCGACGACGACCTGCTCAAACCGTTGCGGCAACTGGCCGAGATGGGTGTCGACATAGCACTCGACGACTTCGGCACGGGCTACTCGAATCTGGCCAATCTGCGTCGGCTGCCGGTGAGCGTGCTGAAGTTGGACCGTTCCTTCACCCAGGGTATGCAGCAGCACCCGGCCGACCCCGTCGATCTGAAGATCGTCGAGGGGATCGTCTCGCTTGCGCACAGCCTGGGCCTGGCGGTGACGGTGGAGGGTGTCGAGACGGGAGCGCAGGCGGAGCAGCTGCGGAAGCTCGGCTGCGACACGGCCCAGGGGTGGTACTATGCGCGGCCCGGTGCGCCTGACCGGATCCACTCCTTGCTGCTGGCCGACGCGGTCTGAGCGGGGCGGCCCGGCACCGGTTCCGTCCTCAACTTCCGGACGGGCTCGATTTCCCGAGCCCGTCCGGCAGGCTGGCCAGCAGCACCCGCTGAAGCTCCCGCGCCGCCCGTGGAGGTGCCACGTCACTGCGGTGCGCCAGCGCGATCGTGCGCCGCAGCCCCGGCAGGGCCAGCCGTGTCGTCCGCAGGTCGTGCCCGCCCCGGGTCGCCACCATGCTCGGGACCACCGCCACGCCCAGTCCGGCCCGTACGAAACCGAGCACCGCGTCCATCTCGCCGCCCTCCACCGTGAACGACGGCTCGAAGCCCTCCGCCCGGCACGCGGCCACGGTCAGCTCCCGCAGGTCGTAGCCGTGCCGGAACATCACCAGCGGCTCGCCCTGCAGATCAGCGATCCGCACGCTCCCGCCCTTCCCCGGTCGTGGAGCACCCGACGACGACACCACCACCAGGTCTTCTTGGAGCAGCTCCACCGTGGTCAGCGCAGGCGACGCGGCCGGCAGCGGCAGGACCACCAGAGCGAGATCGAGCGCGCCCCGCGCCAGTTCCCGCACGAGGTCGTGCGAGCCGCCTTCCTCCAGCAGCAGCTGGATCCCCGGGTGCTGGTCGTGGAACGCGCGCAGTACGTCGGGCAGCAGCCCCGTGCACAGGCTCGGCGTCGCACCGAGCCTGACCCGGCCCCGGCGCAGCTGGGCCAGCTCCTGCACCTCGTGTCGGGCGGTATCGGCATCCGCCAGGATCCGGCGGGCGAGCGGCAGCAGCGCCTCGCCGGCGTCGGTCAGGGCGATATTGCCGCGGGCCCGGCTGAACAGCTCCGCCCCCAGCTCGTTCTCCAGCGCCCTGATCTGCTGGGAGAGCGAGGGCTGCGAGACATGCACCTCCTCCGCGGCGCGGGTGAAATGCCGTGTCTCGGCGACGGCCACGAAGTACATGAGCTGCTGGAATTGCATACACCCAGTCTAGCCCGCATCATAGTCAGGGACTATGGATATGAGCCGCACCATGTCTTGGACCGATGAGTCCCCTCGGACGTAGCGTCGTGCCCATGGCACTGGCAACACGGACGGACCGACGGCCGTCCATGACGCATACGTTCTGGGACTCGTCCGTCGGCAAGAAGACGATCATGGCCGTGAGTGGTCTGATCATGCTCGGCTACCTGGTCGTCCACATGATCGGCAACCTGAAGATCTTCTTCGGGCCGGGGGAGTTCAACCACTACGCCCACTGGCTGCGGGTCATGGGAGAGCCCTTCCTGCACTACGAGTGGGCCCTCTGGATCGTCCGTGTGGTGCTCGTCGTCGCCGTCGTGGCGCACGCCACCTCCGCCTACCAGCTGAGTCGCCGCGACATCAAGGCGCGGCCCAGCAAGTACGTCCACAAGAAGCCCCGGGCGAGCTACGCCACCCGCACCATGCGCTGGGGCGGGATCATCCTCGCCCTGTTCATCGTCTGGCACGTCCTCGACCTGACCACCGGCACCGTCCACTCCGGCGGCTTCCAGTCCGGACACCCCTACCAGAACGTCGTCGACACCTTCTCCACCTGGTACGGCAACGTCATCTACATCGTCGCCATGCTTGCTCTCGGACTCCACGTCCAGCACGGGTTCTGGAGCGCCGCACAGACCCTCGGCGCGGGCAGGGCGAGCCGCGACCGTGTTCTCAAGTCCATCGCCAACGCCCTCGCAGTGGTGCTGACGGTGGGTTTCATCTCCGTACCCGTCGCCGTCATGACCGGAGTCGTGAGCTGACATGACCGACTACTCGCACTACGAGACCGGTGCACCCGTCGTCGACACCAAGGCCCCCCAGGGCCCCGTCGCCGAACGCTGGGACACCCGCCGCTTCGAGGCCAAGCTCGTCAACCCGGCCAACCGGCGCAAGCACACCGTCATCGTCGTCGGCACCGGCCTGGCCGGCGGATCGGCCGGGGCCACGCTGGCCGAACAGGGTTACCACGTCGTCCAGTTCTGCTTCCAGGACTCGCCACGCCGTGCCCACTCCGTCGCCGCCCAGGGCGGCATCAACGCCGCGAAGAACTACCGCAACGACGGCGACTCGATCCACCGGCTCTTCTACGACACCGTCAAGGGCGGCGACTTCCGCGCCCGCGAGTCCAATGTCCACCGGCTCGCCCAGATCTCCGTCGAGATCATCGACCAGTGTGTCGCGCAGGGCGTCCCGTTCGCCCGCGAGTACGGCGGCCTCCTCGACAACCGCTCCTTCGGCGGCGTCCAGGTCTCCCGTACTTTCTACGCCCGCGGCCAGACCGGGCAGCAGCTCCTCCTCGGTGCCTACCAGGCACTGTCCCGGCAGATTGCCGCGGGCAACGTCGAGCTGCACGCACGGACCGAGATGCTCGACCTGATCATCGTCGACGGCAAGGCCCGCGGCATCGTCGCCCGCGACCTGGTCACCGGGAAGATCGACACGTACGTCGCCGACGCGGTCGTGCTCGCCAGCGGCGGTTACGGCAACGTCTTCTACCTGTCGACGAACGCCATGAACTCCAACGCCACCGCCATCTGGCGTGCCCACCGGCGCGGCGCGTACTTCGCCAACCCCTGCTTCACCCAGATCCACCCCACCTGTATCCCGCGCACCGGCGACCACCAGTCCAAGCTCACGCTGATGAGCGAGTCGCTGCGCAACGACGGCCGGATCTGGGTCCCGAAGGCCAAGGGCGACAACCGGCCCGCCAACGAGATCCCCGAGGACGAGCGCGACTACTACCTGGAGCGCATCTACCCGGCCTTCGGCAACCTCGTACCACGGGACATCGCCTCGCGCGCCGCGAAGAACGTCTGCGACGAGGGCCGCGGCGTCGGCCCCGGCGGACAGGGCGTCTACCTCGACTTCGCGGAGGCCATCCAGCGGATGGGCAAGGCCAAGGTGGAGGAGAAGTACGGCAACCTTTTCGACATGTACGCGCGGATCACCGCGGAGAACCCGTACGAGACCCCGATGCGGATCTACCCTGCCGTGCACTACACGATGGGCGGACTCTGGGTCGACTACGACCTCCAGACGACCGTCCCCGGCCTCTTCGCGATCGGCGAGGCCAACTTCTCCGACCATGGGGCCAACCGGCTCGGCGCCTCGGCGCTGATGCAGGGTCTCGCCGACGGCTACTTCGTCCTGCCGTCGACCATCAACGACTACCTGGCCCGCAACCCGCACCACGACGAGGTCGACGCCTCGCCCCCCGCTGTGGAAGAGGCCGTCGCGGAGACCGAGGACCGGCTGAACCTGCTGCTCGCCGTCGACGGCGACCGCACCCCCGACTCCTTCCACCGCGAGATCGGCGAACTCATGTGGGAGTACTGCGGGATGGCCCGCACCGGGGAGGGGCTGCGCAAGGCGCTCGACCGGATCCCGCAGATCCGCGAGGAGTTCTGGCGCCGCATCAAGGTCCCGGGCACCGGCGAGGAGTTCAACCAGTCGCTGGAGAAGGCCAATCGCATCGTCGACTACCTGGAGCTCGCCGAGCTCATGTGCCTCGACGCCCTGCACCGCGCCGAGTCCTGCGGAGGCCACTTCCGCGAGGAGTCGCAGACCCCGGACGGCGAAGCCGCCCGCCGGGACGAGGAGTTCTCGTACGCCGCCGCCTGGGAGTTCACGGCCACCGGCGACGCCCCCGTCCTGCACAAGGAAGACCTTGTCTTCGACTACGTCCACCCCACTCAGCGGAGCTATGCATGAAGCTCACCCTGCGCGTCTGGCGCCAGAAGAACGCCGACGCCCCCGGCGCCATGTCCACCTACCAGGTGGACGGAATCTCGCAGGACATGTCGTTCCTGGAGATGCTCGACACCCTCAACGAGGAGCTCATCCTCGCCGGCGACGACCCCGTCGCCTTCGACCACGACTGCCGCGAAGGCATCTGCGGCGCGTGCAGCCTCGTCATCAACGGCGACGCGCACGGCCCGGAGCGCACCACCACCTGTCAGCTCCACATGCGCTCCTTCCAGGACGGCGACACGATCGACATCGAACCGTGGCGCGCCTCGGCGTTCCCGGTCGTCAAGGACCTGGTCGTGGACCGTTCCGCCTTCGACCGGATCATCCAGGCAGGCGGCTACATCTCCGCCCCGACCGGCACCGCACCCGACGCCCATGCCACCCCCGTGCCCAAGCCCGACGCCGACTTCGCGTTCGAGCACGCCGAGTGCATCGGCTGCGGCGCCTGCGTAGCGGCCTGCCCCAACGGCTCGGCCATGCTCTTCACCTCGGCGAAGATCAACCACCTCAACGTGCTGCCGCAGGGCGCCCCCGAGCGCGAGACCCGGGTGCTCGACATGGTCGAGCAGATGGACAGCGAGGGGTTCGGCGGCTGCACGCTCACCGGTGAGTGCGCCACGGCCTGCCCGAAGGGCATTCCGCTGCCGTCGATCTCGGCGATGAACAAGGAGTGGCTGCGGGCGACCCGGAAGGTCCATCGCTAGGGCCTCGTTCGGGTCAGGCTGGGCTCGCGGGATTCGGCAGGAACATCTGCGGCGCTGTCGACCGTCTTCCTCGAGCTCTCGGCTTCGCTCGAGCGGGGGAGACCCCTCGCTCTGGCAGGTCTCGCACCGCCCGCCCGCCACATTGAACGAGAACCGCCCGGCCCTGTAGCCGCGCTCGTGCGCCGTGCCGGTCCGGGTGAACAGCTTCCGCACGACATCGAAGAGCCCGGTGTACGTGGCCAGATTGGAGCGGGGGGTACGGCCGATCGGCTTCTGGTCGACCTGGACGAGACGGTCCACCGCCTCCAGCCCCTGGGCCGACGCGCAGCCGACCGTGGACCGCTCGGCGGGAAGACCGGCGGTGTCGGACGGTCACAACTGCTGGGCAAGCACATCGTTGTGGCGAACATGGACACGATGGGGTGAGCGGTGCCACAAGCTGCGGGTATGTCCGGCGGGGGTGTGCGTAGCGTTCTCGGTGCGATCTGGGACGCCGGGTGTGGTGTCAGCAGTGGGGCCCGTGTCACCGGAGTGATGGTTCGGGGCCTCCCCGTCGCCTCTGGCCACACCCATATGGTCAGGTCGTAGGGATTGCGCCCGCCCGGGACGGACCGCATACGGGATATGTGTCGCCGACCGGGACGCGAAAGCGGAGGACCAGTGCGTCCAAGACCGTTCGGGGCGTGCCGGTGAGCCGGGACTCACTCCTGCTCACCGCCCAGGAACGGTGGTCATGCGCGCGGAACTCCGTATGGCTGGGGCGGGACTGGCAACCGAGGACAAACAGTCCGATTCCAGGCGTCTGCGATGGCCGGACCCGCAACCCTGCCGTCGATGGTCCCCTCCGTACCTCCCCGAGGTCAGGGAGGGGAACACCGTCTCCACTCGCTAGCGGGCGTTGCGCAGAGCCCGCTTGATGGGCCCCGGGATCACCCGGCGGGCTCGGTGGTACGGCCGCCGCTCGGGGGCCTCGCTCTCGCGCGGGGCGGGCGACCTGTTGGCCTTTGCGAGGCGCCGTTCCAGCAGGGTGTTCCGGTCGGTGAGCTCGGCCAGTTGGGACTGGAGCCAGTTGAGGCGGGTGCTCATCTCGGGGACGCCGCTGCCGGTCCAGGGGCGGACGCCCGCGGGGAAGGTCAGTTCGCTCATGCGGGCCTCGAAGGCCGTGCCCCCGTCGCCGTGGACGAAGGTGTTCTCCAGGCCGTTCTTGTCCAGGAAGTTCATGAACCGGTCGAACCGCTCGTTGTGACCGCGCATCAGAGGTCCGAAGTCCGCCTCGGCGTACAGCTCGGCGGGATCCAGGTTCTCGGGCACCTTGGCGAGCATCCGGTGCGGAATGTCGAAGTAACGGCACAGCTCCAGGGTCCGGGAGTCGCTGCAGAGCACCGTCGCCGGCGTTCCGGCGAGCAGCGCCGCGATGTTGCCATGGATCCGGGAGCCGAACGAGAAGTCGAAGCCCCGCAGGTCGTCCACCCACGTCTTGGGGTCGATATAGACCCTGACCTTGCCCTCCGCGTACATCGGGTGGTCGGGGTGGGTGGGGATGTCGGTGACGGCGGCGTTCGCGTGACTCAGGTCACGCCAGTACAGCTGGCGGGCATCGGACAGGTTCTGCCCGATGAAGCGCAGATGGGGATAGCGCGCGTGGGTGTGGTCGATGATCCGCCCGAGCTTGTACTTTTTGACGGCGTCGTGCGATCCGTTGATCGCGATCCGCGACTCGGGTCCCAGCGGCCGGACATTCTCACGGATGAAGAGGTCACGGCCGCCCGTGAACATCGACGGACAGCCGATGACCTCCACGTCACGGAAGCCCATGTCCCGCAGGTAGCGCTCGGTGAACTCCCCGCGCACCCCGATGGAAGCGCTGTGGTCCAGCACCGCGGAGACGAACGCGCGCACCGTGGGAGCCATGGGCCGCAGCCGGTCCGCGGAGTAGTCGGTGCTGGTCTGCGCGCCGACGCCCGGCACGATGACCGGGATCTTCAACTTCGAGATGAGCTGGGTGAGCCGCTTGAGCTGGGGCTCGAAGGACGGCCGGAAGGCATTGGCGAGCGGGATGACGAAAGCGTCGTACTCCTCGTTGATCCGGTCGGCGGCGGCGACCCTCGTCCGAATGCCGTTGGAGACCACCTCGGTCCGCGGTGTCTCAAGGATCTTGTGTGCGGCATCGCTGAAGATCAGGTTGCCTGAGTTGGTCGCGAACACGTCCTCATGGAGGGCGCGCTCAACAGGAACGACGTCGTAAGGGCTCTTCCCTGAGCGCAGGAGTATTCGCTTCACATCGGTAACGTTAGATGCCACGAATTAAGGTTAGCTTTACGCAGGTTTTAGATTCCATCGGGATCGGTACAACCTTTTCGAAGAACGCGGACCGTGACGGTCCGGCTACTCGATCACTCCGCGCGTATCGGCCCGGATCGGCGCGTATCGGCCCGGACGAGCCGGAGTCCGCCTTTCCTGCGTGTCGTCGCAGGTGTTCAACTCGGCTCATCTGACGCACCATTGGGGGCGCGCGCCCCCAGCCCTACCCTTTTTGAGCAGGGGCGCGCCGATCGGGGGGCGGCCGCCGAGTCCGGGATCGCGACCGATGCGCGCGGCCTGGCGGTCGTGGACGCCGGGCTGAGGTCGGTGTCGCACCCGTGGGTGCTCGGCGTGCCGGCCAAGCCCGTGTCGGCCGGCGTGGCGCTGGAGCGGGCCACGATCAACGCCGAGCCGGGCCTGCTCATCACCCTGGGCGGACAGCCCATCGGCATCGTGTCGCTCGACGTGGCGGACGGCTTGATACAGCACCTGCGCTTCCAGCTCGACCCGGACAGGCTGCGCGGCGTACAGGGAGGCAGGGCTTATCCCACCTGGAGCAGGAGCCCCGGGGGTGACCGAGCCCGTCCGTCCGGCGAGAGCGGCAG
This sequence comes from Streptomyces atratus, assembly GCF_040655115.1. Lineage (GTDB taxonomy): Bacteria > Actinomycetota > Actinomycetes > Streptomycetales > Streptomycetaceae > Streptomyces > Streptomyces atratus_D. The sequence goes on along the minus strand of NZ_JBFAJH010000004.1, from coordinate 105,345 downwards.
CCCCGCCGTACGGCGGGGCGCTCACGGGCCAACTGAAGGGTTCCGGACCGGGATCGGCCGCCGGTGAGCACCTTCGGCGGTGGCGGATCCGTTGCCCGGACCGTTTCCGGCGCGCTGCCGGCGCCGAGTCGGCCGAGGACCTTCCGCGGTGGGCGAGGCCCGCCGCGCACGGCTTCGCGCTCCCGCCGTCTCGCGACTCTCGCACGCCGGGCCGGGGCGCGGGACCCCGAGGCCCTCGGCGAGCAGTTGGCCCTGCTCTACGACGGCGCTGTTGCCCGTGGGACCGCACTCAACAGCGACCGCCCCGGGGCGTCGGCCCGTGCCGTCGCCTTGCTGCTGATCGACTCCGCCGTCGGTGCCGCGGAACAGGCGCGGACCCCGGGCACGGAGAATCGGCAACCGGCTGAGAGCGGGTTCTGGGCGGCCCGGGCCGTTTCGCCGGCCGGGCGACGCAACCGGCTGCGTGCGCGCTTCCGTGAATGCCCAGGTCCGGCGGCGGGCTCCCTGCTCGGCCCCTGGCTCACGGTTGCCGCGCATGGGGACGGCCGCTTCCAGGGACGTCCCGGCGGTGTGCGAAAGCTGTTCGGGATTCCCCGCGGTCTCCTAGGCTGGGCGCGTGACGCATGAAGCCCGGCCGCTGGCCGTTTTCGACCTGGACGGCACGCTCGCGGACAGCGGACAGCGGCCACCGGCAGCACTTCCTTGAAGGGGCCCGGCGCGACTGGGGCCGTTTCTTTGCCGCGGCTGTGGACGATCCGCCGCTCGACGAGGGCGTACGGCTGGTGCTGAGCAGCGCCGAGGAGTGCGAGGTCAGGTACCTCACCGGACGGCCGGAGCGCTGCCGCCGGGACACCGTGGCGTGGCTTGCCGAGCAGAGCCTGCCCGAGGGGCGGGTGTACATGCGTCGCAATGACGACCGTCGCCCGGCCCACCACACCAAGCTGGAGATCCTGAAGCGGCTGGGCCGGGAGCGGCAGGTGCGGATGCTGGTCGATGACGACGAGCTGGTCTGCGACGCGGCCGAGCTGGCCGGTTTCACCGTGGTGCGGGCTCGCTGGGCAGTGGCCTCGCCCGCGTTGAACGATGCCCAGGAGCGTGAGGGCCGTACCTGACGTCTGCGTACCGGGTCAGGTGCTCTCGTCGAGCCGGAAGCCGACTTTCAGGCCGACCTGGTAGTGCTCGATCCGGCCGTCCTCGATTTGCCCACGCACCTGGGTGATCTCGAACCAGTCGAGATTGTGCAATGTTTCCGCCGCCCTTGCGACGCCTCGGCGGATGGCGTCGTCGACACCCTCGTGGGAGGTTCCTACGATTTCGGTGACCCGATATGTGTAGTTGGACATTGTGTATCCCCTTTCGTCCATACCACGGTGCCCCACTGGGGACGGGTGCGCGAGAGGTCGACGTGGAGGACGTGGTGCGAACGGCGGCCCTTGACCAAATGATTGGTCCATACCAAAATCCAGCCACGCCCGTGCGAGCGCCGCCCGCAGCCCCCACACCGGGTCCTGATTTCGTCGTGCCGTTTCGCAGAAGGTGACCCAGTGAAGAACCGCGTACTCGTAGGAGCCGTCACGCTCGTTTCCACCGTCGCGCTGGGCGGCTGCGGCTACCTCTCGGGCTCGGGCGGTCCCGGCGACAGGACGGTGACGATCTGGCTGATGAAGGACAGTGTTTCCGCCGATTTCCTGGACCGTTTCAAGAAGTCGTACGAAGAGGAACACCCCTCCATCCAAATGGAGTTCAAGATTCAGGGCTGGAGCGGAATCGGCCCCAAGGTGTCCGCGGTCCTGAAGGGCGACGACGCCCCTGATGTCATCGAGGTCGGAAACACCCAGGTCGCCCAGTACGCGGAGAGCGGCGGACTGCGCGATCTGACCCTTGAGTCGATGCGCGATCTCGGCAGCGAGGAATGGCTGCCCGGCCTCGCCGATCCCGGCAGCATCGACGGCGTCCAGTTCGGCATTCCCTGGTACGCGGCCAACCGTGTGGTCATCTATAACAAGGACCTCTTCGAGCAGGCAGGTATCAAGAGCCTGCCGAAGACCCGGAACGAGTGGATCGAGGACAGCCGGCTGCTCAACCGGAACGGCAATCAAGGCATCTTCCTCGCGGGCCAGAACTGGTACGTACTCGCCGGATTCATCTGGGACGAGGGCGGCGATCTGGCAGACGACAAGGGTGGCGACTGGCAGGGGGCCCTCGACACACCGGCCGCGATCAGGGGCATGGACTTCTACAAGGAAATCCAGTCGTTCGGCGACGGCCCGAAGAACGCCGACGAAGAGCATCCTCCGCAGACCGATGTGTTCGCCAAGGGTGATGTCGCGCAGATCATAGCGGTACCGGGCGGCGCCAAGCTCATCGAGCAGAAGAATCCCGAACTCAAGGGAAAGCTCGGATACTTCCCGATACCCGGCAGGACCGCGAAGAATCCCGGATCCGTTTTCATCGGCGGTTCCGATCTGATCGTTCCGGAAAAGGCGGGCAACGGTAGCGACGGTCTCGAGGTGATCAAGGCGCTGGCCGGCGGGAAGTGGCAGGCGGACCTCGCCAGGACCATGAGCTACGTGCCGAACAAGGCGATCCTCGCACACGCCATCGAGGGCCAGGAGGGCACCGCCGCGATGGCCGAGGGGGCCCGGCGCGGTCGTGCGACCCCCAACTCGCCGCAGTGGGCGGCGGTCGAGGCGGAGAACCCGATCAAGCCGTACATGTCGGCCGTTCTGCGGGGAGGCGACCCGTTGACCGAGGCGAAGTCCGCTTCGGAACGGATCACCGCCGAGCTCGCGGGCAGCTGACCGGGCCGGGCCGCCCGATCCGCCGTTCGACACCTCGGGATTCAGCCGTCGCACATCCAGGCTCTCCGCAGCGGTCATGTCGAATCCAGCCGGTCACGGAAGAAGTAAGGGGCCGGGTCGTCGCAGCAGCGCGGCAGCCCGGCAGCCGCCCTTGTCGATCCGTCCCCGGAGACCGCCATGAACGCGCTGCCCACCCCTCCGCTCGTCGCCGACCCTCTCACCTCCACCTCCTTCGTACCGGAGCAGCCCTCCCCGGAGCAGCCCTCCCCGGCGCAGTCCGAAGCTCCCGCTCCGCCGCTCTACCGCGTCTCCCTCGCCGTCACCCAGGACGAGGTGCGGGCCGCCCAGCGGCTGCGCCACCAGGTCTTCGCCGGTGAATTCGGCGCCCGGCTGGACGGGCCGGAGCCCGGCCTGGACAGCGATGCCTTCGACGCGTTCTGCGATCACCTGCTGGTACGGGAGGTGGCGACCGGCGACGTCATCGCCACCTATCGCCTCCTGCCGCCCGACCGGGCCCGCGTCGCCGGACGTCTCTACGCGGAGAGCGAGTTCGATCTCGGTCGGCTCGGACCGATCCGTGACGACCTGATCGAGGTGGGCCGCTCCTGCGTCCACCCGGCCCACAGGGACGGCGCCGTCATCGCCCTCATCTGGGCGGGGCTCGCCCGCTACCTGGAGCGCAGCGGGCACAACTGGCTGGCCGGCTGCTGCTCGATACCCCTGGCCGACGGCGGCGTGCTGGCCGCCGACTCCTGGGACACCGTGCGGGCGACGTACCTGGCTCCCGAGGAGTACTGGGTCACCCCGCACCGCCTCTGGCAGTCCAACGCCGTCATCCGCCCCGGCCGAGCCTCCGGGTCCCCCGCCCGCACTGGGCTCGCCGCCCTTCCGCCGTTGCTCCGCGGCTACCTCCGGCTCGGCGCCTGGGTCTGCGGGGCGCCCGCGCACGACCCCGACTTCAACGTCGCCGACCTCTACGTACTGCTGTCGCTGCGCCGCACCGACCCGCGCTACCTGCGCCACTTCCTGTCTCTCGCCCCGCTGACATGAGCGCCTGGCTGCCCACCGCGCCCTGCACCCCGCACACCTGCGCCCGTCACGACGGCCCGGTACGCGGCGCCCTCCCGGCCACGGTCCTGCTGCTCGCCGGGTGCACCCTCGTCCTCGTCGGCGCGGTATGTGCCGCTCCTGTGCTGTTCCTCGGCGCGGGCCAGCGCGACCGGCTGATCCGATGGTGGGCGTACGGGGTCGTGCGGGCGTTCGGAGTACGGATACAGGTGCTCGGCGATCCGGCGCCGCCGGCCGGGGCGGATCGTGCCGGCGCTCGCGGTGCACTGGTCGTCGCCAACCACATCTCATGGCTGGACATCCCGCTCGTCGCCGCCGTGTTCCCTGGCCGGATGCTCGCCAAGAGCGAGATCAGGCGCTGGCCGGTACTCGGCCCGCTCGCCGCGCTCGGCGGCACCCTGTTCGTCGAGCGCGACCGGCTCCGGGCTCTGCCCGCGACCGTGCGCTCCATCGCGGGGGCGCTTCGTGGCGGGTCACGGGTGGTGGTCTTCCCCGAAGGCAGCACCTGGTGCGGGCGCGGATCCGGTGGCCGGTTCCGGCCCGCTGTGTTCCAGGCGGCGATCGACGCGGACGCCGAGGTCCGCCCGGTACGCATCACTTACCGCACCGCGCGGACGGACGGGCCGGCGGCCGGCGCCGCCGCGTTCGTCGGTGACGATCCGCTCGCCGCCTCACTGTGGCGGGTGGTCACGGCGGCCGGGCTGACCGCCGAGATCCGCGTCCTGCCGCCGATCCCCGCGGGCACCCGGCCCGGCCGCCGTGCTCTTGCCCGTATCGCTCAGACCGCCGTGGCCAGCGACACCGCGAACCGGTCCGCGGAGTCCGTCCACCACTGAGTCAACGTGAGCCCGGCCGAAGCGAGTTCGCTCCGGATCCCGTCCTTGCGGAACTTCGCCGAGATCTCCGTACGCAGCTCCTCGCCTGCCGTGAACGGCACCACCAGATCCAGTTCCGGGATCTTCACCGTGAGCGCTCTGCGGGCCCGCAGACGCATCTCGATCCACTCCCGCTGCGGGTCCCACAGCGCCACATGGTCGAAGTCCGCCGCGTCGAAGTCGGCTCCCAACTCCCGGTCGACGACCTTCAGTACGTTCTTGTTGAACGCCGCCGTCACCCCGGCCGCGTCGTCGTACGCCGCGACGAGTGTCTCCTCGTCCTTCACCAGATCCGTGCCGAGCAGCAGCGCGTCACCGGGCGAGAGCAGCGACCGTACCGACTTCAGGAACACCGCCCGCTCGTCCGGCAGCAGATTGCCGATCGTGCCGCCCAGGAAGGCGACGAGCCGCGGGCCCGGTGTGTCGGGCAGCGCGAGCCCCTGGGTGAAGTCGGCGATCAGCGCATGGATCGACAGGTCCGGCCGCTCCGTGAGCAGGGCCTCGGCCGCGCCGCGCAGAGCGCTCTCGCTCACATCGACCGGCACATAGCTGTGCAGCGCGGGCAGCGCGTCCAGCAGATGCCGGGTCTTCTCCGACGAGCCGGAACCCAGTTCGACCAGGGTCCGTGCCCCGGATGCCGTGGCGATCCCGGACGCGCGGGCGACCAGGATCTCCCGCTCGGCGCGGGTCGGGTAGTACTCGGGCAGCTGGGTGATCTCCTCGAACAGCTCACTGCCGCTCGTGTCGTAGAACCACTTGGGCGGCAGGGTCTTCGGGTGCCGGGTCAGACCGTGCAGCACATCGGCGCGCAGCGCCGCGTCCGTCGCGTCCACCGGCAGGGTGCGGGTCAGCAGAAGGGGACTCACTCGGTCGGCTCCTTGAGCGGGGTGAGCAGAACGTCGGTGCAGGTCGCGACGAGCAGAGTGCGGTCGGGGACCGCGCGCCAGCGCGGATCGTCGTCGTACGGCTCCGAGGCGACGACCGCGCTGCGGCCCGGCTTGGTGAGGTACCAGAGGGTGTCCCCCCAGGCGGTCGCCACGATCGTGGTGCCGTCCGTCAGCAGCAGGTTCAGCCGCGAACCGGGCGCCGCCTCCGCGATCTCGCCCACGGTGTCGGCGACGGCCTGCGGCACGTCGTCCCCCAGGGCGATCCGGTGCTGCACGAGCGCCCAGGCCAGGGCGGAGTCGCAGCGGGCGGTGAGGGTGAGGAGTTCGGCCGGGGGCAGCGTGGCGGCGAGCGGGGCCAGCGATCCGGGCCAGCCCTTCACGGCACCGTTATGGCTGAACAGCAGCCGTCCCGAGGCGAACGGCGCGGCTGCCGCCTCACCGTCCGCCCCCACCTCGGTGGCGTCGCGTACGGCGGCCAGCAGTGCCGTGCTCCGCACCACCCGGGCCAGATCGGCGAAGGACTGGTCGGCCCAGATGGGCCCCTGGCGCCGGTAGCGGCCCGGCACCGGGTCGCCGTCCGCGTACCAGCCGACCCCGAAACCGTCCGCGTTGACGGTCCCGTACTTCTGCTGCCGGGGCTGCCAGGACTGGCGCACCAACGCGTGGGTCGGCCGTGCCAGCACGGTGCCGAGCGTAACCGGTGGCCCGACATAGGCAATGTGACGACACATCAGAGATCCCTCGCAGTACGGAATCCGGCGAAGATCTGGCGCCGCACCGGTAGGTCCCAGTTGCGGAACGTGCCCCGGCAGGCCACCGCGTCCACCGCGAACGAACCACCGCGCAGGACCTTGTGGTCGGGCCCGAAGAACACCTCCGAGTACTCCCGGTACGGGAACGCCGCGAAACCCGGATAGGGGAGGAACTCGCTCGACGTCCACTCCCACACATCGCCGATCAACTGGCGTACGCCGAGCGGTGATTCGCCCGCAGCGTACGCGCCTGCCTGCGCCGGACGCAGATGGCGCTGGCCCAGATTGGCCCGGTCCGCGGTCGGGTCCTCGTCGCCCCACGGGTAGCGGCGCGAGCGGCCCGAGCCCGGGTCGTGGCGTGCCGCCTTCTCCCACTCGACCTCGGTGGGCAGCCTGCGCCCCGCCCAACGGGCGTAGGCATCCGCCTCGTACCAGCTGACATGGAGCACCGGCTCGTCGGCCGGCACCGGTTCGGTCACCCCGAACCGGCGGCGCAGCCACTGCCCTGCGTCCCGGTGCCAGAACAGCGGGGCGGTCAGCTCGTGCTCGCGGACCATGGCCCACCCCTCCGGCGCCCACCAGCGCCGTTCGGTGTAGCCGCCGTCCTCGACGAAAGGCTCGTACGCGCCGCAGGTGACCGGTGTCGTGTCGATGAAGAAGGCGGGGACGTCACGCACATGGGCGGGCCGCTCGTTGTCGAGGGCCCAGGGTTCGGTGGACGTTCCCATGGTGAACGGTCCGCCCGTCACCAGGACTTCGGAGGGCAAGGAGGCCGCGTCGGTGGGCCGCGGCGGTTCTGGTGCGGTGAGTACGGCCGGACCCGACCTCAGTTGATGGGTGATCAGCATCGTCTCGTCGTGCTGCTGTTCATGCTGGGCGATCATCCCGAAGGCGAAACCCGCATCCACGAGCCGGCGGCCACCGGTCAGGGCGGTGCTGTCGAGGATGTCCAGGGCCCGGCCCCGCACCTCCGCGGCGTAGGAGCGGGCCTCGGCGGGAGGCAGCAGCGGCAGGGACGGGCGGCTCGCCCGCGGATGCTCGAAGGCGTCGTACAGCCCGTCGATCTCGGGCCGCATCGCCTCCAGCCCGGCGACGCCCCGCAGCAGCCACAGCTCCTCCTGATTGCCGATGTGCGCGAGGTCCCACACCAACGGCGACATCAACGGTGAATGCTGGGCGGTCAGTTCGTGATCGTCCACGCTGTCGGTGAGGAGCGTGGTGCGTTCCCTGGCGGTGAGGAGCGCCGCAAGAGCGCGCCGGCGGAGCGCCTCGGCGTCCAGGCCGGCGGCCGAGGGGGTGGGGGAGTGGGTCATGAGCCTGCCTTCTTTCCCGGTTCCGGACGGAGCACGGCCGTGGGCATCGCATGCACCGCTTCCCTCGACAGCAGTCCGGACAGATCATCGGCCGGACATCGCCCCCGGGCGACATAACGGTCGTGGAAGTTCGCCACCGCCTCCTGCACAGCCTCGCTCGCACCCATCCGGGGCAGCGCTTCGCGGGCCAGGCCGAAGCAGACGGTGGCCACCGCCCGCAGTTCGGGGTCGGCCAGGCCGTCACGGGCAGCGCCGGTCCAGAGCGGGTTGCGCGGTGCCGACAGCGGTCCCGCCGTCTCGGCCAGCGGTTTGACGGTGCGGTACACGGTCTCGGCAGCCTCCGGGTCGTCGAAGAGGGCGGTGGTGACGGCGAGCGGCACAAGCCATCCGTCGTCACCGGGCTGCGCGTCGATCATGCGCAGTTCGAGATGTCCGCGCGGGCGCACCGGCGGAAAGAGCGTGCTGATGTGGTAGCGGAGATCGGCGCACACCGGCGGCCGTGGCGCGCCCGTACGGATCCAGTCGCGGAAGGTCAGACCCTCCGGGACGGCCCACGGCCCCTCGCCGCCCCGGATGCACATGACGGGGGCGTCGAGCACATGCGTGGCCCAGGCGTCGCGCGGGGCCAGATGGCCCGGCGGCGCCAGACTGCGTACCGGATCGAGATCCGCCCAGATCGACTGGCGGGTGGACCGCAGTCCTGTCGGCCGGCCCAGCCGGTACGGCGAGTTGGCGAACACCGCCACCAGTACCGCACCCAGCAGATGCGACAGCTGCCAGCGCCGCCCGTAGCCGAGTGGCCCCGGCTCCTCCTCGCCGGCGTCCAGACAGACCTGGACGGATGCGGTGGTGCACATCATGGCGCGGCCGGCCGTCCCCGACCGGTCGAGCGAGACCTCCATGGCGTCGTAGCGGGGCTCGTGCAGCAGACGGCGCGGCGGATGCCAGGGGTCGACGCCGAAACCGACCGGTGCGAGGTCCTCCGCGTCGAGGGCGGCACGTACGGCGGCCAGATCGGTGGTCATGGCATCGATGCAGGCCGTGAGGGAGCCGGCGGGGCGCGAGCTGAGCTCCAGCTGGCCGCCGGGTTCGAAGGTGAGTGCCGCACTCAGTGGCAGCGCGCGTACAGCGGCGACAGCCGCGTGGAGACGGTCGTGAGGGACCAAGGTCCGGGGGTGGTCACGGTCGTGTATGAGCCATTCGAGCTCGACACCGACCGTGCGAGGCGGGCCCGTCTTGAAGCAGATGCATCGCAGTAGATCCTCCGCCTCGCCCTCGCCGAGGGGCTGGTCGTACTCGGCTGGACCGTGGCCGACAGGTGCGTCCGGTGACATTCCGGGGCCTCCTTCTTCGGTGCGTCCGTCCCACCCAAACCCGTGCCGGGAGACCGCACAAGGGTGCCCTTGTGCGGCAGGAATTCGGTTGCATCCGGGCCTCGGAAGCACCGACCATGTCCCGTATGCACTACATGGGGGAGTATCGATGAGCGCACGGCTGCGCGCCATCGCAAGAGAGACCGAGTCCATCGTCGAGGAAGGCTTCTACCGCACGCCCGCGGGGCGTGAGGTCAGTATCGAGCGTGCTCTGGCCGCCGCGCTCTCCGGTACCCGGCTGTACGGGCCCGGGCCGGTGCCCGTCGCCGCCCTGGACTCCGACCGCACCACGGTCGTGGAGGTCACCGGTGAGAGCAGTCTGCAGGCGGCCGCCCGGATGACGGGCGAAGGGCCCGGCAAGGTCGCCGTCCTGAACTACGCCTCCGCCCGCAATCCCGGCGGCGGCTACCTCAACGGTGCGCAGGCCCAGGAGGAGGCGCTCTGCCGCGGCTCGGCGCTCTACGCCACCCTGCTGCGCGCCCCCGACCACTACGCCCATCACCGCGTCGAACGCAGCGCCTTCTACACCGACCGGGTCATCCACTCACCCGGCGTACCGGTGTTCCGCGACGACCGGGGGCGCCTGCTGGACACCCCGTACACCGTGGGCTTCCTCACCTCGCCCGCACCCAACGCCGGAGTGATCCGCAGCCGGACCCCAGAGGACGCCCCTCGCATCCCCGCCGCGCTCGCGTCCCGCGCCGAACGGGTGCTGGAGGTCGCGGCGGTGCGCGGGTACCGCAGGCTGGTGCTCGGCGCCTGGGGCTGCGGCGTGTTCCGCAACGATCCGGCGCAGGTGGCAGGTGCCTTCCGGACGCTGCTCGTCGACGGGGGCCGGTTCGCCGGGCATTTCGAGCAGATCGTCTTCGGCATCCTCGACCGCGGCCCTGAATCGGCCACTCGTGCTGCATTCGCCCACGCGTTCGACAGGGGGCTGCGACCCCGGCCGTGATCCGCCGGACACCCCCCTCACCCTGCAGTTGAGCCAGAGGGGTGGACACCGGCCGACACGGCGACGTTGAGCCAGAGGGGTCAACGTCCGCCGTAAGGGCGGCCTCCCGGCCCCGCCGGTCAGTTCCAGCCGTAACGCTCCCGCAGCCGGCCGGCGACCAGGTCGAACCGGTCCCGGTCCAGCGCGCACGCCTCGCGCCGCATCCCGTCCTCATGCACCCGCAGCACCCGGTCCAGATCGACCCAGGACGGCCGGCCCGAGCTGTCCCACGGCCCGGCGCCGAGAGCCACCCACTCGCGCTCCCGGTCGTGCTGCTTGCTGGTGAGCTGCACGGCGAGCAGCGTGCCCGCCGCCTCCCGGGCCACCACCAGCACCGGGCGGTCCTTGCCGCGCCCGTCGCTCTCCTCGAAGGGCACCCAGGTCCAGACGATCTCGCCGGGGTCGGGGTCCCCGTCGCGGTCGGGGGCGTACGAGGTGCGGACCGGGCCCACGTCGTGAGGGTTCGCCTCGGCGGTCGCGGAGGGGCCGGAGCGCCCGGGGAAGTCGGCCGAGCCGTCGGCGGCGCGGGTGGAGTCCGAGAGATACGTGCTGTCTGAACGGTGAGCGATGGTCATCGGAACACCGTAGGGGCTGTCCGGCCCATTCCGTGGAGCGGGTCCGCCGAACGGGCAGCGGTTTCGGACCATGGTCATCGGGCACCCGTCCCCCGGACGCACACGCGCACCCCTCGCAGGCCCTGCGCCGACGTTCCTGACGCATGGCCGCCGTCAGGAGGGTACGTTCCCCTCCTGACCGTCCGTCACCGGAATGCGCTCCTTGCGCGGCGACGGCGGCACGGCGGGCGTGACACCGTCGACCGCCGCCGAGGACCCTGCCGTCTCACCCTTCTCGCTCATCGTGGACAGCAGCTGCCGAGCCAGACCAAGCCCCGTGCCCCCCATCGTCAGCGCCTTCGCGAACATCTCCGACATCCCGTCGGCGCCGTTCAGCAGCACCATGTGGTCCACGCTGCTGAAGGCGCCCGCGCCCGCCTCGACGATCTCCGGCCACTTCTCTGCCAACTGCTGTGCGACCACGGCTTCCTGATTTTCCGCCAGGGCTGCTGCGCGCGCCTTGATCGCCTCGGCCTCGGCCAGGCCCTTCGCCCGGGTCGACTCGGCCAGCGCCAGCCCCTTGGCCTGCGCCGCCGCTGCCTCCGCCTCACCGGTCGCCCGGGTCGCCGACGCGGCGGCGGCGCCGCGCGCCTTCGTGGCCTCGGCCTCCGCGATCGCCGCCGTCTTGACCCGGTTGGCCTCGGCGATCGCGGCGAGCTCCGTCTCCTTCGCATGCGCCTCGGCGGCCGAGATCCGGGCGTCGCGCTCGCCCTCCGCCAGCGTCCGCTTCTCGTACGCCTGGGCATCCGCGGGCTTCCGAACGTCCGCCTGCAGCTGCTGCTCGCGCCGCCGGGCCTCCAGTTCGGCGACCCGGGTCTCCTGGACCACGACCTCCTGCCTGGCCGCCGCGTCGGCGAGGGGACCCGCCTGTCGCGACTTGGCCGCGGCCTTGTCCCGCTCGGCCTGATACCCGGCCTGCAGGATCTCGCTGTCGCGGGTCGCCTCCGACATCCGGGCGGCTGCCTGCTGCTCCGCCTCGGTGGCCCGCCGGTTGGCCTCGGCCTGTGCGATCCGGGCGTCCCGCTGCACCGCCGCGGCATGCGGCATGGCGAGATTCTTGATGTACCCGGTCGGGTCCTCGATCTCATGGATCTGTAGCGAGTCGACGATCAGCCCGAGCTTCTCCATCTCGGTGCCGCACGCCGCCCGGGTCTGACCGGTGAGCTTCTCCCGGTCCCGGATCATGTCCTCGACGGTCAACCCACCGACTATGGACCGGAGATGACCGGCGAACACGTTGTGCACCCGCTCCGACATCATCTTCTGCTGGTCGAGGAAACGGCGGGCCGCATTGGCGATCGACACGAAGTCGTCGCCCACCTTGAAGATGACAACGCCGCGCACCCGCAGGGGAATCCCCTGATGTGTGACGCAATCGACGGACAGTTCCGTTTCGTTGAGATCCAGCGACATCTTTCGTACCGCCTGCACCCCGGGCAGGACGAGCGTGCCGTGCCCGGTGACGATGCGGAACCCCATGCCCTGTCCGAGGCCCTCGGTCTTGTGCTTGGAACCTGAGATGACGAGTGCTTCGTTCGGCTCGGCCACCCGCCACATGAGCTTGAAAAGGCCGATCAACACCATGATGGCAGCGAGTACGAGACCCGCCGTGACGCCGATGACCATCGGCATGCGCCCCCTTATCGCAGTGCCCCGTCGGCACTGCTGAACAGACGGAGTCTTCTCCTGTGCGCGACGGCGGAGAAGAGGTGTGCGCAACCTTGCCGCAATCTTGACTGCCGCACACCGGACGCCGGTCCCTCACACACCTCAACTGTCGTAAGCAGGAGCCACATAGACGGTTCGCGGTGGCAGATACTCGATCACGGTCACCACCGTCCCCAGCTCCATGCGGACCCCCGGCGATGCGGAATGGGCAAGGAAGTGCTCGGCGCCCCCACGGATCCGAACGATCACCTCACCGACCAGTCCCGGCCCCACCGTCCCGGTCACCCTGCCGAGCAGCCCCACCATCGACGAGTCATCCATGCCCCGGAGCGTACCCACCTCCATCCGGTCTGGAAGACTGCCCGACGCCATGAGCCAGTTACCCAAGCAGCCCACCGAAGGCCCCGTCCCGACCAGCGCCGACGTGGCGCGGCTCGCCGGAGTCTCACGGGCCACCGTGTCGTACGTACTCAACAACAACTCGACCGTCCGGATCAGCGAGCCCACCCGCCGCCGGGTCAGGGAGGCGGCCTCCGAACTCGGCTATGTGCCGCACGCGGCGGCCCGGAGCCTGCGCGCCGGACACACCCGGACGGTCTTGATGCCCACCGGGGATCATCCGGTCGGTCCGCTCCACCACCGCTTCCTCCATGAACTCGAATCCGGGCTTCGCCGCCTCGACTACACCGTCGTCCAGCACGGCAGCCTCGGTCTGGACGCCGACGACGCCGCCCGGACTTGGGCCGAACTCCGCCCTGTCGCCGTGATCGCACCCGGTGGGGTCTCGCTCACTGCACAGGGCATAGCCGTACTGCGACGTTCCGGCGCCAAGGCGGTGATCACCCTCGGCCCGCAGCCGGTGGACGGGGCCCACGCCCTGGTCATGGACCAGCGGAAGGTCGGCAGTTGCGCGACCGGACATCTGCTGGAACGCGGACGACGCCGGATCGGCGTCGTCATGCCCGAGGAACCGGGCCTCGCCCTCTTGGCCGAACCGAGGCTGTCCGGAGCCCGCCGGGTGGCGGCCGGTGGCGGAGCCCGTATCGAACCGCTGCCCCTGCGGTACGACGAGGAGTCGGCCGGCGCGCTCGCCGCCCGGTGGCGCAGGCTCGGACTCGACGGCGTGTTCGCGTACGACGACGCCTACGCGATGCTCCTGATGCGGGCCCTCCAGGACGCGGGCATCGAGATACCTGCCGAGACGGCTGTGGTGGGCGCCGACGACCTGCTCCTCGGCAGGCTGCTGAGGCCCCGGCTGAGCAGTGTGCGGATGGAACTGGCCACGTCGCAGCCGCTCGCGGACCTCGTCGACCGGCTGGTGCGGCACCCGGGAGGTGTGCCGGAGCGCCATGATCTGCTGAGGGCGCGGGCGATCCCCCGAGAGTCCAGCTGAGGCGGGTCGAGCGCGGCAACGTGCACCTCACGCGTTGCTTGCTTAGCGTCATGACCATGAGCTATCCGCAGAGTTACGAGATCCTGTTGGTCCCCGAGTTCACCGAAGGGGCCACCGGGCCCACCACTGAGGCCCCGAAGGCCCCGGACGCCCCCGGGGCCTCCGGAACTTCTGGGACCGCCGATACCGGCGATGTCCGATCCGCCGACGCCCCTATCCGTTCCGCCGTCGTGGAGGCCACCGGCGAGACGGGGGCGTCGGGCTACCCCCGGTACGCCGGGGAGGGCATGGTGGCGGACATCGATCCGGCGACTCACACCGTGGAGGCCCTGCTGGTCGACGGTGCCGAACTGGACTACGGGCTCTCGGTCAGGATCGCTGAGCGGACCGCCGACAGCTGACCCGAGGCGGTGATAACTGCCATGCAGAGATGTGGAGTTGAGCCAATCCGCTCGTGCGTGACGTCCGCACGGTTCCGCGCGCGACAGGGAACGGCAGTTCGATCAATTCCCTTTTCGATCAGTGCGGCGTGACTACGATGTTGCACGTTCAACCGGGCGAGATCGCGTTCGATGGCCGAACGCAGCTCGCACGGCTGCGCCGGATCGCGTAGTCCCGAGGGGCCGCGGCCGCGTGCTCCGCGCGCCCCACCGCATGGGACCACCCCTCGAACCGATCGACTGGAGAGTCTTCATGTCCCTGCTCGACCCCAAAGCCTGGCAGTCCCGCACGCTCGCGGGAGGTGAGTCGGATGTCGTCGAGCCCGCCACCGGCGAGGTGCTCGGACACGTCACCCTCACCGCGCCCGAGGACATCGCGGCAGCCGCCGAGGCCGCGGTCGACGCCCAGTCCGCCTGGGCCCGCACTCCGCACTTCGTGCGCGCGGCCGTTCTGCGCCGGGCCGGTGACCTGTTCACCGCCCACGCCGACGAGCTGCGCGAATGGCTCGTACGGGAGTCGGGATCAATCCCCGGCAAGGCCGACTTCGAGCTCCATGTCGCCGCCCAGGAGTGCTACGAAGCCGCCGCGCTCGCCTCCCGGCCGGCCGGTCAGGTTCTCCCCAGCGAGGACCGGCGGCTCTCCTACACCCGCAGGGTCCCGGTCGGCGTCGTCGGGGTCATCGCCCCGTTCAACGCGCCACTGATCCTCTCCATCCGGTCCGTCGCGCCCGCGCTCGCCCTCGGCAACGCCGTTCTCCTCAAGCCCGACCCGCGCACCGCGGTCTGCGGCGGGCTCTCACTCGCCGCGGTCTTCGCCGAGGCCGGACTCGACGAAAACCTGCTGCACGTCCTGCCCGGCGACGCCGAGGCCGGACAGGCGCTCGTCGCCGAACCTCGCGTCCCGGTCATCTCCTTCACCGGCTCCACCGCGGCGGGCCGCGCCGTCGGCGAGGCTGCCGGACGGCTCCTCAAGCGCGTACACCTCGAGCTCGGCGGCAACTCCGCCCTCGTCGTCATGGAGGACGCCGACCTGGAGGGCGCTGTGACCCAGGCGACCTGGGGCTCCTTCTTCCACCAGGGCCAGATCTGCATGACCGCCGGCCGCCACCTCGTCCACGCCTCGCTGCACGACGAGTACGTCGAGCGGCTCGTCGCCAAGGCGGACGCGCTGGTGGTCGGCGACCCGCACCGTGAGCAGGTCCACCTCGGCCCGATCATCGACCGCGGCCAGCTCGGCAAAATCCACCGCCTGGTCGAGTCGAGCACCGCACGGGGCGCGAAGCTCGCGGCGGGCGGCACCCACCGCGACCTCTTCTACCGGCCCACCGTCCTCACCCACGTCGACGACCACTCGCCCGCCTACGCCGAGGAGGTCTTCGGTCCGGTCGCCCCCGTGCGGTCCTTCGACACCCTCGACGAGGCCGCGGCGCTGGCCGCCGACAGCCCGTACGGACTCTCGCTGGGCGTCGTCACCCGCGACACCGCCCTCGGGCTGGAACTCGCCGACCGGATCCCGACCGGCATCGCCCACATCAACGACCAGACAGTGAACGACGAGGCGGTCGCACCCTTCGGCGGCATCGCCGCGTCAGGCACCGGCGCGCGCTTCGGGGGCGAGGCCAACCTGGAGGCCTTCACCGACCTGCGCTGGACGACAGTCCGCCGCGAACCGGCGGGCCACCCCTTCTGACGGAATATCGGGCACGGCGAAGGGGCCCGGCCGGGCCCCTTCGCCGACGCTCGCTCGCGCTGCCTACTGCGTCTGTTCCTTCTGCTGGTCCTCGATGGACTTGCGGACCTCGTCCATGTCCAGCTTCCGGGCCTGCCCGATGACATCCTCCAGAGCCGTCTCCGGCAGGGCCCCCGGCTGGGAGAACACCGCCACATTGTCCCGGACGATCATCAGGGTCGGAATGGACCGGATCTCGAAGGCCGCCGCCAGCTCCTGCTGCGCCTCTGTGTCGACCTTGGCGAAGACCAGGTCGGCGTGGCGCTCGGACGCCGCGTCGTACACCGGCGCGAACTGCCGACACGGGCCGCACCAGGAAGCCCAGAAGTCGATCAGGACGAACTCGTTCTCGCTGACGACCTGATCGAAGTTTTCCTTGGTGAGCTCTACGGTGCTCATGCTCTCGTTACCTCTTCCTGTGCCCGTTTCGGACGTGTCCGGCACAACAGTGCCCCGTTCTGCGCTATTCCGCCTGCCCATGTGGCCACGGCACACACCCACCGCCAGACTGTCCCCCATGACAGATGCTGTGGAGAACGCCGTGTACGACGTCGTGGTGATCGGTGCGGGCCCGGTGGGTGAGAACGTGGCGGACCGGACCCGGGCCGCCGGACTGTCCACGGCGGTCGTCGAGACGGAGCTCGTCGGCGGCGAGTGCTCGTACTGGGCGTGCATGCCCAGCAAGGCGCTGCTGCGCCCGGTCGTGGCCCGCGCCGACGCGCGCAGGGTCCCCGGACTCAGCGCGGCGGTTCAGGGACCCCTGGACACGGCGGCCGTCCTCGCCCACCGTGACGAGTACGCCTCGCACTGGAAGGACGACGGACAGGTCGCCTGGCTGGAGGGGATCGGCGCGGACGTCTACCGGGGGCGGGGACGTCTGACCGGTACGAAGGAGGTCTCTGTCACGGGCCCCGACGGCTCCGAACACCGGCTGACCGCCCGGCACGCCGTCGCCGTCTGCACCGGCAGCCGCGCCGTCGTTCCCGACCTTCCCGGAGTCGCCGACGCCCGCCCCTGGACCAGCCGCGAGGCGACCAGCGCCAAGGAGGTGCCGGGCCGACTGGTGATTGTCGGCGGGGGAGTCGTCGGCGTGGAGATGGCCACCGTCTGGCAGGCTCTCGGCGCGCACGTGACGATGCTGATCCGTGGCAAGGGGCTGTTGCCGAAGATGGAGCCGTTCGCGGGCGAGCTGGTCGCCGAGGCCCTCACCGAGGCCGGAGCCGTCGTCCGTACGGGCGTCTCCGCCACCTCCGTGCGGCGTGCCGGCCCCGACGGACCGGTCACCGTGGAACTGGACAACGGCGAGCGCATCGAGACCGACGAGATCCTCTTCGCCACCGGCCGTGCCCCACGCACCGACGACCTCGGCCTGGAGACGGTGGAACTGAAGTCCGGATCCTGGCTGAAGGTCGATGACAGCTGCCGCGTCGAGGGCAGCAACTGGCTCTACGCCGTCGGCGACGTCAATCACCGGGCGCTCCTCACCCACCAGGGCAAGTACCAGGCCCGCATCGCGGGTGCCGCGATCGCCGCCCGCGCGCAGGGCGCCGCGCCGCCGGCGACCGGCCGCTGGGGCGCACACGCCGCCACCGCCGACCACGCGGCCGTCCCCCAGGTCGTCTTCACCGACCCGGAGGCCGCATCCGTCGGGCTCACCCTCGCCGCGGCCGAACGCGCCGGGCACCGGGTCCGCGCCGTCGACCACGACCTCGCTGCCGTCGCCGGCTCCGGACTGTACGCGGACGGCTACCGGGGCCGCGCCCGCATGATCGTCGACCTCGACCGCGAGATCGTGCTCGGCGTCACCTTTGTCGGTCCCGGCATCGGCGAACTGCTGCACTCGGCGACGGTCGCCGTCGCGGGCGAGGTCCCCATCGACCGGCTCTGGCACGCGGTCCCCGCCTATCCGACCATCAGCGAGGTGTGGCTGCGCCTGCTGGAGGCATATCGCGGCTGAGCCCGGACGGTGAGTCGGTGCGTCGGCGAAGGATCCCCCTGTGTCCCGTCCCTCCGAGGGACGGGACACAGGGGTTCCGCGTTGCCGGGGTCCGTCGTCTCGCACAGATGTACGCTGCAACTACGTCCCCGAGGCGCCGACGACGTGCCGGTGAGCTCATAGGGCGAAGCGTTTCTCCGGTTCTCACCAGTAGTGGCGCCGCCCACCGATTCCGTGCCCGACAGCACCGAGAATCCAGAGGACCGCACCGATCACCACGAGGGCGACGCCGATGGTCCACAGGATGGAAATGCCGGCCACCATCCCGATCACGAGCAGAATGACTCCGAGGACGATCATCGCGTCCCCCAATCTTTCGGGGCCACCTTCGAGTATGCGCCGGAGGGCGTGTCTCCGCGTGGCCGGTGACTGCCGTCGCGCGTACTGCCGTCCAGGGCCGGGAATCCGTGGCCCCGACCGCAATCGATCACACGCGCCGACCTCTGCTCCACGGTCATGTGCTGAGCAGGCGGTTGAAAGAACGAACGGTAACGCTGAAGCGCTGTGCGCAGATCCTCGGTGTGGACCTCCTCTCCCGGCCCCCATAGGTTTCGCCGGGCTTTCGATGCGTAACCGCCGTTGCATGTGGACGCAGGGTCAGGCGCGTTGCTGCCCCGGCCTTTCGCCGTTGGTGAGCAGGTCGTCGAAGAGCGCGCGGTAGTGCACCATCGCTCCCCGCAGTTCCTCGGTGGTCGTCCGGTGACCGCCGGCTCGTGCATTGACCTCGTGGGCGGCACGATAATGCTCCAGCGTGCGGCCGTGTTCGACCGACAGGTCCTTCAGCTGCTGCTCGTAGCCCTCGGTCGGGTAGCCGCGTTCCTTCATGAGCCGGGTCACCAGCTGGTCCGCCTCACCGACCGCCTCCTCCGGACGGTCCACGAAGTGCTCCTGCACGCTGCTCCAGTCCTGCGTGTACTGCTGACGGGCAGTCGAGGCCAGCGGCTTCAGATCGAGCTCGTCGTGCCGTTGCTCGCGGGCGCGCAGATCGCGCTCTGCCGCCATGCGACTGTCCTCGGCTGCCACGGTGCGCTCGTACTCGGGCCCGAAGCGTTCCCGTAGACGCCGCCGCCGATTGGCGAGCCGGAGAATCATCGCGAGGGCGGCGAGGACCACGACGACGACGATGGCAATGATGATTCCTGTGGACATCTGGTCCTCCGATCGAGGCCAGCCGTATCCCTGTCATGTGCGGCTGCCCCAGGGGTCCTACGGCAAACAGGTACTCGACGGATCGAGGGAGGCCGCCGAGGCTTCGGGCCGACCACACGGTCGATGGTCATCCCTCCTTGACCAGGCGCGATCCGGTCCGGTGAACCGCTACGCGACCCGCCTCTCCGGCACCTGCTGCTGCTGCTCCTCCTCCTCGTCGGGCAGCTTCACGTCGCTCACCATGATGTTGACCTCCACGACCTCCAGTCCGGTCATTCGCTCGATGGCGGCGATCACCTCGGTCCGGACGTCGCCCGCGAGCTCGACGATCGCGAAGCCGTATTCGACGATGATCGACAGGTCGATCGCCGTCTGGACCTCGCCGACTTCGACCTTGACGCCGCTGGTGACGGACTGACTTCCCGCCCCGGGCACCCGCTCCCGCACGGCCCCGAAACCGCGGGCGAATCCCCCTCCCATGCCCTGGACTCCGGGCACGCCCCGGGCCGCCAGCCCGGCGATCTTCGCCACCACGCCGTCGGCGATCGTGGTCCGTCCCCGTGATCCAGGTTCCGTTCGGCGGTTTCCGCCGTGCGGTCCTACTCCGTGCGTGGCCTCGGATTTCGGGCCTGTCGTGGTCTCGGGCCGGTTCGTCAGCGTCTGATCGGTCATGGTCGGTCGCCCTTCCGAAGAGAGGGTGGGTTCGAAACGCTTGGCCAGTTTACGTAGTATTTGTCCGCATTGCTTGCGCGGCAGGGGTGTGCGGGCGGACCTGCGGGCGGGCCGTGTGCGGAGGGGATGAGCAGGCTGGCGGTTTGCCCCTTCATCGTTCTCTCTGGGCCCGGTGCCGGGTGAGTGGCGGCGTTTGCGGGGAGTCCGACCCCGGGTGTGCGCCCTCCGGTCCGGTCGGGGGAACCGGAGTCCGCCGTGATGCCCGCTGGGGTCGGCACACGTGATTCCGTGACGCGTCACGGAGGTGACTCACCCGACTACTGTCTGTCCGCTGCGGTGGTTGCCGGAGACGTACCGGGACCAGTAGCGACTGTGCGCTTCGTTACGGCCACCGGGAGGGACCTGGTGCAGGGGTGGGCTGGGTGCGGTGAAGACGTACTCGGCCGCACCCTCCTTCATCACCGGCACCCGGTCGCTGAATGCGCCGGACGGCCCACACGTCGTGTGCGACGAACGACAGCGCGGTGTCCAGGCGTTGTTGGAGGCTGGCCAGCAGGTCCAGGATCTACGCCGGTACGGACGCGTCGAGCGCCGACATCGGTTCGTCGCAGACCGGAACCCCGGCTCGGGGGCGAGGACGCGGGCGATTGATGACGCGCGCGGCGATCAGCGCGGTCTGGTTCCCGGCCGCCGTGAGCAAGACGTTGCCCGGCAGGAGCAGCGGTGTGCCCGCGAGAGCGGTCTGTGACCGGACGTCACCCGCGGGGCGGGCCGGTCGGGCGGGGGAGGCCCGCGCCGGGTTACGGGACGTCGGTTCCGGCGCTCAGGGACCACCCGCAGCGCAGGTTCCAGCGGCCGGACCGGCCGCTGAGCTCTGTCAGCGTCAACGGGGCGACATCCAACCGCCAGAACGCCTGCGGCGGAAGGCTCAGCGCATGCACGATCGCGGCGCGCACCACGGCGGGTTCGACCACGGCGATCACGCGGCCGTCGCCGGCGCCGTCCCGACGTAGCGAGTCCAGCCAGTTGCCTACCCGCGCACACAGCTCCAGCAGCGACTCGCCGCCGTGCGGGGTCGCCGAAGGTCCGGACAGCCAGGCCGACACCGCTTCTGGCTCGGTCTCGCTCACCTCCGCCAGCCTTTGCCCGCTCCAGCGCCCCAAGTCCCAGCCACGAAGGGCAGGTTCGGGCTCGGGCCGCAGCCCCAACGCCTCGGCGGTCCCGGCGCACCGCTCGTCCGAGCCGCACACCCGGTGATCGGCGGCAGGCACCGTGGCCGCGGCCGCACGCGCCCGCCGGACACCGGACGCGTCGAGCGGGGCGTCGCCGTCGAAACGGGCTTCACGCAGCGCCGCATTGAGCGCCGGTGAGATCAACATCACCTGTACCGCCAACACCGGTGTCAACTCCCTGATCTGTGGCCTCGCGGGTAAGCACACCATGGCATCCGGGCCTCCCGGCCCAGCGGATGGCGCCATGGCGGCGTATGCCCGCAGGCGGTATGGTCGCGACGAACATGACGACGGTGTGATGGAAGTCCGGTGAGAATCCGGCACGGTCGCGCCACTGTGAACCCGTACCCGTACGGGAAGTCAGACCCGGCACCGTCGTCTCAGGCACCACGATCGGGACGCGTGTTCCCTCAGGAGGTTCTGCCATGGCACAGACTGCTGCCCCCGCAACCGTCGCAACACCCGCCATCACCCCCATCTCGCTGAAGGCCATTGCCCCGTGGGCGGTCTTCCTCGGCATTCTCATGCTCGTCCTGCTGTACTTCGTCGGCGCCGAGCAGGGTGCCACCGCGGTCATCTCCGGCGAGGGTGTCCACGAGTGGGTTCACGACGGTCGCCACCTGCTCGGTTTCCCCTGCCACTGACGCACTGCGTACCTCAGGGGAACTCCTCATGAACTCCATATCCGTCAGGGCCCTGCTCGTCCGCGGCATGCTGGCCGGACTCGTCGCGGGCGCCTTCGCTCTTGCTGCCGCCTACTTCCTCGGTGAATCCCGGGTGGACGCGGCGATCGCCCTCGAAGAGGCTCACAGCCACGACCACGGCGGCGGCGAGGAACTCGTCAGCCGCACCATGCAGTCCACGGCGGGCCTCGCCACCGGTGTCCTGGTCTTCGGTGTGGCCATCGGTGGCATCGCCGCGCTCGTCTTCTGCTACGCCCTCGGCCGCATCGGCAGGTTCGGCCCGCGGGCCACGGCCGCATTGATCGCGTTCGGCGCCCTGTTGACCGTGTATGTCGTGCCGTTCCTCAAATACCCGGCCAATCCGCCGGCTGTCGGAAATCCCGACACGATCGGTCGACGCACCACCCTGTTCTTCCTGATGGTCGCCCTCAGCGTGCTGCTGGCCGTCGCTGCCGTCATCTTCGGCAAGCGGCTGGCTCTACGCCTGGGCAACTGGAACGCGTCCATTGCCGCGTCCGCCGCCTATGTACTCGTCATCGGGTTCGCGTACGCGTTCCTGCCTTCGTTCAATGAGGTCGGCAAGGACTTCCCGGCGAGTCTGCTGTGGGAGTTCCGCCTCGCCACCCTCGCCGTTCAGGCCACGCTGTGGACCACTTTCGGTCTGGTCTTCGGCTATCTGACCGAGCGGCTGCTGGTGCCGAAGACCAACAGGGTGACGGCCGGGGGCGGTACCGCGTCCCGCGCGGCCGCCGCTGCCGGCTGAGCCCTCGGCCGACTCGTCGGACGTCGGACGGCAGAACCCGCCTGGGCATCCGGCGGGTTACGCCGTTTATGCGGCATCCGTCGCGTCGGTCGCTCGGGTCAGGTACGTCGCTTCCGTCGCCTCCGACCAGTCGATCCGGAAGTGCTTCACCCGGTCGTCCTCCCTGACGAAGTGCATGCCCGCCGCCACCATGACGTGGTGGGACGCCGTGTTGTCGAGGTCGGCATCGCCGTTCACGGCGGCGATGCCCTCGTCGCGGGCGAACTCCAGCAGGGCCCGCAGTGCCTCGGAGGCGTACCCCTTGCCGCGCACCGCAGAGGTCAGGCCGTAGCCGATGGTGACCTGCCCCTCCGCGTTCGGAGCGCCGTGGAAGCCCACTCCGCCGACGGCGTGTCCGTTCTGGCGGAGGCGGATCTCATAGGGGCCGAACGGCTGGGGGTTGCCGGTGTCGGCGCAGTGTTCCAAGAAGTGCCTGGCCCCGTTCGCGTCGCCGTCGGTGGGGTACTCCGGTGCCCATAGACCGCCCGGCCCCGGACGGCGTGCCACTACGTTCTCCGCCTCGGCGGGACTCAACGGGTGGAGTACGAGTCGAGGCGTCACAAGATCTCTCATAACTCGTCGAAGTATCACGGCAGCGAGCTTCGGCGCACTGGAATTATCGGATTTTTTGCTGCCCGCATGAGTGATAGCGGTGCTGGGTAGCGTTGGTACGCGAGAGAGATAGCGTCGCTAACGTTGGGGTGTTAGCGTTGTTCTTGCCAGGGGAACGGAGTCACCGAACCCCTCGAACCAGGAGCATCGCCATGACTGATCGGATCGCCACCACCCCCCGCCGGGTCGCCATCGTCACCGGAGGGTCCAGGGGAATCGGCCGGGCGAGCGCCGAGCGCCTCGCCGCGGACGGGTTCGCCGTCGTCATCAACTACGCGGGCAACCGGACCGAGGCCGACGCCGCCGTCGCGGCTGTTGCCGCCGCGGGCGGCGAGGCGATCGCGCACCGGGCGGACGTTGCCGATGAGGATGCCGTCGCGGCGCTCTTCGACGCGGCGGAGGAGGCCTTCGGCGGGATCGACGTCGTCGTCCACGCCGCGGGTGTCATGGAGCTCGCGCCGCTCGTCGACCTGGATCTGGACGGTCTGGACCGCCTGTACCGCACCAACGTCCGCGGCATCTTCGTCGTCGACCAGCAGGCGGCGCGCCGCGTGCGCGACGGCGGGGCGGTCATCAACTTCTCCAGCTCCGTGCTGGCGCTGGCCCTCCCCGGGTACAGCGCGTACGCCGCCACCAAGGGGGCGGTCGAGGCGATGACGCTGATCCTGGCCCGTGAACTGCGCGGCCGGGACATCACGGTCAACGCCGTTGCCCCGGGGCCGACCGCCACCGCTCTCTTCCTGGACGGCAAGGACGAGGAGACCATCGCGAAGCTCGCCGGGCAGGCGCCGCTGGAGCGCCTCGGCACCCCGCAGGACATCGCGGAGGTCGTCGCCTTCCTCGCCGGTCCCGCCCGCTGGGTCAACGGCCAGGTCGTGCGCGCCAACGGCGGCATCGTCTGACCGAACCTGCCCCGCCGGTCTCTTCCCGGGCCCTCTCCCCAGCACCGTCCCACCACTGACCCACCACCACGCCACGCCTTCGTCGTCGACCGAGAGACCGAGGAGCACGTCATGAGCAAGACCATCGTCATCACCGGAGCAGGATCCGGTTTCGGCGCCCTGGCCGCCCGCGCCCTGGCCGATATGGGCCACACCGTCTACGCGGCCATGCGCAACACCACGACACGCAACGCAGTGCGGGTCGCCGACGCCGCGACGTACGCCTCCGAGCACCAGGTGGACCTGCGCACCGTCGAGCTCGACGTGCTGTCGCAGGAGTCGGCGGACGCCGCCGTCGCCACCGTCCTCGCCGAGGCCGGCCGCCTGGACGTGATCATCCACAACGCCGGACACATGGTCACAGGCCCCACCGAGGCGTTCACCCCCGAGGAACTCGCGAGGGTCTACGACACCAATGTGCTCGGTACCCAGCGGGTCAACCGGGCCGCCCTTCCGCACCTGCGCGCCCAGGAGAACGGCCTGGTCGTATGGATCGGTTCCACGTCCACCAGGGGCGGCACTCCGCCCTATCTCGCCCCGTACTTCGCCGCCAAGTCCGCCATGGACGCGCTGGCCGTCTCGTACGCGGCCGAGCTGGCCCGCTTCAACATCGAGACCACCATCGTCGTGCCCGGCTCCTTCACCTCCGGCACCAACCACTTCGTCACCGGCGGCCATCCCTCCGACCTGACCGTCGTCCCCGCGTACGAGGAGCGCTACGCCGGTCTGATGGACCAGGTCTCCGAGCGGCTGGCCGACCTCGCACCCGCCGACGCGAACGTCTCCCAGGTCGCCGACGCCATCGTCCGGGTCGTCGGGACGGAGCACGGCAAGCGCCCGTTCCGGGTCCACATCGACCCCGCTGACGACGGCAGCGAAACGGTCAGCGCGGTCGCCGACCGCATACGCGCCGAATTCCTCACCCGGATCGGT
This sequence comes from Streptomyces atratus, assembly GCF_040655115.1. Taxonomy (GTDB): domain Bacteria; phylum Actinomycetota; class Actinomycetes; order Streptomycetales; family Streptomycetaceae; genus Streptomyces; species Streptomyces atratus_D. Next base: position 80,421 of record NZ_JBFAJH010000004.1, on the reverse strand, counting down.
CTGGACGACCTGCTCACTCCCCATGTCGCCCACTGACCGCCCGCGGACTCCGCTTGATAGCGTCACTTCGATGAGCACGCGAGCACGCATCCTGGAAGTGGCGGCCGAACTGGTTGCGAAGTCGCCGGACGGGGACATCTCCACCCGGGCCGTGTGCGAGGCCGCGCAGGTGGGAGCGCCGGCCCTCTACCGGTACTTCGGTGACAAGGAAGGGCTGCTCTCAGCCGTTGTCGATCACGGCTTCGACGCCTACCTGGCGACGAAGCGGGAGCGCAGCCACACCGCGGATCCCGTCCAGGACCTGCGCGACGGCTGGGACAGTCACGTGGAATTCGCCCTGCGGAATCCGAACCTGTACCGGCTGATGAACTCTCCGGCGATGCGGACACCGCCGTCCGCCGCGCTCGAGGCGCATCGGATCCTCACCCGGGACCTGGAGCGGGCCGCGGCGCAGGGGAAGCTGCTGATATCGCCCGAACTGGCCGCACAGATGATCATGTCTGCCAATGTCGGGGTCGCGCTGATGCTGGTCGCCCGTCCGGCGACGTTCAACGACAGCACCATGTCCAGGCGTGTGCGCGACGCGGTGCACGCCGCCGTATTCGTACCCGAGGCGAGGGCAGGCAAGCCGGTCGACGCGGGAGAGGCGCAGGTGCCCTCGGTCGCCACCCGGCTGAGCGCATTGCTGCGCCGCTCGCCCGACGCCGGACTCAGCAGGGCCGAAGCAGCCCTGATGACCGAATGGCTGGACCGGGTCTCGAACGCTCCGAGGGGCCGGATCGAGGGCGACGACGGGAGCGCTCGCCCCGGCTGAGGCCCTCCTGATGGCCGGAAGACGGTCGCCGTCGCCGGCCCCCAGGAACGCGATCGGTCAACTCCCGCTTGAACAAGGGTTCTTGGGGTGCCGAGCGGGTACCGGAAACCTCCGATGAACGGGAGTCACCTGCTGATCGGTCAAGCCCTGGGCGTGGCGGTCGAGGTCCTGCCGGTCACCCCGGAGGAGCACCGTGACGAGCTGGTGAGGTTCCTTCCCGCCGCGCATGCCGACGCGGTCCTGTCCTACTCAGGCGCAGAGCGACGGGCACCCGGGAAAGATCCATGACGACGTGCTGACCGTGCTGGGGCGTCGGCCCTGACCTTCGCGCAGTGGGCGGAGGACCACGTGGCGGACTTCCGCCGACGCGGGCCCCGGCCGACGCGCGTGGCACAGCCCGGGCCGGCGCACGCGGGCGCAGGTCGGCGCCGCAGCTGTGGGCCCGGCCGACATGCTTACGCCGACCGGGCCCACCGCCTTGCACCCGCGGCGGCCGGGAAGGAGGGCGGGCCTTCTCCGTCGGACGGCGTCCGCCCCCAAGCCCCGTCGTCTCAGCTGCCCACGTCCTCCCCGAAGTCCCCGGACATCGCCGCAGCCATCCGAAGATGAGGCGTCGCCTCCTCCTGCCGGCCCTGCCGCTCCAGGGTGCGGCCGAGCATCAGCCGTGCATAGTGCTCCACCGGGTCGCGCTCCAGTACCGCCCGCAGTTCGGTTTCGGCCTTGCCGAGCCGAGCCGAGTGGTAGTAGGCGCGTGCCAGCAGCAGCCGCGGCGCGACCTGCTCCGGCGCTTCCTCGACCAGTCCGCCCAGGATCCGGGCCGCGGTCAGGTACTCCTTCGCCTCGAAGAACATCCGGGCACGGTCCCAGCGGTCGGCTGCTGTGCCGAACTCGTAATAGGTGTCGTTCACTTGCCCTCCTCGATCGCGGCACTCGACGATCCGTCCGGCCACGCGTCCCGTCGTCCGCGCAGCCCGCTTTCAGCTCTCACAACACCCCATCATGGTTGAACATTCCACTAAACTTTCTGCGTGGGTGCCGACTGTCCACGCCTGCGCAGGAATAGGTTGAGCGCCATGAGCAATCTCGATCGCCAGGCCGCGCTCTCCGTCTGCGGCGGCCGGGGCTTTGTCGTCGCCGACCCGGTGCGTGAGCTCCTCACTCCGCGCCACGTACAGCTCGGCGAGTCCACCGAGGTTCGCAGGCTGCTGCCCAACCTCGGCCGCCGGATGGTCGGAGCCTGGGCGTTCGTCGATCACTACGGTCCCGACGACATCGCCGACGAACCGGGGATGCAGGTACCGCCCCATCCCCACATGGGCCTGCAGACGGTGAGCTGGCTCCACGACGGCGAGGTGCTCCATCGCGACAGCCTGGGGAGTCTGCAGACGATCCGCCCGCGCGAGCTGGGACTGATGACCTCCGGCCGGGCCATCAGCCACTCCGAGGAGAGCCCGAAGCCGCACGCCCGTCTTCTGCACGGCGCCCAGCTCTGGGTTGCTCTGCCCGACGCCCACCGCCAGGTCGAGCCGCACTTCCAGTACCACACCGACCTGCCGACCGTCACCGCCCCCGGCCTTACCGCCACGGTGATCCTTGGCAAGCTCGACGGCGCCACCTCACCCGGCACCGCATACACCCCGATCGTCGGCGCCGACATCGCTCTGAACCGCGGCACCGAGGCGCGCCTGCCCCTCGATCCGGACTTCGAGTGCGCCGTGCTGTCGATGTCCGGCGAGGCGGAGGTCGACGGCGTACCTCTGCTGCCCGGATCGATGCTCTACCTCGGCTGCGGCCGCACCGAACTCCCACTGCGCGCCGACTCCGGCGCCGGGCTGATGCTCCTCGGGGGCGAGCCCTTCGAGGAGGAGATCGTCATGTGGTGGAACTTCGTCGGGCGCTCCCACGAGGACATCGCGCAGGCGCGTTCGGACTGGACGGCCGGCGCTCGGTTCGGGGAGGTGGAGGGCTATGGCGGAGGCCGGCTTCCTGCTCCCGAACTGCCGCCTGTGGCGCTGAAACCGCGGGGAAGGGTGCTCTGAGCTGCAGTGTTGTGGGCTGGGTCCCGTGCGTTCCTTGGCCGCGGCAGCTGGGCCCCCTGCGCGTAAGCGGAATCGGTCCCTCGTTGCGGTGGAGGCTTCCGTCGCACGCGCCCAGGATTCCACGGTGTGGTCGTGCGTAAGCAACTTTGGTAGACATGATGCTGACCCAGTGCCGACTTTACTGACGGTGCGTCAGGTACCGGCGGCTCGGGTTCCGGCTGGCTGACTGTGATGAGAGGGTCGGCTCCACGGAGTCGGGACCCGCGCTGGCTTGTCGTGGTGGAGTGGCCGTGCCGGTGACTGCGCCTGCTCCACGGCGGTGGGGGATGCCATCTACGGGAGATGCGGCGTTGTGGCGCCCCCACAATGCCGGCATTCCTGGCTTCCCGGAGCTGCACGAGACGACTGGGTCTGGGCCTCCCGAAGGGGGCACGAGCCGCTCGGTTCGCCCCGACGACGAGGACCCCGGCCTCGCCGCACCAGCTGTTCACTGTCACCGGCGCCAGGCTCGTGAGATGCCCACCTGTCACGACCGCTGAGCCGATACGTCTGGTTCGCATCGGCGATCACCGGGGGGCCGGTGGCGCCGCGCTGCGAGCTGTTGCTCCGGGTACACCATGGAGGGAGGCGCGCGGCGAACGGCGCGACGAGTCGGCGGGAGCCCGGGGATGGCGCGTGGACGGTTGCGGATCTACCTGGGGGCAGCCCCGGGTGTGGGGAAGACGTACGCCATGCTCGAAGAGGGCCAGCGGATGCAGGCTTCCGGTGCCGACGTGGTCGCGGGTTTCGTCGAGCCGCACGGGCGGCGGCCGACTGCGGCCATGGCCGAGGGCTTGGAGACGGTGCCGCGGCGTACGGTGACCCACCGGGGAGCGGAGTTCACCGAGATGGACTTCGACGCGGTGCTGGCCCGCCGTCCCCAGGTTGCGCTGGTGGACGAGCTCGCCCATACCAATGCGCCCGGCACCGGCACCCGCAACGCCAAGCGGTGGCAGGACGTGGAGGAGTTGCTGGAGGCCGGGATCGACGTCGTCACCACGCTCAACGTCCAGCACCTGGAGTCCCTGAACGATGTCGTCCGGCAGATCACGGGGGTGCGCCAGCGCGAGACGCTGCCGGACGAGGTGGCCCGCCGAGCCGATCAGATCGAGCTGGTCGACCTGCCGCCCGAGGTGCTGCGCCGTCGTCTGGCGCATGGTGACATCTACCCGCCGGACCGGATCGAGGCGGCTCTCACCCACTACTTCCGGGTGGGTAATCTCATCGCGCTGCGCGAGCTGGCGCTGTTGTGGCTCGCCGACCGGGTGGAGGAGGGACTGCAGCGTTACCGCGCCGAGCACGGCATCGCCATCCCCTGGGAGACCCGTGAGCGGATCATGGTGGGGCTGGCCGGCGGCGCGGAGGGCGAGACGCTGATCCGCCGGGCCGCCCGGATTGCCGCGCGTACTCCGGGCAGCGAACTGCTGGCGCTGCACGTCGTGCCGACCGACGGGCTCACCCATGCCGATCCGACGGCCCTCGCGGCCCAGCGCACCTTGATGGAGTCCCTGGGCGGCACCTACCACCAGACGACGGGCGAGTCGGTGGTCGAGGCGCTGCTGCAGTTCGCACGGGCGGAGAACGTCACCCAGATCGTGCTCGGCGCCAGCCGCCGCAGCCGACTGTCCCTGCTGCTGGATGCCGGGGTGGGGCACCGCACGATCTGCGGCTCGGGCCCCATCGACGTCCATGTGGTCACCCACGAGGCGGCCGCCGGCCCCGCCTTCACGACGCGGCGACCGCGCCCAGGCCGCGGTACCGGGCCGCGCCGGTTCTGGGCAGCAACGGCGGGGACCGCACTGCTACTGCCGGTACTGACCTTGCTTCTGACCGCGCCCACCCACCGGCTCGCCCTGTCCGGAGTGCTGGTGGTCTACCTGCTCGCCGCCGTCGGCACCGCCCTGGTCGGCGGGCTGGTTCCGGCGCTGGCCGCAGCCCTCGCGGCTTCGCTGCTCGCTGACTACTACTTCACCGCGCCCCTTCACTCGCTGCGGGTCGAGCACGGCGGCGACGCCCTCGCCCTGGCGGGCTTCGTCATCGCCGCCGCCCTGGTGGGAGCGGCCGCCGACGCGGCTACCCGGCGCACCCGGCAGGCCGTCCGCGCGACATGGGAGGCGCGGGTGTTGAGTCGGCTGGCGAGCGCCATGATGCACGGCCAGGACCTGCCGAGCCTCGTCGAACAGGTGCGGGAGAGCTTCGGGCTGACCGGCGTCAGCCTTCTCGAACGCGCCCCCGAGGCAATACCGGGCCCACGCTGGTACGTGGTTGCCAGCGCCGGTGCACACCCGCCGGAGCAGCCGTACGAAGCCGACGTCGAGAGTCCGGTCAGCGACACCCTCACACTGGCGGCCCGGGGCGTTCTGGCCACCGACGACCAGCAGATCCTCGGCGCGTGCGCGGCCCAACTCGGCATGGCTCACCTGCATGGCAGGCTCGCCCGGCGCGCCGCCGAGACGGACACCTTTGCCGCCGCCGAACGCACGCGCGCCTCCCTGATCCGGGCGGCCGACCGCGACCTGCGGGAGCGGCTGCGCGCGACGGAAGAAGCCCTCGCCCGCCAGGACATGGTCACGGCCCGGGCTTCGGTCCGCCGCGCCGCACAGGTCGTCACGGACCTCGCCGATCTCGACCGGTTGCAGGGCGGGGCCCTTGACCTCTACCTGCGCCCGGTCGGCCTGGACGAGGTGCTGACGGCCGTGCTGGACGACCTGGGGCCCGGCGGCCGCACCATCCAGGTCCGGCTGCCGGTGCGGCAGCCGGACGTGATCGCCGACGCTGCCCTGCTCACTCGGGTCCTGACCGCCCTCACGGCCGACGCCCTGCGCGACAGCCCGGCTGGGCGGCCGCCGACGCTGACAGCCGAAGCCCTCGACGGCCGGCTTCGCATCCGGCTCACCGGCGGTCCCGACGGCGCCCCGCGTGCCGACAGCCTGACTTTGCGGCTCTCCCGGGACCTCACCGAGGCGATGGGCGGCACGCTCGAACCGGCGTACGACGACGGACGGTTGCTCTCGGTGACGCTCACCCTTCCGACCGCCGCCACACGCTGCTGACCCGCTCGACTGAAGGGCCACTACTGGTTGTCACCACAATGGAGGTGGTGTCGTGCTCAGTCGTATCGCAGGCATCGTGGTGTCCGTCTTCGGCCGTCTGAATGTCACCACGGACAAGGCCGACGCACCGTCCGCGGGCAGCATCATCATCGCCAACCACACCTCCCTCAGCGACCCCGCGATCGTCCTTGCCGCACTGCGCCGCCTCGGCACCGAACCCATCGTCATGGCCGCCGCGGGGCTGTGGCGCGTCCCCCTGCTCGGCCGCGTCCTCACTCGGGAAGGCCACATCCCGGTCCACCGCAACGACCCCCGAGCCTCGCAAGCACTGCAATACGCCCAGGCCGCACTGGCCGCGGGCCGGTCTGTCCTGCTCTACCCCGAAGGCGGGCTCCCGCACCGCAAGGGCACCAGCGAAGCCCCGCCCCGGCCCTTCCACCCGGGTCTCGTCCATCTCGCGCACGCGACCGGCGCCCCGGTCGTGCCCCTCGGTCAAGCCGGAGCCCGCGCACTGGCATCGGGCAGCCCCGTCGAACAGGTGGCGAGGCTGCTCGCCGCTCCGCTGCGCCGCCCGAGACTGCACGTACACGTCGGTGCACCCCTGCGTCTCCACGGCGAACAGCCCCAGGCCCTCGCGCTGGCGCGCCGCGCGCTGACCCGAGCCTGGTACACCGCCGCCCGACGACTCGGCGAGCCGTTGGATCCCCGCCGCGTCCTAAAACCTTGGACAGCCCGCCTCAGCCGCTGACCGATCGGCCGACGCCCATGGACGGTCGGTCGCGGCGGGCCTCTCGCCCTCCGATGCGATCAAGAGCGAGGCGGGCTGGAGTGGTCACCGCAAGCGGTGGCTGGGTGGCGTGATGTGGAGGAGGAGCGGTTCGGGGTGGTTCGAAGGGCCCCCGTAATGAGGAGCGACCGTGGAGCTGACGTTTCTCGACCCTGTGTACGCACGACCGGGCCCCTATGCCTGCGCCTACCTGGACACCTCGCCTGACGTCCGCGACCCGGAGCCGGCGATCAGGCCGCGGCGCCGGCATCCGCGTGAGGATCTGGCCCAGCAGGGGGGCCGACAAGGCCACCGTGGCGGTCGTCAGCGATGTGGCGGGCCCGGACGGGGACGTTTCCGGGCGGCACGGGCAGGCCATCTTTGCGAGCCACGGCCATCTGGCCTTGGTGGAGGAACTGCCCGACCCGCCGGCGCACGACGCTGCGCAGTTCGGCGCGTAGCCCGATGTGATGCCGCTCGCGGTCCAGCACGCGCCGGACATTCCGTACGCCGCCGCCCCTGTGCACCGCGTGGCGCACCCGGAGACCGGCGCGCTGGAGGAACTGGAGGTGGTGCGGCGCGGCGGCCCGCTCGCCCCTGTGGAGGCGGAACGACCCGGACCGGTGCAATCAGGTGTGGGGGATCGCCCTCGCCTCCCCCGACGGTCGCCCGTCTGTCGGCCGGCACCCGGGGATGGGCAGATTCTGCGCGAGGACCAGCAGCAGCGGAAGGCGGCGCCGGTCCGCCGCGTCGGCGGACCGGGCGAGCGCCGCGCGTTGCGGTAGCCCGTCGGGCCGGACCGGTGCAGCACGCTGTCCTCGTCGGTGCCGATGTGGGTGAACAGGTGGAAGCCGTAGTCCGCCACCGGGATATCTCGACTGGCTTCCCCCCGGCGGCGCACCTCGTTGACCGGCCCCGTGGCCCTCAGCGCAGGGGCGCCCGTGATGTTGTGAGGTGTGCGGCTGCCAACCGCTTCCGTTCGTCTGGCATGGATCCCTGGGCAGGGAAAGAGGGAAGCCGTCGCGTGCATCCCTTGATGCGCATGCGGGACGCCACCGTGCCGCTATGTGAACCGCTTCGTCCAGGAAGCCAAGGTCGCGGCTGAAGACGTACCCCGAATCACCGCCGCGGTCACCGCCGTCGTGCGCGAGCACGGCTCGCCCGGGCACCTGGAGACGGCACTGGAACAACTCCCGCACGAAATCCGCGCGTTGCTCCTGCAGTCGACGGCCTGACCGGGCCCCATTCCACCGCGATCGCGACCACCGGTCGCCCGCTCGTCCTCGTCGGTGCCGGGCTCGTCCTCGTCGGCCACCGACAGCAGCTCCGCGACGAGCGCTGCGGCCTGCATCGCCGGGAGCACCAGGCGGGGCACGCTGCGCGGCGGGTCATCCCGTAGTGCGTCTGCGGACAGCACCGTGAGTGTGTCCTTCAGGCGGGCGGCAATCGCGTACAGCATCGCCACCTCGCCGCCTTCTTCCTCGGGAACGGGGAGCCGGTGAGCATCAGTTCGCTTACCATCGCTTGCCGCTCGGCGGTGCGGCGGCGGCTGCGTTCCGGGAGAGGAAGACCTGCGCCGCGGCGAACCTGGCGAGCATGTGGGCGGCCCGCAGCCGTCTCCGGCCCGACTGCCGGCTCCTCCTCGTCCCTCCACAGCCGAACGCGCGCGCTTTGCTGTGCAGCCCTTTTCAGGCCAGGGCGATTACCTCCGGACCCGCAGCACCATGCGGGCCCGAAGCGCAACCTCATCCGCGACGTCCACACCGCGGCCTGCAAGGAAGCCGGCGACAGTCCGTGGCTACGCGAGAGCACCCCGCACGCGGTGCGGAGGCCGGCCTTGCCGCTTCGGGTTGATCCGCCACCAGCGTCGAGCCGGTGACCTGCGCGGTTTGGGTTCTCAGGCGGCCATCCGCAGCCGTCCCACAGCCTCCTGCTCGGGCGGCTCCATGTCCAGGCGCCAGGCGCCGAAGTGCGCCTGGCGCCTGCCCAGTACGACGTCGAGCAGCACCCCGCCCGCGTCGATGCGCAGCATCCGGTCGGCGCAGGCCACGTCGTTCAGGCGGCTGCGCAGAACGTAGACCGCGTCCACGAGTTCCCCGGCGTCGAGGCCGCCCGGAGCCAGGGCGACGAACACGTCGTGCGAGGTGGCGCCGATCAGGGCATGCCGGGCCCGGCGGCGGTGCCTCGATCGCGGCACAATCCGCTTCCGCGCATCCGGTGGCATCGAGTACCGGCTGCCAGCACCGCATCGCGAACCGAGCGCCCAGGCACGCCGCGGGCACGGGCAGCGGACGAGGCCATCAGCACAGCGCATGGTCTGCGTTTTCGGCGCCGGACTGCGGACACCGGTCGTCGACACCCGCGACCGGCAGTGTGACAGCCCCGCGTGCCTTGCCGCACTGTGACGTGGCTCCTACGCAACCTTGTCCCGTATGTGGAGAATATGTCCTTTCACTCTGTTGCTGGATCGGCAGGCTCGTGGAATGGAGGTCTGTCCATGTCTGAGCATGTGCATGTGCGCATCAACCAGGTGTTGGGAGTCACTGAGAATGGTGAGCTCGTGGAGCACTTCTGCTGCCGTTGCGGGGCCACCTGGACCAAGACGTATCGGGTCCGGGAGGAAGATCCCGAGTAGCCCGGGGTAAGTGGGGGTTCACGCCACTTCTGCTCCCCGGTCGGCCGTGACGCCGTCGCGGTACAGGTCCATGACGGAGTGGTGGAGCTCACGGGACGGATATCGGACGTCGACTCGCTTCAACGGGTCTGAACACCGGTGGCAGGGTCCCCGGTGGAGAGGTGTGCGATGCCTGCCGGGAGGCGCGTGGGACCTCAGTCCGCCCGGTCTTTGCACAGGAATCGGCGCAGCCGTCGCAGTGGCCACGTGTTGATCACATCGTCCGGGGTGAGCCATCCGCGTTGTGCCGTGCCGATTCCGTAGCGGAGGTACGCGAGCTGCGGAATCGAGTGGGCATCGGTGTCGATGGCGAACTTCGCTCCGTGGCTCCTGGCCCGGAGGATGTCCTCGTCGCCCAGGTCGAGCCGTTCGGGCTGGGCGTTGATCTCCAGGGCTGTGCCTGTGCGGGCGCAGGCGGCGAACACCTCGTCGAGGTCGGCTTCGATGCCTGGCCGTTTGCCGATCAGGCGGGTGGTGGGGTGGCCGATGATGTTGATGTGGGGGTTTTCGCAGGCGCGTACGATCCGCCGGGTCATCGCCGCTCGGCTGAGGCCGAAGTGGGAGTGCACCGAGGCCACGCAGATGTCGAAGTCGTGGAGGAAGTCGTCGGGCCAGTCCACTTCCCCGTCCGGGCCGATGTTGAGCTCGGTGCCGTGAAGCAGCCGCATCCGGCGGTGCCGGCCGTCCAGTGACCGCACGTGTTCGCGCTGGGCGAGGATCTTCTCGTCGGTCATGCGCTGCATGTACAGGTTCGGTGCGTGGTCGGTGACGGCGTAGTACGCGTAGCCCCGCTCGGCGGCCGCTGCCACCATTTCCTCCAGTGGGGCGAGGCCGTCGGTGAGGTCGGTGTGGGTGTGCAGGTCACCGCGGATGTCCTGTTCGGTCACCACGTCGGGCAGTTCGCCGCGCAGGCCGGCTTGGATCTCTCCTCGGTCCTCACGCAGCGTGGGTGGGATCCAGGGCAGGCCGAGTCTGGCGTACACCTCGTCCTCGGACCGGGAGGCGACCCGCTTTCCGCCCTCGGTTTCGAACAGGCCGTACTCGGAGAGCTTCAGTCCCAGGTGCCCGGCGATCGTGCGGGTGCGGATGTTGTGCGCCTTCGAGCCGGTGAAGTACTGCAGGCCGGCGCCCCACGAGTCTGGTCGTACCACGCGCAGGTCGACCTGGACGCCGTTGACGGTGCGGATCGAGGTCTTCTTCTCGCCGTGTGCGATGACCTCGGCGGTGGAGGGCAGTTCGGTGAGTGCGTCCATGAAGGGGGCCGATCGGTCGGCGGCGACGAGGATGTCGATGTCGCCGATGGTTTCCTTCATGCGGCGCAGCGATCCGGCGTATGCGCAGTGGTCACAGCCCGTGATCCGGGAGAGTTCCGTGACGATGTCCTCGGCGGATTCCATGGCGGTGTTCAACGGGATCCGCTGTCCTGCCTGTTGCATGAGGGAGATGCCGTGCAGGATGTTCTCTTCGGTCTTCTTCCCGAATCCCTTGAGGTCGCGTAGTTTCTCCGCCTCGATGGCGTCGGCCAGCTCACTCACGGAGGAGATGTGCAGATCCTCGTAGAGTGCCATTGCCTTCTTGGGGCCGAGGGTGGGGATGGTGATGAGTTGCCGTACCCCCGCGGGAATCCTGGCCCGTCTCTCTTCGACCACCGTGACCTTGCCGGTGTGGAAGTATTCGATGACCTTCTCGGCGATCGACTTGCCCACGCCCGGGATTTCTTTCAGACCCGCGACGTCGAGGTGGGAGACATCGGCGGGGTGGCCGCCGATCGCGCGGGCGGCCTTTTCGTAGGCGCGCGCCTTGAACGCGTCGCCTCCGGTGATGGCGATGAGGTCTGCGTACTCCTGAAGGAGTGCCTCGACCTCCTCGTTGGTCCGGACCACGTCTCACAGTCTAATGCCGTGACCGGCAATGTTTGCCCGGAAGGAGTGTCGTCCGGTGCGTGCGATCGCAAGGCGGCCGGAAGTCCTTGGACGGGGTCTCCTCTGCTCGAACGGAGTTGAGAACTTGGGGAAGGAGCTACCAGGGCTTTTGGCCAACGCGGCGAGCGTGCGTGCTGGGCGACGCGACGGGGCAAAGCTTGCCGGGCTGGTGACGGCGCTGTCCCTGCTGCCGCAGGAGGATGCCCGCGGGCGGCAGGACCGGCTGGAGGTGCCGACCGCGCTGGGGTCCCCGACGAGGCGCCGCGGGCGGGCTCTTACCTGTATGCGGAGTTGTCACCGGCTGAGAAAAACGCTTGGACTCCGCGGGCACCGTCGCGGGACACTGAGGTTCCTGGCCTGGCCTCCCCGCACTCGCACGTATGCGTCGCCACGAGCTGCGCGGGGGCTCTGCCGCCGTGCTCCGCCTGTCGCACGACGAACCGAGCGACGCACTCACTCGAACTGAAGCTCCGCGCGGTCAGTGAGGCAACGGCTTCTCCCCGCAGAAGCACGTGGCGGGCTGCCGCACGACCACACAGGGGTGGTATGGGATCGCCTGAATCTCACGAGGCGCCGGGCAGGGGCCCGGTGCTCCTCGCACTTCGTTACTACGGACGGGAGTTGGCCCGGCGCCGGTGGCTGACGGCGCCCGCGATGCTGATGCCGGCGCTGGGCAACATCGGCATCAGCTACATTGCGCCGCTGATCGTCGCCAAGCTTGTCGGCCGGATCGCCGACGACGCCGGTATCACCATCGGCTCCGCGCTGCCCTACGTTCTCGGCTTCGCCGGCGTTCTGCTGCTCGCGGAGACGCTGTGGCGCATCGGCTTCCACTGCCTGAACCGCGTTGCCGCCCTCAGCATCGAGCACCTGTACGTGATCGGCATGGACGAGCTGTTCGCCAAGGACGCCACGTTCTTCCACGACAACTTCGCCGGGGCGCTGACCAAGCGGGTCCTGAGCTTCGCCTCCCGCTTCGAGGAGTTCGTCGACACACTGACGTTCTCGGTCGTGGGCAGCTTCGTGCCGCTGGTGTTCGGGTCGGTGGTGCTGTGGCGCTACGAACCGCTGCTCGTCGTCGGGCTCTTGGCGATGATCGCATTGACGGCGCTGTGCGTGGCGCCCCTCATCCGTCGCCGCCAGGCGCTCGTCGAACAGCGCGAGGAGGCGATCGCCCGGGTGTCGGGCCACGTCGCCGACAGCTTGATGAACATGGACACGGTCAGGGCGTTCGCCGCCGAGGAACGCGAGGCCGCAGAGCACCGGTCCCGCGTCGCGGCATCGCGGCGGCTCACGTTGCGGTCGTGGGACTACGGCAACCTGCGCATCGACACGCTGGTCGCGCCGATGTCCGTGCTGACCAACGCGCTGGGCCTGCTGCTCGCGGTCGCTCTCGGCGGGGGTGGTCACAGCGTGGAGGCAGTCGTAGTCGCCTTCACGTACTACACCAACGCGACGCGCATCATGTTCGAGTTCAACCAGATCTACCGCCGCCTGGAGAGCTCGATGACGGAGGCCGCGCAGTTCACCGAACTACTGCTGGCGCCGCCGACCGTGCTCGACCCGGCGTCGCCGGAGCCGCTGGAGTCCCGGGACGCCGATGTCCGCTTCGAGCAGGTGACCTTCGCCCATGGGGGTGCGGAGCCACTCTTCGACCGCCTCGACCTGACCGTCCACAGCGGGGCGAAGATCGGCCTCGTCGGCCGGTCCGGCGGTGGCAAGACCACGCTCACCCGGCTGCTGCTGCGGATGACGGACATCGACGCCGGCCAGATCCTGATCGGGGGTCAGGACATCAGCAGGCTGCGCCAGGCCGATGTGCGGAGTCTGATCGCCTACGTGCCGCAGGACCCGGCGATGTTCCACCGCACGCTGCGGGACAACATCGCCTTCGCCCGGCCGGACGCCACCGACGCCGAGATCCGCCGCGCGGCCGAGGCGGCGCACGTCACGGAGTTCGCCGACGCACTGCCGGATGGCTTCGACACCATGGTGGGCGAGCGCGGTGTCAAGCTCTCCGGCGGACAGCGCCAGCGGGTCGCCCTCGCCAGGGCGATCCTGCGCGACGCGCCGATCCTGCTGCTCGACGAGGCGACCAGCGCCCTGGATTCCGAGAGCGAGATCCTCGTCCAGGAGGCGCTGTGGCGGCTCATGGACGGGCGGACGGCACTCGTGGTGGCGCACCGGCTGAGCACGGTCGCCACCATGGACCGGCTCGTAGTCCTGGACCGCGGACGGATCGTCGAGCAGGGCACGCACCAGGAGCTGCTCGCGTCGGACGGTGCCTACGCGAAGCTGTGGCAGCACCAGTCGGGCGGCTTCCTCGACGACACCTCAGCGCCGCAGGCCGACCTGCACTGAACGCGAGCGCGGTGGGTGTGGCCCTGTGCCGCCGAGGTGGCGTTGCCGGCGAACGCGGTGGAGGAGACCTGTTCGGCGCCGAGGAAGGCGAACGCCGGATGGAGGACGATGGCGCGCATCTGCGTGCCGAGTCCGTGGCCCTGATGGCATCGGCCGAGCCAGGACCCGGTGCCGGCAGCTCTACCTGCCCCGGGAGCGGGCGGAGGAACCAGTACTTGCGAGCCGCTACCGAGGCGGGCGGCGGAGTGAGTGACCCCGGGGCTGCCTCGTCCAGCAGGGGCCGCACGGCTTCGAGGTAAGCGGCGGGACAGCTCCAACCCGGGGATGAGGGACGGTGCAGTCATGTCGGGGGGGAGTGCCGGATTGGCGTGCGCTTGGGCGAAGGCTCTACCCCGTTCACGCTTTGCCTGGTGAGGGGGACGGCGATCGCTGATCGCTTGGGCGCCTGCTCCCCGGAGGGGCCCCGCGGCACAGGCGGCGCCGCGGCCAGGGATTCGGGTGCGTTGCGGACGTGCTCCCGATTCGCGCGCGACCGCGTCTGTCGTGACCTCAGATCCAAGGTCATGGCCTCCGAGCACAGGAAATCCCCGTAGCGCAATTGCAGTACGGGGATTTCCTCACGTATATTGAGTGTTTCTGTGTGCCCACAGAAAAAGCCCCTCAAACGGGGGCTCTGAGAATCACCATATCCGGCAGGGAGCGACTTTGTCAACTCGCGAAAACGTCGAATTGCAGAAGGAGCAGGAATTCATCGACCGGCTCTACGACCGTGTCGACACGCTGCGCGGGGTCACCACCCAGCGTGTCGAGGACGCGTTGACCCCGGTAGGGAATGGCCTGCAGGCCCGTCTCGAACGCGATGTGCTCGTCGCCGAGCGTTCCGGTCTGCTGGCAGCCCTGAACGCGGTGGACGGCTCGCTGTGCTTCGGCCGAATCGATCTCCGCGAGGGTGCCGCGCACCATATCGGCCGTATCGGAATTCGTGAGGACGACACCGAACACACGCCCCTGCTGATCGACTGGCGGGCACCGGTCGCCCGCCCCTTCTATCTCGCCACCGGGCATACGCCCATGGGGCTGCGCCGGCGCAGGCACATCACCACCGAGGGCCGCACGGTGACCGAGCTGCACGACGAGATCCTCGATCTCGGAGACCGCGAACGCAGCGGTTTCGAGGACCCGAGCGGCGATGCCGTGCTGCTCGCCGCGCTCAGCTCCGCCCGCACCGGCCGCATGGGCGAGATCGTGCGGACCATCCAGGCGGAACAGGACCGCATCATCCGTGCTCCGCACCGTGGTGTCCTCGTCGTCGAGGGCGGCCCCGGCACGGGCAAGACGGCGGTCGCGCTGCACCGTGCGGCCTTCCTGCTGTACGAGCACCGTGAGCTTCTGGCCAAGCGCGCGGTCCTGGTCGTGGGCCCCAACCCGGCCTTCCTGCGCTACATCGGCGAGGTGCTGCCCGCCCTCGGCGAGACCGGGGTCATGCTCGCCACGCAGGCCGAGCTCTTCCCCGGTGTCCACGCCCGCGGCACCGATACCCCCCGCGCGGCAGCCGTCAAGGGCGGCGCGGGGTTGGCCGAGGCGCTCGCCCTCGCCGTACGCGACCGGCAGGGGCTGCCCGAGCCCGGCGCGCCGGTGGTCATCCCGCACGACGACGGGGACCTCGTCCTGGACTGGGAGATCGCCCACGAGGCCCGGCAGGCGGCCCGCGAGACCCGTCTGCCGCACAACCTCGCCCGTCCGTACTTCACGTTCCACGTCATCGACGCCCTCACCGCACAGCTCACCGAACGCATCGGCGCGGACCCGTACGGCGGCCCCAACTTCCTCGGTCCCGACGACATCTCCCAGCTCGGCAAGAGCGTCGCCGCGAGCGAGGAGGTGCACGCCGCCGTCGGAGAGTTGTGGCCGGTGCTCACCCCCGAGGAATTCCTCGCCGACTATCTGGCCGAGCCGGTGTACGTACCGGACGAGGACGCCGAGGCCATCCGTCGTGTTCCCGGCGACGGGGAGTGGACCCCGGCCGATGTGCCGCTCCTCGACGAGGCGGCCGAACTGCTCGGGGCCGACGACAGTGCCGAGCGGGCCGCCGCCGAGGCCGAGCGCCAGGAACGGGTCGCCTATGCGCAGGGCGTCCTGGAGCTGTCCCGGGGGTCGGAGACATACGAGTTCGAGGACGAGGAGTCCGAATTCCTGGCCGCCCACGACATCATCGACGCCGAACGGATGGCTGAGCGGCAGGAGGAGGCCGATCACCGGAGCGCGGCCGAGCGGGCCGCCGCCGACCGGACCTGGGCGTTCGGGCACATCATTGTCGACGAGGCGCAGGAACTGTCGCCGATGGCATGGCGGCTGCTGATGCGCCGGTCACCGACCCGCTCGCTGACCCTGGTCGGTGATCCGGCGCAGACCTCCGAGGAGGCGGGCGTCGGCTCGTGGGAGAGGATCCTGGAGCCGTACGTCGGCGACCGTTTCGAGCATGTGAGGCTGGGAGTCAACTACCGTACGCCTGCGGAGATCATGGAGCTGGCCGCCAGGGTCGTACGGGCCCACGACCCGTCGTTCGAGCCGCCCGGGTCGGTGCGGTCCACCGGCGAGACGCCGTGGACGCGGGATGCCGGCGCGGATCTGGCCGGCGCGGTGGCACGGGCCGTCGTTGAGCTGACGCCGAAGGAGGGGCGCCTCGCGGTGATCGCCCCGCGTGCTCTGCACGAGGAGATCGCGGCCCCGCTCGACGGAGTCACGGCCGGCGCCGAACCCGACCTCACCCGTCCCGTGGTGCTGCTCGGCCCGCGTGAGGCCAAGGGGCTCGAATTCGACCATGTCCTGGTCGTGGAGCCGGGTCGGTTCGGGACCAGTGACCTGTACGTGGCGCTGACCCGTGCGACGCAGCGCCTGGGCATCGTCCACCGGGAGGAACTGCCCGAGTCGCTGCGCTGACCGCCGCGACGGTGGGAGGACGAGGGTCGGTTCGACCCCAACGGAGGGTGTCGGTGAAAGAGTGGCCCGAGGGACCCTCAGCTGATCCGGAAGCAGCGCGGGAGCGGTACGACTCCGGTCTGCGGGCGTTGCGAGAGGTGATCACGGCCGACGTGCCCGACGCGCAGTCGAGGAACTGCTCGTTCCTGTGCCGCAGTTCGGGTGCCAGCCGGCTGCCTGCGATGCGATCGCACGGAGTTCATGTACGAGTCCGGGTGACGCCTTCCAGGCCGACGGGGTTCTCGCCACGACGGCAGAGAGCAGCTCACCTGCATACATATCGCCTTCCGCCATCGGGTTGTCCCGCAGCACCGTCACGGCCAACGGCAGGAGGTAGGGCAGTCCCGCACCCTGTCCGATGAACCGGCGTCCCGGGCGGCCAGTGCCGCCTGGACCCGATTTCCGACTTCCAGTGTCGTCAGGATGCGACTGACATGGGCTTTCACCGTGCTCTCGCTCATCCGCAGCCGCCCGGCGATCTCCGAGTTGGTTGCCCCTTCCGCGAGCAATGCCAGGACATCGCGCTCACGCGGTGTCAGCCGGCTCACCCGTCTGCGCACAGCTGAGGTCCCCGGCCGGGCGCCGCGATGGTAGCGGTCGATCAGCCGACGAGCGGCGGACGGATGCAGCATCGCCGAACCGGCGGCCACGACATGTACGGCCCGCAGGATCTCCGCAGGGTCCGAATCCTTGAGCAGAAACCCGTCGGCGCCCGCTGCCAATGCTTCGTACACATACTCGTCCAGGTCGAAGGTGGTCAGGGTGATGATGCGCGGGGCATGCGGCAGTGTCCGTAGTCGCGCGATGGCCGCGATGCCGTCCAGCCTCGGCATCCGCACATCCATCAGGGCGACGTCCACCCGATGGGCGGCAGCCTCCTCCACGGCCTGGAGGCCGTCCGACGCCTGGGCGACGACCTCGATGCCGGCGTCGGTCGCCAGCAGGTCGGTCAGGGCCAATCGGACCAACGCGTCGTCGTCCACCACCATCGTGCTGATGATCCGAGCCCCGCTCATGTCTGCCCGATACGATTCACGGACCGCTTTCCGATCCTCTTCACCACACCCTTGCTCATGGCCTTGGCCACTCCTTTGCCGACGGTCCTACCCGCTCGTCCGCCGACCGGTCCGGCCGTGCGGGTCGCGCTGTCTTCCTGGAAGGCTCTTCGGTTCGGCTCACCGTCGGGAGCACTCATCGGCAGACAGGCCGCGAGCCGCCATCCCCCATCCGGCTCCGGACCGCAGGCGAGAGAGCCGTGCAGCCCGGCCACCCGTTCGGCGAGCCCGATCAGGCCGAAGCCCCGGCCGACGCCTCCATCGGCCCGTGAAGCGGGCACTGAGGGCGGCGAGTTGACCAACTCCACCTCCGTGGCCGGTGCGCCGTAGTGCACCCGCAGTCGCACCGCCGAGCCCGGTGCGTGTTTACGGGCGTTGGTGAGACCTTCCTGAACGAGCCGGTGCACCGCCAGGAGGTGAGTCGCGGGTGCGGCACCGGGTTCCCCCGTCAGTTCGGCCGCGACATCCTGACCGATGGTCCCTACCTCGTCGAGCAGCTCGGACAGGTTCCGTAACGCAGGAGCAGGCACCCTTCTCTGCACGGGATCCATCCCGTTCTCCCGCGCCGCATCGTCCTCCGCACGCAAGGCACCCAGCACATCCCGCAGATCGGCCAACGCCTGGGCAGAGGTGGCACGCAGCAGGGCGACCCGCTCACCGATCTGCGGCGGCAGCGATTCCGCACGCAGTGCGAGTACCCCGGTGTGCAGCGCCAACAGGCTCAGCCGATGAGCCAGCACATCGTGCATCTCGGCCGCGATCCGCGCCCGCTCCGCCAACCTGACCTGTTCGGAACGGAGTTCGACCTGTTCGCTCAGCGAATCGATGAGCCGCCGACGGCTGTGCCACCACAATCCGGCCGTCAACGCCAGCGCGAACAGCAGCCCGGCGCCGTACGCCGGCGTCATGCCTCCGCTGAGCGGCGGCGCGCACACCCAGGGCAGCGCACCGGCGATCACACCCGCCGCCACCGCCACCCGCACCCGGCCCTGTGCGGCCAGGTGGAAAACCATCACCGTCATGGGTTCGTACGCGCCCTGCGCACCCAGTGCCGCCCCGGCGAGAAGGACCACGGCGAGCGGACTGCGCCAGCGAAGCGGCAGCACCAGCGCGGCGGCGACAGCCACTATCGGTCCCACGGAGAACAGTTGCATCTCGAAACGGGCTTTGACCAGCCCTTGCGCGACGAGCAGCACCACCCCGCCGGCCAGCAACCACTCCGTCCACACCGGACCCCGGTGGGGGTAGTTGTGTTCCACCGACCGATCGTAGGCCGTTGCGGGGGCCGGGGCCCATCGGCCTCGGGTCGCTGTCACCCCCTACTTTCGTCGGGGTCGCGTACGCCTCGGTGATGACGTTCGTACCGGTTCCCCCGGACACAACGGCCGATTCCCGAAGAGCGCCCACTACCTAGCGTCACTGGCATGACTTCATGGCCCCGTTTCACCGACACCCGGCTCTTCGTCACCGAGGCCGCGCGTGGTTTCCGTATCACCGGGGCGGTCGCACCCAGCAGCCGCCGACTCGCCGCCGCCCTCGCCACACCGGTCACCGAGCGGGCCGGACAACCGCTGGATGTACTGGAGGTGGGCGCCGGAACCGGCCCCGTCACCCGCTGTCTGCTGGCGCTGCTCGCCCCGGGAAGCACTCTGGACGTGGTCGAGGCGAACCCGCGCTTCGCCGCCGCACTGCGGAACGCCGTTCGTGAACACCGACCGGGCCGGGACGAACACGCGACGCACGCGCAGATGCGGGACCGCCACACGACGCATACGAAGGTGCGGGACGACCACCCCGGCGAGGCGCTCGTGCCAGTGCGGAGCGAGGACGGTGTCCGGGTCAGGATCCACGAAACGCGGATTGAGTACCTGAACACACGGCAGTCCTACGACGTCATCGTCTCCGGCCTGCCCTTCACCAATTTCGTCCCGGACACGGTGACTTCACTGATGGACCGATATATCGAACTGCTGCGCCCCGGCGGGTCGTTGACGTACTTCGCGTACCTGGGCACCGCCCCGGCCCGCAGACTCGTCGCCTCTGCGGGCGAAGCGGCCCGTCACCGGGCCGTCGAGACCGTGCTCGCCGGCTACCGGCAGCGCGGCAGTGCGGTAGGACGCACCGTCTGGGCCAACGTCCCGCCGGCACGTGTCTGGCACGTTCGTCCGACGCCCTCGCTCGCGCGCACCCGCGCCCTCGGCTGAGCGCTCAGAGCCGGTCGAGCTCGCCGTGGCTGACCGGATCCAGGCCACCGTGCCCCACCGGCGCGGACTCGCCCGCCACGATGGACATCCTGGGCCAACTCTTCGGTGTCACCGCCAACCGGGGTGGGTGCGGGGCCCCAGCCCCCTCTGTCGAAGGGGCTGCGCTACCCAGGTGTGGCAATCTGTGGTCAAGTCGGCTCAACCCAATGCCGACTCAACCGACTTTCTGACGGGATGCCACCACTCAAGCCATTCCGACTCGGCAGAGACTATGGCGACCCGACGACGTCGAGCCCTCGAAATCCCGCTCGGCCGCCGGCCGCTCCGGGAATCCGGTCGACGGTGTGCTTCTGCTTCTTCGGCCGGCGACTCGGATACGTCGAGGTCACCTGGGACCGAACGGCGCCGCATCGACGGACCGGAATCCACTCGCACGCGGGATCCGTGCGCACGGCGGTGGGCGGGACGCGTCGTCCCGGCCCTTCGTCGTGTTCGTTGTGCGGGCGCCGGTCAGAGTCCGGTCAGTACGGTGCGGTACCCGTCCGCCGGCGCGTGCTCCTGCATGTGCCCCGGTGGAGGGTCGGGTCAGGGCGAACGCGGTGACGAGAGGAGTGGTGGCCGCGACATCCAGGGCGGCGATCGTCCGTTTCAAGCGCACGTCTGGTCCTTTCCGGCGTGAGTCCGTCGCGCCGCGCAGCCTGTCTGAAGAGCCCGGGCTCCCCGCTGCCCAAAGTTGAGCGCGCACCCCGAGGCGCACCGTGCGCAGGCCGTACGCCGCAGTCGTCTCCCGGGGGGCCCGTCCGTTGCCGTTACGCTGTCCGGCGCACGCCGAGGATTCTCCTTGTCTTGCGGAGAGGTGGTTGGATTTGCTGTACATCGCGTTCTTGCGCGGGATGAATGTGCCGGGCCGTTCGGTGAAGATGGAGTACCTGCGCAGCCTGTTCACGGACATGGGATTCGGCTCCGTGCGCAGCTACATCCAGAGCGGGAACGTCTTCTTCGCCTCCGACGAGACCGACCGTGCCGTGCTCAGTGCCCAGATCGGTGACCATCTCAGAGGGATGCTCGGCTACGAGGTCGCGGTATGTCTGCGTACGGTCCCGGAACTGGAGGCGCTGATCGCGCTCGACCCGTTCAAGGACGTCACGGTCACCAACGACATGCGCTGCTGTGTCGTGTTCACGACCGAGCGGATCGATCCGGACCTGGCTCTGCCGCAGATCTCTCCGAAGAAGGACATGGAGATCATCGGCAGCACCGCGTACGACGCCTTTGTCGTCTGGTATCTGATCAACGGCAGGGCACCCGCGGCCAAGGGCTTCCAGGAACGCGCGCTGGGCCGCGACGCGACGACGCGCTACTTCCACACCGTGGTGAAGATTCTCGACGCGGCCAAGAAGGGTGCGCCCTGACGCACTTTCCGGGCCTTGCCGCCGCAGCCGGTACGGTCCCGGGTCTCCGTGACGCCGTCGGTGCAGAGCAGTAGCTGGTCGCCCGGGGCGAGAAGGCGACGGTTTCGATGCTGTAGTGGTCTCCGAGAAGGGCTCTGTCTGCGGCGAGTCGCTGTGCGGGGCCCGTGTCTCCGGGCCCATTGGCGTACCCCCTCACTGGCTCCGCCCACCTACACGGGAAGGGGTTGCTCGGCCCAGATGGTCTTGCCCGCACCGGTATGCCGCATTCCCCAGCGCTCGGTGAGCTGGGCGACCAGCATGAGGCCGCGTCCGCCCTCGTCGAAGATGCGGGCACGGCGCAGGTGCGGTGCGGTGCTGCTGGCGTCGGAGACCTCGCAGATCAGTGTCCTCTCCTTGATCAGCCGCAGCTGAACGGGCGCGGCAGCGTAGCGGATCGCGTTGGTCACCAGCTCGCTGACCACGAGTTCGGTGACGTAGGCCAGGTCGTCCAGCCCCCAGGCGTGCAGTTGGGCGGTCGCCTGAGAGCGGGCCGCGGCCACAATGGCCGGATCGACGGGAAGATCCCAGACGGCGACGTGCCCGCCGTCCAGGGCGCGGGTACGGGCGATGAGCAGCGCGACATCATCGGCGGGCTGCTCGGCGAGCAGAGCATTGAGCACGCGGTCACAGGTGGTGTCCAACGACGGAGCCGCGTCGGCGAGGGCCGTGCGCAGAGCGTGCAGGCCGGAGTCGACATCACGATCCTGTGCCTCGACAAGTCCGTCGGTATAGAGGCACAGGAGGCTGCCTTCGGGCAGTTCGCGTTCAACGGACTCGAATGGGAGCCCGCCGCCCAGGCCAAGTGGCGGGCCGGTGGGCAGTTCCAGGAAGTCCACCCTGCCGTCAGGGGTCACCAGAGCGGGCCAGAGATGGCCGGCGCTGGCGAGCGAGCACCTGCGGGAGATGGGGTCGTAGACCGCGTACAGGCAGGTGGCTCCGAGTTCTCCGAAGGGCGCCTCAGCTCCCGAATCGGGCCCGGATCCGAGCCGGACGACCAGGTCGTCCAGATGCGCGAGCAGCTCGTCCGGGGCCAGATCGACGTCAGCGAGGGCCCGTACGGCAGTGCGAAGGCGCCCCATGGCGGCGGAGGCGTGGATCCCGTGACCGACCACATCGCCGACAACGAGGGCGACGCGGGCGCCGGAGAGCGGGATCACGTCGAACCAGTCACCGCCGACACCGACCTTCGAGTCGGCGGGCAAATAGCGGCTGGCGACGTCGACAGCCGCCTGCTCGGCAATCCCCTGCGGCAGAAGGCTGTGCTGGAGGCCCAGACTCGTGGTGTGTTCGCGCGTGTAGCAGCGGGCGTTGTCCAGGCAGACTGCGGCGCGCGCTGAAAGTTCCTTGGCGATCTGCAGGTCGTCCTGCGCGTACGGCGCGGTGGACGGACCCAAACGGGCGAAGAGCACGACGCCGAGGTTGGTGTCGCGGCCGCGCAGCGGCACCACCATCAGGGAGTGCGCGCGGTGCCGCCCCACCCAGGCGGTCCAGTCCGGGTCGTGGGCCAGCCAGCGGGTGATGTCGGGATCGTCGACCTGGAGCACGGTGCCACGACCGGTGGCCAGGCAGCGAGCAACCGGCGAAAAATCCGGGTAGCGGGCCAACTCGCCGTCCGCGACGACAGCCTTCACGTCGGGGCGGGCGGCCGCACGCCGCAGCAGCAAGGGACCGTCGG
The DNA here is from genome assembly GCF_040655115.1 of Streptomyces atratus. Taxonomy (GTDB): domain Bacteria; phylum Actinomycetota; class Actinomycetes; order Streptomycetales; family Streptomycetaceae; genus Streptomyces; species Streptomyces atratus_D. The sequence goes on along the minus strand of NZ_JBFAJH010000004.1, from coordinate 57,389 downwards.
TGGGAACAGCCGGAGGCTCGTCGCCGTGCAGCACGGCGTCGAGAAGATCGACCGAGACGAAGTCCGCGAGGGCCGGCACGGCTACGTCGGCCAGTTCCCGGGCGGTGCGGGCCACGTCCAGGCTGCTGCCGATACGCCTGCTGGCCTCATCGAGCAGCGCCAGACGTTCGCGGGCCGCGTGCTGCTCGGAGAAGTCGAGAGCGGCCAACTGCACGCCGTGTACCAGCCCGAGGGGGTCCTTGAGCGGGGTGAAGTGGATGACCCAGGCGTGCGCATGGGGCTCTCCCGGCACCTTGACGTAGTTCTCGATCTGCTCGGGCTCACCGGTACGCAACACGCGATCGACGGACCGCTCGGGGGCCCGGAAGGCAGGATCGGACATGTGCTCGGTGATCCGGAGCCCGCGAAGATCCTGCTCCGAGGCGGCGAGCTGCTTTGCCATCGGCTCGTTGACCCGCAGGAACCGGCCCTCGGTGTCGCAGATCGCCAGGGAGAACGGGGACTGGTCGAACGACCAGCAGAGCAGTGGGTCCATGTCGCGGTTCACCTCCTCCCGCACCTGGACGCCCTCCAGCAGCCAATCGGCTCGCCCGTCACCCGTGGGCAGCGGACGCGCCCGCAACCGGCACTCGACCGCGCTGCCGTTCCGGTGGCGGAGTACCACCCGACCGGTCCAATCCTCCTGCCGATCGAAACGCTCACGGACACCAGTGGGGAGGGGCGATGCAAGCAGCGCCGTCGCGGCCTGGCCGACGGCCTCACCGGCGGAGTAGCCGAGCAACTGTTCCGCACCGGTGCTCCAGCTGGTCAGCATCCCATCCGGAGTCACCACGGCCAGAGCCGCGGCGGAGGTGCGGGGGTCACGAGGCGTGCTCGCCGGTGTATCCATGGCCGATCCTCTCGCCTTCGAGTCCACTGCTGATTCAAGGATCTCTCGGTCCCGCCGCCAGATCGCGTCAAGCGGGATCGGACGTGCCGGACGCCGGAAATCGGACAAACCGGCGATCCGGCCGACGGTGATCACGGGTCTGGGGCGGCTTCCCCCGGACGGCCGACGGCTTGCGATCCGGTTGCCGGGAAGCCGCCGTGCCGCTGTTCTCGCAGTGGCATTGCACGGGCACGGCCGATTCCGCCGCCGGCCGCTCCAAACCCCGTCACTCCCTTTGACCCGCGCCGCACTTCCCGGTGGCGCGAGCGGAAATGTCGAATATATTCCGTTCTATGGGCGGCTATGCAGCCGGCGGTCCTCCAAGCGTTGGTTGGGAACTGCCGCCTACGGTCGTGCCCTGCTGGGTCGGCCGGCACACGGAATCCGATCGCGCCAGAGCCGTACGGCTTGCCACCTGGCTCCTGCCTGAGGGGAACCATGACTGACGAGACAGTCGCGACCCTGGATGAAGGGTGGAGCGGCGAAGGGTGCCCGGCGAGTGCGTTTGCTCGGCGGTCGTTTCTTCACGGTGCTGCCGCGGGCCTGGCCGGAGCGGCGGGCGGGGCCGCCTTGGGCAGCGGCGCGGCGCGCGCCGACACGGTGGCTGTCCCCAGGGCGCAACCGGAATCTCGTGTGATCCCCTTCCACGGCTATCACCAGGCAGGCATCGCCACTCTGCCCCAACAGGACGCGATTTTCGTCTCGTTCGACGTCACCGCCTCCGACCGTGCGGCACTCACCAACCTGTTCCGCACGCTGACCTCGCGAGCCCGTTTCCTCACGGCGGGCGGCAGGCCACCGAAGGTGCCCCCGACCGCACCGCCGACGGACAATGGCATCCTGGGACCCACGGTCGTGGCGGATGGTCTCACTCTGACAGTCGGAGTGGGCGCATCCCTCTTCGACAACCGTTATGGACTGAGCGCGCGCAAGCCGGTCCAGCTCGTCACGATGACTCCCTTCCGCCATGACGACCTGGACCCCGCGCTGAGCCAGGGTGACCTGCTGATCCAGATCTGCGCCGATCACCGCGACACGACGGTGCACGCACTGATCGACATCTTGATTCACACCAAGTCCGCGATGAAGCTGCGCTGGCGCATCGACGGCCAGCGCAATCCGGAGCGTCCGTTCGGTGTCAGGCGCGACTGGTTCGGCTTCAAGGACGGCATCTCCAACCCATCCGTCTCCGACGACGCCCAGATGAATCAGGTGGTCTGGGTCCAGCCGAAGAGCGCCGAACCCGCCTGGACCGCGGGTGGCACATACCACGTGGTGCGTATCGTACATTTCTTCATCGAGGCGTGGCAGAAGGTGCCCGTTGCCCAACAAGAGCGGATCTTCGGCCGCCGCAAGGCGAGCGGTGCCCCCATGTACGGCGTGGGCCAGGACGACACGGATCTTTTCGACCCCATCTACACCAACGACCCGTTGGGCGTGATCACCCCGCTGAACTCTCACATCCGCCTTGCCAATCCCCAGACTCCGCAGACCGCGGCGACCAGCACCATCCTGCGTCGCAGTTACGACTACGACCGGAGCCCCAACCTGCCGGAACTCGACATGGGGCATGCGTTCGTCTGCTTCCAGCAAGAACTCAACTCCTACATCGCCATGCAGACCCGGTTGGAAGGGGAAGCGCTGGTGCCGTTCATCAGCCCACGGGGCGGGGGCTACTTCTTCGCACTTCCTGGCGTCCGGGACGAGAAGGACTACTACGCCCGCGGGCTCCTGGCCTGACCTGAGCCGACCCCCGCCGCCGGGCAGCCGTCGGCGGGAACTCGCCCGATCCCGGACCGATCCATCGCAATGCGCACAGGAGGCGAGATGTTCTCTGCCCTGCGGACCCGAGTCGGCAGCGGCCGCCGGCGACCCGGTAGGACGCTCCGGCCGGCACTCGCCGCGGGCATCGGGATCCTGTTGATCTCCTGCACGCCCAGCGCCCCAGCCAAAAAGGTCTCTGCCCACGCGCCGGCCGTGCCCGGTACCGGTGCCAGTGCCAGTGCCAGTACCAGTACCGGTGCCAGTACCGGTACGGGTTCCGGTACCGGTGGCCGCGTGTATGTCACGAACCAGCAGGACAACACGCTCTCGGTGGTGGACGCCGCTACCTACAAGGTCGTCGCAACCGTGCCGGCGGGTGCGGCGCCGGAAGGCGTCGCGGTCGCCAAGGACGGCAAGCACGTGTACATCGCCAACAGCGGCTCGGCCCGGGTCTCGGTCGTCGACGCCCGGAACAACAAGATCGTCACAACCGTGCCGGTCGGGAAGAGCCCGACCGGTATCGGCCTCAGCCCCGATGGCAGGTCCCTCTATGTCACCAACGGCAGTTCCAACACCGTCTCGGTGATCGACACCCGAACCAGCCGGGTGGCCGCGACCATTCCGGTCGGTAAGTCTCCGGTGAGCGTGGCGTTCAGTCGTGACGGTGGCAGGGCCTACGTGGCGAACGCCGGGTCGGGCAACCTGTCGGTCATCGACACCCGCACGCGTCGGGTCGCCCGGCACCTCTCCGCGGGGCGCTCCCCGGTGGGCGTTGCCATCACGCCGGACGGGGAGTCGGCCTACGTCGCCGACGAAGTGGGAAAGCAGGTCCTTGTCGTCGCAACCCGTACCGGCAAGGCGACTGCCGTGCAGGTCGGCGATGGCCCCTTTGACGTGGCCGTCGGGCCCGACGGCCGCTTCGCCTACTCCGCCGATCTCGGCCCGGGCAACGTTTCCGTGATCGACACAGGCCGTCACCGTGTCTCGACGACCATTGCCCTGGGGCCGCCGGGCACCGACCCGTTCAACCTGGAAGTCACCAGCAAGGCTGTCTACGTCACGAACCAGGGAGCGGGCACCCTCACGGTCATCGATCCGACCTCCAACAAGGTCATCGCGACTGTCATCGTCGGCGCAAGCCCCTACGGCGTGGCAGTGAGCTGAGCCTCACCCTGCGCAGCGGCTCGCCCTCGTCATGTTCCGACCGTCCGTGGAACGAGAGGGATCTCTTTCGGGTGAGTCGTGGACCCGATCGGCAGGCTGACCGGCATCGCGCCGCTCATCGCGGAGCTGCAGATCCTGCACACCGCGTCGAACACCACCTGGGTGATCACCGCCACCCTTCTGGTGGCGGCCGTCCGTGTGCCGGTCGTCGGCCGCCTCGGCGACCTGATCGGCAAGCGCCCGCGGCTCGCGTACGCCGGTTGGATGATCCGGAGAGGCGGTACCGCGAGCCCTCGGTCGATGACGGGTTGCGCACGGTGCGTACCGGTGCACCAGCGCAGCTGCCAGCACGTCAGCGGTACTCCACGCGGCACCGAGCGGCCCGGCTTCGCACATCCGACGGGTCCGGCTCATCTCGGACGCGGCTCACGCCGCACCGGATGGCGCCGTCACCGGTGATGTGGTGTCCGGCGAAGGTGTGTGCCGGTGTCGGCGTGTCCGATGCCGTGCTCGGCCAGCGGGCCGGCACTCAGACCGAGGCGACGGCACTCGGAGAGCAGGCCGGGCAGCGCACTGAGCGTGGCTCGCCACGCGCCCGGCGTGCTCCATCCGTCCGCGTCGTGCAGCAGCACGGTGCCACCGCCGGTCAGATCTGCGAGGACCGATGCCCTTACGGAGCGGGCATCGGCATGCGCCGTCCAGTCCCGGCCCCATGCCGACCACAGCACCGGTCGCAGCCCGGCACGGCGGGCAGCAGCCAGGCGGCCGCCGGTGAGGATGCCGTAGGGCGGCCGGTACCACTGCGGGACGGTCCCGCAGATCTGCCGTACCGCGCCGGCGGTTCGCGTCACCTCCCGTACGTCGCGCAGCGGTGTGGGGAACCAGGGGCGCTCGTGATGCCAGCCGTGCACCGCAACCTCGTGACCGCCCGCCACCAGCGCCCGGCCGAGGGCTGGATGACGTTCCAGCGACTCGCCGACGACGAAGAAGGTGGCCCGCACCCGGTACTCGTCCAGGACCCGCAGAAAGTGCGGGGTGCTGGCCGGGTCCGGCCCGTCGTCGAAGGTCAGTGCCACGTGGGAAGAATGACCGCGGCCGTCCAGCGCGGGGCTGAGGATCCTCCGAACGGGCGGCAGCCAGGTGGCGGCGGGTCCCATGTGCCACGCGGCAGCCGCACCCGCGGCCACACCCAGAACGCGGGCCGCCGTGCCGGTTGACAGTGCTGTCCGCCCTGCGCCGGAGGGTCTTACCATCGCTGCCCGTCCTTTCCGGAGACCACGGGTGAACTGCTCAGATGCACACTGGCGCATGCGATGAGCCCGAGCGCCGCAGCCTCCGGCAGCACCCGCCAGCCCAGTTCGATCCGCTCCTCGAACAGCAAGACGCCCAGAATGACGCTCAGCAATGAGTCGCCGAGAGTCAGCGCGGGCTGCGACGCGGCCAGCGAGCCCGCCCGCAACGTGGCTTGCAGCATCAGGAAGGAGCTCAGGCCGACGGCCGCCGCCGTGTAGATCTGCCACGTTGCGAACAGCACCCCGACTCCGCCGGACACCGAGCCGAGCGAGTCCTTGATGAGCGCCGCCGTGAAGGAGAAGCCGATGGCGGTCGCTGACCCCAGTACCGCCGCACGGGCGGAGCTCCGCAGTCGCATTCCCACCATGATCAGCACGATCGACACAGCGGCGGTCGGCACAGCGCTGACCAGCCACTTGTGCGGCTCCACGGTGTCCACGCCGCCGGTCGGACTGGCCAGCAGGAGGAAGACCGTCAGGCCCAGCGCCATTCCGAGGAACGCTGCCCAGGTCCGCGCCCCGGGCGGCCGCCGGAAAAGGGCCGCAGCCAGCACCAGCGTGAACAGCAGCTCCGTCGTCATCACCGGCTGCACCACAGCCAGTGGCCCGGTCGCCAGAGCGAGGGCCTGCGCCAGCCCGGAGACGATCAGCAGTCCCGCACCCCAGCGCCAGGCCGGGCGGCGGACAAAGCCCAGCCTCCCGAGGCGATGGCTGCCCGTGAGACCGGGCAGGTCCGCCGTCGCGGCGTGGCGCTGCAGCACGGAAGCTGCGGCGTTCCCGAGCGCGGCGATCAGCGCCACCACCACGGAGACGGTGATCACGTGTCACCCACCCTCCGCGCGTGTCCGTGGCCGGAGGCCCGCTCAGCCAAAGCGCATGGCCAGCTTGCGGAAGAGCTGCGGGGCCATGCCCTGCAGTCGGCCCGGCATGGCCAGCCAGCGCGGCACGGTGATCTCGTCCGGGCCACCGACCAGCGCCTTCTCGACCGCCGCCGCCACCCGCTCGGCGGGTACCGGTCGTGGCCAGGACCGGGTGTACGGGGTGCCGCGACGGGTGAAGAACGGCGTGTCCACGGGACCCGGCAGCACCAGGCAGAGGCGGACGCCGGTGCCCCGGAGTTCGTAGCGCAGGCTCTCCGCGAACGCGATCAGCGCGCCCTTCGTCGCCGCGTACACCGCCTCGTCCCGAACACCGAACCGGCCGGCGACAGAGCCGATCAGCACCAGCCGGCCCGACCCACGGGCCACCATCTGCGGCAGCACCAGGCGGACGAGGTGGAGTACGGCGCTGAGGTTGACACTGACCAGGCGGTCCACCGTGGCCGGCGGCATGTCGGTGTACGCGCCCGCCCAGCCGAGCCCTGCTCCGGCGACGAGCGCGTCGACCCTGCCGCTGTGCGCCAGTGCCGCCCCGGCCAGCTTCCGGCAGCCCTCCTCGGAGGCCAGATCCATCGGCAGCGCGGCACCGGTGGTCCGGGCGGCGACACTGCCGAGCCGGCCCTCGTCCCGCCCGTTGAGCAGCAGTTCCCATCGCCCGTCGGCCGCGAGCCGTGACGCGATTTCGGCGCCGATACCGGAGGAGGCCCCGGTGATCAGCACGACCGGCCGCGGGCTGTTGGCAGGCGGACCGGGCGCAGACGACTGCGTCACGTCAGCCTTGGCTGCGGGGGTGGCGTGGGGTGGGGGGCTCTTGCGCATGGGCTTCCGTCCTCCGGGGCCGCCGACATCCTGGTGAAGCACTGCCTGTACCGGCCCTTACCGAGTCATCCTTCATGCAACCAGCGCAGCGGCAAACGCGCTCGGCCGCACCTGGGCTAACGGCCTGCCCGTCCGGGGTGGCGCACCGGCCGCAATGCGAGGGATATCCAGGAAGAGGAATATCCAAGAATGGGACGCCGGATTCTGATCGTCAGTGCGAGCATGGGCGCCGGACACGACGCGGTGGCCGCCGAACTGGCCGGACGGCTGCGGGCCGACGGCCATCTGACCGCTCGCGTGGACCTCCTCGACATGCTGCCCCCCGGCGCCGGGCGCGGGCTGCGTGCCGGGTACCGTACGACTCTCCGCCGCTGCCCATGGGCGTACGCGGCGGTCTACTCGGCATTCTTCCGCGATCGCGGAGACCAGGGCGACCGGAACAGCTGGGCGCCGAGCACCGGGCCGCTGGCCGCAGCCCTGGAGCCACGCCTGCGCGACGTCGTCGAACGCTGGCGCCCGGACGCGCTCGTCTCCACCTTCCACCAGGCTGCTCAGGTCGCGGGGCGGCTACGCGCCCGGGGCGGTGACTGCCCGCCCAGCACGGTTGTGGTCACCGACTTCGCCGTGCACCGGCAGTGGCTCCATCCGAGCAACGACCTGCACCTGTGCCTGACCGAGGCCGCCGCCGCACGAGTCCGCGCGAGGACCGGACGCCCGGCGGAGGTGTGCGGCCCCGTCGTGCCCCCGGCCTTCGCCGCCGCCGCGCAGGAGAACCCGGGCGGGCGGCCGTCCCGCTGGGCGCGGGAGTTCGCGCGGCGCGGCTCCGGCCGTCCGGCTGTGCTGCTTTCGGCCGGCGCCTGGGGTGTGGGCCAGGGGCTGACGGCCACCGCGCTCCTGCTCGCCGGTACCGGCCGGCTACCGGTGCTGCTGTGCGGCAAGGACGAACGGCTGCGGGCCCGCGCTGCGATGCTCCCCGGCGTCCTGGCGCTGGGCTGGGTCGAGGACCTGCCCGACCTCATGGCAGCATCGAGCGCCCTGGTGGACAACGCAGCGGGACAGACGGCCGTGCAGGCCCTCGCCGCCGGTGTACCGGTCGTCGGATACCGGCCGATCCCCGGCCACGGCGCCGACGGCGTCGTTGAGATGGCCACCGCAGGCCTCACCGAACATGCTGCAGACGAGACCGCGCTGCTCCGCTCACTGGACCGGCTGCTGCGCGCCGGCCCCGAGCGGGACCGACGGATCGCCGCCGGGCAGGCTGTCTTCACCGCGGACGCGGCCGAAATGGTCGCCTGCTGAGCGTGCCGGGCCGGCGCCGGCGCCGTAGCCGCGCACGACTCGCCGCGGCGAGGTCACCATGTGCTGCCCTTGCGCAAAGCCTCTCGGTGGGTCCATCTGCCGGAGACGTACGGCAACTCGAGGGGCAGCCACAACCGGCTGCGGAGCGGGCCGTCGACGGCACCTGGGAGCACCTGGGCACCGCGCAGACGCCCCGGGCCGACGCGGATGAGGACCTGAATCGGGTCGTCGCGGCGGAGCCCCACGATCGTGCGGATCCCGGCCGGGGGCTCGCAAAAAAGCCCCGTCCGGCAAGGGATCACGCCCGCGGCCCGTCCCGCGGCGGACTGACCGCGAAGATCCGTCTCAGGGCAGAAGGCAGCTGTCGGCCACCCGCTTGCCGTCCCACCGCTGGAAAGGGCCGGTGACGCACCCGCCTTCCCGGGCGGTGAGCCCGCGGTCCGCTGGGTCGGGAAGTGCCTGCCGGTGCCGGTTGACTGCGACAGCGGGGCGTCGCTGTGGCCCCCGGAAGGGATGCGGCCCGGCTGGGTGATCAGACGGGGCACGACGACCGACCTGTCGTGCATGTTCTGCGGGAACCTGCGCCGTTCCCGGCGTCGTGGAACGGCTGCGCACCGAGCACGAGACGCACCTCATGTTCGTGCGTGCGGGCTACGACGCGGCCGACGACGACCCCGCGCTGCGGCACCCCGAGGAGTACGCGGCCCTGCACCACGCCCCCTCGCCCGCAATCGCGCCATCGTCCGCCGCCGCGACGAGCACCGCATCGGCGACGCCGTGCTCCGCCGACTGCGGGCCGGACTCGGCATCGAGGGAATACGGGTGCCGCGGCCCCCGCCGGTGGAGTGACCCGCCTCGCTCGAAGCAGGCTGGGGAGCAGCGCCTCGTCCGGCTGCCCGGGGGTGGCGACCAGCGTGTCGTCGGCCAGCGGGACGCGGACGTACTCTGCCTGACAGCCGTTGATGAACTCGCGGTGCCGGCAAGAGGTCTGGTAACCCGCCTGGCAGATCGGGCAGGCGTTGTCCGAGGCGAAGAACGAGCCGATGCCGAACTGGCCCGGCCGGACGGCGCTGACTGCGGACGGCGGCCCTGCGACGCCGCTACCGGCCCACCGTCGCGGTGACACTGGTGCGGAGGGTCTGGACCGGCCGTTCCAATTCGACATTGAACTGGGCCCCGGCCAGCAGAGCGAGATTGGTGAACCAGACCCAGATCAGGAAGACGACGAGCCCGGCGAGCGATCCGTACAACCGGCTGTAGGAACCGATGTGGGTGGCGTACAAGGTGAACCCGGCCGATGCCACGAGCCACAGGGACGCGGCGAGCACCCCTCCGGGCAGCCCGCGCCGCAGGCCCCTGGCCGCCGCCGGACCGGTACGGAACAGCACCGTGATCAGACAGGCGACGAGGAACAGCAGGATGGGCCACTTGAGCACTGTCCACACCGTGTCACTTGCGTGCGCGAGGCCCATCCGGTGTCCCAGCCAGTGGGCCAACGGCCCGGTCAGCACGAGCGCGAACGCGCTGGTCATCAGCAGCAGGAGCAGTCCGACGGCGGTGGTCACGATGATGTGCGCCCTGCGCAGCGCGGGCCGTGTGTCGCGTACGTGGTACAGGGCGTGCAGAGCACGGCGGAAGACGGCCAGATAGCTGGAGGCGGACCAGACGGCGCTGACGGTCCCCGTCGCGACCAGCAGCCACACGGCGCCGCGTTCCTGGGTCGCGGCCTCCAGGGGTCCGCGCAGCGCGGCGCCGGACTCCGCGGGGGCGATGGCCGTGATGTCGGCGATCAGCGCGCCGGTCGCCCGGGGGCTGGCCACGCCGATGAGGGCGACGGTGACCAGCAGCGCGGGGAGCAGGGCGAGGATGGCGTAGTACGTCAGGGCGGCGGCCCAGTCCGAGAGGTCGTCGTTCCACAGGGAGACGGGGGTGCGGCGCAGGGCGGCCCGGTAGTGGGCCGCCCGCCCCGAGGGCGCGCCCTGGCGGGGGACGCGTCCTGAGGCAGTGGGTGCGGTCTTGCTGGGCACGCTGGTCTCCGGTGGACGTGGTCAGGCACGGCGCGGCCTGGCGGCGCCGGGGGAGGCAGCGGATCCCCCGGGGTACGGACACCCTTTGCTACCACTTTTCCTCCTGCCTCCGATCACGGGCCGTACTCCTGCCGGGTCCAGAGGACCGGCGGGGTGCCCCCATGCGTGTGGTCAAGTTCGGCGGCCGGTCCGGGCACCCTGCTGCCCCTTTCGGTACCGGACCCCCGCCCGGCCGCACCGCGAAGAGGAACGCGCACGTCCCTACCGCGTGGTGGGCGCGTTCCTTCGAGCTCATGCGGCTGGCCCGCGCCGACTGCGATCTGCTCGCCGCCGACGTCCCATGGGTGCGCGGCGATCCGCCATCCGTTGAGCCGAAGCCTCCCGCGGCGCGCGACCGGTCCGACAGGGCGTGAGGCGTACGCGACGCCGGGATGTGGCACGGTGAACATGCTGTCAATGGATCACCGAGAATGGATCACCGAGAAGGAGATTCCGTGTCGAATCCACCGCTTCCCGAGACCGCGGTCGCCATGCTGAAGAAGCCCAACCCAGCCGTCATCGCGACGCTTCGGCCCGACGGCCAACCAGTGTCCACGGCCACCTGGTACCTCTGGGACGACGGCCGGATCCTGGTCAACATGGATGAGGGCCGCAAGCGGCTCGAACACATCCGGAACGACCCCCGGGTCACGCTCACCGTACTCGACGAGGAGAACTGGTACACCCACATCAGCATCATCGGACGCATCGCCGAACTGCGTGAGGACAAGGACTTCACCGGCATCGACCGGCTGGCCCAGCAGTACCTCGGCAAGCCGTACCCCCAGCGGGACCGCGGCCGGGTCAGTGCCTGGATCGAGATCGACCGCTGGCACGGCTGGGGCACGCTCAAGGAGAACAGCCAGCCCGGCTGACGTGTGCGCCGCGGCGTCCGGCAGACACACGCTCTGCGCGGCCGGGATCACCAGGTACGTTCCGTACGAGGGTGATTCTTCATCGTGCGATCGCGCGCATCGGACGCCGTACAGGGGCGGGGACCGTGAAAGGCTGCCACGATCGTGTTCGTGGCGGCATCGGGCTGACGCGTGGGCGCGCGGACCTGCGGGAATCCTGCCGCGCCCGTGGGTCGGTCCACGACGCGACACGTGGTCTGGGTCAGGGGAGACCCGGGCCCCGCTGACGCCGACCGGCAGCCTGCGTTCGGCCCGCCGTGTCGTGGAGGACAGCCGGCCTCTTCGGCGGGTTTGTCGTTCAGGTCCTGCGGGCCGGGGCGCCGGATGTCGGCATGCACGGCACCGCAGCTGCGCCGGGTTCCCGTCTCACCTCATGAGGCCGGAGCGGCCGGTTCCGGGAGCGGGGGGGGCGCCCGGGTGAGCGCGCCCCGCCCGGTCCCGGGCACAAGCCCGGGCGGGCGGGGC
>NZ_JBFAJH010000004.1:0-45790 GCF_040655115.1 Streptomyces atratus | reverse complement strand
CCCAAGGTCGTCGAGGACACCATTGTCGAGCTGGTCCTCGATCTCTCCGACCGGCACGATGTGCACGCGGTCACCCAGGGTGACCGCGCTCCCGGCCCGTTCCGTTCCACTGCCGGTGGCGGCCGGCGGTGGGAGAGCAACCGGACGCCGATCGGGATCGATTGCCGTCCTACCGCCGCCCCGCACGCCGGGACACCGGATCGGACAGTCCGCCGGGATCAGACCGCCGGGGCCGGGTAGGTCGGGTACTCCACCCCGGAGACGTGCTGGACGACGCGGATGACCTGGCAGGAATAGCCGAACTCGTTGTCGTACCAGAGGTAGAGGATCGCGTTGTCGCCGTCGACCTTGGTGGCGCCGGCGTCGACGATCGAGGCGTGGCGCGAGCCGATGAAGTCGCTCGAGACCGCGTCGGGGGCGCTGGTGAAGTCGATCTGGCGCTTGAGCGGCGAGGTCAGCGACACGTTGCGGAGGTAGTCGAGGACCTCCTCGCGGGTGGCCTCGCGCCCGAGCCGCAGGCTGAGGATCGCGATCGAGACGTCCGGTACCGGGACTCGGATCGAGCTGCCGGTGATCGGAGCCTTGAGGTCGGGCAGCGCCTTGGCGACAGCGGAGGCGGCACCGGTCTCGGTGATGACCATGTTGAGCGGCGCGGAGCGGCCGCGGCGGTCGGAGCTGTGGTAATTGTCCAGCAGGTTCTGGTCGTTGGTGAACGAGTGGACGGTCTCCACGTGACCGCGCAGCACGCCGTACTCGTCGGCCATCGCCTTCAGCGGCGGGACGATCGCGTTGGTGGTGCAGGAGGCGCAGGACAGGATCTGCTCGTCCGGCTTGATCGTGTCGTGGTTGACGCCGTGGACGATGTTGGGGACGTCGCCCTTGCCCGGCGCGGTCAGCACCACCTTGTCGATGCCGGGGCGCAGGTGCTTCGAGAGGCCCTCGCGGTCGCGCCACTTGCCGGTGTTGTCGATGAGGATGGCGCCCTTGATGCCGTACGCCGTGTAGTCGACCTCGGTCGGGTCGCCGGCGTAGATCACCTTGATCTCGTTGCCGTTGGCGACGATCGTGCTGTTCGCCTCGTCGACGGTGATCGTGCCCTGGAACTGGCCGTGGATGGAGTCACGGCGCAGCAGCGAGGCGCGCTTGACGAGATCCTCGTCGGCCCGGCCGCCGCCCCCGCGGACGACGATGGCGCGCAGCCGCAGTCCGTTGCCGGAGCCGGCCTTCTCGATCAGCAGGCGGGCGACGAGGCGGCCGATGCGGCCGAACCCGTAAAGGACGACGTCGCGCGGCTCGCGGCGCTCGATCTTGTTGGCATCCGTGGCGCCGGCGACGGCCCCGGCGGTGAACTCCTCCACCGAGAGACCGCGGTCGTCGGTCTTGTACGTCGCGGCGAGCATGCCGATGTCGATCTGGGAAGGGCCGAGATCGAGCGCGGCGAGAGCCTGCAGGAACGGCAGCGTCTCGGTGACCGAGAGTTCCTCACCGGCGATCTGGCGGGCGAATCGGTGGGTCTTGAGAATGCTGACCACCGACTTGTTCACCAAGGAGCGGCTGTGAAGCAGGACGGTGACGTCCCGCTCCCGGTGCAGCTTCCCGATGATCGGGATCATCGACTCCGCGATCCTCTCGCGGTTCTTCCAGCTGGTGAACGAGTCCTCGTTGACAGTCACAGATTTATCTTTCGAGCTAGGCGGCGCTCATATGGTAACCGCCCGCCACTTCGATCATTCACACGGTGCCACCTGAGCGGGCTGCCGTGGCCGAGCCCCATGGCCACACCGGGACAGAGAAGGGGCCGCTGCGCGGGGTAGAGGTGCTCGACAGGCGGGGATCCGGCCCGGCCCACCCCCTGCGCGCTCCTCGTCGACCTCGGCGCCGATGTCATCCGCACCGACCGGCTCCGCGGACCTCAGCGGTGCAGGGTTCGCACGATCCAGGGAAGGGACCACGCGTCCTCGATCCCGCGCCAGGAACACCCCGCGACCGTCCGTCGCGCTCTCGCAGCACAACGGCGCGCCAAGAAAAGCCGGCAGGGAAGTGGCCCGCCCGGTCGACGTGCGAAGGACTCCCGGGCGGGCTCCGTCGTCCACGCTGCCCTGATCGTGCCCGCCCGCGCTGCCGACGGGCCGGTGCCTGAGCCGAACGAGTACGCAGAAAGCAGCCGTCAGCCGCTGAGCGTGCGCCCGTGGGCGTCGGTGGCCGCGGGCCGAACGCCCACGGGCGCATCGAGATCAGCGACGGAGCCGACGGGCCGGACGCGAGAGGGATGTCGAGGCGGGTCACCGGCCGCGGGCGGGTGACCCGCAGCTGTTGTCCAGGCCGCGGGCCGGGCCGCGGACTTCTCGTGGAAGCCGCGGACGTCCACGCCGGCCACGGGATTCGCGCCCCGGCGCGCGTGAGCAGTTGCCCTCACGCTCGAGTCGCGGCGGCAATGATCGTGTTCTCCAGCGCGCCCATGCGGCAACGTACACCGCTGGCTCGTGGGTGACCGAGTGGCGCCGGGCCGACTCCCGTCAGCCGGGGGTGAGCACCGCTGCGCCGTTCACGCGGTCCGCGGCCAGGTCGGCCAGTGCTTGATCAGCCCGGTCCAGGGGATAGCGGCTGACGGTGACCTGGATACCGATGCGTTCGGCGAGTTCGAGAAATTCGCGGCCGTCCTCGCGGGTGTTGGAGGTGACGCTCCGCAGGTTCCGCTCCTGGAAGAGATGCCGCTGGTAGTTCAGCGCGGGAATGTCGGAGAGGTGGATACCGGCGATCGCCAGGGTGCCCGACCGGTCCAGTGCCTCCAGAGCCACTGGTACCAGATCACCCACCGGAGCGAACAGGATCGCCGAGTCCAGCGGCTCGGGTGGACTGTCGTAGGCTCCGCCGGCCGATGAGACTCCCAGGGACAGGGCGAGTTCACGCGCCTGCGCGGAACGCGTCATCACATGGACCGTCGCGCCGTCGGCCAGAGCCACCTGAGCGGCCAGATGGGCCGACGCGCCGAAACCGTAGATGCCGAGCCTGCCCCCCTTCGGCAACGCACTGCGGCGCAGCGACCGGTAACCGATGATTCCCGCGCACAGGAGAGGGGCGAGCAGAGCCGCGTCCTGGGACTCGGGGAGTCGGTAGGCGAACGCCTCGGGAACAAGGACCAGGTCGGCGAAGCCGCCGTCCGAATCCCACCCCGTGTACGTGGACCGGGGGCACAGGTTCTCCCGGCCGGAGCGGCAGTAGCGGCAGGACCCGCAGGTACGGCGCAACCAGGCGCCGCCGACCCGGTCACCCACACGGAACACGCCGACCGCCTCGCCGACCGCTGCCACGCGGCCGACGATCTCGTGCCCGGGAATGGCCGACGGACGGTGGGGGGTGAGGTCCCCCTCGGCGAGATGCAGGTCCGTGCGGCAGACACCGCAGGCCTCCACCCGCAGCAGGAGTTCATCCGGGGCGGGCGCGCTCACCCGGCGCTGTGTCCGTACGAGGGGACCGGTACCGATCGGTCCGGGTGTCCCGACGGCCCAGCCGCTGAGCATCTCTGAGTGGGGGAGCCCCATACCCCAAGCCTGCGGCCGTGGGGTGGGTCCGGCAAACCGGCCGGTCTTCCCGCGGGACGAGGGCGATCTCCGCGGCCGGACCCCCTCGACGGCGATTTCGGCGGAACCGATGCCCCACGAGGACCCTGCTTGGGTCAGGCGGGTTCCACTGGACCGCCGCTGACGGTCGCGGCGGGACCACAGCATGGACAGCAATGCGGAAAGCCGGTCGTCAGGCGGGTTCCAGGGTGTGCTCCCGTTCGGCGGGGAGCCTTGCCCACATCGCTACTGATTCCGTTTGCGCTTCGGGCACCCCGTTTGCGCTTCGGGCACCCCGGCAGATCGGGGCGCATGCTGCGTCGGGGGAGTGGATGGCCCGCCAGGTCCTTGCCGGGGGACCATCCGGCCCATGCGCGCCGAGCTCCTGCCGAGTCAGCCTGACAGTGCCCCGTACTGGACCTGACAGGAAGAAGGGCGATGTCATGAAGGCACTCGTCTTCCAGGGCCCCAGCCGGACCGCGTGGCGGGATGTACCGGATCCTGGCATCAAGGACGCCGCGGACGCGATCGTCGGCGTCGACACGGTCACGATCTGCGGCACCGACCTGCACATCGTCGAGGGCGATGTGCCCGAGGTGGTTCCGGGCCGTGTGCTCGGGCACGAAGCGGTGGGCACCGTGGTCGAGACCGGCGGCGATGTCCGCACGGTGCGGCCCGGTGACCGCGTGCTGATCTCGTGCATCTCCGCCTGCGGGCGGTGCCGGTTCTGCCGCGGCGGACAGTACGGTCAGTGCCGCGGGGGCGGCGGCTGGGTGCTGGGCCACACGATCGATGGCACCCAGGCCGAATATGTGCGGGTGCCGTTCGCCGACCTGTCCGTACATCCGTTGCCCGGCGCCGTCGACAGTTACGACGCGGTCCTGTTGGCTGACATCTTCCCGACCTCGTACGAGGTCGGGGTGCTGAACGGCAACGTGCGGCCCGGCGACACGGTTGTCGTGGTCGGTGCGGGGCCGATCGGTCTGGCGGCCGTCACCACCGCGCGTCTGTTCAGCCCCGGCCGCGTCATCGCGGTGGATCTCGCGGAGTCCCGGCTGGCTGCCGCACGCGCACTCGGTGCGGACGCGACCGTCAGCGCGAGCGAGGAACCCGAGCGCCTCGTCGAGGACCTCACCGATGGACTCGGTGCCGATGTCGTCATGGAGGCCGTCGGCATACCGGAGACATTCGAGATGTGCACCCGGATGGTCCGCCCCGGCGGCCGGGTCGCGAACATCGGGGTTCACGGAAAGCCCGCCGTCCTGCACCTCGAAGACCTTTGGATCAAGGACGTCACGATCACCACCGGGCTGGTGGACACCCACTCGACGCCCATGCTGCTGGACATGATGGCCGCAGGGCGTCTCCCGTCGGCTTCGCTGATCACCCACCGTTTCGAGCTGGGCCAGATGGAGGAGGCGTACGACATTTTCTCCCGCGCCGCCGAAACCGGTGCCCTCAAGGTGGCACTGGGCGGCCCGCAGCACAACGCTGTCTCCGTCTCCGACCTGCCGTGACCCGAAGGACGTTGAGGACCATGAGCGAAGGCACGCCTTCATCTTCATCCGCTTCCACCCAGTCCCCGACGGCCCGCAGCGACCTCGGGCGGCGCGTGACAGCGCGCCGTCAGGAACTCGGTCTCACCCGCGAGGAAGTGGCCGAACGCTGCGGCGCCGCTCCTTCGTACATCGCCTACATAGAGGATCGGGCCGCTGCACCGGCCGTCAGCGTTCTCGTGCGCCTCGCGGACGCGTTGGAGACGACCGTTGCCGAGCTGACCGGTATGACGGTGGAACGTCCGCCCGGCATGGCAGCGGCACGGCCGGGCGCCGAACTCATCGCGCTGAGTGAATCCGAGTGTTTTCGACTGCTTGCGACGCACGGTGTGGGCAGGATCGCGCTCGTCACGGCGGACGGGCCGGTCATCTTTCCGGTCAACTACGTGCTGGCGGGCAAGGAGATCGCGTTCCGCACCACCAGCGATGGACTGCTCGCCGCGTCCGCGGGGACCGAGGTGGCCTTCGAGGCCGATCACATCGACGACGCGATGAGCCAGGGCTGGAGTGTGCTGGTGGTGGGTGATGCGTCAGGCGTCATGGCTGCCCAGGCCATCCAGCGACTGGACAGTGCTGCCCGTTCCCTTCCCTGGGCGGGTGGCCCCCGCACCCACTGGATGGTGGTCACCCCCACCCGTATCACCGGGCGTCGCGTGGTGCAGAGGTGAGAAGGCTTCCTGCCGCCGCGGGCACGCCGGTCGTTCCGCAAATGGTGTGCTGTGGGTGGGAGTTCGAGCACGAACCCCCGTGTCGCGCGGTATACGTCTGAGCTTCGGACGTACGCGTTCCCGACCGTGCAGCGAGCCTTCTCGGGCCTCGATGACGTCCTGTGCGGCGGTTGTCAGTGAGGGGTGCGTGGCGTAACGCGTCGAAAGGAGCCGAAGGGACAGGGCGCCTGTGCTTCTGACCACGTCAGTCTCGGTAGGTGTCGGGCACGACGGCGACCGGGCACGGCGCGTAGTGCAGCACCGCATGGTTGACCGTACCCAGTCGATGCCAGTGCTTTCCGCCTCCCCGTCGGGCACCTACGACCAGCATGTCCGCTCCTGAGGCCGCTTCGATCAATGCCTGGTGGGCCGGCCCCTGCACCACCGATCGGGTGATCACCGGACCGGAACCGGTCCGGTCCAGTACCGCCAGGACGTCTTCGAGATGTTCCTCCGCGTCTCGGTGGTGGGAGGCAGCGGGTGAACCCGAGAGGAGCGGATGGTCCATGGCCTCGTTGACGGGACAGCGCCAGGCACGTACGGCGGTCAGTTCACCATGACGTGAGACCGCCTGGTCGAACGCGAAGCGGGCGGCCGCCGAAGGGCCCTGGGCGTCGCCGATTCCGACGACGACGCGACCGGATGTGGACTGAACGGCGGACGCCGCCTTCGGAATCACCACGACCGGGCCGTGTGACCGGCCGGCGACGGCGAGGCTGACGGAGCCCAGGAGCATCTCGGCGATCCTGCCCCGGCCGCGGGAGCCGAGAACGATCATGGCTGCCCCGTGACTCTCCTGGACGAGCGCGTTCACCGGATCGTCAGGCTGTACGACGGCCACCACCTCCACCTCGGCATCGAGTCGCTGTACCCGTTCCTGAGCGGAGGCGACGAGATGTTCGGCGAGGATCTGCTCGGCAGGACGGCCGGTGTCGAAGCTGGGCCGTATGCCTTCGTAGTGCTCCCACAGAGATCCGTGCACGATGCGAAGGGGGAGCCGCATCCGTGCCGCTTCGGCCGCTGCCCAGTCCAGAGCTCGCAGACTGCCCATCGATCCGTCCAGGCCGACGACTACGGGGAGCCGCATCACGCCCACCACCCGTCTTCTCGTTCCCTCCGCGCCCATCGGCGCCCGGTCGGTCCGGGAGGGTTCTACGGTTCGATCGTCAGAACCTCTGCCAGGGGGCGGCGTGGTGTGCTCGGCCCTGTCGGCCCGTATCCCATGCGGATGATCATCTGTGCGTGTCCCGTGCCGAAGACGGGATCGCGCAGGATCCACCGCAGGTCCGGCCATTCGAGGGGCTGCGTCGCAAACGAGGTGGACACCTCGTTCAGCGTGGCGGTGAGCAGAACACGTTCCAGGGCCTGACCGGCACGCAACCAGTCCACGGGACGGTCGCCCGAGGTGCTGAGAACGGCCAGCTGCGGGTGCTTCTCGAACAGGACGCGTGCGCGGCCCGCCACGACAGCGGTACCCGCGAAGTCGCGGACCGTTGCCCTTCCGGACGCGTCGCAGGGGCCGAAAGCGTAGTCCGGGATCCCGTCGACGGGTGCCTCGGTCTTCGTGTCCCGGGTCCAGTAGTGCTGCTCCGCCTCCCGTCCAGGATCCCCTCGGTCGTACGCCTCGGCGTCCCGGATCAGTTCCAGCACGGTCTCCAGGTGCGTCGGGGTCAAGATCGAGAATTCCGCCCCTTCGGCACGCGCCGCTTCGGCGAAGAGTGTGCGGACGTCCTCGGGTACCGCCCGGGCCTCGAACGGGTACCGGCTGGTGTGCCGGTCCCGGATCGCTCGGTGGAGACCGACGAGCGCGGCATCCTCGGGTTTCTGAGGGGTGTCCTTCATGTGGACGCTCGCCAGCAGCGCCGGATCCGAGGGGACGGGCAGCAGTGCGGTTTCCGTGGCGAGGCCCCCGTGGGCCGCGGACACTCGCAGGTTCAGAAGGGCCGCGCCGCATCCCACGTGCAGTCCACGGGTGGAGGGGTCGGCCTCCGGCATGGCACGGTCGAAATCCGCCCGAAGAACAAGAACGTGACTGGAACGTCCGTAGTGGAACTGCCAGGGCTGGGCGTTGTGCATGGACGGAGCTGCGGTGGCATCGGAGACGAGGCCGGCCAGCGTCAGGTCGTCGAGCGTCTGCGCGAGCATCGGGAGCCTCCTGGAAGCGGGTATCGGTCGGAGCGTCTTCAGGATGGTGTGTGTGTCCTCCCTGTGGATATGGGCCATTCGTCCCTCGGTGGGGCCGGACGGGCTCCTCGTCGGGGCCTTTGCGAACGCGTCGGCCACAAGGCGTCCGTACCAGGACGTGTTCCCCCGCGTGCGCTCCACCGGGTGCCTTGCGGCGTTCGGCCGTTACCGTGGACGTGTGGCCCGTGACGCGCGGGCCATGGCGGAGGCACCGTGGGCGACAAGGGCACTGACCGCAACGGCGAGGAACACCGTCGGCTGGGCACACTCCCCGGCGATCTCCAGGAACGCCTCGATCTGTCGAAGCGTGGCCCCGCCGAGGCGGCGCTGCTGCTGGACGCCGTCATGTCTGTGGGAAGGGGGCTCGATCTGCCGCAGGTGTTGCGCCAGATCGTCGAAGCCGCGGTCGTCGTGGTCGACGCCGAGTACGGGGCACTCGGAGTGCTCGGCGAGGGAACCCGCCTCGCGCAGTTCCTGCCCGTGGGCATCACGGACGAACAGAAGAAAGCCATCGGCTCGCTGCCCGAGGGGCACGGCATCCTGGGCGAGCTGATCCGCCACCCGGTGCCCCTGAGGCTCAAGGAACTCTCCGACCACCGGTCGTCCCACGGGTTCCCGCCGAACCATCCCCCCATGCACTCGTTTCTGGGGGTGCCCATCCGGGTCCGCGACGAGGTGTTCGGCAACCTGTACCTGACCGAGAAACGGGGCGGCCGCGCCTTCGACGCCGAGGACGAGACGGTGCTCTCCACCCTCGCTGTGGCAGCCGGGGTCGCCATCGAGAACGCGCGCCTGTACTCGGAGACGCGTGACCGGCAGCGTTGGCAGGAGGCCAACAGCGAGATCGTCGAGGGTCTGCTGAGCGGGTTGGACGAGGAGTACGTCCTGCAGAGGATCGTCGATCACGCCTCGCGTATCCTCTCCGCCGACCTGGGTGTTCTGGCGCTTCCCGAGGGTGAGGGTGCCCTGCGGGTGGTGATCGCCTCGGGTGTGGACGCCGACACGCACCGCGGACTGGTCCTGCCCCGCGTGGGTTCGTTCGTCGGCACAGCTCTCGACGCGCGCGAGCCGATCACCAGCCCTGATGTCGAGTGCGATCCGAGGATCACCGTTGGTCCCCGGCGATGGGCCGGGCTCGGTCCGGCCGTCGCGGTGCCGATGAAGACGGGGGGACGGGTCCTGGGGGTGCTTCTGCTGGCCCGTGTACGGGAGCGTCCCACATTCACCGCGTGGGAGACCGCGCCCCTGCTGACGTTCGCCGGGCAGGCTGCGCTGGCGATGGAACTCACCGAACGGCGCGAGTCCGCCGAGCAGATCGCCCTGTTGGAGGACCGCGACCGGATCGCCCGGGACCTGCACGACCTCGCCATTCAGCGGCTGTTCGCCACCGGCATGACCCTGCAGAGCGCGGTGCGGTTCGTGGACCATCCGCAGGCCAGTGAACGGCTGCTGCGCGCCGTGGACGATCTCGACGAGACCATCAAGATAATCCGCTCCACCATTTTCGGCCTCCGCGCACGTGAATCGGGCCGTGCCGAGCAAGGCCTGCGCGTCCGCACGCTGACCGCGGTGGAGCAGGCCGCACGTGCCCTGGGCTTCCAGCCATCTCTTCGCATGGGAGGACTCATCGACACAGATGTGCCGACTGAGACCGCGGACCAGGTGATCGCGGTCCTCGGCGAAGCGCTCAGCAACGTCGCGCGCCATGCCAGGGCGACCTCGGTGGACGTCTCGATGGTGGTCGGTGAAGGGGCACTGACGTTGGTCGTGTCCGACAACGGAGTGGGCATGCCGGACCACGACGGCGCACACAGCGGGCTGGACAACCTGGCGCAGCGCGCCAAGCACCTCGGCGGTGACATGACGGTCGAGCCGTCGGCGGAGGGTGGCACCCGGGTGAGGTGGCGCGTGCCTCTGCGCCTGTCGTGATCCGTGGACCGCGCAGCGGGCCGCAGCATCGGCGTGAGCGGCTTCCAGGGCACGCGTCGGAAGTCCCGACGTCCGCCCGAAGGGCGGACCCGGCGGCGTCCGGTGCGTGCGATCGCAAGGCGGAGGGTCGTCCTCGTACCGGACGCACGTGGACGAGCCCGACAACGCGGCGAGCGTGCGTGCCAGGCGTCGCGGGGCAGGCGGGACTTCCGACAGACACCCTAGTACTCCCGACCGCTCGCCGAGGACGGCGAGGAAGGTGCCGGTCGGTGCGCGGCGATCACGGCTGCCTGAATGCGACGCTCCACGCCGAGCTTCGCCAGGAGGCGGGAGATGTGGTTCTTGACCGTTTTCTCGGACAGATAGAGGCGTTTGCCGATCTGACTATTGGTCAGTCCTTCACCGATCAGAGCAAGAACGTCCTTCTCCCGGGGAGACAGTGCGGAGAGCGCGTCCTCGTCCTCGGCTTCGACGCCGGACTTCTTTCCGCGCAGGCTGTTCATCAGCCGTGCGGTGGTCGCCGGATCGAGGGTCGAGCGCCCGGAAGCCAGCGTGCGGACGGCTGTGACGAGGTCGGATCCCTTGATCTCCTTGAGCACGTAGCCTGCTGCGCCCGCCATGATGGCGTCGAGCAGCGCCTCGTCGTCATCGAACGAGGTGAGCATCAGACAGGCCAGTTCCGGCATTCGTGAACGCAGCTCACGACAGACGCTGATCCCGTCGCCGTCCGGGAGCCGCACATCGAGGATCGCGACATCCGGGCGCAGCGCAGGCCCACGGGCCAGCGCATGATCGGCCGTACCGGCATCGCCGACGACCTCGATGTCGGGTTCCGCATCGAGCAGATCCTGCACCCCGCGCCTGACCACCTCGTGGTCGTCGAGCAGGAACACCCGGATCGGATTCTGTGCGGAGAACGCGGCTTCGCCGCTCATGGCGCCCACCTCGCTTTTGCGGGGCTCTGCGACCAGCCCCGTATTCATCGTGGCCCGCAGACCGATGGTGCACCAGAGCCGATCGGCCCCTGAACCACCCGGGCCGTTCAGTCCTCGGAGATGTCGGCCCTGGGACCGTAGAGCTGCAGCAACCGCGTCCGCGTTCCGTACAACCGCTCCGCCACCGTCTCGGCCACGTACTTGTACACCGCCCGGCCCAGCACCGCATCGGCCGCGCACAGCGCGCGGACGGTCGCGGCGTCGAACTCCAGGGCCTGACCCGCGTGGACCACGTGCGCGCCCAGATGCCACACGTGCGGGGAGAAGAGCCAGGACCAGCCCAGCAGGTCGTCCTGGCCCAGGGTCTCGATGACCGCCGGGCGGCGGCCGGGCACATGGAGGTCGACCTCGACCTGGCCGGAGCGGATGATCCAGAAACGGTCGGCCCGCCTGCCTTCCTCGAAGACGCGTGAGTCGAGGACCAGCGGCACTTCGTGGGCAGCCGTGTCGAGAAGGCGCTGACGGCTCTCGGGCGGGAGCGCGTCGAGCAGACTCCGCGTCGACATGGTTTCCTCCGTCCCTGGCGGGCAATGGCGGCTCCGCACGTGACAGCCCGGCCAGGTGCCCGACCGTCCGGTGTGAACGATAGGCGGGGCTCTGCGGGGAGGCTCGGCCATCGAGCACCCCCCGGGGGCCGTCGTGCCCGAACCTGCTGAACGGCAACAGCCCGTTGACCGGCATTCCACGTGATTTTCACGGTGATCCGCCCAGCGACCCGCCCGCTTGGGCCGTACGGGGGGTGTTCCGGGACCGATCGGCCCATGGACCCGGATCTCCCGCGCAGGATTGCGGAGGACGCACCCGGGCACATACCCGAATGAGCGCCAGGAGGTGGTGGCAGTGAGCCGCATCAGAATCGTCCGTCGCCCACCGCCTCCCTCGGGGCCTCCGCCCCTCGACCTGCGTACTCCGTCCGGGCGGCCTCTGCCCTACTGAGAACCACGACGCGCCCGTGTCCTGGAACCGTGATGCCATGAAGGGAAACCCTGGCGAAGGGACCACCCGTTCATGGCAGCCGTACCGTCTCTTGCCCCGTGCCTGCGCTCCGTGCGGGCCGTGGTCTTCGACACCGACGGAGTGATCACCGACTCCGCCCGGAGCCATGCCGCAGCCTGGAAGGAGGCATTCGACGCCTGTCTGTCGGAGCGGGAGGGACAGCAGCCCTTCGATCCGGTCGACGACTATCTCCACCACGTCGACGGCCGTTCACGGCGGGACGGTGCGGCGGCCTTCCTCGCGTCGAGAGGGCTGGACCTTCCCGAAGGCAGCCCGGACGACCCGCCCGGCACCGCGACGGTATGTGCGGTCGCCGCACGCAAGGACGAGCTGTTCACGGAAACTCTGCGCACCCGCCGGGTCGATGTGTGGCCCGGCACGGTTCGTCTCCTTCACGCGCTGCGCAGCGAGCGGATGGCCTGTGCCGCCGTGTCCGCCTCCCGCCACGCGACGGAACTGCTGTCGCGCGCCGGTCTCATCGGGCAGTTCGGGGCCGTGGTCGACGGAAATGAGGCACGGCGGCTGGGGCTCGCGGGGAAACCGGATCCCGCGCTCTTCGTTGAGGCGGCGCGGCGCCTCGGGGTTCCCGTTTCGGACACCGCTGTGGTGGAGGACTCCCTGGCCGGTGTCGAGGCCGGCCGCCGCGGCGGATTCGGACTTGTGGTCGGTGTGGACCGGACAGGCGGTCCCGGCGAGGCCGCGGACCTGCGACGTCGTGGCGCCGACATCGTGGTGTCCGATCCCGGTGAACTACTGATCGGCGCGGACGACTGATGGCGGGGGTCTGGGAGTGGTTGTACGAGGGGTACGAGCCGGAGGAAGAGCGGCTGCGCGAGGCGCTGTGCACGCTCGGCAACGGGTACTTCGCCACCCGTGGAGCCGCATCCGAGACCACCACAAGCAGGTCCCACTACCCGGGCACCTACATGGCGGGTTGCTACGACCGGCTGACCTCATCGGTCCGGGGCCGGCAGGTGGTGAACGCCGATCTGGTCAACCTGCCGAACTGGCTGCCGCTGCGCTACCGCATCCGTCCTGTCGGCACAGGCCCCGGACCGTGGCTGTCACCGGACCACGAACACCTCGCGGAACACCGGCAGACGCTCGACCTGCGCCGCGGCACGCTGACCCGCCGGTCCGTCTACGAGGACGAGGCAGGCCGTCGCCTGTATGTCGAGCAGTGCCGTCTGGTGCACATGGGCAACCCGCATCTCGCCGCCCTGCACACGGCTTTCACCGCGGAGGGGTGGGAGGGGGCGATCGAGGTGGAGGCGGCGATCGACGGTGACATCCGGAACACCGGTGTCGTGCGGTACCGGAACCTGTCGAACCGCCATCTGACCGGCTGGTCGACCGGAACGGAACAGGACGATGTGGTGTGGCTGAGATGTCGCACCGTGGAGTCGGACATCGGCTTCGCGCTGGCGTCCCGCATCGTGGCCACGTCCGGCGGTCCCGGTCGGCAGACGGTCGAGTCCGGTCGGCGTCCTCGTCCCCGGCAGATCCCACGGAAGATCTTCCAGACAGTGGTGCTGCCGCTGGATCCGGAATGCGACGCCGTCGTGGACAAGACGGTGGCGCTGTACACCTCGCGTGACCCGGCGATCGGCAGTCCGCTGCGGGCTGCTGTGGTTGGTGTGCGGACGGCTCCGGAGTTCACAGAGCTGCTGGCCTCGCACCATCGGGCGTGGGCCGGCCTGTGGCAGCGGACACGAATCGAGGTCCCGGGCGAAGCGGGCAGGATTCTGCGATTTCACCTCTTCCACATTCTGCAGACGCTGTCCCCGCACACGGCAGAGCTCGATGTGGGCGTTCCGGCGAGAGGACTGCACGGGGAGGCCTACCGAGGCCATGTCTTCTGGGACGAGCTCTTCGTGCTGAGGTTCCTGAGTCTGCATTTCCCGGAGGTTTCCCGCGGACTTCTGGATTACCGCCACCGGAGGCTGCCCGCTGCCTGCCGCGCGGCACAGCAGGTGGGGCGGGCCGGGGCCATGTATCCCTGGCAGAGCGCCGAGGACGGCCGGGAGGAGACCCAGGAACTCCATCTCAACCCGCTGTCGGGGCGCTGGCTCCCCGATAATTCCCATCTGCAGCACCACGTCGGCTCGGCTGTTGCCTACAACGTGTGGCAGTACTGCCAGGCCACCGCGGACACCGGTTACCTGCATTCCAAGGGCGCGGAGATGCTGCTGCAGATCGCCCGGTTCTGGGCGGACAGCGCCGTATGGGACGCGCAGCTGTCCCGGTACCGCATCCGCGGTGTGGTCGGCCCCGACGAGTACCACGACGCCTATCCGGGAGCCGACACCGCAGGCATAGATGACAACGCGTACACGAACGTGACGGCGGCCTGGGTGCTGGCACGGGCCATGGAACTGTACCGCGACCTGCCCGAGCCCCGGCGCAGGATCCTTGCGGAGTGCATGCGGCTGGACCCTACGGAGCTGGAGCGTTGGGAGGACGTTTCCCGTCGGCTGCATGTGCCGTATCACCGTGGTGTCATCAGCCAGTTCGCCGGTTACGGAGAACTCGACGAACTCGACTGGGCCGCTTACCGCAAACGCTACGGCGACATCAGGCGGCTCGACCGCATCCTTGAGGCGGAGGGCGACACGGTCAACCGCTACCAGGCATCCAAACAGGCCGATGTGCTGATGCTCGGCTACCTGTTCTCACCCGGAGAACTCGGAGGCCTGTTCCAACGCCTCGGACATGTGCTGGACGACGACACCTGGCACGCCACCGTCGACTACTACCTCGCGCGTACGAGCCATGGTTCCACCCTCAGCTCCCTGGTTCATGCCTGGGTGCTGGCTCGGGTGCAACGCGAGGAGGCATGGGCATACTGCGAGGAGGCGCTGACCGGTGACGTGGCCGACATCCAGGGCGGCACCACGGCGGAAGGCATTCATCTCGGGGCGATGGCCGGCACCCTCGATTTCGTTCAGCGCGGGATGACCGGGCTGGAGACCCGTGACGACGCCCTCTGGCTCTCCCCGGCTCCGCTTCCCCAGCTCTCGAAATTCGGGGTACGCATCGGATTCCGTGGGCACGAGGTGGACCTGGGTATCCGGGCACAGCGGCTCCGGATCGCGGTACCGGACTCGCACCACCCAGCCATCCGGCTGGTCCTGGGCGGCCACATCCACATGATCGTCCCCGGCAGGGTGCGTTGGCTCGATCTGCCCTTGAGGCCGCTGCCTCGCCCGCAGTCACGCCCGCCGTCACAGGAAGGGCGTCAGGACTGAGGGCCCACCACCGGCGGCCCCCTTCCGGGCCGGAGCCGGGTGGGTGACAACGAATATTCCACGTTCGCGACGCCTTCCACGGCACGCACCGGCCGGGCCGCGACCGGAACAAGCGACGTGTCCTCGATGCAGCCGCCGAGCGTCACCACCGCGTCGGCCACGCCGATCCGCAGCCTCGGGAACCCCGGGCAGCAGCCCGACGACATCCCTGCGGACTTCCTCCGCGAAAACTGAAACAACGACCGTGCCACCCCGGGCAACGATGCGCTGCCCGTGACGTCCGCTCACCGGCGAGGAAACTGAGCAGAGCAGGGCGAGGGGGCGGGGACGACGGAGCCGTCTCGGCCGTCGCCACGCGGGAGGAGGACCGGGTCGTGCTCATCGCTTTGGAGCGTTCGTGCCGGGGTGGCCGGCCAACCCGCTGGTGAGACTCTCCCGGACTGATTCGGTCAGGGCTTCGAGCCGCGGGGAAGTGACCGGAACGGGCGGCTCCGGGTGATGGATGCGCCGCGCCGCCGACGGTAGTGCGGCGAGATCCGCTCCGAGGCGGGCGCGGGCGGCGGCCAGCGAGTCGGGCGGGCCGGTCCGGCGGCCTGCTCGCATCACCGTGTGCAGGAGCGGCGTCCCGCCCCGGGGCGGTTCCTCGTCGCGGAGGGCGATCACATCGGAGCACCCGGGGAGACGGAACACCTGTTTAGGTGCCGGCGCCGTGACTTTCGCGGACGACAGCTTCATCACCGGCTTCCCGTCGTACTGGACCAGCTTGTACGCGGCGTCCAGATAGGGAGCATCCGCAGCGACGCCCACGCGCGTACCGACGGCGAACACGTCGATCGGTGCCTTGCTGCTCACGAGATCGGCGATGGCGTATTCGTCCAGTCCGCCGCTGGCGATGATCCGGACGTTCGCCAGATCCGCTGCGTCGAGCAGGGCTCGCGACCGGCGGGCGAGCAGACCCAGGTCGCCGCTGTCGAGGCGGATCGAGCTTCCCGGGCCGCGGCGCAGGTCGGACAGGACGCGGGCGGCTGTCAGGACGCCGAGCTCGGTGTCGTAGGTGTCGACAAGGAAGGTGACGGGCCCCGGGTGGGTGCGCGCGAAAGCCCGGAAAGCGTCTTCTTCGCAGGCAAAGGATTCGATGTAGGAGTGCGCCATGGTCCCGGAGGCGGGAATGCCGAACCGGGTTGCCGCGGCCACGTTGCTGGTTCCTGCGAAGCCGACCAGTGCGCCGAGCCGGGCCGACTGCAGGCCGGCCTGGGGGCCGTGGCTGCGGCGCAGCGAGAAGTCGATCAGAGGCCGCCCGTGGGCCGCGAGCATGCACCGGGCCGCCTTGGAGGCGACAGCGGTCTGGTGGCACAGCTGCGTCAGCAGGTACGTCTCGACGAGCTGGGCCTGCGGCAGGGGAGCGGTGACCTCGAGCAGAGGCTCCCCGGCGAACACGATCCGCCCTTCGGGCACCGCCCGCACCTGCCCCTCGAACCGCAGGTCGAGGAGGTCGGCCAGGTCCTCCGGCGGGCGGTGCAGCGCGGCCGAGAAATCGCGGATGTCGGAGCGCTGGACACGGAAACGCGCGAGGTAGTCGAGAGCCGGCTCCAGTCCGGCGGCGACGAGGAAGCCCCGGCCCGGGGGGAGATCACGCACGAAGAGGCTGAAGGTGGCCGTGGCGTGCATGTCTTCCCGCAGGTACGACATCGCCATCGTCACCTCGTACAGGTCAGTGGTCGTCACCTCGGACACAGGTCGAGCCTGAGCGCGGACGTCGATGACGGCACTGGGCCTGTCGGGGCCCGGTTTGTTCCGAGTGGCCCTATTCGGTGAACGGTGCGGTGACACCAGGAGCGGGGGCATGGGCTGGTCGGTCCCTTCCCGATACGGCCCACTCGGCCCCTTGCGCCTGGCCTCCCCGGCACTCCTGAGCCGACACCCCGCGGTGTGATCGTGGAATCCGGACGCCGCCCGATG
Organism: Streptomyces atratus; assembly: GCF_040655115.1. GTDB lineage: Bacteria > Actinomycetota > Actinomycetes > Streptomycetales > Streptomycetaceae > Streptomyces > Streptomyces atratus_D. Next base: position 28,656 of record NZ_JBFAJH010000004.1, on the reverse strand, counting down.
CCGTACGGATGCAGGGCTGCGCACCTCTGTGGAGGATGTCATGGCAGCGGGCTGCGTGTGCGCATCGGGGATCAGTCGGTACGTCTGCACGAGGGTGCGTGCTGGACGAGGGAGGTCGTCTCCCGGACGGGACTGAAGACGGACACCGAAGGGCGCCCCGAGGTGCCGGAAGTGGAGAGCACGATGTCAGGAAGGCAGACGGAGCGAAGGCACCGCCTCCTCCCCGATCTCGTGGACCGGTTCGGCGCCGACTTCCCCCGGTTCCCGGTCCGGCGGCCGGCCGTCGGTATTCACCCGACCCCGATCGCGGTGAGTGAGCGGGACGGGGTGAAGACTTCCGCGATCTCCCAAGGGTCCAGACCAGAGCTCATCTCCCAGGTGCCGAACCCACCGCTGCGCGCGGGTGCGGCGACGGCACAGGGCGGAGGCGTGACATGTTCCAGGCCGACTCGTCCGGACCCCGGTCCTTGTGGCCCCGGAAGCGGCACGGATTCCGCATACGACGGCCGTTCGAGCGCCGCACGAATCCGCTGCAGCGGGCTGCCGACCGTGTACGCAGCCGCTGGCTCGCCGCTTCCATGGTCTTCACGCTCGTGGCCGTGTTCTGCGGCGTTGTTGTCGGCATCAAGATCTGGGACGCCGACAGCGTAAGCGCGCAACAAGAGGCCCGACACCGCCACCAGGTGACGGCCACAACAGTCAGCAAGGCCGAAGACAGGCCCCCTGCCCGGTTTGCCGGGGCTTCGGAAGCAACGGCTCGGGCCGTCTGGCGGTATCCCGCCGCCACACCCCATACGGACACCATCGTGGTCTCCCCTCACACACCGGTGGGCCGGACGGTCACGCTGTGGGTGGATGACTCGGGCAGGATCTCGGCCGCCCCGCCTTCCCGTGGCGAACGCATCGTGCAGGCCGCCGCAGCCGGGGCCTGTGCCATGGGCGTGGTCGCCCTGTCCGCCGGAATGGTTGTCCGCCTCAGGCTCCGCCGCGTCGAGACGCGCAGCCTCGCCCGATGGGACGAGGAGTGGGAGCTCGTGGAGCCGCGCTGGTCCGGTCGGCTGCGCCGGGGCCCGGGGGCCGATGATGACTGACGCCTCCGCCGGCGCCAGGACCACCGCCTCTGCTTCGATACCGATCCCGGATCAGCTGGAGCCGCTTCCACTACTGCGCCGGGAACTCGGCACCGGCGCGCGCGGCCTCTCTGCGCGGGAGGCGGCGCTGCCGCCTTGCCGTGTACGGGCCGAACGAAGTGCGCCGCAAGGCGCGGAGCTCGCTGTGGCGTGAACTCGTCCGGCAATTGGTCCATCCGCTCGGCCTTCTCTGCTCCGGGCAGCGGCGGCCATGGCATTCGTCGCCGACATTGCCGTGCTCGGCTGGGCCGTCATAGCGGTGATCATCCTCAACGCCGGATTTGCCCTCCTGCAGGAACGGCAGGCAGAACAAGCGGTGGAGACACTGGCGCGCTACCTGCCCGAGCAGGCTCTGGTGATCCGCGACGACCGGCCGTCCGCTGTGGGGGCCGGGGAACTCGTACCGGGGGCCCTGGTCGTTCTCGAGGAGGGTGCCGAGGTCCCCGCCGACGCGCGGCTGACCGACGGAGGCATCGAGGTGGACCTCTCGATGGTCACGGGGGAGTCCACGCCCGCCGAGTGCGTTGCCGGCCCCGGACTCAGCGGCGCGCCACTGCTGCAGGAGCCCAACCTCGTCTTCACCGGGACCACATGCACCGAGGGTCAGGCCAAGGCGATGGTGTTCGCCACCGGCGACCACACGGAGCTGGGTCGCATTGCGGCACTGAGCCAGCGCGCACGCCGCGACCCGAGCCCGCTCGAACGCCGTGGCGGTGAGTGAGGTCGAAGGCGGCGAGCGGACCGTGCGGGAACACGGCACCGGCGTGAGGCGGAGCCGGCACACGCCGGCCGGCGTTTCCCAGGCGCGGTCCGACGACGCGCTTCCAGGCCGGCGAAGGGCGGGAGTCGCGGCTCCTCACCGGTGGGCGATGACGGCGACGGGCGCACGGGAGTGATGGAGAACGGCGTGGGTGACGGGCCCGATGTGCGCGCCCAGGGAGGACTGACGGATGCGACGCCCCACGACGACGAGACCCGCCTCGGCCCCGGCCTTCAGGAGTTGCTCTGCCGCGTGGCCGGCCGTTGCCCGTGCGACCACGTCGACGGACGGGAACCTGTCCTGCCAAGGCTGCAGCCTGTCGTCCAGACCGACGGTCATGCTGTCGCCCATCTGCTCGTGCAGGCCCGGATCGTACACCGCTCCGTACCCGGTGAGGGGCGGAAGCGTCCAGGAGAGCAGCGCACGCAGAGTGCATCGTCGACGTGATGCCTCCTCGAAGGCAAAGTCCAGGAGTGCGTCACACGGGCGGCTGATATCGACGCCGACCACCACGTCCCGGTCCGTGTGCAGGCCTTCGGCGTGTGGCAGGGCGTCCTCGTGCGCACGTACCAGAATCACGGGCCGCTCGGTCGCGTGGATGACACCCATGCCGACCGAACCGAGGATGAACCCGGTCAGGGTGCCGAGCCCCCTGGAGCCGAGAACGAGCATGGCCGCCGAGGCCGCTGCGGTCGCGAGCGAGACGGCCGGCCGGCCGTCGATCGATCGGGCCCGGACCTCCAGCCGACCATGCAGGTCGCGAAGCTCGTGCGTCGCGTCGCGCAGGAGCGCCTCGGCCCACTCACGGCCGACGGCAGTGCCGGTGGCCGGAACACCGAGGGGGGACGACCAATCCGCGGCATGGACCAGATGCAGCGGCACGTCGCGCAGAAGCGCCTCGCGTGCGGCCCAGTGAGCCGCTGCGACACTTTCCGCCGACCCGTCCAGACCGACGACGATGCTGGGGTTCATGGCAACTCGTCTCCTACGGACGCAGACACGCGCGGCGCCTGCTGTCCTTGAACGGTCCGTTCCCGGGAGCCGCACCGACCACACAGGCCATCAGCTCACGTACGTCTCGATGTCTCACTGTGTACTCCCGCCGTCCGGTGCTCTCTTCTGACCGGCCGACAGGTCGTCCTCCTCGTAGTCGAGGCGATCGATCACCTCCACGACACCGTCGACGCTCTGGCACATCCGCAGGATGACGGGAACGAGGCTGCTCCGGGGCACGGTGCCGCTGAGGGTGACCAGACCGTCGACGACTTCCACGGTCAGGGCCGACGGGCTGAGCCGGAGTGTGCAGGTCAGCACATCCTCAAGAATCTCCTCCTGGATCGCGTGATCCTTTCGCAGGAACAACTGGAGGAGGTCGCTGCGGGCGACTATCCCGATCAGCCTGTCCTCGGCGTCGACGACCGGCAGTCTCTTCACTCCGTGCATCTCCATCACACGAGCAGCACGGACCGCACTCCAGTCGGGGCCGGCGGTGATCACAGGGCTGGACATGAGATCGACTGCGGTGGGCGTACCACCTCCGGCGTTGCGGCGACGGAGCAGATCGGCCTCGGAGACGATGCCCACGGGATGCCTGTCGTCGTCCAGCACGGGCACGGCCGTGATACCGAACTCGTCCAGAAGCCTGGCGATCTCCTTGAACGCTGTGCCTCGCTGCACGCTGACGGCTGTGGGCGTCATCAGATCCGCGACGCTGCGATGCCTCATCGTCGCTCACCTTCGCGTGGGACTGCCGACGTCCAGCCGGACCGCGACGTCCACGACTCCGGGTACGCCTCGCGCAACACGGACGAGCACGTCGAACAGCGAGGCATCCGGGATGGAACCGTCCGGATGGACGACGCCGTTGGACACGTGGACACGTACAGCCGCCGATTCGTCCGGGGTCAGGTGAGCCATGACGACTTCGCGCAATTCCTCGGCGATGTCCTCATCCGAGCGAAGGCAGACCTTCAGCAGGTCGCCCCGGCTGACCCCACCGGCCAGCCGCCCGTCGCCGTCGACGACCGCGAGCCGCTTCAGGTTGTCCCGCGCCATGAGACGGGCGGCTCCGGCCCGGGCCGCGTCGCGCGTGACCGTTACCGCCGGCGCGGTCATGAGCTGTCCGGCGGTAACGGCGCGCGGCACGTCCACCCCCTGCGCTTTCGGTAGCAGGTCCGCCTCGGACACCACACCGGCGGCCCACCCGTCGTCCGCTACGACCGGCAGCGCGCTGATACGCCACTGCCGCATGGACTCCACGATGTCCTTGAACGCCGCTCCGCGGTCGACCGAGATCACTGCGTGGGTCATCACGTCGTTGACGGTGCGCAGGCGCTTCATGATTCCTCCCGGGGAGGGGCGCTCATACTCCGAGCGTGGGCACCGGCATGCGCACGGGGTAGGGCCTTCCGGGGTTCGCCGTGGGCTGTTCGGCCCCCGGGAGCATGCGCGGGGATCCACGAGCAGCGGGGGAGGGCCTTTTCCGCACCGTGGTGCGGAAGGGCAGCTGCCGAATCGGCGTGCGGCTCAGGTCCGAGCGCGGAGGACCGTGGGCATCCGGTGCGCGCGGTGCGGTCCGCCCAGCACCGTCGCAGCGCTCCGGCCCGCCGACCGAGCATGAGCCGCGATGGTGCCCAGCCACTCCCGGCGACCGGGCCGTCGGGCGATTCGCGGGTCACCACATGGGGTGGGCTGTCCGCTCCGGGGGGGGGGAGGGCACGCCGCAGCGCGAGAAGGACATGGGGCGCAGGGGTGACAGGGCCCTTCGGCCCCCGCAGGGTCCTGAGCGGCCCTCTCGCAACTCGGGGTCACGGTGCCAGGGTGGGATTGCACCGGCAGCTCCGGTGAGGAGGAACCATGAATTCCAGCGACAGGGGTCGCCCGGCCCTCGGAGCACTCGTAGCCGGGGTGGACGGCTCCGAGCCCGCCAAGCGGGCAGCGCTATGGGCTTCCGAGGAAGCCCTACGGCGTGATCGTCCTCTGCACCTCGTCTACGCGGCCGACACGGACAGCCGGATGCTCTACGCGTCCATGGAAACCATCGAGGAGGTTCGGCACGCCGGTCGAGAGCTTCTCCAGGAGACCGCTGCCATCGTCGCCGAGCGCTACCCCGGCCTGAAGGTGACGAGGGAGCTGAGCCGCCGTGAGCCCGTTGCGAGCCTGCGCAACGCGGCGGGAAACCACGGCACGATCGTTGTGGGCAGCCGTGGCCTCGGAGGCTTCAACTCGCTGATGCTCGGCTCGGTCGGTCTGAAGGTTGCTGCGGGTGCCAGGACGCCGGTGGTCGTGGTGCGCGGCGCCGAAGGAACTCCCGCGGCGGACGTCGTGGTGGCCGCCGTCCACGACGAGCACGACCTGGACTGTGCACGCCACGCGGCGAGTGAGGCGGAGCTGCGCAAGGCGTCGCTGCGACTTCTGCACGTATGGAACGTGCTGGAGTCGGTCGGAACTGTGGTGACGATGCTCGATGCCGTGGACGACGTGGCTCAGAATCATGTTCGCATGGTGATGGGAGTCGCGGACCTTATCCGTGCCGACTTCCCGGGACTCGCGGTGGAGGCGGAGGCGGAGAAGGGCATCTCCGCCGCCGGTGTGCTGGTTGCTGCGACTCGACACGCGGATCTGCTGATCATGGGTGGGCGACGCTCGCCCGGGTACTTCGGCCCGACGCTCGGCCGGGTCACCCACAGCCTGCTGCACCATGCGAACTGCCCGGTCGAACTGATCCCGCGCCCTGGCAAGCGGACGGCGGGTGAGCCGCAATGAACAGTGAGGAAGACAGGAAATCGTCGTAGGCGTCGACCTGGTCCGCGAATGGCATCTGGCCCTGGTCTGGGCTGCGGACGAGGCTCGGCGCCGAACATTGCCGCTATGGCTCGTGCTTGCGGTCCCGCCGCGCCACGACACCGATCCGGCGGACCTGGGACGCATCCGTCCAGGGACCTGCCGCACGGCGCACTGCAGCAGGCGTCGTTTCTGGCCGCTCGCGGCTTCCGCGTACTCGCTGTGGCCTCGGCCGTGGGCGACGACCAACCGATCGGCGCGGCCGCAGTCTGCAGAGCGTCCTCTTCCTCGCCCTGCCCGGCGCCCGGTTGGGCGTGGTCCTGGGCCTTCGCACACACCTGCTGACCCGTCAGAACGTCTGTCTCCCGGCGTCCGCGACGCTGTCCGCCCTCCTGGCGGCGGCTGCACGCTGCCGGCGAGATCGCCACCCAGATCTACGTCGAGGCCCGAAGACACCTCGATGACCACCCACCGAATCCATGATGACGAGACCACGCGGACGGCGGACGCCGCTGATGGTCAGCTCCCGCGCAACCGCGCCTGAACGCCATTCAATGAGGGGTGTCGGTGTCGTCGACGACGTACTGCAGGTGCTGTGCCACGTGAATCACCCCGTCGACGGTGCGGCAGAGTCGTTCGATGACCGGGATCAGGGTCTTGAAGGGCACCAGGCCCCGCAGTTCGACGTGACCGTTGGTCACCTCGACGGTGATGGCGGCAAGGTCCTGATGCAAGATCCGGTCGAGTACATCGCCAGTGATCTCATGACGGATGGCGTCGTCGTCGCGCAGAAAGATCCTGAGCAGATCTCGGCGGCTGACGATACCCACCAGGGTGTCGGTTTCATCCACGACCAGCAGTCGCTCGACCTGCTGTGCTTCCATGAACCGGGCCGCTTCAGCTGCGGTCCAGGCAGGTCTCGCGCACATGGCGGGAGCCGACATGAGCTCCTCAGCTCGTGTGCTCTCGGCTTTTCCGCGCTCCCAAAGATCCGGGTGGGGCGGTGGCGGGAAGTAATCTCCCTGGTCGGCCGACTTCGGCAGCAGGTCGCTCTCCGAAATTACTCCGAGTGGGTGCCCGGCCGAGTCGGTGACGGCGACAGCCGACAGTTGGTGCTCCTCAAGCGTTCGGACGATGTCCTTGAACGTGGCGTCTCTGGGGACTGTGACGACGTCGTGGGTCATCAGCTCGGCCACTTCTCGATGTTTCACCGTTCGCTCCAAGTTCTCGGCGGCCTCTGTTGCACTGCCTGGCAGGTCGTCCAGCTGGTACGCCAGCCGGCGGGTCCTGGCCGGAACGGTCGTCAACGGGCCAGTGGTGACCGTGTGAGACTCGTCGGTACCATCGTGCCTTCGAGTAGCGGATCCGCCTCTGGGACCACGGAGCGGTCCGACGGTCCTCCGAGAGGACGGGCAGCGCACTTACAAGCGTGCGCCGCTGCAGCACAGTTTTCACCATGTCGTCCCATGGCGCTCTGCGGCCGACCGAGGCGACGTCATGCGTCGCCACGGCGGGCACAGTGCGCACCGACCTTCATGTGAACTGCTGGACCGCCTTGAGCAGTACTACGACGCCGTTCCCCGCTCCGGTGCCCTGGTCGAGGACTTCGGGTCGCTGACCCTGTTCATACGAGAGGGGCAGGGCCGTCCCTTCTACGCACGTCCGGCCCTGGGATGGTCCGGAGCGGCGAGCGCCGCCGATGTGAACAGGGTCCGTGCTCGGCAGCGGGAACTGGGCATCCCGGAGAGCTTTGAGTGGGTCGCCGAGACCACGCCCACGCTGCGGGCTGCGGTCGAGCAGGCGGGGCTCGTGGTGCACGAGCACCCCTTGATGGTTCTCGGCCCCGGCGTACCGACTCCCGAGGTGGCCGGCGGTGTGCTGGTCCGGGTCGTGGGGCCGGACGATCCGGTGCTACCGAGCGCCCTGGTCGTTCCTCATCTGGCCTTCGCGGAATCCGGCATCGGTGTCGGTACCGCCGGCCTGGCGGAACTTGGCGAGGCGGTGCGGGCCCGTGCCGGTGACGGGTCGGTGCAACGCGCGGTGGCACGCATCATGGCCGGCCTGACGTGCGTTGCTGCCGCGGTGGAGGACACAACGGCACTGTGTGCCGGTCAGCACCGGCCGGTCGGCGCGGTCAGCGAGATCGTCGGGGTGGGAACTCTGCCGACCGCGCGCCGCCGTGGTCTTGGGCAAGCGGTCACCGCAGTGCTGGTGGCCGACGCACGATCGCGAGGCGCCGAGACTGTCTTCTTGTCCGCGGGCGACGACGAGGTCGCCCGGATCTACGCCCGGCTCGGCTTCCGCTCTGTGGCCACGGCACTGATCGCCGAGTCCGTCGAGTAGCGACTGGCAGGCGCCGTCGCCCATGACGCGGCGCTTTGTTCTTCACTCGTCGCGTCCGCGACCCAACCCCGCGGTCGTCAGACGTAAGGGTGGACCCACTGCGAAATCGACCGACGCAGGACCATTGACGCTGCCCGCTGTCCGCGACTACGTTCACGCCAGCATTCCGAACGTGTGACGAAATACCGAACAATTCCGGGGGCAACTGTCTTGCGCATCACGGGATTCACCACCCACGTCGTCGGAGCGCTCGGGCGCAACCTCGCCTCGGTACGGGTCCACGCCGGCGAAGGTGTCACCGGCGTCGGCGGTTCCCGCGCGCTCGGCCGCACCGGCGTGCCGTCCAACTCCCTCGGGGAGGTCTGGATCAACCGCATCGCCGGTTGCGACCCGTTCGTGGCCGAGGGCTTGGTGCGTGAGCTGGAGTGCGGCGATCGCGGGCGGCCCGGCGAGATCGTCATGTCCTGTATCGCCGTGCGGCGGGCGGTGTTCGATCCGTGGGCGGGCGGCCCATCCGGTCGCGTCCCGGCCGGAGGTGAGGACCGTCTTCGGCGCACTGTCGCCCGCCTGGGCGCATGCCGTAGGGGGCGCCGGTTCCCGTCCGCTCGCCTTGTACCGCTCGTCACGCATGAACGCGCGCCGGAGGAGTTCCCGCGCGCCGTCGGCCCGGTGGGCAGGGGTGATCCCGAGGCCGGCAAGGTCCTGCTGTGTCCGTCGTGGCAGTTCCGTGCCGTTGTTGCCGAACCTCGTACGAAATATCGAACAATCATGGGGAGTCACGTGACCACCGCCTCAGGAGCCCGCCGTCCCGGCGAATCCGCCCTCGCCGCGCTCGGCCTCGCCGCGCCCGCCGACATCCCTGCCGACTCCTCCGCGCACGCCTTCCCCGACGGCGGCACCTGGCGCACCGAGATCCCCTCGGTGGAGGGCCCCGAGGCGCTCGCCGTCGTACTGAAGGAGTCCTCGCGGCTCGATGTGCCGGTCCACCGCATCAGCCAGGGCAGCGGTGTCTGGATGCTCACCGACGCCGAGATCACCGAGATGGTGGAGGCCTGCGCCGAGCGCGACATCGAACTCTGCCTGTTCACCGGCCCGCGCGGCACCTGGGACATCGGCGGCTCCACGCGTACGGACTCTGGAGGCGCCGGCCTGCGCGCTCGCGGCCATGACGCACTCGCCGGATGTGTCGAAGACGCCTTGCGCGCAACGGAGTTGGGGGTCACGTGCCTGCTCGTCGCCGATGAGGGCGTGCTCTGGACGCTCCACCGGCTGCGGGCACGGGGCATGCTGCCCGCCGACACCACCTTCAAGGTCTCCGCGCTGATCGGGCCGGTCAACCCGGCCTCCTACACGGTGTACGAACAGCTCGGCGCGGACTCGATCAACATCCCCTCCGACCTGACGCTCGCCCACTTCACCGAGATCCGGCGGGTCTCCGCGACCCCCATGGACCTCTACATCGAGGCCCCGGACGACCTCGGCGGTTACGTCCGGATGTACGAGGCGGCCGAGCTGATCCGGCGCGGCGCCCCGATCTATCTGAAGTTCGGGCTCTCCAAGTCCCCCGGCATCTACCCCTACGGCGCGCAGTTGCGCGACCACACCCTCAGCACCGCGCGCGAACGTGTCCGCCGCGGCCGTCTTGCGCTCGACCTGCTGGCCCGGCACGGGGCCGAGAGCGGAATGTCGCCGCTCGGCTCCCGGCTGCCGGGCACCCTTCGCCGCTTCCCCGTTCTCGACGATGAGACCAACAAGGACTGATGACCATGAAGATCCGTACCCTCACGACGGCTGCCGTCGCCTCCCTCACCCTGTGCCTCTCCCTCACCGCCTGCGGCCAGAGCAGTTCGGGCGGCAGCAAGGACACCGGCACAGCGAGCGCCAAGGGCGGCACCGTGGGCATCGCCATGCCGACCCAGTCCTCCGAGCGGTGGATCGCCGACGGCAAGAACGTGGTCAAAGACCTCCAGGAGGCCGGGTACAAGACCAAACTGCAGTTCGGTGAGGACGACCCCGACACCCAGGTCTCGCAGATCGAGAACATGATCACCCAGGGCGTGAAGGCTCTGGTCATCGCGGCCATCGACAACAAGTCGCTGAACAACGTGCTGCAACAGGCCGCGGACGCCCACATCCCGGTGATCTCCTACGACCGGCTCATCCTCGGGACCGAACACGTCGACTACTACGCCTCGTTCGACAATGAGAAGGTCGGCAGGCTCCAGGGCACATACATCGTGGAGAAACTGGGGCTCGCTGACGGCAGCAAGAAGGGTCCTTTCAACATCGAGCTGTTCGCCGGCTCCAACGACGACAACAACACCCAGTACTTCTTCAACGGCGCGATGAAGGTCCTCCAGCCGTACATCGACAAGAAGCAGCTGGTCGTCAAGTCCGGCCAGACCAAGCTCAACCAGGTCACCACCCTGCGCTGGGACGGCGGCACCGCGCAGAAGCGCATGGACGACCTGCTGACGTCCTCGTACACCTCGGGCCGGGTGGACGCCGTGCTCTCGCCCTACGACGGCATCTCGATCGGCATCCTGTCCTCACTGCGCTCCGACCACTACGGCACGGCGAGCAAGCCGTGGCCGGTCGTCACCGGACAGGACGCCGAGGTCGCCTCGGTGAAGTCGATCACCAAGGGTGAGCAGGACCAGACGGTCTACAAGGACATCCGCAAGCTCGCCGAGGTCGCCACCAACATGGTGGACGCGGCGCTGACGGGCAAGAAGCCCGAGATCAACGACACCACCTCGTACAACAACGGGAAGAAGACCGTTCCTTCGTTCCTCCTGCAGCCCGTGAGTGTCGACAAGAGCAACTATGCCAAGGAGCTCATCGACACCGGCTACTACACGACCGACGACCTCAAGTGACCCACCGGGTCCAGCAGTCCCATCGGTAGCGGCAACGCAGATCAGAAAGGCACGACCATGGCGGGACCCGTCCTGGACATGCGCTCGATCGTCAAGACCTTCCCCGGAGTCAAGGCGCTCTCCGACGTCTCCCTGACCGTCCGCCAGGGCGAGGTCCACGCCATCTGCGGGGAGAACGGCGCAGGCAAGTCGACCCTCATGAAGGTCCTCTCCGGCGTCCACCCGCACGGGAGTTACGAAGGGGAGATCCTCTTCCAGGGCGAGCCCTGCCGCTTCAAGGACATCAGGGCGAGCGAACAGCGCGGCATCGTGATCATCCACCAGGAGCTCGCCCTGGTGCCCTATCTCTCCCTCGCGGAGAACATCTTCCTGGGCAACGAGCACGCCAGGCGCGGCGTGATCAGCTGGCGCGACACCCTGCGGCACGCCACCGAGCTGCTCAGGCGGGTCGGACTGGGCGATCACCCGGAGACCCGGGTCGCGGACATCGGCGTCGGCAAGCAGCAGCTCGTCGAGATCGCCAAGGCGCTGTCCAAGGAGGTGAAGCTGCTGATCCTCGACGAGCCCACAGCCGCGCTCAACGACGAGGACAGCGGCAAACTCCTCGACCTCATCCTGGAGTTGAAGACCCAGGGCATCACCTCGATCATCATCTCGCACAAGCTCAACGAGATCGAGCGGGTCGCCGACTCGGTGACCATCCTCCGTGACGGCCGCTCCATCGAGACCCTGGATGTGAAGGCCGCTGAGACCACCGAGGAGCGGATCATCAACGGCATGGTCGGCCGCGACCTGGAACACCGCTTCCCCGAGCGCACCCCGCATGAGACGGAGGCGGGCCGCGCCCCGGCGCTGGAGATCCGTGATTGGACCGTACGACACCCGATCGACCAGCAGCGCAAGGTCGTCGACTCGGTGTCGATCCAGGTGCGCAGGGGTGAGATCGTCGGCATCGCGGGCCTGATGGGCGCGGGCCGCACCGAGCTCGCGATGAGCGTCTTCGGCCGCACGTACGGGCGTTACGCGGGCGGCACCGTCCTCAAGGACGGCAAGGAGATCCGTACGAAGACCGTCCCCGAGGCGGTCGCGCACGGCATCGCGTACGTCACCGAGGACCGCAAGCACTACGGGCTCAATCTCATCGACACCATCACCCGCAACATCACCCTGAGCGCCCTGCCCAAGGTCGCCAGCCGCGGGATGGTCGACGAGCACGGGGAGCGCAAGGTCGCCGAGGGCTTCCGCACGAGCATGAATATCAAGGCACCGAACGTCTTCGAGCGGGTCGGCAGGCTCTCCGGGGGCAATCAGCAGAAGGTCGTCCTCAGCAAGTGGATCTTCGCGGGCCCCGATGTGCTGATCCTGGACGAGCCGACCCGCGGTATCGACGTGGGCGCCAAGTACGAGATCTACACGGTGATCGACACGTTGGCCGCCGAGGGCAAGGCGGTCGTCTTCATCTCCTCCGAGCTCCCCGAGCTGCTCGGAATGTGCGACCGCATCTACACGATGGCCGCCGGCCGGCTCACCGGGGAAGTCGCGCGGGCCGAGGCAACGCAGGAAGCGCTGATGCGCCAGATGACCAAGGACAAGAGGGAAGAGCGATGAGCGCGAATCTGACCGCCAGGACCACGACGGCGGCCCCGTCCGGCGGCGGCAAGGACAGGACCCGGGACAGCCTGCCCCAGCTGATGCTGGACGGACTGCGCCGCAATATGCGCCAGTACGGCATGCTGATCGCCCTCGGCCTGATCGTCGTCCTGTTCACCGTCTGGACCGACGGCGACCTGCTGCTGCCGCGCAACGTCTCCAACCTGGTCCTGCAGAACAGCTACATCCTGATCCTCGCGATCGGCATGATGCTCGTCATCATCGCCGGCCACATCGACCTGTCGGTCGGCTCGCTCACCGCGTTCGTCGGAGCGGCGGCCGCGGTGTTGATGGTCGACCACAAGATGGCCTGGCCGCTGGCTGTGGTCCTGGTGCTGCTGCTCGGTGCCGTCGCGGGAGCGATGCAGGGCTACTTGATCGCGTATCTGGGCATACCGTCGTTCATTGTCACCCTCGCCGGAATGCTCCTCTTCCGAGGTCTGACGGAGATCTTCCTGAAGGGCCAGACGGTAGGCCCGTTCCCGGACGGCCTGCAGACGGTCGCCAACGGCTTCCTGCCCGCGGTCGGCCCGGACACCAACTACCACAACCTCACCCTGTTGCTCGGGCTCGTGCTGATCGCCTTCGTGGTCTACCAGGAGGTGCGAGACCGCAGGCGGCAGCAGGAGTTCACCCTGGACGTCCTGCCCGCCAAGCTGTTCGCCCTCAAGCTGACGGCGCTGATCGCCGCGGTGGTCACCGTCACCATGCTGCTGGCCAGCTACAACGGCGCACCGGTGGTGCTGCTGATCCTCGGCGTCCTGGTCGTCGGCTTCGGCTATGTGATGCGCAATGCGGTCATCGGCCGTCATGTGTACGCGATCGGCGGGAACCTCCCGGCGGCCAAGCTGTCCGGTGTCAAGGACAAGAAGGTCGTCTTCCTGGTCTTCCTGAACATGGGGATGATGGCCGCCCTGGCCGGCCTGGTCTTCGCGGCGCGTTTCAACGCGGCCTCCCCCAAGGCCGGAATCAACTTCGAACTCGAGGCGATCGCGGCCTCGTTCATCGGCGGCGCCTCCATGAGCGGCGGCGTCGGCACCGTGCTGGGCGCGATCATCGGCGGTCTGGTGCTGGGCGTGCTCAACAACGGCATGAATCTCGTCGGGGTCGGCTCCGACTGGCAGCAGGTCATCAAGGGCCTGGTGCTGCTGGCGGCGGTCGGCTTCGACGTGTGGAACAAGCGCAAGGTCGGTTCGTAACGTCTCAGAGAGGAGCCGCACGCCATGGGTACGAGCAGACGCACGGTGTGAGCGGCGGCCGCGGCCGCCGGGCCGGCGGCGAGCACGTTGGTCGCAACGGCCCACGCAACGGCCCACGCAACGGCCCACGCAACGGGTAAGCACGGTGTACCGGTGAAGGAGCTCTTCGGGAAAGTCGCCGAGGCCGAACCCTGCTTCCACCGCGGCATGAACCGCGCTCCGCGCAGCGGCTTCGTCGGCGGGCGGCCTCCCCGGGCTCAACCCGCGGTCCGATTCAGGTCCAAGCGGATGTCCACCACGCCCTCGACCGCTCGGATGGCCCGGGCGAGCAATGGGATGAGCGTGCGGTCGCGCACCGTACCTCCGAGCGTGACTACGCCGTCGACGACGGATACGGTCACCGCTCCTCCGGGCTGGGACACGTCTGTGACCGTGCGTCGGATCTCGTCGGCCAGGTCTTCGTCCGAGCGGAGAAAGACCTTCAGCAGATCACTGCGGCTGACGACTCCCTCCAGCAGTCCGACTGCGTCGACCACGGGAAGCCGCTTCACGTGACGCTGGGCCATGATGCGTGCTGCCTCTGCTATGGGGGCGTCAGGGTGGACCGTCACTGCCGGGCTCGACATCAGCTCCTCCGCGCTCACGGCGCCCGCCTTCACCCTGTCTGCCAGGGGCAGCTCCGCCCGGGTCGGGTCGTCGATCCGGGACTCCTCCTTGGGGAGCAGATCGGCCTCCGAGACCACGCCGATCACTCGTCCCTCGCCTTCGAGTACGGGAAGAGCGCTCACCTTCCACTCTTTCATCAGTTCGACGATTTGCTTGTAACTGGCCTGTCCTCCCACCGCGATGGCGGTGTGGGTCATGACATCGCTGACCGTGTGTGGTGAATCAGCCATGGTGGTCTCCTCACGGGTGCCCGTCCGACCGGGACGGCGGATCAGGTGACAGGGGGCATCCCACTACCGTGCGGTGCGTACAGGTCCAGCAGACGCGCCCTGGCGGACTGAAGTCGGTGGGCTATCACCTGGCCGACCCACAGGGCCACGGCAGCGGCCAGTTCCGAGTCCGCTTCGCATGCGAGGCGGACCTGCGCGGCATCGAGTTCGTAGGCGCGCACGGGCGTCATCGCCTCTGCTCCGAGCTGCCACACATACGGGCTGAACAACCACGACCAGCCGACAAGTTCTCCGTGCCCGAGCGACTCGATGACCGCCGGCGGTCCTTTCGGAACGTGAAAATCGAGGCTGACGGTGCCGGTCCTCACGATCCAGAAGTGATCGGCAGGCTGCCCTTCCTCAAAGATGCGTGTCCCCTCCGGGAACGACACTTCCCGGGCGAACTGCATGAGCCGGTCCCGATGCCTGGTGCCGAGCGACCGGATGTTTGGAGTGGTCATGATCTGGTCTCCTCCGCAGGGCGGCACGGGTCGTCGGTGAGAGCGTTGCCGGCGGTGCCTGAGCCGAGGCTGTGCTCCTCTCGGCGCTCTGCTTCCTCGTACGGCGTGCGGGTCCTGCCGGGCCGCTCTCGGGCATAGAGTGCGCCGAATGATCCGGGTTCCCCAGGGGCTCTACGGGGGCGACCTGGGGACCAACCGGCCCTACACGTGAGCCTGGCTTCGACTGTCGGCCGCGCGGACCACCGGCTGTTCGCATGAGGAGTCTGCGCCCTGATGCGGTGGCGAGCAGGGCATTCGGGTAGTCGTCCCGCCGCGTAGTACGGCGGGGCCACCCGAGGGCATGTATCACTCTTATTGTTTATTGCGAATATCGGGTCGAATGTCCAGCACGAGGACCCGGTCATCCCTCCTGGGAAGTCCAGGGGGATGGCACGGTGGCGGCATGGGCATCCGACGACAAGTGGACGAAAGGCGATGACAACGATGGGGCAGCCCCTGGTCGTGGGCGTGGATGGATCGGATTCGAGCTTCCGAGCGGTCGACTGGGCCGTGGAGGAGGCAGCCCGGCACAACCTTCCTCTGAGAGTTGTCTACGCCTCCCGATGGGAACGCTACGAGGGGGCAGGCCTGCATCAGAGCGTCGAGCGCCCTTCCGGGCAAATTCTGGCCGACACCATCGTGGCCGCCGCGGCCACGCGCGCAAGCATCCGTGATCCCGATCTGAAGATCTCCACCGAGGTGCTGGCGGAGGACACGGTCACCGCGCTGCTCGACGAGGCGAACGAGGCCGCGATGCTGGTTGTCGGATCCAGGGGCCGGGGTCAGCTCAAGGAGCTCCTGCTGGGTTCGGTAAGTCTGGCCCTTGCGTCCCGGGCCCACTGCCCTGTCATCGTGGTACGCGGCGACCCGGCAGGGACAGCCGGAGCGCACGGCCGCATCCTGCTCGGTGTCGCGGACGTGTCCCACGGGACGGCCGCCGTGACGTTCGCTTTCCGCGAGGCTGCCACCCGGCACTGTGAGATCGACGCAGTACGCGCCTGGCGTTGTCCCGCGTCGGAAGCGGTCGGCCGGCCGCACGGCAAGGACTCTCCGCCTCACCTCACCTGGGAGATGCGGGCGGCCACCGAGCTTGACCAAGCGCTTGAGGGTTCGATCGAGGAGAACCCGGACGTTGTCGTCTCCCGCTCCGCTGTCGAGGGGCCGGCCCATCAAGTTCTCGTCCGGCGCTCCGCAGCCGCCGACCTCCTTGTCGTGGGTGCATCGCGGCGCAAGGGGCACGTGGGTCTGCAACTCGGCCGGACAGCTCACACGGCGCTCCACCACTCCAGCTGTCCCGTGGCAGTGGTGCCCCACAGTCCGTGAACCATCGCCGAGTCAAGGAGGCGGACGGACAGTGGGCAGGCCCGCGTGGCCTGCGGCGTGTTCACCGATCATTGCCCCTTCCGGGCCTGTTCAGGGCTTCGAGCAAGCGGTCCCCGGGGCGTCCGCGGCGTCCGGTCAAGGCTCGAAAGGCGTCGACCTCTCCTCCACGGCGTACGGTAGGCATACGTCCATGGTCGGCTCGTCCACGCGGGATGGCCCCCGGAACCCCGAGCCGGAAGCGGTCTCAGTCGTGGGCGACGACGGCGACCGGTGAGGTCGCGTGGTGGATCACGGCGTGTGTGATGGAGCCGATGTGAGCACCCAGCAATGAGCGGCGGATCCGGCGACCGACGACGATCAGACCGGCGTCGGCACCGGCGTCCAGGAGCTGCTGCGCCGCGTGCCCCATCGGGGTACGGGCTTTCACCTCGACCGTGGGGAACCTGTCCCGCCAGGGCCTGAGAGCTTTGTCCAGGCCGGCGGCCATGCTCTGGTTGATCTGCGCCGGGACTTTGGGATCGTAGGTCGATCCGTACCCGTAGAACAGCGGGGCCGGCCAACTGTGCAGGACTTGCAGCGGGCAGGCCCGACGCGACGCCTCCTCGAACGCGAACGCGAGCAGGGCGTCGCAGGGCCGGCTGATGTCGACACCGACGACTACGTCGCGCTGGGTGTGCTGTTCCGTTTCGTGAGGCAGCGCGTCCTCTCCGCTGCGTACGAGTACCACGGGCCGCTCGGTGGCGTGCATGACGGCCATGCCGACGGAGCCGAGTACGAAGCCGGTCACGGCGCTGAGCCCGCGGGATCCCATGCAGAGCATGTCGGCAGTTGTCGCGGCTGCGGCGAGCGCCGCCGCGGGTGGGCCGTCGACCGACTGCGTGGTGATCTCGAGTTCCGGGTGAGCGCGGCGCAGGTCGTCAGCCAATTCCCGCAGGATGGCGTCGGCCCAGCCACGCCGTACACCAGAAGCCGCTGCGGGAAAGCCGAGCGGCCGCGACCGTTCCTCGGCATGGACGAGGTGCAAGGCCGCATCGCGCAGACGGGCCTCGCGCGCCGCCCAGCGGGCAGCAGCCGCGCTCTCGGGGAATCCGTCGAGGCCGACGGTGATGTGGCGGTCCAAGGCGTCCTCCTGAGTGCGTGGTGTGGGTGTGGCGGAGATTCGTCCGTGCCCATGCCGGGGTGGAAGGGTGGGCACGAGTCCGTCATCGGACCGGCGCGGGTCGCGACCCGCGGCACCGGTCGCAGACCGCCGGTGCCGTGACGGAGGCCGTACGTCAGCGGACGGATACGTCGTCGTCGACGGCGTATCCGAGGTGCTGTGCCACGTGAACCACTCCGTCGACGGTGCGGCACAGCCGTTCGATCACCGGGATCAGGCTCTTGAACCGCACCGAGCCGTTCAGTTCGACACGGCCGTCGGTCACCTCGACGGTGATCGCGCCGGGATCCTGGCGCAAGGTCAGGTCGAGTACGTCGCCGGTGATCTCGTGGCGGATGGCGTCGTCGTCGCGCAGGAAGATCTTCAGCAGATCCCGCCTGCTGACGATGCCCACCAAAGTGTCCGCCTCATCCACGACCAGCAACCGTCTGACACTCTGTGCCTCCATGAGGCGGGCCGCCTCGGCCACGGTCCAGTCCGCCCTGGCGCATACTGCGGGCGCCGACATCAGTTCCTCGGCCCGCGTGCCTTCCGCCTTCTCCCGCTCCTGCGGCTCGGGAGTGGGCAGGGACCGGAGGAAGTCCCCCTGATCGGCCGACTTCGGCAGGAGGTCGCCTTCCGATACCACTCCGAGCGGGTGTCCGGCGTCGTCGACGACCGCGACGGCCGACACCTGGTGCTCAGTGAGTGTGCGCACGATGTCCTTGAACGCCGCATTTCCTGGGACGGTGACGACCCCGCGGGTCATCAGCTCGCCAATGTCTCGATGTCTCACCGTCCACTCCTATCGCTCTGCGGTTCCTTGTACGTCGACCGACATGTCGTCCTGCTCGTACGTGAGCCGATTGGCCACCTTCACCACTCCGTCGACGCTCCGGCACAACCGCAGGACGAGGGAGGACGAGGCTCGAGCGGGGCGCGGTGCCGTTGAGGGGCAGCAGCCGGTCGGTGACCTCGACGGTCGGGGCGGACGTGCTCAGCCGCAGGGAGCGGCCGTGACGCCGAACCCGTCGGGCGTACGGGCGACGTTCTTGAAGGTGGTGCGGCGCTCCGACGCGACGTCTGCGGGCGTCATCATTGCGGCGATCGGCGTTGCCTCGTCGTGCCCCTCCTTCACGCGGGCACTTCGGCGTCCAGTCGAGCCGTGACATCCACGACACCCGGCACGGTGCGTGCGACGCGCACCAGCATGGCCTGGAGCGTGGGGTCGGGGATGGAGCCGTCGAGATAGACGGTGCCCTTGGACACGTAGACGTGTACGAGGGACGAACCCGCCGGTATGAGGTACGCCATGATCAGCTCACGCAGTTCGGCCGCGATGTCCTCGTCCGGCCGGAGGTAGATCTTCAGCAAATCGCCCCGGCTGACGACGCCGACCAGGCGTCCGTCGTCGACGACCGGGAGCCGCTTGAGGTGGCCGCGTGCCATGAGGCGGGCGGCACTCGCGATGGTGGCGTCCCTGGGCACGGTCACGGCGGGTGCGGTCATCAGCCGGCCGGCGGTGACCGCGCGTGATTCGTCGGCGCCCTGTGCCTTGAGCAGCAGGTCCGCCTCGGAGACCACGCCCGCGACCCGCCCGTCCTCGGACAGGACGGGCAGGGCGCTGATGTGCCGTTGCCGCATGATTTCCACGATGTCCCTGAACGGTGCTTGACGGTCGACCGAGATGACGGCGTGCGTCATCACATCGTCGACTGTGCGCAGGTGCTTCATGACCCCTCCGGAATAGTGACTCGGTATCTCCGAGCCTGAGAGCCGGGAATCGGGCCGGGTAGGGTCGTCCGGGGTCGGGTGGGAGCTGTTCGGCCCTGGCGGCCTGCTGCCCGGGGTGCTTTGATGAAACCGACGGAAAGAGTCCTTACCAGGATGCGGAGAAGCGGCTGGCGGCCGTGCACCGCGCAATCGGGATCCGCGAGAAGCGGGTGGGCTCTTTCCGCCCGTGCGTGGAGCGGCTCACCGGTGGCCACGATCGCGGGCCGCGTCAGGAACCACGGCGAGGTCGTCGTCGGTGTACTCGAGGTGCTGTTCGACGCTGACGACACCGTCGACGGACCGGCACAAGCGTTCGATCACGGGACTGCTGGAGCGTTCCTCCGCGCGGTCGTCCAGCCCCACGACCCCGTCGGTCACCGTCACAGTGACGCCGCTCGCCGCCATGCGGAGCGTCCGGCCGAGCACGTCATGGACGATCTCGGTGTCCGCCATGGCCCCCAACTCGTGGCGGGCGCCGGGGGCCGGCTGTTCGGTGGATCCATGGGCTCCCACGTCGGAGTCCTCACCCCGACTGCCCCGCGTCGATGCGCACCCGCCGAGGGCGGCCGATGGCCGGGTACGCCGGGATCAGGGCGACGAAGTGGGCGACGGGTCCGTGTCGTTCGCGCCGGGGGCGGATGCAGGCAGCGGCTGCTGCGCCCAGATGACCTTGCCTTGAGAGGTGTACCGCGTGCCCCAGTTCTCGGCGATCTGGGAGACGAGGAACAGGCCGCGACCCCCCTCGTCCATGGTGGCCGCGTATCTCAGATGGGGTGAGGTGCTGCTGCCGTCGGATACCTCGCAGATCAGGCTGCGGTCACGCAGGAGCCGCACCCGGACCGGCGCGGAGGCGTGGCGGATGGCGTTGGTGATCAGCTCGCTGAGAATCAACTCGGTGGCGAATGCCAGTTCCGACAGGCCCCAGTCGTCAAGTTTCTCCGCGACGGCGGCACGCATCCCGCCTACGGCGGCGGGGTCGAGCGGCACGTCCCATCCGGCGATTTGGTCGGCGCCGAGCGCGCGGGTGCGGGCGACGAGCAGTGCTACGTCGTCCTTGGCCTGGGTGGGAAGGAGCGCGTCGAGCACCGCCCTGCAGTGTTCTTCCGGCGAACGCCCGGGATGGGCCAGGGTCTGGCGGAGCAGCTCCATCCCCACATCGATGTCCCGGGTGCGGTCCTCGATCAGCCCGTCCGTGTAGAGGACCAGCTGAGAGCCCACGGCCAGATCCAGTTCGGCGGTCTTGAACGGCATGCCGCCGAGCCCCAACGGCGGCCCGGCAGGAAGCTCGGGGAACTCCACCGTGCCGTCGGGGTGGACCAGCGCGGGCAGATGATGCCCGGCGCGGGCCATGACGCAGTGCCGGGAGACCGGATCGTAGATCGCGTACAGGCACGTGGCTCCCACGACCCCTGCACCGACGTCCGTGCTCTCCTCTTCCTTGTCGAGGCGGTCGACGAGGTCGTCGAGATGGTCGAGGAGCTCATCGGGCGGCAGATCGAGCGTGGAGAAGTTGTGCACCGCGGTGCGTAGCCGCCCCATGGTGGCGGCGGCGTGCAGTCCGTGACCGACGACGTCACCGACGACCAACGCGACGCGGTTGCCCGACAGCGGGATCACATCGAACCAGTCACCGCTGACTCCGGACTGTGCGGGCAGATAGCGGTGGGCGACATCCAGGGCATTCTGCTCGGGCAGAGCACGCGGCAGCAGGCTGCGCTGCAACATCACCGCCAGGGCGTGTTCGCGGGTGTACCGGCGTGCGTTGTCGATGCTGACCGCGGCACGGGCGACCAGCTCCTCGGCGAGTGACCGGTCCTCCTCGTCGAACTCTCCGGCCTCCCGCGAGCGCCAGAAGTTGGCTATACCCAGAACCACCCCCCGCGCCTGCAGCGGTGTGGTGAGGAGTGAGTGGATTCCGAAGTCGACGACGTTGCCTGTCCGTTCCGGGTCCTGAGCACGCCAGTTGGGTGCGGAGGAGAGATCGGGCACCACCACCGACCGGCCGGTGGAGAATCCACGCGCCTGAGGCGTGGAGGGATGAAAGGAGATGAGCTCGCCGCACGGGAAGAGGGGGTGGTCGTCCCGGATGCCGCTGACGGCGACGCGGCGCATGTCGGCAGCCGTACCGGTCGGCTCCTCCCCGGACAGAACGGGGTCGGCGAGGTCGACCGTGACGACGTCCGCGAAACGGGGGACCGTCATCTCGGCCAGTTCCTCGGCCGTGCGTGTCACGTCCAGGGTGGTGCCGATGCCCACTCCCGCGTCGTAGAGGAGCCTGAGGCGTTCGTTCGTCCTTTCCACCTTGCCCGACAGCGCCAGGAGCTGGGTGGAGTCGCGCAGGGTCGCCACCGTTCCCAGGGTGCTTCCGTTGCGGGCCGTGTGCCGCTGGTTCACCACCAGCATTCGATCTCCGGCCAAGTACATCTCGTCCGTGGCCACGCGGCCGGAGACAAGCAGCTCCGCCGTGGCCGGGTCAAGGGTCTCCAGTTCCTCGACGGGGCGTCCCTGGGCGTCGGGCGGCAGATCAAGAAGCCGTTGGGCCTCGTCGTTCGCCAGCAGGAGCCGACCGTCGTGTCCGACGATGAGCACTCCTTCGCGGACGGCGTGCAGCACCGCGTCATGGTGCTCGTACATGCGGGTCATCTGGGCGGGATCGAGCCCGTGGGTCTGCCTTCGCAGCCGCCTGGCCACCAGCGCGGCCCCACCTGTGGCCAGGGCGAGCGAGGCGCCCCCGCTGGCAAAGATGAGCATCAACTGCTTGTCGACCACGTTGGTGACGTTCTCGACCTTGAGACCGGCGGCCACCAGGCCCACGACCCTGTTGTCGGGAGCGTTGACGGGGACCACCGCCTGGACTTCGTGGCCAAGGGGCCCCTGGACGTCTTCCACGTGGACCTTGCCCGTCAACGACGGTTCGATGGTGCCGACGAATCGCTTTCCGATGAACTCCGGGCGGGGGTGTGTGTAGCGAATCCCGTGCGGGTCCGTCACCACGATGAAATCGAGGCCGGCCAGTTTCCGCGTCTCCTCGGTGAGCGGCTGCAGCACCTTTGAGGGATCGGGAGATTTCAGCGCCTCCACAATTCCCGGAGAGTGTGCGAACGCCTGTGCCGTAGCCACCGAACGGCGCTGCGCCTCCGTCTCGGCGTCGTGCAACGACTGGTGGACCAGCGCCACCACCGCGCCCGCCACAAGCAGGACAATGACCACCGCCTGCAGGATGAATACCTGCCCGGCTACGCTTAGCGGACGCCTGCCGCTCAGTGACCGAGCCGACCCGCTCCGGGATCGGTCGGAATGGTCGACCATGTCGATATTCCTAGCACTTTCTAGCAACGTATGCCCATTGGGTCGCTTATCGTTCGATCGCCGTCGACCGACTCAAAACACCGGACGTCAAGACGCTCCGGTCGGCGACGATGAGATCCGCCTCAGGCCCCTGCTTCAATCGTGCGCCACAGGGTGGGACCGGCCGGGCGCGACACGTTGCGCTCCTCCGGCCCGGTCCAGGCCGCACGTTGGCCCCGGCGTGAAGCGATTCCGCGGGGGCGGCACTCCCGGCGGAGCCCCGTCGGTCCGAGACCGTTCACCCCGGGGTCACCCGTGCACCGGGACGGACGCCGGATTCGGGTCAGCGACCCCCACGCCGCCCGCGCGAAGCCGCCGGTCTGCTGCCGGGGCGGCTCTTCGGCCCGTGACCTGCCGGCGCTGGGGGCACTGACCGTCCGGGACATGCTGCTGCCGGCTGCCGCGTTGAAACGCCGGACGGACCGTACGACGCTCACCGCGCTCACCGAGGCCGGCATATCCGAGGGGATGATCGACACTTCGCTGCGTCCGTCCTGTCGGGTGCGTTCCCGGAGGCGGAGCTGGAGACGTCCTCCCGATTCTTCGACCTGGTCCGGCGGAGCATGGCCCGCGGCAGCCTGTGCCTGCCGGGGCGGGGCATCGGCGCCTGCCCGCGCAGCTCGCCGACGGGCTTCTGCCCGGTGCGCTTGAACTCGAGGCCCCGGTGTACGCCCGCACCGGCGGGGGAGCCGGTGAACGGGCCGCGCGCGTCGTGGTCGTGGCCATCGGACCGCAGGCGCCCGCGGCACGGCTCCCGGGGCTGGAGGTGCCCCGCACACGCACGGTCACCACGTACCACCACGCCGCCGTCTCGCCTCTCGGCGAGCCGACTCTGCTCGTCGACGCCGAGCGGGCGAGCGGGCTCGACAGCGTATCTCCGAGGGCGTACGAGTCCCTCGCCGCTGCAGCCGTCTTCCCCTGGCCGGTGGCACATGGGCCAGGCCGCGGTCTTCCACGCGATGCGGAAGTCGGCGTTCGCCCGTAGCCGGTGTCCGCGACCTGCACCGCGGTCCGACGGCGGCCCGGAGTGACAGGGAGGATCTTGCAGCGGTCGTGCCTCGTACGGTGATCCATGGCCACTGATCCTGACTCCGCTCCACGGCTCGACGACCCTGGAGGTGCCGCTCTGAGCACCGGTGCGGTCGCCCGGCGGCTCGGCGTCGCGGCCACCACGCTCCGTGCCCGGGAGCGGCGGTACGCGATGGGCCCCGTTACTCGGACGGACGGAAAGCACTGCCGGCGGACGCCCGAGGACATCTCCCGGCTGGAGGAAATGTGCCGGCTCACCGCCGAGGGTGTTCCGCCGCGGAGGCGGCGCGCGTCGCGCTCCGGGGTGCGTCCGGCGCGGAGGACGCGCGTACACACGTCGCCGCCGCACCCGCCCCCTCGTCCACGGAGCACCGAGTGCCTTCGCCCGGCGGGCGTACCGCCCTGCCGCTCGGTGACGTCCGGAAGGATTGCCGGGGCCTCGCCCGGGCGGTGATACGGCTCGAAGCACTCGCTGTGGAGGATCTGCTCGACACGGCGATCGCCGAGCACGGACCGGTGACGGCCCCTGGGAGGACGTGTTCGCCCCGACGCTCCACGCCGCAGGGCGCAAGTGGGCCACCACCGGGCAACGGTACGTCGAGGTCCAACACCTGCTGTCCTGGTACATCTCGTCCGCGATCAGCCGCACCCGTGCGGCCCGCGGCCCGACGGAAGCCGCCCCGGTGCTGTCGGTCTGCGCGCCGGGCGAGCAGCACAGCCTCCCGATGGAGGCTCTCGGGGCCGCGCTCGGCGAACGCGGTCTGCCCGAACCGATGTTCGGCCCGGCGCTGCCGGCCGAGGCGTCCTACGAGGCGGTCCGCCGGATCGGCCCGTCGGCGGTGGTCCTGTGGGCGCAGTCCCGCTCGACCGCGGACCGTGCGGTCGTCCAGAGGGTTTCGGGTAGGGAATGGGGTCTGCGCGGAGCCCGGGCCGGCCCTGCCCTGCTGCTTGCCGGACCGGGCTGGGCGAGCTGCCCGCACGTCCCGGGTACCGGGAGGCTGAAGGGCCTGCGGTCGGGCGTCGATGCCGTCGAGGTCCTGATGCGAGGCTGACAGCCGTCATCCTCCGATCCCGAACGCCCCCGATGCTGAGAGCAGCGGACAGCGTCTGCGACAGCTACGCGGGCGTTCCGTGCTTCTGTACGGTGGTCGGCTCCGCGTCGATCGAGCGGCGCAGGGAGTGCAGCGCGCGCCGGAGATGGCCCTTGACCGTGCCGAGCGGAAGACGCATCGTATTGCGCGAGCGTGCTGATTCCGGGACAACGACCCCCGCACCCGGTGATTGCCGGGGCGCGGGGGCCGGTCAGCGGGCCGCCGCAACCGCCTCAGCCGATGCCGACCGGCTCCCGCTCGGTGGGCTGCGGAGTCTCCTCACGGCTGAGGGATCCCGGCCACCACGCCGTCGCGCCGACGTCCCGCACCAGCGCCGGCACCAGCAGCGACCGGACCACCAGAGTGTCCATCAGCACGCCGAAGGCGACGATGAAGGCGATCTGCACCAGGAAGGCCAGCGGGATGACACCGAGTGCGGCGAACGTTGCGGCGAGCACCACTCCGGCGGACGTGATGACCCCGCCGGTGGCGGTGAGCCCCCGCAACACACCCTCGCGCGTGCCGTGCCTGAGCGACTCCTCCCGGACGCGCGACATCAGGAAGATGTTGTAGTCCACGCCCAGGGCGACAAGGAAGACGAAGCCGTACAGCGGCACCGACGCGTCGGTGCCCGAGAAGCCGAGGATCTCTTGGAAGACGAGCGCGGACACGCCGAGCGTGGCGAAGTAGTTGAGTGCCACGGTGGCCACCAGCAGCACAGGCATCAGCAGCGAGCGAAGGAGCCCGACAAGGATCACCAGGATGATCACCAGGACGACCGGGACGATCAGCTTCCGGTCGCGCTCGGCGGTCTGTTGGGTGTCGTACTGCTGGGCGGTGTAGCCGCCGACCAGGGATTCCGATCCGGGAACGGCGTGCACGGCCTCGCGCAGATGTGCGACCGTGTTCTTCGCCGCGTCGCTGTCCGCCGGGTCCTCGAGCGTTGCGGCGATCCGGACTCTTTCGTCGACGACCAGGGGAGCCCCGGCGCCGGGCTCCCGGGAGGCAGCGGTCGGCAGGGCTGACGCCACGCCGTCGGTCTTGCGGGCGGCCTCGGCCACTGCGTCGAGGCTGTTCGCGTCGGCGATGATGACGGCCGGGTTGCCCGAGCCGCCAGGGAAGTGCTTGCTCAGCGTGGCCTGGGCGGCGACGGACGGTGCGTCGTTCACGAAGATCTCGTCGAGCGGCATGCCCTTGGACTCGAGCATGGGGGCGAAGGCCGCGCAGGCGAGCAGGGCTGCCAGTGTCACGGCCCAGACCTTGCGGGGTGCGCGGTCGACCAGCGAGGCGACGCGAACCCAGATGCCGGCCGAATTGCCGCCGGTGGCCGGGCGGGCCGGCCAGTACGCGCTCCGCCCCAGCAGCACGAGCACGGCGGGCAGGAAGGTGAGTGTGGTGAGGACGGCGCACACGATGCCGATGGCGCCGACGGGCCCCAGGGCGCGATTGTTGGTCAGGTCGCTGAGGAGCAGGGCGATGAGGCCGAGCGCCACGGTCGCCGCGCTCGCGACGACCGGGCCCACGGACTTGCGCAGGGCTGCGCGCATGGCGGTCATCCGGTCGCTGTGCCGGCCCAGCTCCTCGCGGAAACGCGCGGTGAGCAGCAGGGCGTAGTCGGTCGAGGCGCCGATGACCAGGATGGAGAGGATTCCCTGCACCTGACCGTCCACCCGGACGATGGCATGGTCGGCGAGGGCGTACACCACAGCGCAGGCGAGCCCGAGCGCGAAGACCGCGCCGATGATGATGACAAGCGGCAGCAGCACGCTCCGGTAGACCAGCAGCAGGATGACCAGCACCGTGGCAAGCGCGACGCCGAGGAGGAGTCCGTCGATTCCCGCGAACGCGCTGGCCAGGTCCGCCTGGCTGGCCGCCGGTCCCGCGATCGCGACTTCGGCGCCGGGCACCTTCGCGGCCGCGTCCGCCAGCTTCTCGAGTGCGTCCGGCAGTTCCTTGCCCAGGTCGGGCCGCAGCTGCACGATGCCCTGCAGGGCCTGACCGTCCTGCGAGGCGAGGGCCGGTGACGGCTCCGCGACCAGCTCGGGCGAGCCCTTGAGCGAGGCGAGGGCGTCGGTGGCCGCCCGGCGCTGATGGTCGCTCACCTTGGCGCCGTCCGCGGCGGTCCAGACGACGATCGCAGGGAGCGTCTCGTTCTGCTGGAAGGATTTCTGCGCGTTGATGACCTTGGTCGACTCGGCGTTCTGGGGCAGGAACGCGGCCCGGTCGTTGGTGGCGACGTCGCCGAGCTTTCCGGCGTACGGGCCGAGGGTGCCGCCGATGCCGAGCCACGCGACGAGCAGGAGGACGGGAACCAGCCAGGGCACGAGCCGGGTGGACCTCAACATTGCACTCCCAGGTACTGGTATGAGCAAGATCTCTCAACCAAAGAGTGTCTCAATGGTTGAAATAAAATGCTCCGACGCCCCCACAAGGAAAGGTGCCACTTTGCTGCGGTGGTTTCTGTGCGGCGCGACCATCCGGATGCAGGTGGCCTGCCGGCCGGCGGCCCACCGCGGGATCAGCGCTCGCGCCGCAGTTGCCCCAGCTCGTCGTTCATCACGGCCAGGAAGCGCAGAACCGTCGACAGCTCGTCGCCGGTGAAACCCTCCTGGGCGCGCGCGGTTGCCGTCGCCAGCGGCATGAAGTGTTCCCGCGCCGATGTCTTGGCGTCAGGCAGGTAGTGCAGGTGCACCACGCGGCGGTCCGCGCTCTCCCGGGCCCTGCGGATGTGGCCCGCGCGCTCCAGTCGGTCCAGGCATGCGGTGACCGCGCCGGAGGTGAGACCCACGTGTTCCCGCAGTCGGCCGGGTGTCAACGGCGATTCGGAGTCCATGATCGCCGCGTGCGCCTGCACGTCGGTGGCGTGCAGTCCCTCATCCGCCGCGAAATCGTGCGCGACGCGGTTGATCTCTCCGTTCATCCGGCGCAACTGCACGGCAAAAGCGTGGAGTTCGCGCCCCTGAACGGACCGGGGGCATCCGCCTCCGGTGTCTTTCCTGTACTCGCCACGTGTTCCAGCCTATCGAGGTCACCGGGTACGGATGGGCGCGTTCGCCGCGACCGCGGTCGACATGACCGACCCGCAGACCGAGCTGGAGACGATTCTGCCCGCCTGGTTCACCCCCGTCTTCCTGCTCGCCCTGGTGTTGGGGACGATCGCCGTCAACGCCATGACCGCCTACAGCTCCGGCCTCGCCCTCCAGGCCGTCGGGGTCCGTATCCGCCGCTCCGGGGTACAGCCTGCCCTTCACCTGCTGATCCGCCGCGCGATGCTGAATCAGCCTTGTCGCACGACGCTGACACGCACCGTGTGTCGCCGTCATGCGTCGCCACCGGATCGGCCGCGCACCGGCCATCGGCCGGGATTCCCTGCCGATTCACGCCGATAATCCGCCACCAATACAGTGCGTTTATTCAGCATTACAGCAAGCGAATACGGCGTCCTCAATATGACGCAGACCACGTGACCCGCACCACTCTTGTGCCGATTCGCGGCATTTGCCGTGTGGAGTGGGCCACGTGACGGGCGTCACTCCGAAGACAAATAGTAGAGCCGCCGGGACCTGTTCCGCAGCCTTGACGGCACTTTTCTCGATTATTTCCGGACCCGGTACGAATCCGGGTAGTAAAGGGTGGGTATTGACCCGGGATTTCCTCTCGATTAACAATTCTTGGCATCGCCCCCCGACGGAAGTGGAATTACCGAATGCAGATCGCCGCAATGCCCAAGAAGTTCGCCCGCATGACCAAGACCAAGAAGATCTCGCTGGGCATG
>NZ_JBFAJH010000003.1:281794-366738 GCF_040655115.1 Streptomyces atratus | reverse complement strand
GTTGATAGGCCAGATGTGGAAGCCTGGTAACGGGTGGAGCTGACTGGTACTAATAGGCCGAGGGCTTGTCCTCAGTTGCTCGCGTCCACTGTGTTAGTTCTGAAATAACGAACGGCCGTGTTGTTGCCCGGTGTTGGTTAATTTCATAGTGTTTCGGTGGTCATTGCGTTAGGGAAACGCCCGGTTACATTCCGAACCCGGAAGCTAAGCCTTTCAGCGCCGATGGTACTGCAGGGGGGACCCTGTGGGAGAGTAGGACGCCGCCGAACAATTATTCCGGGAAAGCCCCGCACCTCTGGTGCGGGGCTTTTCTGCGTTCACAGGAAGATTGCCACCAGACCTCCTCATGGTCAGTGCCTGGTGTGGTTGTCACGGAGTGTTGGATCAGAGTCGGCCTGCTGCCTTGAGAGCCAGGTAGGCATCGGCGAGAGCCGGGGCGAGACTGTCCGGGGTGGCGTCGACGACCACCACACCATGGCGCTGGAGTTGCTCCGAGGTCCGTTGCCGTTGAGCTTTGGCCTGAGCCGCCGCTGCAGCGTTGTAGACCGCGTCCACCGCGCCCCTGGCTTCGGCCATCTGCGCGATGTGCGGGTCGGCCACGGCTGCCACCAGCACCGTGTGGCGCTGAGTCAGCTGAGGGAGGACAGGGAGTAGACCCTCCTCGATGGGAGCCGCGTCCAGGCTCGTGAGGAGCACGATCAGAGAGCGACGAGGGGTGCTTGCCAGGGCAGTGGTGCTGAGTCCTCGGGCGTCCGTTTCCACTAGTTCAGGTTCGAGCGGCGCCAGCGCAGTGACCATGGCCGACAGGACTTCACCCGCGGCACGTCCCTGAACCTGGGCGCGGATGCGGCGGTCATACGCGATCAGGTCCACACGGTCGCCGGCGCGTGCGGCGAGAGCGGTGAGGAGCAGGGTCGCGTCCATTGCAGCGTCGAGGCGGGGCACATCACCGACTCGGCCCGCTGAGGTGCGGCCGGTATCGAGGACGATGAGGATGTGGCGGTCCCGCTCGGGGCGCCATGTACGGACTGCGACGGCCGATTGCCGGGCCGTGGCCCGCCAGTCGATGGAGCGGGTGTCGTCGCCGGGGACGTAGGCGCGCAGGCTGTCGAACTCTGTGCCTTCGCCGCGAGTGAGAACGCTGGTGCGTCCGTCCAGTTCCCGGAGCCTGGCGAGGCGGGACGGCAAATGCTTGCGGCTGGTGAACGGCGGCAGTACCCGCACCGTCCACGGAACTTGATGATGTCCCTGCCGGGCTGCCAGGCCCAGCGGCCCGTACGAGCGTACGGTGATGCGCTCGGCTCGGCGGTCGCCGCGTCGAGTGGGACGCAGGAGCGTGGTGAGGCGGCGGCGTTCACCTGCCGGGATGTCCAGCCTGTGGCGGGACGCCGCCTGTTCCGTACCGGTGAGCCAGCTGCTGGGCGGCCAGGCATCGCGGAGATGCGCGCGCAGGCGACGACGCGAAGAATTGGTTACGGTCAGTTGTACTTCTGCGCCCTCGCCGAGTCGAACGGTTGTGTCACCGGATCGGGTGAACTGGAGCGTTCGCACTGGCGCGGCCAGGGCATAGTCGCACAGAATTGCTAGAGAGAGGGGGGCGTTGACGGCGATCATGCCTGTCCAGCTCGGGGCAAGAATGCCTACAGGGAGTGACCCCAAGGCGGCGAGCAGCGCTGTTCGTCCGGTGAGGGCCACGGTCACTGCCTCATCGGGGTACGGGGACGTGGGCGAGGACCGCGGTGATGACGGAGTCGGGGGTGACTCCTTCCATCTGCGCCTCGGGACGGAGTTGGATGCGATGACGGAGCGTGGGGAGTGCCAGGGCTTTCACGTCGTCCGGAATGACGTAGTCACGACCGGTCAGCCAGGCCCAGGCGCGGGCAGTGGCGAGCAAGGCGGTAGCACCTCGGGGAGAGACCCCGAGGGAGAGCGAGGGGGATTCACGCGTGGCACGACAGATATCGACGACATAGCCGGCGATCTCGGGGGAGACCGTGGTTTTGGCGACCGCGGCCCGGGCGGATTCCAGGTCGGCAGGACCTGCGACGGGGCGTACACCTGCTGATGCCAGGTCGCGGGGGTTGAAGCCGTCGGCATGGCGGGTCAGGACGTTGATCTCCTCGTCGCGGGACGGCAATGGAACCGTCAGCTTGAGGAGGAAGCGGTCCAGCTGGGCCTCGGGGAGGGGGTAGGTGCCCTCGTACTCGACGGGATTCTGAGTGGCGGCGACCAGGAAGGGGTCCGGTAGGAGGCGGGGGGTTCCGTCGACGGTGACCTGGCGCTCCTCCATCGCTTCGAGGAGGGACGACTGCGTCTTCGGGGGCGTGCGGTTGATCTCGTCGGCCAGGAGGAGGTTGGTGAAGACCGGGCCGGGCTGGAAAGAGAACTCAGCGGTGCGGGCGTCGTAGACCAGCGAGCCGGTGACGTCGCTCGGCATCAGGTCGGGGGTGAACTGGACGCGCTTGGTGTCGAGCTCGAGTGAGGCGGCGAGGGCGCGGACCAGGAGGGTCTTGGCCACACCGGGAACGCCTTCGAGGAGGACGTGGCCTCGGCAGAGCAACGCGACGACGAGGCCGGTGACGGCGGGGTCCTGGCCGACTACGGCCTTGGCGATCTCGGAGCGCAGGGCTTCCAGGGATGCGCGGACTGCGTCGTCGTTCCCGACAGTCTCGGTTGTCCGGGCGGGCACTGGGGGCGGGGCGCTCATGAAGTGCGTACCTCTCTTTCGAGGGTGTCGAGTTGGTCTGCCAGACGGACAAGGGCGGCGTCATCGGACGGAGCCGTGCCGAACAGGACGGTGTCGAGGCCGGTTTCGGTGCTGCTGAGGCGTGCGGAGACGGCGGGAAGGAGAACCGCGGGGGAATGGGCATCGCGGGGTGAGACCCCTAGGAGCGGCGCGATACGGGTGCGAGTGACGGAGCGAAGTGAGGAGGCGGCCCGGTCGCGGGCGTTCGCCTTGCGGTAGAGGCGGGCGCGACCCTCGGTGGATTCGGAGGCGCGGATGGCCACGGGCAGCCGTTCGGTGACCAGGGGACCCAGTCGACGGGCGCGCCAGATGGCGGCGAGCACGGCGGCGACTGCGAGTTGCAGGGTTCCCCACAGCCAGCCCGACGGGATCAGGTCGGTGAAGCTGCGGCCGTTGTCGGCATCATCGCTGCCCGTGCTGTCGTCACTGTCTCCGCCGTTCCCGGTGGCGGACGGATCAGCGAGCGAGGGGAGGTACCAGACCAGATGTGGACGGGAGCCGAGCAGTTGCAGGGCCAGAGAAGCGTTGCCCTGGCTGTCGAGACGGCTGTTGTAGAGGAAGTTCACGGAGCCGAGAAGGACGGTGTCGCCGGTGCCCTGCTCCTGGACCAGGAGCAGGGTGGGGAGACCCCCGCTGGGGTAACAGGCGAGGGTTTCGAGGCCGTCCGCGGTGTAGTGGAAGCCTCCCGTGTCAGCAGTGCCCGCGCTGTGGGCGCCGGGCAGCAAGCAATGCGGTGCACGGGGGGCAACCGGTCCGGCGTACGTCGCGCGGACCCCGGGGGCCAGTGTGCCCGCGGACGGGGGGCCCGCTGCGAGGAGGACGGTACGGCCGGCCGAGTCGGCGGTTGCTGCGCGGAGTTCGCGCTGCTGGCGTGGCGTCAGCAGGTCGGGGGCGGTGACGAGCAGGGTGGTGTCCGGGCCGACTGCGGCGGTGGCCTCGTCGAGTGTGGCGGCGACTCGTACGGAGACGCCGCGGTCCTTGAGGAGTTCGGCGACGGCCCGGCTACCGTGCTGGTCGGCGGAGCGGGGGTCGAGTCGGCCGTGCTGGGCACCGGAGCGTGCGGTGGCCAGCACGATTCCGGCTGTGATGAGAAGGAGAAGGGCAAGCACCAGACCGCGGGTGCGAGTCCAGACCTGGCGCGGGGTGGGAGAGACCGAGCTTGGGGGCACGGTCGAGGTGGCAGTGGGCGCGGTCATTCGGCCGCTCCTTGGGCCGGGGTGGTCAGCAGGGGCTTGGCGTTCTCGAGGTCGAGGTCCAGGTCCCGCACTATCAGATACGCCTGCCTGCCGGTGTTTCGACCGCCGTACGTGATGGCGTCGAACTCCTGGGCGGCGGCACGAAGGGGCAGCGCGTGCATCGGCAGTGAGCGGCCTGCCTCGGCGGCGGCCTCGTCGGCCGTGCGGCCGGGGCGGGGGTCGAGCAGGGCGCGTTCCTCCAGCGAGCGGACGATGGCGCGCATGCGTTCCTGGACGGCTTCGTCCCAGCGGTGGGCGGCAGCGTGTGCCTCGGCGGCGGTCCGGTGTTCGGCGGCGCTGCGGGGGCTGTCGTCGAACAGGGCGTCGGCGGGGCGGGTGGTGCGTTGCGGGGTGCCCAGCCGCCACCAGAGGGCGGCGGCCAGGCCGATGACGACCAGCACGAGGACGATCAGCCCGAGCGGTCCGCCGGGCGCGGTGTTCGAGACTGCGGAGAAGAGATCGCCGAGCCACTCCCAGAGGCGGTCGAGACCGCGCTGGAGGAGGTTCGGGTCGTTCTCGTGGTACATCGGTTTGGACAGCTCGTGTCTCGCCGCCTCGCGGGCGGGGACGCGTGGAGTGTCCACCGGTATGTCGCTGCTCGCGTGGATCAGCAGTCGTGCTGCTGTCGCGCCCCCCGCCCCCGACACGGCATCAGCTCCTGGTGTCGTAGCCGGGCAGACCAGCGGCCCGAGCGAGCTCGAGGTCGAGTGCCTCGCGACGGATGCGCTGATCCACGTAGAGCAGGGCCATCACACCGGCGGAGAGCGGGTAGGTGATCGTCGAGATGATCACCTCGCCGATACCGGAGATGATCAGGAATGGCCAGCCGAAGTCGGTGGGCTGCCCGGTGAGGAACGCTCCCACCCCGTCGCCGTCCAGGATGATCGCGATGATGCCGAACGGGATCGCGATGATCAGCGTCACGATGAGCGTCAGAAGCCAGGTGAGGAGCAGGATGCCGAACGTCCGCCACCAGGCGCCCCGCACCAGCTTCGCGGAGCGGCGCATTGAGACGGTGATCGACTGCCGCTCCAGCATCAGTGCCGGCGAGGCGAGGCAGAAGCGGACCATCAGCCAGATGATGACGGTGGTGGCAGCCAGGAATCCGAGAAGGGCGAGAGCGACGCCGGCAGCGGAGCCGATCAGCACGCCGGGGAGTACGCCCACCGCCATGACGGCGGCGGCCATCAGAGTCAGGAGCAGGGTCAGGCCGAGCAGCTGAAGGAGGCGGGGCCGGGCCTCGGTCCACGCTTCGGAGAGCGTCACGGATCGGCCCACCACCGAGCGGCTGATCACGATGGTGAGCATGGAGGTGGTGAAGAGCGTCGCGATCAGGGCGACGAGCGTCGACGGCGCGCTGTTGATCAGGCTCGACTGCATGGCGTCGGCGGCCTGGCGGAGCTCTTCCGCGCCGGTCACGTTCGGGTCGACCGTAGCGGGTTCCGGCAGCAGGTAGCGCTGCACGAGAATGATCGTGATCTGTGCGATGACGGAGACGGTGAGTGTGATGCCGAGAACCGTGCGCCAGTGGGCGCGCATCGTGGACACCGCACCGTCGAGGATCTCTCCGACGCCGAGCGGGCGGAGCGGGATGACACCGGGCTTTGCGGCAGCTGGCGGCTGACCCCAGGCGACTGCCTGCGGCCTGCCGCCCCAGCCAGGGGCGGGTGGCGGTACGCCGGGGCCGTTGCCAGGGGTGCTCGGTGGGGACCACTGCCCTGCCGGTGGCTGCGTGGAAGACCAGTTTCCCGCAGAGCCGCTGCTGTCGATGGGCTCGGAAGGCCGGGGGACGCCCGCCTCCTGGCCGTCGGAGGGGGCAGATCCGGGCGAGGCCCAGCCCGGAGTGTCGTTCATTCTCGCTCCTTCATGGTCCTGTCCGCTCATCGGGGCGGCAGGTTGGCAGCCATCGTGCCACGCGTTGCTCCGGTACGGGCCGGGTGCTCCATCACCTTCGTACCTTCATTTGTGGGCGGCTCACCGTGCAGACTGGGCGGATGGCTGATCAGGACGCGCAATCGCCGGTGGGCATCAAGCCTCCCGCGCTTCCCTCCATCCGCTGGGCCGAGCTCCCGGAAGGCCCTGCAGTGGTGCTTCTCGACCAGACACGGTTGCCCGCCGAGGAGACCGAGCTGCTGTGTTCGGATGCGCCTGCGCTGGTGCAGGCCATCCAGACGCTGGCCGTGCGCGGGGCGCCGTTGCTGGGCATTGCTGGGGCCTACGGGGTCGCGCTGGCCGCCGTCCGGGGCGACGACGTGGCGGAGGCTTCGGGGCTGTTGGAGCGGGCGCGGCCCACCGCGGTGAACCTCGGGTACGGCGTGCGGCGCGCGGCGGGGGCGTACTGGGCGGCGCTGGACAAGGGCGTGGATGCGCAGCGGGCGGCCGCGGTGGCGTTGGCGGAGGCCGAGGCGCTGCACCGGGAGGATGCCGAGGCCAGTCGGCGCATGGCGCAGTACGGGCTCGCGCTGCTCGAAGAGCTGCTGCCCGGCGGCGGACATCAGCTTCTGACCCACTGCAATTCGGGGGCGTTGGTCTCGGGTGGTGAGGGCACGGCCTTTGCTGTGGCGCTCGGGGCGCACCGGGCCGGACGGCTGCGACGGCTCTGGGTGGACGAGACGCGGCCTCTGCTGCAGGGGGCCCGGCTGACCGCGTACGAGGCGGCGCGCAACGGGATGGCGTACAGCTTGCTGACGGACAATGCTGCGGGTTCGCTGTTCGCCGCGGGGGAGGTGGATGCCGTGCTCATCGGGGCGGATCGCATTGCTGCGGACGGGTCCGTGGCCAACAAGGTGGGGAGTTATCCGCTGGCGGTGCTTGCCAAATACCACCATGTGCCGTTCATTGTGGTGGCGCCGACCACGACCGTGGATCTGCAGACTGCGGACGGGGCATCGATCGTCGTGGAGCAGCGCCCCGGACGAGAAGTGACAGAGCTCACATTGCCCCGGATCGGGGCGGGTGGGGAAGTGGGCGGACTGCCTGTCCCACCGCTGGGAACCCAGGCGTACAACCCCGCATTCGACATCACGCCGCCAGAACTGATCACGGCGATCGTCACGGAGGAGGGTGCAGTTTCCCCGGTCACGGGGGTCGGACTGGCAGAGCTGTGTGCCAGATCATCGCAGGTAACGATTAGCTAATGGGATGATGTCGATTATGAAGGGACGCGTCCTTGTCGTCGACGACGACACCGCACTGGCCGAGATGCTCGGGATTGTGCTGCGTGGTGAAGGGTTCGAGCCGTCGTTCGTAGCGGACGGCGACAAGGCACTTGCCGCATTTCGAGAGGCCAAGCCGGACCTGGTCCTGCTGGATCTCATGCTGCCCGGACGGGACGGCATCGAGGTCTGCAGGTTGATCAGGGCCGAGTCGGGCGTGCCGATCGTCATGCTCACTGCCAAGAGCGACACGGTCGATGTGGTGGTGGGCCTGGAGTCAGGGGCCGACGACTACATCGTCAAGCCGTTCAAACCTAAGGAGTTGGTTGCCCGGATCAGGGCACGTCTGCGCAGGTCCGAAGAGCCGGCACCGGAACAGCTGACCATCGGGGACCTGATCATCGATGTGGCCGGTCACTCGGTGAAGCGGGACGGGCAGTCGATCGCCCTGACCCCGCTGGAGTTCGACCTGTTGGTCGCGCTCGCCCGCAAGCCGTGGCAGGTCTTCACCCGTGAGGTGCTGCTCGAGCAGGTGTGGGGGTACCGCCACGCCGCCGACACCCGGCTGGTGAATGTGCATGTCCAGCGGTTGCGTTCCAAGGTCGAGAAGGACCCGGAGCGGCCGGAGATCGTGGTGACCGTCCGAGGCGTCGGTTACAAGGCCGGACCGAGCTGACATGTCCCTGGGTAGCGCTGCCCCGAAGCCCGGGGAGCCGGGAGTCCGTACGGGGCGGGCTACCGGTTCCGGACACACGACCTCCGCGTTCGGACGTCTTCTGCAGGGCGGCCGGTTGTTCCACGACCGGGCGCCCGGCGGTCCTGTGCCGCGACTGCTGATGCGCTGGGTTCGGCGCCCGCTGCTGCCCGCCGTCCGGCTGTGGCGGCGCAACCTGCAGCTGCGGGTCGTCGCGGGCACGCTGCTCATGTCGCTCGGTGTCGTGCTGCTGCTCGGCCTGGTCGTGATCGGGCAGGTCCGCAACGGCCTGCTCGACGCGAAGGGCAAGGCTGCCCAGACGCAGGCCGCCGGTGGCTTCGCGGCGGCCCAGGACAAGGCGAATGCTCCGCTCACCCCTGGTGGGCAGGGCGGCGACGCCAGGGACGGCACGACCGCCAACAATTCGTGGCGGACGGAGCTCGTCGACCAGCTCGCCAGTGGCGGCAAGAACGCCTTCAACGTGGTGGCGCTCAGCGCCGACGAGGGCACCCGTGCGCCGCGCGGCTCGGGCAGTGTCGAAGCGGCCAGCATTCCGCAGAGTCTGCGGGAGGCGGTGGACAAGGGGCCGGGTGCGTTCCAGACGTACTCCCTGATTCGGTACGCGAACGGACAGGAGTCGCAGCCCGGGCTCGTTGTCGGTAAGCGTCTGTACGACATCGACCACAATCCGTACCAGCTCTACTACCTCTTCCCGCTGACGCAGGAGGAGAAGTCCCTGACCCTGGTCAAGGGCACGCTGGCCACCGCAGGACTGTTCGTGGTCGTGCTGCTCGGGGCCATCGCCTGGTTCGTGGTGCGGCAGGTCGTCACGCCCGTACGGATGGCTGCGGGGATTGCCGAGCGGCTCTCCGCCGGCAGGCTCCAGGAGCGCATGAAGGTCACCGGCGAGGACGACATCGCCCGGCTCGGTGAGGCCTTCAACAAGATGGCTCAGAACCTGCAGCTGAAGATTCAGCAGCTGGAGGACCTTTCCCGAATGCAGCGCCGCTTCGTCTCGGACGTCTCGCACGAGCTGCGGACGCCGCTCACGACCGTACGGATGGCCGCCGATGTCATCCATGAGGCACGCGTCGACTTCGATCCCGTGACCGCGCGCTCCGCGGAACTGCTCGGCGATCAGCTCGACAGGTTCGAGTCGCTGCTCTCCGATCTGCTGGAGATCAGCCGGTTCGACGCGGGCGCCGCGGCGCTGGAGGCAGAACCGATCGACCTGCGACAGGTCGTACGGCGGGTGATCGGCGGCGCCGAGCCGCTCGCCGAGCGCAAGGGCACCCGGATCCGGGTGGTCGGCGACGAGCAGCCGGTGATCGCGGAGGCCGACGCGCGGCGGGTCGAGCGCGTGCTGCGCAACCTTGTCGTCAACGCCGTCGAGCACGGTGAGGGCCGGGACGTCGTGGTGCGGATGGGGGTGGCCGGAGGCGCGGTCGCCGTCGCCGTCCGGGATTACGGCGTAGGACTCAAGCCCGGCGAGGCGACCCGGGTCTTCAACCGGTTCTGGCGCGCAGACCCGGCGCGGGCACGGACGACCGGCGGCACCGGTCTCGGACTGTCGATCGCTGTCGAGGACGCCCGGCTGCACGGCGGCTGGCTGCAGGCGTGGGGCGAGCCGGGCGGCGGTTCGCAGTTCCGGCTGACGCTGCCGCGTACGGCGGACGAGCCGCTGCGCGGCTCGCCGATACCGCTGGAGCCCGAGGACTCGCGACGCAACCGCGAGAACCGGGAGCGGCCCACGGACGTCGGCACGACCGGGAGCGAGCACCGCCTCACGGCGGTGCCGACCCAGCCGGGCAGCCCGGACCGTTCGCCGCTGCCCGTCCCCGTGGCTCCTCGGACGGCACCGTCGTCGGTGCATCCGGCCGCACTGCCGGGCAACGGCGCCCGTGTGATCGCCCGCCCCGCCGAGGACCGGCCGGGCGACACCATCGACGTTGCCGCGCAGGACCCGGAGCGGGAGGACACAACTCGTGGGCGCTGACCGTCGTGAGGGCGGCCGTGGACGTACGGTGGGGCTGGTCGCTCTGCTGGGATGCGGCGTCGTGCTTCTCTCCGCGTGCGGCTCGATGCCCGTCACCGGGGACATCAAGGCGGTCGATGCCTCGCAGCCCGGTGACTCCCAGGTGCAGGTGTACGCGGTGGCGCCCCGCGACAACGCCACTCCGGACGAGGTGGTCGACGGCTTCCTGGAGTCCATGACCAGTGATGACCCCGGCTTCCGGACGACCCGGAAGTACCTGACGAAGGAGGCTTCGCGCACCTGGAAGCCGAGCGCGTTCACCACAGTGCTCTCCAAGGCGCCGAACCGGAGCGATCGCCCGGTCCGCGACGGCGACCGCAGCAGCACGGAACTCACCTACACGCTGACCGGTGAGAAGGTGGCGACGGTCGACGCGCAGAGCGCATACAGGCCCGTCGCGCCCACGGACTTCAACCGGACCCTGCACCTGGTGCGGCAGAACGGCAGCAAGGAGTGGCGCATCGACTTCGTGCCGGACGGCCTGCTGCTCGGTCAGTCCGACTTCAAGCGGCTCTACCGCTCCGTCAACAAGTACTACTTCGCCAGCGGACCGTCGGCAGGTCGGTCGATGCTGGTCGCCGACCCCGTCTACGTGCGCAACCGGACGGACCCGATCACGGGGATGGACACCGTGACGCAGACGGTCCGCAGTCTCGTCGAGGGACCGACCAACTGGTTGCGGCCGGTAGTCGACTCCCGCTTCCCCACCGGTACGGTCCTGCGCAAGGGCGTCACGGCCCTGGCGCCCGACGACCGCAACGTACTGAAGGTTCCGCTCACCAAGAAGGCGGACGGCGCCGGGCAGCGCTCCTGCCGCATGATGGCCTCTCAGGTGCTGTACACCGTGCGCGATCTGACGTCCGCACGGGTTGAGCAGGTCGAGCTGCAGCGGTCCGACGGTTCGACGCTCTGTGTCCTGGGCGCGGACCAGGCGGAGGAGTTCGCTCCGGACAGTTCCTCGGGCGGCCCCGACAGCCAGTACTTCGTCGATGACAAGGGACATGTCCAGCGCATCCCCGGGAGCACCAGGGGCAGCGGTGATCCGGAGCCGGTGGCCGGCCCGCTCGGGAACGGACCGGTGCAGATGAGCACGGTCGGCGTGGCCCGGGACGAACAGCTGGCGGCGGCGGTCTCGCAGAACAGTGCGGTTCTGTACGTCTCCTCCGTCTCCTCCGTCGACGCGCAGGGCCAGCTCCCCGCGCCCACCGTGATCAGCAAGGCGAAGAAGCCGGAGGACCGGTTGTCGGCGCCGAGTTGGGACGGTCGGGGCGATCTCTGGGTGGCCGACCGGAATCCGGACGATCCCCGGCTGCTGCGGCTGGCCGGCGGTACCGGCAAGCCACTGGACGTCGCGGTGCCGGGCCTGGGCGGCGCACGGATCGAGGCGCTGCGGCTGTCGGCGGACGGTGTCCGGATCGCGCTGCTGCTGACCGAGGGCGGCCACACCACGTTGAAGATCGGCCGGATCGAGCGCCGGGATCCGGACACCAAGCAGGACGTCTCCGTCGTGGCGTTGCGGCAGGCCGCGCCGCAGCTGGCCGATGTGACCGCGATGTCCTGGTCGGGCCGGAGCCGCCTGGTGGTGGTTGGCAAGGAACAGGGCGGCGTACAGCAGGTGCGCTATGTCCAGGCGGACGGTTCGGCTCCGGCGTCGGGTGTGCTGCCCGGAGCGAATCAGGTGTCGTCGGTCGCCGCGGCGGACGACGAGCAGCTGCCGCTGATGGCGGACACCGAGGACGACGGGGTCGTCATGCTGTCGCCGGGGGACAACTGGCAGACGGTGCTCAAGGAGGGCTCGTCGCTGGTCTACCCGGGCTGAGCGCTGGTCCGGGGGCTCCCCGGACCAGCGGTGCCGGGTGATCGCGTGGTGACGGGTGCGCTGACCCGTTCGTCGCGGCTGCGTTTTCCACAGGGGTGGCCGGGTTCGTGCCACGGGCGCACAGTGGAGTCATGCGGGGGTGGTGGCGGGAGATTGTTGGGCTGGTCCTGCCGGTGGCCTGCAGTGGCTGCGGCAGACCGCGGACGGAGCTGTGCGAGGAATGCCGGGCGGCGCTTCATGGAGCGGTGCCGCGACGGGTGAGACCCGCGCCGGAGCCGGCCGGGCTGCCGGTGGTGCATGCCGCCGCGGCGTACGAGAACGCGGTGCGGGCGACGCTCCTGGCTCACAAGGAGCGTGGCGTACTGGGACTGTCGCGGGAGCTCGGCAGGGCGCTGGCGGGTGCTGTAAGGGCCGGGACGGGGCAGGTGGGAGGTCGGTCGGGACCGGTGCTGCTCGTGCCCGTACCGTCGGCGCGGCGGGCGGTGGCGGCGCGCGGGCACGATCCGGCGCGCAGGATCGCGCTGTCGGCCGCGGGGGAGCTGCGGCGTGGTGGCGTGCCGGCACAGGTGGCCTCCGTTCTGCGGCAACGGCGCCCGGTGGCCGATCAGTCGGGACTCGGTGCGCGGCAGCGTCAGGAGAATCTGGCGGGTGCGCTGGAGGTGGTGGCCGGTGGTGAGCGGCTGCTTGCGACCGAACGGGTGGTGCTGGTGGACGACCTTCTGACGACCGGGGCCTCGCTGGCCGAGGCAGCACGCGCGATCGACGCGGCGGACCTGCGCGAAGACAGGGGTCCTCGCATGCGGCAGGCGGCCGTTGTTGCGGCATCTCCGTCCGCCTTCGAAATAAACCGGAACTGCCCATGAACTTTCATCGTTGCAGGTAGTGAGTGGGTAAAGAGCCCTGAACGGAGGTACGTGCGAGTAGCGGGTGCCGAGATCCGGCCGAGCAGGCTATGTTCGGTTGTGAGGAATGGTGAATGCCGGACCTCGACGAATGCACCACCACGTTTCGGGCAGGTAACTCACCGGTAGTCCAGAAGCTGAAAAGTCGGTGGGGTGGAGGCCTCCCGGATGGGGGAGGAGGAGGTCGAAGCCACCGAGTCCGCGGCTCCGGCGATCACCGGGGCCTGGTGCAAAAGGGAGATGCTCCGCCGCCGAGCGGAGCGATCCGGGAACGGAGTTCTGCGTGGACATCGTCGTCAAGGGCCGCAAGACCGAGGTGCCCGAGCGGTTCCGCAAGCACGTGGCCGAGAAGCTGAAGCTGGACAAGATCCAGAAGTTCGACGGCAAGGTGATCAGCCTCGACGTCGAGGTGTCCAAGGAGCCAAACCCCCGTCAGGCCGACCGTTCCGACCGGGTGGAGATCACGCTTCGCTCGCGGGGACCGGTCATCCGTGCGGAAGCGGCCGCAGCCGACCCCTACGCAGCGCTGGACCTGGCCACCGGCAAGCTGGAGGCGCGGCTGCGCAAGCAGCACGACAAGCGCTACAGCCGCCGGGGCAACGGCCGGATTCCCGCTGCCGAAGTCGCCGAGACCGTGCCGGGTGCGGCGTCGTTCAACAGTGAGGGTGACCTCGCCGGCGGCGAGGCACAGTCCGTACCCACCACCAGGATCGGCTCGCTCGAGGTGCAGGGCGAAGGGCCGCTGGTGATGCGCGAGAAGACGCACGTCGCGGCGCCGATGTTGCTCGATCAGGCCCTCTACGAGATGGAACTGGTCGGGCACGACTTCTATCTGTTCGTCGATGCCGAGACGAAGGAACCCAGTGTCGTCTACCGGCGGCACGCCTACGACTACGGTGTCATTCATCTGAGGACCGACCCGTTGGCCGCTGACGAGGCGGGCGGCGCGGGCGGTGCGCTCGGCGGCTGACGCCCCGTATCGGTGGGTGCCCCTGGGGGCGTAATCACGCCACCAGGGGCACCCGCGTGGGACCACACGACCACCGCTCTGACGTCCAGGCATGGAATCATGACGTCCCAAGCCAATAGGTGCTCTGTGAACTGCCGTTGGCGGACAGTTTGTGAACTTCAGGCCGTGGCCTTCTGGGGGAGGAACGATGGCGGACACCTTCGGGCCCGTGCGCGATGCGAATGATGCCGACGACGCTGCCTGTGCCGATACCGGCGCGGACGCGGAGAGTTCCCGTAAGGAGCCGATCCGCGTCCTGGTCGTGGACGACCATGCGCTCTTCCGCAGAGGCCTGGAGATCGTCCTCGCCCAGGAGGAGGACATCCAGGTCGTCGGCGAGGCGGGTGACGGGGCGGAGGCCGTCGACAAGGCGGCCGACCTGCTGCCCGACATCGTGCTGATGGACGTACGGATGCCCAAGCGCGGCGGCATCGAGGCCTGCACCTCCATCAAGGAAGTGGCCCCCAGCGCGAAGATCATCATGTTGACGATCAGTGACGAGGAGGCCGACCTCTACGACGCGATCAAGGCGGGCGCCACCGGCTATCTCCTCAAGGAGATCTCCACGGACGAGGTGGCCACGGCGATCCGCGCGGTCGCCGACGGACAGTCCCAGATCAGCCCGTCCATGGCGTCCAAGCTGCTCACCGAGTTCAAGTCGATGATCCAGCGGACCGACGAGCGCAGGTTGGTACCGGCGCCACGGCTCACCGACCGTGAGCTCGAAGTCCTCAAACTGGTTGCCACGGGCATGAATAATCGCGATATCGCGAAGGAACTGTTCATCTCCGAGAACACCGTGAAGAACCACGTCCGCAATATTCTGGAGAAGCTGCAGCTGCACTCCAGGATGGAAGCAGTGGTCTATGCCATGCGGGAGAAGATCCTGGAGATCAGGTGAATCGGGTACGCCGGTACAGCTGGGTCAGCCGAGGGCGCGCGCGATTTCCTGGCTGAGCGGCTCGCGCAGCTCCGGTCCGTCCACCCGTTCCACCCGGACCGCCGTGCAGCCGACCCAGGACGCCGCCTCCACGAGCGCCTCGGCCATCGGCGCCACGGCCTTCCTGCCTGCCAGGGACACCTGCCGGGCGACCAGGGTCGTGCCCTCGCGCGCCGGATCGACCCGGCCCTGGAGCTTTCCGCCCGCCAGCAGCGGCATCGCGAAATAGCCGTGGATCCGCTTGGGCTTGGGGACATATGCCTCCAGGCGGTGGGTGAAACCGAAGATTCGCTCCGTCCGCGCCCGCTCCCAGATCAGTGAGTCGAACGGTGACAGCAGCGTCGTACGGTGCCGTCCGCGCGGCTCCGCAGCCAGCGCCGCCGGGTCGGCCCAGGCGGGCTTCGCCCAGCCTTCCACCGTCACCGGCAGCAGCCCGGAGTCCGCCACCACCGCGTCGAACTGTTCGGCCTTCAGCCGGTGGTAGTCCGCGATGTCCGCACGGGTACCGACCCCCAGGGACTGCCCGGCGAGTGCGACCAGCCGGCGCAGACATTCCGTGTCGTCCAGATCGTCGTGCAGTACGGCATCGGGCAGAGCACGCTCGGCAAGGTCGT
Source organism: Streptomyces atratus (assembly GCF_040655115.1). Taxonomy (GTDB): domain Bacteria; phylum Actinomycetota; class Actinomycetes; order Streptomycetales; family Streptomycetaceae; genus Streptomyces; species Streptomyces atratus_D. Next base: position 351,589 of record NZ_JBFAJH010000003.1, on the reverse strand, counting down.
ACACCCGCTTCCAGCCGCGCCGCTCGGTGCACACCACTTCGCCGTACATCAGGGCCCGCTCGACGGCGACCTTCGACGCCGACCAGTCCCACCACTCCCCGCCGTTCTTCGCCCCGCCCAGCTCCGTCGCCGTCAGCGGCCCCTCGGCGCTCAACTGCTTGATCACCGTGTCGTACGCCCCCTCCGGCAGGTCGTGGTTCCACTGCGGGCGTGCGCGGTAGGAGCGGCGGCGGAACGCGAAGTGCGGCCACTCCTCGACCGGCAGGAGGCACGCCGCATGCGACCAGTACTCGAAGGTGCGGCCACCCGACCAGTACGCGTCCTCGATCGTGCGACGGCCGACGGCGCCGAGCCGTGCGTACGGAATCAGCTCGTGGGATCGGGCCAGCACCGAGATCGTGTCGAGCTGTACGGCGCCGAGGTGCCGCAGCACGCCCGGCACCCCCGCGCGCCGGTCCGGTGCCCCGAGGAAACCCTGGGCGCGCAGGGCGATCCTGCGTGCCTGGTCGGCGGAGAGTTCGGCAGCGGGAGGCGGCACAGACGTCATGGACCGAACCCTAGAGGGCCGCACTGACATTCGTTCACGGAGCGGTGGACAGGTCCGTGCGACCGGAGGGGGTGCCGATGGGAGGTTTCCTCGGCAGATACGGGTGGGTGCCCGGCAGGCCCAGGTCGGACGGGAGCAACGCGCCGACCCAGGTGTCCCGCCGCACGCCCTTGTTCAGCAGCCCCGAGCGCTGATCGCCCTCCAGATGGAAGCCTGCCCGCCGCGCCACGGCCCGCGAGGGCACATTGCCGACCTCGGCCCGCCACTCCAGCCGGTCCCCGCCGAGCGCGGTGAACGTCCAGTGGGCGGCGGCCCGTACCGCCTCCGTCGTATGGCCGAGACCGCGGTGCTCCTTCGCCGTCCAGAACCCCACCTCGTACGTGCCCGGCAGAGTGCGCCGATTGATGCCGAGTGCACCGGTCAGCGCCCCGCTGTCGCGCCGGACCACCGCGAAGTTGTACATGGAGTCGTCCTGCCAGCCGCCGGGGGACAGTTTCTCCGTGAAGAGTTCGGCATCGGCCCGGCTGTACGGGGAGGGGACGACCGTCCAGCGCTGGATGTCCGGGTCCTGACAGGCGGCGTACACCTCGTCCGCGTCGCTCCGGGCGAAGGGGCGCAGCAGAAGACGTTCGGTGGTGAGAGTGATCGGCTCCATGTACGGATTCTGGTGAGGCGCCGACCGCAAAGCGACCGGATTTCGGGCTTCCCGGCACCTTCCGAGTCCTCCATCCGTTGACTCGAAAGGGCACAGCGGGCTCAACGCGGCGGCAGCCCTCCCGGCGCGGCGGGGTCCTCGCTTACGATGGCCGTTGCGGTGGGGCCCACCTGCCGTGCCCGTGCCAGCGTCCATCACACGACCCAGTGCCAGGCCCGACCGGCAAGGAGACCAGCCTCAGTGTCCGTCTTCAACAAGCTCATGCGTGCAGGCGAAGGCAAGATCCTGCGCAAACTGCACCGCATCGCGGACCAGGTCAGCTCCATCGAAGAGGACTTTGTCAACCTCTCCGACGCCGAGCTGCGGGCGCTCACCGACGAGTACAAGGAACGGTACGCGGACGGCGAGAGCCTGGACGACCTGCTCCCCGAGGCATTCGCGACGGTCCGTGAGGCCGCCAAGCGAGTCCTCGGACAGCGCCACTACGACGTCCAGATGATGGGTGGCGCGGCGCTGCACCTCGGCTATGTGGCCGAGATGAAGACCGGTGAGGGCAAGACCCTCGTCGGCACCCTGCCCGCGTATCTCAACGCGCTCTCCGGCAAGGGCGTGCACCTGATCACAGTCAATGACTATCTGGCCGAGCGCGACTCCGAGATGATGGGCCGGGTCCACAAGTTCCTGGGCCTGTCCGTCGGCTGCATCCTCGCGAACATGACGCCGGCCCAGCGTCGTGAGCAGTACGCCTGCGACATCACGTACGGCACGAACAACGAGTTCGGCTTCGACTACCTCCGCGACAACATGGCATGGTCCGCGGACGAGCTCGTCCAGCGCGGCCACAACTTCGCGGTGGTCGACGAGGTCGACTCGATCCTCGTCGACGAGGCCCGTACGCCGCTGATCATCTCCGGCCCGGCCGATCAGGCGACCAAGTGGTACGGCGACTTCGCCAAGCTGGTCACGCGCCTCAAGAAGGGCGAGGCGGGCAACCCGCTCAAGGGCATCGAGGAGACCGGCGACTACGAGGTCGACGAGAAGAAGCGGACCGTCGCGATCCATGAGCCTGGTGTGGCGAAGGTCGAGGACTGGCTCGGCATCGACAACCTCTACGAGTCGGTCAACACCCCCCTCGTCGGCTACCTCAACAACGCCATCAAGGCCAAGGAACTCTTCAAGAAGGACAAGGACTACGTCGTCATCGACGGCGAAGTCATGATCGTCGACGAGCACACCGGCCGTATCCTCGCCGGCCGCCGCTACAACGAGGGCATGCACCAGGCGATCGAGGCGAAGGAAGGGGTGGACATCAAGGACGAGAACCAGACCCTCGCCACGATCACCCTGCAGAACTTCTTCCGCCTCTACGGCAAGCTGTCCGGCATGACCGGTACGGCGATGACCGAGGCCGCCGAGTTCCACCAGATCTACAAGCTCGGCGTCGTGCCGATCCCGACGAACCGGCCGATGGTCCGTGCCGACCAGTCGGACCTGATCTACCGGACCGAGGTCGCGAAGTTCGCCGCGGTCGTCGACGACATCGCAGAGAAGCACGAGAAGGGCCAGCCGATCCTGGTCGGCACCACCTCGGTCGAGAAGTCCGAGTACCTCTCGCAGCAGCTCTCCAAGCGCGGTGTGCAGCACGAGGTCCTCAACGCCAAGCAGCACGACCGTGAGGCGACGATCGTCGCCCAGGCCGGCCGCAAGGGCGCGGTCACGGTCGCCACGAACATGGCCGGCCGCGGTACGGACATCAAGCTCGGCGGCAACCCCGACGATCTCGCCGAGGCGGAGCTGCGCCAGCGCGGTCTCGACCCCGTCGAGCACGTCGAGGAGTGGGCGGCCGCGCTGCCCGCCGCGCTGGAGAAGGCCGAGCAGGCCGTCAGGGCGGAGTTCGAAGAGGTCAAGGAGCTCGGCGGGCTGTACGTCCTCGGTACGGAGCGGCACGAGTCGCGGCGTATCGACAACCAGCTGCGCGGTCGTTCCGGCCGTCAGGGCGACCCGGGTGAGTCCCGCTTCTACCTGTCGCTCGGCGACGACCTGATGCGACTGTTCAAGGCGCAGATGGTCGAGCGCGTGATGTCGATGGCGAACGTGCCGGACGACGTGCCGATCGAGAACAAGATGGTGACCCGGGCGATCGCGTCGGCGCAGTCGCAGGTCGAGCAGCAGAACTTCGAGACGCGTAAGAACGTCCTGAAGTACGACGAGGTGCTCAACCGGCAGCGCGAGGTCATCTACGGCGAGCGCCGTCGCGTCCTGGAGGGCGAGGACCTGCAGGAGCAGATCCGCCACTTCATGGACGACACCATCGACGACTACATCCGGCAGGAGACCGCCGAAGGCTTCGCCGAGGAGTGGGACCTCGACCGGCTGTGGGGAGCGTTCAGGCAGCTCTACCCGGTGAAGGTCACCGTCGAAGAGCTCGAGGACGCGGCCGGGGACCGGGCCGGGATCACCGCAGAGTTCATCGAGCAGTCCATCAAGGACGACATCCACGAGCAGTACGACGAGCGCGAGAAGCAGCTCGGCTCGGACATCATGCGGGAGCTGGAGCGGCGCGTCGTGCTGTCCGTCCTGGACCGCAAGTGGCGTGAGCACCTCTACGAGATGGACTACCTCCAGGAGGGCATCGGCCTGCGGGCCATGGCGCAGAAGGACCCGCTGGTCGAGTACCAGCGCGAGGGCTTCGACATGTTCAACGCCATGATGGAGGGCATCAAGGAGGAGTCCGTCGGCTACCTGTTCAACCTGGAGGTCCAGGTCGAGCAGCAGGTCGAGGAGGTCCCGGTGCAGGATGCGGCCGAGCGGACCTCGCTGGCGAAGGAGGATGCCGCGGTTCCGGCTGCGGCGCGCCCGGAGATCCGTGCCAAGGGGCTCGGCGCTCCGCAGCGGCCGGACCGGCTGCACTTCTCCGCTCCCACGGTGGACGGGGAAGGCGGTGTCGTCGAGGGCGACTTCGCCAACGGTGACGGTGGGGCCGGGTCGGAGTCGGACGGACTCACCCGGGCGGAGCGCCGCAAGGCGCAGAAGAGCGGGGGCGGGGGACGGCGCCGCAAGAAGTAGCGCGCGGCCGCGCTTGCGCCCTGTGGGCGTGGGTTCGCTCTGCACACGGCTGGGGCCGGGCACCGAGGGGTGTCCGGCCCCAGCCGTGTGCGGGGGCGGGTGTATCGCCTCAGCTGCCGGACTTGGTGCCGCCCAGCTCTACCGCTGCGCAGCGCCAGCGGAGATCCGCGCCCTGTTCCAGACGGAAGGCCATGGCGCGCACCTCTTCGCCCGCCGCGATGCTCGCGCACGCTTCCACCACTCCCGGCGCGGGCTGGGCGCCGTGGCAGCGGCGTACCACCGGGCGGGCGCCGCGAGCCCTGAGCGGGGTGGCCGGGGCCAGTTCGGCAAGTTGGTCGTAGGCCTCGCCGATCGTGTGACCGAGCATCCAGTGCACCGGGCGCTGGCCACTGAGAACCGCGAGGAGGCGTTCCGCGAACCAGTGGTGCGGGCGCATCCGCTGCGCCGCCCGGCGACGCTGCGCCGGTAGCGCTTCGGGCCTGCGCTGGTCGTGACGTCCGGCGGGCCGGGTCCTGTTCACGCTCATCGTTCATCGCCCCGTTGATCCGAGGCCCGGTCGGATACCGGGCGGTAACTTCTGCTGGGGATCTTCTACGGCGGTGACGTACACGGCCGCAAGCGCCGTCGGGGTGCCGGGCGCGGTCCTTGAGGTTCACCTATCCGGGTGACGGACGCGGTGCCGCGAGGTGCGTGGGGGCGGCGTGAGGGGTGAATCGTGCGCGCGGAGTGGACGGGCCGGAGGCCGTACCCGTAACCCCGAAGGGGGACGTCGCACGTATCCTGAGGGCGTCTCCGACTACGAAAGCGGCCAGCCATGCGCGTGTACGTCCCCCTGACCCTCTCCGGTCTCGCAGCGGCGCACCGGGCGGGCGAGGTCGGCCCCGGTCCGCTGACCGCGTACGCGGTGACACCCGCGCTCCGCGAGTGGTACGTCTCCGACGACATCGAGGAGCTGGAGTACGCGGCGCTCAACCGGGCCGCGTCCGCCTCGCTGCGGATGATCGCCGGGGACCCCGGCGCCGTGCGCAGACGTGTGGTCGTCGCCGTCGACGTACCGGACGGCGAAGCCGTCGCCGACCCCGACCACAGCCTCGATCCGTCGTCGCTCGGCGAGGTGCGGATCGCGTCCGCGGTGGCGTTGAAGAAGGCGGCCGCAGTGCATGTCGACGCGGACGACGCGGAGAAGGGCGTGGCGGCGGCCGCCGCGGTGCTCGGCGCCGCGGACCTCGGGGACGACGACGCGCAGTTCACCGTGGACGGCGCCGAGGACCACGAGCTGCTCTGGTTCGGCGTGCAGGAGATTCCCAACCTGATCGGCTGACCCGGCTGTCGTACCCGGCAGGTACTTTCTATCCATGGGGACGCACGGGAAGCACCGCACGCATCTGGTCTGGGACTGGAACGGCACACTGCTCGACGACAACGACGCGGTCGTCGGGGCGACGAATGCCGCGTTCGCCGAGGTCGGCCTGGAGCCGCTCACGCTGGAGCAGTACCGGGAGATGTACTGCATCCCGATCCCCCGCTTCTACGAGCGGCTGATGGGCCGGCTGCCCACCGAGGCCGAGTGGGAGCGGATGGACGGGATCTTCCACCGCTACTACACCGAGCGTCGGGTCGCCTGTGGGCTGACCGCGGGGGCTACGGAGCTGCTGGCGCAGTGGCAGCTCGCCGGGCGCAGCCAGTCGCTCCTGAGCATGTATGTCCACGAGCAGCTGGTGCCGGTGGTGCGGGGGTACGGGATCGAGCGGCACTTCACACGGGTCGACGGCCGCACCGGGCCGTCCGGCGGCAGCAAGGCTCAGCACATGGAACGGCACCTTGCCGCTCTGGGCGGGATATCGCCCGAGCGCACGGTGGTCATCGGCGACGCGGTGGACGACGCGCTGGCCGCGTCGCATGTCGGCGCGGGGGCGGTGCTCTATACCGGGGGGTCGCACAGCCGGGCCAGCCTGGAGGCGGCCGGCGTGCCGGTGGTGGACAGCCTGGCCGAGGCTGTGGAGCTTGCCGAGCAGATGACTGGCTGAGGGGTGCCCGGAGGGGGCGGGCGGGGCCCCACGAGGCGCTGAGGGGGCTGCGACGACGTCGCGGACCGGCGACGCCTCAGCCGGCCCAGACCTCAGTTCGCCGGGGCCTTCGTGCGCAGGACCTTCAGGAATTCACGCATCCAGGCCGAGTGGTCCGGCCAGGCGCGGGACGAGATCAGGGTGCCGTCCACCACTGCTTCATGGTCCTCGAAGGTGGCGCCCGCCGCCTGCATGTCGAGTTCCAGTGCGGGGTACGCCGTGACGCGGCGGCCGCTCAGTTCGCCGATCGCCGCCGTCAGCAGAGGGCCGTGGCAGATCTGGGCGACGGGCCTGTCCGAGTCGAAGAAGGCCTTGAGGATCTTGCGGAGCTCGGCGTCGTTGCGCAGGTACTCGGGGGCACGTCCGCCGGGGATGACCAGGGCGACGTAGTCACCGGCGTCGACCTCGGAGAACGCCAGGTCGGCCGGCCAGGTGTAGCCGGGCTTCTCGGTGTACGTGTCGAAGCCGGGCTCGAAGTCGTGGACGACGAAGCGGAGCGTCTTGCGGGCGGGGGCCGCGATATGGACGTCGTACCCCTCCTCGCGCAGCCGCTGGTACGGGTACAGGACTTCCAGGGACTCGGCGGCGTCGCCGGTGACGATCAGGACCTTCGGTGCCATGGTGCGGTCTCCCCTCACGCGGACGTCTGCATCAAGCGTGCATCTGTCCGTTGCGCGCTGTCCAGAGTGTCAAAGTTCGGGGCCTTCTTTTGTACACATACGGCTCATGACGGTTCCCGGTACGGGCGAGATAGCCTGGACCCCGTGATCAGCGCGATACGCCTCGGGGGCAGCGAAGCCCCCGGCCTGCGCCCGGAGTGCCACCGTGCCCGGGCTATCACTGATCCCCCCGTCCCGGACCCACGACCAAAAATGGCCGATATGGTCCCGGGCATCTCTCATAGCGGCATAGCGTCGTCTCAGACCGGAACCCCCGTGTCGTGGCGGTACGTCGTTTTTTTCACCTACGTCACGCAACGGCGCGCGACAGGAGCCAGAGGACATGCAGACCAAGCTGGACGAAGCCAAGGCCGAGCTGCTCGCACGGGCGGCCCGGGTAGCTGACAACAGTCCGGGCGGTGGTGTCGGCGGCCCGGGCGGTACCCCCCAGGTGCACGTCACGGGCACCGGGGCCGACGTCACCGGTGCCGGGCAGGACGAGCGTCCGAGCCCGGACGTGCTGCTCTCGTACCTCCAGCGCTACTACCTGCACACCGCTCCGGAGGACCTCGCCGGCCGCGACCCGGTCGATGTCTTCGGCGCTGCTTCCTCCCACTACCGGCTCGCGGAGAACCGCCCGCAGGGCACCGCGAACGTCCGGGTGCACACCCCGACCGTCGAGGAGAACGGCTGGACGTGCAGCCACTCCGTCGTCGAGGTCGTCACCGACGACATGCCGTTCCTGGTCGACTCCGTCACCAATGAGCTGTCCCGGCAGGGGCGCGGCATCCATGTCGTGATCCACCCGCAGGTCATCGTCCGCCGCGATGTCACCGGCAAGCTCATCGAGGTCCTCGCCGAAGGCAACGGCATCGCTGCCGGCCCGCAGGGCCGCAAGGGTGCCAACGGGGCCACGGGGACGCACGCGCTGCCGCACGACGCGCTCGTCGAGTCCTGGATCCACGTCGAGATCGACCGCGAGACCGACCGCTCCGACCTGAAGCAGATCTCCGTCGATCTGCTCCGCGTGCTGTCCGACGTACGGGAGACCGTCGAGGACTGGGAGAAGATGCGCGACGCCGCGCTGCGCATCGCCGACGACCTGCCCGGCGAGCCGCTCGACGAGCTCGGCGACGAAGAGGTGAACGAGGCCCGCGAGCTGCTGCGCTGGCTCGCCGCCGACCACTTCACCTTCCTCGGCTACCGCGAGTACGAGCTGAAGGAGAGCGACGCGCTGGCCGCCGTCCCCGGCACCGGCCTCGGCATCCTGCGTTCCGACCCGCACCACAGCGAGGACGAGGCGCACCCGGTCAGCCCGTCCTTCGACCGGCTGCCCGCCGACGCCCGCGCCAAGGCCCGCGAGCACAAGCTGCTGATCCTCACCAAGGCGAACAGTCGGTCGACCGTGCACCGCCCCAGCTACCTCGACTACGTCGGCGTGAAGAAGTTCGACGCCGACGGCAATGTCATCGGTGAGCGCCGCTTCCTCGGACTGTTCTCGTCCGCCGCCTACACCGAGTCCGTGCGCCGGGTGCCCGTCATCCGCCGCAAGGTCGCCGAGGTCCTGGAGGGCGCGGGCTTCTCGCCCAACAGCCACGACGGACGCGATCTGATGCAGATCCTGGAGACGTACCCGCGCGACGAGCTCTTCCAGACGCGCGTCGACCAGCTGCGCTCCATCGTCACGTCCGTGCTGTACCTCCAGGAGCGGCGCCGGCTGCGCCTCTATCTCCGCCAGGACGAGTACGGGCGCTACTACTCCGCGATCGTCTACCTGCCGCGCGACCGCTACACCACCGGTGTGCGGCTCCGGCTGATCGACATCCTGAAGGAGGAGCTCGCCGGCACCAGTGTCGACTTCACCGCCTGGAACACCGAGTCGATCCTCTCCCGGCTGCACTTCGTCGTCCGTGTCGCGCCCGGCACCGAGCTGCCCGACCTGACCGGCGCCGAGGCCGACCGCATCGAGGCGCGTCTTGTCGAGGCCGCCCGCTCCTGGGCCGACGGCTTCCAGGAGGCGCTGACCGCCGAGTGCGGTGAGGAGCGCGCCGCCGAGCTGCTGCGCCACTACGGTCACTCGTTCCCCGAGGGCTACAAGGCCGACCACACGCCGCGCGCCGCCGTCGCCGACCTGGTCCACCTCGAAGCGCTGAAGAAGGACGAGAAGGACTTCGCGCTCAGCCTGTACGAGCCGGTCGGCGCCGGCCCCGGTGAGCGCCGGTTCAAGATCTACCGGACGGGTGAGCAGGTCTCCCTCTCCGCCGTTCTCCCGGCGCTCCAGCGGCTCGGGGTCGAGGTCGTCGACGAGCGTCCGTACGAGCTGCGCTGCGCGGACCGTACGCACGCCTGGATCTACGACTTCGGGTTGCGGATGCCGCAGGTCAACGGCACCGGCACCTACCTCGCCGACGACGCCCGCGACCGATTCCAGGACGCGTTCGCCGCGGTGTGGACCGGGCGGGCCGAGAACGACGGCTTCAACTCCCTGGTGCTCGGCGCCGGGCTGAACTGGCGGCAGGCGGTGGTGCTCCGCGCCTACGCGAAGTACCTGCGGCAGGCCGGTTCGACCTTCAGCCAGGACTACATGGAGGACACCCTCCATAACAACGTCCACACCACCCGGCTGCTGATCTCCCTCTTCGAGGCCCGGATGTCGCCCGGTCGGCAGAGCGCCGGCACGGAGCTGACCGACGGTCTCCTCGAAGAGCTCGACGGGGCGCTGGACCAGGTCGCCTCGCTCGACGAGGACCGGATCCTGCGGTCCTTCCTCACGGTCATCAAGGCGACCCTGCGCACGAACTTCTTCCAGATGTCGGACGACGGCAAGCCGCACGCGTACGTCTCGATGAAGTTCGACCCGCAGGCCATCCCGGACCTTCCGGCGCCCCGCCCGGCGTTCGAGATCTGGGTGTACTCGCCGCGCGTCGAGGGCGTCCACCTGCGCTTCGGCAAGGTCGCCCGCGGTGGTCTGCGCTGGTCGGACCGGCGGGAGGACTTCCGTACGGAGATCCTCGGCCTGGTCAAGGCGCAGATGGTGAAGAACACCGTCATCGTGCCGGTCGGCGCCAAGGGCGGCTTCGTCGCCAAGCAACTGCCGGACCCGGCCGTCGACCGTGACGCCTGGATGGCCGAGGGCATCGCCTCGTACCGGACGTTCATCTCGGCGCTGCTCGACATCACCGACAACCTGGTGGCCGGCGAGGTCGTGCCGCCCGTCGACGTCGTACGGCACGACGAGGACGACACGTACCTCGTCGTCGCCGCCGACAAGGGAACCGCGAGCTTCTCCGACATCGCCAACGAGGTCGCCGTCGGGTACGGCTTCTGGCTCGGCGACGCGTTCGCCTCCGGTGGCTCCGCCGGTTACGACCACAAGGGCATGGGCATCACCGCCCGCGGCGCCTGGGAGTCCGTGAAGCGGCACTTCCGCGAGCTCGGCCACGACACCCAGACCGAGGACTTCACGGTCGTCGGCGTCGGCGACATGTCCGGTGACGTGTTCGGCAACGGCATGCTGCTCTCCGAGCACATCCGGCTCGTCGCCGCGTTCGACCACCGGCACATCTTCCTCGACCCGACCCCGGACGCCGCCACCTCGTACGCCGAGCGGCGCCGCCTCTTCGACCTGCCGCGCAGCTCCTGGGCCGACTACGACAAGGACCTGCTCTCCGCGGGCGGCGGCATCCACCCCCGTACCGCGAAGTCGATCCCGGTCAACGCGCACGTCCGCGAGGCGCTCGGCATCGAGCCGGGGGTCACCAAGATGACGCCCGCCGACCTGATGCAGACCATCCTCAAGGCCCCCGTCGATCTGGTGTGGAACGGCGGCATCGGTACGTACATCAAGTCGTCGGCCGAGTCGAACGCGGACGTCGGCGACAAGGCCAACGACGCGGTCCGCGTCAACGGCGCGGACCTGCGGGCCAAGGTCGTCGGCGAGGGCGGCAACCTCGGCGCGACCCAGCTCGGCCGGATCGAGTTCGCCCGGGGCGGCGGCCGGATCAACACCGATGCGATCGACAACAGCGCCGGTGTGGACACCTCCGACCACGAGGTGAACATCAAGATCCTGCTCAACGGACTGGTCCGGGACGGCGACATGACCGTCAAGCAGCGCAACAAGCTGCTCGCGGACATGACCGACGAGATCGGCCGCCTGGTGCTGCGCAACAACTACGCGCAGAACACCGCGCTCGCCAACTCCGTCGCCCAGTCCGCCTCCCTGCTCCACGCCCAGCAGCGCTTCATGCGCCGCCTGGGCCGCGACGGGCACCTGGACCGCGCGCTGGAGTTCCTGCCTGCCGACCGGCAGATCCGGGAGCTGCTGAACAGCGGCAAGGGCCTCACCCAGCCCGAGCTCGCCGTTCTGCTGGCCTACACGAAGATCACCACATCCGACGAGCTGATCCGGACCAGCCTGCCGGACGACCCGTACCTGCAGAAGCTGCTGTACGCCTACTTCCCGGACCAGCTGCGCGCACAGTTCCCCGAGGCGGTCGACGGGCACGCGCTGCGTCGCGAGATCATCACCACGGTGCTGGTCAACGACACGGTGAACACCGGTGGTTCGACCTTCCTGCACCGGCTGCGGGAAGAGACCGGCGCATCGATCGAGGAGATCGTGCGGGCGCAGGCCGCAGCCCGCGAGATCTTCGGCCTGGGCCAGGTGTGGGACGCCGTCGAGGCGCTCGACAACAAGGTCGCCGCCGATGTGCAGACGCGGATCCGGCTGCACTCGCGCCGACTCGTCGAGCGCGGCTCGCGCTGGCTGCTCGGCAACCGGCCGCAGCCGCTGGAGATCGCCGGGACGATCGGCTTCTTCAAGGACGGCGTCGACCAGGTCTGGGCCGAGCTGCCCAAGATGCTGAAGGGCGCCGACCAGGAGTGGTACCAGTCGATCCTGGACGAGCTCACCGAGGCAGGCGTCCCGGACGAGCTGGCGCAGCGCGTCGCCGGGTTCTCCTCCGCCTTCCCGGCGCTCGACATCGTGGCGATCGCCGAGCGCGTCGGCAAGGACCCCCTCGCCGTCGGCGAGGTCTACTACGACCTCGCCGACCGGCTGGGCATCACCCAGCTGATGGACCGGATCATCGAGCTGCCGCGGAACGACCGCTGGCAGTCCATGGCCCGCGCCTCCATCCGTGAGGACCTGTACGCCGCGCATGCCGCGCTCACGGCGGATGTGCTGGGTGTGGGCAACGGGACGTCGACGCCGCCGGAGCGGTTCGAGGCGTGGGAGGAGAAGAACGCGGCGATCCTGACGCGTTCGCGCTCCACGCTGGAGGAGATCCGGGGGTCGGACGCGTTCGACCTGGCGAACCTGTCGGTGGCCATGCGGACGATGCGGACGCTGCTGCGTACGCACGGCTGATCCGGCGACGGTTGTACGGAAGGGGGCGCCCCGGGCTTTCGGCCCGGGGCGCCCCCTTGGGTTCGGGTCCGCTACTTCTTGGCGGTGATGAACGTCTCGTACGCGGCGACGACGTCCTTCGCCGGACCGTCCATCCGCAGGACCCCGGCCTCCAGCCAGATCGCCCGGTCGCAGGTCTCGATGATCGACTTGTTGCTGTGGCTGACCAGGAAGACCGTGCCCGCTTCCTTGCGCAGTTCGATGATGCGCTCCTTGCTGCGCCGCTGGAACTTGGCGTCGCCCGTGGAGAGAGCCTCGTCGATCAGCAGCACGTCATGGCTCTTGGCGGCGGCGATGGAGAAGCGCAGCCGGGCGCCCATGCCCGAGGAGTACGTCCGCATCGGGAGGGTGATGAAGTCGCCCTTCTCGTTGATGCCGGAGAAGTTGACGATCTGCTCGTAGCGCTCGCGGATCTCCTCGCGGGTCATGCCCATCGCGAGCCCGCCGAGGATGACGTTCCGTTCGCCGGTCAGATCGCTCATCAGCGCCGCGTTGACCCCGAGCAGGGACGGCTGGCCCTGGGTGTGGACCCGGCCCTTCGACGGCGGCAGCAGACCCGCGATCGCCTTCAGCAGCGTCGACTTCCCGGAGCCGTTGGAGCCGATCAGGCCGATCGCCTCACCCTTGTACGCGGCGAAGCTGACGCCCTTCACGGCGTGCACCTCACGTACTCCGGGGGTCTGCCGCCGCGAGGCGATCCGGCTGAGGGCCGAGGTGGCGCTGCCCCTTCCGGTGCGGGCGCCATTTACCTTGTACGTGATGTGGACGTCGTCGACGACCACGGTCGGGACCTGCTTGTCGGTGTCGGTCATGTTCTCAGCCACGTCCGTACAGCTCCTCGGCCTTCCAGAAGTACACGAAACCGCCCACCCCGCACACGAGCGCCCAGCCCGCGGCGATGGCCCACACATGCGGGGGCAGCTGGGACGCGCTGAAGCTTTCGATCAGGGAGAACCGCATCAGGTCGATGAAGAGGGCGGCGGGATTGCACTCCAGCGCGACCTTCACGACGTGCGGGACCCGGTCCCCCTTGAGCAGCGAGTCCATGCTCCACATGACGCCGGAGGCGTACATCCAGGTGCGCAGGACGAACGGCGTCAGCTGGGCGATGTCCGGGGTCCGGGCGGCCAGCCGCGCCACCACCATCGAGACGCCGGTGTTGAACACGGCCTGCAGGAACAGTGCCGGAATCGCCAGCAGCCAGGACGGCCGCGGGAACTGCCCGAACCCGATCAGGATCAGCACCAGCGCGCCCAGCGAGAACAGCAGCTGCTGGAGCTGCTGCAGGGCCAGGGCGATCGGCAGCGAGGCGCGCGGGAAGTGCAGGGCCCGTACGAGGCCGAGGTTGCCGCTGATCGCGCGGGTGCCCGCGGTGATCGAGCTGCTGGTGAAGGTCCAGATGAAGACGCCCGTGACGAGGAACGGCACGAAGTCCTCGACGTTGCGCTTCGTGTTCATCAGGACGCCGAAGATGAAGTAGTAGACCGTCGCGTTGAGCAGCGGGGTCATGATCTGCCAGATCTGGCCGAGCTTCGCCTGGCTGTACTGGGCGGTGAGCTTGGCGGTGGCGAATGCCGTGATGAAGTGCCGGCGCCCCCACAGCTGTCGGATGTAGGCGCCCAGGGGCGGCCGGGCGCCGCTCACGGTCAGCCCGTGCCGGGCCGCGAGCGCGGCGAGCTCGCCCGGTTCGTACACCGGAAGGAGCGCGTGGGCGGGGACCGCGTCGGTCACCGCCGGGGCGGGTGCGGCCGGCGGGGTCGCTGAGGCTGTTGTCTGGCTCACCACGATCGCTTTCGACGGGAGGGCAGGAACACACGCGATCGCCGGAACGGAACCGTATCGTCGCTACGTCGAGAGTAGGACCGAGGACGTCGCAACGCAACCGTTTCGTCGTTACGGACTATCATTCTGGCCATGACCACCGACCCGGGAACCCGCCGCCGCGTCCCCGCCGGAGCCGCTGTGCTGCGCGAGGACGTCACCGATGCCATCCGCAGCGCCGTCTTCGAGGAGCTGGCGGCGGTCGGCTTCGCCCGGATGTCGATCGAGGGCATCGCCCGGCGCGCGGGCGTCGGCAAGACCGCCGTCTACCGCCGCTGGAAGTCCAAGCTGGCGCTGGTTCTCGACCTGGTTTCCGCCGTCGCGGTCCAGGGCATGCCGGCTCCGGCCACCGGTTCGCTGTACGGGGACGTCCGCGCCGTGCTGCAGCTGGCCGCCTACGCCCTGCGTCACCCCGTCGCCTCGCAGGTCATCCCGGATCTGCTGGTCGAGGCGGCGCGCAATCCGGAGATCTCGGACACGATCAAGGCGGCCTTGCTGGACCCGCAGCAGGGCATCGCCGCCGTCGTCGTCCGGGACGCCGTCGCCCGCGGCGAACTGCCCGAGGGCAGCGACCCGGACCGTGCGCTGGACCTGATCGTCGGACCGCTCTACTGGCGGCTCGCGGTGGTCCGCAGCGAGCTGCCCAAGGGGTACCTGGACGATCTCGCCGCCTCGGCGGTCGCGGCCCTCAAGGAGAACTGACCGCCCGCTCCGCCGTCCGCGGTGCCAGCAACCGGTCCGCGACCCTGGCCGCCGCCCCGCCGTCGTCCAGGTCGCAGAAGTCCTTGCGGAAGCTCTCGTACGCCTCCGCATGCCGCTGCGCCGACGCGGCCAGAGTGCCGGGGTTGCGCAGCGCGCGGGCGATCTCGTCCGTGCCGACGAGCAGCGGGCCGGGTGCGCGGGTCTCGAAGTCGAGGCAGAAGCCGCGCACGGTGTCGCGGTAGTGCTCCAGGTCGTACGTGTGGAAGAGCATCGGGCGGCCGGTGTGCGCGAAGTCGAACATCAGCCCGGCGTAGTCGGTGACCAGTACATCGGCGATCAGCAGCAGCTCGGCGGTGTCCGGGTGCGCGGACACATCGCGGACATGGGGGCCGTCCGGCACGGAGCCGGTCACCCGCGGATGCCTGCGCACCAGCACGGTGTGAGTGTCGCCGAGCGCCTCCGACAGGGCCGAGGGATCGAGCGCCGGATCCCAGCGATAGCGGTGGGCGCCGACGGCCGCGTGGGCCAGGTGGTCCCGGTAGGTCGGTGCGTACAGCACCACCTGGCGCCCGGCCGGGATGCCGAGCCTCCGCCGTACCCGCTCGGCGGTCTTCGCCCGGTCGGCGGCGAAGAGCAGGTCGTTGGCGGGCGACCCGGCCTCCAGGACCTCGCCGTCGTAGGCGAGTGCCCGGCGCAGATGAGGCGTGGCCCAGCTGCTGGGGGAGACCAGGACCGACCACTGGGCGGAGCGGTGCGGCAGGGACGCCAGGTGGTGGTGGTCGGTGTAGAGGGAGTCCGTGAGGTCGGTGCCGAAGCGGCCGAGCGGAGTGCCGTGCCAGGTCTGCACGACCGTCTGCCCGGGGCGCCGCTCGAACCACTCGGGCAGCTGGCCGGCGGTGACGATCCGGCGCGCCCGGGCCAGAGCCTCGTACCAGGCGGTGCTGTGCTCGACGACCGGCACGGCTGCGGGCGGAAGGTGGTCCTCCCGCCCGTCCGTCACCCAGAGGTGCTCGAACTCCACTTCTCGGCGCACGAGTTCGTGGTGGACGGCGCGAGGGGAGTCGCCGCCGGTGTACAGGACGGCGTCGCGCAGCGGCAGGCCGCGCTGGGCCGGGTGGTACGTGCCCCGCAGCGCGGCCTGGCGGTACGCGCCCCGTTCGGCGGGTGCGAGGACCGGCCCCGCGTGCACGGTCAGCCGGTCGCCGTGACGACGGTCGAGCGTGAACTCCCTTACACCGCTGGCGTGTTCGCCCATCCGGCGGAGCGGCAGCCGCGCGGTGAGCGCGGTCAGTACCCGGACGGGCAGCCCGCCCAGATGCGAATCCCAGCGCCCCTCGTGCAGACCCGCTGCGACCGACGGGGCGAGGAGCGCGGTGAAACGGCCTGCCGCGCGCCGGCCTCCGGGCGTCTCGTCGTGCGTCACCGGGAGGGTCACCGTCTCGCGCAGCGCGTCGTGCCGCAGTACGAGCCGGGGTGCGCCCTGAGCCGAACCTGCCGCGCCCTCCAGGCGCAGCGCCCCGTCCGTCGTCCACCCGGCCCGGTCCACGACCGGCTGCCCGGTCAGGTCCAGGACCAGTTCGCCCCCCGCGTCGGCGAGCGCCGGAAGCGGCAGGTCCGGTGCCGCGGGGAGCGGCACGCGGGCGCCGTCCGCCAGGATCAGCCGTGCCCGCCACCGCCCGCCGGGCTCCGCCTCGACCTCGCGCGGTGCCCGGTGCGGCGGGCGGGGTGCGTCCGCCATGCGGGCGAGGTCGGTGAGCGGGATCCGTACCGTGAAGCGTTCTTCGGCCCGGCACTCGAACGGGTAGCGGTACTCGCTCCCCGGCGCCCCGTCGCACGTCAGCACCAGCGATGTCGGCCGCACGCCCCCGTACAGCCGGCCGGTCAGCTCCAGTTCGTCCCCGGTGCGATGGGCCTCGCACCGGGCGGACAGTTGCGCCACGGTCAGCTGAAGCCGTCCGCCCCGGTAGTCGAGCACCGCCCGCCGCCCGTCGCCCAGGTCGTGGACGAGCGGCTGCATCGCACCCGCCTCAAGGGCCCGCACCGCGACGCGCCGCACCACACCGTGCCCGGCGACCATCACGCCGACCAGCCAGCTGCCCGGCCGCAGCCGCCTCGGGTCGAGGACCAGCTCGAAGCCGGACCGGTCATAACTGTGCAACTCCTGACCGGAGTCGATGGTCGCCTCGGGGGCGGGAACGCTCCGCACCGGCACGGTCCGCAGCCGGGTGCCGCGGGCCGCGCGCACCATCCCCATCTTCAGCGAGTGGCGCGGCGCCGAGGCCGACAGATTGCGGATGTACGCGTATCCGCGCAGCCGGAGCTTCCCGTCGCCGCCCCACTCCGCCCTGAGCAGCCGCGCCACCGCCGGGAGATCGGTTCTGGCCGGGCGTGCGCTCTCCGGCACGCCCGGGAAGGACGCCCGCCGCCGCCCCGGCACCCCGGTGACCGCGAACGTTCCCGCGCCATTGGCCTGTTCGAAGGCGAGGACCGACAGCAGCTCGGCCATTCTGCGCTCCCGCACCAGCTGCCACTTGATCCGAAGCTCCACGGGCAGCTCGTCGAGGACCGCCGGCCCCGCACGGTCGAGGAACGCGCCCGCTCCCGCCATGAACGCGTCCCGGTACTCGGGCCCGCCCATCGGCAGCCCCTCCAGGAAATACACGAAGTCGTCGCGCAGGCAGGACGCGTCGTAGCGCCGGCGCGCGCCCCTGTTCGCTTCCCGCCCGCCGAGAAACGCGCTGACCTGCTCGCAGGCCGCGATCCGGTCCCGTACGCCCTTCACATCCGTACGCCGCCGGGTGATCGACCCCTCCCGCACCCGCCAGTAGTAGACGTGCTCGTGCAGCACATCGACGGAGCCGGCAAGGAAGTGCGCGGGGATCATCACCGGGGTGTCCTCGTAGAGCTTCCCCTCCGGAAAGGCGAAGGCGTGCCGGTCCCAGAACGAACGCCGGAACACCTTGTTCCAGGCGACCCGGTCGGCGAGCAGCCGGGGGTCCCGGCTGATGTGGGTGCGGGCACGGGTCGCGGTCAGCCAGCGGTACTGCCAGGCCTGCTGCCGGCCCTGCTCGGTCAGCCGCCAGACATTGCCGGCCGCCAGGTCCGATCCGGTCGACTCCAGTGATGCCAGCATCCGCTCGTACGCGTCGTGGACGACGATGTCGTCGCTGTCGGCGAACGCCAGATACGGGACGCCGGGGGTGGTGTGCCGTACCCCCGCGTTACGGGCCGCGCTCAGCCCCGCATTGGGCTGGCGGACATAGCGGAAGCGCTGGTCGTGGGCGGCGAAGGCCTCGGCGATCGCCGTGCTGCCGTCCGTCGAACCGTCGTCGACGAGCACCACCTCGATGGCGTCGACGGACTGCTCGGCCACCGATCGCAGGCATGGCTCCAGATACTCCTCGACGTTGTGGACGGGGACGACGACACTGAGACGAGGCTTCATGCCCGGGTCAACCCGGGCGGGCGCTCCGGGTCACCGGCACTGACCCGAACGGGTGAACGCGCGATTCGGCAAGCGGTGCGCACGGTTACGCTCGGCTGCCATGCTCCGTCTCAGCGTTGTCGTGCCTGTCCATCGCGTTCAGGGATATCTCAGGGCGACCCTGGAGTCCGTGCTCGACCGGTCGGGCGCCGGGACCGAGCTGATCGTCGTCGACGACGGCTCGACGGACGGCAGCGCCGCGATCGCCGCCGGGTTCGCCGAACGCGACCGACGGGTGAGGGTGGTGGACCTACCCCGGCGTCGCGGCGCGGGACCGGCCCGCAACGCAGGGGCCGCCGAGGCACGCGGTACGTATCTGCTCTTCCTCGACGGGGACGACCTGCTGCGACCGGGCGCACCGGAAGCGATCGCCGACCGGCTCGCCCGGAGCGAGCCCGACGTGCTGCTCCTCGGGCACGACCGCGTCGACTGGTGGGGCGAGACCGCCCCCGCCGACGATGTCCCGTCGGTCCGCAACCGGCTCTTCCGCCGGGAGTTCTGGACCGCGCACGGCCTCCACTTCACCGAAGGCCCCTACGAGGACGTCCTCCCCGTCCACCGGGCCGAACTCCTCGCCGCCGACGCGGGCACCCTCGCCGAGCTCGACCGGGTCTGTGTCCGCCACCGCATCCGCCGCACCGGTACCTTCGCCACCACCCCCGGCCGTCACCACTTCGCGGTCATCGACGCGTACGAGCGGCTGCGCACCGAGACGGGCCACGACCCGCGCGTCGAGGAGGCGCGCACCCGCCATCTGCGCGCCGTGCTCGCCGATCCCGGCCGGATCGCTCCGCCCGACCGCCCCGCCTTCCACCGTGCCGCCGGCCTCCCCGGCAGCTACACCGCCCACCGCGCCCGGCAGGCCGCCCGCGACCGGCGCACCCGGACCGCCGCCGCCCTGCGCCGCCGGAAGAAGACGCTGCGCGCCCGCGTCATGCGTGCCGCCTACCGCACCGACCTGCACCGTCCGCTCGACCCCCACCTCGCGGTGTACGGCGCCTACTGGAACCGGGGCGTCGCCTGCAACCCGGCCGCGATCCACGCCAAGGCGCGCGAACTCGCCCCGCACATCCGGGGCGTCTGGGTCGTCTCGTCCCGCCACCGCGACCGGATGGAGTCCGGCGTCCCGTACGTCATCGAGGGCTCACGGGCCTACTGGCGGGCCATGGCCACCGCCACGTATCTGATCAACAACTCCAGCTTCCCCGGAGGTTTCACCAAACGCCCCGGCCAGGTCTACCTCCAGACCCACCACGGCACCCCGCTCAAGACCATGGGGCTCGACCAGCGCGCCTATCCGGCCCTCACCAACGGAATCAGCTTCGAGAAGATCGTCGCCCACGCCGACCAGTGGGACTTCTCCCTGTCCGCCAACCCGCACGCCACCGAGATCTGGGACCGGGTCTACCCGTCCTCGTACGAGCATCTGAACCTCGGCTACCCGCGCAACGACATCTTCTTCACCGCCACAGCCGCGCAGCGGGCCGCACTCCGGGACCGGCTCTCCCTCGCCCCCGGACAGACCGTCCTGCTGTACGCACCGACCCACCGCGACTACCGCAAGGGCTTCGTCCCCCACCTCGACCTGGAGCGCCTCGCCCGCGAACTCGGTCCGGACTACGTGGTGCTGGTGCGAGCCCACTACTTCTACGGCCGCTCCGCGCAGCTGGACGGCGCCCGCGTGATCGACGTGACCGGACACCCGTCCGTCGAGGAACTCTGCCTGACCTCGGACGCGTTGATCACCGACTACTCCTCACTGATGTTCGACTACGCCTGCCTGGACCGCCCGATCATCAGCTACGCCCCGGACTGGGCCGCCTACCGGGCCTCGCGCGGCACGTACTTCGACCTGCTGTCCGGCCGCCCCGGCGACACCCCGGGCGCCGTCGCCACCACCGAGGACGAACTGATCGAGGTGTTCAGGTCGGGGGAGTGGCGGTCGGCGGAGACCACCGCGCTCCGGGCCACGTTCCGGGAGCGGTTCTGTCCGTACGACGACGGGCGCGCCGCCGAGCGCGTGGTGCGACGACTGTTCCTGGACGGCGCCTAATGTCACACGTTCGAGGCCGTAACCGGTGACCCCCGGGCGTTCACGGGGTTGAGCCGTACGGACAACCAGGCCCCCGATGAACGGACGTGCTCAACATGCCGCCACGGCTCAGTGTCGTCGTCCCCGTCCACAACGTCGAGCTCTATCTGACGGACTGCCTGAAGTCCCTCGCGGAGCAGACCATGGCCGATCTGGAGGTGGTGATGGTCGACGACGGGTCCACCGACGACAGTGCCGCCCTGGCCACCGCGTTCGCCGCACAGGACAGCCGCTTCCGGCTGGTGAGCCAGAAGAACGGCGGACTCGGGCACGCCCGCAACACCGGTGTCCGCAACTGCGACCCGGGCAGCAGCTACCTCGCCTTCGTCGACAGCGACGACATCCTCCCGTCCCGGGCGTACGAACTCCTCGTCGGCGCACTCGACGAGACGGGCTCCGACCTCGCGTCCGGCAATGTGCTCCGGCTGCGCGCCTCCGGCAAGCTCCAGCAGTCGCCCAACTTCCGCAAGCCCATGGCGAGTACCCGGCTGCGCACCCACATCTCCCGGGACTGGGACCTGGCCGCCGACCGGATCGCCTGCAACAAGGTCTTCCGCCGGTCCTTCTGGGACGAGCACGCCTTCGCCTTCCCGGTAGGCGCCCTCTACGAGGACATCCCCGTCGTCCTCCCCGCCCACTTCCTGGCCCGCACCGTCGACGTCGTCAAGGACCCCGTCTACCACTGGCGCGACCGGGCGGGCTCGATCACCACCCGCCGCGCCGTCGTCCGCGGCATCCAGGACCGGGCCTCGCACGTACTGGGCGTCTCCACCTTCCTCGACGAGCACCGCAGCGCCGCCGACAAGCGCCGCTACGAGGCCCACGTCCTCGCCAACGACCTCTGGTACTTCATGGAGGCGCTGCCCGACGGCGACGACGAGTACCGCCGCGCCTTCCTCACGTACGCCAACGAGTTCACCGACCAGGTCGACCCCACCGTCCTCGACGGGCTGCCGCTGCGCCTGCGCCTGATGTGGCACCTCGTACGCGAACGGCGCACCGACGAACTGCTGGCGCTGCTCGCCCACGACAAGGCCGAACCGGGCGCGTTCGCCGTACGGGGCGTGCGGCGCCGCAGCGCCTCGTACCCGGGACTGACGCGGCCCGTGCCACGGTCGGTGCTGCGGGTCGGCGACCGTGACCTGCCGCTCACCGCCCGGCTGCGCGAGGCGCACTGGCAGGGCGGGAAGCTGCACCTCAAGGGGTACGCGTACATCCGCAACCTGCCCGCCGCCTCGCGGCACAGCGAGTTCCGGGCCGGCTGGCTACGGGCCGGCCGAAGGCATCTGGTGCCGCTGCGGCTGCGCACCGTCGACGAGCCGGAGGCCACCGCACGCTCCCGGCAGAGCCTGCACGACTACGGCCGGTCCGGCTTCGAGACGGTCGTCGACCCGGCCAGGCTCCGGATCGATCCCGGCGGCTCTGCCGAACGGCTCACCTGGCGTCTCGAAATCGGCATCGCCGGGCACGGGATGCTGCGCCGCTCCGACGTCTCCACCGACGAGGCGGTGGCGCCGCCGCCCGTGCACCGGCCGGACGGCGACCACCGGATCGTGCCCGCCTTCGAGAGCGGCAGGCTGGTGCTGCACGCCGAGCGGATCGACGCCCGGTTCGAGACGCACCGTGAGGGCGACGCGGGCGACGGGACACGCACCGTGGTGATCGACGGCATGATCCGCGACCGCCTCGGCAAGGGCCCGCTGCGGATCGGCCTCACCCACCGGCCCTCCGGCACCTCCGTCGACTGTCCGGCGACGGTCCACGAGGGCGCCGTGCCGTCGGCGGCGGGCTGGCGGCGCTTCACCGCCGAGATCCCGCTCCGCGCGGTCACCGACGCCCGGCCGCCGACGGGCGCGGGCGCGGTCCCGTACAGCCTCCACCTCGTCGGACCGGACGGCCGTCGGACACCGATCGATGTGCCGGGCCCCGTCCTGCCGGGCCGCTACCCGGTCGCGAGTGGATCCGACGGCGGCAGGCGGGAGCTCGCACTCACCGCCGGCTCCCGCGGCAATCTGCTGATCAGCGACCGGACCGTGCAGCCCGCCTGCGAGCTGGCGAGCTGGACGGAGGACGGCCTGCTGCTCCTGGAGGGCACCTTCCCCGGCGCCAGGGACAGCCTCGTCGAGCTGGTCGCCCGGCACAGCGGACACCGCGAGGAGGCCGTGTTCCCGGTGGCCCTCTCCGGGCCCGCCGAGGCCCGCCGGTTCCTGGCCGAGCTGCGGCCCGACGCCGTCGAGACACCCGGCGGGGCACTGCCCCTGGGCGAGGGACACTGGTACCTCTTCCTGCGCGAGAAGGGCGCCACCGACGACGCGCTCGACCTGCCGCTGCGCGTCCCGGCCGCCGCTCACCGCACCCTCCCCGCCCGACGAACCCTTGCGGGGCGGACGTACGTCATCGAGCGGCGCTACCACGACCAGCTGCTCATCGACTGCGCGTCGATGCTCACCGTCGCCGAACGCGGCGCCCGCGGCAAGCGGCTGCTGCGTGAGGCGTACGGCAGGCAGCGCACCGCTGCGCCGCTGCGCGACGCCGTCCTCTACAGCAGCTTCGACGGCCGCCAGTACTCCGACTCGCCGCGGGCGGTCCATGAGGAACTGGCCACCCGCACCACCGAGTTCGAGCACCTGTGGGCCGTCCGTGATCAGCAGGCCCGCATCCCGGCAGGCGCGACCGCCGTCGTCCACGGCTCCGCCGCCTGGCACGAGGCGCTGGCCCGCAGCCGCCACATCGTCACCAACACCCAGCTGCCCGAATGGTTCGAACGGCGCGACGGCCAGACCGTCGTCCAGACCTGGCACGGCACGCCCCTCAAGCGCATCGGCCTCGACCTCGCGGGCACCGCCCAGGCCAACGCCGGCTACATCGCCACCATCGAACAGCGCGCAAGCCAGTGGAGCGTCCTCGTCTCCCCGAACAGCTTCTCCACCCCCGTCCTGCGGCGCTCCTTCGGCTACCGGGGGGAGATGCTGGAGTGCGGCTACCCCCGCAACGACCTCTTCCACGCGCCGGACCGCACCAAGGTGGCCGCCTCGGTGCGGGAGCGGCTGGGGATCCCCTCCGGCAAGCGGGTCGTGCTGTACGCGCCGACCTGGCGCGAGGACCGGCCGCAGGGCGGCGGCAGGTACGCCCTCGACCTTCAGCTCGATCTGGCGGCCGCCGAACGAGAACTCGCCGCCGACAGTGTGCTGTTGGTGCGCCGCCACTATCTCGTCACCGACCGGCTCCCGGACACCGGCAGCGGCTTCGTGCGGGACGTCTCGCGCTACGGGGACGTCGGCGAGCTGATGCTGATCAGTGACGTGCTGGTCACCGACTACTCCTCGCTGATGTTCGACTTCGCCCAGACCGGCCGCCCGATGCTGTTCCACACGTACGACCTCACCCACTACCGCGACACCCTGCGCGGCTTCTGTTTCGACTTCGAGAACCGCGCTCCCGGTCCTCTGATCCCCGACTCCGACGGCCTCGTCGAGGCGCTGCGCGATCCGGTCCGGGCCACCGAGGGACACGCGCAGGCGTACGAGGCATTTCGGCGGGACTTCTGCGATCTCGACGACGGGCATGCGGCGCAGCGGGTGGTCGACCGGATGCTGTAGGCGGCGCAGCGGTGTTCACCGGTACCGGCTCCCGTACGCCGTGGGGGCCGGTACCGGGCTCGGGGGAGAAAGCGGCGGTGAACGCGAACGGGTTCGTCGGAATGCAGGCTGCATGAACCGTTCGAGTGATTCGCGCCATCCGGTGCGGGTGCAGTTCGGCAGGGAATCTATTACCAGCCCGCTTAAGTATGTTGATCGGTGCGCTGCATAGCGGTCTCTGGTTGCTACGTTCTGTTTTCATGGGTATCCGAATGTGGTGCGACACCTGGAACGTACGACGCGCAAGAGCCGCCGTGCTCGTCGCCGCAGCCGTCGGGCTGCTCGTCAGAATGCTGATCGCGGCAAACACGCCGGGCCCCGCCGACGTGCGCATCTTCCAAGGTTTCGCAAAGGCCATCACCGTTTACGGCCCCATTCGCATTTATGAGCAGCCGCTGCCCGGCCTGCCCGTCTACAACCATCCGCCGCTGGCCGGATGGATGCTTCTCGGGCTGAATGAACTCGCCGAACTCGGAATGTCGTTCGGGACGTTGATCCGATCACCTGCCTCGATCGCCGACTTCTTCTGCGCGCTCGTCGTGTTCGAAATCGTCCGGCGGCGCCGCTCTCTCCGTTCCGCGGTGGCCTGCGGAACGGGCGTGGCCCTCAGCCCCGTACTGATCGCCACCTCCGGGTACCACGGCAACACGGACGCGGTCGCCATCACCTTCGCCCTCGCCGCCGCGTACCTGCTGGCCGACCGGAAGAGACCGCTGGCCGCCGGGGTGGCCGCCGCGCTCTCCATCAGCGTGAAGTTCATCCCTGTCGTGGTGATCCCGGCGCTGTTCGTCGTCGCGCTGCGCGGCGGCCGGCCGGTGTTCGTCCGCTTCACCGCGGGGTTCACCGCTCTGATCGCCCTCGTCTGGGGGCCGGTCCTGGTGACCGTGCCGGAGAACCTCAAGGCGAACGTCCTGGAGTACGCGGGCGGCAACTACCGCCTCTGGGGGCTCGTCCGGTTCGCCGATGTGCTCGGACTGCCGGAGCCGTTCATCGCCTTCATCCGCGGCGAGGGCCACTTCCTCTTCGTGCTGATCTGCGTGGTCGTCGGCGTCTGGCTGGCCTGGGTGCGGCCCGCGCAGTTGCCCGGGGTCGTCGCCGTGACGATGGGCCTGCTGCTCCTCCTCTCCACCGCCTCCGCCCTCCAGTACCTGACCTGGGCGGCAGCCGCGATGTTCGTCATCGGGTTCTGGGAGGGACTCGCGTACAGCTGCCTGCTCGGCTGGACGGCCGTCCTGGGCTACCAGGGACGGTCCGCCGTGCGCTGGAGCGAAACGGTGCTGCAGCTCGGCGCCGTCGGATGGTTCGTCCTCGCGGTCGGGCTGGTCACCGGCGTCCGCAAGATCCTCGCCGCCCCGCCCTCGGCTACCTCCGCCGAACAGGCGTCGGCCACGGCGCCCCGTGCCTCACAGCCGTCCGGTTCCGCCGTCAACTGACCACACCCGAGCACAACTGGAGAACCTCCCGTGAAGGAAAGCCCCAGCCCCAGGATCGGCATTCTGGTGGTCGCGTACAACGCCGAGACGACGCTGGAGAACACCCTCGACCGGATTCCGGAGGATTTCCGGTCCCGGATCTCGGAGGTCCTCATTCTCGACGACGCGAGCCATGACGCGACCTTCACCGCAGGATGCCGCTGGTCCCAGACGGAGGGGATGCCCCGGACCATCGTGATGCGGCACACCAAGAACCTCGGATACGGCGGGAACCAGAAGGCCGGATACGCGCTGGCCGCCGAACACGGACTCGACATCATCGTGCTGCTGCACGCCGACGGACAGTATGCCCCCGAATTGCTTCCCGACATGGTCGAACCCATTGAACGCGGTGAATGCGAGGCTGTGTTCGGATCGCGGATGATGAAGTCCGGCAGCGCTCTCAAGGGCGGCATGCCGGTGTACAAATGGCTCGGCAACCGCATTCTCACCCGGCTGGAGAACGGGCTCCTCGGCTCGCAGCTCACCGAATTCCACTCCGGCTACCGCGCCTACAGCGTCGCGGCGCTCAAGAAACTGCCGATCGGCCGGAACACCGACGCGTTCGACTTCGACACGCAGATCATCGTCCAGCTGCTCAACGAAGGAATGCGGATCAAGGAGATCCCCGTACCGACGTACTACGGCGACGAGATCTGCTACGTCAACGGTATGAAGTACGCGAAGGATGTCGTCAAGGACGTCCTCGAATACCGCCTCGCCGTCAAGGGGTTCGGCACCTGCGCCTGGATCCCCAAGCCCGTCGAGTACGCCTTCAAGGAGGGCGACGGCTCCTCGCACGCCGTCATCCTGGAGAAGATGCGGGCGCTCCCGCCCGGCCGCGTCCTCGATCTCGGCTGCTCCGGCGGACTGTTCGCCCAGCGCCTCGAAGCGCTCGGCCACGAAGTGACCGGCGTCGACTACATCGAGGTGCCGGGTGTCCGCGAGAAGTGCGCACACTTCCATCTCGCCAACCTGGAGGAGGGGCTGCCCACCGAGATCGGCGTCGACTTCGACTATGTGGTCGCCGGCGATGTCATCGAGCACCTCTCCCGCCCCGAACGCGTCCTCGCCGAGGTGGCGACGGTGCTGCGCCCAGGCGGCCAGGTGCTGCTCTCCGTACCGAACTTCAGCCACTGGTACTCACGGCTGCGGGTCGCGCTCGGGATCTTCGACTACGACCGGCGCGGCATCCTCGACGAAACACATCTGCGTTTCTTCACCCGGGCCAGCCTGCGCCGCACCGTCCGGAACGCGGGCTACGACGTCCTCGACATCGCCTCCACCGGGGCGCCGTTCTGGTCCCTGCTCGGCGGCCGCGGCCCCCTCCCCGCGATCCTCAGTGGGCTCTCGAAGCTGCTCACCCGGATCCGGCCGACGTTGTTCGGCTATCAGCACGTCGCACTGCTCACCCCGCATGCGGCCGAGACGATCATCGCTGGAGAGCACGTCGATGTTCAGGACATCCTCAACCGACAGTACGTCCCTGCCGACCGGGTCGGGGTCTGAGACCGCGGCTGCCGCCGCCTCCGTGCCCGCCCCCTCACGCGCTCCCGGGTCGCCGCCCGTCGCCGCAGTCAGGAGCAAGACCTTGACCCTGCCCAGTCTGACGCTGCTCCTGTTCGCCGTGTTCGCGTCGGCGGGCGGCCAGATCATGCTCAAGCACGGTATGAAGGGCGCCGCGGCGACGGCCGGGCGCGAGGGCGGGTCGCTCGCGATGCGCGCCGTGACCAGTCCGTGGGTCATCCTCGGGCTGGTCGTCTTCGCGGTCTCCGCACTCGCCTGGATGGCGACGCTGGCCAAGGTGCCGCTGAGTATCGCGTACCCGTTCAACGCGCTCGGCTACCTGCTGATCGTGATGGCCGGATCGACGGTGCTGCACGAGCGGACCTCGATGTGGACCTGGGGCGGCTCACTGCTCGTCGTCATCGGCCTCGCCACGGTCATGGCGGGCCAGCAACGCTGAGGCGCATCCGGGGGCCGGGTGCGCGCTCGATCTCCCCCGTAGCCTCCAGGGCATGGGAGGGACCCCCTCGCCGGGCGGGACGGTCAAATCCGTCCTGCGATGGAGGACGGACGCCCGCCGGCCGCCCCCGGCTCCCCCAGCAGCACCGCCCGGACCACCCGCTCCGCCGCGTGCCCGTCGTCGTACGGGCAGAACCGCGCCCGGAACGCAGCCCGCAGCGCCCCGTTCTCCGCGCTGTCCCACCTTCCGTCGAGGAAGATCCGGGCCAGCTCCTCCGTGCTGGTGGAGACCGCCCCGGGGGTGTCGCCCGGCGCGCCGGACAGCAGATCGAAGCAGACCCCGCGGACCGTGCGGTACGTCTCCCAGTCCGGCGCGTGCACCACGATCGGGCGGTCCAGCGCGGCGTAGTCGAACATCACCGACGAGTAGTCCGTCACCAGCGCGTCGGCCGCCAGGCACAGTTCCTCGATCCGCGGATGGTCGCAGACATCGAGGAGCGTCGGACGGTCCGGCAGCCCCGCACCGTCGTAGAAGTAGTGCGCGCGGACCATGATCACGGTGTCCGGGCCGAGCGCGTCGGTGAGCCGTTCCAGATCGATCCGGCTGATGAACGACGCCTCGTAGTCGCGGTGCGTCGGCGCGTACAGGACGGCGCGCTGCCCGGGCCGGATACCGAGCCCGGCCCGGATCTTCGCAATCTGTGCGCCCGTGGCCGTCGTCAGGACGTCATTGCGCGGGTAGCCGGTTTCCAGTGAGCGCGCTGTGCTCGGGTAGGCGCGGGCCCACACCTCCGTGGAGTGCGGGTTGGCGGAGACGCTCCAGTCCCACCGGTCGACCCGCTGGAGCAGCCGGTCGAAGTTCAGACCCTGCGCCGCCGCCGGATACTCCAGCTGATCCAGGCCCATGATCTTCAGCGGGGTGCCGTGGTGGGTCATGACATGGATCTGGCCGGGGCGCTTGACCAGGTGGTCGGGGAAGTTGACGTTGTTGAAGAAGTACGTGGCGCGGGCCAGCAGCGCCCAGTAGCGGCGGGTCCCTGGCACCACATGGTCGATGCCGGGCGGCACCGCGTCCAGGTGGTTCTTGGACACCACCCACACCCCGCGCACTCCGGGAGCCAGCTCCTGGGCCTTGAGGAAGATCGCCTCCGGATTGCAGCTGACGCCGCGGTTCCAGTACGCGGCGTAGACGGCGAGCCCGCGGTCGAGCGGGCGCCTGCGCTGCCACCAGTAGTAGCGCGCGGACAGCGTGCGCTTGGCCTGCGCGCGGAGTGCGGCGGGTGCGGAGCGCGTACCCCGGCGCAGGGCGAGCACGGTGTCGAGGGCGGCGAGCGCCGCGTACCGGCCGGCGCCGATCAGCCGCGGCCGCAGCCCCTTGGCGCCGCCGGGGAACCGGTGCCCCCCGGGCCGGTGGGCGCGGTGAAACGCGGCCACGGACCGTACGTACCGCCTGCGCCGGCGCCTCACCGACGAATATCCGGTGAGGAGCTCCTGGGCGGCCCGGTCGAAGAGCAGGGCGCGCAGCGGGTGCAGCACCGGCCGGTCCGTGAGGAACGTCATCAGCCCGGCGTACGCCTCCACGAGCTGGAGCGGCGTCGTGCCGTCCGTCGGCTCCGACTCGTCGGCGAGGTCCGGCAGATAGCGCTGCCGGCGGTGTTCGACACAGGCGAGCGGCAGAACGGCGACCGACGCGGCGGCGGCCAGTGTCTGGAGCGCGTACATCCGCTCGCCGTGCTGTCCCGGCCCGAAGGCCAGCTTCTCCGACTCGTGGAGGGTGCGGTGCACGGCCCGGTTCCAGGAGACCGGGGCGATGTCGAGGAGCCCGGGGTGCTCGGCGAGGGTGAGCGGGCCCGCGGGCAGTTCGCGCAGCAGGTCCAGCGACCGGGTCGGCTGGGGGCGGCCGCGGAACGGCCGCTTGTGGTGGCCGAACAGCAGCAGTTCCGGGTCGCCCGTGGCGTCGAGCCGGTCGGCGACGGCCTGCAGCGCGCCCGGCAGCAGGAGGAAGTTCCCCTCCAGGAAGAGGACGTAGTCGCCGAGCGCCCGCTCCGCCCCGGCATTGCGCCGGCCGGCGGCGCCCGCACCCTCGTCCGCCGGGAGGTGGATGGCCTGCACCCGGTCGTCCCGGTCGGCGAACTCGTCGAACAACAGCCCCGAACCGTCCGGCGCCCCGTCATCGACACCGATCACCTCGATGTCCGTGAACGACTGCGAGAGCACCGACTCCAGGCACTCGCGCAGATGTCCGCGGGCACGACGGACGGGGATGATGACACTCAGCCGGGGCATACACGCTCTTTCTCGGTCACTGGCACGGCGGGGCAAAGCAAGGGGGGAGACAGCGATCAGGTCCCGTTGACGGACTGCGCCCTGGCGAGGCCGCGCTCGGCGGGCGCCGCCTGCCGGTCCGCCGGAACGCCCCCGGAACCCGCAGCAGCAGGGACGGCCGACGAGCCCGGATCCGTCGCAGGCGCGGGTACGGCGACGGGCACCTGCCGCCAATCCGTCGGCGGGACCGTCCCGGTCACCTGCACGTCCGTGTGG
The DNA here is from genome assembly GCF_040655115.1 of Streptomyces atratus. GTDB lineage: Bacteria > Actinomycetota > Actinomycetes > Streptomycetales > Streptomycetaceae > Streptomyces > Streptomyces atratus_D. The sequence goes on along the minus strand of NZ_JBFAJH010000003.1, from coordinate 321,471 downwards.
CCCAGGAAGACCCGGCGCACCACCCGCTCCGCCGCGTGCCCGTCGTCGTACGGACAGAACCGCGCCCGGAACGCCGCCCGCTGCTGCGCGGAGCGGGAGCCGCGCCAGTGATCGGTGGCGAAGATGTCGAGCAGCTCGTCCTCGCTGTGCGCGATGGCGCCCGGCGGGCAGAAGTGCAGGTCGAGATAGGTGCCGCGGGCCGCCTCGTAGGCCTCCCGGTCACTGCTGTGGATGACGATGGGCCGGTCCAGATTGGCGTAGTCGAACATCAGCGACGAGTAGTCCGTGACCAGTGCGTCGGAGGCGAGCGCGACCTCCTCGACCGACGGATGGCCGCTGACGTCGATGATCCGCGGGTGCGGCTCGCGGACCAGCGGAGCCTCGTGCGAGTAGTGCGCGCGGGTCAGGATCACAAAGCCCGGGCCGAGCTCCCGGACCACCCGCTCGAGGTCGAGGTCGAGGTGCTGGGTGCGCCGGTAGTCGCGGTGTGTGGGGGCGTACAGCAGGGCGGTGGCGCCCTCGGGGACCCCGATCGACTCGCGCAGCCGCGCCACATCGGCGGCGGTGGCCCGCTGGAAGAGGTCGTTGCGCGGATAGCCGTACTCGAGTGTCGTGCAGCCGGCGGATCCCGACGGATACGCCTTCTCCCACACGAGGGTGGAGTGCCGGTTCGCGGAGAGCGAGAAGTCCCACTTGTCGACGTTGGCGAGCAGCCGCTCGAAGTCCATGGAGCGGGCGGCCGCGGGACGGTCCTGAAGGTCCAGGCCCATCGTCTTCAGCGGGGTGCCGTGATGGGTCTGGAGCAGCACCTGGCCGGGCCGTTTCACCAGCCGCCGGTCGAAGTTGACGTTGTTCACCAGGTACTTGGAGCGGGCGAGAGCCTGCCAGTAGCCGTACGTCCCCGGGGCGAGCGGACGGGTTCCGGTGGGGACGGTGTGCGCGTCCTCGGGGCGGCAGATCCAGGAGGTGTGCAGCCCGGGCACCAGTTCGCGGGCCTTCGCCTCGATCGCCGCCGGGTTGCAGGCGTAGCCGCGGTGCCAGTACGCCGCGAACACCGCCCGGTCCGCGCGGACCGGCAGCCGCAACTGGATCCGGTAGTACGCCTGGAGCGAGGCGGCCCGCACCACCCGGCGCACGGCCCCGGTGAACCGGCGCAGCCGTCCGCGCAGCAGCTTCGCGGACCACAGGGCACGGTACGTGCGGTGGGCACCGACCCGGATCAGTCCGTGGCGCAGCCGGGCGCGGCGCGGGGCGGGGGCGCCGGGGATGCGGTAGCGGGCGCAGTGGGCGCGGGCGCGGCGGAAGAACTCGGTGCGGCTGCCATGCGGCAGCCTGCCACGGGTGGTGAACAGCGTCGAGAAGTGGTCGAGCATCCGGCGGAAGATCACCGGCCGCCAGACGGCGAGTTCGGGTCGGGCGTCGATGAACGCGAAGACCCGGTCGTACTGGTCGAAGATGTCGAAGTGCTTGCGGCTGGTGGTGGAGAGGATGTTGCCCTGGCGCCGCTGCCGGTAGCCGACGCACACCTGGTCGAGGACCGCGATGGAACCGGCGGCCATCAGTGCCGGGTAGGTCCAGGGGGTGTCCTCGTAGTAGCCGGGCGGGAAGGTGAACCCCTCGGCCTCGACGAACGTGCGGCGGTACGCCTTGTTCCAGACGACCATCAGGACCTTCAGCAGTCCGGGCCGGTCGGCGAGCGTGAACGTGGCGGGTCCGGTCTCGGCGAGATGCTCGGCGAACGTGTTGCGTACGCTCTCGCCGGTCCAGTACGTCCGGGCGTAGTCGTAGACCAGGACGTCCGGTTCGCCGGTCTCCGCGATCCGGTCGGCGATGGTCCGCAGGGCGCCGGGGGTGAGGGTGTCGTCGCTGTCCAGGAAGATCAGGTAGTCGCCGGTGGCCTGTGCGATCCCGGCATTGCGGGCGAGGCCGAGACCCACGTTCTCCGGCAGGTGCAGGGCCCGCACCCGGCTGTCGCGGGCGGCGAACCCGTCGATGATCGCGCCGCAGGCATCGGGGGAGCAGTCGTCGACCGCGATGATCTCGAAGTCCTCGAAGGACTGGGTCAGCACCGAATGCAGGCTCTCGTCCAGATACGCCTGAACCTGGTACGCGGGCACGATGACACTGAACCGGGGCACAACACATCCATGGGTCGTTCGCTGGCGCGGGCGGGCGGTCCGCAAACGGCCGATGGAGTGCGAGGGTTACGCCGAACGTGGCATTCGCGCGAAGTGCCAGGTGGGGCGGGTCCCGTTCTGGGTGAGGGGACCCGCGCCACGTTGACGTACAGCTGAGGATTCCGGTCAGTGCGATGTGCGGTTACTTGACCGCGCCCGCCATCATGCCGGAGACGAACTGGCGCTGGAAGGCGAAGAACACCGCGAGCGGAATCACCATCGAGACGAAGGCGCCGGGTGCCAGGACATCGATGTTGTTGCCGAACTGCCGCACCTGCTGCTGCAACGCCACAGTGATCGGCGGGGAGTCGGAGTCCGCGAAGATCAGGGCGACCAGCATGTCGTTCCACACCCAGAGGAACTGGAAGATCCCCAGCGAGGCGATCGCCGGACCGCCCAGTGGCATCACGACCCGGGTGAAGAGCCGGATCTCGCCCGCCCCGTCGAGCCGCGCCGCCTCCAGGAGTTCACGCGGGATCTCCGCGAAGAAGTTCCGCAGCAGGAAGGTCGCGAACGGCAGCCCGAAGGCAGTGTGGAAGAGGATCACGCCCAAGGTCGTCTCGAAGATCCCGATCTCGCCGAAGAGCTTGGAGACCGGGACGAGGGCGACCTGCACGGGGACCACCAGCAACCCGACGACCAGCAGGAACCACCAGTCGCGGCCGGGGAAGTCCATCCAGGCGAAGGCGTACCCGGCCAGTGAACCGATCACCACGACCAGGACGGTCGCGGGCACGGTGATCAGGACCGTACTCAGCAGGGAGTGGGTGATGGTCGAATTGTCCAACAGACGGCTGTAGTTGTCGAAGGTGAGCTCGGACGGGGCGGTGAAGACCTTCCACCAGCCGGTTGCCGCGATGTCGTCGGCGCCGCGCAACGAGGAGAGCAGCAGCCCGATGGTCGGCATCAGCCAGAACAGGCCCACCAGGATGAGGAAGACCCGCATCACGCCGCCGCCGGTGCGGGCCGCTACCCGTGAGCCGAGGGACTGCGTCCCCTTCGTCGTAGGGGTGGTCATCGGCGCCCCTCCTTCCGTGTCCGGCGAATATTGCTGTGGATGCACGGGGGACAGCCCAGGGACCCCCGGCCGGAGGTGGTCGTCGTCGACGGAGTCGTCATCGGCGTCCTTCCCTCCGTGTCCGGCGAATATTGAAGATCATCACCGGGATCACCAGCAGCAGGAGGAGTACGGCGATGGCGCTGCCGATCCCGAGATCCGCGTCCGTGCCGAACGAGGACCGGTACAGCTGCAGCGCCAGGACGTTCGCGTCGTCCTGGGAGGATCCCGGCGCGATGATGAAGACGAGGTCGAAGATCTTCAGCACGTTGATCATCAGGGTGACCAGCACCACCGCCAGGACGGGCGCGAGCATCGGCACAGTGATCCGGCGGAACACCTGCCACTCGTTCGCCCCGTCCACCCGGGCCGCTTCGAGGAGTTCGCGCGGCAGACCCGCAAGTCCCGCCGCGATCAGCACCATGGCGAAGCCCGCCCACATCCAGATGTAACTCCCGATGATCCCGGGCGTCACCAGGGCCGGGCCGAGCCAGTCGACCCCGTTGTACGGCTCCCGGAAGTTCGATGCGGGAAGCCTGAGCAGGGCGCCGTCGGCGGAGGCGGGCAGGGCGAACGTACCGTCCGCGGCCGCGGTCGCCGAGGCGACCACCGTGCCGGCCTTGACCGCCTCGACCTTCAGCCCCTTGAGGCCGAGCTCCCTGGTGTCGATGACATTGGGCTTCCCGCCGCCGCCCTTGGTGAAGTCCAGCCACGCGGTGCCGGTGACCTTCCCGGACTCCGTCGGGGCCGCCTTCGCCGGCTTCGCGTCCGTCGGCATCTTCGCGGGCGCCACACCGACCAGTGGCAACTGCACCGGTACGCCGGCCCGGACCGGTGCCTTCGTGACGAACGACCCGCCGCCGCCCGCCTTCAGCGGATGGACCGGCAGCGGATGCGCCTTCGGATAGCCGGCCGACTCCGCGAACGTGTCGTGCACACCCACCCAGACGGCGTTGGCGACCCCCCGCTCGGGAGCCTGGTCGTACACCAGCCGGAAGATGATGCCGGCCGCCAGCATCGAGATCGCCATCGGCATGAAGACGATCAGCTTGAACGCGGTGCCCCAGCGGATCCGCTCGGTCAGCACGGCGAAGATCAGCCCCAGCGCGGTGGAGACCGTCGGCGCGAAGACGATCCAGATCGCGTTGTTCTTGACCGCTGTACGGATGGTGTCGTCCGTGAACAGCGCCTTGTAGTTGTCGAGACCGGCGAAGCCCGTACCCGCCTGGTCGAAGAACGACCGGTAGACGGAGTACACGATCGGATAGACCACGAGCGCGCCGAGCAGCACCAGCGCGGGCAGCAGGAAGAGCGTCGCGATGATCTTCCGGGTGCCGGTCACGCTCCGGCGCGGGCTTGTGGGACCAGGGCGCTCGGAGCGCTCAGGGGGACGCTTGCCGGCGGGGGGCACCGCGTCGGCGCCCCCCGCTGTCGCTGTCGTCATTCTGTCAGCTCTTGTACGCCTTGGCCGCGTCGGACTCCAGTTTCGCCTGGGTCCCCGCGATGTCCTTCGGGTTCTTCAGGAAGTCCTGGAGTGTCTTCCACTCGCCCTTCCCGGGCGTTCCGCCGAACGACTGCGGGGCCTGGTCGGACATGTCGAACCGGACGGCGTCACCGGCCGCGATCAGCGCCTTCGCCATGGTGCGCTGCACCTCGTTCGGATACGCGGCGGCGTCCAGCGACTTGTTCGGCGAGATGAACCCGCCCTGCTCGGCCCAGATCTTCGCGGCATCGGCCGAGGCCAGCCAGGTCAGCAGGGCCTGGGCGCCCTTGCTGTCCTTCAGCGCCACCGCCGCGTCGCCGCCCGTCACCACGGGCGACTCGGCACCGACCGCCGGGAACGGAAAGACCTTGGCGTCCGTACCGATCTTCGCCTTGGTCTGCGCGATGTTGACGCCGACGAAGTCGCCCTCGAAGACCATGGCGGCCTTCGGCTGGTCGCCGCCGGTGAAGGTCTGGGTGACCGAGACCGGGAACTCCGTCTGCAGGGCACCGTCGGCCCCGCCCGCGATCAGGGACGGTTTGCCGAAGAGCTCGGCGAGCGTGGTCAGCGCGTCCTTGACGGACGGGTCCGTCCACTTGATCTTGTGCTGCGCCAGCTGGTCGTACTTCTCCGGGCCCGCCTGGGAGAGATAGACGTTCTCGAACCAGTCGGTGAGCGTCCAGCCGTCCGCGCCGCCGACCGAGACAGGGGTGACACCCGAGGCGGAGACCGTCTCGGCCGTCGCCATGAAGTCCTTCCAGGTCTTCGGCTCACTCGCCCCCGCGTTCTCGAACACCTTGGCGTTGTACCAGATCAGGGACTTGTTGGCGGCCTTGAAGTACACGCCGTACTGGGTGCCGTCCACCGCGCCGAGGTCCTGCCAGACCTTCGCGTAGTTCTTCGCCAGCTGCGCCTTCGCGTCGGCGCCGACCGGCTTGGCCCACTTCTTCTCCACGGCCTGCTTGATCGCACCGACCTGCGGGATCATCGCGACGTCCGGCGGCTGGCCGCCCGCGATCTTCGTACCGAGGAAGTTGACGATCGGGTCCTGCGCCGGGACGAAGGTGACCGTGGCGCCCGTGCGCTTCTCGAACTCCTTGAGGACCTTGACGAAGTTGGCCTGCTCGGGCCCGGTCCAGACGGCCGCGACCGAGATCTTCTCGCCGTTCAGCTTGGGCAGTAAGACGGCCGAGGAGCTCGGCTCGTCACTGCCGGACCCTCCGCCCGCCTTTTTCTTTCCGCTGCCGCCGTCATCGCCGCAGCCGGTGAGGGCCAGTGCGCCGACGGCGGTGAACACCATCGCGGCCCTGCGAATCCGAAGCGTTGTGCGCATCGCTGCCCTGTCTCTCCTGTGCGCGTGGACGGACGGGTGGGACCGCCGGTCGGTCGGCGGTGCCGCTCGTCCATCAGGTCGTCGTGTGCGCACCAGTCCTACGCCGGGTGCACGGGCGCCGCAACACCGATATCGGCTCGAACTGGTTGATACCGATAGGCTCGTGACGTGAGGTCAGCCGTCTTCGAATCACCGGACGGGCTTGAGTGCGAAGCCCGTCGAGGGGGTCCCTCCCATGCCCTTGAGGTCATGGGGGGAGATCGAGGACGTCACGGCGACCGGGGCGAGGAAGCCTCAGGAGTGGTAGGGCGCGAGCGGAGCTATTCGCTCGGCGTTCACCGAACGGGCGGCCCGCTCCAGCGCGCTGGCCAGCAGCGCCAGGTCCGTCGGTCCGTTGCCCAGTTCCCGGACCGGGCGCCGGGTCGGCGGATCGCCCATCCGCTCCCACTCCAGCGGGACGACGGTGGGCCGCAGGGTCGCGGTACGCGGAATGCGGCCCGTGACCCGGCCGCCCTGGAACGGTGTCACCCGCCCGTCCGGATGCCCCAGCCGACCGCGGCCCGGTGCCGGATCCTCCGGCGAGGGCGAGACGACGGGTGCGTCGAGCACCGCGCGCAGCCGCGCCCCACGGGCCAGCTCCGTATCCTCCGTACGGTCGGCGCGGGCGGACGTCGCGACCAGATGCACGCCCAGCCGGCCACCGTCCCTGGCGACGGACTCCAGCGCCCGTACGACCGAACCGGCGGCGGGCCGTCCCGGGCTGCCGAGCGCGGGGGCGACCAGCGCGTCGAAGTCGTCGACCAGCACGACGAGCCGGGGCAGCGGCGACGGACCGGGATCCGCAGACCGCGCGGCGGCGGGCCGCAGCCGGAGTGTGCCGCTCATCGCCGGGTCCAGGTCGCCGCGCTGCTCGGCGGCGCTGGGGGCGCGTCGGCCGATCGTCTGCTGCGCCACGTCGTTCCGGGTGTGCCAGTCGTTGAAGTCGAGCTGCCCGAGCAGCTCGGCCCGCCGCTTCAGCTCGCCACCCAGGGCCTGGGCGAACTCGCGCATTCTGACCGGATCGGATGCGACCAAATGGGTGAACGCATGCGGGAGTTCCGCGCAGGGGTGCAGGCTCTCGCCGCGCTCACCACCGGCTCCGTCGACCAGCAGGATGCCGAGCCGGTCGGGCCGCGCGGCAGCGGCCAGTGAGGCGGCGACGGCCCGCAGCAACTCCGTACGTCCACTGCCGGCCGGGCCCTCGATGAGGAGGTGGGGACCTTCATCGGCCAGATCGACACTGACTGCACCCCGGAGCCCGGCCCCGAGAACGACGACGGGCCTCCCGGCGAACGCGACGGCGGGGGTGGGCGAGGTCGCGGCGTCGGGAGTGGGCATGTCGGTGGCCGTTGCACGCTCCGCGTCGGGAACGGCGCGGGAGCCGGCGAAGCCGCCGGACGCGCTGCCGTGACGCTGCGCACCGACGCGGGGTGCGGGCGCGGCGGGGTGAGGGGTGCGGCCTGAGCCGGACGAGTCGGTGTCCGTGTCCGGGGTGCGGCCTGAACCACGACCGTCGTTCCCCGGGTAGGGCGTGCGCCCGGAAGCCTGGCTGTCCGTGCCCGGGTAGGGGGTGCCCGCGGTGCGGCCCGAACCGGCCGTTGAACGGCCCTCGGCCCGACCGAACGCATGTCGTGACGTGCCTGCGTGCGTGTCGTTCGCCGTCCCGGGGTACGCGGTGCGGCCCGACGTGCGGGACGTCTCACCGTTCGGGTACGGCGTGCGCCCGGATCCGGCGGATTCACCTCCCGGATGCGGCGTACGGCCCGAGCCCGACGACTCGCCGCCGGGATATGCGAGGCGCCCCGATCCCGGTCCGTAGCCCTCATCGGCGCCCTGGGCGCCGGCACCCGCCGGGCCCGGGCCCGGCACCGTGCGCTGTGCCCCCACGCGAGGGCCCGCGCTGCCCGGGTAGGTCGTACGGCCCGAACCGCGGGCGTCCGCGGCTGCCGCCTCCGTATCGCCGGCGCCGCCGGAAACGGTCGCGCCGCCAACACCGCCCCAGTTCCCCGACCCGCGCACCGTCGCCCCCGGCTGGGTCTCGGAGGTCGAGGCCCAGCGGGCCATGAGGGAGGCCGGGGTGGCCCTGGCCAGCCCCAGTTCGTCCAGCAGACGGGCGGACCGGGGGAGGGCTGCCGCCGGCGGACGGCCGGGCGCTGTCGCCGGACCCTCCGTACGCAGGGGTGCCAGCGCCCGCCCGAACCGCTCCGCCCACGCCGCCGACACCGCGTCCACCGCGGCCACCGTGCCGTGGCCCGCAGCCTGTCCGCCCGCCGTGCGCAGCAGTCGCAGCGCCGTCGCCACGTCGCCGCTCAGCATCGCCACCGCCCCGCACTCACGGAACGCGATCGACGCATGGCAGGCTGCCTCGTAGGTCGCCGCGACAGGCGAGGTGGGCGACGCGGCCGGCGTCTCGGCCAGACAGATCAGATGGATCCCGGCCGCCGCGCCCGCGGCGGCCAGCCGTGCCGTGGTCTCGCGCAGGACCGCGGATCCGGGGTCGCCGTCGACGATCACCACGGTGTACGGCCCCTGGTACCGCCGGGCGGTCTCCGCGACCGTGTTCCGGTCGACGCTGGCCCAGCCGGTGCCGAGCGGCCCGTCGTCCAGCCGGCGCACCAGCTCCGTCGTACGCGCCGTCGCCTGCTCACGGTCGTATGCGAGCAGCAGCCGACAGTCCTGTCCGTGCATCGGCCGCAGGTGGGGCAGCCAGCCGAGCCACGCCCACTCGCGCCTGCGCTCGTCGGCGCCGCGGGCGCGGTCCGTGCTGATGAGCACGATCTCCAGGTCGGCCGGGGAGTGCAGCGCGGCGAGCTGCGCCACCGTCGCGCGGGCGAGCCCGGCCAGCCGCTCCCGCGGACCGGCGAGCCCCAGCGAACCGGCCTCCCGCAGTCCCACGGTCACCGGCACGGCGGGCAGCTCCGCCCGGTCCGTGGTGCCGAGTCGGACCACGAGCGCCTCGGGGTGCTCGGCGTCGCGCTCCCACAGCCGGGGTCCGGGCCCGAGCGCGGTCAGCAGCACGGCCGCCGGGTCGGGCCATGTCCCCGCCGAGGACGAGCGCGGCCACGTCACGGACGCGGGCGGGACCGGCAGGCCCGCCGCCCCCGCTTCGTCGGGCGCCGCCTCGTGCACCGGCTCGCCCTTGTTCCCCGCCAGCCTGCGCGCCCAGGCCCCTATCCCGCCGCGCCGGGGTGCCCCGTCGTCCGGGAACCGGCCGGACGCCCGCGGGGCCGTGCTCCGCACGCCCCCGTCGTCGGACCCGGCCGGCGCACCGTCCCCGTACGCGACGGGTGCGTCACCCGCGCCGTACGCATGACCGGAGGCGTACCCGACCGGTTCCTCCGAGCGGCTCCCGCCCGCCGCCCGTGCGACCCGCAGATGCCCCTCGCCGTCCGGCGCAGTCGCCAGCGACGGCGTGGGCGAGCCCGACGTCAGCCGGAGCGTCGATTCGCCGAGCCGCAGCAGGGCGCCCGGCTTCAGCCGGACCGGGCGGTCGCGGACCTCCGTACCGTCCAGCGAGGTGCCGTTCGTCGAGCCCAGGTCGGCGACCGAGACCGCGCCGTCCTCGGAGACCGTCACCGCGCAGTGCAGCCGGGACACATCGGGGTCGTCGAGCGGGACGTCCGCGTCGGCGGAGCGGCCGATCAGTATCTGGCCGCCGTGCAGCAGATGGACGCCGCCCGCATCGGGCCCCGCGACCACGTGCAACTGCGCCGGAACGGCGTCGTCCGCGGTCTCGTCCTCCCCGGGGACCTGGAGCGAGAGCACCGCCCCGTCGACCAGCGGCGGCTCACCGAGCGCGCATCGCTGCGCGTCGAGCCGGTCGCGCCCGGCGAACAGCACCACCGCTTTGCTGCCGAGCGAGCCGTCGGGCCCGGAGACGGCGGCGGCCAGATGGGAGGCCACGGTGGCGAGTGCCGTCCCCGCGGGAGCGGTGACGAGCACGTCACAGGCGCGCACCGGGGTCTGGCCGCTGCGCGGCGCGAGGACGGTCAGCCGGATCTGCATCGCCGTCAGCGGTCCCTTCTGCGCGGGGTGCCCGGCAGGGGAAACGCCCTGTGATTCCCCCCACCCGGCACGGACGCGTCGTCCGGTACAGGTCGTCACGTACCGCGAGGCTCCCGACCCCACAGTTCCGTGCTGGAGGCATCCTCGCACCTGTCACTGACAACACGCCCGGGGGCCACCTCGAAGTGATCTTGAAAGGTCGGCTGTGGACCCAAAAGTGCCCGCTTGGGGCGGTACCGGAGTCGCGCGCAGAAGCCGGCGACCATCGGAATCCGGCCATGGGAACGTGTGTGCGGCAACCATCTGTCCGATGTGGGCGTCTTCTTTCGGACACGATGGCTCACACCTCGTCCACGACCGGAATGTGACTGGCCGGTGACCCGTTCGAAGGCCGCGGGGCGGCATTAGAGTGGGCCGGAAACTCCCGGGCGGGCCCGGGAGACCGTAAGCACCACGATCAGCAGGGAGCGCATGACGTGCGGCCGGTAGGCAGCAAGTACCTGCTCGAAGAGCCGCTGGGACGCGGCGCGACGGGCACCGTCTGGCGCGCCCGCCAGCGGGAGACCGCGGGCTCCGAGGCGGCCGTCGCCGGCCAGCCCGGCGAGACCGTGGCGATCAAGGTCCTCAAGGAGGAGCTCGCCAACGACGCGGACGTGGTGATGCGGTTCCTGCGCGAGCGGTCCGTGCTGCTGCGACTCACTCACGAGAACATCGTGCGCACCCGTGACCTGGTCGTCGAGGGCGATCTCCTCGCGCTGGTGATGGATCTGGTCGACGGTCCCGACCTGCACCGCTACCTCCGCGAGAACGGCCCGCTCACCCCGGTCGCCGCCTCGCTCCTCACCGCCCAGATCGCGGACGCGCTCGCCGCCAGCCACGCCGACGGCGTCGTCCACCGCGACCTGAAGCCGGCCAATGTCCTGCTGTCCGAGCGCGACGGCCAGATGCATCCGATGCTGACCGATTTCGGCATCGCGCGGCTCGCCGATTCCCCGGGTCTGACCCGGACCCATGAGTTCGTCGGGACGCCCGCCTATGTGGCGCCGGAGTCCGCCGAGGGCCGCCCGCAGACCTCCGCCGTCGACATCTACGGCGCGGGCATCCTGCTGTATGAGCTGGTCACCGGGCGCCCGCCGTTCTCGGGCGGCACGGCCCTCGAGGTCCTGCACCGGCACCTCAGTGAGGAACCCCGCCGCCCCACCACCGTCCCGGCGCCGCTCTGGACGGTCATAGAGCGCTGCCTGAGCAAGGAGCCGGACCGACGGCCCAGCGCCGAGAACCTGGCCCGCGGACTGCGTACCGTCGCGGCCGGAATCGGTGTGCACGCCACCTCGGCGCAGATCGCGGCCGCCGACGGCGTGGGCGCCCTGCTCGCGCCCGACCCGGCGCCCGCAGCCGTTCCGGAGACCCCCGACGCGGCCGACCCGACGCAGGTGCTGCCGGGCAATGCGGGTGCGTACGACCCGAACGCGGCGACCAGCGTCATGCAGCACTCACCCGGCCAGGGGTACGGGCGGGGGCAGGGCGGGCACGCCGACCCGACCGCGGTCATGCCGCCCGTACCGCAGCGCCCCGACGGCCCCCCGCAGCCCGAGGGCCCGCACCCGTGGCAGTCCCAGCTGCAGGCGGCACGCGACCGCAACGAGCAGACGCAGGTCCAGTACCTCGACCCGAGCCAGGACCCTCTGCGCCGCCGCCCCCAGCGTCAGCAGCCGCAGCAGCAGGCTCCTCAGCACCGCCAGCAGTCGCCGCAGCACCAGCAGCAGTACCCGCAGCAGCAGCCGCAGCACCAGCAGTACCCGCAGCAGCAGTACCCCCAGCGCCGCCAGCAACCGCAACACCCCCAGCCGCAGCGGCAGCAGTACGCGCCTCCGCAGCAGCCGGCGCCTCAGCAGCCCGCCCCGCGCCAGCCCCGCGAGCCGAGGCAGCGCAGCGCCAACCCGATGAAGATCCCGGGTCTCGGCTGTCTCAAAGGCTGCCTGTTCACGATGGTGCTGCTCTTCGTCGCGGGCTGGCTGATCTGGGAACTGACGCCGCTACAGGACTGGATCGGGCAGGGCCAGAGCTACTGGCAGGCGATCGGCGACGCGATCTCGTCCGTCAGCAAGTGGGTCTCGGAACTGGGCGGGAGCAGCACCAACGGCGGCGGCAGCGGCACCAACTGACAGAGCGCGCACCACCAACTTCGTAGCTTTGTCGACTTCTGTGGGGCGATTTCGCCCGCAGAAGTGAAGGTTGGCGCCATCCAGGGCACGTAACACCCCGATCGCCGCGTAACTTTGTCGACCAGGGGTCCAACGCCAGCCGCTGAGGGAGCAGTCTTGGCACGGAATATCGGCAGCCGGTACACCGCCCATCAGATCCTGGGGCGCGGCAGCGCCGGCACGGTGTGGCTCGGCGAGGGTCCTGAGGGGCCCGTCGCCATCAAGCTGCTCCGCGAGGACCTCGCGTCCGACCAGGAGCTGGTCGGACGCTTCGTCCAGGAGCGCACCGCGCTGCTGGGGCTCGACCACCCGCACATCGTCGGCGTCCACGACCTCGTCGTGGACGGCAACGACCTGGCGCTGGTCATGAACCTGGTACGCGGTACGGATCTGCGCACCCGTCTCGACCGCGAGCGCCGCCTCGCCCCCGAGGCAGCGGTCGCGATCATCGCGGACGTCGCCGACGGCCTCGCGGCCGCGCACGCCGCCGGAGTGGTCCACCGCGACGTCAAGCCGGAGAACATCCTGCTCGACATGGAGGGCCCGCTCGGCCCCGGCGGCTCGCACCCCGCGCTGCTCACCGACTTCGGCGTCGCCAAGCTGATCGACACCCCGCGCCGCACCAAGGCCACGAAGATCATCGGTACGCCGGACTATCTGGCCCCCGAGATCGTCGAGGGCCTCCCGCCGCGCGCCGCCGTCGACATCTATGCCCTCGCGACGGTGCTGTACGAGCTCCTCGCGGGCTTCACACCCTTCGGCGGCGGCCACCCCGGCGCGGTGTTGCGCCGCCACGTCACGGAGACGGTGGTCCCGCTTCCCGGCATCCCCGAGGAGCTCTGGCAGCTCCTGGTGCAGTGCCTGGCCAAGGCCCCGGCCTCCCGGCTGCGTGCCTCCGAGCTCGCTGCGCGTCTGCGCGAGCAGCTCCCGCACCTGGCCGGCATCCCGCCCCTGGACGTCGACGAGCCGGGCGCCGAACCGGAACCGCAGCCCTACGACGAGCAGCAGTACACCCCCGCCCCCGACGAACCCCGCCGTCGTGGCGCGGTCCCGCTGGTCCCCGGCGCCTCCCCGGACTCCAACCGGGACACCCACACCAGCATGCGCGTCCCGGCCCCGGACGAGCTCTCCGGCGGCCCCCGGGGCACCGCCCGGGCCCCCCGCGCCCCGGGCCAGCCCCGTCCGGGCTCGGCGCGGAACAGGTCGGCGGCCATTCGCAAGCGCCGCATCACGCTGGGCACGGTGGCGCTCGTGACGTGTGCGGCCCTGGGCGTGGGCGGCTGGCTGGCCTTCGGTGGCAACGACGCGGACGCGACCCCGCAGGACACGAAGAACTCGGTGCCGGTGGCTCCGTAACCGCGCTGCGACCGCACGGATCCCCGCGGAAAGGGCGGCCCGGGGATCGTCCGAGCCGACAGCCGTTACGCTGGACCCGTGGCAGTCGTCGATATTTCCGAAGAGCTGAAGTCCCTCTCCTCGACCATGGGGTCGATCGAGGCCGTCCTGGACCTCGAAGCGCTGAGGGCGGACATCGCCGCGCTCGAGGAGCAGGCGGCGGCGCCGTCCCTCTGGGACGACCCGGAGGCGGCGCAGAAGATCACCAGCAAGCTTTCGCACCTCCAGGCCGAGGTCCGCAAGACCGAGGCCCTCCGTGGCCGTATCGACGATCTTGAGGTTCTCTTCGAGCTCGCCGAGGACGAGGGTGACGCCGACACCCTCGCCGAGGCCGAGAGGGAACTGGAGTCCGTCAAGAAGGCGCTCGACGAGATGGAGGTCCGTACGCTCCTCTCCGGCGAGTACGACTCCCGTGAGGCGCTGGTCAACATCCGTGCCGAGGCCGGTGGCGTCGACGCCGCCGACTTCGCCGAGAAGCTCCAGCGCATGTACATCCGCTGGGCCGAGCGGCACGGGTACAAGACCGAGGTCTACGAGACGTCGTACGCGGAGGAGGCCGGCATCAAGTCGACCACCTTCGCCGTCCAGATCCCGTACGCCTACGGCACGCTCTCCGTCGAGCAGGGCACCCACCGGCTCGTCCGGATCTCGCCCTTCGACAACCAGGGCCGCCGCCAGACGTCCTTCGCGGGCGTCGAGGTGCTGCCGGTCGTCGAGCAGACCGACCACATCGAGATCGACGAGTCCGAGCTCCGCGTCGACGTGTACCGCTCCTCCGGCCCCGGTGGCCAGGGCGTCAACACGACCGACTCCGCGGTGCGCCTGACCCACCTGCCGACCGGCATCGTCGTCTCCTGCCAGAACGAGCGCTCGCAGATCCAGAACAAGGCATCCGCGATGAACGTCCTCCAGGCGAAGCTCCTCGAGCGCCGCCGCCAGGAGGAGCAGGCCAAGATGGACGCGCTCAAGGGCGACGGCGGCAACTCCTGGGGCAACCAGATGCGTTCATACGTCCTGCATCCGTACCAGATGGTCAAGGACCTGCGTACGGAGTTCGAGATCGGCAACCCGGAAGCGGTCTTCAACGGTGAGATCGACGGCTTCCTGGAAGCAGGCATCCGCTGGCGGAAGCAGCGCGAGAAGTAACCACCGAAGCGCACGAACGGCGGTGCCGGGCTCCTCAAGGGGTTCCGGCACCGCCGTTTTCGGTAGCCGGCCCTGCCGGGCCGGCGCACGGAATTCCGTCCCGGGAAGGGGAGTTGGGGCTGCGAGTTGCGTGGGCGCCATGGTGACTGCGTCACAGTCGTGATTCTGAATGACGGTCAACCGGCAGCAAAACGGTGCACATTGTACGGAACGGGCTTGACGTAGTTCTTATCTCTGGACAGGGTGCTACTGCAGCATGCGTATGTCTGGGACGGGTGTGAACGGGGAGGGCGGCTTGGCTACGGCACGACGTGGCCCCGGCCGAGTGCGCAACCCCAGCAGAGCCGTGAGCCCGCATATGGCTGCTCCACTGACGAGAACAGCTACTGGGGGTAGCAGCAGATGACCAAGAAGACGCGAGTACGCGTCGCGCGGATAGCCGCAGGTGCGGTAATCGCCGCAGGCGCCTCGCTCACCGCTGCCGGTGTGGCGTCGGCCGTCGGTATCGGTATCGGCGTGGACGCCGGTGACGCCTCCGTCACCGCCCAGGTCGCCATCGCCGACGAGGCCGGCGGGGAACCTGGTGGCGCCGACCCGGGCGGTACCACCAGCCAGGGCGGTACCACCAGCCAGGGCGGCGTCACCAGCCAGGGTGGTACCACCAGCCAGGGCGGCGTCACCAGCCAGGGTGGTACCACCAGCCAGGGTGGTACCACCAGCCAGGGTGGTACCACCAGCCAGGGTGGTACCACCAGCCAGGGCGGCGTCACCAGCCAGGGTGGTACCACCAGCCAGGGTGGTACCACCAGCCAGGGCGGCGTCACCAGCCAGGGTGGTACCACCAGCCAGGGCGGCGTCACCAGCCAGGGTGGTACCACCAGCCAGGGCGGCGTCACCAGCCAGGGCGGTACCACCAGCCAGGGCGGCGTCACCAGCCAGGGCGGTACCACCAGCCAGGGCGGCGCGGGCAACCAGGGCGGTGCCGGTGACCAGGGTGGTGCGGCCGACAATGGCGGTGGCAACGGCAACGGTGGCGGCACCGCCGACAAGGGCGGCAGCACCGGCTCGGTCACCGGTGGCGACACCGGCACCTGCACCGTCGACCTCGACGGCGCCCACTGCGCGGACAACACCGACACCGACTCGGTCGGCAACCAGCCGGTCGAGCAGGGCAAGGGCAAGGACGAGCTCGCCGAGACCGGTGCGGCCGAGACCACGTTCCTGCTGGTCGGCGCGGCGACGATGATCGCCGGTGGTATCGGCTTCCGGATCCTGCCGCGTCTGGTGAACGGTCGTACGGTCGCCTAAGGCCTGTGGCCGCCAGGTGGACCTACGTACGCGGAAGGGCCCGGGACATGACGTCCCGGGCCCTTCCGCATGCTCTCACTCCCGCCGCGCGGGTGACTACGGACAGCTACACGGTCTGGTGTGCCAGGAGCGCCAGCGCGCCCACCAGCACCACCATCAGGGCGACCAGCAACGCCGGGCTCAGCCCCGCGAACGGTCCCTGGCCCTGTTCCTGCAGCCGTGCGCGGCTGGCCCGGCATACGGGGCATCGGCCCTCGTTGACGGGCGCCGCGCAGTTTGCGCACACCAGTCGGTCATAGGTCATGCGCTTTCCTCCTCCCGCGCGGCGGAGCCGCATACGCCTTCTCTCCGCACAACGCTGCTGGAAACGCATCCGTTCCCCCTCCACTGTGCCAGGTCGCGCGGAATTCGGCGCGGCCCGCCGGAGAACGCCCGGTCCGTTCCGGCTCCGGTTGCGCCCCCGCCCGGTTCCGTTCCGCCATAAATCGCCCATCAAGGGACGCGCGCCTGCACGGCTGAGCCCGGGTCGCGTATGGTCACGCACACCTACTCCCGGCCGACCGTGGTGCATCCGTGATCCGATTCGACAACGTCTCCAAGACCTACCCGAGGCAGAGCCGTCCCGCTCTACGGGATGTGTCCCTCGATATCGAGAAGGGCGAGTTCGTCTTCCTGGTGGGCTCCTCCGGCTCCGGCAAGTCCACCTTCATGCGACTCATCCTCCGTGAGGAGCGCGCCAGTCAGGGCATGGTCCACGTCCTCGGCAAGGACCTCGCGCGCATGTCCAACTGGAAGGTGCCGCACATGCGCCGCCAGCTGGGCACCGTCTTCCAGGATTTCCGCCTGCTCCCCAACAAGACCGTTGCGGAGAACGTGGCGTTCGCCCAGGAAGTCATCGGCAAGCCGCGCGGCGAGATCCGCAAGGCGGTTCCGCAGGTCCTCGACCTCGTCGGGCTCGGCGGCAAGGAGGACCGGATGCCCGGTGAGCTCTCCGGTGGTGAGCAGCAGCGCGTGGCGATCGCGCGGGCGTTCGTGAACCGTCCCATGCTGCTCATCGCGGACGAGCCGACCGGCAACCTCGACCCGCAGACCTCCGTGGGCATCATGAAGCTCCTGGACCGGATCAACCGGACCGGGACCACCGTCATCATGGCGACCCACGACCAGAACATCGTCGACCAGATGCGCAAGCGCGTCATCGAGCTGGAGCAGGGCCGTCTTGTACGCGACCAGGCCCGCGGCGTCTACGGCTATCAGCACTGAGCGGTACCGGCCGTGCCGAACCGCTGAGCATCGAGTACTGAAAGGACGCCATGCGCGCCCAGTTCGTCCTGTCGGAGATCGGCGTCGGCCTCCGTCGCAACCTCACGATGACCTTCGCCGTCGTCGTCTCCGTCGCCCTCTCGCTCGCCCTGTTCGGCGGCGCGCTGCTGATGCGCGAACAGGTCAGCACGATGAAGGACTACTGGTACGACAAGGTCAACGTCTCGATCTTCCTCTGCAACAAGAGCGACGCGGAGTCGGTGCCGAAGTGTGCCAAGGGCGCCGTCACCCGTGAGCAGAGGGAGGCGATCGAGACCGACCTCCGGAAGATGAAGGCCGTCGAGAAGGTCACCCACGAGTCGGCCGCCGAGGCGTTCGACCACTACCAGGAGCAGTTCGGCGACTCGCCGATGGCCGGCAACATCACGTCGGACCAGATGCAGGAGTCGTTCCGGGTCAAGCTTCACGACCCGAAGAAGTACAAGGTCGTCGCCACCGCCTTCGCCGGACGTGACGGGGTGCAGTCCGTCCAGGACCAGAGAGGGATCCTGGACAACCTCTTCGGTCTGATGAACGGCATGAATGTGGCCGCGCTCTTCGTGATGGCGTTGATGCTGGTCATTGCGCTGATGCTGATCGTGAACACCGTCCGGGTCTCGGCGTTCAGCCGGCGCCGCGAGACGGGCATCATGCGGCTCGTCGGTGCTTCCGGCTTCTACATCCAGATGCCGTTCATCATGGAGGCCGCGTTCGCCGGTCTCATCGGGGGCGTGCTCGCCTGCGTCATGCTGCTGGCCGGGCGGTACTTCCTGATCGACGGCGGTCTGGCCCTCCAGTCGAAGCTCAACCTGATCGACTTCATCGGCTGGGACGCGGTCTTCACCAAGCTGCCGCTGGTCCTCGCGATCGGCCTGCTGATGCCCGCCGTCGCCGCGCTCTTCGCGCTCCGCAAGTACCTCAAGGTGTGACATGCGCCCCGTGGGGCGTGCGGCCAACCGGCCGTGCGCCCTCGGCGCGTTGTCCTAGACTCGTCGCCATGTCGGGCCCCACGCATCGTCTCCGGCCTCGCGGCTTCGGCCGCGGGGCGGCCCTGACATTGGTCTTCGCGAGCGTCCTCGCCACGGCGGCGGCCACCGGGTCGCTGCCGCAGGACGACGAGAGGACCGCGGCGATAAAGGCCCGTTCCGTCGCCTCCACCGTCGACCGCGACGAGATCGCCGCCGCCGCCGCCGAGGCGATGGCCGACGGCAAGTCGAGTACGGAGGCGGCCGAGGAAGCCGTCAGCCGCAGCGGGGACCGCTGGGGCGCGGTGTACGACGAGCGGGAGTACGAGGAGTTCGAGCAGGCCCTCGACGGCTCCTACACGGGCGTCGGCCTGGCCGCGAAGCGCTCCGCCGGCGGACTGGTCGCGGTGGCCCGGGTCCAGCCCGGCGGTCCCGCCGACCTGGCCGGCATCGAGCCCGGCGATCTGCTCCGTACCGTCGACGGCCGCCGGGTCGACCGGCGCCCCGTTTCCGAGGTGGTCGCCCTGCTGCGCGGGGACCGTACGAGCGCTGCCGTGGGCACCACCGTCGTGCTGGGGGTGCAGCGCGGCACCGGCCCGGCCAGGGCGCTGACGCTGACCCGGGCCCGGCTCACCGTCGAGGCCGTCACGGTCCGCACGCTCGGGGCGAAGCAGCTCGGACCGGACCGTTCCGCTTCCCCCGCAGCTGTACTGATCAAGGTCGACTCGTTCACCAAGGGCTCGGGCGCCAGGATCCGCGACGCGGTCCGGGACGCACCGGCGGGTGCCGGGGTGCTGCTCGATCTCCGGGGCAATTCCGGGGGGCTGGTCACCGAGGCGGTGGTCGCCGCCTCCGGATTCCTCGACGGCGGACTGGTCGCCACGTACGACGTGCACGGCGTGCAGCGGGCCCTCTACGCCACGCCGGGCGGTGACACGGACCGTCCGGTCGTCGTCCTCGTCGACGGCGGCACCATGAGTGCGGCCGAGCTGCTGACCGGAGCCCTCCAGGACCGGGGCCGTGCCGTCACGGTCGGCTCGCGCACCTTCGGCAAGGGGTCCGTGCAGATGCCCAGCAGGCTCCCGGGCGGCTCGGTGGCCGAGCTGACCGTCGGCCACTACCGCACGCCGGCGGGCCGCAGCGTCGACGGCCGCGGCATCACCCCGGACCTCGTGGTCTCCTCCCGGGCCCTCCGGCGGGCCGAGACAGTATTGAGTGGCCTCGGGGGTGGGTCGTAGTGCGAAAATGGTCGCACTATGGCTAAGGAAAAGGACACAGGGCGCAAGCTCATCGCGCAGAACAAGAAGGCGCGGCACGACTACCACATCCTCGACACCTACGAGTGCGGTCTCGTACTGATGGGCACCGAGGTCAAGTCGCTGCGGCTGGGCCGGGCCTCGCTGGTGGACGGCTTCGTCCAGATCGACGGGCACGAGGCGTGGCTGCACAACGTGCACGTCCCCGAGTACGTGCAGGGGACCTGGACCAACCACTCCGCCAAGCGCAAGCGCAAGCTGCTGATGCACCGGGCCGAGATCGACAAGCTGGAGTCGAAGTCGCAGGAGACGGGGCACACGATCGTGCCGCTCGCGCTGTACTTCAAGGACGGCCGGGTCAAGGTCGAGATCGCGCTCGCCAAGGGCAAGAAGGAGTTCGACAAGCGGCAGACGCTGCGCGAGAAGCAGGACCTGCGCGAGACGAACCGTGCGATCTCGGCGGCCCGGCGGCGGCAGCGGAGCGCCTGAGCGCGCTCCGGCAGGAATAGGCTGGCACCGTCGCACGTCGGTCACGTAGGATGGGACTGCACCGCACAGCGGGTGCGCCTTTGAAAAATCAACATGGGGATGATCGGTTTCGACAGCGGATGTCGAAGCAGGGGAAGCGAGCCGAGGAAGCGGCAATGATCTCGTAAACCATATGTCGCAACCAATAATCGCCAATTCCAAGAGCGATTCCCAGTCCTTCGCCCTCGCTGCCTAATAAGCAGTGAGTGAGGGACCCTTAATGGGTGTCAGCCCGGGAGTGTTCCCGACCCGGACCCTGGCATAATCTAGGGGACTAAACCACTGAGCCCGGTCACGGGGTTCGGTGGGAAATCAAACAGTGACTGAGCCCGTCGGAGACTTGTTCGCGAGATCTCCGGGGCCGAGAAAATCGCAGCGAACTGCGCTCGGAGAAGCCCTGATTCTGCACCGTTGGACGCGGGTTCGATTCCCGCCATCTCCACAATTCCCATGTGAACGAGGACCCCGTTGCCCACCGGCAGCGGGGTCCTCGTTCTGTGTGCGGGTGCGCGCCCTCGCGCCGTTACGGGGTCACGTGCCGTTGCCGCGCACGCGGATCCCGGCCGCCGCCACCGCGAGCGCCAGCACCGCCGCGCACCCCGGCACCACGTACGCCGTGACCGTCCCGGCGTTTTCCACCATCCAGCCGCCGGTCGCCGAACCGGCCGCGATACCGCCCAGCAGCGCGGTGACGGAGAGCGTCATGCCCTCGTTCAACTGACCCTCGGGGGTCAGCCGCTGCACCAGCGTCATCCCGGTGACCATCGTCGGCGCCGTCGCCGCGCCGGCCAGCAGCAGACTGCCGGCCAGCGCGAGGAGCGAATCGGTCGACGAGGCGGCGAGCAGCGGCAGGGACATCAGCGCCGTCATCCCCGCCAGGCACCACAGGAGCCGCTGCCGGATGTCCACGGCCGGGCGCAGCGACCCGTAGAGCAGTCCCGCCACGCACGAGCCGCCCGCCTGGAGCGCCAGGATCGCGCCTCCGGCGTGCGCGATCGTGACGACCTCCATGGCGCCGAAGACCGCGCCGGTGGCGAGGAAGGCGGCGAGCAGTGCGGGCATGCCCCTGGTGCGCAGCGGGGAGCCCGCCCGTGTGCCGGGCGCCACCGGGGGTTCGGTGGCGCGCTGAGCGGCGAAGATCAGCACGCCCGTCATCAGCAGCACCGCACCGATGAGTGTCCCGGCCTCCGGGAAGAGCGCCGCGCACAGGAACGCGGCGAGCGCGGGGCCGAGCATGAAGCACAGCTCGTCCGCGGCCTGTTCGAAGGAGTTCGCGGTGTGCAGGGCGGCCGGGTCGCCGCGGTGCAGATGGGCCCACCGGGCACGGGACATGCCACCGGTGTTGGGGGTGGTGGCGGTCGCGGCGTAGGCGGCGAAGAGCGTCCAGTCCGGGGCGTCGTAGTGCACACAGAGCAGCAGCGCGAGCGAGCCGAGCACGGCGATCGCGGTGGCGGGCACGGCGATCCGGGCCTGGCCGTACCGGTCGACGAGCCGGGCCGTCCACGGCGCGACCACGGCGGTCGAGGCGAGCCCGGTCGCGGTGACCGCCCCGGCCAGGGCGTACGAACCGCGCGACCCGGCGATCATGATGACCGCGCTGACGCTGAACATGCCCATCGGCAGCCGGGCGATCAGATTGCCCGCCGTGAAGGCGCGGGCGCCGGGGGTGGCCAGCAGTCGGCGGTACGGGTTGGTGGAGGTGCGGCGGACGGGAGCGCCGGTCCGTGGGGCGATCACCAGCATGTCTCCGGAGACGGCATGCAGGGGCGTGGTGGGAGTGTCGTACGGCATGGCTCAACCCTCGCGGTGGCCGGCCTGTGCGGTCCAACACCTGCTCCGCACCCATTCACGCACCTGTGTTGTAAATTCGGGCCCGTGACCTCCTCCGATATCGAGCCGCGGCTGCTGCGCGCCTTCGTCGCCGTCGCCGAGGAGCTGCACTTCACCCGTGCCGCCGCCCGGCTCTACCTGGCCCAGCAGGCGCTCAGCCGCGACATCCGCCGACTGGAGCGCGAGCTCGGTGCGGAGCTGTTCGTACGGAGCACCCGCCAGGTCTCCCTCACACCCGACGGCGAACGGCTGCTGCCGCACGCCCGCCGGGTGATCGCCGCCCACGACGACCTCCGCGCCGCCTGGGCGGTGCAGACGCGCCCGCTGCTGGTCGACGTCAGCGCCCCGGTCGGGACGGGCCACCGGCTGCTCGGGCTCGCTCGCGACGCGGCGCCGGGGGTGGAGTTCGTGGCGCGCTATCTGAGCGGGCTGACGGGGGCGGCGGCGGAGATCCTGGCCGGGCGGCTCGATGTCTCCTTCGGCCGGGTCGCGGGGCTGGATCCGGCGGTACGGGCGGGGCTGGCGCATCAGCCGGTCTGCTTCGAACGGCTGACCGTCCTGCTGCGCGACGACCATCCCCTGGCCCCGCTCGACCGGGTCCCGA
Source organism: Streptomyces atratus (assembly GCF_040655115.1). Classification (GTDB taxonomy): domain Bacteria; phylum Actinomycetota; class Actinomycetes; order Streptomycetales; family Streptomycetaceae; genus Streptomyces; species Streptomyces atratus_D. The sequence goes on along the minus strand of NZ_JBFAJH010000003.1, from coordinate 298,839 downwards.
TGGCGGCGCTGGCGGGGGAACGGCTGTACGCGGCGGCGGGCAACCCGGCCACGGCGGAGTGGACCGACCTCGCGGAGCGGCTCTTCGCGGGGCGGGGGATCGAACTGGTGGCCCCGTTCCCGGAGATCGTGGGGGAGGAGGAGTTCGTCCGGGTGGTGCGGAAGCAGGGCTGGTCGGTGCTGGCGAGTACCGAGTTCATCGAGGTGCCGGGGATGGTCGTACGGCCGCTGGTCGACCCCGTACCGCTGTCACCGGTGTCGCTGGTGTGGCGCAAGGGGCTGAAGCACCCCGGGGTGGACGCGCTGCGGCGGGTCGCGGCGGGGGTGACGGCGGCGGAGCGGGGGCTGGAGGTACCCGCCGGGAGCTGGCTTCCCGAGGGCGATCTGGTGCTGATGTCGTAGGCGTGAAAAGGCGGTCCGGAGGCGGTTCGGCGCGTCGGGCGGCTCAGAGCCTGTCGGGGGACGTGGGGCAGGGCGAAGAGGCCGATGCCGGCCATGCCGATCCCCCGGGCCCGGGGGCGTGCCACGTATCCGGACAGCCGCGGAGGCAGCCATCCGGGCACTGCCGCGGCACAGCCGGACAAGGTGGCCGTGAGGCGTGCCGCGATGAGGATGACCGACATGTCGTTCTCGATCCTCATGAAGTGCCCACACGATAGGAACATCTGTCCAAGAGGGGCGGCTGATTGGCCGATTGGTGGCCAACGATCCATCAACTCCGTCATGGACAAACGGGGATCGGACGTGCGGTTACGGACCTGTCGCCCGGCCGCAGGCCGTGTGAAAGCGGTGTATCCCGCGTCGTGGGCATCACTCGTTCAGGGCTATTTTCGTCAGCTCTGTGCGCTACATTCATCCTCCGGGTGCAAGGTGCTGAAGGGCGCGCGAACTGGGTGGGGGCCCGGTCCGCCGGTACGTGACCGGCTGAAACGTGCGCGCCCGTTTACCTGAGTGGGATGTGCCTACACCTGTGGAAAATTGGCGTGAAGGTGCCCGGTCCGGGCACACGCACGAATGGAACGACGTCACCGTCCAGCGCGACGGTCTCGGACGTCAGCTCTCCGAGCTCTCGGCCGAACCGGGAGCCCCGGAAGGCTCCGACGGTCCGGTCTTCGTCGACGAGAGCGGCCGGCGCAGCAAGACGTTCAGGCGTCTGGGCTGGGTCCTTGCCGCGGTCTGTGCCTGTTACGCGGTGACGCTGGTCGTCGCCCTGCTCGGCGGTAATTCCACTGCGCCGTGGCTGCCGCTCTCCGGCCAGAATCAGCACAAGAAGGCGGACGAGGTCCGGACGCCACCCACTCCGTCGGCCGGCGCGGACACGGTCGTGCCGGTGGGCGCGGCACCGGGCGCCACAGCGGCGGATCCGGCGGCCGACGTCCGCGCGAAGCCTTCGGGCAGCGCCGGATCCGGCTCCCCGTCCGTGTCCGCCCCTGGCAAGGCCCCGTCGAAGCCCGCCGCCGGCGTCACCTCCACGGGCGACACGGCCGGCGGCGGTACGAAGCCCTCCCCGTCGACGTCGGCCCCCGAGTCTCCCGCCGCCACCACGACGCCGCCCGTCGATCCCGGTCCCACGCAGACGACTGCGCTGCCCACCGAGTCCCCGGATCCTCCCGCGCAAGAGCAAGAAGGCACCCACTAGATGACCACCCCCGCTTCGCGGGGCGGGCACAACCGACAGAAGCGGAACCGGCGGCGCAGGCTTCCCATGCGCTATCTGCTGCCGTCCGTCTTCCTCGTTGCCCTGCTCGCCATGCTGATGCTGCGCGGTTACGTGCACAGCGAAATCCTCGCCGACCACCGCATTCAGGCCCCGGCGGCCACCGACCAGGTGCCCGAGAGGATCCTCGACGGCGGTCCGGTCATCGATGCCCGGAGCACCACCGGGCCCGCCAAGTCGCTGAGCGTCCCCGACCACCGGATCGTGCTGACCTTCGACGACGGTCCCGACCCGGTGTGGACCCCGCGGGTCCTCGACGCGCTGAAGAAGTACGACGCGCACGGCGTCTTCTTCGTCACCGGAACCATGGCGTCGCGCTACCCCGGACTGGTCCACCGCATGGTCGAGGAGGGGCACGAGGTCGGGCTGCACACCTTCAGCCATCCCGATCTCTCCTACCAGTCCCACTCCCGTATCGACTGGGAGCTGTCCCAGAACCAGTTGGCCCTGGCAGGCGCGGCAGGTATCCGTACGTCCCTGTTCCGGCCCCCGTACTCGTCGTTCGCCGACGCGATGGACAACGAGTCCTGGCCGGTCACCCAGCACGTCGGCACCCGGGGCTATCTCACCGTCGTCAACAACACCGACAGCGAGGACTGGAAGCGCCCGGGCGTCCCCGCGATCATCGAGCGGGCCACGCCCAAGGGCGGCAGGGGCGCCGTCATCCTGATGCACGACTCCGGCGGCGACCGGTCCCAGACCGTGGCGGCGCTCGACGAGTTCCTCCCGCGGATGCAGCAGCAGGGCTACACGTTCACCAACCTCACCACCGCCCTCGGCGCCCCCAGCGCGCACACGCCCGTGACCGGGTTCGCGCTGTGGAAGGGCAAGGCGTTCGTGTACGCCGTCGGCCTCTCGGAGAACCTCACCGACGTGCTGGTGGCCGGGCTCGCCGTCATCGGGGTGCTCGTCATCGCCCGCTTCGGCCTGATGCTGCTGCTGTCCTTCCTGCACGCCCGGAAGGTCCGCGGGCGGGACTTCGGCCGGGGAGCCGCGTTCACCCGTCCCGTCTCGGTGCTGGTGCCCGCGTACAACGAACGCGAATGCATCGCCAACACCGTGCGTTCCCTGGCGGCGAGCGACCACCCCATCGAGATCATCGTCATCGACGACGGTTCCACGGACGGCACGGCGGACATCGTCGAGGGGCTGCGGCTGCCGAACGTCCGCGTCATCCGCCGGCGCAACGCCGGAAAGCCCGCCGCCCTCAACAACGGCATCGCGCACGCCCGGTACGACATCATCGTGATGATGGACGGCGACACGGTCTTCGAACCCGCCACCGTCCGCGAACTCGTCCAGCCGTTCGCCGACCCGAGGGTGGGCGCCGTCGCCGGGAACGCCAAGGTCGGCAACCGCGACTCGTTGATCGGTGCCTGGCAGCACATCGAGTACGTGATGGGCTTCAACCTCGACCGCCGGATGTACGACATGCTGCGCTGCATGCCGACCATCCCCGGCGCGGTCGGCGCCTTCCGCCGTGATGCGCTGGACCGGATCGGCGGCATGAGCGAGGACACCCTCGCCGAGGACACCGACGTCACGATGGCGCTGCACCGCGACGGCTGGCAGGTCGTCTACGCCGAGGACGCCCGCGCCTGGACCGAGGCGCCGGAGACCGTGCAGCAGCTGTGGTCGCAGCGGTACCGCTGGTCGTACGGCACCATGCAGGCGATCTGGAAGCACCGCCGGGCCGTCATCGAACGCGGACCGTCCGGCCGCTTCGGGCGCGTCGGGCTGCCGTTCGTCGCCCTGTTCATGGTCGTCGCCCCGCTGCTCGCACCCCTCATCGATGTCTTTCTGCTGTACGGGCTGGTCTTCGGCCCCACCCAGAAGACTGTCGCCGCCTGGCTCGGCGTCCTCGCGGTGCAGGCCGTCTGCGCCGCGTACGCCTTCCGGCTCGACCGGGAACGCATGACCCATCTGATCTCGCTGCCCCTCCAGCAGATCCTCTACCGGCAGCTCATGTACGTGGTGCTGCTCCAGTCCTGGATCACCGCACTCACCGGCGGCCGGCTGCGCTGGCAGAAGCTGCGCCGTACCGGAGTGGTGGAAACGCCCGGCGTGATGGTGAGCCAGGGCAGGCACGGCAACGATCGGAGGCCCGTCGCATGACGAGCAGTTACACCTCTGCATTCCCCCCGCCCCACCCGGTCCCGGCGCCGGTGCCGGGACGGTCCGCCGCACCGGCACCGGAGACCGCCGCCCCGCCCGCCGCGAAGAAGCCGGGCCGCGACCGCTATCTCGACCTGCTGCGCGCCGTCGCCCTGGTCCGTGTCGTCGTCTTCCACACCTTCGGCTGGGCCTGGCTGACGGTCCTGTTCCCTTCCATGGGCGTCATGTTCGCCCTCGCGGGTTCGCTGATGGCACGGTCGCTGGACCGCCCCGCCCCGGCTGTCGTCCGTGCCCGGCTACGCCGTCTGCTGCCCCCGATGTGGGCGTTCGCCGCGGTCGTCGTCCCGGTCATGTTCGCGCTCGGCTGGAAGCCCCTGAAGGAGGAGGGCATCTGGTGGTTCATCAAGCTGGGCTGCTACATCCTTCCGGTCGGCGCCCCGCCGTACCCCTGGGAGAGTGGCTCGGCGGGCGGCTTTCTGGAGGTGTCCTGGGCGGACCAGGCCGTCGGCCCGCTCTGGTACATCCGCGCCTACCTCTGGTTCGTGCTCGCCTCGCCGCTGCTGCTGAAGACCTTCCGCAGACTGCCCTGGCCGACGCTGCTCGCCCCGCTCGGCCTCACCGCCGTGATCGGCACCGGACTGGTCACCGTCCCCGGGGAGACCGGCGAGGGGCTTGTCGACTTCGCGGTGTTCGGCTCCTGCTGGATTCTCGGCTTCGCCCATCACGACGGGCTGCTGAAGAAGATCCCGCGCTATCTGACGGTCTCGCTCGCCGCGCTCGTGATGGCGTTCGGACTGTGGTGGGCCTCGGCGCATCTGACGGAGGAGGGCTGGAACCTCGACGAGATCCCGCTGGCCCAGGCGACCTGGTCGCTCGGCTTCTGCGCGATTCTGCTCCGGTACGCACCGTCCTGGCAGCAGCTCCCCGGCAGGCTGGCCCGCATGGACAGCCTGATCACCCTTGCCAACAACCGCGCGGTGACGATCTACCTCTGGCACAACCTGCTGATCATGGCGACCTCGCCGCTCATAGACCAGCTGTGGACCGTCCCCTGGGTCGGTGACCACCTCGGTACGTACATCAGCTCCTCGTACGCGGAACTGATGCTGGTCCTGGTCTGGCCGCTGCTGGCGCTGATGATCCTCGCGGTCGGCTGGGTCGAGGACGTCGCGGCGAAGCGCAGCCCCCGACTGTGGCCGACCGGTGCGTCCAGGAGACGGAGGAACGCACCGGCCACGCGGTGACCGTCCCCCTCCTCACCGGGCCGCCGCCGGCCCGGTGAGAGCAAGGTTGCCCACCGGTCACCTCGCAGCACCGCACCGAAACGCACGCTCCCTAGCGTCGAGGCAGACGACCCGACACCCGTGGAACGTGAACCGTGGAGGCGTGATGGCCGGCAGGTGGATCGAGCAGTGGGAGCCGGAGGACGAGATCTTCTGGCAGGAGAAGGGCGAGCGGATCGCCCGCCGGAATCTGTGGTTCTCCGTGCTCTCCGAGCACATCGGGTTCTCGATCTGGACCCTGTGGTCGGTGATGGTCCTGTTCATGGGGCCGGAGTACGGGATCGACCCGGCCGGGAAGTTCTTCCTGATCTCGACGGCGACGCTGGTCGGGGCCCTGGTCCGGGTTCCGTACACGTTCGCCGTCGCCAGGTTCGGGGGGCGGAACTGGACGGTGTTCAGCGCCCTGACCCTCCTCGTGCCGACCGTCGCCGCATACCTCGTGATGGAGCCCGGGACCTCGTACACCACCTTCCTCGTGGTGGCCGCGCTCGCCGGGATCGGCGGCGGGAACTTCGCCTCGTCGATGACGAACATCAACGCGTTCTTCCCGCTCCGCAAGAAAGGCTGGGCGCTCGGGCTCAACGCGGGCGGCGGCAACATCGGCGTCCCCGTCGTGCAGCTCGCCGGGCTGCTGGTGATCGGCACGGCGGGCGCCACCCACCCGCGGATCGTGCTCGCCGTGTATGTACCTCTGATCGTCGTCGCCGCTCTGTGCGCCGCGTCCTTCATGGACAACCTGACCCCCGTGCAGAACGACACCGGGGCTGCCAAGGACGCCGTCCGCGACCCGCACACCTGGATCATGTCGGTGCTCTACATCGGCACCTTCGGCTCCTTCATCGGCTACAGCTTCGCCTTCGGACTGGTCCTCCAGACCCAGTTCGGCCGGACCCCGCTGCAGGCCGCCTCGCTCACCTTCATCGGGCCGCTCCTCGGCTCTCTGATCCGGCCCGCGGGAGGGTGGCTCGCCGACCGGTACGGCGGCGCCCGGATCACTCTGTGGAACTTCGCCGCGATGGCCGCCGCGACCGGCGTCGTCGTGTACGCCTCCGGCATCGCGTCGCTCACCGTGTTCCTCGTCGGGTTCATCGCCCTGTTCGTCCTCACCGGACTGGGCAACGGATCGACGTACAAGATGATCCCCGGCATCTTCCACGCCAAGGCGATCGCCCAGGGGCTGCGCGGCGAGGAGGCCGCCGCCCACGGGCGACGGCTCTCCGGTGCGGCCATGGGGCTCATCGGGGCGGTCGGCGCGCTCGGCGGACTCGCCATCAATCTCGCGTTCCGGCAGTCCTTCCGGACCGCGGGCACGGGTACGACGGCCTTCTGGTACTTCCTCGTCTTCTACGCGCTGTGCTTCACGGTCACGTGGGCGGTATACCGTCGCCGCGTCGCCGCAGTCCCCGCAAGGCCGCAGCTCGGCTACGCGGAGGTGTGATCGTGACCGTTCGGCGTCGCGTGACGTAACAGGCGGGAAATACGGGGGAACCGAGCCTGTCACGCATCGTTGGCAGGCTCGGTCCTCCGCATCATCGAACAGCAGCGGGACGAGAGCCGGGTAGGCCACATGCGCGACGACGAACAGCACGGGCCCCTCGCGGGGTTCACGGTCGGGGTGACCGCCGCACGGCGGGCGGAGGAACTCGGCACCCTGTTGCGGCGGCGGGGGGCCACCGTCCTGCACGCGCCCGCCCTGCGGATCGTGCCGCTCGCCGACGACAGTGAACTCCTCGCCGCCACCGAGGAACTCATCGACCAGGTTCCCGACGTCGTCGTCGCCACCACCGCGATCGGCTTCCGGGGCTGGATCGAGGCCGCCGACGGCTGGGGCATCGGCGACCGGTTGCTGGACCGGCTGCGCGGCGTCGAGCTGCTGGCCCGCGGTCCGAAGGTCAAGGGCGCCGTCCGGGCCGCCGGTCTCACCGAGGCCTGGTCGCCGGGGTCCGAGTCCATGGCCGAGGTCCTGGACCGGCTCCTCGACGAGGGTGTCGAGGGCCGTCGTATCGCCCTGCAGTTGCACGGCGAACCGCTGCCCGGCTTTGTCGAGTCGCTCCGGGCGGGCGGTGCCGAAGTCGTCGGCGTACCCGTCTACCGCTGGATGGAACCCGAGGACCTCGCCCCGCTCGACCGGCTGCTCGACATCACCGCCGCCCGCGGCCTGGACGCGCTGACCTTCACCAGCGCCCCCGCTGCCGCCTCGTTCCTGAGCCGGGCCGAGAAGCGCGGGCTGCTTCCGGAGATCCTGAGCGCCCTGCAGGGCGAAGTCGTCTCGGCCTGCGTCGGCCCGGTCACCGCACTGCCGCTGCAGGCCCGCGGCATCGACACCATCCAGCCCGAACGCTTCCGGCTCGGCCCGCTCGTCCAGCTGCTCTGCCGCGAACTGCCCGGCGGAGCACGCACGCTGCCGATCGCCGGCCACCGGGTCGAGATCCGCGGTCACGCCGTCCTCGTCGACGACGAACTGCGCGCGGTGCCGCCCGCCGGCATGGCCCTGCTGCACACCCTGGCCCGCAGGCCGGGCTGGGTGGTGACCCGCGCGGACCTGCTGCGCGCCCTGCCCGGCAGCGGTACGGACGAGCACGCCGTGGAGACGGCGATGGCCCGGCTGCGTACGGCACTCGGTGTGCCGAGGCTGATCCAGACGGTCGTCAAGCGCGGCTACCGGCTGGCGCTGGACCCGGCGGCGGACGCCAAGTACGCGGACTCCTGAGGGCGCCGACGGGCCGACAGGAAGAAGGCGCGCAGGAGCAGGGCGAGTGCGCCGGTGCACAGGACGGCCCGTACGGCGTCCCAGGCGCCCCCGCACGTCCTCGAACCGTTCCCGCACGGCGGCGGGATCGGCGATCCGTGCCGGATTTCCGCGTCGGCAAGGGCGTTGGTGAGCGGTACGGCGAGAGGTGACCAGGAAGGCAGCGGCGTACACCGCGAGCGTGGTGAGGAGTCACCTGCGCGGGCCGGGGGAGCGGCGCTGCGCGCTGCAACGCGTGCGGGAGCGGAACGGCCGGCGGAAGCCGGCGCCGTGAGGGGGAGTGGGGGCGCACAGGGGTGAGCGGGCCGCAACCGCGCCGGGCTACCGTGCAGGGATGATCAATGACACTCACCGGCTCGACGCGGAGGTACGACTCCGTCCCGCCACCCCGGGCGACGCCGCCTCGCTCGCCGGTGCACTGACCCGCAGCCGTACGTACATGCAGCCCTGGGAACCCGTACGGCCCGACGCCTTCTACACCGAGCAGGGGCAGCGGGAGCGTCTGGCCGGGATGCTGGCGGACCGTGAGGCGGGGCGGGTGATGCCCTGGGTGATCGCCGATGCCGAGGACCGTGCGGTCGGCGGTTTCACACTCTCCAACATCGTGCTCGGCCCGTTCTGCAGCGCCGTGCTCGGCTACTGGGTCGATGTCACGTACGCCGGGCGCGGTCTGGCCACCGCCGCCGTGCAGCGGATCTGCACGGTGGCCAGGGACGAGCTGCGGCTGCACCGCGTGGAGGCCGGGACCGTGCTCGACAACGTGGCATCCCAGCGCGTGCTCACCAAGTGCGGCTTCGAGGAGTTCGGTACGGCTCCGCGCTATCTGCACATCAACGGCGAGTGGCGGGACCACCGGCTGTTCCAGCGGATCCTGCACGACGGGCCGCCGGCAGGCTGAGCTCGTCGGCCCTGCGCGCCGAGTTCCCGGCCTACTCCGCGTGCCGGACGTGCAGATGCCCGTCGAGCGGCCACGGCGCGCGGGCCGGGAGGATCTCCGCGAAGGCGTACCCGCTCTTGACCGCGACCCGGCACGAGGCTTCGTTGTCCACCTGGTGGATCAGTTCGAGCCGTCGAAGACCGTCCGCGGCGAAGGCGGTGAACGCCCAGCCGGTGAGCGCTTCGACCGCCTGCGGGGCGATCCCGCGTCCGCGCGCCCACGCCGCCGTCCAGTAGCCGACCTCGGCCGAACCGGATCCGGGGTGCGGGTACTTCAGCGCCACATCGCCGACCAGTTCGTCGCCGCGCGCCGTGTCGACGACGGCGAAGTCGAACCGGGTGCCGGACTCCCGGCCCTCGGCCTGCACCCGCAGCCAGCGTTCCGCGTCCGCCTCGTCCGCGACGAGATGCAACAGCCGGTTGCGCAACCCCGGATCGCGATACGCCTCGACCAGCGCGGGTATGTCGTCCTGGCGCCAGGGCCGCAGCAGCAGGAGTCCGGCCGAGAAGGCGGCCGCGCGGGGGTCTTCGCTCATGGCCTCACCCTACGCGGGGAGTTCGGGGGCGGCCCGCGTGGTGGGAGGGGTTACGGGCCGGGCCGCCGAGGGGCACTCTGGTGGTGGCTCCCACCGGCGACCCGAGGCGGTGACATGCACATGGCGGCTGGCAAGGGCTCGTGCGACTGGCGGTTCGACTCCGGGCGGCTCTGCCTGGACCTGGTGGCGACGGGGATCGGAACCTCCGGCACCTGCGAACTGCTCGACGGGACAGACCGGCTCGCCGACTGGCTGGTGGCCGCCGGACTCGTCCCGAAGGGCACATGTCTCGATGTCGTCGACGACACCTGGCTCCTGAGCTTCCGTCTGCTGCGGACGGGCGTCGACCGGCTGCTGACCGCCGAGCTCGGCGGCCGCGGCGCCGACGGCGCGCTGGAGCGGGTCAATGAACTCGCCGCCGCCCCGCCGCCGGGACTGCGGGCCGTGCGCGCCAGGAACGGAGCGCTGGTGCGGGCGTTCAGCGCCGAGCCCGAATGCGGGGCGCTGCTCGCCGCCGTCGCCCGCGACGTCGTGGAACTCCTGACGGACCCGGAGGCCCGGGCCGGGCTCCGCCGCTGCGAGGGCGACAACTGCCGACGGCTCTACCTCGACACGTCACGGGGGAGGCGGCGCCGCTGGTGCTCCAGCGAGGTGTGCGGGAACCGGGAGCGGGTGGCCCGGCACCGGCGTCGGGCGGCGGCGCTCGCCGCCCCGGCGGACGTGCCCGCGTGAACCATCGCGCACAGGTACATCGTGTCCACGTGAAAAATCTTGAACTGCTTTGAATGGATCGCGGCCCGCCTCCGTATTCGATGGCCAAGGAGCTCCGCAGGGTCTCGACCGGGAGGTTCGGGTGCGCAAGGATGCGGCCGTGGCCGATGACCGTCCGCACAGGGCTCGACATCGCAGTGAACCGCCCGCGTCACCCTCCGCCGTTCCGGACGAGGAGCTGATGCGGGCGCTCTACCGCGAACACGCCGGACCGTTGCTGGCGTACGTGCTCCGCCTCGTCGCCGGCGACCGCCAGAGGGCCGAGGACGTGGTGCAGGAAACGCTCATCCGTGCCTGGAAGAACGCCGGTCAGCTCAACCGGGTGAGCGGCTCCGTCCGCCCCTGGCTGGTGACGGTCGCCCGGCGCATCGTCATCGACGGCCACCGCAGCCGGCGGGCCCGGCCGCACGAGGTCGATCCGTCGCCGCTGGAGGTCATTCCCGCGGAGGACGAGATCGACAAGGCGTTGTGGCTGATGACGCTCTCGGATGCGCTCGACGATTTGACCCCTGCCCATCGGGAAGCATTGGTCGAGACCTACTTCAAGGGACGTACGGCCGATGAGGCCGCAGAGGTGCTCGGCATACCCAGCGGCACGGTGCGGTCCCGGGTCTTCTACGCACTGCGCTCGATGAAGCTCGCACTCGAAGAGAGGGGGATCACGGCATGAGCGACCACGAGTGGGAGCCTTTCGGGCCCCGGCCGACCGGTCCCTCCAGCCCCACCGGCCCCACAGGTCCCCGTGGCCGGCCCGTGTTCCCCGGCGGTCCGGGCGGCTTCGGCGGTCCCGATGACTTCGGCGGCTTCGGCGGGCGCGGCAGTTCCGGCGGTTCCGGTTCCGGCGCGGCGGCGGAAGGGCCGGAGCACGACGCCGCCGGTGCGTACGTCCTGGGCATCCTGGACGACGCCGAAGCGTCCGCCTTCGAAGCGCATCTGGCCGGCTGTGCGCTCTGCGCCGCCCATCTCGACGAGTTCGCCGGGATGGAACCCATGCTCGCGATGCTCGCCGAGGCCCCCGCCACCGTGCCCGGTGCCCGGCCCGTCCCGTACGTTCCGGAGCCGCCCGCACCCCGGGTGCTCGACCGGCTGGTCGACGAGGTCGCGGCCGAACGGGCCCGGCGCAAGCGGCGCGGCATGTATCTGGTGGCGGCGGCAGCGGCGCTGATCATCGGCGGTCCGGTCGTCGCGGTCACGGCCACCGGCGGTGACAGCGGCACGACCCGGGCCGCCGGCCCGCACCCCACCAGCCCCGCCGAGGACGCGTTCTTCCACCACATGCAGGAGAAGGTGCAGGCGACCGACCCCACCACCAAGGTCGCCGCCACCGTCGGCATGGAGAAGAAGGCGTGGGGCACACACGCGGTGCTGGAGCTCAAGAACGTCAGGGGTCCGGAGAAGTGCAGCCTCATCGCCGTGTCCAAGAGCGGCGATGAGGAGGTCGTCACCTCCTGGTCCGTCCCGAAGTGGGGCTACGGCATCAAGGACTCCACGCACCCGTCCGCGAAGTACCCGCTCTACGTCCACGGCGGCGCGGCGATGGACCGCGCCGACATCGACCATTTCGAGGTGCGGACCTTCGACGGCAAACGGCTGGTGGACATCGACGCGTAGGGGTGGCATCGGGGAAATCGGGCCGCGGACGCACCCGCCAGGGGGGCCGACGCGCAATCGATACCTGCGACGCGCGTGATCCGGGCCCGCGGCAGGTGCGCGGCGGGCCCCCTTCGCATAGGGTTGACGGCTGCCCAATGCACGTCAGAAGGGGGCCTCGGTGGCCGCGCAGGATGCCGCTGTCGATTCGTTGCGGGACCGGGAAATCGGTGTCGAGCAGGAACATCTCGACCGTGTTTATCACCGCCTTGAGGAGAAGATCCACGAGGCGGAATTCCTCATGAACGATGCCGTCAAGCGCGGCCAGGTCGGTACCCCGGGTGCGCTCGCCGAGCGCGACGCCCAGGTGTTCCGGGCCGGGATCCACCTCAACCGGCTGAACAGCGAGTTCGAGGACTTCCTCTTCGGGAGGATCGATCTGCTGCTCGGCAAGGACGGCGAGCGCGGCCCGGACGGCGCGTACACCTCCGTCGAACCGGCCGACGACGCCGTACGCGACGACAGCACCGCCGATATCGCGGAGACGCTCCACATCGGCCGGATCGGGGTCCTCGACTCCGACTACGCACCGCTGGTCATCGACTGGCGGGCACCGGCCGCCGCGCCGTTCTACCGGTCGACGCCGAAGGACCCGGGCCGGGTGGTGCGACGCCGGGTCGTCCGTTCCAAGGGCCGCAAGGTCCTCGGGGTCGAGGACGACCTGATGCGCCCGGAGCTGACCGCGTACAAGGACGGCGACAAGCTGCCCGTGATCGGCGACGGCGCGCTGATGGCGGCGCTCGGCCAGGCCCGCAGCCACACCATGCGGGACATCGTCTCCTCCATCCAGGCCGAGCAGGACCTGGTGATCCGGGCGCCCGCCGCGTCCGTCACCGAGGTCTCCGGCGGCCCCGGCACCGGCAAGACCGCCGTGGCCCTGCACCGCGCCGCGTACCTGCTCTACCAGGACCGGCGGCGGTACGCGGGCGGCATCCTCGTCGTCTCACCGACCCCGCTCCTCGTCGCGTACACCGAAGGGGTGCTGCCCTCGCTCGGCGAGGAGGGGCAGGTCGCGATCCGTGCGGTCGGCTCGCTCTCCGACGAGGCGGCCGGTGTCGAGGGCGCCACCACGTACGACGAACCGGCCGTCGCGCGGATCAAGGGCTCCTCCCGGATGCTCCAGGTGCTGCGCAAGGCGGCCCGCGGGGCGCTGGAACAGCCGCGGACCCCCGGCGCGCCACGGAACGAGCAGGACGGCCAGCTGTCGTTCGGCGACCCCGACGAGTCCGGGGACGGGGCTGCCACGCCCCTCACCACCCCCGCCCGGCTGCGCGTCGTCGCCTTCGGCGCCCGCGTGGAGCTGAACGCCGACGAGCTCCACCGCATCCGGCAGTCCGTCCTCGGCGGCACCGCCCCGGTCAACCTGTTGCGTCCGCGCGCCCGCAGGCTGCTCCTGGACGCCCTGTGGAACAAGTCCTCCGGCCGGGGCCGCTACACCGACCCGGAACTCGCCGCGGAACTGCGTACCTCTTTCGACGAGGACGTCTCCACCGAGACCCCGTTCCTGGAGTTCCTGAACGCCTGGTGGCCCGAGCTCACCCCGCGGGGGGTGCTCGCCGCGATGGCCGACGAGAAGCGGCTCGGCCGGTGGGCGCGCCGGGTCCTCAACCAGGGCGAGGTGCGCCGCCTCGCCCGCTCGCTGAAGCGACTGGACAGCGCCGGTCAGGGCCCCCTGTCCGTGCACGACGTGGCGATCCTCGACGAGCTGCACACACTGCTCGGCACCCCGCACCGGCCGAAGAAGAAGCGCGAGTTCGATCCGCTGGACCAGCTCTCCGGTCTGGAGGAGCTGATGCCGCAGCGCGAGGAGACCCGGCGCGAGCGGGCCGAGCGGCTCGCGGCGGAGCGCACGGAGTACACGCACGTCATCGTCGACGAGGCGCAGGACCTGACGCCCATGCAGTGGCGCATGGTCGGCCGCCGCGGCCGGACGGCCACCTGGACGATCGTCGGCGACCCGGCGCAGTCCTCGTGGTCGGATCCGGACGAGGCGGCGGAGGCGCGCGACGAGGCGCTCGGCCAGCGCCCGCGCCGCCACTTCACGCTCACCGTCAACTACCGCAACCCGGCGGAGATCGCGGAACTCGCGTCGAGGGTGCTGGCGCTCGCGATGCCCGGCATGGAGTCCCCGGCCGCCGTCCGTTCGACGGGCGTGGAGCCCCGCTTCGTGGCCGTACGCGACGGCGATCCGGCCGGGACCGTACGGGAGGAGGCGCGGCGGCTCCTCGGCGAGGTGGACGGCACGGTCGGTGTCGTCGTCGCGATGAACCGGCGCGCCCAGGCCCGGAAGTGGCTCGCGGAGCTCGGCGACCGGGTGGTGGCGCTGGGCAGCCTGGAGGCGAAGGGCCTGGAGTACGACGCCACGGTGGTCGTCTCGCCCGCGGAGATCGCGGACGAGTCACCCGCCGGTCTGCGGGTGCTGTACGTGGCGCTGACCCGGGCGACGCAGCAGCTGACGGTGGTGTCGGGGGAGCGGGACCTGCCCGACGAGGACGGTGTGCCGGACCTGCTGAGGGACTGAGAGCCTGTCGGGGCGCGGGGGGACCGGAGGGGAGAAGTCAACCCGCGATGGGGGAATCACTTCTGCGGGGTCTTTGTTAGCCTGGTGTCGGCACCGGCTCGATCCAAGCCCCCGGGCCCAACCTTCGTCGCTACGAGCGACCACTTGCCGCGAGGCGAGCATGGCGGGTCGGTGCCGTTTCAGTGAGAAGACAGACCCCGTCACCTTCCGGTGGCGCGGGTCTGTTCTTGTCTGTGGCCCTGGCGTGATCGTCTCCCCGGTTGGGGTTCCGCTCACCCCGTCATATCTCGTATGGTGGAAACTGCTTTCCGAAACACGGCAGTCATTACCGTCTACCCACCAGTAGGTGCGAATATCGGGAAGCGCGTCCGAGGCGAACGCCCCGGCCGCGTGGCAATGAAGCTAGGGAAAGCGAAGGACTCGGCCATGGCAACGGCGCCCAGCGTCTCGTACTCGATGACGGTCAGGCTGGAGGTGCCCGCGAGCGGCACAGCGGTCTCCCAGCTCACCACGGCCGTGGAGTCCTCCGGCGGGTCCGTCACCGGCCTCGACGTGACCGCCTCCGGTCACGAAAAGCTCCGGATCGACGTCACCATCGCGGCCTCCTCCACCTCGCACGCGGACGAGATCGTCGAAGGTCTGCGCGACATCGAGGGTGTCGTGCTGGGCAAGGTCTCCGACCGTACGTTCCTGATGCACCTCGGCGGCAAGATCGAGATGGCGTCCAAGCACCCCATCCGCAACCGTGACGACCTCTCGATGATCTACACCCCGGGTGTGGCGCGGGTCTGCATGGCGATCGCCGAGAACCCCGAGGACGCACGCCGCCTCACCATCAAGCGCAATTCCGTCGCAGTTGTGACGGACGGCTCCGCGGTGCTCGGCCTCGGCAACATCGGCCCGATGGCGGCCCTGCCGGTCATGGAGGGCAAGGCGGCCCTCTTCAAGCGGTTCGCCGGCATCGACGCCTGGCCGATCTGTCTGGACACCCAGGACACCGACGCGATCGTCGAGATCGTCAAGGCGATCGCCCCCGGCTTCGCGGGCATCAACCTGGAGGACATCTCCGCACCCCGCTGCTTCGAGATCGAGGCACGGCTGCGCGAGGCCCTCGACATCCCCGTCTTCCACGACGACCAGCACGGCACCGCGATCGTCGTCCTGGCCTCGCTGACCAACGCACTGCGCGTGGTGGGCAAGGGAATTGGGGACGTACGGGTCGTCATGTCCGGCGCCGGAGCCGCCGGTACGGCCATCCTGAAGCTGCTCATCGCGGCAGGCGTCAAGCACGCTGTCGTCGCCGACATCCACGGCGTGGTGCACGCGGGCCGCGAGGACCTGGTCTCCGCCGACGCCGATTCGCCGCTGCGCTGGATCGCCGAGAACACCAACCCCGAGTCGATGACCGGCACCCTCAAGCAGGCGGTCGTGGGCGCCGACGTCTTCATCGGCGTCTCCGCCCCGAACGTGCTGGACGGCGACGACGTCGCGGCGATGGCGGACGGTGCGATCGTGTTCGCGCTCGCGAACCCGGACCCCGAGGTGGACCCGGCAATCGCCCGCCAGACCGCAGCGGTTGTCGCCACCGGCCGTTCCGACTTCCCGAACCAGATCAACAACGTGCTGGTCTTCCCGGGCGTCTTCCGCGGTCTGCTGGACGCTCAGTCCCGCACGGTCAACACGGAGATGATGCTCGCCGCGGCCCGTGCCCTCGCCGACGTCGTCGCCGAGGACGAGCTGAACGCCAACTACATCATCCCGTCGGTCTTCAACGAGAGGGTCGCGGGAGCGGTCGCCGGAGCCGTCCGGAACGCCGCGAAGGGTGCCGGCGGCGCTGTGACGGGCCCGGGGGACCTCGGCTGAACCACCCCACTCACAGAACCCACCACGGCCCCTGCCGGCGTCGCCCACGGCCGCGGTGCCCCCACGTTGGCCTGACCCACGGCGCGTCGCGGGTCACGGCACCCCAAACGCCCCTTTAGGGTGGGCGGGCAGCGAGCCCCGCAGAAGTCCGCACCCGCTGCGGACCGCTTCAGGGAGTCGACGGAACGTCACCACGACGAGGCAGTGGCGCTTTTCGTGTGACTCCGGAGGGTGCCGGATTGGCTTTCCCGCCGCAGGTGGGGGCAGGATGCTTCCCCAAGGACTACGTCCAGGGGAGACCCCACAGGCGCGAGGTCTCATGACAGACCCGGGTCCGGGGACTGTCCGAGGGCCCTGGCAGCATCGGCTTCGATCTCACGCCTCACAGGCAAGAAGAACACGGGAGTAACAACATGAACCGCAGTGAGCTGGTGGCCGCCCTGGCCGACCGTGCCGAGGTGACCCGCAAGGACGCCGACGCCGTGCTGGCCGCCCTCGCCGAGACCGTCGGTGAGATCGTCGCCAAGGGCGACGAGAAGGTCACCATCCCCGGCTTCCTGACCTTCGAGCGCACCCACCGTGCCGCTCGCACCGCTCGTAACCCGCAGACCGGCGACCCGATCGACATCCCGGCCGGCTACAGCGTGAAGGTCTCCGCGGGCTCGAAGCTCAAGGAAGCCGCCAAGGGCAAGTAGGCCCCGTAGGCGCGCCGGAGGGCGGTCACCCCGACCAGGGTGACCGCCCTCCGGCGTACCGCCCGCAGAAGCGGCCCTGAGCCCTCCGGTGGCCGTCGGACCCTTCCGGCGAACGAGAAACGGGGGCCCGGGGGCCGTGCCCCCCAACCCCCCGTCCCGCCCGCACTGCCAGTCGGGGGTCCGCTGATCGGGGGGGCCCGGGGTCGGAAG
>NZ_JBFAJH010000003.1:164007-281784 GCF_040655115.1 Streptomyces atratus | reverse complement strand
GGCCGCTGCGTGCGGCGGGGGGGGCCTCGTACCTGCGCGGGTGGCGGGGGGGGGGGGGGGGGGGGCCGCCCCCCCCCACCCCCGTTCCGGCCCTCAGAGCCTGTCGGGTGACCTCTGATCGGGCGGCCACGCCCTGGCACGCACGCTTCCGGTGTTGCCGAAATGGCCTAGTGGCTCCTTCCCCGAGCTCTCAGCTTCGTTCGAGCAGGGGAGTCCCCGTCCGAGGCCCTCCCGGCGCCTTGGAATCGCACGCACCATGCCGCGTCCGCTCTCCGATCGAAGGTCACCCGGCAGACTCTCAGCCGTCAGACCAGCGAGCCGCCCGGCAGCTCGACCTTCGCCCCGAGCTTCTCCAGCTTCTCCATGAAGTTCTCGTAGCCACGGTTGATCAGATCGATCCCGTGCACCCGCGACGTCCCCTGTGCCGCGAGCGCGGCGATCAGGTACGAGAAACCGCCACGCAGGTCAGGGATGACCAGATCCGCGCCCTGCAGCTTCGTCGGGCCGGAGACGACCGCCGAGTGCAGGAAGTTCCGCTGGCCGAAGCGGCAGTCGGAGCCGCCCAGGCACTCGCGGTAGAGCTGGATGTGCGCGCCCATCTGGTTGAGCGCGGAGGTGAACCCGAGCCGGGACTCGTACACCGTCTCGTGGACGATGGACAGTCCCGTGGCCTGTGTCAGCGCCACGACGAGCGGCTGCTGCCAGTCCGTCTGGAAGCCGGGGTGCACGTCCGTCTCCAGGGCAATGGCGTTCAGCGCGCCGCCCGGGTGCCAGAAGCGGATGCCCTCGTCGTCGATCTCGAAGGCACCGCCGACCCGGCGGAAGGTGTTGAGGAACGTCATCATCGAGCGCTGCTGTGCGCCCCGTACGTAGATGTTGCCCTCGGTCGCCAGCGCCGCGGACGCCCAGGAGGCCGCCTCCAGGCGGTCCGGGATCGCCCGGTGCGTGTACCCGTCGAGCCGGTCGACGCCCGTGATCCGGATGGTCCGGTCGGTGTCCATGGAGATGATCGCGCCCATCTTCTGCAGTACGCAGATGAGGTCCTCGATCTCCGGCTCCACGGCCGCGTTGGACAGCTCGGTGACCCCCTCGGCGAGCACCGCCGTCAGCAGCACCTGCTCGGTGGAGCCCACCGACGGGTACGGCAGCCGGATCTTCGTGCCGCGCAGCCGCTGCGGGGCCTCCAGGTACTGGCCGTCGGCCCGCTTCTCGATCGTCGCGCCGAACTGGCGGAGCACGTCGAAGTGGAAGTCGATCGGCCGTCCGCCGATGTCGCAGCCGCCGAGTCCCGGGATGAAGGCGTGGCCCAGCCGGTGCAGCAGCGGGCCGCAGAACAGGATCGGGATGCGCGACGAGCCCGCGTGGGCATCGATGTCGGCGACGTTGGCGCTCTCGACATGGGTGGGGTCCAGGATCAGCTCGCCCGGCTCGTCACCGGGGCGGACCGTCACACCGTGGAGCTGCAGCAGCCCCCGCACGACGCGCACATCGCGGATGTCGGGCACGTTGCGCAGTCGGCTGGGCCCGCTGCCGAGCAGCGCGGCGACCATTGCCTTCGGCACCAGGTTCTTGGCGCCTCGGACGCGGATCTCGCCCTCCAGCGGGGTTCCGCCGTGGACAAGCAGGACATCGTCTGTGCCGGTCATGAATCTCGCGTTCCGGAGTGGTCGGGCAGGGGGCCAACCGAAAGGGTAATGGCCTTCCACCCCGGTTCCATAAGGCGCCGGGGGGTGTAGGAACGTCATGAATCAGCCACAACACGCTCTGCTCACCGAGTCTTGCGGAGGGTCACCGTCCGCAAGACTCCCGGGCTGTGCGCTCTCCGCGAACCCGTGAGCCCTGAGGTGCACGCGGGCTCCCCGCGCCGAGCCGACGCGTCACTTGGTCCCCACGGAGGGCGAAGATGCGGGATCATTTCTGCCATGACCGAGGTGTCCTCGCTCACAGGGCGACTGCTCGTGGCCACACCCACCCTGGCGGACCCGAATTTCGACCGCGCGGTGGTGCTGCTCCTCGACCACGACGAGGAGGGCTCACTCGGCGTCGTCCTGAACCGCCCGACCCCGGTCGGCGTCGGCGACATCCTCGAGTCCTGGGCCGGCCTGACCGGCGAACCGGACGTCGTCTTCCAGGGCGGTCCGGTCTCCCTCGACGCGGCGCTCGGCGTCGCGGTGATCCCCGGCGACGAGGGGCCGCTCGGCTGGCGCAGGGTGTACGGGGCGATCGGCCTGGTGGACCTGGAGGCGCCGCCGGAGCTGCTGGCCGCGGCGCTCGGCTCGCTGCGGATCTTCGCGGGGTACGCGGGCTGGGGCCCCGGGCAGCTGGAGACGGAGCTGACCGAGGGCGCCTGGTACGTCGTGGAGTCGGAGCCCGGAGACGTGTCCTCGCCGCGTCCGGAACATCTGTGGCGGGCGGTCCTGCGCCGTCAGCGCAGCGAACTCGCCATGATCGCGACCTACCCGGACGACCCTTCGCTCAACTGAACCGCGGGGCTTTCAGTACCCTGGCTGTTATGAGCACTCTTGAGCCCGAGCGCGGGGCAGGTACGGGGACCCTCGTAGAGCCGACGCCGCAGGTGTCGAGCGGCGACGGCGACCACGAGCGCTACGCCCATTACGTCCAGAAGGACAAGATCATGGCGAGTGCCCTGGAGGGCACCCCCGTGGTCGCACTGTGCGGGAAGGTCTGGGTGCCGGGGCGCGACCCCAAGAAGTATCCGGTCTGTCCCATGTGCAAGGAGATCTACGAGTCCATGGGCGCCGGTGGCGACAAGGACAAGGGCAAGGGCGGCAAGGACAAGAATTAGTCCGTCCGCAGACCGTTCGGGCCGGGGCCCCCGGAGCGCGCTGACGCGTGCCCCGGGGGTTTTGCGTGCAGCCGCAATTCCGTGTGCGGTGCGCGGGCCGTACCGGCGCCCCTCTCTCACTCACGGGATACCGCCGGCCGAGCCTCCATCGGGTCCGGCCGAGTTCGGTGGCCCCGAACCGGATGGCTCCCCGACGACTCCCCACGTGCTGACCCGACCCACCGCGGGTGACGAACGCTCGGCGTACCGTTCGGGAGAGCCGTGGGTGGGGGCGCGGCCCTTGCCGCGGGCCTGCGTCGGGGTTGCGCACGTCCGCGCGACATCCCGCCGTCGCCCGACGGACCCCGCGACACCCGGGATCCCCGGACCGGTCGATCCACTGCGGCATACCCTCGACGGCGACGGCCATCCCCTTACGGCCTCCCCACGACAGGGAACGGGGGAGGCTGTTACTGGTCTTCTTCGTACTCGTACAGCGATGCCGGGTCCCGGAACCGGGCGGAGCGGTCAAGGACTGACGTCATGGACATCGAGGGTCTGATTCCGGCGCCGCTGCGCGCCACGAACTACACGGCCGGCTTCGTTCTTGATCAGGACACCGTCGTCGTCGGGGAACCCGGCACGGAGCGCGTCGCACGCCAACTGTGCGGCGACCTCGCCGCCGCGACCGGTCTGCGGTTGGCGCCGGGCAAGGGCGGGAACGGGAACGCGATCCGCCTGCGGACCGACCCCGAGGTGGCCGCGGAGCTGGGCCGCGAGGGCTACCGGCTGTCCGTGGACGGCGACGGCGTCACCGTGCTGGGCGGCGGCGCGGCCGGAGTCCACTGGGGTACGCAGACCCTGCGCCAGCTCCTGGGCCCCGATGCCTACCGGCGGGCACCCGTCGACCCGGAGCGGCAGTGGCGCGTCCCCGGCTGCGTCGTCGAGGACCGCCCCCGGTTCTCCTGGCGCGGCCTGATGCTCGACGTCTCACGGCACTTCCTGCCCAAGGACGACGTCCTGCGCTACCTCGACCTCCTCGCCGTCCACAAGCTGAACGTCTTCCACCTCCACCTCACCGACGACCAGGGCTGGCGCGTGGAGATCAAGCGCTTCCCGAAGCTCACCGGGATCGGTTCCTGGCGCACCCGTACCAAGCACGGGCACCGGGCGTCGGAGCTGTGGGACGAGACCCCGTACGGCGGTCACTACACGCAGGACGACATCCGGGAGATCGTCGCGTACGCCGCCGAGCGGCATATCCGTGTCGTCCCCGAGATCGACATCCCGGGCCACTCGCAGGCTGCCATCAGCGCCTACCCGGAACTGGGCAACACCGACGTCATCGACACCACCGCCCTTACCGTCCGGGACACCTGGGGCGTCACTCCGAACGTGCTCGCCCCCACCGACGACACCCTCCGCTTCTACGAGGGTGTCTTCGAGGAGATCCTCGATCTCTTCCCGGCCGCCACCTCGCCGTTCATCCACATCGGTGGCGACGAATGTCCCAAGGACCAGTGGAAGGCGTCCCCGGCCGCCCAGGCCCGGATCAAGGAACTCGGCCTGGCCGACGAGGACGAGCTGCAGTCCTGGTTCATCAGGCACTTCGACAGCTGGCTCACCGCGCGCGGCCGCCGCCTCATCGGCTGGGACGAGATCCTCGAAGGCGGCCTCGCGGACGGCGCGGCGGTGTCGTCGTGGCGCGGGTACGCGGGTGGCATCGCCGCCGCCGAGGCCGGCCACGACGTCGTGATGTGCCCGGAGCAGCAGGTCTATCTGGACCACCGTCAGCACGGCGGCCCCGACGAGCCGATGCCCATCGGGTACGTACGCACCCTGGAGGACGTCTA
Organism: Streptomyces atratus; assembly: GCF_040655115.1. GTDB lineage: Bacteria > Actinomycetota > Actinomycetes > Streptomycetales > Streptomycetaceae > Streptomyces > Streptomyces atratus_D. The sequence continues at coordinate 277,146 of NZ_JBFAJH010000003.1, read as the reverse complement.
CCGCTTCGAACCCGTACCGCCGGGCCTGAGCGACGAGGCGATCCGTCACATCCTGGGCACCCAGGCCAACGTGTGGACCGAGGTCATGCAGAACCGGTCCCGCGTCGACTACCAGGTCTTTCCGCGGCTCGCGGCGTTCGCGGAGGTCGCCTGGTCGGCACTGCCCGCCCCCGTCGACCGGGACTTCGCCGACTTCGAGCGCCGGATGACCGCGCACTACGCCCGACTTGACGTGCTCGGCGTCGATTACCGCCCGCCGGGCGGCCCGTTGCCGTGGCAGAAGCGCCCCGGCGTCCTCGGACGCCCGATCGAGGGTGCGCCCCCGAACGTGTGATCCCGCTCGCGGACGGGCGCCCGGCCACCGCGGTTCCTGGGACCGTGGTGGCCGGAAGCGTTCGCACCGGCCCTGCCGGAACCGCGCATCCCTGGAAGGGAATAAGTCGTACAAGGCTTACCGAAGGGTGGCAATTCGCGCTCTGCGCACAGAGGGAGCGAAACGGGAGCATCTACCAGGTCAGGTGCGGATGCGCCCTTCGCGGACCCTCGCGTCGGTCCGATCGGAAGATGTGCCAGAGTTGCCACGTCCCGGCTTTGAGCACGTACCGTACGGCGAAACAAGCGGGACGCCGGGACACCGGGAAGGGGCAGCTGGGTTGACCACGCACGCACCGCAGGCGACGCAGACGGTGACGCTGCCCGCCTCGCTCGAGGAGGCTGTGGCGGCGCTCGGCGCCATGCCCGCCGCCGTTCCTGTGGCCGGCGGCACGGACCTGATGTCGGCCGTCAACAAGGGGCTGCTGCGCCCCTCCGGACTCGTCGGCCTCGGCCGTATCAGCGAACTCCGCGGCTGGCACTACCAGGACGGTCACGCCCTGCTCGGCGCCGGACTCACCCACGCACGCATGGGCCGGCCCGACTTCGCCGCCCTGATCCCCGCCCTGGCCGCGTCCGCGCGCGCCGCGGGCCCGCCCCAGATCCGTAACGCCGGGACGCTCGGCGGCAACATCGCCACCGCCGCCCCGGCCGGCGACGCCCTCCCCGTGCTTGCCGCCCTGGAGGCGGAGCTCGTCATCGCGGGCCCCGGCGGTGCCCGCCGCGAGATCCCCGTCTCGCACCTGCTGGCCGGCCGGGAGATGCTCGAACCCGCGGAGTTGATCGCCTTCGTCCGCGTACCGCTGCTGCACGCCCCCCAGGTCTTCTTCAAGGCGACCGGCCGCACCGGCCCCGGCCGCGCCACCGCATCCGTCGCGATCGTCCTCGACCCGGCCAGGCGCGGGGTGCGCTGCGCGGTCGGCGCGATCGCACCGATGCCGCTGCGTCCGCTGGAGGCCGAGCGCTGGATCGCCTCCCTGATCGACTGGGACGGTGAACGGGGCCTGGCGCCCGACGCGCTGGCCGCCTTCGGCGAGTACGTCGCCGCCGCCTGCATCCCGGACCAGCCGCCGCCCGCCGACGGGGGAGAGGCGCCATCGCTGCCCCCCGCCGTACTTCATCTGCGGCGCACGGTCGCCGCGCTCGCCCGACGCGCGCTGGGGAGGGCACTGTCGTGAGCAACGGCAACGCCGACAACAGGAACAACGAGGGCCCCGCCGACCAGCACGGCGGCTGGCAACCGACCGCGCAGGGCGGCGAGTACGACGCCGAGGCGACCGCCTTCGTCCAGCTGCCGCCGGAGGACCTGGCGAACATTCCGCTGGCCGCGCCCGGCCAGGGCTACGTACCGCCGATGATCCTGCCGCTGACCCCCGCGGCCGGGCTCGACCCGGCGGCGACGGGCAGCTGGGTCGTGCGGACGCAGAGCACGCAGGACCAGGAGACGGAGCAGCAGGCGACGGGCGCGGTGCACTGGCCGGACCCGAACGAGCAGCACCAGCAGCTCCAGGAGTACCCGCAGCACGAGCAGTACCCGCAGCACGAGCAGTACCCGCAGCAGGCCGAGTCATCGGCCTCGACCGGCCAGTGGAACCTCGCCGGGGCGACGGCCGCCGAGACGCCCGGCCACACCGGCCGGTGGACGGTCCCGGTCGCCGATGGCGACCTGCCGGAGGAGTCCGGCGAGTTCGCGGCCTCGGCCCTGGCGTCCGAGTGGTACGCGGACCGGACACCACCGGCCACGCTGCCGGGCGGCGCGCCCGCACCGTGGGCGACACAGCCGGAGGCTCCCGAGACGGTCGGGACGGCTGCGGAGGGCGCGGCGGACACCCCGGCGTCCGGACCGTGGGCGACGCAGCCGGAGGCTCCCGAGGTCCCCGAGACGGTCGGGACGGCTGCGGAGGGCGCGGCGGACACCCCGGCGCTCGGCACGGACTTGACGCAGCTCCCGGCCCCGGACGCCACCGCGTCGGAGACGGCCCCCGAGCCCCTGGCGGAACCCGCGGCCGACACCACGGCCACCCCCGAGCAGGCCCTCACCACCGACCCTCCTCACGAGACCATTTTCGAGGCCCCCCTCGACACACCCCCCGACACCACCAGCGAGCACCCGTCCGCCTCCTACGTCCTGCATGTGAACGGCGCCGACCGCCCCGTCACGGACGCCTGGATCGGCGAGTCCCTGCTCTACGTGCTCCGCGAGCGCCTCGGCCTCGCCGGAGCCAAGGACGGCTGCTCGCAGGGCGAGTGCGGCGCCTGCAGCGTCCAGGTCGACGGCCGCCTCGTCGTCTCCTGCCTGGTCCCCGCGGCCACCGCGGCGGGCAGCGAGGTCCGTACGGTCGAGGGCCTGGCCGTCGACGGCGAACCGTCCGACGTGCAGCGTGCCCTGGCCGACTGCGGCGCCGTCCAGTGCGGCTTCTGCATCCCCGGCATGGCCATGACCGTCCATGACCTGCTGGAGGGCAACCACGCCCCCAGCGAACTGGAGACCCGCCAGGCGCTCTGCGGCAACCTCTGCCGCTGCTCCGGCTACCGCGGCGTCCTGGACGCCGTGAGCCAGGTCATCGCGGGCCGCGAGGCAAGCGGTGAGGCGGACACGGCGCCCGGCGCCGCCGCCTCGTCCGGGGACGCGCATTCCACCGAGGCCCGTATCCCGCACCAGGCAGCGCCCGGTGCCGGTAGTGTCCAGCCCCATCTGCAGGACGGAGGCATGGCGTGAGCAACGACGCAGCCACCGCGACCCACACGGCGCTCACCATTCCGCCGGTGGACGGCCCCGGAGCCGAGCCGCCCGTACTCGGCCTCGGCGCCTCGCTGCCGCCCGCCGACGCCCGCGCCAAGACCGAGGGCACCTTCCCGTACGCGGCCGACCTCTGGGCCGAGGGACTGCTCTGGGCGGCCGTGCTCCGTTCCCCCCACCCGCACGCCCGCATCCTGTCCATCGACACCACGGGCGCCGCTGAGATGCCCGGCGTACGTGCGGTCGTCACCTACGAGGACGTTCCCGGGGACGGGGCGTACGGACGCCGGGTGGTCGACCGCCCCGTCTTCGCCTCCGAACTGGTCCGCCACCACGGCGAACCGATCGCCGCGGTCGCCGCCGACCACCCCGACACGGCCCGCCTCGCCGCGGCGGCGATCGTCGTCGAGTACGAGGTCCTCGAACCGGTCATCGACCCGGAGAAGGCCTTCGAGGCCGAGCCCCTGCACCCCGACGGCAACCTCATCCGCCACATCCCGCTGCGCTACGGCGACCCGGACGTCACGGGCGACGTCATCGTCGAGGGCCTGTACCGCATCGGCCGCCAGGACCCCGCCCCGATCGGCGCCGAGGCCGGCCTCGCCGTGCCGCGCCCCGACGGCGGAGTGGAGATCTACACCGCCTCCACCGACCCGCACACCGACCGCGACCTCGCCGCCGCCTGCTTCGGCCTCGAACCGGACCGGGTGAAGATCGTCGTCACCGGTGTCCCCGGCGCGACCGGCGACCGCGAGGACCCGGGCTTCCAGCTCCCTCTCGGCCTGCTCGCCCTGCGCACCGGCTGCCCGGTCAAACTGGCCGCCACCCGCGAGGAGTCCTTCCTCGGCCACGCCCACCGCCACCCGACGCTGCTCCGCTACCGCCACCACGCGGACGCCGAAGGCAGGCTGGTCAAGGTCGAGGCGCAGATCCTCCTCGACGCGGGCGCGTACGCCGACGCCTCGTCCGAGTCGCTGGCCGCCGCAGTCGCGTTCGCCTGCGGTCCGTACGTCGTCCCGCACGCCTTCATCGAGGGCTGGGCGGTCCGTACGAACAACCCGCCGTCCGGCCATGTGCGCGGCGAGGGCGCCATGCAGGTCTGCGCGGCGTACGAGGGCCAGATGGACAAGCTGGCCGCCAAGCTGGGCATCGACCCGGCCGAACTGCGCCTGCGTAACGCCCTGTCCACCGGCGACATCCTGCCCACCGGCCAGACGGTGACCTGCCCGGCACCGGTGACCGAACTCCTGCAATCCGTGCGGGACTTCCCCCTCCCCGCTCTCCCCAAGGACTCCCCGGAGGACGACTGGCTGCTCCCGGGCGGCCCGGAGGGCGCGGGCGAACCGGGCGCGGTGCGCCGCGGCGTCGGCTACGCACTCGGCATGGTCCACATGCTCGGAGCCGAAGGCACGGACGAGGTCTCCACGGCCACGGTCAGGGTCCACAACGGCGTCGCCACGGTCATCTGCGCCGCGGTCGAAACCGGCCAGGGCTTCAGCACCCTGGCCCGCCAAGTCGTCCAGGAGACCCTGGGCATCGAAGAGGTCCACGTGGCCGCGGTCGACACCGACCAGCCCCCGGCGGGTCCCGCCACACACGGGCGCCACACCTGGGTCTCCGCCGGAGCGGTGGAACGCGCCGCGAAGATGGTCCGTACTCAGCTTCTGCAGCCCCTGGCCCACAAGTTCGGCATGTCCACGGAGCTGCTGCAGATCGCCGGCGGCAAGATCACCTCGTACGACGGGGTGCTGTCCACGACGGTCACGGAAGCGATGGACGGCAAGGAACTCTGGGCCACCGCCCAGTGCCGCCCCCACCCGACCGAACCCCTGGACGAGTCGGGCCAGGGCGACGCCTTCGTCGGCCTCGCCTTCTGCGCGATCCGCGCCGTCGTGGACGTCGACATCGAACTCGGCTCCGTACGGGTCGTGGAGATGGCGGTCGCCCAGGACGTCGGTCGGATCCTCAACCCGTCCCAGCTGACGACCCGTATCGAGGCGGGCATCACCCAGGGCATCGGCGCCGCCCTCACCGAGAACCTCCGTAGCGCCCGCGGCCTGATCCGCCACCCCGACCTCACCGGCTACGCGCTCCCGACCGCCCTGGACGCCCCAAACATCCGCATCGTCAAACTCGTCGAAGAACGCGACGTGGTAGCCCCCTTCGGCGCCAAGCCCGCCTCGGCGATCCCCGTGGTCACCTCCCCGGCCGCCGTAGCCGCAGCCGTACGATCCGCCACCGGCCGCCCGATCAACCGCCTCCCCATCAGGCCCCAGGCGGCGGTGGCGGCCCCCAAGTCCTGAGCCCTGCACGGATGGCGTGATCCGGGTCGCACCTGCAACCCGGAGGTGCACACTGTCGCCGCTGCTGACCAACTGATCGTTTCAGACGCTGTTCAGGGCCGGTGGTGGGGTGCCGGCGGTGAGCGTTCCATGCCCGGCGGATGAGGCTGTGCCGACGATGACGATGGTGCCGGCGAGGTCGAAGAAGGCGTCGATGACGATGGTGCGACGCTCGGCGCAGCGTGCGAGACGGTGGAGTACGTTCTGACCGGCAGAGCACGCTCCGCATGCCACCGCCAGCCGGCCTGGATCGGTGCCTTCTCGCCCTTGCGGGCGATCCGTCCGTGCAGCTGACGTCGGGCGAGCAGGGTGCGGCAATGGGCACTGCCGTAGCCGACATCGGGGTGGACAGTTATCTGTTCGGGCAGGGGGCCGAGGCCGTTCACAAGGTCCGTGATTCGGTCGGCGACGGCCTTGCAGAGCCTGGGGTCGGCGGAGATCTTGTCCCATTTGGCGAAGGAACGCGACGCAGGGAGCGGGGCGGGGACGGGGCCGGAACCGTGCAGGACGCCGGCAGGGTTCCGGCAGGCGCCGGACCGTCACCTGGCTCATCCCCGGCTTTCAGGGCGGATTCACCGGGGCGCTACCGGATCGCGGGATGCTGCAGCCGTCGGCGGACAGCTGTCCCACGGGGAGGCCGCCCGTTGCGCGTAACTGAAGGGAGCGGCCGTCGGCGGCCGCCGCCGGGCATACGGCGGGGGCTTCGGCGACATCCCGAAGGTCGACGTCTTCATCGCGGGCGGCCTGCTCCGGTTTGACCGCACAACCAACCTGCGAGGCATGAATCGCATGAACCCCCCGTCCGGCGCTTAGCCGATAGCGTGCGCCGATCGGAAGCGGCCCACCGAGTGGCTGAAGCGGACCGCCCTCATGAGGTGCGCCGACCCGCTCGTACGCGAGCCAATCCCGGTCCGACGGCCCTCTCTTCGAACGGCACTTGTCCGACGGCAGTGCCACGCACCACGACGAACCGACATCGATCGACCGCCGGTGATCCACGCCGGCGTCGCCCACCGCGACATCGGTACCCGCCCCATGCGGTTCCCGCTCCGGCCGACGGGGCCGGTCGCACCGGGCACCCACTACACGGACCGCACCGTCATTTCGTTTCAGCACCCGTTGCTCACCTCCGAAGAGGAAAGACACGCCCACCATGCCCGCACAGCGCCACCCCCTGCCCAAATGGGCCGATCCGCAGACCCCCACGACGTCACTCGACGCCCAGTCCCTCAGCCGCCGCGGACTCCTGCGTCGCGCCGGTCTGTTCGGCGCAGCGTTCGCGGCCGGCTCGCTGCTGCCGTCCACCGCGGCGTACGCCTGGACGCCTCCCCCGGTCGGCGGCAACGACCCCGACCTCGTCTACCTGGTCGGCGACCACCACAACCACACCGTCTACAGCCACGACGCGAAGTACACGTTCTCCCAACTGGCAGCCGCAGGCGAGAGGTACGGCCTGGACTGGATGGTCTTCACGGAGCACAGCAACTTCGGCCACGCCGAGTTCGGTGCCGCTCGGGAACACCAGGAGATCCTCAAGGCCCGGGCCGACAACAAGCGCATGCTGATCTTCCAGGGCCTGGAGTGGTACATCCCCGGCGCCGAGCACTGCACCGTCTTCTCGCCGCCCGGACGGCATGAGGTCGACCTCCTCACCCGGTTCGAGACCGCCTACGACGGCAAGCTCCTCGGCTACACCGCGGGCGGCCCCGCCGACCCCGACACTGCGCGCAACGAGGCGCACGCCGTCAAGGCCCTCCAGTGGCTGGCAGAACAGCGTCGTACCGGTTACGTCGACGACGTGCTGGTCTTCGCCAACCACCCGATGCGTCTTGGCATCGACTCCCCGCACGAGATGCGCAACTGGCGGGACGCGGCTCCCGAGATCATGATCGGCATGGAGGGCGCCCCGGGCGCCCAGGCCGGCGCGTTCCCGGGCTGGGCGGGGCCGAACAGCATCCGCGGCGAGTACACGAACTCCCCGTCGGGGAACTCCTGGCCGGGCTATCCGCGCGAGGCGTACGTCACCTACGGCGGCTTCGACTGGGCGACTGCGACGGTCGGCGGCCTGTGGGACGCGATGCTGGCCGAGGGCAGGCTGTTCACCATCACGTCCAACTCCGACGTCCACCGGGTCGCGTACGACACCTGGAAGAACGGCGACTGGCTGCCCGGCCAGAACTTCGACAACACCGGCCATCTCCCGGATCCGGTGAACACGGCCGAACCGCAGCCGGGCGGTGACTTCTGGCCCGGCCAGTTCAGCCGTACCCACGTCGGCGTCACCAAGTACGGCTACCGGGACGTCATGGCCGGACTGAGGGCCGGCCGGGTGTGGGTCGACCACGGCCACCTCATCGACGGCCTCGACGTGCGGCTGCACGGCGAGAACGGCACCGGCCGCGGCACCACGCTCGGCGGCCGGCTGCACGTCCGGCGCGGCGAGCAGCTCACTTTGACCGTCAAGGTGACGACGTCGACCCGCCGCAACCCGTACGGCGAACTCCCGCAGCTCGCGCACGTCGACGTGATCCGCGGTGCGGTGCGCGGACCCGTCGCCGACCGCGACGAGTGGCGGGCACCGGACACCCGGGTGATGCACACCTCCCACGTGTCGGAACGCACCGGGACGTACACCCTCACCATCCCGGTCGGGCCGGTGGAGGAGTCCTGCTATCTGCGGCTGCGCGGCAGCGACGGCAAGCGCAACGGGGCAGGCTACCTGGGCGCCTCGAACGACCCCAACGGACCGGTACCGCACATGCCGGGCGACGGCGACCCCTGGCTCGACACGTGGTTCTACACCAACCCGATCTTCATCAAGACGGAGGGCTGACAAGCCATGAAGAAGTTCCTCGTGCTCCTCGGGGCGCTCACCCTCGCCGCCGCGGGAATGGCACCCGCCGCCGCCTCCACCCCGTCCCCCACCGGCACGTGGACCGAAACCGGCGCCGCTTACGTCGACTCGCGCGCCGGCGGCCAGGGCCTGGCGTCCTGGAGCAACAGCAGGCTGCTCTTCCGCGGCAACGGCTCCATCCCGCAGGACCTCAGAGACCAGGGCTGGACCCACATCGGTGACCCGGAGATCGTCCGCGATCACATCATCGACGCCTATCAGGGCAACGGCGGTGCGACGGCCAAGATGTTCGCCGTCACCACGCCGGGCGGAAAGCGCTTCGTCTACACGCACCAACTGGATGGCGACGAGCGGATGAACAACTCCTTCGCCGCCGTCTCTCCCGACGCGCAGTGGCTGGTCTCGGGCGAGTGGGACGAGCAGGACCGGCTCCTGGTCTTTCCCGCACCGCTCTTCAACGCCGAGGCCCCCGCGGGTGGCGGCGAGCTTCCCGAGGCAGGCCGGATCTCCCTCGACCACCCGGTCCGGGACATCCAGGGCTGTGACTTCGTCTCGGCGACGCGCCTGGTGTGCGCCTCCGACGACAGCACCCTGTCCCTGTGGCCGGTGGAGCGCCCGCTGTTCCAGCTGGACCTCGACCACGCGCTCGACGGCAGGCCCGTCACTGGCCATGTCTCGGTCCTCTTCGCCCTCCCCCAGCGCTCCACGTGCGCCGGAACCGGCTTCGAGACCGAAGGTCTGGACTACGCCGCCCGTACCGGCACCCTGCGTGTCGAGATGATCCCGCCCGGCGAGTGCGCCGCCTCCACCGCCGTCTACACCTACAGCGCCCGCTGAGAGCCTGTCGGGTGCGACCTTCGATCGGATAGCGGATGCCACGGTGTGGCGGTCTTCGGCTCCCTGTCCGTCCGGGCCGTCCAGGGCCAGGCGGACAGGGACGCGGCGCAGCCGCGCGGGTCCTGGTGGTGAGGTCACCGGGTACGCGCATTTCGCCGCCACCGTTGCGGAGGTGCACGGCGGATGGCTCGGCCTTCCGCCGGTCCGGAGCAGGGGGCCGCAGGCCCGCCAACCTCCCGCTGTACGTCCCTCCTTACCCCTCCTCCGGCGCCGGCTGCGCCATCACCAGCCCGTACAGCAGCTCCACGTCCACGAACTCACCTTCTCGCGGCGCCCCGCACCGCCAGCTCAGCGGGTAGGTGTTGCCGTCCGGTGCGGGGATTCCCACGTACTGGTCACGGGCGGCCGGCCCGTAGCACCTGGCACCCGGCGGCCAGTCGTACTCCTTGCTCGACCCGGGCGGGATCAGGAAGTACATCCATCGGCCGCCCGCGATCTCCCGTACGACCGGGCCCGGTTCGCCCTCGGTGAGGGTTCCGAGGTGGTGCAGTACTGCCTCGCCCCGTACGCCGCGCAGCCGGATGGCGTCGAAGTGGATGCCGGTCAGGTGGAGTTGGTGGCCGTCGGCGGGTACCCATTCGGGGCGTTTCTCGCTCGTCATGACTCCAAGGATTCCGATGGCTGCGTAGCGTGACCAGGAGGACGCGGTCCACATCGACGGGATGTAGGGAGGGTGGTGGTGGCTGTGGGGACCAGTGGTGAGCCGTCGCAGGTGCGGAGGCTTGTGGGGGACCTGATACGTATCCATCGGGTACGGGCGGGGTTCACGCAGAAGGACGCTGCGGACAAGCTGTTGATCTCGGAGTCGCTGATGGGGGCGGTCGAGCGGGCGGAGCGCATCCCGACGCTGGAGCTGCTGGCCGACGCGGACCGGGTCTTCGTCGCGGGCGGTGCGCTGAAGGCGTGCATCGAGCTGATCGACGAGGAGAAGTACCCGGCGAAGTTCCTGGACTGGGCGCGGCTGGAACGGCAGGCGCGGGTCGTCAGCGCGTACGAGACGATGCTGATCCCGGGGCTGCTCCAGACAGAGGCGTACGCGTACGCCCTGTACCGGGCACGCAAACCCGCGTACACCGAGGACGAGATCGTCCGGCACGTCGAGGCGCGGCTGGAACGGCAGGCGGTGCTGATGCGCAAGCCTCCGCCGTACGTCGGGTTCGTCATCGAGGAGTCGATCCTGGACCGGACGCTCGGCGGCGCAGAGGTGCTGAAGGAGCAGCTGCTGCATCTGCTGGAGTGCATGCGGCGGATGAACCACCTCACGGTGCAGGTGATGCCCTCGGATCAGCACACGCACGCGGGATTGAACGGGCCGATGCAGTTGATGTGTACGGCGGAAGGCCGCAATCTGGTCTTCGCGGAGAGCCAGGGCGGCGATAGGTTGATCGCCAGGCCGGAGCAGGTGGGCGACATGTTCGACCTCTTCGGCATCCTCCGGGCCCAGGCGCTCAACCCCTGGAAGTCGGCGGAGATCATCGAAACGAAGGCGAGGCAACTGTGACCACCGGGCCCGAGCTCTTCTGGTTCAAGTCCAGCTACAGCAACAACGAGGGCGGCGCCTGCGTCGAAGTCGCCTACGGCTGGCGCAAGTCCAGCTACAGCAACAACGAGGGCGAAGCCTGCGTGGAGGTCGCCACTTGCCCCCACACCGTCCACGTCCGCGATTCCAAGGTCACCGACGGCCCCACGTTCGCCGTCGCCCCCGCCGCCTGGACCGCCTTCCTGGCGGGTGCCGTCACGGGCTGACCGCGGGCGTTTCGAGCCGTTGTCACGGAGGATTTTCCATCCTGAAGTCGCAGGTCATTCGTCTGGCGTGAGTGGCGGGTGGGATGCTCTGGCCGGTCGGGCCGTTCATCGTCTCGGTGATCGTTCGTCGCCGGTGGACTTAGGCGTTCGTCAGCACCAGCAACGCGCGCAGCAGCAGGGTGGCGTGACGGACGTGCATCCTGAACTTCGTCAAGACCCTCCAGTGGCCGCGTCGGCGATTCCGAGCAGTCCGCACCCCGACCTGACGGACGATCGGGCGCTGCAGAGCAGGTACTGCCGGGGGCTGGGGGCTGGGGGCTTGGCGCTTCAGCTACGTTGATACCTGTCCGCCACTGCGTGGAATACCTTCTTCGGTTCCCAGCGGGTCTCATCGAGCATCCGGACGACGCCGTAGGAGCCAAGGTCTTGCTCCCTGGGCCTGCTGTAACCGGCGAAGGTGAACCAGAGCGCGGTGTCCACGCCTTCCTCCTCGAAGATGTTCAGCAGCTCGGTGAAGTAGCGCACCTGTTCCTCCCCGTCCGGCATCGCGCCGTGCGGCACCTGCCAGGCCATGCCGCCGCGCTCTCCCGCGCCCTGGTATGCGCAGGTTCCGTACTCGGTCACCGCGACGGGCTTGCCGTGGGCGAGGTGCGCACGCAGCTCGTCCCGGAGGCTGTCGGCGTTCACGCTGGGCAGCAATACGGCGCGAGCTTCCATCGGCGGTAGGGCCGGGCCGTCGGCGAGGACGCTGTCGGGGACGGCCGGGCCGTCGGCGAGGACGCTGTCGGGGACGGCCGGGTTCGCGGCGGAGGACGCCGGACACCGTGGCGCGCCCCCTGGACCCGGGAAAGCCGCCCGCCCCGGAACTTCCCCGGGGCGGGCGGGCTTCGTCTGCGAGGCCGTGACCGGATTCGAACCGGTGTAACTCGAGTTGCAGTCGAGCCCCTGAACCACTCGGGCACACGGCCGTGTGTTCCTCGTCGTGGTTCGACCGTAGGGGCGGGTGTCCGCGCTGCTCAAGAGCGCGGGCCGGGCCGCAACGCGACTGCCATGTTCCGTTCACGATCGGCTCTGCGGTCCTACGACCAACGGACGAGAGGCGGACCGCCTCGGGACAGGGCTCAACTGAGATCTTGCCCCTTACTCTTGGGCTCATGAGTGCCCTGGAACCACGAGACGCCGACGCCGACGCCGACACCGGGATCGATGCCGACGCGGCGTTGCCCGTCCCGGGTGCCGCGTCCGGCGGGGTGCTCGGGCGGGACTACCGGGCGCTCAGCGTCGGCATCGTCTCCGTCGTCTTCCTGATCGCCTTCGAGGCGACCGCCGTGGGGACCGCGATGCCGGTCGCCGCCCGTGAGCTGCACGGCATCCCGCTCTACGCGTTCGCGTTCTCCGCGTACTTCACCACCAGCCTGTTCGCCATGGTCCTGTCCGGGCAGTGGGCGGACCGGCGCGGGCCGCTGGCGCCGCTCGCCACCGGGATCAGCGCGTTCGGGGCCGGGCTGCTGCTGTCGGGTACGGCGGGCAGCATGTGGATGTTCATCGCCGGGCGGGCCGTGCAGGGGCTCGGTGGCGGGCTGGTGATCGTGGCGTTGTACGTGGTGATCAGCCGGGCGTATCCGGAGCACCTGCGGCCGTCGATCATGGCCGCGTTCGCCGCGAGCTGGGTGATCCCGTCCGTCGTCGGGCCGCTCGCCGCCGGGAGCGTGACCGAGCACCTGGGGTGGCGGTGGGTCTTCATCGGCATCCCCGTCCTCGTGGTGTTCCCGCTGGCGCTCGCGCTGCCCGCGATCCGGCGCCGGGCGTCGGGGCCGGCCGATCCCGCGGCGCCCGTCGAGCCGTACGACCGGCGCCGCATCCTTCTCGCGCTCGGGATCTCGCTGGGGGCGGCGCTGCTCCAGTACGCCGGGCAGGAGCGGGACTGGTTCGCGCTGCTTCCGGCCGTCGCAGGTGTCGCTCTGCTCGTACCCGCCGTGCGCGGACTGCTGCCCCCGGGCACGGGCCGGGCGGCGCGCGGGCTGCCCTCGGTGGTGCTGCTGCGCGGGGTCGCGGCCGGGTCGTTCATCGCCGCCGAGTCGTTCGTACCGCTGATGCTGGTGACCCAGCGCGGGCTGAGCCCCACGCTGGCCGGGCTGTCGCTCGCGGCCGGGGGCGGGACCTGGGCGCTCGGTTCGTACGTACAGTCCCGGCCGCGCCTGGAACCGTACCGGGAGCGTCTGATGGTGGGCGGCATGGTGCTGGTCGCCGCTTCGATAGCGGCAGCGCCGTCCGTGCTGATCGACTCGGTGCCGGTCTGGACCGTGGCCGTGGCCTGGGCCTTCGGGTGCTTCGGCATGGGCATGGTGATCGCGTCGACGAGCGTGCTGCTGCTGAAGCTGTCGGCGCCCCAGGAGGCGGGGGCGAACTCGGCCGCTCTCCAGATCTCCGACGGGCTGTCGAACGTCCTGCTGCTGGCCGCGGGCGGGGCGGCCTTCGCGGCGCTCGGCGGCGGTGCGGTGGGGGCCGTGCACGGGGCGGTGGAGGCGGGGGCCTCGGGGTCTCATCCGGGGGCGTTCGCGGTGGTCTTCCTGCCGATGGCGGGAGTGGCGCTGGCGGGGGCGTGGGTGGCGGCGCGGGTGAGGACAAAGCCTTAGGTGCCGCGTGGTACCACTCTGGCCCCACTCGGTGGTACCGTTTTGGTATGGCTATGAACCTGCGTCTCCGTGACGATCAGACCGAGGCCCTCAAGCAGCGAGCGGAGCAGGAGGGGACCAGCATGCACGCCATACTGCTGCAGGCTGTGGACGACTACCTGGCCAGGACGGCTCAGCAGGCCATCGTCCGCAAGACGGCCAAGGAGCAGGCGGCCAAGTGGAGCGAGCTGATGGACCGGCTCAAGTGACCTGTGTCTACCTGACGTCCGAGGACATCCTCGTCATCGCCGAACATGCCTGCGCGGACATGCATGTCGTCGTGCGCGACGCCGGACTCCTCGAATCGGCGGCGCACCGTCCCTCCGCAGCCATGTTCGGCGAGGAGGCGTACCCGGAGCTGATCGACAAGGCCGCCGCGCTCCTGCAGTCCCTGGCGATCAACCGTCCGCTCTTCGACGGCAACAAACGCACGGCCTGGCTGTCGTGCGTGACCTTCCTGGCGATGAACGGGGTGGATCTGCGTCCCGACATCGATGCCGCGGAACGCCTGGTCATCGCGGTGGCCACGGGGGAAATGGACGAGGTGAAAGCCATCTCTCAGGGGTTGCGCGAGCTGGTCGTCGACGACGTGTGACAGCCATCGCAATTCCGAGTGGGGCGGCGTAGTTCGGGGCGGTTCACGCCCGGCCCCCCGGTAAGGTGGCCCGGTTGTCGTATCGCGTACGAGCACCTCCCGGCCCGTACGGACAGCGCCCCACGTACCCGAGAGACCCGAACCGGAGACCGTGACTACTACCGCCTCCCACCACCTCTCACCCGCCTATCCCGGCCGCGCCCCCTGGGGCACGGCCGGCAAGCTGCGAGCCTGGCAGCAGGGCGCCATGGAGAAGTACATCCAGGAGCAGCCGCGCGACTTCCTCGCGGTCGCCACCCCCGGCGCAGGGAAGACCACCTTCGCGCTGACCCTCGCGTCATGGCTGCTGCACCACCACGTCGTGCAGCAGATCACCGTCGTCGCGCCGACCGAGCATCTGAAGAAGCAGTGGGCCGAGGCAGCGGCGCGGATAGGGATCAAGCTCGACCCCGAGTACAGCGCGGGCCCCGTGAGCAAGGAGTACCACGGGGTCGCGATCACCTACGCGGGTGTCGGCGTCCGGCCGATGCTGCACCGCAACCGGTGCGAGCAGCGCAAGACCCTCGTGATCCTCGACGAGATCCACCACGCCGGTGACTCGAAGTCCTGGGGCGAGGCCTGCCAGGAGGCGTTCGACCCGGCCACCCGGCGGCTCGCGCTCACCGGTACGCCGTTCCGGTCAGACACCAACCCGATCCCCTTCGTCGTGTACGAGGAGGGCAACGACGGCATCCGGCGCTCCTCGGCCGACTACACGTACGGCTACGGGAACGCGCTCGCCGACGGCGTCGTCCGCCCCGTGATCTTCCTCAGCTACAGCGGCAACATGCGCTGGCGCACCAAGGCCGGTGACGAGATCGCCGCCCGGCTCGGCGAGCCGATGACCAAGGACGCCATCGGGCAGGCGTGGCGCACCGCCCTGTCGCCCACCGGGGACTGGATCCCCAATGTGCTCAGCGCCGCCGACAAGAGGCTGACCGAGGTCCGCAAGGGCATTCCGGACGCGGGTGGGCTCGTCATCGCCACCGATCAGGAATCGGCGCGCGAGTACGCGAAGATCCTGAAGAAGGTCACCGGCGAGAAGGCCACCGTGGTCCTCTCCGACGAGAAGGCCGCGTCGAAGAAGATCGACAAGTTCAGCGAGGACGATTCGCGCTGGATGGTCGCGGTCCGCATGGTGTCGGAGGGCGTCGACGTGCCGCGCCTCGCCGTGGGCGTGTACGCCACCACCATCTCCACGCCGCTCTTCTTCGCCCAGGCCGTCGGGCGCTTCGTGCGCTCGCGCAGGCGCGGCGAGACGGCCTCGGTCTTCGTGCCGACCATTCCGATGCTGCTCGAATTCGCCAACGAGATGGAGGTCGAACGGGACCACGTCCTCGACAAGCCCAAGAAGGGCAGCGACGAGGAGAACCCGTTCGCGGAGGAGGACAAGCTCCTCGCCGACGCCGAGAAGCTGGAGGACGAGGAGACCGAGGATCAGCTGCCCTTCGAGGCCCTCGAATCCGACGCGGTCTTCGACCGGGTGCTGTACGACGGTGCCGAATTCGGCATGCAGGCGCACCCGGGGAGCGAGGAGGAGCAGGACTACCTGGGGATTCCGGGGCTCCTGGAACCCGATCAGGTGCAGTTGCTGCTCCAGAAGCGGCAGACCCGGCAGATCGCGCACAGCCGCCAGAAGCCGGCCGGGGAGGCCGACCTGTTGGAGAAGCCGGCCGAGGCGCGGCCAGTGGTCACGCACAAGCAGCTGCTGGGGCTGCGCAAGCAGCTCAACACGATGGTGTCGGCGTACACGCACCAGAGCGGCAAGCCGCACGGGGTGATCCACACCGAGCTGCGGCGGGTCTGCGGCGGGCCGCCGAGCGCGGAGGCCACGGCGGGGCAGATCCAGCAGCGGATCAAGAAGGTCCAGGAGTGGGCCACCCGGATGAGGTGACCCGGCGCCGACGGCCCCCGGTGTGCGGGCGGAGCGATCCGCGCGCACCGGGGGCCGGGCTGTCAGCCGGCGGCCAGGGCGTCAGGCACTTCGGCGGGCAGTTTCGCCTGTGCCGCGCAGCCCAGCTCCTCGGCCAGGGCGCGGGAAACGGAGTTGAGGACCGACATACGTCCCTTTCCGTCGGGGTTCACCTGGCCCCGTGCGGAAAACATTTCCGCCCTCACATAGGGTGTCTTTCCGTCGGACCCTTCCGTGGGGCACGCGAAGTAGAGCGAGGTGCCATTATCGCCCTGCGCGGACGCGAACAGTCCGAGGGGAAAGAACATTTCCCCCGAGTGGCTCGCTTTGTTTTTTTCGGCTAGGTCGGGGTGGCTTTTATGCGCCTGGAAGCTGATGTCGAGAAGCGGAAAATCGTTCTCGCCATCGGCTTTGTAGATGAGGCAGACGTTCTTCTCGGTCGGCTTGTCGTGAAGGGTCTCCGCCGCAAGTTCCAAGGAGAATTTGTACGGGGCCCCGGACGCTTTGGTCCCCTGGAGTTCGGTGAAACGGTCTGTGCCGCCGAGGCTTTCCAGCGCGGTCACCGCCGCCGGGTCCAGCGTCCCGTCGCAGACCTGGGAGGCCGAGAGCACGTCCGGTTTTCCTTCCTCACTGCTGTCGTTGCTGCATGCGGTCACCCCGGTGACGACAAGAGTCACGAATACAGCCCAGCACGTTTTTGCCTTCATGAACGCTCCGACATGTGCATAGCCGATTGCTGCCACACCGCTGGTCAACCCTTGTACGGGGCGCGCCCGCGGAAGTCGTTTTGATTCGAACCGGTGTTGATGTAGCTGCTCTCGATGTCCCTCGCCCACTCCGAATCTTCGCTGTTTTCCCATTTCGGATTGTTTTCGCCGTAGGTGGTGTAGGCGGAGCCGAGTTCGTCGGCACCCTTTTGGTAGAACTTCTGACTGGTCATCTGCGACTTCTCGGTGGCGTCCTGCTCGGATTTGTCGATGCTCTTGTCAACCTCGTGGCCGATGAATGTATTCACCATGTCGCCGACGGTGTCCGCCGCCATGGGAGCGACCACCAGGGCTGCGGCGGTGGAGCCGGGCAGCGGGATCGCCGCGATTCCGCCTCCCACCACCACGCCGGCGCCCAGCTTGACCCAGTCCCCGGACCGGCCGAGAGACTTGTTGGCTTGCTCGGCGTCGTCCTTGTACGTGGTCTCCGCCTGCTGCACGCGTGAGTGGTCCAGGATGCCGCGGGCCTCGGCGCCCGTCGTAAGCGCGTCCTTGGCGTGGTTGATGTTCTCCTCGCTCGTGGCCGGGTTGGCGTCCAGAGCACTCAGTGTGTAGAGGTGCTGCGCCGCCGTGACGACACCGTGCGAGGTCTCGTCCTGTCCAAGCACGCTGAGGAAATTGATGGCGCCCTGCTCGCCGAAGTTCGCCCGTCCTTCGTACTTGGCGGGGAAGGATCCGCTGTCCTTCGCGTGGTCCCCGATTCCCGACAGGCTGTAGTCGATGTCGTCGATGTAGGCCGCGCCCATCTTCCCCAGGCTGTCGGCCAGTTGTGACTGCTCATGCAGCATTTTGGGGCCGTCCTCGCTCCCGTACAGGAACGCCACCTGCTCCATGACGCCTGCTGTCGCAGGCGTCCGGTGGTCTCTGCTGCCGGGGACCATTGGGTCCTTGCCGGACATCGGGTCGGCGTCATACGCGTAACCGGTGGTGGCGGACTCCAGGGCGTGACCGAGCGAATCGTGACCGGCGATGACCTTGCTGTCCCCGCCCATCATGGGGGAGTCCGACAGCCAGATCCGGTCCTTGGTCAGGTACTTGAGGTGATCGTTCACCTCGCTCTCCTTGTCGACCGTCGCCCCCGCGCCGTCGGGCTGTGCGAAGAACTGGGTCGAGGCGTCGGGGTTGTGGCCCAGGGCTTCCATGAAGCCGGTCATCGGGTCCCGGCCACGGTCGTTCTTCCCGTAGAAGTTGAGGTCTCCCTGGTTCCAGTTGTTGATCCAGGGACTCATGTCCTTGACGTTGCGTTCCTTGTCGTAGGCGATGAGTTTGTCGCCGTAGTCGTTGAGGAACTGGTCGTCGTAGTCGCCGAAGCGCATGAGGTTGCTCATGACGCCGAAGCCCGTCGGGTCGTTGGCGTCGTCGATGCCGAGCCGGTCCGGGCCCAGCTTCACCATCTGCCGCTCCCAGCGCTCCATCGTGTCGCTGTCGGAGAGCGTGGCCGTGCCCAGCGTGATACCGAGATTCTTCTGGAGTCGTTTCGCCTGCTCGATCCGGTCCCGGTCGGTCCCGTATCCCTGGTACGGATCGGCGATTCCGGCATAGAACTCCAGGACCTTCTTCGGCTCCACCTGAGTGGCGAACCGCTCGGCGAAGAGCGGGTCGTTCTTGTAGGCGGCCAGAGTGGTGTTGAGCGTGTTGAGCTCGGTCAGCGTGACGTCGTGCGGGTCCTTCTTGAGGATCTTCGCCGCCTTCTCCGCCTCCGCCACCGCCTTGGCCGCGGAGTCGCGGTCCGAGTAGCTGGCACCGGAGAAGCCGTACTTGGCCTGGTCGACGATGAGGGTGAGTACCTTCGCCGCCGATGTGTCGCTCTCCGTGGCCTTCTTCAGAATGTTCTGGATTTCGTCCCGGAACGTGTCGACGTCCTGCTGGGTGTGCTCGGGCAGCGTGGTGCCCTTCGCCGCCCGGTCGGGGTGGATGTTCATGGTGACGGTGAAGGATCCCTCGCCCGTGTCCTGGACGGTGAGGTTCTTCTGCACCCCTCGGTGGATCGCGTCGTTGAGCTCTGTGCGGTAGCCGACGAGCTCCCCACGGGTGTCGGTGAGGATCTTTGTGATGGTTTCGGCCTGCGTGTGGGCGTCGGAGAACTCTCCGGCCGTCTTGTCCACGAAAGCGCGGGTCACGGTGGCGTTCTCGCCGGCCCAGTTCGCTTTGTCCGACTTGGCTTTGAGGTCGTCCTTGGCGTCGCCCTGGAGGGCCTTGAGCTTTGCGACCATCTGTTCCCAGTCGGTGATGGCCGCGTCCAGGTCGGAGAAGTTCGCGAAGCGCAGGGAGTCGAGGTCCATCAGTGGCCCGACCTCTCGTCGAAGCCCTTGTCGAGCGTGTCGATGTTGCTGATGATCGTGCCGATGTAGACCTCGTCGCCCGCGTGGGCCCCCTTGGTGTAATCGAGGTGGTTCGAGATGTGGGCGCAGGCGTCCAGCAGGGAGCGGACCTGGTCGATCCACCGTGAGGCCACGTGATCGAGGGCCGCGCCTATGGCGAAGGTCTCCGTCCTGAGGCCTCCGGCGGCCTTCTGGGTGGCGGCGCGGGCGTGGTCACCGGCCTTCTCCAGATCTCCGTACATCCGGTATGCGGTATTGCCGATCGCCGCCAGGTCCTGCTGATCGACCTTCAGATCGCCCGGAGCGACCGGCCCACCACCACTCGGCTCGACCGGTAATTGGTTCAGCCGCATCCGGACCGCGTGCCTGTCGGCCGCCTCGGATTTCAGTTTCTCCCACTCATCCCACGCCATTTACGGATACCTTTCCTGATGTCGCAATGCTTGCTGAATGCCCGTCTTGTGAGAGGTGAACCATCGTGTCAATCTATCAATTACGGCTCCGCTGTCCGCTGCGCGCCGACTGCGGTCGAAAGCGGCGGTCGCCGCAGCCGTAAAGAGTGCGCGGAAATACTTTTCGGTCATTTCTGAAATGATCGGTACGGCCGTCATGCCGACCGCCTGCCGACCCGTCCGCCTCGACGCCTCCGCGCCTGCACCGGTTCGGAGTCCGTCGACGGCTGCGGGAGGCCGGTCGGTGTCGTACCCCACCTCACCGCCAGGGAGTCGGCGGCACCTGGCGATCAGGGTCTGCGGGGCCCTGGACGACAGAAAAATATCGCATCATTCGTTCACCGTGAGTTAACGATGGTTCACCTCTGTGCACGGAGCGTCGCAATGGTGTCGGCCGACCTGAACGCGCGTAGATATTCCGGATCCGGTCGACGCCGCGCTGACCGGCGCTTATGTTTCTGCGGTGCCGCCGCTCTTCCGCAGGCGCCCGGATTCTGGACGAGGTCTTCCGCTGAGCGGACTGGCTCGCTACTGTCCCCAGAAAAAGTGAACGCCCCGTGGCAACGCCGCCGCGGAGCGCAGCCGGTGCCTTGGCCGCCGGCGGCCTCTCCGTGCGTCGCCGTGGGACCGGCGACGCAACCTCCGTGAGGGTGCCGCCACTCACCGAAGAGGAGAGGGCGTCGTGACCGCGGAGACCTCCCAGACGCTCGACCGGGGACTACGCGTCCTCAAACTGCTCGCCGACACCGACCACGGGCTGACCGTCACCGAGTTGTCCAACAAACTCGGCGTCAACCGCACCGTGGTCTACCGTCTGCTGGCGACACTGGAACAACACGCCCTGGTGCGCCGTGATCTGGGTGGCCGGGCCAGGGTGGGACTCGGCGTGCTGCGCCTGGGCCGCCAGGTGCATCCGCTGGTACGGGAGGCCGCGCTGCCCGCGCTGCGGTCCCTGGCCGAGGACATCGGAGCCACTGCCCACCTCACGCTGGTCGACGGCAGCGATGCGCTGGCGGTTGCCGTCGTCGAACCGACCTGGACCGACTATCACGTGGCCTACCGGGCCGGCTTCCGTCATCCGCTCGACAAGGGCGCCGCGGGCCGGGCGATCCTGGCCGCACGGGCGAAGCCGGTGTCCGAGCCCGCGTTCACGCTCACGCACGGCGAACTGGAAGCGGGCGCGAGCGGCGCCGCGGCGGCACTGATGGGGGTCACGGGCGTGGAGGGCAGCGTGGGCGTGGTGATGCTGGTGGACGCGGTGCCGGAACGGGTCGGCCCTCGAGTCGTCGACGCGGCACGCGAGGTGGCGGACGCGTTGCGGTAGTACCGGGGCTGCCCGGTGCCGGTACGTCCTCCATCGCCGGACGGGCTGAGTCGGGTTGACCGGATCGCGCTCGGGCGGGCTGGTTCGTGCCCGGGCGGGCCTATCGGGCCGTCGAACGGCTACCTCCCATGCCCATGAGGCTGTGGGGGAGATCGAGGACGAGCGGGCCGGGCGGACGGAGCCGCCTCTCCCCGGACCGGCCGGGCGGGCGGACCCGGCCGGGTTAGATTGGGCGGGTGCTCACTCGTCTCTCGCGCCCCCGCGCCCTCGCCCTGTGCGCCCTGCCCGTCGTCGCCCTCTTCGGCGTCGCCGCCTTCGCGCCGCTGCCGTTCACCGTGGCGCAGCCGGGCACGACCGCGAACGTACTCGGGGACGTCCACGGAACGCCCGTGATCAGCATCAAGGGCGCACCGACCCGCCCCACCAGCGGTCAGCTGCGGATGACGACCATCCTCGCGACCGGGCCGACCGCCGACGTCGGCATCGGCGACGTGATCGACGGCTGGTTCCGGACCGACCGGGCGGTCCTGCCCCGTGACTCGGTCTACCCGACCGGCGGCTCCGAGAAGGAGATCGAGAAGCACAACCTCGAGGACATGAAGAAGTCGCAGAACTCCGCCGCGGACGCGGCCCTGCGGTACCTCGGCAAGGCGCCCGGATCGGTGGACGTGACCCTGCACCTCGCCGACGTGGGCGGGCCCAGTGCCGGTCTCTTCTTCGCGCTCGGCATCGTCGACAAGCTCGACGGCAACGGTTCCGGTGGCGATCTCACCGGTGGCCGCACCATTGCGGGCACGGGCACGATCGAGCCGGACGGTACCGTCGGCGCCGTCGGCGGGGTCTCGCTGAAGACCCAGGCCGCCCGGCGCGACGGTGCCACTGTCTTCCTCGTGCCGAAGGCCGAGTGCGAGGAGGCGGGCGCCGAACTCCCCAAGGGACTCAAGCTGATTCCGGTCACCACACTGAAGAGCGCGGTGTCCTCGCTCACGGCCCTGGACAAGGGGGCCAAGGTTCCGAGCTGCTGACGCAGGGCGGGCCGGTGCCCTACGTGCGGGCGGCGTCGGCCTTCGCCTCCGCACGCTCCTCCGCGGACGGCCGGTCGTCCATCGTGCGCCACACCGGGAAGATCATCGGGCTCACCGTCGCCAGCGTGTAGACCGCGCCGAGAGCCAGGAGCGCGCCGTCCGCCCCGATGCTCTCCACCAGCAGACCCGCCAGCAGCCCGCCCACCGGCATCGCCAGCTCGCAGCCTGCGGTGAGCGCCCCGGAGACCCGGCTGCGCAGCCGCTGCGGTACGCGTTCGTAGGTCATCGTCGTCAGGATCGGGTTCAGGACCCCGCCCGCGAGACCGCCCAGCAGCATCGTCACCGCGAGCGGCAGCGTCGTGTCCGTCAGCGCGGCGACCACGAACCTCGGTCCGCCGCACAGCACCACGCACACCGTGAACACCGCACGCCGCGAGAACCGGTGTCCCACCGCCCCGTACACCAGCGCGCCCGTCAGCCCACCCGCCCCGAACAGTGCGGTGAGCAGGCCGAGTTGGGGTGCACCGCCCAGTTCACGCTCGGCGTGCACCGGGAGCAGTACGGCGTTCCAGCCCTGATCGGTGCCGTTCATGAAGAGCACCATCACCACCACGGCCAGCAGCAGCCGGTTGGAGAACAAGTAGGCGTATCCCTCGCGCAGTTCATGGCTGTACGTGCGCAGTGAGGCCGGGGCCGCCGCCTTTCGCGGCTCGGCCGCCCGTACCCCCCGTACGCCTGCCGCGATGAGCAGCGCGGACGCGCCGAAGGTCGCCGCGTCCAGCAGCAGCACGGTCTCCGCGCCGACGAGCGCGATCAGCACCCCGGCCAGTGCCGCGCCGGTCATCCTGGCGCCGCGCGAGGCGGCGTCGAAGAGGCTGGCGGCGCGGGTGACCGTGGTCCCGGCATGTTCGGCGAGGTCGGGCAGCAGGACGTAGCGCGCGGTGTTGCCGGGGGTGTGGACGAGTCCGCTCACTGCCATCAGGGCGCAGAGCATCCAGAATTCGAGCGCCCCGGCGTAGTGGAGCAGTGGAACGGTGGCGATGGCGAGTCCGCAGACGGTGTCGGAGGCGACGGAGATCCGGCGCCGTCCGATCCGGTCGATCACGGGCCCGCCGACGACCGCGGAGATGATGATCGGCAGTGTGGCGCAGAAGGCGACGACGCCGGCCCGGCCGGCGCTGCCCGTGGTCTGCAGGACGAACCACGGGACCCCGATCAGGGTGAGCGAAGTGCCCGCGGTGGATATGCAGTTGGCTGCGAGAAGCGCGGCGAGCGGCTTGCGGTTCCCCCCGTCCATGGCGGCTAGACCGCGCGAGGGGAGGACGTGGAGAGGACGTGCCGGTCCGGCAGGACGCGCAGGCCCAGCTCGACCAGTCCCCAGCCCAGCTGTGTACGCAGGGTCCGGTGCGGTGCCCGAGGCGTCCGGGCCGTACGCGCCATGTGGAACTCGCCGGCCTGCCGGCGCAGTTCGGTGCCGCGGAGCCGCTGCAGTGTCAGGTGCGTGTCGGGGTGCATGGTGGATTCCTCTCAGTCGGTGGGGCGCGGGAACACGTGCAGATGGGTGCGGACGACAGCCGAACCCTCGGTGCCTTCGGGGACCCGGTCGCTGTAGCTGTCGACCAGGTCGTGGATCTTCTCGGCCAGCTCCAGTGAGAGCTCCGGCGTGAGCCGCACCTTGAAGTCGCTGACGTCAAAGCCACGCAGCCACTCCTCGGGCCATTCGTGCATGGTGCCGAGCCAGGTGTTGAGCTCCTGGGTGTGCGTGGTGGCGACCTCGTGCAGGACGACTCCGATGGCGCCGCGCACCTCCGGGTCGGGGTCGCGGAGGAAGTCCGCACTGCGGTCGAACGCGGTGCCCATGTGCACGGCCCGCCACCACCGTTCGCGTCCCTTGCCGAGCGTCGGGTCGTCCTCGACGAAGCCGTGCGCGGCCAGTTGCCGCAGGTGGTAGCTGGTGGCGCCGCTGGACTCGCCGAGCCGGTCGCCGAGCTTCGACGCGGTGGCGGGGCCGAACTCCCGGAGGGCGCTGAGCAGACGGATCCGGAGGGGGTGGGCCAGCACGCGCAGGGTGCGGACGTCGACACGGTGGATGTTCGGGTCGAGCGGCTTCTCGCCGCCCGCTTCGTTCGCTGCCATGTCTCGACTGTAGACGTGCAAAGGTGTCTTTGCAACGCTTCTTTGCAACATCTTCTTTGTAACTCGGTGAGGCGTAGACCCCGGCCGCCTGCTACCCCTTCTTGATGAACCCCTCCGCGATCAGCCAGTCCTTCGCCACCTCGTGCGGGTCCTCCCCGTCCACATCCACCTTGGCGTTCAGCTGCTGCGCGACCTCGGTCGTCAGCCGCCTGCTGACCGGGTCCAACAGCCCGGCGATCTCGGGGTACTTGTCGAAGGTCGCGGTGTGGATGACGGGCGCGGCGTTGTAGTTGGGGAAGAAATGCTTGTTGTCTTCGAGGACGTCGAGGTCCATCGCCTTGATCCGGCCGTCCGTGGTGAACACCTCACCCAGCAGGCAGGAGTCGGACTTCGAGACCTGGGTGTAGATGATTCCGGCGTCCATCTTCTTGATGTGGGAGGCCGGGATCGACATCCTGTACGCCTTCTCCATCCCCGGCAGTCCGTCGTCGCGCGAGGCGAACTCGTTCTCCACACAGACCGTCACCGCCGCCGGGTCCATCTTCGCCAGCGCGGCGACGTCGGAGAGCGTCCTCAGGTGGTACTCCGCGTTGTTCTTCTTGCTGATGGCCAGCGCGTAGGTGTTGTCGAGGGTGGACTGCGGCAGCCAGGTCACCCCGTTCCCGCGGTCCTCGTCCCGGACCGCCTCCCACTGCTTCAGTGGGCTGGTGATCGGTTTCGCGTGGCCGAGGTAGGTGATCCAGGCGGTGCCCGTGTACTCGTACATCGCGTCGGCGCCGCCCTTGATGATGGCCTCGCGCGCGCTGATCGAACCGGGCAGGTTCGTCCGGTCGAGGACCTCGGCACCGGCGGCCTTGAAGACCAGACCGATCATCTGGCCGAGGATGATGTTCTCGCTGAAGTTCTTCGAGGTGACGGTCAGCGAGGCGCCGTCCAGCGGCCGCCCCCGACCGACCGAGCCGGGCACCACGTCGTCCGCCATCGGCGAACCGCTCTTCAGTCCGCACCCGGTGAGTGTCACCCCGAGCAGCACCAGAGTGCCGAGGAGGCCGGCCGCCCTGAGTCCCCGTACCGTCCCCTTCCCCGTGCTCACACCCCCACCTCCAGCCCGCGTGGCATCAATGCCACCTCGACCAGGGAGGCCAGCCAGTCCACCAGCAGCGCCAGCACCACCGTCAGCACGGACCCGAGCACCAGCACCGGCATCCGCTGCGTCTGGATGCCCGACGTGATCAGGTCCCCCAGCCCGCCGCCGCCGACGAACGTCGCCAGCGTCGCCGTTCCGACATTGAGGACCAGCGCCGTCCGTACCCCCGCCAGGATCAGCGGGACGGCGAGCGGCAGTTCGACCTTCGTCAGCGTCCCCACCGCCGACATGCCGATGCCGCGCGAGGCCTCGACCAGATTCGGCTCGATCGCCCGGAGACCGGCCACGGTGTTGGAGAACACCGGCAGCACCGCGTAGATCACCATGCCGATGATCGCGGTCGCCGGGCCGATGCCCAGCCAGATCACCAGGAGTGCCAGCAGGCCGATCGCCGGGGTCGCCTGGCCGACGTTGGCGAGCGCTGTGACCAGCGGGGCGCCCCGGCGCAGCCTGCGCCGGGTCAGCGCGATCCCCAGCGGAATGGCGATGATCAGCACCCAGAAGGTGGAGATCGCGGTCAGCCAGACGTGCTGCCACCAGCGCAACTGCACATTGCCGCCGGTCAGTGAGTTCTTCGCGATCGAGTCGAGGTGGACGTGGGTGATCCACAGATAGGTGATGACGAGGACGACCGCCAGGGCGGCCGGCACCAGCACCAGCTTGCGCCAGGTGATCCGGCGCCGTGGCCCGGCCGGCGGCGGCGCGGGCTCCTCCTCGTCGCCGAAGTCATGCCCCTGGACGTCGTGTTCGCCCGGCAGCCGGGACGACGACGGGCGGTTCCAGGGTCCCGGCGGCACCGGCTGATGGGGATTCATGCCAGGGGGATTCATGTGCCCGCACCGCCCTCCAGCTCCTGCTCGGTCTGATGGACGCGCAGCTCCTCCAGATCGTGCTGGTGCTCGATGGCGGCGAGCCGGTCGGCCTCCAGGAGCTCATGAACGGAGTTCATCAGGGTCTCCATGTCGACGACCCCGATGAACTCGCCGCGCCGCCCCGTCACCGCGACCCGTCCGCCGCTGTCGATCAGTACGGCCTCCAGAGCGTCGTGCAGTGTGGCGTCCAGGGTCACCGTGTCGTGAACCAGCTGCCCGGCACGCGCCAGGGAGCCCCGGGCCCGCATCAGGTCGCCGCGCCGCAGCCACTTGTACGGGCGGTTCCTGCGGTCCAGCATCAGGAGCTCGTTGTGCGAGCCGCGGCGCAGCTTGTTGAAGATCGACTGGAGCGGGTCGTCGACCGTCACCGTGGGGAACTCGGCGATCCCCACATCCCGTACGCGGGTCAGATTGAGCCGCTTCAGCGCCGCGCCCGCCCCGACGAACCCGGAGACGAAATCGTCCGCCGGGTTGGTGAGGATCGCCTCCGGGGTGTCGAACTGCGCGATGTGCGAACGCTCCCGCAGCACGGCGATCCGGTCGCCCAGCTTGATCGCCTCGTCGAAGTCGTGGGTGACGAAGACGATCGTCTTGTGCAGCTCGTGCTGCAGCCGGATCAGTTCGTCCTGGAGGTGGTCGCGGGTGATCGGGTCGACGGCGCCGAACGGCTCGTCCATCAGCAGCACCGGCGGATCGGCGGCCAGCGCCCGCGCCACGCCCACCCGCTGCTGCTGACCGCCGGACAGCTGCCGTGGATAGCGCCCGTGGAACTCCCGGGGGTCGAGCCCGACCAGATCGAGCATCTCCTCGACCCGGTCCTTCACCTTCGACTTCGACCAGCCCACCATCTTCGGTACGAGGGCGATGTTCTCGGCCACCGTCATGTGCGGGAACAGCCCGGACGACTGGATGGCGTACCCGACCTTGCGGCGCAGCTTCACCGGGTCGATGTCGGTGACGTCCTCGTCGTTGATCCTGATCCGGCCGGACGTCGGCTCGATCAGCCGGTTGATCATCTTCAGGGTGGTGGACTTCCCGCAGCCGGACGGCCCGACGAAGATCACCGTCTCGCCGGCCTTGATGTCCATCGAGACGTTGTCCACGGCCGGGCTCGGATTGCCCGGGTAGCGCTTGGTCAGGTCCTCCAGCTGGATGGTGGCACCGGAGGTGGCGGCGGGCGTCCCGGCTCCCCCGGTGTGGGCATCAGACACGGATTCCCCTGGGAATGGTCAGCCGCCCGAGCAGGACGTACGCGGCGTCGAAGAGCAGCGCGAGGATGACGATGCCGAGCGTGCCGGCGAGGACCTGATGGAGCGCGTTGGCGCTGCCCAGCGAGGCGATGCCGCGGAAGATCTCGTTGCCGAGTCCGGGCCCGGAGGCGTACGCGGCAATGGCGGCGATGCCCATCAGCATCTGCGTGGAGACCCGGATGCCGGTGAGGATCGGCGGCCAGGCGAGCGGCAGCTCGATCCTGCAGAGCCGGGCGATCCGTGACATCCCGATGCCCTTCGCCGCGTCGACGAGGGATGGATCGACGCCGCGCAGTCCGACGATGGAGTTGCGGACGATCGGCAGGAGCCCGTACATCGTCAGAGTGATCACGGTGGGCGGGACGCCGAGCCCGACCAGCGGGATCAGCAGACCGATCGCGGCGAGGGACGGGATGGTGAGGATGGTGGCCGTGGTGGTGATGGCCAGTGACCCGCCCCAACTGCTGCGATAGGTGACGACCCCGATCAGGATGCCGAGCACGGTGGCGATGACCATGCACTGGAACACGGCGCTGACGTGCTGGTACGCGTCGGTGAGCAGCTGCTGGTGCCGATTGCCCAGATACTCCCAGAAGCTCACGCGTCACTCCTCGGCTCAGTCGCTGTCCTCCGCGGCCTGCTCGACGAGTGGGATGATGCGCAGAGGCACCGGGTTCTCCATGACAATCGCCGTGGAGGACCGGACAATGCCATCAAAACCGACAACCCGGTCGATCACCCGCTGAAGGTCGGCGTTGGACCGGGCGACGAGCCGACACAGCATGTCGCCGTGCCCGGTGGTGGTGTGCAGCTCCAGGACCTCCGGGACGCCGTCCAAGTGGGCCCGTACATCGGCGCCTTGGCCCTGCTTGATCTCCAGGGTGGCGAAGGCGGTGACGGGGTAGCCGAGGGCCGCCGGATCGACATCGGGGCCGAATCCGCGGATGACTCCATTCGACTGAAGCCGGTCGAGGCGCGCCTGCACGGTGCCGCGGGCCACCCCGAGCCGGCGTGACGCTTCCAGCACGCCGATCCGCGGCTCGCGCGCGAGCAGCACGATGAGCCGCCCGTCCAGATGATCGATCGCCATACGGGCCTCCCCATGGTCACCATGTACAGATAGTCCGCCCATCCAAGCAAACCCGTGTGCAGACTGCTCAGCAAAAACGCGAACTATTGCGCATCTTGCGACTCGGGGAGAGCCTTCCCTTATGACTGAGACGCTGTACAACACCCCTGACACCGTCCGGCAGGCCGACCCCTTCCCGGTCAAGGGAATGGACGCGGTCGTGTTCGCCGTGGGCAATGCCAAGCAGGCCGCGCACTACTACTCGACCGCGTTCGGCATGAAGCTCGTCGCCTACTCCGGACCGGAGAACGGCAGCCGCGAGACCGCCAGTTATGTGCTGACCAACGGTTCGGCACGCTTTGTCCTCACCTCCGTCATCAAGGCATCCACCGACCACGGCCGCTTCCTGGCCGGCCATGTCACCGAGCACGGCGACGGCGTGGTCGATCTGGCCATCGAGGTCCCGGACGCACGGGCGGCGTACGCGTACGCCGTCGAGCACGGCGCCCTGGGTCTCACCGAGCCGCACGAGGTCAAGGACGAGCACGGCACGGTCGTGCTCGCCGCGATCGCCACGTACGGCAAGACCCGCCACACCCTTGTCGAGCGCTCCGGCTACGACGGCCCGTACCTCCCCGGCTTCGTGGCCGTGGACCCGATCGTCGAACCGCCCGCCAAGCGCACCTTCCAGGCCATCGACCACTGCGTCGGCAATGTGGAACTCGGCCGGATGAACGAGTGGGTCGGCTTCTACAACAAGGTCATGGGCTTCACCAACATGAAGGAGTTCGTGGGCGACGACATCGCCACCGAGTACTCCGCCCTCATGTCGAAGGTCGTCGCCGACGGCACCCTGAAGGTGAAGTTCCCGATCAACGAACCGGCGATCGCGAAGAAGAAGTCGCAGATCGACGAGTACCTGGAGTTCTACGGCGGCGCGGGCGTCCAGCACATCGCCCTCGCCACCAACGACATCGTCGCGTCGGTCCGCGCGATGCGCGCGGCCGGCGTCCAGTTCCTGGACACCCCCGACTCGTACTACGACACCCTCGGCGAATGGGCGGGCGAGACCCGCGTACCGGTCGAGACGCTGCGTGAGCTGAAGATCCTGGTCGACCGCGACGAGGACGGATACCTGCTGCAGATCTTCACCAAGCCGGTCCAGGACCGCCCGACGGTCTTCTTCGAGATGATCGAACGCCACGGCTCGATGGGCTTCGGCAAGGGCAACTTCAAGGCCCTGTTCGAGGCGATCGAGCGCGAGCAGGAGAAGCGCGGCAATCTCTGACGGGGTACGAGGGCGGGGCTCCGGTGCGACCGGGACCCCGCCCTCCGGCCGTACGTACGTACGGCCGGGCCCGGCCCTCCCGGAGCGCCGGAACGGAAAGGACGGGACAGCCCTCAGGAGCTGTGGTTGAGATCACGCCAACCCCTCGGCGAGACGCCGAATTCCTGCTTGAAGACCTTGCTGAAGTGGGTCGCGTCCACAAAGCCCCAGCTGTGTCCGATGGACGCCACGGTCCGGTCCCGGGCCGCCGGAGCGGCCAGTTCCCGTCGGCACCCCTCCAGGCGCTGCGTACGGATCCACTCGCCGAGCGAGATGCCGGACCGGGCCAGGACCGTGTAGAGGCGCCGGACCGAGATGTGGTGCGCGGCGGCGATCTGCTGGGCCGAAAGGTCCCGGTCTCGCAGATGCGCGCGCACGTACTCCTTGATCCGCAGAGTCAAGGTCTCCTCCAGGGAGTCCTGAGCCAGTCCGGGTTTTCCGAGCTGGGCGGTGACGGCTGCGCGGATCAGATCGACGCTGGGGGCGACCACCGTGTCGGCATGGTGGCTGCCCGGCAGCTCGTCCGAGGTGGCCAGCCGGGAGAAGTACGCGGACGCGAGCTGGGCCAGAGGGTTGCCGGCGCCGAGCGTTACCGCGGTGATCTCCCGCAAGGCCCGTTCGGGGAGGGCGAGTGCCGCCCGCGGGAAACGCAGGAAATGGTGATCGACCCCGGCGTCGCAGGCGAGCGTGTACGGGGCCGTCGTGTCGTAGAGCGCGAAGTCCCCCGGTTTCAGCAGTGCTTGGCGGCCGTGCTGGATCACGAGGCTGGTGCGCGCGAGCTGGAGGCCGAGGAAGACGGCCGGTTCGGTGTCCTCGCGCGCCAACTGCGGTGTGCGCCGCACCGTCAGGCCGGTCGACCGTACGGAACAGACACCTATGGACCCGACCGCCGCCAGCCTGATCTTCGCGGAAAGGCTCCGCGGCGGAACGTGGTGGTCCACATCGATCCGCACGACCGATTCCCGGATGGCTTGAAGCAGCTTCTCCGCCCGGTCGCGGGGCGGTATGGACGCGGTGTCCAGAATCGCGTTCACAGGGCCACCCCGCACCGCGGTCCGGTGCTGCTGCCGCAGTGCTGTTCCGACACAGAGCTTTCCTCCACAGACGGCTCGGAGTACAGGATGTCAGCGCCCGCTCCGACGTTCAACGGACAGGAGGAATGGCCGGCGTTCACTCCTGACCAAGTCCCGCGCACACACGACCAAGTCGGGGCGGTGCGACCGTCCTAAAGTCGTCGGCAGAACCTGCGGCGCCAACCCGTGTCACTCAGGCGCTCAGGTTCCGCCCGAGGGGGGCCGAGGTGTGCGGTACGTACACCACAGCGGCAGTGCCGACGGCCGTGGGGGCCGTCGGCACGGGGGCTGCCCCGCGCCGGAGGAGGCGCGGGTCCGGTGTCCGGCCGACCGGCTCGCCGACCTCGTCGCCGAACCGCTGGACAGGCCGAGCGGCGGCTTCTCGGACCGCACACCCGCCCCGTCCTGCCCCGACGCAAGGAGAAGCGCGGAGCCGGGTCGTGTGTCAGTGACCGGCCGACAGTTCGGCGTCGGACGCGGGCGGCGTCCGTACGGGGGCCTCCTCGGCCGGTGCCGCCGGCGGCTGCACGTCCTGGGAGCCGTCTGCAGGGGACCGGCCCAGGGTGTCCAGGGCCTCCTGGGCCCTCGGGGCTTCCAGCGGGCTGAAGTGGGGGTTGATCCGCAGGGCCTCCTCCAGGTGACGGCGGGCCGGGTCGTGGTTCTCCAGCCTCCCTTCGATCATGCCCAGGTGGTACGCGTACAGGGCGGTCCGACCACCCGTGTCCACCGCCTGCCGCGCGTACGTGAGCGCACTCCGGGAGTCGCCCGAGCGGTACAGCGCCCAGCCCAGCGCGTCCGCCACCGCCGCGCTGTGGTGCTGTCGGTCCCACTCCGCCCGCAGTACCTTCACCGCCTGCGACGCATCACCGTGGTCGGCCTCGAAGCGGCCGAGGAGGAGGGAGTCGTCGACCCCGTAGCCGCTTTCCCGGGTCAGGGTCGTGCGGAGCTTCGTGTACTGGTCGACGGCGTCGTCGCCCCGCCCCAGCGACTCGTACAACTCGCCGAGTTCCAGCATGTATTCGGGGTTCGGGAGCCGGGACAGCGCCGCCCGGTAGTCGCGTCGCGCCTCGTCCGTACGGCCCAGGGCCGCCAGCGCCCGCGCCCGGCCGGCGAGCGACGGCGGGTGGGCGCGGTCGCTCCGCAGGGCCGCACCGTACTGGGCCACCGCCTCCTCGGGCGCACCCCGCTCCCAGGCCAGTTCGCCCAGCCGGAACAGGCAGTCCGTCTTCTCGGCGGGGGTGGTGGCCCGTTTCGCCGCATCCTGTGCGATGGCCAGGGCGTCCTCGCGCCGGCCCTCGTTCCGGTGCATCTGCGCCGTCCGCGTGAGCGCGGGTACGCCCGAGCGGAGCGCCGTGAACCTCTCCACCGCCCGGCCCGCCGCCGTGTACTGGCCGAGCCCGTTGTACGCGTCGATCAGGACCGGGTACGCCATCCAGTCCTTCGGCTGCCGGGCCCGTACCGTCTCGCCCCACTTCTTCGCCGTCACGAAGTCGTGCCGCGCATTGGCGAGCGCCGCCAGCCCCACCCACGCCGCCACGTTCCCCCGGTCACCCGGCTGTACGTCCAGCGAGCGCCTCAGCGCCTGTTCGGCCCGCCTGTAGTACGCCGCGTCCGCGGAGCGCCGCCCCCACTCCACGTACGCCGATCCGAGTACCGCCCACGACCGCGCGTCGGACGGATGCGTGCCGACCCAGCTCTGCCGGTTCCCGATCAGCGCCGTCAGATCGGAGAGGGAGACGGGGGCGCCCCCGTTCGTCGCCGTCAGGGCGCGCATCACCGGTCCCGGCATGGGCGGCGACGCGGCCTCCTTCTCGTCGTCCGGTACGGACACGACCGCACCCGTCACCAGCACGGCACCCGCCACCAGGCCGACCGCCGCCCGGCGCAGCGTCGTGTGCAACGAGGGCGGCGGGGGGTCCAGAGCGAGCGGCGGTCCGGAGCCGGGGGGCGACGGCGTCGGCGGTGGGGAACCGTATGGATCGGACGAGCGGAGAGGGGGATCCGACGTGGGAGACTCCGGAGGCTGCTGCGGCATGACATCCATGTCGATCACTCTGCGTTGATATGATCAGCACACGGCGTTGTGTGAACGCTGCCGCAGACGGGTTCACACCATTGGCCCCGGGTGTCACGCTTGGATCATGGACGATCTCTTCGAACGACTGCGCGCAGGCCTTCCCGCCGAGGCCCTGATCACCGATCAGGACGTCACGGCCTCGTACGCCCATGACATGGCGAGCTTCTGTGACGCGGGCGCTCCGGCCGTGGTGGTGCTGCCGCGCACGGTCGAGCAGGTCCAGCACGTCATGCGCACGGCGACCGCGCTGCGGGTACCGGTCGTCCCGCAGGGTGCCCGTACCGGCCTGTCGGGCGCGGCCAACGCCTCCGACGGCTGCATCGTGCTGTCCCTGGTGAAGATGGACCGGATCCTGGAGATCAACCCGGTCGACCGGATCGCCGTCGTCGAACCGGGCGTCATCAACGCCGTGCTGTCCCGCGCGGTCAACGAACACGGCCTGTACTACCCGCCGGACCCGTCGAGCTGGGAAATGTGCACCATCGGCGGCAACATCGGCACCGCGTCCGGCGGGCTGTGCTGTGTGAAGTACGGCGTCACCGCCGAGTACGTACTCGGCCTCGAGGTCGTCCTCGCCGACGGACGCCTCCTGACGACCGGCCGCCGGACCGCGAAGGGCGTCGCCGGATACGACCTCACCCGGCTGTTCGTCGGCTCCGAGGGAAGCCTCGGCATCGTCGTCCGCGCCGTGCTCGCCCTGAAGCCGCAGCCGCCGCAGCAGCTCGTCCTCGCCGCCGAATTCCCGTCCGCGACAGCCGCCTGCGACGCCGTCTGCCGCATCATGGAGCGCGGCCACACTCCGTCACTCCTCGAACTGATGGACCGTACAACGGTCCAGGCCGTCAACACGATGGCCCACATGGGTCTCCCGGACTCCACCGAGGCGCTGCTCCTCGCCGCCTTCGACACTCCGGACCCCACGGCCGATCTCGCCGCCGTCGCCGGACTCTGCACCACCGCCGGTGCCACCGACGTGGTCCCCGCGGCCGACGCCGCCGAGTCCGAACTCCTCCTCCAGGCCCGACGGATGTCGCTGACCGCCCTGGAGGCCGTCAAGTCGGCCACGATGATCGACGACGTGTGCGTACCGCGCTCCAGGCTCGGCGCCATGATCGAGGGGACGGCGGCCATCGCGCAGAAGTACGACCTCACCATCGGCGTCTGCGCCCACGCGGGCGACGGCAACACCCACCCCGTCGTCTGCTTCGACCACACCGATGCCGACGAGTCGCGCCGGGCCCGCGAATCCTTCGACGAGATCATGGCACTGGGCCTCGAACTCGGCGGCACCATCACCGGCGAGCACGGCGTCGGCGTTCTGAAGAAGGAATGGCTGGCCCGCGAACTCGGCGAGGTGGGCGTCGAGATGCACCGGGGCATCAAGGCGGCGTTCGACCCGCTGGGACTGCTCAACCCGGGCAAGGTCTTCTGAGCCGCGAGCGGACCGCGCGTCAGACCTCGCCGTCCGTCGACTCGTCCGGCGGCCACGGGTCGCTCAGCCACGGGTCGTCGGCCGGCAGCGGCGCGAGCAACTCGGCGAGAGCGGCGTCGATGCCGAGCAGCTCGGTCTCGGTGCCGGGTGGCACCAGCCGCAGCGTCCGCTCCACCCACGCGGCCACGGCGGCGGACGGCACCTCCAGCAGCGCATCGCCGTCGGGCGAGCTCAGCGCCACGCAGAGGACGTTGCGACGCTCGATCCTGGTCGGCCAGATCCGCACGTCCCCGCGCCCGCAGGGCCGGAACACACCCTCGATCAGCAGATCGCGGGCGAACGTCCAGTGCACGGGGAAGTCGGAGCGGATGTGAAAGGCGATGTGCACGGCGTACGGATCCTCCGTGCGGTACGTCAGCCGGGCCGGGACGGGGATGCTCCGCTCCGGCGACAGGACCAGCTCGAGATCCAATTCGCGTTCCACGACGGTGTGCATGAGTGCGTCCTTCCGGTGCCTGTGGCCCGGTCCCCTGACCGGCCCGCACATGGAGAGAGCGCCCTCCCCGCCACGTATGACGCGACTTCGGGAAGGAACTTCACCGTGACCGGAAAGTGCGCCAAACGCCGGGACCGGCCCGGGGGTACGTGGCTGTCTGATAGATGTGGTCCGTTGACTTGAGGCTTCGAAGAGATACGGGACCACGGTGATGAGCGCCCCAACCCCGGCACCCGGTGACGACAGGCCCCGCGAGGGGTATTACCCCGACCCGTCCATTCCCGGATATGTCCGGTACTGGAACGGCGCTTCGTGGGTTCCCGGTACGAGCCGTCCTGCGCCCCCGCAGGGCGAATCGACGGCCGCGACGCCCTCCGAGGGGGCGACGCCCGAACCGCGGCCACAGCCTTCGGCACCGATGTCCGCCCAGGCGTCCGGTCCGACCTACGCGCCGGTGGACGAAACCGGTCCGGTCTTCCTCGACGAGGAGCCGTCCGACGGCAACCGACAAGAACCCTCGTCCGCCTGGCAGG
Source organism: Streptomyces atratus (assembly GCF_040655115.1). GTDB lineage: Bacteria > Actinomycetota > Actinomycetes > Streptomycetales > Streptomycetaceae > Streptomyces > Streptomyces atratus_D. The sequence continues at coordinate 241,673 of NZ_JBFAJH010000003.1, read as the reverse complement.
CCGACGCCTCCCGGCAGACCGGCTTCGGCGGGGAACGCGACCGGCGGGTCTCCTGGGGCGGCACGGGCGGTACGGGGCAGCCGGACGGGGCCGAAGCAGCGGGCCAGGTCCGGGCGGACCGGGCGCCGAGCGGGGAGGCCCCCGCCGGCCGGGCCCCCGCCGACCCGCGCCTGCCCGCGCCGCAGGACCCCACGGGCGGTGCGTTGCCGGGCATGCGGGGAGGCAGCAGCCAGGTCCCCGGGCGAAGGGTCGCGATCCGGGCCGACCGCCCGGCCGAGTCCGGAGGCGGCAGCGGTGAGGCGGGACGCCGGCCTGCCGACGGTCCGGTCACGATCCGCCCCGTGGGTCAGGGGGGCCTGTCGCCCCGTCCCCGCAACGCGGAACAGGAACCGGCCGACGGGACGGTGGGGATCCGCGCGATCCCCACCGGCACCAGCGCCCCGCAGCCCTCCGCACCGGCACCCGCGCCCGCCCAGGCCGTCGCACCGGATCCGGCACCCGCGCCCGTCCCGGCCGATCCGCTCACCCCGGGCCCCGGCGGCGGCGCCGCTTCCTGGGCGCAGCAGGCCCACCAGCTCGCCGCGCCCCAGCAGGCCGTCCACCCGCAGCCGCAGACCCCGCAACAGCGGCAATTCCCACCCCAGCAGCCCCAGCGGCGTGCCGGTGCGCAGCCGGCTCAGCCGGACGGCCCCGTCGTGCCCTGGAAGCCCCCGGTCAACGATCACTTCCAGCAGCTCGCACAGGCGCAGGCGGCCGCCCGCCCCGCCGGGCTCGGCAAGCGGTTCGCCGCCCGGCTCGTCGACACGGTCGTGCTGGGCGCGCTCGTCGGCGCGATCGGGTTCCCGCTCGTCTCCCGAGCGATGGACCACATCGGCGACAAGATCGACGCGGCGAAGCTGTCCGGCCAGACGGTCACCGTCTGGCTGGTGGACTCCACCACGGCCGCGCTCTTCGGCGGGGTACTCGGTGCGTTCCTGGTGCTCGGCCTGCTGTTGGAGGTGCTGCCGACCGCGAAGTGGGGCCGTACGCTCGGCAAGAAGCTCTGCGGTCTGGAGGTATGGGACATCGAGTCCCACGGGCCGCCCTCCTTCGGTGCCGCGCTGCGCCGCTGGCTGGTCTACGGCCTGCTCGGTCTTCTGGTCATCGGTGTGGTCAACGTCCTGTGGTGTCTGTTCGACCGCCCGTGGCGGCAGTGCTGGCACGACAAGGCGGCCCGCACCTTCGTGGCGGGCTGACGACGAGCACGACGACGCCGCGTGAGCGCCCCGCACGGCTGACGGCTCTTCGGGTGGGCGGCGGTCGCTCCGTGCCCCGTTCGCCCGAACGCACCTGAGAGCCTGTCGGGTGACCTCTGATCGGGCGGCCACGCCCTGGCACGCACGCTTCCGGCGTTGCCGAAATGCCCTAGTAGCTCCGCTACGAGGTCATTTTGGCGCCTTGGAATCGTACGCACCATGCCGCGCCCGCTCTCCGATCGAAGGTCACCCGACAGGCTCTGAGCCGTTGCGGGCGCCCGTGGGCCGGGGTGCACTGCCCCCATGAGCAACGATCAGCCGACGTCCGGTCAGCCTCCCGAGGACGACCCGTTCCTCAAGAAGCCGCGGGAGCCTCAGCCGCCGTCGTCGGGTTCGCCCTACGACAGCGCTCCGCCGCCGCCCCCGTCCGGCGGCGGTCCGTACGGCGGCGGCCCGTACGGAGGCGGCCCGTACGGCGGCACGGACCCGCTGGCGGGCATGCCGCCGCTCGGCGAGCCCGGCAAGCGGATCCTGGCCCGGCTGATCGACTTCCTGATCATCTCGATCCCGCTGTATCTGATCTCGCTGCCGTTCGGTGGAGCGGTCGAGGTGTCGTCGAACAACAACAACGGCAACAACGACAACTTCAGTAACGTCTTCAACCAGACCTACAGCGGCCATCAGCTGCTCTGGTCGCTGATCGGGCTCGTGGCCTACGTGGCGTACGACACGTACTTCACGCACAAGGACGGCCGCACCATCGGCAAGCGGCTGCTGAAGCTGCGGGTCGCGATGCTCAACGACGGCCGGGTGCCGGACACCAGTGCCTCGTTCCTGCGGGCCGTCGTGCTGTGGCTGCCGGCACTGCTGTGCTGCCCGTGTCTGTGGTGGCTGATCAACATCGTGCTGATGTTCACGGACAAGCCGTACCGGCAGGGGCTCCAGGACAAGGCGGCCAAGACGGTGGTGGTCTCGACCGCGTGACCGACGTACGCGAACGGTCCGCCCGAGAGGTGCGCCGCAGGTTGCCCGGTCAGTGGCGCAGGGAGTGCTCGCCCACACGCTCGGCGGGGCCGGCGGCCGGGATCCTGGCCGCCGGGACGCCGTCGAGCTCGATGTCCTCGGCTGCGCCGACGGCGGAGGCGGCGCCGTGGTTCGTACGAACCACGGTCGCCGTCTTTGCCGTCTTCGCCGCGTTCCTTGTTTTCGTCCGCAGCGGCAGGGGTACGGTGACGGCCACCAGCAGACCGAGCGCCAGCGCCGCCGTGCCGATGACGGCGATGCCGATGCCCGAACTCGTGCGGGACAGCAGCAGCATGGCGAGCGTCGAGAAGACGACGGTGACCGATCCGTAGGAGAGCTGTGCAGCAGTGGGGCGCGGCATGGCGGTATCCGTCCTCGGGGCATCGGATTGGGGGCAGTCTCTCAACGCGGTCGCACTGTCAAGCGACTCTACGACGGTGGATGCCCTGGAGGAAACGGTAGTAAGCGTGACCTAACCCGCGGTGCCGGTGCAGGGGGGGCGCACTGAGTCATCCGGCGCTCCAAAAGGGGGCATTGGCGCGCCGGTTGCCTGTTCGGTGAACGTCCGTTTAACGGAACCGCACTCCCACATAATGCACTTGGCCTGTTCAAGTCAAGGTCTGTCTTTTCTCCTGTAACTCCGGTCGAATGTCGTCACTTGTGACGCGTATCCGCGCGCGACCTCTTCCACACTCCCAGGTCGCAGCCGCGGGCGCCGGGGAGGACTGCATCAAGTGACCACTAAGAGACGGGCGTTTCGCGCTGCGGCGGTTGTCGTGGCCATGGCCGCCACGGCTGCCACGGCGTCGGCCTTCGCCACCGCGCAGGCCGAGGACAAGGCGTCAGGCGCCAGCGCATCCAGCATCGACCGCCGCGATCCGGGGTCGGCCGAGGGCAACGCGCACAACCTGAAGGGCCCCTTCAGCGAGCAGCAGGACGCACAGCGTCAGGCCGCCCTGGAGCAGGTCGTATCCGGCGACAAGAAGGTGACGAACCGCGACGGCTCCAACGTCGTCAAGCTCGACGACGAGAAGTACGTCGAGCTCGGCCGCGAGAAGACGGACAAGATCTTCACGATCCTGGTGGAGTTCGGCGACAAGGTCGACGACACGACCATGTTCGACCCGGACGGCGACGGGCCGAAGCCGCCCGTCAAGAAGTACGGCGGCACGCCCGGACCGCTGCACAACAAGATAGCCAAGCCGGACCCGGCGAAGGACAACAGCACCGCCTGGCAGGCCGACTACAACCAGGCACACTTCCAGGACCTCTACTTCGGTGAGGGCGCCGGCACGAACTCGCTGAAGACGTACTACGAGAAGACGTCCTCCGGACGCTACTCGGTCGACGGCGAGGTCTCCGACTGGGTCAAGGTCCCGTACAACGAGGCCCGTTACGGTTCCAACTACTGCGGTTCGTCCAACTGCGCCAACGCCTGGGACATGGTCAGGGACGGCGTGAACACCTGGGCCGCAGACCAGAAGGCCAAGGGCCGTACCGCGGACCAGATCAAGGCTGATCTGGCGCAGTACGACCAGTGGGACCGTTACGACTACGACAACGACGGCAACTTCAACGAGCCCGACGGCTACATCGACCACTTCCAGGTCGTGCACGCGGGTGAGGACGAGTCCGCGGGCGGCGGCGTCGAGGGTTCGAACGCCATCTGGGCGCACCGCTGGTACGCGTACGGCACCAACGCCGGTGCGACCGGCCCGGCCGGCAACAAGGCCGGCGGCACCCAGATCGGTGACACCGGCATCTGGGTCGGTGACTACACCGCGCAGCCCGAGAACGGCGGCCTGGGCGTCTTCGCCCACGAGTACGGCCACGACCTCGGTCTGCCGGACCTCTACGACACCACCAACCGCGCCGAGAACTCGGTCGGTTTCTGGTCCCTGATGTCGGCCGGCTCCTGGCTCGGCACCGGCAAGAACGCCATCGGCGACATGCCCGGCGACATGACCGCCTGGGACAAGCTGCAGCTGGGCTGGCTCGACTACGCCTCGGCCAAGGCCGCGACGAGCTCGGTCCACAAGCTGGGTGTCTCGGAGTACAACACCAAGGACAAGCAGGCGCTCGTCGTCTCGCTGCCGGACAAGGCCGTCACCACCGCTGTCACGACGCCCGCTGAGGGCGCCAAGCAGTGGTGGAGCGACATGGGTGACGACCTCAACAACACCCTGTCCCGCTCGGTCGACCTGACCGGCAAGTCCAAGGCGTCCCTGGACCTTTCGGGCTGGTGGGACATCGAGAAGGACTACGACTACCTCTACACCGAGGTGTCGGAGAACGGCGGCGCCAGCTGGACCGCGATCGACGGCACGGCCGACGGCCGGGCCATCCCGCGCGACGCCAGTGACAAGCCGGCGCTGACCGACGTCTCCGGCACGTACCAGAAGCTGTCGTACTCGCTGGACGCCTACGCGGGCAAGAAGATCGACATCCGCTTCCGTTACACCACCGACGGCGGCGCGGGCGGCGTGGGCTTCGCGGCCGACACCATCGCGGTCAACGCCGACGGTGCCGTGCTCTTCTCGGACAACGCCGAGGGCGACGACAACGGCTGGACCGCCAAGGGCTTCTCCCGGGTCGGCGCGTCGTTCACCAAGGACTACCCGCAGTACTACATCGCGGAGAACCGTCAGTACGTCTCGTACGACCGGACCCTCAAGGTCGGCCCGTACAACTTCGGCTTCTCCACGACCCGTCCCGACTGGGTCGAGCACTACCCGTACCAGAACGGTCTGCTGATCTGGCTCTGGGACCAGTCCCAGAAGGACAACAACGTCTCCACTCACCCGGGCCAGGGCCTGATCCTGCCGATCGACGCGCACGCCAAGCCGCTGAAGTGGGCCGACGGCACGGTCATCCGCAACAAGATCCAGCCCTTCGACGCACCGTTCAGCTGGCGGCCGACCGACGGCTTCACGCTGCACAAGGCCGACGTGGCGACCAAGATCAAGGCCCAGTCGGGCGTCCCGGTCTTCGACGACCACAAGGGCACCTACTGGTACGCGGAGAACAAGACCGGAAGCGTGCAGGTCGCTGACACCAACACCCGGATCACGATCGTCAGCGAGCCGCTCAGCGGCTCGACGATCACGGTCAAGGTTGGCGCCTCGCACAAGTAGGTCCGCATCACCGCAGGTCAAAGCGTGATCGGCCGTCGCCCTCTAGCGGGCGGCGGCCGATCGTGTTTAGGTGCCTCTTGTTCGGATTCTTATTGACGCGATGTCTCACGGGGGAGTGCGGAGCATGGCAGGCGGAGGATTCAGCAGGTTGCCGAACGGCAGTGTGGTGGTCGCGATCACCCTGAACGGCCCGGCGGACGGGACGGGCCCGGGAATCCCGGTACGGGTCCTGGTGTACGCGGCGAACCGGGCCCGCGCACTGACCCGACTGCGCAATGTGGGCCTACGGGCGGTCTACCTCCGTGGCAACGCGGAACCGCCCACGCCGGACGAGATCACGGCGGTGCTGCACCACCCGGACGGGCTGCTCTGGCGAGCGACACCGGAGAAGGCCCAGGAACTCTGGCACCCCATCCGGGCACTCCTGCGCCCACCGGTACCAGTCCACCAGCCCTGAGGGCGCCTGCGTCCCGCCCTGCCACGTCTCGAGAACAGGCCCCGGGCCGCAAACCGGCCCGCACATCGAGCGCCATGCCGGCAAGGACAAGCCCGTCCGGCGATCGAGGACAACGCGGCCGCCGGACGACCCCGGCACCCCGCCGCCGCCCTACACCACCGGCTTGCCGGACAGCTCCACCCCGGCCTCCCGGAGCTCCTCCAGCGCCCGTCCCGTGGTCGCGGCGGCGACCCCCGCGGTCAGGTCCAGCAGCACATGCGTCGCGAACCCCTCCCGGACCGCGTCCAGCGCCGTCGCCCGTACGCAGTGATCCGTGGCGATGCCGACGACGTCGACCTCGGTCACCTTCCGGTCCCGCAGCCACTGCGCGAGCCCCACCCCGTTCTCGTCGACCCCCTCGAAGCCGCTGTACGCCGCCGCGTACGCCCCCTTGTCGAACACCGCGTCGATCGCACCGGAGGCGACCGCCGGGGCGAAATTGGGGTGGAAGCCCACTCCCTCCGTGCCGGCGACACAGTGCGCGGGCCAGGAGTGCTCGAAGTCCGGCTGGGCGGAGAAGTGGTTGCCCGGGTCCACGTGGTGGTCACGGGTGGCGACCACATGGCGGTATCCGGCCTGGGCCTCACCGATCAGGTCGGTGATGGCGGCGGCGACATCCGCGCCTCCCGTCACCGCGAGGCTGCCGCCCTCGCAGAAGTCGTTCTGAACGTCCACGACGATCAACGCGCGGTGCATGGCGGGTGTCCTTCGATGGGGGAGAGAAGCGGGGGAGGAGAGGGGAACGGTGAAGTTCGCGGGCCGCACATCGAGCCTAGAGACAAAGACCGCCTTGCGGGAGGGGCGCATCGCTGCCGGCAGCGACCGTGGTTTTCCCCGCCCCGGCGCGTTTACACGTACTCCGTCGGAATCACCGGCTCCCCCTTGGACAGCTGCATCGCCGACATCGGCAGCCCCCGCCGCGCCGCGATGTGCCGCTCCCGCGCCGCGTCCAGCGGCTCGCGCGCGACCACCTCACCACCCCTGACCAGCTCGACCAGCAGCTGTCGCCCGGCCAGCCCGTCGGGCACCGGACCGGAGCCGACCACCTCGGCCTCGGCCACACCGTTCTCGTCCAGCCGCCGCGCGGCCCACTTGCGACCGCCCACCGAGGACTTCGCACCCAGCGACTTCTTCGCGACCGGCCGCAGAGGTTCCGCGGGATCGGCGGAGTCCCCCCGGGCGACCAGCTTGTAGACCATGGAGCAGGTCGGCTGCCCGCTGCCGGTGACCAGCTGCGTGCCCACGCCGTACGCGTCGACCGGTGCCGCGGCCAGCGACGCGATCGCGTACTCGTCCAGGTCCGACGTCACCACGATCTTCGTCCTGGTGGCGCCCAGCTCGTCCAGTTGCTGCCGCACCCGGTGCGCGACCAGCAGCAGGTCCCCGGAGTCGATCCGTACCGCCCCCAGTTCGGTCCCGGCGACCTCGACCGCCGTACGGACCGCCTCGGCGACGTCGTACGTGTCGACCAGCAGCGTCGTGTTCCGGCCCAGCGAGTCGACCTGTGCGTGGAAGGCGTCGCGCTCGCTGTCGTGCAGCAGCGTGAACGCGTGCGCGCTCGTCCCGACCGTGGGGATGTTGTAGCGGAACCCGGCCGCCAGATCGGATGTCGTGTCGAAGCCACCGATGTACGCGGCCCGCGCCGACGCCACGGCGGACAGTTCATGGGTGCGTCGTGCACCCATCTCGATCAGTCCGCGTCCGCCCGCCGCCGCGGACATCCGGGACGCCGCCGCGGCTATCGCCGAATCGTGGTTGAGGATCGACAGGATCACCGTCTCCAGCATCACGCATTCGGCGAAGGAGCCCTCGACCCGCAGGACCGGTGAGCCCGGGAAGTACACCTCGCCCTCCGGGTAGCCCCAGATGTCGCCGCTGAAGCGGTAGTCCGCCAGCCAGCCGAGCGTCGGTCCGTCGACGATGTTCCGGTCGCACAGGAAGGTGAGCATCTCGTCGTCGAAGCGGAAGTTCTCCACCGCGTCCAGGACGCGTCCGATGCCCGCGACGACGCCGTAGCGCCGCCCCTCGGGCAGCCGGCGGGTGAACGCCTCGAAGACCGCGTACCGGTCGGCGGTGCCCGCCTTCAGCGCGGCCTGCACCATCGTGAGCTCGTACTGGTCGGTGAAGAGCGCTGTCGACGGCACACCGACCCGTCGCCCAAGGTCCGCAGAGTTCATGGCGAGGATGCTACCCCTATTTCGTCAAAGTGACGAAATCTATGCCGTTTGTGCGATGCCCCCTCCTGGGTGGCAGCATGGGGTAGGTGAGTGTCGCCCCCGTAGAGATCGAGCGCCCCGAATCGGCCGAGGAGAACCTCGTCGTCCCCGAGCCCGACGTGCCCTGGGTGACGCTGGTCCACAACGACCCGGTCAACCTCATGAGCTACGTGACCTATGTCTTCCAGGCCTACTTCGGCTACTCCAAGGACAAGGCCCACAAGCTGATGCTCGACGTCCATCAAAAGGGCCGCGCCGTCGTCTCCAGCGGCAGCCGCGAGGAGATGGAGCGCGACGTCCAGGCCATGCACGGTTACGGGCTCTGGGCCACCCTGACCCAGGACCGCAACTAGTGCCGTGACCGGCAATGTTTGCCCGGAAGGGCACTAGCCTCCACCCTCTGCCCCGCCCGACCCACCATCGGAGAAAACCCATGGCCGGCCACTTCGAGGCCACCCCCCGCGGCGGTGCGGCCGTCGCGCTCGACGAGGTGGAGATCGCGATCCTGCGCTCCCTCGCCGTCCAGCTGCTGGAACTGATCGGCCCCGGCGACGAGCCGGCCGACGGCGAGGACCCGCTCGCCGCCCTGTTCGCCGAAGGGCCCAGCGAACCGCCGACCGACCCGGCCCTGGCCCGCCTCTTCCCGGAGGCCTACGGAGACGAGGACGGCGAACTGCGCGCCGCGTCCGCCGAGTTCCGCCGCTTCACCGAGAACGATCTGCGCACCCGCAAGCGCAACGACGCGCTCACCGTCGTCCGTACCCTCGACGCACTCCCGTCCGGCGAGGACAGCGCCGTCCTCACGCTCACCGCCGACGAATGCCGCAACTGGCTCGGCGCCCTCAACGACCTCCGCCTCACCATCGGCACCCGCCTGGAGGTCTCCGACCAGGACGAGGGCGGTGAGGGCTCGCTCTACCGGCTGCCCGACAGCGACCCGCGCAAGCCGATGGTCATGGCCTATCTCTGGCTGGGCGCGCTCCAGGAGACGCTCGTCGAGACCCTGATGACGTAGGGGCTGTCCGGCGGATCGCGGCCGGTGCCGCGACGCCTGGCACTTCCTCACGTGCCCGGCTTCGCTCGAACGGGGGAGGCCTCACTCGCTGCGCTGCCGAAACGCCCGCACGGCTTCGCTGTGAGCATGCTCCGACGCCCCGACCCAAGGGCCGCCCCGTGGCGATGCACCGCACCGGACGCCGCGATTCACGTTTCCCTTGATCGGGTTTTACCTCCCCTTGGGGCCGGGTCGGGGTGTTTGCGCAACGAATATTCAAATCCCAATAACGATCCCGTCACCTGAATGGCCTTTTTTGTGGCGGCTGGAAACTCTTGTCCGCTTTTTCCTGTGGTGTGCATCACACAATGTCCGGTGGACCACCGGCGGCTCCGTGATAAATCTTCACGACCACCCGGGAACGCCATCCCTGTTCCCGGGGGCGCTTACCACCGGCGGACCGCCGGTCGCACTCCATCCGTATCCGGGGGGATCAGGACCTGATCCGCAGCCGTAAGGCGCGGATCGGCGTGGAGAAAGGCGCAACACATGACATCGGCGCAGGTCGACAACGGGCAGGGCGGCCCGCATCAGGCCGCAGAAGCCGCGGATGGCACCGCCTCGGGCGAGGGCTATCAGCGCGCCCTCGGCGCCCGTCAGATCCAGATGATCGCGATCGGCGGGGCCATCGGAACCGGCCTCTTCCTCGGCGCGGGCAAAGCCATCGCCAAGGCGGGACCCAGCCTCATCCTGGCCTATGCCATCGCAGGCCTGGTGATCTTCTTCATCATGCGGGCCCTGGGCGAACTCCTCATGTACCGCCCGGTCTCGGGCTCATTCTCGGAGTACGCCCGCGAATTCGTCGGCCCCTTCGCAGGCTTTGTCACCGGCTGGACCTACTGGCTGTTCTGGGTCGTCACCGGAATCACCGAAGTCACCGCAGCAGCCCAGTACATGACGTTCTGGTTCGACATTCCCCAATGGGTGTCCGCACTGATCTTCACGATCATCCTGTACGGCGTGAACCTGATCTCCGTGAAGCTCTTCGGGGAACTCGAATTCTGGTTCTCGATGGTCAAGGTCACCGCCATCGTCGGCATGATCCTCATCTGCGCCGGAATTCTCACCCTCGGCTTCTCCGACGCCGGGGACACCGCGAGCGTGACCCACCTCTGGTCCGACGGCGGCTTCTTCCCGCACGGCATCAGCGGCACCCTCATGACCCTGCAGATCGTGATGTTCGCCTTCCTCGCCGTCGAACTCGTCGGCGTCACCGCGGGCGAGTCCAAGGACCCGAAGACCGTTCTGCCCAAGGCCATCAACACCGTGCCGTGGCGCATCGCCGTCTTCTACGTCGGTGCCCTCATCATGATCCTCGCCGTCGTCCCGTGGACGGAATTCCAGCCCGGCATCTCGCCGTTCGTCGCCGCCTTCCAGAAGATGGGTCTCGGCATCGGCGCAGGCATCGTCAACTTCGTCGTCCTGACCGCGGCCCTCTCCTCCTGCAACTCCGGCATGTACTCCACCGGCCGCATGCTGCGCGACCTCGCGCTCAACGGACAGGGCCCGACGTTCTTCATTCGGCTGACCAGGAGCGGCACCCCGCTCGTCGGCACCACCTTCTCCGCCGCCCTCATGCTCGTCGGCGTCTGGATCAACTACCAGTGGCCCGGGGACGCCTTCACCTACGTCGTCTCCTTCGCCACCATCTCCGGCATGTGGGCCTGGATCATGATCCTCGTCTGCCAGATCCGCTACCGCCGCCTGGCCGACCGCGGAGTGCTCGCGCAGTCCACCTTCCGGGCCCCCGGCGCCCCGTACACCAGCGTCTTCGCCCTCGCCTTCATCGGCATGGTCATCGTGATGATGGGCATCGACAAGGACGCCAGGATCTCGCTGTACTGCGCCCCGCTCTGGGCCCTCATCCTCGGCGTCTCGTACCTGGTCCTCAAGGCCCGTAACCCCGAGAGCACGGCCTTCGCCAAGCGCTGACCCGACCCGGCTGTCCGGCATGCGGGCCCCCGCGCACCACTCCTCGGTGCGCGGGGGCCCTCTGCTTATCCTGGCGCCATGCTGACCCTCACCCAGGCGCTGTACGACCAGATCGTCGCGCACTCCCGCGCGGATCACCCCGACGAGGCGTGCGGCGTGGTCGCGGGCCCGGCCGGAACCGGCCGCGCCGAACGCTTCATCCCCATGCTCAACGCCGCCCGCTCGCCCACGTTCTACGAGTTCGACTCCGCGGACCTGCTGAAGCTCTACCGCGAGATGGACGACCGCGACGAGGAGCCGGTGATCATCTACCACTCGCACACGGCGACCGAGGCCTACCCCTCGCGTACCGACATCACGTACGCCAATGAGCCCGGCGCCCACTACGTCCTCGTCTCCACCGCCGACACCGACGACGCGGGCCCCTTCCAGTTCCGCTCGTACCGCATCGTGGACGGCGTGATCACCGAGGAGGACGTCGAGGTCGTCGAGGCGTACGAACCCGCCTGACCTCCTGCGGACCGGGGGCGAAACCCCGTCCCCGGCCCACCGCGCTCCCCCGCCCCACCCTGACCGTCCACCAGGCGAACGCTCACCATCCACCAGGTGAGATCACATACCGGAGTCCGGACCGGGAATCGATACGATGAGCCCATGGTTCCCCATGACGTGAGCGACAAGACGCCGGGCATGCTGCTCGTCGCGCGCCTGCACGTCGACCTGTGCAGGCTTCACAGCGCGATCTGTACGAGCTGCCTGCCCGCCGGCCGTAACGCCTGAGCCGGGCCGCGGCCCCGAGCGCCGTCCACGCCACACCCCTGCGCGGGGGCAGAGCCGCGCGCCCCACGCCACCACTCCGCATTCGACAGGAGCCCACGCCATGGCCATCGAGGTCCGCATCCCGACCATCCTCCGCACCTACACCGACGGCGCCAAGGCCGTCGAGGGCAACGGAGAGACCCTTGCCGACCTCTTCACGGACCTCGACAGCCGCCACAACGGCATCCGTGAGCGCATCGTCGACGGCGACCAGCTCCGTCGCTTCGTGAACGTCTACCTCAACGACGAGGACGTCCGCTTCCTCGACGGAATCTCCACCAAACTCAGCGACGGCGACAGCGTCACCATCCTCCCGGCCGTCGCCGGCGGCATGAACTGATGCGGTACGACAGCCCGCTCGCCGCGGTGGGCAACACCCCGCTCGTCCGCCTGCCGCGGCTGTCACCCTCGGACGACGTCCGCATCTGGGCCAAGCTGGAGGACCGCAACCCCACCGGCTCGATCAAGGACCGCCCCGCGCTCCACATGGTCGAACAGGCGGAGAAGGACGGCCGGCTGACCCCCGGCTGCACCATCCTGGAGCCCACCAGCGGCAACACCGGCATCTCACTCGCCATGGCGGCCAAGCTCAAGGGCTACCGCATCGTCTGCGTCATGCCGGAGAACACCTCTCAGGAACGGCGCGACCTGCTCGCCATGTGGGGCGCCGAGATCATCTCCTCCCCGGCGGCCGGCGGCTCCAACACAGCCGTCCGCGTCGCCAAGGAACTGGCCGCCGAGCACCCCGACTGGGTGATGCTCTACCAGTACGGCAACCCGGACAACGCGGGCGCCCACTACGCCACCACCGGTCCCGAGATCCTCGCCGACCTGCCCTCCATCACCCACTTCGTGGCGGGCCTCGGCACCACCGGCACGCTCATGGGTGTCGGCCGCTACCTGCGCGAACAGAAGCCCGACATCAAGATCGTCGCCGCCGAGCCGCGCTACGACGACCTCGTCTACGGGCTCCGCAACCTCGACGAGGGCTTCGTCCCCGAGCTCTACGACGCCTCGGTCCTCACCACCCGCTTCTCCGTCGGCTCCGCCGACGCCGTCACCCGCACCCGCGAACTCCTCCAGCAGGAGGGCATCTTCGCGGGCGTCTCCACCGGCGCCGCACTCCACGCGGCGATCGGCGTCGGAACCAAGGCGGTCAAGGCGGGCGAGACGGCCGACATCGTCTTCGTCGTCGCCGACGGCGGCTGGAAGTACCTGTCGACGGGCGTCTACACGGCCCCCACGACGGAAGCGGCCATCGAAACGCTCCACGGCCAGCTCTGGGCGTGACGCCAAGGCGCTGAGTGCCGTCCCGTCCTCGGCCGCCGGACCCGCTGGAAATCCAGCCCGTCCGGCGGCCGAGGACGTCAGAGTGCCCGGCAGTAGGCTTCGCGGCGTCGCGGGGCTGGGGCACGCGCTTCGCGGCGTTGTCGTCAATCACCAACGCTCCGCGTTGGCTCAATCCTCCGCCTTGCGATGCACGCACCCCAGCCCCGCTCCTTCACCCGCGCTGCCTACTGCCGGGCACTCTTATTCGACCGTCAGCCGATCCCGCGCACCCGCTCCCACACCGCCGGGTCCACCGTCCCCACCCGCCGCCGGAACCCCCGCACCGCCACGTCCCGCAGCTCGTCCGTCTCCAGGAAACTCGCGCGCCCCTGCGCATCCCCCACCGAACCAGGCGGCAGGACGATCACCCCGGGCCGCTCCTCGTGATGCTTGCTGGTGATCTTCGCGACGAGCGCCGTACCGTCCCGCACCGACAGCACCAGGCAGGGCCGGTCCTGCGCCCCGGGCCCGTCCTCGTACGGAACCTCCGCCCACCAGATCTCACCCGGCCGCGGCGCCCGCTCCGGCCCGCCCCGCGGCCCTTCCCGCCTGCCCGGCGGACGCGTCTGCCGGGCAGGACGCCCGCCGGGGCGCTGACGCCCCCGACCGAGCCGCCCCCGCCCGTCGGTGATCGCGGCAACGAGAGCGAGCAGTACGACCACGGCCAGAGCCGGCCACCAGGACATGTCCATGCCCCGACGGTACCGGCGCCCCCGCAGGCCCGCTCTCCGTACCCGCTCTCCGCACCCGCCCCCCCCGCACCCGCTTCCATCGAACCGGTGACAGAGCAGGTGAGTTCGCCCACAACGGCAGGCCCCAGAGGAGCGACCAGGTGTTTCGCGCCTTACGCTCAACAAATCGCACGAACCCTCCCCGTTCCCACGTTTCGGAGGTTCACGCTTCATGAAGCTCACCGTCGTCGGCTGCTCCGGCTCGTTCCCGTCCCCGGGTTCGGCATGTTCGAGCTACCTCGTAGAGGCCGACGGCTTCAGGCTGCTCCTCGACATGGGCAACGGCGCCCTCGGTGAGCTGCAGCGCCACGTCGGTCTCTATGACCTCGACGCCATCTTCCTCAGCCATCTCCATGCCGATCACTGCATTGACATGTGCGCGTACTTCGTCGTCCGCTACTACCGGCACGACGGCGGACGCCCCGCGTCCATCCCGGTCTACGGCCCCGACGGCACCGAACAGCGACTGACCACCGCCCACGCCGACACCCCGTCCGACGGGGCCATGGGCGAGGTCTTCGACTTCCACACGCTGAAGCCCGGCTCGTTCGACATCGGCCCTTTCTCGGTCCGTACGGAGAAGGTCTGCCACCCCGTCGACGCCTTCGGTATCCGCATCGAGCACGGCGGCCGCACCCTCGCGTACTCCGGTGACACCGGCATCTGTGAGGCGCTGGACGAACTTGCGGAGGACGTCGATCTGTTCCTCTGCGAAGCATCGTTCGTCCACGGCAAGGAAGACATCCCGGACCTCCATCTCAACGGCCGCGAAGCAGGCGAGATCGCCGCACGCGCGAAGGTGGGACGGCTCGTCCTCACCCACATCCCGCCGTGGACGGACGGCGACCGGAACCTGGCCGACGCCCGCGCGATCTACCGCGGACCGGCGGAGCTGGCGGTCCCGGGCGCGGTCTACGAGATCTAGGCCCTAGTTGTTCTGTCCATGGAGGTTGGTGACAGCGATCACGGTCGGGTGATCTTGAACGAGTGAGGGCCTTCCGGGTTCGGTGTGGATTGCGACATCTACACGAACGATCAGAAGGCCCTCATGCCCCACCGTAATGCACCCCTGACCGAGACCGGACGTCTGCGTCTGGCCCGTTGCGTCGTCGAGGACGGCTGGCCGCCGCGGCGGGCCGCCGAACGCTTCCAGGTCTCGCCCACGACGGCTCAGCGGTGGGCCGGCCGCTACCGCGAGCTGGGCGAGGCAGGCATGACCGACCGGTCCTCGCGCCCGCACCACAGCCCGCGCCGGACCCCGACCCGGACCGAGCGGCGGATCATCAAGGTCCGCGTCCTGCGCCGCTGGGGACCGGCCCGCATCGCCTACCTGCTCGGGCTGAACCCGGCCACCGTCCACCGTGTCCTGACCGGGAGACCGCCGTCGGATTCTGGCAACGGGCCCATGCCTTCTTCGCCGCTGCCGGGATCACCGTCCAGCGGGTCCTGACCGACAACGGCGCCTGCTACAAGTCACATCTGTGGCGCAATTCCCTTACGGAGCAGGGGGTTTCACACAAACGCACCCGTCCCTGGCACGTGCCTACTGCCGGGCGCTCCAAATTCGAAGACCCGGTATCTTTCGGGGCTACAGAGCGCAGAGAGCTCCACGATTACGTGGACCCGTCTCCGTTCTGCTGCCGCTCAGCTCTCCGGCACCTGTTGCTGACCGGTCTTATCCGGTCTCGAACCTGCAGGGAGGAACATCTGTGAGAACCACCGCAAGCAGAAAGGCCGCCGTGGCCGCCGGTATGGCGCTGGCTCTGTGCTCCGCCACCGCCTACACCGCCGAAGGCGCCACCGATTTCAGCCGTTCCAAGGCCCGTGGGGAGTTGATCTCCGCAGAGGCGCTCTACACGTTGACGACGCCGCAGGACGTTACGTCGCAGCTGGAGAGCCTCGGATTCCAGGGCGATTCCGTGCGATACGGAGTCGATGCGTACCGACTGGTCTACAGCACCGTCGACGCACACGGCAGCCCCACCACCGCCAGTGGACTGCTCGTCCTCCCCCATGACTTCAAGGGCACACTGAAGCCCGTCTCCTACGGGCATGGCAGTGAGCTGTTCGACAAGGACGCTCCTTCCACCGATCCCCAGGGGTTCAACGCCGCCGCTCCCGTCACCTACGCGGCCGCCGGCTTCGCGGGCATCGCCGCCGACTACCTGGGCCAGGGCACGGGACCCGGCACCCACCCCTGGCTGGACGTCCCCTCGGAGACCAGCGCTACGCTCGACATGCTGCGCGCGGCACGCGAGTTCGTTCCCCGCACAGGCAGCTTCCTGAAGAGGGACGTACTGGCGACGGGCTTCTCCCAGGGAGCGGAGGCCGCTCTGGGGCTCGGCCGTGCCCTGCAGCAGGGCGAGGACCCACGGTTCCGGCTGGCGGCACTCGCCCCGGTGAGCGGCGCGTACGCCGTCCGCGACGCCGAAATACCGGCGATGCTGTCAGGCGAGGTCTCCGCCAAGGTGAGTGTGCTCAACGTGGCCTACTCCTATGCGGCGTTCGACCGTACCTACGACGTCTACGACAAGCCCACCGATGTCTTCAAGGAGCCGTACGCGGACAAGGTGGAGGGACTGACCGATGGGCAGCACAACTGGCAGGAACTCGCTGTGGCGACTCCTGGCACACTTGACGAGCTGCTCACCGCAAAGGGCAGGGATCTGATAGAGCACCCGCAGGGAAACCTCGACGAGGCACTGCGGGCCGCGGACAACTCCTGCAAGGGATGGGCACCGCAGGTCCCACGCCGTATGTACTTCACGAGTGGTGACGATCAGGCCGTCAACGCGAATATTCGGTACTGCCTGGCCGACTTCATGTCGCAGGGCGCGAAGTTTCCGACTGTCGACGTCCAGTCCGAAGCGTGGCACGGATCACGCCATTTCGGGTCCAACGTGGCGGCCACCAGTCAGATCGTGAAGTGGTTCCTATCGCTCTGATCGGGTTGACCTCGTGATATCGGGCGGCGCGTGATCGCCCTACGGTTCATGGTCGACCTCGACTCGTCAATGATCGTGATCGGTCGGGCAGCCCGAGCGGATTACTCGTGGGCTGCTATGGGCGCCTGGCCGTCCTGACTGGCCCCGAGCCCACCCGGCTCGCCCCCGACGGCAGCCCCACGGAGACTCTGAGTTGCGCGGCAGCAGTCCACCCCGGCGGTGACACACGCGGTGGCCGGTGCCCTGGCCACCGCGCGCTCCCGCTTCACCGGGCCGCGGCAGCCCGAGAGGCGTCGCAAGGTCGGCCGACCCCCCTGCCCCGCCCGGCAAACTCGTCGCGTCGCGGCACCAGCAGCTAGTACGCACGACGGAGCCCCCACCTTCTGCCCGGAAGGCGAGAGCTCCGTCGTCGGCGGCCGAAGGCCTACTTGACGAGGTCTTTCTCGATCTGTGCCTCCAGTTCGTCGGGCTCTCGACCGGGAGTCTGGAGGTTGAACCTGGTGATCGCGAACCGGAAGATCATGTAATACACCACTGCGAAGCAGAAGCCGATCGGAATGATCAGCCAGGGCTTCGTGGCCAGGCTCCAGTTGATGACGTAGTCGATCAGACCCGCCGAGAAACTGAAGCCGTCCTTCACTCCGAGTCCCCAGCTCACGGCCATCGAGACACCGGTGAGTACCGCGTGGATCGCGTACAGAAGCGGGGCGACGAAGAGGAACGAGTACTCGATCGGCTCGGTGATACCCGTCACGAACGACGTCAGGCCGACCGAGAGCATCATGCCGCCGACCGCCTTCCGGCGATGCGGTTTGGCGCAGTGGTAGATCGCCAGCGCCGCGGCCGGGAGCGCGAACATCATGATCGGGAAGAAGCCCGTGGTGAACTGCCCGGCCGTCGGATCGCCCGCCAGGAACCGGTTGATGTCACCGTGCACGACCGTTCCGTCCGGCTTGGTGAAGTCGCCGAACTGGAACCAGACGAACGTGTTCAGGAACTGGTGCAGGCCGACGACCAGCAGTGCGCGGTTGGCGACACCGAAGATGCCGGAGCCCAGCCAGTTCAGGTCCACCAGCCACTTGGAGAAACTGGTCAGACCGTCACCGATCGGCTGCCACAGCCAGGCGCACAGGGCTGCGAAGGCCAGACCGACGAACGCCATGACGATCGGCACGAGACGGCGGCCGTTGAAGAAGCCCAGCCAGTCGACCAGCTTGACCCGGTGGTACCGCTGCCAGAACCACGCCGACATCAGCCCCATCACGATGCCGCCGAACACCCCGGGGTTCTGGTACTGGGCGACCGTCACCTTCGCGCCGGCGGTGACACAGGTGCCGAACCAGGTGCCGCCCGCGGTGAAGGTGGAACCCGGTGCGCAGTCCACCGGGAAGGCGTGCAGCACCGCGTAGTACACGAGGAAGCCGGTCACCGCCGCGAGCGCCGTCGAACCGTCCGACTTCTTCGCCATGCCGATCGCGACCCCGACGCAGAACAACAAGGGCAGGCCGAGACCGGAGTCGAGGAGCGCCCCACCGGCAGCGGCGAAGACCTTCGCGACGTCGTTCCAGCCGAGACCCTCGTCGCCGAACACGTCCGGCTGGCCGAGCCGGTTGAGGATCCCCGCCGCCGGCAGCACCGCGATCGGGAGCTGGAGGCTGCGCCCCATCTTCTGCAGGCCCTGGAAGAAGCTGTTCCACCCCTTCTTCTGTGGCGCGACGGCGCTGCTCGAGCTCATCGGCATCCTCCCGGAACGGGCCACGTTCGGCGGTCGCCGCAAAGTGGTGTAGACCAGTTGCGATACGGCGCGTAACCCGCCCGGAGGACAGGGCGCCGGTGATCGTCATCATTGGTGATGATCAGGTTGTCCGCTCGCGAAGTTGGGCCAACCGTGCGTTACCGTGACGAAACGGACCCATGGTGGGCCGGCACCGGACGTGAAGAACCAGGGAGAACCACATGGCCAGCAAGGCTGAGAAGATCGTCGCCGGCCTCGGCGGTATCGACAACATCGAAGAAATCGAAGGCTGCATCACCCGCCTCCGCACCGAGGTCGTCGACCCGGGCAAGGTCGACGAAGCCGCGCTCAAGGCCGCCGGAGCCCACGGCGTCGTCAAGATGGGCACCGCGATCCAGGTCGTCATCGGCACCGACGCCGACCCCATCGCCGCCGACATCGAAGACATGATGTGACGACCACCCGCTGAGCCGGCCCGGCTCCCCGCCCACAGGCCCCGATCCCACCCGGATGCTGTTGGACAACAGCATCCCACCCGGAACGGGGCCTGCGGGACACGCCCACCACCCCCGCCGCACCCCCACCCGGCCCCCGGCACACCCCGACCGGCGCCCACGGCCCAGCCGATAGGCTCGACGCCATGTCTCGTATCGACGGCCGCACCCCCGAAGAGCTCCGCCCCATCACCATCGAACGCGGATGGAGCAAGCACGCCGAAGGCTCAGTCCTCATCTCCTTCGGCGACACCAAGGTCTTCTGCACCGCCTCCTTCACCGAAGGCGTTCCGCGCTGGCGCAAGGGCAGCGGCGAAGGCTGGGTCACCGCCGAATACTCCATGCTGCCCCGCTCCACCAACACCCGCGGCGACCGCGAAGCCGTACGCGGCAGGATCGGCGGCCGCACCCATGAGATCAGCCGCCTCATCGGCCGGTCCCTGCGCGCCGTGATCGACTACAAGGCGCTCGGCGAGAACACCGTCGTCCTCGACTGCGACGTCCTCCAGGCCGACGGAGGCACCCGCACCGCCGCCATCACCGGTGCGTACGTCGCCCTCGCCGACGCCATCGCCTGGGCCCAGGGCAAGAAGCTCATCAAGCACGGCCGCAAGCCGCTGACCGGCACCGTCTCCGCCGTCAGCGTCGGCATCGTCGACGGCACGCCGCTCCTCGACCTCTGCTACGAGGAGGACGTCCGCGCCGAGACCGACATGAACGTCGTCTGCACCGGCGACGGCCGCTTCGTCGAGGTCCAGGGCACCGCCGAGGCCGAGCCCTTCGACCGCAAGGAACTGAACGCGCTCCTCGACCTCGCCACCAGCGGCTGCGTCGACCTTCGCGCCATCCAGCAGGCGGCCCTCGCGCGCACGCTCGGCGAGTAAAGAAGCAACCAAGTACGCACCACAGAGCGTCGATACGAGTACGGACGCACGGGTCGAACCGTGCGTCCGTCCGCGTATCCGCACCCGGGGAGGAACCGCACCATGGCCAAGGCCACCCGCCACCGCCGCATCACCGTCGCGCTGACCCTGACCGCTCTCACCCTCACCGCCGCGGCCGGCTGCGGCGCCGTCGACAAGGCCCTCGACTGCGTCCGTACCGCCGACGCCATAGCCACCAGCGTCGACAACCTCCAGCAGGCCGTCTCCAACGCCTCGAACGACCCCACCCAGGCATCCGAGGCCCTCGACGAGATAGACAAGGAACTCGGCAACCTCGGCGACAAGACGGACAACGCCGACCTCTCCAAGGCCGTCGACGACCTCCGGACCGGCGTCAAGAACGTCCGCGACGCCATCGACCAGGGCGACGCCACCCCGGACATCACCCCGGTCACCGACGCCGCCAAGGAGATCGGCAACGTCTGCACCTCCTAGCGGAGCCCACCCGGCACCCCGCGATAATCGGCACATGACCCGCCTGATCCTCGCCACCCGCAACGCCGGGAAAATCACCGAACTCCACGCGATCCTCGCCGACGCAGGGCTCACCCACGAACTCGTCGGCGCGGACGCGTACCCCGAGATCCCCGACATCAAGGAGACCGGCGTCACCTTCGCCGAGAACGCCCTCCTCAAGGCACACGCCCTGGCCCAGGCCACCGGTCACCCCGCGATCGCCGACGACTCCGGCCTCTGCGTCGACGTACTCGGCGGCGCCCCCGGCATCTTCTCGGCCCGCTGGGCCGGCACCCACGGCAACGACCGCGCCAACCTGGACCTGCTGCTGGCCCAGCTCTCCGACATCGACGACGCCCACCGCGCCGCCCACTTCGCCTGCGCGGCGGCCCTCGCCCTCCCGGACGGCACGGAACGCGTGGTCGAGGGCCGCCTCCTGGGCACCCTCCGCCACACCCCGTCCGGCACGAACGGCTTCGGCTACGACCCGATCCTGCAGCCGGAGGGCATGACCCGGACCTGCGCGGAACTGACCCCGGCGGAGAAGAACGCGATCAGCCACCGGGGGAAGGCGTTCCGGGCGCTGGTGCCGGTGGTGCGGGAGCTGGTGGGGTGACCTAAGGCAGTGGGCCGCCCTGTCGAGGCGGCCCACTCCTGTGTGCGGCCGGTGGGATTCGAACCCACACGGGATTTCTCCCACGGCGTTCTAAGCGCCGCTCGTCTGCCATTCCGACACGGCCGCCAGCCGTCAATCATGGTATCGGCCCGGCCACCGTGCGCGAGAGAGGGTTCGTCAACGCGTGCTGCGGCGGCTGCCCCCTCGGCACCAGGTGTCAGTGATGGCGTGGCAGTTCGGACAGAGCAGCCGCAGGTTCTCGACGCGGTCGTCGCTCCAGTCACCCGTTTCCGTATGGCGCGGAAGAGGGTGGGGTGGCGTTTGGCCGCTTCGGGGTCGGCCACCTGCTGAAGGTCGGAGGCCGCCATGGCCGGGTCCTTTCCTTGGTGGGGTGTTCCAGGAAGGGCCTCTGCGCGGTCATGGCGGTCGCAAACCGATGGGGAGTGAAAATGCGACGCCCGTCACAGGGGCGTGGCGTCGGTCAGATGCCGAGGTCCTTGATGATTTTGGCGACGTGGCCGGTGGCCCTGACGTTGTAGAGGGCGCGCTCGACCTTGCCCTCTTCGTCGACGACGACGGTGGAGCGGATGACGCCCGTCACCGTTTTGCCGTAGGAGTTCTTCTCGCCGTAGGCGCCGTATGCCTCGAGGGTTTCCTTGGAGGGGTCGCCGACGAGCGTGACCTTGAGGTTCTCCTTCTCGCGGAATTTGGCGAGCTTCTCGGGCTTGTCGGGGGAGATGCCGATGACGTCGTATCCGGCGCCGGTCAGGAGCTCCAGGTTGTCGGTGAAGTCGCAGGCCTGCTTGGTGCAGCCGGGAGTGAGGGCGGCCGGGTAGAAGTAGACGATGACCTTGCGTCCCTTGTGGTCGGCGAGCGAGATGTCGTTGCCGTCGGCGTCGGGGAGGGTGAAGGCGGGGGCGGTGTCGCCGGGCTGGAGTCGCTCGCTCATGGTTCTCCTCAGGGGCGTGTGGGCTGTACGGGACCGAGCGTAATAGGGGTGCCGCCGGGTGTGTGGGCGGCCGAGCTGACAGACTGTCGATGAAGGTGTACCGGACGAGGACCACGGAGGCGGCGCAGTGTCGGATGCCAGGACCCCTGCGCAGATCGAGGCGGACATCATCAGCAGGCGTGAGCAGCTTGCGGTGGTGCTCGATGAGATCGGGGTGCGGGTGCACCCGAAGACGATCATCGGTGATGCGAAGGCCAAGGCTGCCGAGGCCGTGGACCGGACGGCCGGGCGGGCGTTCGTCGCGGTGAACCGGACGGTGTCGGACGTGAAGGCGCAGTTTGTGACGGAGGATGGCGCGCCGCGTCTGGAGCGGGTGGTTCCGGCGGCGTTGCTGGCGGCCGGTGTGGTGGGGCTGCTGGTGGTGTCGGTGCGGCGCGGGAAGCGTTGAGAAGGCTGACCCCGGGGGCGTGCGGGACGGCTGTGGACAGGTAGGTTTCAGGTCGTGAGCGAGAACACCGACGACAAGCTGCCCATTCGCATGCTGCATGACCGCGTGCTGGTCCGGTCCGATACGCCTGAGGGTGAGCGGCGTTCGGGCGGCGGCATTCTGATTCCGGCGACGGCTGCCGTGGGGCGCCGGCTGGCCTGGGCCGTGGTGGTTGCGATCGGCCAGAATGTGCGGACGGTGGAGCTGGGCGACCGGGTGCTGTACGACCCCGAGGACCGTGCTGAGGTCGAGGTGCGCGGTGTGGCGTATGTGCTGATGCGGGAGCGGGATCTGCACGCGGTGGCGGCGGACCGGTTCGAGGGTTCGGTGGATTCGACCGGGTTGTATCTGTAGCTCTGCCGCCTGTGAGACGTGTGGCGTAAGGCCTGGTGACCGGTGTCACCAGGCCCTTTGCATGTTTTTGCTAGGGTGGTGGGACCCCGACGAGACGCGCCGTACCGGGTTTTCGCAAAGACGACGCACCCGTGATGTCCGTGTGTCTGTGGTGTCGGAGGTGCCGTCGTGGCGTGGGTTCTGCTTGTTGTTGCCGGTCTGCTGGAAGTGGGCTGGTCGATCGGGATGAAGTACACGGATGGGTTCACCCGGTTGTGGCCGAGTGTGGGCACCGGGTTCGGGATCGTGGCCAGCATGGTGCTGTTGTCGCAGGCGGCGAAGACGTTGCCGATCGGTACGGCGTACGGCGTGTGGGTCGGTATCGGTGCGGCGGGGGCGGCGGTGCTCGGCATGGTGGTGCTGGACGAGCCGGTGACCGCCGCCCGGATCTTCTTCGTGTCTCTGTTGCTGGTGGCTGTGGTGGGGCTGAAGGCGACGTCGGGGCACTGAGTTCCGTAAGACCGGCCGGCAATTGGGGGGCGGCGTCACGGGGCTGGGGCACGCACCTCGCGGCGTTGTCGTCAATCACCATGGCTCCGCCATGGCTCAATCCTCCGCCTTGCGATGCACGCACCCCAGCCCCGCTCCTTCGCCCACCCCCCAATTGCCGGTCGGTCTAGGTCACTCGGTTTGGGTCGGGGGGGCGCCGGCGGCGCCCTGGGGGAAGAGCTCGTCGATGCCGCCGTTGTCGTCGCCGAAGGTGTCCGTGCTGCCGTCGGCGGGCGGTGCCGAGGTGGCGGGTTCGCTGGTGGCGGGGCTGGTGGGCGGGGTGCTGGGCGGACTGCTCGGCGGTTGGCCGGACGGTGTCTCGGACGGGGTACCGGTGTCGGTGGGGCCGGTGCCTTCGTCGGTGGGCAGGGCGGGTTCCTCGGCGCCGCTTTCGAGTTCGAGGTCGAATTCTTCGACGGCGGTGCCGCTGAGTGCGGCGCCGGTGTACTGGGCCCAGGTCTGGGCGGGGGCGCCGGCGCCGTTGACGCGGGACAGGCCGAGTGCTCCGTACAGCGGTTTCTGTACGCCGGTGTCGGGGTCCTGGCCCATGACGGCGATGACGGTCGCGAGGTTCGGGGTGTAGCCGGCGAACCAGGCGGCTTTGTCCTCCTCGGCGGTGCCGGTCTTGCCGGCGGCGGGGCGGCCGGCGCCCTGGGCGGCGGTTCCCGATCCGTTTTCGACGACGCTCTGCAGGATCGAGGTGGTGGTGTCGGCGGCTTCGCGGCTCACGGCCTGTGTGGTGCTCCTGCCGGGGAGTGCGAGCTCCTCGGCATTCTTGCTGATCTTGTCGACGAGGGTGTAGGTGCCGTGTCTGCCGTGGTTGGCGAGCGTCGCGTACGCCCCGGTCATGTCGAGCACGCTGGCGGTGGATGTGCCGAGTGCGATGGACGGCGAGGCGGTCAGGTCGGGGGTGTTCTCGGGGATGCCGAGGGCGATGGCGGTGTCTTCGACGGTGCCGGGGCCGACGTCCTCGGCCATCTGTGCGTAGACGGCGTTGACGGATTTGTCGGTGGCGGCTCGGACGGTGATGGGTCCGTAGCTGATGTCGTCCTCGTTGGCGGGGGCGTATCCGGTGGGGCCGTTCGGGCCCCGCACCATGCGTCTGTTGGTGCCGTCGTAGAGGGTGTTGGGGGTGATGCGCCGGCCGTACCGGGTGGTGGACCGGTTGGCGACGGCGGAGGTGAAGACGAACGGTTTGAAGGTGG
Source organism: Streptomyces atratus (assembly GCF_040655115.1). Classification (GTDB taxonomy): domain Bacteria; phylum Actinomycetota; class Actinomycetes; order Streptomycetales; family Streptomycetaceae; genus Streptomyces; species Streptomyces atratus_D. Next base: position 216,991 of record NZ_JBFAJH010000003.1, on the reverse strand, counting down.
AGCCGACCTGGTAGTCGCGGCGGGTGGCGTTGTTGACGTACTGCTTGGTGTAGTCGATGCCTCCGTACATGGCGACGACCCGGCCGTTCGCGGGGTCGATGGAGGCGCCGCCGACGCGGACGTTGCGGTCGGCCGGGCGTTCGTTGCTCGTCATCGACATCACGTTGTCGTTGACGGCTTTGACCAGGGCGTTCTGCTTCTTCTTCTCCAGTGTGGTGGTGATCCGGTAACCGCCGGTGGCGAGTGTGTTCTCGTCGATGACCTTGTGGGTGGTGAGGTAGTCCTTGACGGCCTGGACGATGTAGCCGCGCTGTCCGGAGAGTCCGGTGGAGGCCTTCACCTTGCCGGGCACGGGGAACCGCATGGTGGCGCGCTCGGATGCGCTGAGCCAGTTCTCCTTGACCATGCCGTCGAGTACGTAGTTCCAGCGGGCGACGGCCGCGGCCTTGTTCTCGGGGTGGACGACGACGTCGTACGCGCTGGGGGCGTTGAGCAGGGAGGCGAGGTACGCGCCTTCGGCGGTGGTGATGTCGCCGATGTCCTTGCCGTAGTACGCCTGCGCCGCGGCCTGGATGCCGTAGGCGTTGCGGCCGAAGTAGCTGGTGTTGAGGTAGCCCTCGAAGATCTGGTTCTTGCTCACTTCGCGGTTGAGCTTGATCGCGATGAAGAACTCCTTGGCCTTGCGCATGACGGTCTGTTCCTGGCCGAGGTAGTAGTTCTTCACGAACTGCTGGGTGATGGTGGAGCCGCCCTGTGTGCCTTTGCCGGTGAGGGTGTTCCAGCCGGCGCGGACCATGGCCTTGATGTCGACGGCGCGTTCGGAGTGGAAGTTCCGGTCCTCGGCGGCGAGGACGGCGTGCTGGACGGTGAGGGGGACCTGGGCGAGCTGGATGTTCTGCCGGTTGATCTCGCCGTCGCGGGCGATGATGCTGCCGTCCTTGTAGAGGTAGACGTTGGACTGCGCGGTGGCGGTGGGGTTGGCGGGCGGGATGCCGACGAGCTGGTATCCGGCGATGAATCCGCCGATCAGGACCAGGGCGATGACGAGGAGCGTGGCGAGCGTCATGCGCCAGGTGGGGACGGCCCGGCGCCGGCCGGTGCGCCCGGGGCGGTTCTTGCTCCCCTTTTTCCTCCCGCCGGGGGCGGCTGGGCCCGCGGGGGCGCCGGTGCCGGCAGAGGGGTCCCTCGGGGCCCGGTTCCCGTGGTCGGGCCCCCCGCTCTGCTGCAGTGGCTCGTCGCTCATATCGGTGGAGACTCCTCGGCCGCGGTCGGTTTCCCCATAGTGCCCTTTTCTGTGGAATAAGCCCCGGATCGACCCCGGACCGACCTGCGATCGCTCCCGGATCGGCCGCCGAAAAGCGGTCGCGGTGGCTGTTCCCGCTGCACTAGGGTCGTGCGCTTTGGTGTCCAACGCGGTTGGGCGCACGAGTGCGAACGAGTGCGGGGGTGATGGGGATGCGGTTGTACGCGGTGGTTGCGGTGGGCGGGTTCCGGCGCCATGCCACCTACCGGATCGCGACGGCGGCGGGGGTGTTCACCAACACCGTCTTCGGTTTCATCCTGGCGTACACCTATACGGCGCTGTGGGACGAGCGTCCGCAGCTCGGCGGCTACGACATGTCCCAGGCGCTCACATATGTGTGGCTGGGGCAGGCGCTGCTGGCGACCTCCGCGATGATGGGCGGCGGATTCGAGGACGAGTTGGTCGAGCGGATCCGCACCGGTGATGTGGCGGTCGACCTCTACCGGCCGGTCGATCTTCAACTGTGGTGGCTGGCCGGCGATGCGGGGCGGGCTGCGTTCCAGTTGCTGGCGCGCGGTGTCGTGCCGATGGTGCTGGGGGCGCTGGCGTTCCCGCTGTCTCTGCCCGGCTCGCCGGGGGTCTGGTTGGCGTTCCTGGTCTCGGTGGCGCTCGGTGTCGTGGTCGGTTTCGCTCTGCGCTATCTGGTGGCGCTCTCCGCGTTCTGGCTGATGGACGGGGCGGGTGCGGCGCAGATCGCGTTCCTGGCGGGGCTGTTCTTCTCGGGTCTGCTGCTTCCGCTGACGCTGTTCCCGGGGGTGCTGGGCGAGGTGGCGCGAGCGTTGCCGTGGTCGGCGCTGCTCCAGGTACCGGCCGATGTGTTCCTCGGGAAGCACGCGGGGTGGGGGCTGGTGGAGGCGTTCGCCTTCCAGGGCGGCTGGGCGTTGGCGTTGTTGCTGGCGGGGCGGCTGGTGCAGTCGGTGGCGACGCGGAGGGTGGTGGTTCAGGGTGGCTGAGGTCACCGAGGTCTCGCGGGCCGTCGAGGTGCCCGATGCGGTGTTCGTCGAGCGGTCGAGGCTGGTCGAAGGGGTCCGCGCGTACGGGCTGATTGTCGCGATGTGGCTGCGTTCGACGATGGCGTACCGTGCCTCGTTCGCCATGACGGCGTTCGGGAACTTCGCGGCGACGGGCTTCGACTTCGTCGCGATCCTGCTGATGTTCGCGCACGTCGACGAGTTGGGCGGCTACACGCTGCCGGAGATCGCCCTGCTGTACGGGGCTTCGGGCACCGCGTTCGGGCTGGCCGATCTGGTGCTGGGGTCGATGGACCGGCTGGGTCGCCGGGTCCGGGACGGCACGCTGGACACGCTGCTGGTGCGCCCGGTTCCGGTGCTGGCCCAGGTGGCGGCGGACCGGTTCGCGCTGCGCAGGCTGGGGCGGATCACGCAGGGGCTGCTGGTGCTCGGTTACGGGCTGGCGGCGCTGGACATCGCGTGGACGCCGCTGAAGGTGGTGATGATCCCGCTGATGCTGCTGAGCGGGGCGGCGATCTTCGGCGCGGTGTTCGTGGGCGGGGCGGCGTTCCAGTTCTTCGCGCAGGACGCGGCGGAGGTGCAGAACTCCTTCACGTACGGCGGGAACACGCTGCTGCAGTACCCGCCGACGGTCTTCGCGAAGGACCTGGTGCGCGGGGTGACGTTCGTGGTGCCGCTGGCCTTTGTGAACTGGCTGCCCGCGCTGTTTGTGCTGGGCCGGGAGTACCCGCTGGGGCTGCCGGAGTGGGTGGCGTTCCTGCCGCCGGTGGTGGCGGGGGTGTGCTGGGTGCTCGCGGGGGCGGCGTGGCGGGCGGGGCTGCGCTCGTACCGGAGCACGGGAAACTGAGACCGGCCGGTCTGAGGACGAGCGGAGCGAGGACGGGGCATGGATACGGGTACGGGTTTCATTGAGCTCGACGGTGTCGAGAAGGTCTTCGACGTGCGCCGCAGGACGGGTTTCCTGCGCAGCGAGCGGCGCGAGGTCCGCGCGGTCGACGGGATCGGCTTCCGGGTGGAGCGCGGCGAGATGGTCGGCTACATCGGCCCGAACGGCGCGGGCAAGTCGACCACCATCAAGATGCTGACGGGCATCCTCACCCCGAGCGGCGGGCGGCTGCGGGTCGCCGGCATCGATCCTTCCAGGGAGCGTACGAGGCTGGCGCACCGGATCGGTGTGGTCTTCGGCCAGCGCACCACACTCTGGTGGGACCTGCCGCTGCGCGACTCGTACCGGCTGGTGCACCGGATGTACCGGGTCCCCGACGCCAGGTTCCGGGAGAACCTGGACCGTTGTGTCGAACTTCTGGAACTGGGCGAGCTGTTGGACGTGCCGGTGCGGCAGCTCTCGCTCGGGCAGCGGATGCGCGGAGACATCGCGGCGGCTCTGCTGCACGACCCGGAGGTGCTGTATCTGGACGAGCCGACGATCGGCTTGGATGTGGTCTCCAAGGCCAAGGTCCGTGAATTCCTGAGGGACTTGAATGCCGATCGGGGCACGACGGTGCTGCTCACCACCCACGACCTGACGGACATCGAGCAGCTCTGCCGACGGGTGATGGTGATCGATCACGGCCGCCTGATGTACGACGGTGCGCTCGCCGGGCTGCATGAGATCGGTGAGAGCGAGCGCACGCTGGTCGTGGATCTGGAGCGTGAACTCCCGCCGATCCGGCTGGAGTCGGAGCCTTCGGTGCGTACGGTGAAGGTGGAGGGGCCGAGGCAGTGGCTGGCGTTTCCGGCGTCGGGTTCGGCGGCTCCGCTGGTGGCACGGATCGCCGCGGAGTATCCGCTGGTGGATCTCTCGGTGCGGGAGCCGGACATCGAGGCCGTGATCGCGAAGATGTACGCGTCGGCCGAGGCGCGGTAGATCCCAGGCGTGGCGGATCCCAGGCGCGGTAGATCCCAGGAGCGGTGGATCGGAGGCGCGGTGGATCCCAGGCGCAGGGGAGACGGGGCGCGGTGGATCCGAGGTGCGCCGGGTCCGAGGCGCGGTGGATCGGTGACGTGAGCGGGCGCGTTCAATAGGCTGTGCGGTATGACGAGCGAACTTCCGGATATGCGTGCTTCCGATGCCGAGCGTGAACGTATCGCCGAGGTCCTGCGCGAGGCGGTGGCCGAGGGACGCCTGCAGATGGAGGAGTTCGAGCAGCGGCTCGACGCGGCCTACAAGGCGCGCACGCATGGGGAGTTGGAGCCACTGGTCCACGATCTTCCGGCACCGGGCGGTGCGGTGGCGCCGGTGCCTGCGGGCGGGGCGCCCGCACGCGCGGGTTCGGCGGGCGTCGACTGGGCGGAACGTATCGGCGGTCCCGCCACGTCGAAGGGTGCGTTCGCCGTCTGGGGTGGGTTCGGGCGCAAGGGCAGGTGGACGGTGGGCCGGACGTTCACCGCGTTCACGATGTGGGGCGGCGGCGAGATCGATCTGCGCGAGGCCCGTTTCGAGGACCGCGAGGTCGTCATCCGCTGCTTCACGATCATGGGTGGGATGCGCGTGACGGTCCCGCCGGAGCTGAATGTCGAGGTCAGCGGCATCGGCATCCTGGGGGGCTTCGGGGACCGGGCGACGGGCGAGGGCGTCCCCTCGCCGGGCTCGCCGCGGGTGCGGATCACCGGGTTCGCGTTGATGGGCGGGGTCGGTGTGGAGCGCAAGCGGACGAAGGCGGACAAGGAGCGGGCCCGGCAGCTGAAGAAGGGCACCGGGGACGAATGAGCCCGTCCGGCGCGTGAGGACGCGGTGGACGCGCCGCCCACCGCGGCCTTCCGTCAGAGCCGGCCGGACGCCGGAGCCTCCTGGTCCAGGCTCCGCAGGTCCACCTGCCGGCCCAGCTGCAGATATCCGGCGTCGTTGAGATGCAGATGGTCGCCGCAGTCGTACGCCGGGCGGAGCCGGCCGGGGCGGTACGGGTCGCGTGCCGCCCGGTCGAAGTCGACGACCTCGTCGAAGACGCCGCCCGCGCGGATCAGCTCGTTGACCCGCATCCGGACGGCGTCCCGTGCGGGTGTCCAGCTGGGGTACCCCTCGTACGGCATCAGGGTTGCCCCGACGACCCGCAGCCCGCGGGCGTGGGCGCGTTCCGTCATGGCCGTCAGTCCGTCCACGATGTGCTGCGGGTCCCGCTCCTGCGGGAACTGCTGCACGTCGTTGATGCCGAGGGCGATGATGACGGTCTTCACGTCGGCGACGCCCAGCACATCGCGGTCGAAGCGGGCGAGCGCCCGCTGACCGCGGCCCTGGCCGTCGCGCAGGATGCGGTTGCCTGCGATGCCCTGGTTGACGATCGCGTAGCGTCCGCGCAGCCGGTCGGCGAGGACGTCGGGCCAGCGGCCGTTGGCGTCGAGGGCGGAGCCGCTGCCCGCGGTGAGCGAGTCGCCGATGGCGACGACTGCTCCGGCGGAGGAGGCGTTGCGGACGTCCACCGCGGTGAGGTAGCGCCACCCATGGGTTTGCCAGGTGCCGCGCTCGTCCGCGAGGTACGAGGTCTGGTGGCTGTTCGGGTGGACGGTGACGGGTCCCTCGGCGGTGGGCGTGCGGAGGGTGACCTCGAGATCGGCGTCGGCTTCGACGGGGACGACGACCGGGTCGCTGACGACCTGTCCGCCCGCGGCGACGGTGACGGAGGGGGCGCCGCGGAAGGAGACGGGCCGGGTGTCCACCGTGGCCTGGTCGACGAGGAGAGGACGCGTACCGAAGAGGTTGGAGAGGGTGATGCGGGCCGCGTCGCCGCCGATGCTGGTGTGGACGATGTTACGGATGGTGCGCCGGGCGAGGTCGTGTCCGGGGTACGGGTCCGCCACCCCGGCCACGGGCGCCGCGGCCCAGGTGGCGACCCAGACGCCGGTGGAGTGGGCGGGCGCGGCGGGCGGACGGGTCGCAGGCTGCGCGCCGACCTGTTGCGACCCGGAGCCGGAGAACAGCGCGGACCCGGTGTACGCCACGAGGGCGGCAAGCGCGGCGGTACCCGCCACGAGGGCGATGAGCAGGGCGGTTCCCTGGCGCCTGGGCATGGGCGGGGTGTCTCCTCGTGGTGATGGGGGGTGGTCTCATGATGGGGCACGGTGCCGGGAACTCGACATGCGGCCCGGGAGTACGTCAGGTAGGGACAATGCGTACGGGGCACCGGGGGCGATGCGTACGCGGACGCGGACGGGTGGAGCGGATGGAACGGATCGAACGGACCAGGTCGGGCGAGCCGGGCGGCGGTCCGGCCGAGCCCGCACGGGCACTGGGTGGCGCGGACAGGAGCTCCGGCACCGCAGCCTCCGCTCCCGCACGCCCCGCCCCTCTCGCCTCCTTCGCGTACACGGCCGCGGACGAGGAGAAGCGGCGTGGTGTGCGCCGTATGAAGACCACGGCCACCGGCCTCCTTCTGCTCGTCGCGCTCGTGTACGTCCTCGCCACCTGGGCGAAGAACGCGGGTGTGGGCGGCTGGCCGGGCTTCGTCGCCGCGGCCGCCGAGGCGGGGATGGTGGGTGCGCTGGCCGACTGGTTCGCCGTCACGGCGCTGTTCAAGCGTCCGCTCGGCCTGCCGATCCCGCACACCGCCATCATCCCCACCAAGAAGGACCAGCTCGGGGCCTCTCTGGGTTCCTTCGTCGGGGAGAATTTCCTTTCGGGCGATGTCGTACGCGGCCGGATCCACGCGCTGGGCGTCGGCGGCCGGCTCGGGGCCTGGCTGGCGGAGCCGGACCACGCCGACCGGGTCACCGCCGAGCTGGCGACCGCGCTGCGCGGCGCGCTGACGGTCCTGCGCGACTCGGACGTGCAGGCCGTGGTGGGTGAGGCGATCACCCGGCGGGCGAACGCGGCGGAGGTCGGCCCCGGCCTCGGGAAGATGCTGGAGAAGATCGTTGCCGACGGCGGCCACCGCCGGGTCGTGGACCTGATCTGTCTGCGGGCACACGACTGGCTGGTGCTGCACGCCGACTCCGTGATGGACGCGGTGCAGGGCGGGGCGCCGGGGTGGACGCCGCGGTTCGTCGACAAGCGGGTGGGGGAGCGGGTCTACAAGGAGCTGCTGCGCTTCGTGACGGAGATGCGGGACATGCCGGGGCATCCGGCGCGCGCCTCGATCGACACGTTCCTGACGGACTTCGCGGCCGACCTCCAGACCGACTCGGACACCCGGGCGCGGGTGGAGCGGCTGAAGACGGAGATCCTGGGGCGCGGTGAGGTCCAGGACGTCATCGCGTCGGCCTGGGCGTCGGTGCGCACGATGATCATCGCGGCGGCGGACGACGAGCAGAGCGAGCTGCGGCTGCGGGCGCGCGCCTCGCTGCTGACGTTCGGCGCGCGGCTGGCGACGGACGGGAGGATGCAGGCCAAGCTGGAGGGCTGGCTGGAGGACGCGGCGGTGTATGTCGTGACGACGTACCGCGCGGAGATCACCTCGCTGATCAGTGACACGGTCGCGAGCTGGGACGCGGACCAGACGTCGAAGAAGATCGAGGCGCACATCGGCCGTGACCTGCAGTTCATCCGGATCAACGGCACGGTCGTGGGTGCCCTGGCGGGCCTGCTGATCTACACGGTGTCGCAGGCGTTCGGCGCCTGAGCGCCGTTCCCCGGTGAGGGTCCGGGTGCGTACATCGGTGGGGAGTGCTCTTGAATACGGCTGCCGGCGCGCCCGCGTTCAGTGTGCTGCGGGCCTGGTGAAAAAATTTCTCAGGCGGCGCGGCGGGTGACCGCCCACGACGCGGCGGCGACGGTGCCCGCCACGGTGAAGACGGCGGGCCAGGCGCCGAGCTTCTTGGCCAGCGGGTGCGATCCGGCGAACGCGGCGACGTACGTCGTGGTCAGTGCGACGGCCGCACGCGGTCCGGCCTGCCGGTTCCACCGGTACGCGGCGACCGTGCCCGCTGCGGCGAGCGCGACCCCGCCCAGCGGCCGCTTCTTGGTCCACCGCGCGACCGCGTAACCGCCGACGAGTCCGCTCGCCGCCACTGCCGCCGTAGGAACCTTTGCCATCGCCGCCACCTTCGCCTTCTCGTGTCGTGGCCCTTGCTGTGGCTTCCGAGGCTAACGCGGCGGGCGGACACTCCGACTCGCCAGGGGGTGCACAAGCGTTTACCCTACGAGGTGAACATCTGTGCACCCCCTGGCTTCCGCCGCCACCGCCGAGCACCCCACGGAGATCGCATGCCCGCGGACACCTCTGCCCCCGACGGGGCAGCCGCCCGGACCCCGACCCCGCACCACCCCCGTTTCGCCGTGGGCGTCCTCGCCTTCTGCGGGGTCGTGGTCGCGGTCATGCAGACGATCGTCGTCCCGCTCCTCCCGCACATTCCGGCCCTCACCGGCGCGACCCCCGCCGCCGCGAGCTGGCTGGTCACCGTCACCCTTCTCACCGGCGCCGTCTTCACGCCCGTCCTGGGCCGGGTCGGCGACATGTACGGCAAGCGGCGGGTGCTCGTCGCCTCGCTCGCGGTGCTGGTCATCGGTTCCGTGCTGTGCGCGGTCAGCTCACACATCGGCGTACTGATCACCGGCCGCGCCCTCCAGGGCGCCGCGCTCGCCGTCGTACCGCTGGGCATCAGCATCCTGCGCGACGAACTCCCGCCCGAGCGTGTCCTCTCCGCGGTCGCCCTGATGAGTTCGACGCTCGGCATCGGTGCGGCCGTCGGGCTGCCGGTCGCCGCGCTCGTCGTCGAGCACTTCGACTGGCACACCATGTTCTGGGTGTCGGGAGTGATCGGCCTCGTCGACATCGTGCTGGTGCTCTGCTGCGTACCCGAGTCCCCGCTGCGCTCGCGCGGCCGTTTCGACGCCGTCGGTGCGCTCGGGCTGTCCGCCGCCCTGGTCTGTCTGCTGCTCGCGGTGACCCAGGGCGCCGACTGGGGCTGGACGTCGGTCCGCACGGTCGGACTGCTCGTCGCCGCCGTGGTGGTGGCGCTGCTCTGGGGCGCGTACGAGCTCCGCGTGACGACGCCCATGGTCGACCTGCGGGTCTCGGCCCGCCCGGCCGTCCTGCTGACCAACGTCGCCGCCCTGCTGATCGGCTTCGCCTTCTACGCCAACTCCCTGGTCACCGCGCAGATGGTGCAGGAGCCGAAGGCGACGGGTTACGGGCTCGGCGCCTCGCTCGTCGTCAGCGGACTGTGCCTGCTGCCGGGCGGCGTGATGATGGTGGCGCTCTCGCCGGTCTCGGCCCGGATCTCCGCGACGTACGGACCGAAGGTCAGCCTGACGCTGGCGGCCGGGATCATCGCCGTCGGCTACATGGTGCGGTACTTCACCAGCCACAGCCTGTGGCTGATCATCGCCGGTGCGACGGTCGTCGCGTCGGGCACGGCCATCGCGTACTCGGCGCTGCCCGCGCTGGTGATGCGCGGGGTCCCGGTCGGCGAGACGGGCGCGGCCAACGGTCTCAACACGCTGATGAGATCGATCGGGCAGGCGTTCTGCAGCGCGACGGTGGCCGCCGTCCTGGCCAACCTCACGTTCCGGGCGGGCGGCCGGACGGCTCCGACGCTCCACGCGTATCAGCTGGTCTTCCTGATCGCGGCGGGCGCGGCGCTGCTGGCGCTGACGGCCACGCTGTTCCTGCCCGGCAGGCGCAGGTCCGGGGCGGGTACGGTCGGAGAGAGCCGCGGCGACCGCAAGGGCGGTGCGCGGACGATCACGATCCAGGAGGGCGCATGACCGGCAGCCAGGCCACCGCTCCGGCTCCGGCCCCCGTCGACCCCGGCACGGGCCGGGACGCGATCCTGCGGGCGGCCCGGCGGGCGTTCACCCAGCGCCCGTACGCGGAGGTGACCATCCGGGGGATCGCCGCCGACGCGGGAGTCAGCCCCTCCCTGGTGGTCAAGCACTTCGGCCGCAAGGAAGAACTCTTCAACACGGTCGCCGACTTCGGCCCGGCCGCCGAGGAGCTCTTCGACGCCCCGCTGGACGAGCTCGGCCGCCACATGGTGATCACGCTCGTGCGCCGCCGCCGGGAACAGCAGACGGACCCGCTGCTGCGCGTGGTGTTCTCCCTCGGCAACCGGGACGAACGCTCGCTGCTGCGCGACCGCTTCCACGAACAGGTCACCGAGGCACTGACCGCCCGCCTCCCCGGCCACGAACGCGCCCTGCGAGCCGAACTGATCGCCGGCCACCTCCTCGGCCTCGGCGCCACCCTGAGCCTGCACCGCGAGGGCGCGGGTGCACGGGCCACCCCCGAACACCTCGCGGACCTGTACGCACCCGCGCTCCAGACCCTGATCACGGGCTGAGGGCGGCACGGTCCGCCGGTGCGGTGCGCGTGGTCCCCGGCGCGCGGGACACGACGCGCGTCTGGAGGGGCCCGGCGAACCGCGCGCGCGGATCAAGGAGTTCAGGGCCCGCTTGGACTACCGCTGACGGGGCCGCGTCACTCCTCGCGCCCCTCCCCCGGGGAGAGGCCCTGGGCCGTGTCTTCACATGACCTTGTGATGGATCACGGTGAGGTGATACGTCGCCATGAAGGCGGCCAACAGCTGCCTCAGTGACCCAGGGCGGCCTTGGCCGCCACGATGACCAGTCCGAGCAGCAGGTTGACCAATGACTCCACGGCCGCCTGCCGATGCGACGCACCGGCGTGAAGGGCACCGAGACAGGCCCACGTCACCTGCTGCACCACGGCTACCGCCAGGGCGAGCCACCAGGTGGCGCTCAGGCCCAGTCCGAGAAGCGGGCTGAGGCCCACGGCGGCGGCCGGCAACACGGCCGCCTCGACGATCGACCACTCGCTCCGTCCGACCCGGCGTACCTCGGACCAGTCGACGGACCGGCCGGTCGACCTCTCACCGGCGAGGCGCGCGTAGACATGGGCGGCCCAGAACACCAATCCGGTGACGAGCAGCAGTACGACGGTCTCGAGGCGGGGGAACTCGCCGACCGCGCCCGTGGCGGCGATCACGGAGGCAGCCAGGAGGGATCCGTAGACGGCTCCCGCGTAGTCCGTCCGCGGAGACGCACGAGCATCCCGGTCGGGTCGGTGTCGCCACGGAAGAAGACGCGTCACCGGCTCACCGTACGGGCGATCGGCTCTTGCGGTCGGCCGCGCCACACCACGGGCGGCACTGACCGGAGAACGCCCGGCTGTCGGGGAGCGCCACCCGGACCGGCACCGGCTGGAAGTCGGCAGAGGACGTCGTCATGCCTCCCCCGTAGGAGGCGGCGCCGACAGCTCCATCAACGCCGTTGCGGGGCACGGACCCCGTCCGCAGCCCCGGCCTGCGGTGATGGCCCACGGCCGCCCTGCCACGTAGAGTCATGCCCATGACCACCCCTGAACTCGAAGAACGCCTGGCGGCGCTGGAGAAGAGCCAGGAGCGCATGGCCTCGGACCTGGCACGCCTGGAGAACGCCGTACGGGACCTGAGGCGACCGCGCTTCTCGTTCGTCATCCGGGTGGCCATCAGCCTCGTCGTGCTGTGGGTGGTGGTGCAGTTCGTGCTGACGGTCGCTCTGATGCTGGGCTCGACGATCTTCAACCAGGGCGACCGGGCGATCGGGGCGATCGCACTGATCGTGATCGTGGGGGTGGCCGTGACCGTCACGATCAAGGCGGTGCGCAACCGCAGAGTCCACCGGTGACGCCCCAGCGTTCGGCCTGCGCCGCCGGCCGACTGAGCGCGGGGAGCAGCAGCACGTCCATCTGCCCGAAGAAGCGTTCCGCGGCGTCGGTGCGCCGGCGGTCCCGCCCGTGGACCCCGTCCAGGTGGGCAGCATCTGGCAGGCCGAGCTCACCAGCGGCAAGCTGAACCTCACACACGAAGCGATCAAGACGGGCCGTGGGCCCCGGGAGACGATCTCCGGGCCTGAAGCTCAGCGACCGCAGAGCTTGGGAGGAGTCCGGCGCCGGGGCCGCCGTGAAACACCGTCCGGACGGCCTGCCGTGGTCTCCACCGATCGCGAGGTGGCCGACGGGGTGGCGGAGGGCGGGGCCAAGCCCGTTGCGTCCCTCTTGCTCCTGAAGCGGCTTTCGCGCGTCTGGTGAGACTTGTCGCGACGTGCCGGAAATGACGGAACAGACCGTCAAGTCGCCGCTACACGACGTGTGAGGCGAGTAAAGAAGTACCTCGTGTGTCGACATTCTTCCTGTGGAGATTGAACTGATCACAAGATGGTTACTAAGGTCGGGTTTCGAACCTTCGCGCGATTGATCACCCATCCGGGGTGGCAGTGAAGGAACCGCCGAGTCCGTGACCTGCACGGAGCCGGGGATTCAGTTCCCCCCACAGCCCGGTAGGCGGCTCAGAGGAAGAAGGAGCTCGCCTTCGTGGCGTCCCACCGTCGTCCCAAGCAGCCGAGCCGCGCCCGTGTGACCGTGCTCACCGCGACCGCCGCCGCGGCCGTGGCCCTGACCTCCCAGGCCGCCCACGCCGACCCCAAGCCGACCAAGAGTGAGGTCAAGGCGAAGGTCGACAAGCTCTACCACGAGGCGGAGAAGGCCACCGAGAAGTACAACGGGGCCAAGGAGCAGCAGCAGAAGCTCGAAAAGCAGGTCGGCGCGCTGCAGGACAAGGTGGCCCGCGGCCAGCAGGAGCTCAACACGCTCCGCAGCGGCCTCGGTTCGCTCGCCGCCGCGCAGTACCGCTCCGGCGGCATCGACCCGTCCGTGCAGCTCTTCCTCGCCTCGGACCCGGACACCTTCCTCGACGAGGCCTCGGCCCTCGACCAGCTGACGGCCAACCAGACCGAGTCGCTGGACAAGATCCAGGAGAAGCAGCGGGCCCTCGCGCAGCAGCGCAAGGAGGCCCAGGACAAGCTGGGCGACCTCGCGGACGTCCGCAAGACGCTCGGCGAGAACAAGAAGAAGTCCCAGGGCAAGCTCGCCGAGGCGCAGCGCCTGCTCAACACCCTGACCGCCGCCGAGCGCGCCAAGATGGCCGAGGACGACCAGCGCGCCAGCCGCGCCGCCGGCGACCGGGTCGAACTCGGCAACGAGGCCCCCGCCTCCGCCCTCGGCGCCGCCGCCCTCCAGGCCGCCTCCACCCGGGTGGGCAAGCCGTATGTCCGCAGCGCCACCGGCCCCAACGCCTTCGACTGCTCGGGCCTGACCCAGTGGTCCTACGCCCAGGCCGGTGCCCAGATCACCCGCACCACGTACACCCAGATCAACCAGGGCACCCGCATTGCGCGCAGCGCCCTCAAGCCGGGCGACCTGGTCTTCTTCAGCAACACCCAGCACGTGGGCCTCTACGCGGGCAACAACACCGTGCTGCACGCCCCGTACCCGGGCGCCTACGTCCGCTACGAGTCGATGAACACCATCGGCAGCTACCAGGCCGCGGTGCGCATCTGATCACGCGCGAACAGGCGAATTTCCGCGCCCCGTACCGACTGTCCGCCCCGCCGGAGACCACAGGTCACCGGCGGGGCGGACCTCAATTCGCCGATGCACGACCGCTCCGCCCCCAACAGATCCTTCCCGCGCACGTGCTGGGTGCCTGACAGACACCGGGGGTGCGGCGTGAAGTCCCGTTCACATGGTGGGAGATGGCGGCAGTGCGGTACGGTGACGAAACCATCACGCTCCGTGTGTACACGCGCACATGGAGCGGCCCCCGGCGGTGCACCAACACCGACCGAGGGCCTTCATCACCAGTGGACAGGACCCACCGGAAATGCTGCGTCATGCTATCGCGCCGTCCCGGCGCTTCACGAAGGCATCGCACGATGTCGTGCGCCATCCGCGTCTGAGCAGTGACGCGAAGATCCTGCTCCTGTACGTCCAGGGCCTTCCCGAAGGGATCCCCTGCAAGCCCCTGAGCGAACTCGCCCGGAAACTGGGCATCAAGGGCCGCGCGTACCAGAAGGCGAAGGAACAGCTGGTCGCGCACGGGTACGTGCACGAGTGGCGAAGCCAGGGCGACCGAGGCCGCTGGGTCACCGAGCAACTGGTCGCGAACAACCCCCTGACGAGTGAGCAGGCAGGACACCTGCGAGGGGCCCCACCTGTCACCCCGCCACCGAGTACGCAGTTTCCGGCGGTCGGTGAACCGACCGCTCGGAGGGTCGGTGACTATCAACCGGTAGAAGACCACAGTGATAAGACCACTCCCCACCCACCCTCCGAAGCCGAGCCGACGACGGACCCGGATCCCGAACCGGCGGCGGGGACGGCTAATTCCCTCCAACTGGCCCGCGCGGAACGGGTCCTGCTCTCGCTGCGCCACACGCGCCGCGAACTGCACCTGGGAATGCGCGAGGCCCGCGCACTGGCCGTGGAGGCGGTCAAGTGGCTGGAGCGCGGGCTGAGCGAGTCCGACCTGCGGCAGGCACTGCTGGCCGAACGTCCGGAAGGCGGCGTGCGCTCGGCGGTCGGCTTCCTGCGCTACCGCCTCGTCCAGAAACTCCCCGCGGACCCGGCCCCGCCCCCGCTGCTTCAACTCCCGCCGGCCGCCGCCCCGATCACCTGCTCCGCCCCTGGCGAGGAACACGTCTTCCGGCCCCTGGGAGACGAGACGGAATGCGCCCCGTGCCGCCGGTCCACCGCGTACGCGACCTTCTACGGCGCCCCCGCACCGGAGCCCGATCGCATCCCGTGGCGGGAACGGTTCGCGAAGATCAACGGGGCGCCGCCCGTCGCGCTCGATGGTGGCTGACGACAGCCTCAGGGAGCTCAGCGACTGAGAAACACCCCTCGCCCCCGTTACGGCCTCCGGGCCGTGACGAGGGCGTGCGCGCGGCTCCTCCCGAGGGGAGCCGTCAGTTGGCGGGGGCCTGGTAGAGGCCGCGGCCGGCGCGGTGGGCGCGGGAGGTGCCGACAAGCCGGTCGAGTGTGCTGCGTACGGTGTTGATGCTGCCGGGGGTGAGCTCGCGTCCCAGGGCCTTCGTGACGTCACGCGCACGGACGGGGGTGTCGCCGAAGGCGGCCAGGACCTTCATGGCCATCTCGGTGAGGCTGCCGCTGTCGTCGACTGCCGGTTCGGCGGGCGCAGCCTTCTTCGGCGCCTTGGCCGTCGAAGGCTTGACGGTCTTCGCGGGCTTGACGGCCTTGGTGGCCTTGGCGGCGACGGCCTTCTTGGCCGGCTCGCTCTTCTGCTTGGCGGGCGCCTGCTTGCGGCCCTTGGCCACGGGTGCCTTCCGGGCCGTACGGCGAGCAGGGGTGGCTGCTGCCTTCTCCTGCGGGGCTTCCGCCTCGACGGCAGAGTCGGTGCGCCCCTGCGCCTGCCGCGGAATCTTAGGAGCGGCGACGTTCTCCGTCTCCGTCTCAGCGTTCGCCGACGGAGCGGGGACGGCGCTCGGCTCACTGCCGACCACCGCAGTGGCCGGTGCCAGGGGAGTGGTGGACAGCGCCTGCAGAGCGGTCAGAGCGGTGCGCACCGACTCCAGGCGTTCGGTGACCGTCGCGAGTTCCTTCTCCAGAGCCTGCTGGTGCTCTTCCAGGCGCGGAAGTTCCGCCTGCAGCAAGGCGGTTGTGGCATCGACGGTGCCCTGTGTGTTGGCTTCTGAGGTCATGGTGTCGCCCTTCGTTTCCGGCCGACCGTTGCTGACCGACATGTCGCAGCGTAAGGGGCATTGTGGTGTGGCCTGAAATCGCCCCTTCAGCGCGCGATCCCATGAGCCGGGGCGTGATCCGCCCAGCGGCGGAACAAGCCCGCGGCGTTGGCGTCCACGTTGCGGTGGTGGACGAAGAGTTGGTGCGCGCCGCCAGGGCTTCGCAGGGATCCCACGACCGCCCCGTCGATGGTGAGACCGTACTGGTCACGGGTGAGTGTCAGGCGCCGGCCGTGGACGATCTCTTCACCGGACCGCAGATGCGCGGTCTGGGGCAGCGTGTCCCGGGCGCCGGCTCGTGCCCGAGTGGAAGCGGCCGTAGGCGGCGCTTTGACCTCGCCGTCGTACCAGTGCGAAAGGCGGGGCTCGTCGGGCACCGACCAGCAACCGGCGCAGCCGACTGTAGGCAGATGACCACAGGCCGGAGTTGCGGCGTGCTTCGAGACCCCGCAGGCTGTATCTGGCAAGCGACCTTGATGACGCAAAGAGGTGATCAGGTTGCAGGACCACTCGCGCCCGGTCGACCCCTCGAAACATGGGTGCGGGTGACGCGTGCCGCCTCAGGGGCCGGTACCCCGGTGAGTCCGGTCGCGATACTCCAACGACCGCCCCAGCACGGGACTCAGGCAGAGGGAACCGGCTTCACGTCCCGGTCGAACTCCGGAGCAAGCGCCCGGAGTACTTCTTTGCGGCACACGCTGCGGACTCCCCTCTCGCTCAGTGGTGCCCGTTGACCGTCTGGCCCGAAGTGGCTCACGTGGTCGAAGTGCACGGCCACCGGTTGCCCCAGCCCACCACCCACCACAGGGAGCCACAGCATATGGACGGAAAGCACAAGATACTCGCTGCACTGACCGGAACTGCGCTGACAGCCGGACTCACTGGTCTGGCCCTCGGGCCCACCGCCACCACACCTGCTCACTCCCCAACTCTGCGCGCCGCCGCCCGGTCCTCTGGGATGTCGGTCGTGGAGTGGAACCGTGAGCTCATCACCGTCCTGAGTGATCCGAAGGCCCAACCGCCCACCATTCACCCCACGCGCAGCTTCGCGCTCCTTCAGGCCGCCGAGTACGACGCGGTGGTATCGGTCACCCGGGCCGGCCCTGCCTACGTGTTCTCGGTGCCGGCGCCGCGAGGCGCCCGCGCAGACGCCGCAGCGGACCAAGCGGCCCACGATGTGCTGGTGGCCCTGTACCCGGCCAAGCGCGCAAGCGTGGACCAACGGCTGAGCAGCCAGCTGTCCGCGATTCCCAACGGCCCCGGTAAGCAGGCGGGTATTGGCGTGGGAGCCGAGGTCGCCCGCCGGCTGATCAGCCTGCGATCCCATGATGGGTCCTCGACCACGCCGCCGCCGTTCAGTCCCCGCAATGTGGCCGGCGGCTACCGGCCCACACCGCCCGACTTCCCCACACCGGTGTTCACCAACTGGGGCTCGGTCAAGCCGTTCGTGCTGGCCGAAGGAAGCCAGTTCCGCCCGGCGCCGCCGCCGGCCGTCAGCACTGCCGAATACGCCACAGCCTTGAATGAGGTCAAGAGCCTGGGGAGAAAGACCAGTACCACCCGCACCCCCGATCAGACCGCAGCCGGGAAGTTCTGGGCGGCAGCGCCCGTCTGGAACGTCTGGAATCAGATCGCGCAGGACCTCATCACCTCCCAGCACGCAAGCCTGGAGAAGGCGGTGAAGGTCTTCGCCCAGCTCAACCTGTCCCTCGCCGACACCACCATCGCGATGTACGACGCCAAGTACGCCTACCGCGTATGGCGGCCCGTGACCGCCCTCCGGCTCGGTGGTACGCACTACAACCCGCGCATCGTTGGCGATCCCAACTGGACCCCCCTGCTGCCGACCGCCCCGGATCCGTCCTACCCCGCCGCCCACGGCGCTCTCAGCCAGGCGGCGGCAACGACACTCACCAGGTTCTACGGTGCGCAGCACCACCTCGTGGTGACGTCGAAGGGCGCCACCCGGACCTTCGCCGGCTTCCAGCGCGCCGCCACCGAAGCGTGGCTCAGCCGGATATGGGCCGGCCAGCACACCTCGATCGACAACCGGGCAGGCCGGCAACTCGGCACGCAGGTCGCCGATTTCGTGGCGCAACACATCTGACCACCCACACCCGTGCAGCGTCGACGCGCTGCACGGCTGTGGCCAAGAGCCAGCCGTACCCGGCGTATCGGGTACAGCCGGCCCGAACATTGTGCTACGGCCACGCCAGACGTCGCGGGGCGGTTGAAGCACTGCCAGAAATGCCGGGAGTCGAGCGAGGCTGGATGCGGCGGACTGAAGGATGAGGTGCCCCCGGAAGTCGGGCGGGCAATTTCGTAGGAAGGTCGAGGCGGCTGGTCACCCGAAGGGGTGACTCCCGGCTTGTTGCCCATGCGCGCACCCTGCTGCTGATCGGCTCCTCGCAGACGCGGGCCGTCGAGCGGGGCAACGGCCGGACGATCACCTGGACGCCGCGCCGCTACGGTTGACGTCCACCGGTACGGCCGACGCGTGGCGAACGTCCGTGAAAAAGCTGAGGGGGCGGGGCAACCCTGCCCCCGCCTCATGGGTCACACAGGCGTCACCTGTTTACAGGTTTCCCATTGGTCCGAAAGGGGCCCGCTCTCTGTGATGACTCATACCCGGCTGACCGCGCTGGCCGCGACGGCCGCCCTCGCCGCCACCGGCGGCCTGATCACCGCCGCCCCCGCCTCCGCGGCGGTCACCTGCACCTCTCCCGTCTGGAGGGCGCAGTACTTCGGCAACTCCACCTTCAGCGGCACGCCGAAGCTCACCGCCTGCGACACCGCCATCAGCGAGAACTACGGGTACGGCGACCCGGCCGGCGTCACGCTGCCCAAGGACAACTTCTCCGTCCGTTGGTCCCTCACCCGTGACTTCGGCTCCGGCGGCCCCTTCCGGCTCTCCGCCGCCACGCAGGACGGCATGCGCGTCTACGTCGACGGTGTGCGGAAGATCGACCTGTGGAAGAACGTCTCCACCACCGCCCGCAAGACCGTCGACCTGACCGTCCCGGCCGGCAAGCACACGATCCGCGTGGACTACGTCGCATGGACCGGCGCCGCCAACGCCGCCTTCACGTACACCCCGCGCACCGAGGCCGCCGTCGACACGGTCAAGCCGCTCGCCCCGACCGGCCTCACCGCCGCGTACGACTGGACGACGGCCAAGACCACCCTGCGCTGGACCGCCAACAAGGAGATGGACCTCGCCGGGTACCGCGTGTACCGCCGGCTGAGCGCCACCAGCTGGGCCAAGGTCAGCGGGACGTCCCTGCTGACCACCCGGTCCTTCGTCGACGCCCCGCCCGCCACCGGCCAGACCTTCCTGTACGAGGTCCGCGCCGTCGACAAGGCCGGCCGCGAGTCCACCGGCAGCCCGGACGTGACGGCGACGACCGTCGACCGCACCGGGCCGGCCGCCCCCACCGGACTCACGGTCGCCACCGGCGACGGGTGGTGGGACACCCTGAACTGGCAGGGAGTCGCCGACACGGCGAAGTACGAGGTGTACGCCTCGTCCGCGGCTGCCGGACCGTTCGAGCTGCGCGGCACGACGACCACGACGTCGTACCGGACCAGCGGCGCCGTGAACACGAACACGTACTACCGGGTCCGGGCCCTCGACGCAGCCGGCAACCGGGGGGCGTACGCGACGGTCACCAGCGACGGCGTCGACCGGATGCCACCGAAGTCCCCGACCGGCGTCACCGCCGGCGCCCGTCCCGGCTACACCAACGTGCACTGGAGCCAGCCCGACGGTTTCTTCGAGGACTGGGACAACGGCGGGCACTACCGCGTGTACCGCTCGCCCGGCAAGACGTTCGACCCGACCGCGCGCACCCAGGTGACCTGCGTCGCGGAGGAGAGCCACGAGGCGAGCAACGGCGGCAACTGCTACGACGTGGACATGCCCGCGAACACGTACGTGACGTACGCCGTCACGGCGGTGGACCCGTACGGCAACGAGTCGGCGTACTCCGCGCCGGTCGTCGTCCGCACCGGCGACACCGTGGCGCCCGGCCCGGTCACCGGCGTGAAGGTCACCCCGCGCAACGACGGCATGCTGGTGAGCTGGGCTGCCTCGCCCGAGGACGACATCGACGAGTACGTGGTGTGGAAGGGCGTCCGGCAGGCCGACGGCACGGTCAAGTGGCTCGGCCCCGACACCTGCTCGGAGGGCACGAGCAACTGGCTCGCGATCCTCTGCGGCAACCTGCCGGACGGCGAGACGCACGTGTACGCGGTGATGGCCAAGGACCACTGGGGCAACACGCTGCACCCGAGCGACCCGAAGGTCACCGTGGTCGAGGCCACCGAGCTCGACGTCCGGCCGTCCGTGACCGTCACCCGGGACTGGAGCCTCGGCAGTCTGGGCCACAACCGGACGGCCACTCGTCCGTCCGTCGACTGGCAGTGCACCGACACGGCCCGCTGCGCCACGGTCACCGGCTACCGCGTGAGCCGGTGGAACCCGGCGACCAAGGCGTACGAGCCCCAGCACGACGGACTGCTCCCGGCGGACGCCCGGACGTGGGAGGACGCCACGGCGACGAAGGGGAACACGTACTTCTACACGCTGGAGGCCGTGACGGCCGACGGCGCCGTGGTGGGGACGTACCCCTGGTACACCGTCTTCCAGGACCGCGTCTGAGGGACCTGGGGGCCTGTCGTCCGGATCTTGCCGGGCTCATCCGGACTGCTGCCGGCGGAGACCCGCGCCTACACGGACACCATGGCCGCGCGGGGGACCACGCACTTCTACACGCTGGAGGCGGTGCGCGCCGACGGCAGCGTCGCGGGCACGCACGTGTGGAGCTGCGTCTTCCAGGACCGCGTCTAGCCAGCCAGCACGTCAGGCGCACGGTCGTGGGGCCTTGGGCTGATCCGGGGCGGCGGGCTGCAAGCTCTCATCCGGGAGGCGTATCGCGGTCGAAGCGAACTGACAGTCGAAATCACATGAGTGGGAGAGCGCGGGGCCCGGCACGCACAGCCGGGCCCCGCGTAGGCTCAGCAGCCCGTACGGTCCTCCGTCAGGATGCCCTGCTCGGTTCGCAGTGTGCGGTCGTAGCAGCCCTCCGACCCGTCCAGCCGGTAGCGCTCGCTCGACGTGCCGACGGCATGGCGCTGGTCACGCGGGACACCCAGCGTCCAGGTGGCGTCGCCGGTGTACGTGTCGTCGAGCCGCGACCAGGAGATGCGCTTGCCGGCGCGTACGACCGAGGTGTCCGCGCGGTCCCCGAGCGTGAGGACGGTGCGCAGCCGGTTGTCCGCGCCGATCGTGGTCTCGCCGTCCATGGTGTAGACGCGATGGGTGTGCGCGACCCGCGCCGGGCCGCGGCCGTCCACGGTCACCGTCTCGTCGTCGTCCCAGCGTGACGTGAGCCCGTCGGTGTTCTCGTCCTCCGTCCATTGGTGGGCCGAGGTATTGGCGAGGGTGCGCGAGACGGTGGTCTCGACGCGCCCGTGCGAGGTGTTCACATAGCCGGCGACGGTGAGCCGGTGGTCACCCTTGGTGTCGAGCCGGTTCAGTGAACCGGGCGTGATCGTCGTCGAGTTGGAAAGATCACTCTGATCGTGCTTCGTGAGCGCCCCGGTGACGTGCTCGCTGCCCTCGTCCTGCCAGACGAGGACGTTCGTGGGCGTGCTCCAGCCGCTCTGCCCGTCGGGCAGGCCCGCGACCGACACCTCGACGCGGTGCTCGCGCCCGTCGTTGAGGATGCCGGCGAACGGCGTCAGGTCGTACTCGATCGGCTTCACGTCGAAGGCACGCGGCGCCGGAACGACGTACCACAGGAAGGGGTTGGACCAGCCGCCGGTCCACACGGTCGGGAACGGCGCCGCGATTCCCGCGAGCTGGCCGTCGACCTTGACCTGCACCTCGCGGTACGGACCCTTGTCCGCCTTGCACGAGTAGGGCTCGGTGTCCGGCACGGTCAGGTACCAGTACTCCTCGCAGCCGCCGCCGGATCCGGTGGCGTACACCTCGGCGACGATGCGCTCGGAGTTACGCGGCGTGGTCAGCGTGGCGCCCTCCAGCGGGACCACCTTGTCGGGCGTTTCGGCGGCCTTCGTACTGCCCTTCGCGGCATAGAAGGTCAGCGTGACCTTGACGTCGATGACGCCGGTGTATGTCTCGTCGACGACATTGCCGATGAGCATGTCGACGGGCTGCTCGCGGCGCAGTGTGTCGCTGTAGTGGGTGACGTCCTTCTCCACCGACCAGGTGATCCCGTCGACGGAGGGCTCGGGCGTGGACGTACGGAACACCTCGACGCCGCCCATACGGAGGTAGCCGAGCCGGTCGTACTGACGGCCCTTCACCTTTCCGTCGAGGCGCAGCACCACCTTGCTCCAGCGGTCTCCGCACTCCTTGGGCGGGACGTAACTTCCCCTGTACGGCGTGAAATCGCGGAACTGCGCCTCTGCGATGGTGACGTCGCAGGATCGGGTGTCGGGCTTCTCGATGGCCGGCGCCGCGGTCAGCGGGTCGTGCCAGTCGGTGCCGAACTCCACGGGAACCGGCTCGGCCGCGGTCGCCGGGCTCGCGCCGAGCGCCGATCCGGCGGCCAGCACCAGTCCGGCGAGCATGGACGTGATCTGTCGTTTCATGAGTCAGGAGTGAAGCGCGGGACGATCAAGTGCGCCAGGGGCGAATGTTCGATCTTGGTGTGATCTGTGTGCTCGTGCGGAAAAATCGATTGCCGCGAACTCCGGCGGAATGCGAACCTTGCACGGTTTTATCACTCGCCACCCCTCAGCGCTCCATGGGACGTCATGCAGATTGGCGACCTTCCGTATTCCGATCCCGGCGGCCTTGACGCACGCTCAGGTCCTCATTGTCTGCTGTGGCTTGCCCGGCAGCATCTCGGCGGCCGGCTCAAGTCGCTCGCCTGGGGCCTGCTTCACCAGTGCGGCATCGCCGGCCTGCCCATCGCCGGACAACCGCTGATGGACGACCGCACCCGTTACCTGATCACCGCGAACTCCCATGGCCTGCCGCTCTACCTCGACCTGGCGGTCATGCGGTTCCTCGACCTCTACCGCCGCCACGACCGCGCCCCGGCCCCCGGCGAGTTCAACCTCGACTTCCCCGCCCTTGTCGCGCGTACGTTCCGTGACCTCACCCCGGACGTGCGCCGCGTCCTGCGAGCCGTGAGCCTGCTGGACTCCTTCTCGGTGGAACTGGCCACCGCCGCGGCCGGCCTCGACCACGACGCCCGCGCTCCACTGGAGCTTCGACGGCCGCCTCGTGATCACTGAGGACTGGCACGCCGAGCTGTGGCTCGACGACGCGGACACCATCGCCACGTACCAGCGGGTGTGGCAAGGCCTGAGCGAATCCGCCGTGTTCGGAGCCGAGACACAACACGTCATCGCCCAGGCACGTCGGAGCCTCGACGTTCGCTGACGGCGGCCGCCACGCAGTCCCGTGCCATCGGTTTTACTTTCACCGAACCATTCCTTCGGCGGGGACTGCGGACGATGACGGCCCGGAACTTTCCGCAGTCGGCCGCTCCTTCTCCAGGTAATAAGTGTTGCGGCTGTCGGGATCGCTGAAGAAGAAATACAGGGCCAGCCCCTTGTCGCCGCGCTCCAGTTCCAGGGTCCAGGTGTACGCGTCCGGGGCGGGCTCCCTGAGGTCGGTGGAGCCCATCGCCCCCTCCTCTGTACCCTTGACTTCACGCCACGCCGACGAGGTGCGCCGAGTGACGTTGAGGGACACGTGCTGACCATCACCCCAACCGATGTCCCGGTCGGTCAGTTCCCATGTTCCGGTGCCGGACATCCGCCACTGATCGTCGAAGTCGAATTCCTGCCCGTCGAGAAGCTTCACGACAGCGGTTCCGTCTTTCCGCATGGTGACCGCGGTGCCATCGATGCACCGCCAGGTCCCGACGATCTCCGCCGACGAGACCCCGGTAACAGCCGGCACCTCCGCGTACTGCCCCAGCACACACCCGGACACTGAGAGGGCGAACACCACCGAGGCCATCCCTACCAAGACCCCACGACGACCGCACATGCCCATCCCGCACCCCCTGCCGCCGCCACTCACGGGCAGACGATCCTCATCTTCGTACAAGGGGGCGGGACACGGATTGCGGGGTGGTGGGCTATGCACGCCGGGGCATGTGGAGGGACCCCGACCTACTGGGCGCGCAGGAATGCGACGAACCCCGACCACGCGCTGTGGCGTACGGCTATGTGGAGCCCGCGGGGCCGCTTGGAGTCCCGCACGCCGACAGCCGAGTGCAGGTCCGCGACCTCGACGCACTCGGTGCCGCTCCCACCGCTGTACGACGACTTGAACCAGTGCACGCGTTCGTGATCCATCAAAGCTCCCCACAGACGTGATCCAGGAGCGCGGCAGACAGGTCGATGTCCAACGCCTGCGCACGCAGGTACTCGAATGCCAACTTATAGCGCGCGAGTTCTTGCGGCTTCTCCATGAAGAGTCCGCCACCGATGATGTCCACGTACACGACGTCGAGTTCGGGTGCGGGGCCGCCGAGGACGACGAAACTGCCCACCGCAGCGGCGTGAGCGCCCGCTTCGAACGGCAGTATCTGAACGGTGACGTGGGGCTGGGTGGCCTGCGCACTGAGATGCTTCAACTGCTCGCGCATGACGGCGCGGCCACCCACAATGCGCCGGATGACCGCTTCGTCAATCACTGCCCAGATGTGCGGAGGCTCGGCCCGAGCGAGGAGCTCCTGCCGCTTCATGCGAATGTCCACCATGTGGTGGATTTCCTGGTCCGTACACCGCATTTCTGAGGCGCGATGAACTGCTTCTGCGTACGCGCGCGTCTGGAGCAGGCCAGGCACGTACATACAGGCGTAATGGTCCTCACTGACCACTTCATCTTCAAGAGTCAGCATGAGATTCATCGACTCGGGGATTGGATCCGCGAGGGACCGCCACCATCCCTGGATCCGTGCACCCTTGGCCAGCTCGACCAGCGACGCACGTTCCTGATCCGAGGCGCCGTACTCACGGCAGAGGGCGTCGACGGCTGGCCACTTAACCGTGCCCTCCTTCGTCTCGTAGCGGCTCAAGGTCGCCTTGGAGATGCCGACCCGAGCCCCGGCCTCCTCCAACGTGAGGCCCTTGCGCTCGCGGAAACGGCGCAGATCTGCGCCGAGTTGACGTCTACGGGTGGTTGGTCCGACTGGCATGGCTGTGGTCCTTCATGTTGATCCCCAAGAGCGTGCATCGTGCGGGGTACATCGAGCAAGACAGCGCACTCCGGGGGCGCGCGTCAGTTCGTGAGCTCCCATTACTTCCACATGAGAGTTCCATTTTGAGAGTTCCAATGCCACTGTATGAGAGGCAACGGGCACACACGGTGACCGTCTAGGGGTGGAGGAGTGGTCGGCTTGGATGAGTGTCGTTTCGGCGTGGACAGAAAGGCTTGGGATCTGGCGTTTCTGGCAGAAGCGGAGGAGCTCGCCGGCCTGCGGCGGGTGATGCGGTTACACCTGGAGCTCTGGGGGTTGCCAGGAGTCGTCTACGCGGCCCAGGTCTGCGTCACGGAGCTAGTCACAAATGTGGTCAGGCATGTAGGTTCCGGCACCCCGTCGTGTCTCGCCGTATCCATGAACGGAGACCGTCTTCGCATCGAGGTAAGCGATCCCGATCTGCAAGCACTCCCTACGCTCATCACGGCAGCGGGGGAGAGTGAGGCGGGGCGGGGCATGGCCCTTGTGGACGGTATTGCAGATCGCTGGGGCGTCATCCTGCGCGGTGACTCCAAGGTCACCTGGTGCGAGCTGGCCACCGGCCTCCGGTCATCAAACGATCACGTCGATGGTCCCCAAGTCGCTAAGGCGGAAGCACTGCTGGGGCTTTGTGGGCTCGGCGGCGTCCTGGCGAACTCCCGTCGTGAACGGCTGAGCCTGACCTTGGGGAGGGAGATGGCGATCGATCTCATCGTCGACCTCCTCCATTGGCTCCGTGCCCACGGCTGCGATCCGGACGACGCCCTCGACTGCGCGCAAATGCACTTCGAAGCCGAGGTGGCTGATCCGGCGTGAAGCAGCCTTCGCCTGAGGAACTTGTCGAAATCGCTGAAGAGCTGGATGACTTGGAAGCGGACTGCGACTGGGCAGACTCGTACAACCTGTGGTGCCTCGTGTGCGCTGCACAGCATTGTGGCTTCTTGCCCGGAGTGTCGGTGTACCAACTCGTTCCCCTCGGTCGGCGGGACGACTTTTTCCTCATCACTGTTGAGGTGACGCCGACGATCGTGTTGGCCACAGCCCCCATCCACTGGCGTGAAATCGAACCTCCAGCTCCGGGTACCGGGACGGCGGCGATCAGTCATCTGTTGGCGAGGATCGGCGAAGTGTGCTCGAAGTTGCTTATGGCCTTTCACGAGAATGCTGCGAGTCGTTCCAATGAGTAGTCAAACTGGACGCTGATCTCCCCACCGACTGTGCTCGCGACCATGGCCCCGGCGAGGTGCCGGACCGGGCCCAGCTCGTGGTCGCCTTTAGGTCAAGTGTAGGAGGAATTCGGCCACTTAGCCCCACGAGGCGGCAGGAGTGATCTAAAACGATCGAATGGCCGGAAGTATGTTCGCATGGCTGCGTACAGAGCTTTCTTCGGACATGTGGATGAATGTCTTCCGGGCGTCCATTTTGAATCCCGGCAAGCTGTCAAGGATGCCAAGCTTCACAAAGAGCGCGAGGCGGGAATCTCGTGGGGGCTTGATGCTGACGGGGAGAGAGCTGCCGATGCGATCGTGCTGAATCAGGGCTATGAAGACGATCTCGATAAGTGGGATGAGGTCATTTACACAGGTGCTGGTGGTCGGGATCGCAACACTGGTCGGCAGATAGAGGATCAGACTTGGGAGAACCGTGGGAACGCGGGTCTCCGGAGAAGTCGGATATTGGCCAACCCTATACGGGTCATCCGGGGCAGTGATGGTGAGCAAGATTATTCGCCTGCAAGCGGGTACCGGTATGACGGCCTCTACCAGATTGTCGAAGAGTGGACCGAAGTCGGTAAGGCCGGCTTTCGGATCTGTCGGTTTAGGCTGCGTCGCCTCCCAGCTGAAACGCAGGAACTTACGCCCGTTGAGCAGCAGGTCCGAGAAATCCTCGACCGGCAAGACCAAGGTGCCGCCGCTGAGAACAGTGCTGACGTGCCTGGGGTGGCTACGCAGCGGCGGAAGGCCACGGTCGAACGCATCGTCCGCGACACGGCTGTTGTCCGCCGGGTCAAGCGGTGGCACGAGTACACGTGTCAGATCTGTGCTCTAGCGCTGACAGTTGGGGCTGGGGGTAAGAGCTATGCCGAGGGAGCTCACATACAAGCGCTTGGTGGCTCGGCCGGGGGTCCCGATGTCGAAGGGAATGTGTTGTGTCTATGCCCTAACTGCCATGTGCGACTTGACCGTGGTGCCCTTTATTTGACCGATGATTTTCATGTTGTGGATCGCTATGCAGAAGGTCTGACCTCGCGAACGGTTCCGTTGAGGACGGTGGAACAGCACCGCATTGGGAAGCGATTCCTGCGAGCACACCGCCGCTTCTGGCGCATAAGCGATCTGGATCGCTAACCCGCGGCAATTGCTGAGTAGGTCCATACATCAGCAGGAATCTCATGACGGAGCTTCCAGACAACGCCCATGGGCTTGCTGCCCTTGTGTTCGACGTACTCGGCGGGGCCGAGAAGCATCCACGGCTGGGGCCCGCCCATGTCCGTCTTCTTGTAGCGGCGGACGAAGAGGAGGACGTGGGTGTCCTTCTCCTTGTGGGTCTGGTATCGGACCCCGGTGGGCGATGTCTCCGACGTCTGGCGCTGGGACTCCCAGTGGAACAACGACTCGTTCAGTGCGTAGTCCTTGTAGCGAGTCTCTGGCGAGAAGTCCTTCGCGTCCTTTTCGAGGGTGATGAGTAGCGCGTCAGTCTGGATGTTTTCGCACCACTTCACACCTTCGCGGAAGTGCCCCGGCATGAAGCCGTCCACGTGGGACTGCCCCAGGGCGGGGAGGATCTCTTCGCGGCTGTACGAGGAGTGCACTGTCAGCGGCAGGCTTGCATGCCCGCTGAGCAGTGGGACAGGCACGTGGTCCGCCTGGTCCAGGGCGTGGGAGAGGACCTGGCGGAGCTCGTCGCGGAAGGGGTGCTGCGGACGAAGGGTGTTGAAGCCCTTCTGGTAGCTGTTGAAGTCGCCGCCCAACGGCCACAGAGAGAAGAAGAACATGCGTGCGTACGCCTGTTCCTGCTCGCTGAGGTCATCGTATGTGGGGGCGTCGTCAGCGAGGAGCTTGCTGTACGCGGCGACTCGGAGCGGGTCATCGACGTGAAGGAACGCCGATACGCGCTTCAGTAGCGATGCTTCACCCTCCGGCCCGGTCTCAGGGAGGAGCTTGGCTCGGCGGAGTAGACCCGTCCATGAGTTCCCGTTGCCTCGGTAGAGCTCCTTGAGCTCTCGACCGCTCTCCTTGAGGTAGTCGGCGAGCTGAGGCTCGGCGTAATCGGCGACCTCGCGAGCGAGCTGAGCGACGTTGACGCTGATCTGGCTGCGGATGTTGTCAATGATCAGCTCCTTAGCCTTCGACTCAAGGATGATCTGGCAGCCAGACGGCAGCTGTGGAAAGTCGTGCTCGATGTTGCTGAGCAGGCGATTTCGGGTGAGGTTGGTCAGCGCGCGGAACTGTTCCTCGAAGCGAAACTCCTTGCGATGCTGACCGATGAAGTCCAGGACAGTGAGAACGGCTTTATCCTCGGTCCGGCGCAAGCCTCGCCCCAGCTGCTGGAGGAACACCGTGGCGCTGGATGTGGGGCGCAGAAGCAGCAGAGTGTCGACATCAGGGATGTCCAGCCCCTCGTTGAACAGGTCCACAGAGAAGATGACTTGGAGTGTGCCTGCCTTGAGCTGATCGAGGGCGTCCTTACGGTCATGGCGTGGGGTCTCGCCGGACAGAGCGACTGCATTGAGGCCGGCTCGACGGAAGAAGTCGGCCATGAAGTTTGCGTGCGCGACCGACACGCAGAAGCCCAGGGCGCGCATCGTGCCAGGATCGGCAACCTTGTCCTTCACGGCTTGTACGACGAGTCTGGCTCGTGCGTCATTGCCAGTGAAGAGATTGCTGAGGGATGTGGCGTCGTACGATCCTCGCTTCCACGTGATGGCGCTCATGTCGGTGTTGTCGGTGACGCCGAAGTAGTGGAATGGGCTGAGTAGGTCGTTCTCAAGGGCCTCCCAGAGGCGCATCTCTGCTGCGATCCGGCCCTCAAAGAACTCGTCCTGGATGTTCAGCCCATCCATACGTTCCGGCGTAGCGGTGAGTCCCAGTAGTTCCTGTGGCTCGAAGTGATCCAGGATCCGGCGATATGTGGGGGATGTGCCGTGATGGAACTCGTCGATCACGATGACGTCAAAGTGGTCTGGAGCAAAGCGGTCCAGCGCACGTGAGTTGAGTGACTGGACGCTGGCGAACACATGCGTCCAGTTGTCGGGAATCTCCCCGCCGACGAAGAGCTCGCCGAAGTTCGCATCAATCAGCACGTTCTGGTAGACGCGCAGAGACTGCTCCAGGATCTCCTTGCGGTGGGCTACGAAGAGCAGCCGCGGATCACGGCCCAGCGTCTGCCGCAGGCGTTTGAAGTCCAATGCTGCCATCACGGTCTTGCCGGTGCCCGTCGCAGCGACGAGGAGATTGCGGTTCCGACCGTGGACGGTGCGCTCCACCTGGAGGCGTTCAAGCATGTCGCGCTGGTGCGGGTAGGGCCGGACTTCGAGTCCAGAGAGCGTGATGGTGGCGCCATCGTTGCGGTTGGGTCCGCCAGCGTGAGACAGCGCATCGTCGAGTCGCTGCGCGTCGCTGTCGGGGTCGTACGGCTCGAAGGAGCGCTCGCTCCAGTACGCGTCGAATGTTGCCTCGAACTTGCGGAGGACGGACGGTGTGGCGACCGACGACAGCCGAACGTTCCATTCGAGCCCGTCGAGAAGCGCAGCCTTGGACAGGTTCGAGCTGCCTACGTATGCCGTATCGAAGCCGCTGTCGCGACGGAAGAGCCATGCCTTGGCGTGGAGGCGGGTCGAGCGGAGTTCGTAATTGACCTTCACTTCGGCGCCGAACTCGCGGACCAGGCGATCCAGCGCGCGACGTTCTGTGGCGCCGATGTAGGTCGTTGTCAGTACGCGGATGGGGACACCGCGATCGCGTGCGGAGGAGAGCGACTGCTCAAGGACTCGGAGTCCGTGCCACTTCACAAAGGCGCAGAGGAGATCAACACGGTTTGCCGTGGCCAACTCGGCGCGCAGTTCAAAGCCAAGGCTCGGATCATCAGGCGAGTTGGTGATCAGTGCCGTCTCGGAGAGGGGTGTCGCTGGGCGAATGGCGTAGACGCCAGGAGCTTCTTGCTCCGCGACTGCGAGCAATTGCCGGGGGCCCTCGGTGACGAGATCGACCCACTCGGTCGCACCTTCGATGGTGTTGAGCGAATCCAGGATGTGGTTGGCGGCGACCACCTGCTCCGCAGGTGAGAGGCCCTGGAGGACCCGCCGCACGACGCTCCCGATGTGGCGTGACAGCACGTGAGGTGCAGATTCAGCGCCGACTATTTCATCGATGGATCGCCAGCCTGTGGAGTCGAGTTGCTTCATACGCTCTTCGAGACGATGGGTGATCAGCGTCTCGTAGAGCCCAGCAACCGGAGCTGCTTCGCCTGCAAAGTCGTTGGGCATCGCCGAGTCCCCCTCATCTCGTCAGCTATGCATGCAGTTCTATCAAGCAGGACTGACGAAGCCGCTCTCGCATGCGCCTGCCCGTGTTGAGGGGAGGGTCTTCAGAAGGGTGTCTTGATCAACTCAAGGTAACTTCCATCGGCGTCGAGGATGCAGCCGAGGCGGTCGTTCCCGATACCACCGAAGCGTCCTCGCCCGGAAGCTACGACAGCGCTGCTGCAGAGAGCTTCGTCGCCGCCCTCAAATCCGAAATCGGCTCCATCCTCTGGCCGGCCGGGAATCGCGGCTCGGGCCGACGTCTTCCGCTTCATCGCAGTGCACTGCAGCCGCCGACGGCTGCACTCCACGCCCGGCTGCCGAAACCCGCACGAAGCGCCTCAAGTAGAGTCACAACATCGCCCTCGCAGCGCAGAGATCGAGTGTCCACTCCGCTGGGGGAGCTTCACCGGGTGGAAACACCGCACTTGAAGGAATCGCCACACATGAGCGACAACCGCACCATCACCAACGCTGCCGGGCTGCACGACCCCACCCCGTTCGGCTACAGCCATGCCGCTTCCGCACCCGGCGAGCTGGTGTTCATCGGTGGGCAGTACGCCTCCGACGACACCGGTCAGGTCGTGCCCGGCGACTTTGCCGCACAGGTCGAGCGGTCCTTCGGCAACCTGCGCATCGCGCTCGCCGGTGTCGGTCTTGGCTTCGAACATGTCGTACGGCTCGGCACCTACATCGTCGACCATGACCTGGAGAAGCTGGAGATCCTCGGCAAGGCGCTGCACGGCGCCTGGGCCGACCGGCTGCCCGCCCAGACGCTCAGTGGGGTTGCTTCGCTCGCGCTGCCCGGGATGCTCTTCGAGATCGACGCGGTCGCGGTCCGTCCGGCCGAGGGACCCGAAAGCTAGGAGAGTGCGTCGGTAACGGGCAACCGTCTTGCCGGGCTTGGTCCGCAGCTTGCGGGCCATGCGTTCCTGAGCTGCCCGCACCCGTGTCTCACACTTTGCGGCTCTTCAGCGGAGCGAAGCCTGAGCAGTTCCTACGGAGTTGATGGCTTCGGGCCCCTTACGGCTTCGCCGATTTCGGATGGCCAAGTGGGCCTGTATCGGGCAACGAAATCGGCGAAGTCCTCGCACAGGTACCGCGGATCGGACGGCTTCAGCCGTACCTGCTGGTGATCACTGTGCACCCACCAGACCTCGAAGTCGGTCACAGTCCCCTCGACAGGCCAGTCCTCGCTTCGCCCACGAGGCAGAAGCACGACGTCGACGAAGCCTTCGACACTGAGGCCGATGTCCACGAAGACACCGATCGCCCCGGGCCTGGGCACCCGGACGACTGTGCCCGTGACGACCTGACCGAAGCGCAGCTCACCTTGAACTCGCTCCCACTCCGCCTCCGTCACCACTCACGCATCCTCGCACGAGCACCGGCCTGGACAGGAGGGCCCGGTGCGAGCTTCAGCTCGCGCCGGGCCCAACGCCGGAGAGTGGAAGGTGTGTGTCCGGGGCGGTTCGCCGCGGTCAGGGGGCCGGACAGCTGAGGTTCCGCGCTGATGGTGCCGTCACCGGCGCGGCCGATCGACGGCGCGTCGTTCCTGACAGGCGCCAGGCCCGGGCCGATGACGGCGGCGTTCCACCGGTCGGCGCAGGTGCTGCCGGCCGTGCACGCGACGCTGCCGGTCTGGATGACGGGCAGCGGCACGTACGCGCCACCCTCGCCGGCCTGCTGACTGAAGTACGTCTCGCGCTGCCGGCCGCGCACGGTCATGTACTCGGTGCGTGCCGCGGGCAGCGCGAAGTCCGGTTCGGCGGTGGAAGTTCTGACCTGCGGCATGGCCCCGCCCCGGCCGCTGCCGGTGCGGACCGGGACGGGGCGGTACCCGGGGCTACGCCGACAGGAGGCACCGGGGGCGGGGCCATGGTGTGAGCGGGGTGGCCCGGCGGGGATCGGTGCTCGGGGCATCCGAGCCGTCGCCCGGTGCGTTCTCCGGCGAACCGCGTCCCTCGGGCCGCGGCGCCCCTCAGACCTCGCCCGCCGTACTCCGTACGTAACCGAGCCCGGGGCGGTCGCCCAGCTGGAGTTCTTCTCCAGTGGGGACGAAACCCGTGCGGGTCACGGTCGTTCACGCCGCCCCGTGGCACTCCCGATAAGCCCGCCCCGACCCGCACCAGCACGCCGCGCTCCGGGCCGGCGGCCACGGGACCGCGCGGCCGCGGGCCGCGAGGGTGGTGGCGTACTGGGGGAGGAGGTCCGGGTCGGACGGCGACGCGGCCTCCGAGGCGGCGAACGCCTCGTACGACGGAACCGTGCCGGTGACGATGCCGAGGTTCGGGGTCCCTGCCGCGTGCAGGTCACGGAGAGAGGCTTCCAGGCGGATCAGGTGCTCGGGGTGGGACGGGTACTCGGCGCGCAGGGCCGGGTACGCGGTGAGGAGCTCATCGAGTTCCGCCGCCGTCCAGTGCAGGACCGCCACCGGGAACGGGCGGGACAGCGCCAGGCGGTAGGTGCCCAGTTCCGCGCGGAGGCGGGTGATCTCGGCCTGGAGCTCGCCCGGGTCGGACGAGCCCAGCGACCACAGGCGCTTCGGGTCGTGGAGCTCGTCCAGCGGGACCGTGGCGCTGTGGAGGGTGTCGGCGAGCTCGTCCCAGGCGTCGTGGCCGAGGCCCATCAGACGTCGTACACGGTGGCGGCCGAACAGCAGGGACTGCGTGGCGTACGGGACTTCCTCGCCCGGAGCGAGGAGCAGGGTCAGAGCGGTCGAGAAGAAGTCGTGCGCCGAATCCAGCTCGTCGTGCGATTCGAGGGTCTCGGCCGCGATCCTCCAGGGGGCCGCTTCGAGAGGTCCCGCCGCGCGGAGGCCGTCGATGATCGCGCGGGCCTCGGCCTCGTGACCGTACTCCCAGAGATTCGCTGCCTTGAGGGCCTTGATCAGGGACGGCTCGGCGGGATCCGCGGCGAGCAGTTCGTCGTAGAGGGTGGTGGCGCGGGGACGCCGGTCGGCGAGTTCCAGGTGGGCCGCGGCGCGCAGGAGCAGCGGCTCCCGGTCGTCGGGGTACTGCGCCGCGGTGCGCAGCAGGCGCTCGGCTTCGGCGATGTGGTCAGCAGGCGTGTCGGGGCGCATGAACCACACCGTACTGCTGTACGGCTACTGGGCGGAGGGTTGTTCCGGCCTGGTGAGTTACGGGTCGTGCCCCTGTCGTGCGGGCCGTGAGGGGCGGATACCGGTCGCGGTGCAGCGGAACCCGCGTGGGCGGCGCCTCGCCGCGCGTGGGCTGTGGACGGGCGCCGTACCGGCTCGTCGTGTGGGGCAGGCTCACGGGCGCCAGGGCGCGGTAGGCCCTCGTGGGCCGACGTTGTTGAGGCCGTAAGGTTGCCTGACGTGCTCAGACGTCGTCCGCAGTTGTTGTGGTTGCTGGTCCCCTACATGCTCTACCTGGGGGCGCTGCCGTTCGTGAACCGGGTCGATCCCGTCGTACTCGGACTGCCGTTCCTCTTCGTGTGGCTGCTCGGGGCGACGCTGCTCACACCCGTCGCCGTGTGGCTGACCCGACGGGGGGACCGCCGGTGAACGCGGCAGTCGCGACCTCCGTCTTCGGGGTCTTCATGGTCGTCACCGTGGCGCTCGGGCTGCTCGCCGTGCGGGGGCGGGGGAGCGGTGGCAGGGGCGGGCTTGCCGAGTGGTCCGTCGGCGGACGCAGCCTCGGGACCGCCTTCATCTGGGTGCTGATGGCCGGTGAGGGCTACACCAGCTTCAGCTATCTCGGCGCCGCGGGATGGGGCTACAACTACGGGGCGCCCGTGCTCTACGTGGTGGCCTACATGTCCTGCGGGTACGCCGTCGGGTACGTCGTCGGCCCGATGCTCTGGGCGTACGCGCGCAGGCACGGGCTCGTCGGGATCACCGACATGGTGGCGCACCGCTTCGGCCGGCCCTGGCTCGGCGCGCTCGTCGCCGTCCTCGCCACCGTCTTCCTGCTGCCGTACATCCAGCTCCAGATCACCGGCATGGGTGTCGTCGTCTCCACGATCTCGTACGGTGCGATCAGCCTGAACCGGGCGTACTTCATCGCGTTCGCCGTCACCACCGGCTTCGTGGTGGTCAGCGGGCTGCGCGGCAGCGCATGGGTGTCCGTCCTCAAGGACGTGCTCGTCATCGCCACGCTCGGGTTCCTCGCCTTCTACATACCCCTGCACTACTTCGACGGGTACGGACCCTTCCTCGACCGGCTCGTCACCGAGAGGAGCGAGTGGCTGACCTTCCCGGGGCACGGCGACAGCGGACTCGGGCAGGCCTGGTTCATCACCACCTCGTTCCTCAACTCCCTCACCGTGGTGATCTTCCCGACCACCGTCGCCGGCTACCTCGGCGCGAAGAACGCCGACGTGCTGCGCCGCAACGCGATGTGGCTGCCCGCCTACAACGTGCTGCTCTTCGTCCCGATGCTGCTCGGCATGGCCGCCCTCTTCGTCGTGCCGGGGCTCGTCGGCGCCGAGTCCAACCTCGCGCTCTTCAAGCTCGTCGTGGACTCGCTGCCCGCCTGGGCGGTCGGCGTCATCGGGGTGGCCGCCGCCCTGTCCTCGATCGTGCCCATGGCGGTCTTCATGCTGGTCATCGGCACGATGTGGGGGCGCAGCGTGCTCTCACTCGTACCGCGCTGGCAGCACCGGCAGAAGGGCGCCGCCCAGACCGTCGTCGTGGCCGCGGGCGTGATCGCACTCGTGCTGACGTACACCGCGCCGAACACGCTGGTGCGGCTCTCCCTCATCTCGTACGAGGGGATGGCGCAGCTGCTCCCCATGGTGCTGCTGGGGCTGATGTGGCGGCGCCTGACGCTGCTCGGGGCGCTGGCCGGGCTGGTCGTCGGGGTGGGAACGGTCTGCGGGTTCGTGTTCACCGAGAACGATCCGGTGTGGGGTGTGAACGCGGGCATCGTCGCGCTCGCCGCCAACCTCGTCGTCGCACTCGCGGTGACGTACGCGGGTCCGCGTGAGCACGACGAGCGGCCGGACAGCGAGGTGCTCGCGCGGGACGAGACCGGGGAGCCGGCTCTTGCGGCCTCCCCCACGACTGGGAGTGAGACCGTTACCGTCGCGGGCGCCGGTCCCGCAGGAGCTGACGCCGACCGCCGCCACCAGCGACAGCCCGACCGACTGCAGCGGCGCGGCGTCGGCCCGGCGTGAGCGCGGCCGTGCCCTGCTCGCGCCGCGCCGGCTCCTCCGGCCGGTGGAGACCGCCCCCGTCCGACATCGGCCGGTTCCCGGGGCCATCGTGTATAAAAACTGGAGGGCCGAACGAGCGAGCCCACCGGATCGAGCGGGGGGGGGGAGGGATCGATGAGCAGCAGTCTCGACAACCGCCTGCACGGTGGCATCGCCCGCCTGCCCCGGCCCGTCGGAATCCTGCTCCTCCTGCTCAGCGAGGTCCTCCTCGCCGAGGGCGGCAGCCTCTCCGCGGCGGTCGCGCTCGCCGCCACCGCCGCCGCCGGTTCCGCGCTCGTCGCCTGTTCGGTCATCAGCGCCCGCTGCGCCGCCCCGGTGCCCCGCACCCGGGTCCGTACCGCCATGCGCGACCGCGAGAAACGCACCGCGTTCCTGCCGCAGCGAGATCCCGACGCCAAGGGCCGCAGGCGGCCCCGAGCCCCCGGCCGTGCCCTCCTGACGGCCGCGTAGGGACTTCGCACCTTCTCCGCCCGAGCACGAGTACGTGTGCCCGGGCGTGCCCCGCGCGGGTCGTCATGCCGAGCCAGATCGTCCTTCTCCCGGCACGACGAGACCCCCGGAGGGCTCATCCATGTCCACGTTCATGTCCACGTTCATGTCCGCTTTCGCCACCCTGGTCGGCTCCTTCGCCGATCTGCTGCACCCGATCTTCCAGGGCGCGGCCACCGCCGCCGCGATCGTCCTCTTCACCGCCCTCGTGCGACTCGCCGTGCACCCCCTCTCGCGGGCCGCGGCGCGTGGGCAGAAGGCCCGCACCAAGCTCCAGCCGCAGATCGCCGAGCTGCGCAGGAAACACGCCAAGAACCCCGAGCGCATGCAGAAGGCGCTCATGGAGCTGCACAAGGAGGAGAAGGTCTCGCCGCTGTCCGGCTGCCTGCCCAGCCTCCTGCAGATGCCCGCCTTCTTCCTGCTGTACCACCTCTTCTCCAGCCAGAAGATCGGTGGCGACCTCAACGAACTGCTCAACCACGATCTCTTCGGCGCCCCGCTCGGCGAGCACTGGCACGACGCGCTCGCGGCCGGCGGACCGTTCGGCACCCAGGGCGTCGTCTATCTCGGCCTCTTCGTGATCGTCGCCGTCGTCGCCACGTTCAACTACCGCCGTACGAAGCGCCAGCTCGCGGCCGCCCCGGCCACCCCCGCCACCGGTCCCGACGGACAGCCGGTGCCGGGCATGGGGGCGATGACGAAGCTGATGCCGCTGATGTCCTTCTTCACGCTCGTCTCGGTGGCGTACGTGCCGCTCGCCGCCGCGCTCTACATCGTCACGAGCACCACCTGGACCGCGGTCGAGCGCACCGTTCTCTACCGCGACATGCCGGCCGCGGGCGCCGCCATGGCCGGCGTGGCGTAACCGGCGGGGCGAGTGCGCCGGTCCAGTGTGTGAACAGGGACTTGCGGAGTGATCCGATGTCTTGGAGGATCGGCCAGGCCTGCGATGGCCGCCACCCATCCGACGGGCCCGATCTCGACCAAGGGGAGACAGACCGTTGAAGCTGCTTCGTGTGGGTACGGCAGGCGCGGAACGACCGGCGCTGCTGGACCGGGACGGAACCCTGCGTGACCTGTCGGGAATCGTCCCTGACATCGACAGCGCCCTGCTCGCCGACGAGTCCGCGCTGGCGCGGGTGCGGGCCGCCGCGGCCGCGCCGGGCGAGCTGCCCGCCCTCGACGCCGAGGGGCTGCGGGTCGGGCCGCCGCTCGCCCGCATCGGCAAGATCGTGTGCATCGGGCTGAACTACCACGACCACGCCACCGAGACCGGCGCGGCGATTCCGGCCGAGCCGATCCTCTTCTTCAAGGCGCCGGACACCGTCGTCGGACCCGAGGACACGGTGCTGGTGCCGCGCGGCAGCGTCAAGACCGACTGGGAGGTCGAGCTCGCCGTCGTCATCGGCCGCACCGCGCGTTACCTGGACTCCGCCGAGGAAGCGCTCGGCCACGTCGCCGGGTACGCGGTCGCGCACGACGTCTCCGAGCGCGAGTTCCAGATCGAGCGCGGCGGCACCTGGGACAAGGGCAAGAACTGCGAGACGTTCAACCCGCTGGGGCCGTGGCTCGTGACGGCCGACGAGGTCCCCGACCCGCAGGCGCTGCCGCTGAAGCTCTGGGTCAACGGCGAGCTGAAGCAGGACGGCACGACGGCCGACCAGATCTTCCCGGTGGGCGAGGTGGTCCGCTACCTCAGCCGGTTCATGACGCTGTACCCGGGCGATGTCATCAACACCGGTACGCCGGCGGGCGTGGCCATGGGACAGCCGGATCCCAAGCCCTATCTGCGGGCAGGGGATGTCGTCGAGCTGGAGATCGAGGGGCTGGGGCGGCAGCGGCAGGAGCTGAAGGACGCATAGCCGTTGCGTAAAGGTCGGAGGGGTGGTGTGTCGCTGGTGCGGCGAGCCACCCCTCCGTCGTTTCCGTCGTCTCAGCCGGAGATCGTGGTGGCGAAGTGTTCCAGCGCCTCGACGACCAACGCGTGGTCCTCCGCCTGCGGCAGCCCGGACACCGTGACCGAACCGATCACGCCCGCGCCCTCGACCGCGATCGGGAACGAACCGCCGTGCGCGGCGTACGTGTCCGGGTCCAGCCGCGAGGAGTCCTCGAACGTCGTCCCCTTCGCCCGGAACCGGGTCCCGACCAGGTACGAGCTCTCGCCGTACCGCTCGACGACCTTGCGCTTGCGGTCGATCCACGCGTCGTTGTCCGCGCTCGAACCGGGCAGCGCGGCATGGAACAGCTGCTGGGCACCGCGCCGGATGTCGATCGCGACCGGCGCGTGGCGCTCCCGGGCCATGGAGACGAGCAGCCCGCCGAGTGCGTACGCGTCGTCGTAACTGAAATGCGGCAGCGTCAGCCGGCGCTCCTGCGCGATGAGCTCGGAGATGGTCGGAGCGGTGGGGTTCATGCGGACTGCTCCTCGGAAGTGGTGGACAGGGTGACGGTGACGCCCTCGCGGGCCGAGCGGCGGGCGGCCTCCAGGACGTCCAGGGCGGCGGCGGCCTGCAGCGCCGTCACCGGATTCTCGCTCTTTCCGCGCACCGCGTCGGCGACCGCCGCGTAGTACGCCGGGTAGTCGCCCGGCAGGGTGCGGACCGGGGTGCCGCCACCGGTCAGCGGCGACTCGCCCGAACCGATCCGGCCCCACAGCGCCTCCGGCTCCTCGCCCCAGCCGGCGGCGGCGGCCGAGGGGCGGTGGCCCTCACGCAGGGCGGCCTCCTGCGGGTCGAGACCGTACTTCACGTAACCGGCCCGCGAACCGAGCACGCGGAAGCGCGGCCCGAGCTGGGCGGTGGTGGCGCTGACGTACAGATGCGAGCGGACCCCGTTCGCATGGGTGATCGCGAGGAACGTGTCGTCGTCGGTGACGGCGCCGCGGCGGCGTACGTCGGACTCCGCGTACACCCGCAGCGCCGGGCCGAACAGCACGAGCGCCTGATCGACGACGTGGCTGCCCAGGTCGTACAGCAGTCCGCCGATCTCCTCCGGGTCGCCCGACTCGCGCCAGCCGCCCTTGAGCTGCGGGCGCCACCGCTCGAAACGGGACTCGAAACGCTGTATGTCACCGAGCTCGCCATCCGCGATCAGCTGGGAGAGCGTCAGGAAATCGTTGTCCCAGCGGCGGTTCTGGAAGACGGACAGCAGCAGCCCGCGCTCCTGTGCCAGGGCGGCGAGCTCGCGCGCCTCGGCGGCCGTGCCGGCGATCGGCTTGTCCACGACGACCGGCAGACCGGCATGGAGCGCGGCGGTCGCGATCGGGACGTGAGTCTTGTTGGGGGAGGCGATCACGATCAGGTCCAGCTCGTCGGCGCGCGCCCACAGCTCGTCGGGCGACGTGGCGAACCGGACGTCGGGGAACTCGGCACGGGCCTGGGCCCGACGCTCCTCGTTCGACGTGACGACCGTGTCGAGGGCCAGTCCCTCGGTCGCGGCGATCAGCGGGGCGTGGAAGACGGAGCCCGCCAGGCCGTAGCCGACGAGTCCGACGCGGAGGGGGGAGCCGGGCGTCCCGGGAGTCGTGATGCCAGTCATGCAATCTACTTAAGCAACGCTGTTGCCAAAGTGCAAGCGAGGGAGACAATGGGGCAGTGAACAGGAGTAATACCGGGGCGAACCTACCGACACTGCGCAGCCACAACGCGGCGCTCGTGCTGGACCTGCTGCGTGTCGCGGGCGAGCGCGGGATCAGCCGGCTGGAGCTGGCGGAACGGACGGCGCTCACCCCGCAGGCCGTCAGCAAGATCACTGCCCGGCTGCGGGCGGAGGGCCTGGCGACGGAGGCGGGTCACCGCGCCTCCACGGGCGGCAAACCGCGCACGGTGCTGCGACTGGTCCCGGACGCGGGGCACGCGGTGGGGCTGCACCTGGACCGGGACGAACTGACGGTGGTCCTGGTCGACCTCGCGGGCGCGGTCGTGGCGAGCCGCAGGGCGCCGCTGGACTTCGGCGCACCGGCGGGTGAGGTGGTCGCCGCCGCGGCGCGGGAGGTGGGAGTGGTGCTGGGTGGCCCGGGCGGGGCAGGCTCGGGCGGGGCCGCGGAAGCGGGGCCGGGAAACCCCGCGCCCACCGTTCCTGACGGAACCGGCTCCGTGTCGCACGCGGTCTCCCCCGGGGATCCACCGGCCACCGTGCTCGGACTGGGTGTCGCCGTGCCAGGGCCGCTCGACCACCGGGGCGGTGTGCTGCATCGGGTCACCGGGTTTCCGCAGTGGGACGGGTTTCCGCTCCGGGACGCCCTCGCCGCTCGCACCGGGTTGCCCGTCGTCGTCGACAAGGACACCAATGCCGCCGCTCTCGGGCTCTCCCTGCGGGCCGACGGGCCGGGAGACTTCGCGTATCTGCATCTCGGGACCGGGCTCGGTGCCGGGCTCGTGCTCGGCGGGGCCGTGCACCGCGGGGCCCGCACCGGGGCCGGTGAGTTCGGACATCAGACCGTGCTGCTGGACGGGCCCCTGTGCAGCTGCGGCGGGCGCGGCTGTATCGAGGCGCTCTGCCTCGCCGCCGTCTCGGGCGGCGATGCCGCGGAGGCCGCGCGGGTACTCGGGACCGGCGCCGCCAACCTTGTCGGGCTGCTCGACATCGACCGGGTGGTGCTGGGCGGCCGTACCGTCGACGCCGACCCCGATGCGTACGTCCGGGGGGTGCGGGCCGTGATCGGTGAGCGCGTCCGGCGTGACGGCATCGGTGCGGCCGTGCCGCTCGTCATGACCGTGGGCGGGGACCGGCCGGTCGCCGAGGGGGCCGCCCAGCTCGTCCTCGCCCCGCTGTTCGGGCGACTCGGCGGCGCCGGAGCGTAGGGCCGGTCGAGCGGTTGGGGTCGCCCGACCGGGCGGATCCCGGCATGTCGGCGCCCGCCGGGTCGCGCGCGCGTGGCAGCGTCGCCGCCTACAACCGGTGAACTCCGGGCACGGGGCGATCCGGCCGTTTCGCGAGCAGCAACGAGCAGCAAAGGGTGTCCCCCCAATGCCTCCCACACCGCCCCCTCCCCGGCCGCGCCACGGAATCGCCCTCGGACTGGCGGCGGCGTCCGTCGTCCCCGCCGTCGTGCTCGGCGGCGCGTCCGCCGCGTCCGCCGCCGCGGTACCCGTGGCCGTCACCGCCGACCAGCAGCCCACCTGCGGTGCGCCGACGGCGAGCGACTTCCCGATCACGACCCGGATCCACGGTGGCCCGGAGACGTATGCGTCCGGCGGGGGATACGGCACCTGGTTCCTGGATCTGACCAATACGACCTCGAAGCCCTGCGGTTCCATCCACCCGGTCCTGGTCCTCACCGACGAGGACCGGAAACTGACCGCCGACCAGATCCAGCTGGAGTTCTCCGAGCCGGACCGCCTCGACATCCCCCACCGTGTCACCTGGGAGACGACCGACCGCGACGAGCACATCGGCGTCTTCGGCGGCGACGGCGCCGACACCTTCGGCGGCTTCACCGTCCCTGCGGGGCGCACCGTCACCGTCCAGGTCCGGATGGCCTTCACCTCCGACACCGAACCCAATCGGATCACCGCCAAGGCCGCGATCGTCCAGCGGAAGCAGGCCGCACGCGCCGACGATGGCAAGAAGGCACCGGCGGGTGACGACGGGGACTGGGTCGGCGAGTCCGACGACTATGTCTTCGGCGTGGTCGAGGACGAGGGCGACGGTGGAGACACCGGTGGTGAAGACACGGGAGGGACGGGTGACGTCGGCGGCCTCAGCCGAGAGGGAGACGTGCTGCCCGACCCGCCCCTCGACAGCGCCACTTCGGGATTCGGTGACGTGGGTGGTGTCGACGGGGGCGGTGGCGTCGGTGGGACCGGTGACGTGGGTGGTGTCGACGGGGGCGGTGGCGTCGGCGGGACCGGTGACGTGGGTGGCGTCGATGGCGGCGGTGGCGTCGGTGGCGGCGGTGGGACCGGTGACGTGGGTGGCGTCAGTGGGACCGGTGACGTGAGTGGTGTCGACGGGGGCGACGGCATCGGCGGGACCGGTGACACACCCAGCCCCAGGGCCTCCGGGCAGGCGCCGCCCACCGCCCGGGCCCCGCAGGACCTGCCCGAGCTCGCCAGGACCGGACCGAAGGCCGTCATCTGGGCCGAGGGTCTCGCCGCCGGGCTCTGTCTGGTCGGCGGTGTGGCCGCCTTGAGAGGGGCGCGGCGGCTCCGCCGCACCCGTCGTTGACCTGCGGGCCCCGAAACGTTCACCGTCGTTCATGTCCGTCTGCCACCATCGGGAGGTGGACTACCCGCACGACCAGGCACCTGGCGCACCGATCCGTTCCGGCATCCCGGAGCACGGCCGTATCCCCAAGTACTACGCCGTGAAGGCCCATGT
The DNA here is from genome assembly GCF_040655115.1 of Streptomyces atratus. Classification (GTDB taxonomy): domain Bacteria; phylum Actinomycetota; class Actinomycetes; order Streptomycetales; family Streptomycetaceae; genus Streptomyces; species Streptomyces atratus_D. The sequence goes on along the minus strand of NZ_JBFAJH010000003.1, from coordinate 174,507 downwards.
CTCCGTCCTCATAGAGGAGTTGGGCGAGGGCGGCATGCTTCCCACCGAGCGTGATCTCGCGGTCCGTTACGAGGTGTCGCGCGAGACCGTGCGGCAGGCGCTGCGCGAACTCCTGCTGGAGGGCCGCCTCGCCCGTCAGGGCCGCGGCACCGTCGTCGCGGGGCCCAAGCTGGAGCAGCCGCTCTCCCTCGCGAGCTACACGGAGGGCGTGCGCCGCCAGGGGCGGACGCCGGGCCGTCACCTCATCGGCCTTGAGCAGTTCCCCTGCCCTGCCGCACTCGCCGCCGAGACCGGCGTCGAGCGGGGGGAACCGGTCTGGCACCTGGAGCGTGTGCTGCTCGCCGACGACGACCGGGTCGGCCTGGAGAGCACGTACGTCTCCGTCGCCCGCGTGCCGGACCTGGACACGGAGTTCGACCCCGACTCGTCCTTCTACGCCTACCTCCACGGCCGGCTCGGGATCACCTTCGGCGACGCGGACGAGCGGATCGAGACCGTGCTCGCCACCCCGCGCGAGGCGCTGCTGATCGGCACGCCCCCCGCCCTGCCCATGCTGCTGCTCCACCGCATCTCGCGGGACGCGAGCGGGCAGCCGCTGGAGCGGGTGCGCACGCTCTTCCGCGGCGACCGGTTCTCCTTCACCGCACACCTGGGCCGCCAGGACTGAGAGGCACGGCACGGCAATCGACTCCCGTTGATAACGGATGCATAACGGGTCTGGTCCAACCTTGGGTCCCCGTTCACCCTCCCGTTGCCGTAGCGATCCGGGCGAGTCATTCGCCCCCACGAGCGTTGCCGTCGTGAGAGTCATCGTCGTAGGAGCCGGCGTGGTGGGAACCATGCACGCCTGGCACGCAGTGAACCGCGGCCACGAGGTCGTACAGATCGAGCGCGAGAGCGAGGCACGCGGGGCATCGCTCCGCAATTTCGGACAGATATGGGTCAGCGGCCGGGCCGGTGGCGAGGAGCTGGAGACCGCGCTGCGCGCCCGCGAGCTGTGGGAGGGCATCGGGGAGCAGGTACCCGGCCTGGGTTTCCGGCCCTGCGGTTCGCTGACCCCGCTCCGCACCGGGCTGGAGATCGCCGTCGCCGAGGCGGCCGTCGCCCGCCCCGACGCCGCGGCCCGCGGCTACAAGCTGCTGACGGCCGGCGAGGCCCGCGCGATCAACCCCGCGCTCCGCGGTGACTTCGTCGCCGCCCTGTGGTGCGGGCGGGACGCCGCCGTCGAGCCACGCACTGCGCAACGTGCGCTGAAGCAGCAGCTGTTGGCATCCGGGCGGTACATGTTCCTCGGCGGCCGCGAGGTCCGCGAGGTCGTCGGTACGGCCTCCGTCCGTGACGACCACGGGGACGTGCACACCGGCGACGCCGTCATCCTGTGCACGGGAGCCTGGCTCGGCGGCCTCGTCCGCGAGCTGGCCGGACCCGAGCTGCCCGTGCGCCGCGTCCGCCTCCAGATGATGCAGACCGACCCGCTCGGCGAAACGCTCACCACGTCCGTCGCCGACGCCGACAGCTTCCGCTACTACCCGGCGTACCGGGGCGCGGCGCTCGACGCCCTCAACGCAGGGCAGGCCCAGGCGCCGACCGCGGCCGAGCACGGGATGCAGCTGCTGATGGTGCAGCGCCGGGACGGCGGACTGACCATCGGCGACACCCACGAGTACGAGCACCCGTTCGCGTTCGACGTCGTCGAGGAGCCGTACGAGCACCTCACCCGGGTCGTCGAGTCCTTCCTCGGCCGCCCGCTGCCGAGGATCCGTCACCGCTGGGCCGGGGTCTACGCCCAGTGCACCGACACCAGCCGGGTCGTCCACCGCCAGCAGGTGCGGGACGGCGTCTGGCTGGTCACCGGGCCGGGCGGCCGCGGTATGACCTGCTCGCCCGCCATCGCCGAAACGACCGCCAACGAACTGGACTGGTGAAGAAGTTGAGCAACACCGACACGTCGAGCACCACCGGCAGGCTGCATCTCGTCGTCCTCGACATGGCCGGGACCACCGTCGCCGACGGCGGCCTCGTCGAGCAGGCCTTCGGCGCCGCCGCCGGGCGCCTCGGCGTGGAGCCCGGCTCCGCCGACCACGCCGAGAAACTCGCCTACGTGCGCGCCACCATGGGCGAGTCCAAGATCTCCGTCTTCCGGCACCTCTTCGGCGACGAGGACAAGGCCCAGCACGCCAACCTCGCCTTCGAGGAGGCGTACGGGGAGCTGGTCGACGGCGGCCGCATCGCGCCGGTTCCCGGCGCCCGCGCAGCCATCGAGCGGCTCACGGGCGAAGGGCGGACCGTGGTCCTGACCACCGGCTTCGCCCGCACCACCCAGGATGCGATCCTCGCCGCGCTCGGCTGGCAGGACCTGGTCGCCCTGACCCTCTGCCCGGCCGACGCGGGCGGCCGCGGCCGACCCTACCCGGACATGGTCCTCGCCGCGTTCCTGCGCACCGGGGCCGTGGACGGTGTCCAGCAGATCGTTGTCGCGGGTGACACCTCGTACGACATGCTCAGCGGCGTACGCTCCGGCGCCGGGATCGTCGCCGGTGTGCTGACCGGCGCACACGACAAGGACCAGCTGCAGCGCAACGGCGCCACGCACGTGCTCGGCTCGGTCGGCGAACTGCCGGACCTCATAGCCCGGGCGGAAGCATGACCGGCGGGGCCACCCGGGGCAGCGGCATCCGGTTCGACCGGGTCAGCGTCGCGTACGGCGGGAACATCGTCCTCGACCGGCTCGACCTGACCGTGGAACCCGGCGAGGTCATGGCCCTGCTCGGGCCCTCCGGGTCCGGCAAGACCACGGCCCTGCGCGCCGTCGCCGGATTCGTCCAGCCCGTCTCCGGGCGGGTCCTGCTCGGCGACCGGGACGTCACCGGCCTGCCGCCGCACAAGCGCGGCATCGGCATGGTCGTCCAGCAGTACGCCCTGTTCCCGCACATGCGGGTCCGGGACAACGTCGCCTTCGGCCTCAAGGCCCGCAAGGTCGCGAAGGCGGAGATCCCCGAGCGGGTCGCCGAAGCCCTTGAACTCGTCGGCATGGCTGCGTACGCCACGCGCTACCCGCGTGAGCTCTCCGGCGGACAGCAGCAGCGCGTCGCCATCGCCCGCGCGCTCGCCATCCGCCCCGGCGTGCTCCTGCTCGACGAACCGCTCTCCGCGCTCGACGCCCAGCTGCGCTCCGGGATGCTCGCCGAACTGGCGCGGCTGCACCGGGAGTTGCCGGACGTCTCCATCCTGTACGTCACCCACGACCAGGTCGAGGCGCTGACCCTCGCCGACCGGATCGCGGTCATGGACAAGGCGCGGCTCCAGGACTGCGGCACCCCGCAGGAGCTGTACCGCCGCCCGCGTACGGAGTTCACCGCGTCGTTCGTCGGCAACGCCAACCTGTTGCCGGTCACCGTCACAGCCACCACCGGCGCCGTGGACTTCGCCGGGCACGCACTCGCCGTACCGACCGGCGAGGTGGCGGGCGGCGTCACCGCCACCCTCTGCGTCCGGCCCCACCTGGTCGGACTCGGCGACGGCCCCAACGCGCTGACCGGCACCCTCGCCGAGGTCCAGTGGCGCGGTTCCACCCACCGGCTGTACGTCGACATCCACGGCCACCGGATCAAGGCCGACCTGCGCGAACTGCGCGAGACCCCGGCGCTCGGCGACCAGGTCACCCTGCACTTCGCCGCCGAGGACGCGGTGCTGCTGCCGGCGGGCGCCGGCTTCGAGGGAGGGGTTCATGGCTAGCGCCGTGGCCGGAGACGTGTCCGCGGGTGCGTCCGGCAGCCCTCTTGTCCTCAATCGCCGGACGGGCCCCAGCAATTTCGTCCGGGCGCTCCCGCCCGTCGCCGTTCTCGCCCTTGTCTTCCTCTATCCGCTGGCCCTTGTCGTCCAGCAGTCCGTCAGCCCGGACGAGGGCGGCACCTCGCTCGCCCCGTACGGCGACGTCTTCGCGTCCGCGTCGTTCCGCTCGGCGCTGACCACCACCGTCTGGCTCGCCGCCGGCTCGACGGCCGGCTGTCTGGTGCTGGGCTTCGTCCTCGCGCTGGTGATCGCCTTCGTGCCGTTTCCCGGCGCCCGGGCGGTCGCCAGGTTCATCGACGTCTTCCTCTCCTTCCCGTCCTTCCTGATCACGCTCGCCCTGCTGTTCGTCTACGGCACCGTCGGCATGGCCAACGGTGTCTGGACGGACGTCACCGGCGCGGCGGACGGGCCCTTCCACTTCCTCACCACCCCGTGGGGTGTCCTCCTCGCCGAGATCACGTACTTCACCCCGTTCGTGATGCGGCCGCTGCTCGCCGCGTTCTCCCAGCTCGACACCGCACAGCTGGAGGTGGCGTCCTCGCTGGGCGCGAAGCCGGCCAGGATCGTACGGCAGGTGATCCTCCCGGAGGCGCTTCCGGCGCTCGCCGCGGGCGGCTCCCTCGTCCTCGTGATGTGCCTCAACGAGTTCGGCATCGTGCTGTTCACCGGCGCGAAAGGTGTCACGACCCTGCCGATGCTGGTCTACGGCAAGGCGATTCTGGAGTCCGACTACCCGGCCGCCTGTGTCGTCGCCGTCGTCAACATCGCGATCTCCGTCGGTCTCTACAGCCTGTATCGGATGGTGAGCCGCCGTGTTGGTGCATAGCCGTACCGGGAAGTGGGCCACCTGGGCCGTGTTCTTCCTGCTCTTCGTCCCGCTGTTCGCGGTGCCGCTGCTGGTGATCGTCGCCGCGTCGTTCACCACCCACTGGTCCGGCGCCTTCCCGTCAGGATTGACCACCGAGCACTACCAGGCGGCCACCAGCGGCGACTCACTCCGGGCCCTCGTCACCAGCCTGATCACCGCCGTCAGCGCCAGCCTGCTCGCCCTCACCATCGGCTCCTGGGCCGCGCTCGCCGCCGCCTCGCTGCGAAAGCGCGGACGCCGTTTCCTGGACGCACTGTTCATGCTGCCGGTCGCCGTGCCGTCCGTCGTCGTCGGTCTCGCCGTGCTCGTCGCGTTCAGCAGGCCGCCGATGCTGCTCAACGGAACGCGCTGGATCGTGATCCTGGCGCACACCATTCTTGTCACGGCGTTTGCCTATCAGTCGGTTTCAGCCGCAACAGTGCGTCTTGACCCGATGTACGAACAGGCGGCGGCCAGTCTCGGCGCCCGCCCGTCCTACGTCCTGTGGCGGATCAGACTGCCGCTCCTGCTGCCCGCCCTCACCGCGGCCGCGGGGCTCTGCTTCGCCCTGTCCATGGGCGAGTTGAGCGCCACGATGATGCTCTACCCGCCCGACTGGACACCGCTTCCGGTGCAGATCTTCGCGGCGACCGACCGCGGCTCGCTCTTCACCGGCGCCGCGGTCGCGGTGGTCCTCATGGGGACGACGCTGCTCGTGCTCCTCGGCGTCTCCCGCATCCGTACCAGGGCCTCGTACCGCTGACACTCCCCGCACGTACTTACCTTCCAGGAGATACGACACCCATGCGCAAGAACCTCCTCAAGCCGGTAGCCGCCGTCACCGGCTGTCTCGCCCTCGCCACCACCCTCTCCGCCTGCGGCGGTTCCTCCGCCGCCTCCGACGAGAAGCTCGTCACCGTCTACAGCGCCGACGGGCTCAAGGGCGAGAACGGCGACGGTTGGTACGACAAGGTCTTCAAGGACTTCGAGAAGAAGACCGGCATCAAGGTCACGTACGTGGAGGGCGGCTCCGGCGAGATGGTGCAGCGCGCCGTCCGCGAGAAGTCCAACACCCAGGCCGACGTCCTCGTCACCCTTCCGCCGTTCATCCAGCAGGCCGACTCCAAGGGCCTCCTGGCGGCGTACGAACCGGCCGGCTCCGACCAGGTCGACGGCGCCGACAAGGCGTCCGACGGAAAGTGGACCTCGGTCGTCAACAACTACTTCGGCTTCGTCTACAACAAGAAGGAGCTGAAGACCGCACCCACCACCTGGGACGAGCTCCTCGACGGGACGTACAAGGAGAAGATCCAGTACTCCACCCCCGGAGTCGCCGGTGACGGCACGGCCGTGCTCATCAAGGCCATGCACGACTTCGGCGGCAAGGAGCCGGCGATGGAGTACCTGAAGAAGCTCCAGGCCAACAACGTCGGCCCGTCCGCCTCCACCGGCAAGCTCGCCCCCAAGGTGGACAAGGGCGAACTCCTCGTCGCCAACGGTGACGTCCAGATGAACTACGCCCAGTCCAAGGACATGCCGAACCTCGGCATCTGGTTCCCCGCGAAGGCGGGCTCCAAGCCCACCACCTTCGCCCTGCCGTACGCGGCCGGGCTGGTCGACAAGGCCCCGCACAGCGCCAACGGCAAGAAGCTGCTCGACTTCATGCTCTCCGAGCAGGCGCAGAAGGATGTCAGCGAGGTCGGCGGCGGTTTCTCCGCCCGTAAGGACGTCGAGGCCACCGACGCCAACGCGAGGGCGCTGGCCGAGCTGATGGGCGGCGTGGAGGTCTTCGAGCCGGACTGGTCGGACATCGGCGCCCACCTGGGCGACTACGTCGACGCCTGGAAGACCGCCACCGGCAGCTGAACCCCCGCTCGACGGGGCCTGGCACCGATAGGGACCACCGGTGATCCGCACCGGAAGATAACGGGTCTGGACTGAAGCTCAACTCCTCGCCGAGAGTGGGGAGTTGAGCGCATTCCCAATGGGAGTCCGGATTGTCCCGGATCGGGTACGGGGCCGCCGCCCTCCGCCACCTGGCCGTACCTCTGAAATCGGTGACGTCGGCGCAGCACAACGCGGTGCCGCCGGCGTCCCCGCACACGGCGTACGGCAGGAGTCCCACACGAACGCTACTTCGGCTGCCTGACGCTCCGCTGCGGAGCGGAGTGCCAGGCCACCACTCAGACGAGGTCGACGAGGTCCGCGATCGAGTCCACGACCCTGGTCGGCCGGTACGGGTAGCGGTCGATCTCACCCCTGGTCGTCAGCCCGGTGAGCACCAGGAAGGTTTCCATCCCGGCCTCCAGCCCGGCCAACACGTCGGTGTCCATCCGGTCGCCGATCATGGCGGAGGTCTCGGAGTGCGCACCGATCGTGTTCAGCGCGCTGCGCATCATCAGCGGGTTGGGCTTGCCGACGAAGTACGGCTCCTTGCCGGTCGCCTTCGTGATCAACGCGGCGACAGAACCAGTGGCGGGCAATGCCCCCTCGGGTGAGGGCCCGGTGTTGTCGGGGTTGGTGGCAATGAAGCGGGCGCCGTCGTTGATCAGTCGGATGGCCTTCGTCAGCGCCTCGAACGAGTAGGTGCGCGTCTCGCCCAAGATCACGAAATCAGGCTCGGCATCAGTCAGCACGTACCCGGCTTCGTGCATGGCGGTGGTCAGCCCCGCCTCGCCAATCACGTAGGCAGTGCCGCCAGGGTGCTGGTTGTCCAAGAACTTGGCGGTGGCCAGTGCTGAGGTCCAGATGTTCTCGACCGGTACTTCGAGACCGATCCGGCTGAGCCGTACATGTAGGTCTCGGGCCGTGTAGATCGAGTTGTTCGTCAGGACGAGGAACGGCTTGCCCGAATCGCGGAGCTTCTTGATAAAGGCATCCGCGCCGGGGATCGGCACGCCTTCGTGCATCAGCACCCCGTCCATGTCGGTGAGCCACGATTCGATGGGCTTCTGATCTGTCATGGGTGCGGCTCCTGCCATACGCGGACTCACGGGGTGACCATGCTATTCACTCATCGCATTCAGGGCCTGAACGTCTCGTAGCCCGGACCGGGGCCAGGGCGGAAACGTTCCCTTCGAGCGCAAGGCCACCGGCAAGGACCCGTACTTCGCGGGCAAGCCCAACCCGCTGGTGATGCGCACCGGACTGAACGCGATCGGTGCCCACTCCGAGTCCAGCGCCATGATCGGCGACCGGATGGACACCGACGTGCTCGCCGGCCTGGAGGCGGGCATGCACACCTTCTGGTGCCGGATCCGGAGGAAAGGCGCTGAACCCGCACGGCCCAGTCCCTCACCCCTGCGGATGCGAAAAGCCGCCGGACGCGTGAACCTGCCAGAAGGAGGTTCACGATGCGTTCCATACCCCTCACGTTCTGTGGGGCCGCGGTGATCGCGGCGACCCTGATCCCCGCTCCCGCTGCACTGGCCGACTCCGGCACCGGCTCCGGCACCGGCACCGGCTCCGGCTCCGGCACCGGCTCCGGGAAGGACTCGAAGGCCCACGCCACCCTCTCGGTGACCCCGTCCTCCCTAGCCCCCGGCGACAACGTGGACCTGCAGGTCGACGGCTGCAAGGGCAAGGAGGCCAAAGGGATATCCGACGCCTTCGCCGCCGACGCGCGCCTCACGTCCGCCGGCCGCGACGGACTCTTCGCCGAGGCCAGGATCCGCTCCGACGCCCGGCCCGGCGCGTACGACATCTGGGTGACCTGCGACGGCGACACGGACACCAGGGTGTCCAGCACCGTCACCGTCGTCGCGGGCGACCGTGCCGAACCGCTCACCCCGATCGCCCCGGTCCGCGCCGGTGGCGGAGGCACTGCCGTCCTCACCGAACAGACGGCCCGGCAGGAGGGCCCCGGCACCGCGCACGCCGTGCTCGGGCTGGCCCTGGCCGCCGTCGCGGCCGTCGCCGTAGCCCTCCGCAGCGCCCGCCGTCGCCGCCCGGCCGCGGACTGAACGAGATGTCCGCCTCGGACCGCCAAGCAGGCACCGGCCGACTGCTCACCGGAGTGGCCTGGGCCATCCTGCTCCTGGGCCTGTGGCTGTGGGGCCGCGGCATCGCCGACGGCTCCGGCGCCAGCTCCGCCCCGACCACCGGCGACATCGCGGCGGTCGGGCGCCCCCACGGCGTACCGCTGCCCGCGGCGCACGCCCCGATCAAGGGCGCGGCGCCGGAACGCGTCGAGATCCCCTCGATAGGAGTCCGGGCCCCCGTCGTCGCCCGCGGCCTGGACAAGGCGGGGGCGATCGACCCGCCACCGTTCGCGAAACCGCAGACCGTCGGCTGGTACGGCAGCGGCACCCGACCCGGCGCGGCAGGCGCCGCGCTCCTCGTCGGACACGTCGACACCGAGACCAAACCGGCCGTCTTCTACGGACTGAGCGCGGCCCGCCCCGGCGCGAAGATCCGGGTCGTCCGGACGGACGGCTCGGTCGCCGAATTCACCATCGACGACGTCCAGGTCTTCACCCGGGAGCGCTTCGACGCCCACAAGGCCTACGGGCCCCGCAAGGACGGCCGGGCGGAGCTGCGGCTGATCACCTGCGGCGGCACGTTCGACCGCGCGTCGCACGAGTACAACGCCAATGTGGTCGTCTCGGCGTACCTGACCGGCGAGAAGCCGTCCGCGGGCAGGTCCGCGTAGCGGACCGTCCGGTGGATGAGGTGCACCCGGCCCGGTCGGCCGCCCGCTTTCCCCCGGGGCGCCGACCGGGCCGGTCCTCGACCGCGGTGCGCGGGCTGCGGGAGAAGCCCGGCGCCGACGCGGGAGGCAAAGGGGGGCGTGTGGGCCACTGCGTGCCACTGTAGGGCGCCCAACTGCCTACACCCAACGGATAGATGACGATACGTCCGGAAACGGTCACTTTCCGTCGTTCGGCGTCTGGGTGTGTCAGGGTGGATTCGCTCGGTCTTGTCCGGTGCGGGGGCGGGGGCGCCGGCCTGCGAGCGCCTCCGAGGTCCGCACCTCGATGGCGGCCGCAGGCTCTCCAAGGACATCCTGCGCAGCCGACTGCCGTTCCCCCAGTCGGAGAGCTTCCCGAGCGGATCGGATATCTGCTCGCACCCCCGGGAGGGACGGCTCGGGGCCACTCGTCGGCCACGGGTGAGGTGCTGACATACGAACAAGGCCCCCTCACGTGAAGTGAGGGGGCCTTGACTCTGCGTGCGCCGCCAGGGACTCGAACCCCGGACCCGCTGATTAAGAGTCAGCTGCTCTAACCAACTGAGCTAGCGGCGCCTGCTGACCCGGAGAACTCTACCCGATGCAGAGGAGTGCTCCTGACCATTTCTCGCCCATCACGGCCTGTCGGATGGTCGTTTTTTCTTTTTTATCCGTCAAAATGCACTATGTCAGGAGAGTTGGACACTGACGCCCGTACAGATGCGCCCAAAGATCTCGACGAGTGCGGAGGGGATTCGCATGACTGTGCCGGCCTTCGAGGAGTACGTACCCGCCATCGACTGCGCCTGTGCGGGGTGCGCCTCGCAACGCCGCGCCGCCGCCCGTGCCCTGCCCACGCGGTACGGAGGGCACCCCGCCGCGCATGGTGCACGGCGCGCGCTGGTGCTGGCCACAGCGGCCGGCGTGGTGCTGAGCACCGGCGCCCCCGGGGCGGTGAGCGCGGTGGCCGGGCTCGGGCCCGGGTCCGCCCGGCCGGATGGGACGACGGATCCGGGCGATGCGGTCGATCCGGGTCCGGTCGATGCGGATGTGGGTAATCCGCAGGGTATGCCGGGTCCGCTGAGGACCGGCTCGGCGGATGGGACGACGGATCCGGGCGATGCGGTCGATCCGGGTCCGGTCGATGCGGATGTGGGTAATCCGCAGGGTATGCCGGGTCCGCTGAGGACCG